>JAXMBH010000026.1:0-74185 GCA_046349975.1 Pirellulales bacterium
GCTGGCAGAGCGAAGAGAACGTGGGGCTGGCTGAGGCCTCAGAATGGGCGCGTCATTTCGCCCAGCTCGAACAGGACATGGACAACCTGTTGGCCCAGCTCTTCCAGGTTTCAGCCGAGCTGATGCGGAAGTGGATCATCCCCGGACGCTACGTTTCTGGCCGCGAATTGGCTGAGGCCGGCATGGCGGAGCTGGTCGAGTTGAAAGATATCCACCGGCTCTCGGTGAACGGGGAGGCCGTTGAGGAGGCTGCCGGAATGGCGAACGGCCGACGTGAAGCGCGGCGTCCGGCAAAAGCGCCGGCACGTCGACGTCGAAGCTAATGGTTCGTCCTAAACCGTCAGTGGTAGTGGGCTCTGATCGATTGCGGTCGCGCATTCGATCGCCAATTCAATGTCGTGCGCTGTTGGGACGATAGCCGCGTACGCTCGTGCCTTGCGAATGACGCCCTTTTCAAGGAATTCGGCGAAGAGGTGCCAGGCGATATACGGTTCGCGAGTGGCCATGCCCTGGGCCGACCTTGCGCAGAAATCGCTCGCCGGAACGATTTCAACGTAGCTCAGAGACATCGCCGTAAGTCGTCGCACAATGCAGCTCGCAGTACCAACAGGGCGCGCGACTGGCTCATCGCTGATCGGGGTCACCTGGGCAACAGCCGCATTTGCCACTTCGACCTGAAGCACTTCGGAACTTCGCATCCGTGTCACCAGCGACACGGTCGGTTGCGTATCCAGCAGTTGCGTTTGTAGCGACACGAACAGTGCGAGAGATCCCTGAACAGAGTCGATGTCTCGAAATGGGTTTGCCCGCCAGTAAACTTGTGGCGCATAGGGCCAGTCCTCGCTGGGATGGTAGGCTGCGACAACGTCATCATCGCGGACGTAAACCTCGGCGAGCGGCAGCGGCCAGTCGCTCGGCCGTCGCGTTACCTCAGGCGCCGCAACATGCTGTTGAGTGGAGCGGCCGATGCCAAGTGCGGATGACGCTATGACTTGGCCTTGCACAAGGAGTTCCAGGCCGCGATCCGGATGTGCGACGTCAACAACTCCACTGAGCGAGTTGGCTGATAGCGTTGCTGTTGAACCAACAAGTTTCCACGGTGCGATCATATAACTGCTGAGCAGGCCGGCCGCTTTTCAAGCACAACGGAGCGAAATGGTCACGCGCTTAGCGCGCAACCAATAAAAAAACCCCGCCGAACACCGCGAGGGTATTGCGACGGGGCCGGAACAGAGAAGAGGCCGATGTTTTCCGAGTAGGTATAAAAGTATCAGGCAATCGCCGCCCACGAACGTGGAGCTAAGTCCCGAAGAACATCACCGCGAGGACTGCTGTTCCACTAACGATGATACCCGTTTCATTTGCGATGTCCATAGTTTTGTTGCAAAAAGTTGTGGGGTATTTTCGATGATTGCCGCCATAACGATGTTAACCCTTACTGGTTACTGATTTAGGGCCATCGGTGATAACCGCTACAAAATTCCACGGCCGCCCTTCTCACTCAGGCCTTGTGGTCGGCCAGCCTTAACAACTCGGGCACTCGTTCGCGGTGGAGCAACAAGGTAGACTGGGCGACTACTAGCAGCTTTATTCCACTTGTCGGCCTGTCATTAGAGGTGTGCGTGTCGCAAGACGTAGTTTCTGAACTGCAGGCCACCTGCGAAGCCGCGGCGCGGGCTGGGGGCAAAGAGCTTCTCGGCTGGCGCGGTCGCTTCAGTACACACGTAAAGGGACTACGCGACTTTGTCACGGATGCTGATTTCGCATCCCAGAAGGCAATTCAGCAAGTTATTCAGTCCCGTTTCCCTGAGCATCGTTTCGTTGGTGAAGAGCAATCGCCGCGCACGGGCCGTCCCGCCTTGGACGAAATCTCGTGGATTGTTGACCCGCTGGATGGGACCACGAACTACGTTCACGGTTATCCGCACTATGCCGTCTCGGTGGCGGTCGCGCGAGGGGCAAAGATTCTGGCCGGGGTAATATTCGATCCGCTGCACGACGAGTGCTATAGCGCTGCGGCGGGTTTGGGAGCGTTTTGCAATGATATTCCTCTGAAAGTCAGCGCAGCGAGAGCGATTGCCGAGGCACTTGTAGCGGTGAGCTTACCGGCGCAGGTGGACCGCAATACGCCGGATTTGCTCGATTTCATCGAAGTTGTCCTTTCCTGCCAAGCAGTGCGACGTTCCGGTTCGGCAGCGTTAAACTTGGCCCATGTCGCCAGCGGATCGCTCGATGCCTTTTGGGCCGCACACATTCACCCATGGGATGTGGCTGCGGGCGTGCTACTAATTCGAGAGGCGGGCGGCCATGTAACCGGCCGGCACGGTGGCGAATTCAATGTTTGGCACCCCCATTTTGTCGCGGCGGCGAACCCCTCTTTGCATGGCGAGTTGCTGGCGATCCTGCATAAATTCTCTGCCTAATGGCGCCGCCGCAGCGAAATTGCGCCGATTTTTCGGCATTTTGGCGTCAGGCTGTCCGTCGTTGCCTGCGCCGAATAGTTCCGCTGCTATGGGATCATGACTAAAATGGGAGGAGTTGCAGCTCCGGCATGAATCGATTTCGCGAGCTGGCTGCGACCCCGTCGGCGGGGGATCTTGTCTCTGAGCGTGTTCACGCGTTCGATTTTGGCCTTGCCGCGAATGGTTTCCGGAACGATGGACAAGTCTGCCAACACCAAACTGCGCTTTTGGCTTGCGGCGGTGCTGCGCTTATGTCGGCTCGGAGTCCTCGCGATACTCGTAGGTGGATTCTCCGGTCTCTCAGCGGCTGAGGACAGCACAGCACCGCCGAAGCCGGCTGCGGTAAGCGATAGTAGCGGCCCATCAGAAAAAACCACAATTGAGTCAAAAACGCCGTTGTCGCCGCCGGCGACGAAAGCCATCGAATACGTTGGGCCAGACACGTATATATTGCTCGATGCGGACGGACACCCTCAGCCAATGCCCGGGATGACGTACGAGGATTTCATTGGGGCATGGCGCAAACTTAGCCAACCGCCGCCGGAGGATAATGCGCCGAGTTATTCGATTGAGTCATTGGACTTTGATGGAGCAGCCGTCGACCAGCGCGCTGAACTAAAGTGCAAAGTGAAAGTGCGGTTATTGGCCGACGGCCGCAGAAGTGTTCCGTTGGGATTAGTGGGCGCTATTCTGCAGGGCGAGCCTCACTTTTCGACCGCCGCAGACGCGGAAACCGATCGCGCTAGCGGCAGCGAGGCGACAACGAACAACAAACAGCCGGAGTGCCTGACTTACGACTCAGAAAACGGCGGCTATGTTGCTCACTTCAATGGGCAATCAGGCGACGTCCGCCAGTTGTCGATCAGGCTCATTGTTCCGTTACAACACGATGGCGCTGAAACGACGCTGGCGCTTAATTGTCCGCGCTCGGTTTCATCTCAATTGTTGCTGAATCTCGATGCGCGAAGTAGCGAATACCGCGTCAGTACCGGGACGATCGTCGCGAATGAGCACGGTCCGGACGAGGGGACACGCCTGACAGTCGCTGGACCTGCGGGTCTCTTTCGTCTGACGTGGCAGTCGGCGAACAATGAGGCGCAGCTGTTCAGTTCAGTGCTGAACGTCCTGGGTGCAATCCACGTGACTTTGGACGGCCGCGGCGTGCGCACCGACGCCAGGCTAACTGTTCGCAGCTACGGTGGGACGTTCGACCAATTCCGTATCCGACTGCCGGCTGGCGCGCAGCTGGTGCAAGCGAATCCGGAAATTGAGCGTCGAAAGGACGCTCCCTACCGCTTGCGTATTGAACCAGAAACATCGCCGCCGGGGCCGGGACAGCAGCCTCGTGGCCAAACAGTATTGGTTGAGTTGTCAGAAAAGCAACAAGGCCCGGTCGTGGTCGACTTGGCAACGCAGCAATCTGGCGGGGCCGGGAACGAAAATCAGGATCTCAAAATTGATGGCTTTGAGGTGATCGGCGCTGTGCGTCAGTTCGGCGATGTTGCGTTAACGGTGACAGACGATTGGCAAGCCCGTTGGGAACTCGGTTCGTTTGTGAGGCAGGTCGATCCCGATGAACTGGATGCGACGCTGCAGGCAACGAACCCAACGGCAGCATTCCAATACGATCGACAGCCGTGGTCGATTTCGGCACGAGTTGCGCGTCGCCAATTGCGTGTGCATGTGACGCCGAAATACGAACTCGAATGCTTGCCCGAGGAGTCCAGACTCAATGTACGATTGTCGTATCAAGTATTCGGCGCGCGGGCATTTGAGTTTCGCGTTGAGTTGAATGGTTGGGAGATGACAGGTGATCCCATTGAATCCGGTTCACTCGTCGACCAAGACAGAATTGTCGTCACGCCTGAGGGATCACTATTGCTTCCCTTGTCTCAAACGAGTACTCGGCGCGCTGAGATTTCGTTTTCGGTCAGACGCCCACTGAAGCGGGAAGCAGCGCGTCTTCAAATGCCGTTGCCGGTGCCCGCGGCAGACTCGATTGGCACCGGCGAACTAATCGTGCGTGCGGCGCCAGATGTTGAGTTGTCGCCAGACTTATCCGCATCCACAGGCCTTACCGCAAGTTCGACACCGGAAGTTACTGAGGGACCATCCGTTGACGGCACAACGCAGCTGCGTTATCGGACCCTCCTGCCAGCCGCAGTCTTTGTCGCCGATCGCAAAAACCGGACCCGCGAAATCACGGCGGATACGAGTACGCGGATTCAAATCGTGAGCGGCACAGCTCAGGTCGAGTCGCGGGTCGATTATATCGTCCGCTTCGAACCAATCGCTGAACTTTCCTTCGAGGTGCCTTCGCAACTCATGGCGGACGAAAATGGCCTGGAAGTTCGCCTCGTGTCGCCCGCAACCGGCACTGCGGACGCCGAACAGAGCGTCTTACTGCATCCGGCACCGAATCAGGATGACTCAGGGTCCGTGTTGCCAACGGCCTCGAGAATTTTCCGCGCAATGCTTCCTCGACCGGCGATCGGTAAATTTGCCGCGATTATCCAGCACCGCAATTCGCTGCCGCCAATCAACGGGACCCAAGCTAAGTGGGCGGTGCCGCTTGTTCAGCCGGTGGATGGGCGTTCCGCGTCAAATCGAGTAGCCGTCGTGTTGCCTAGCGACTTGGCTATGGATTCGGCAGCGGCGCATACTGAAACAACGTGGAAGCCCGCAGAGGACAGCTCGGCGAACGGTGAAAAGTCACCTGTGCAATTTGCGACCGAGGAGCGAGCACTCGAGTTTCCACTCTCGGTTCGCGTGATTAAGGCGGCCAGCCCATCGACGACTGTGGTCGAACGAGTCTGGCTGCAAACGTGGCTGACACAGGAGATTGAGCAAGACCGCGCAGCTTTTCGCGTTCGCTCTGGAGGAAATCAACTGACAGTCGAATTGCCGCCGGAGGGCTCGACATCGGAGGTTGAAGTCATCCTGAATGGTCAACCGGCGGAAATCGCTTCGCGGACGCTCGGACGGCTGGTGATCCGGCTACCGGCAGCACGAGAGTTTGCGCGTCGGGATTTGGTCGAATACACGCTGGAACTTCGGTGGCGAAAAAACTACCGTCACGATTTACTGTCCAACCACCGATTTACGCCGCCGCAGATCGAGGAAGGCTCAACCGCCTTGTCGCAGGTTTATTGGCAAGTTGTCGTGCCTGGAGATGAGCACATTCTGGTTAGTCCGCCCCAGTTAGTGGCAGCCTATGATTGGCAGTGGCTGGGAGTGTTCTTCGGCCGCCGTCCCCTTAAGGACCAACCAATGCTAGAGGCTTGGGCGGGGGCATCCACACAAGCAGCGCCGACGAATGGTCAAAATGAGTATCTATTCACCAGTTTGTCGCCGCTGGCCAGCATCGAATTAACGATAGCGCCGCGCTGGCTGATTGTGTTTGTCGCATCTCTGTTAGTGGTCGGACTAAGTATTGCGTGGATATATATGCCACAGAGTCAGCGCCGCTGGCTGCTTGTTGCCTTCTGCATGGCTATTGCTTTCTCGGCGGTAGTTTATCCGGCGATGACTCTGCTCGTTGCGCAAGCGGCATTGCTCGGCGCGATCTTGTCAGGCGTCGCCATATTGGTTGCTCGCCTCAGTACTCATTCGCGTCGGTCGCCGGTGCGTGCCATGGCGTCTCCTAGTTCGCAGCGCGTCCTGACCTCTCGCGCCGAATCACTTTCGCCACCGGCATTTATAGCAACCGGCAGCACCGCGCCGACGACTTCTTTGCGATTGTCCGAATCTCAACGTTGATGAGCGGTCACCTAAACACGTGTGATGATGCCGAATGGCGAATCGGCGTGCGCCGACGATTGTTATTCGCAGCGCTTGCCACTGCATTAGTCGCGGCACCATGTGCCAATGCGGCGGATCGCAAGACCCCGTCACCTTCGGCCTCCCAAAGCCAAACGGTGCCCTATCGGCGAGTCTTTGTCCCCGATAAGAACGTGGATGCGTGGCCGCGTGGCAAGGACAAATACATACCGATCGAGGCGAAGGACTTCGAGGACGCGGTTGCCGCAGCCAACCGAACGGGCGCAACCAACTTGTCGTCGGCGAACATTACAAGTGCCCAGTATGAAGCAGCTTTGGGTAGCGACGGCATCTTGCGTGGTCGCGGACGGTGGAATATCTCGACACTGGGGCCAAGTCCTGCCCTTCTCTTGCTGCCGAATTTGACAATCAGCATTCACAGCCTTCGCTGGTCAGAACTAGGTCAAGACGCCCCAAAACTTGGAATGTGGGGCAATAGCGGCGGCGAGGCAAACCAGCTTGGTCTGCTGGTGCCTGGTTCAGGTGTGATGGAGTTCGACTGGACTCTGCCACCGGACTCGCGAGGAAGTGATGTCCAATTCCCTTGGCACGTGCCGCGGGCAATGAACTCGACGGTGATGCTGGATTTACCAACTGGGTTTCAGCCCAACTTTGACGGCGCAGCTTTGATTGAATCAAAGCCAAGTCTGCGTGAGAGTGACAAGACGAACGCGCGGCAACTCTGGACGTTTGTGCATATGCCGCTATCGAATTCGTCAATTCGAATCGCCGGCGGACCAGCGTCGACGGCTGAATCGCGGTCTCAAGCGGTTTTGCATGAGGAACGCGAGTATGTCGTCCGGCAACTCGGGCTAGAGATGCGTGCTAACTGGTTGTTGGAGGGAATTGGCCAGAAGCAGACCGAGCTGTCAATCGAACTGTCCAGCGGTCTTCAGTTGAAGTCGGCGAAAAGCGGCGGCCAGGAGTTGACATGGCGATCTGTGCAAGGCGCAGATCAAGGAACGAACAAGGTCATCCTCACGCTTCCCAGTGTTCAGAATGAACGAGCACTCAATCTTGCGCTTGTCGCCTGGCAACCACTAAAGCTCGGCGAGCGTTGGCAATTGCCCATAATGCATGCCGAGGAAATCCGCTGGAGCACGGGGAAACTGAATCTCGAAGTTTCGCCAGAATTCGAAGTCAATCGACTAAATGCGATCGAATGTGGGCAAGACTATGTAAGTTTGAACACGACTGGCTCATCCGAACCGGAGACATTTTCATTCGCGGCCTTTTCACCCAACGCAACGCTCGAACTACTTATTACGCGCCAACAAGCCGATGTTGACGTTCGCATTGGAACGTCCTTGGCTGTCGTCGACCCGGATGTGACGGCAAAGCTCGTTTCTGAATGGACAGCAACTCGTGGGCACGCCTACCGGTTGTCCGGCGAGCTACTGCCTGGCTGGAGCATCGATGCCGTGGAGACCATTCCGGCCAAAGCGATGGCCGAATGGTTTATTGATCGGTCGGCGGGGCACAGACGGATTGAGATTCGCTTGTCGGATAGCATTTCGTCATCGCGCCGAATTCAAGTGATCATCATGGGGCGATTGCAGCGGCTCAACGTAGCCGAACCCATTACATCGAGAACGCTAAAGATGGTTGCCTGGCGCGATGCCCACGTTTCTCGTCACTTACTTTCGTATGTCTCGAGCGAGCCATTCGTAATCGAAACGAGTGGAGACTTACCCATTGTTCCGAATGCCTCATTAGATTCTCTGGGCAGCAATTTATTCGATGGACCGTCCGACGGTGTGAGTGTCGTCGATTTGACAGCGGCGGCTGAAAACTCCGGACTACGATTGGCCCTACGATCGGGTCGCTATTCCGTAGATGAGAACGTCGAGATCAACTGCAACGAGTCGGAATTCACGACGAACTACCGGGCAAACATACGTCCGAAGTCGGCGCCGATAGACCGCGTCGTGATTGCTGTTGCGGGCCAGCTCGGAAACGAATTTCGCTGGCGTGAGCGAGGCACCGGTTTTCCAATCGTTGCGGAGCGTGTGCCGGCCAGTGAGGCAGGGCAACCGGATGTGACGCAATCGGCAGAACGATGGGAACTGCGGTTTCGTCGGCCGGTGTCGAAACCGATCGAAATCGAGACCGAGACCTCGGCGACTCTAAAGGAATCAGCAAATATTGCCTTGCTGGCCTTTCCCGACGCCGTCGATCAGACAGGTCGCTTATTGTTGCGAAGTGCTGCGAACGCTTCGCCGATTATCGAATCTCCACGATTGGTTTCAATTCCGGTTCCGACGACCGAAAATGAACTTGCTAAGCACAAGACGTCGAATCCAGTCCGCTCTGCTTTTCAATTTGATCCCAAATCGTTTCTTGCTCAGCACGACGGATTGCAGCTGCGCGTCCAAACGGGTTCGTTGTCGCCTTCTGCACTGCCGGTGGTCCGTTACGTCGATCTGGAGTCGTACTTTTTGCCTGACGGTCGTGGCATTCACCGGGCCGCATACGATATCGACGTAAACGGCGCAGAGGAGTTTCGACCACCGCTGCCGGAAACGGTACGCGTGTGTTCCGTCAGCGTCGATGAGCGGGCAGTGGGAGCGACCCGATCTTTGACTGAGCAAATTGCGATACCGCTGCCGTCGACACCCAATTCGGTGAACGTAAAAGTCGTGTTTGAAAGTGCGCACGCGCCGCTCACGCATGCCGCCATACTACCGCCACCACTACGAGTTGACGACACTGCAACGCTGAGCGGGCGATGGAGAGTCTGGCTGCCCGCAAACTTCTCAGCAGTTTCCGCAACTGCGGGCAGAAGTGGAATGGCGGGTTGGCGGGGCCGCTTGTTCGGGCCCGTAGCAGCGTTCACAACTGATCGCCCGTTTAACCCATTCGATTGGAACGATTGGCGAGAGCTTTCATTGCCTGTCGTTTCAGCCAGATCGGACACGCCAGACGGCACCCCAGACCGCGAGAGTTCTGATGCCGAACGAAATGCGGCCGCGTCGGCCTTTTGGTCTGCGGTGCCGAGTATCGGCCCAATACCTGTAGTGCCGCAGTCGACCGCAGCATCCTCAGGCGGTCAAGCTATGGGTTCAGAAATGAGCGGCTGGAATTCATATGACCAATCATTCATCGGCGGTGATGAGCCAGCCCCGGTTAGCATTTATTGCTACGCCACCATCACATCCTGGGCAGTGGCGTCACTCTTTGGCGGGTTTGTCATCGGTAGACTCCTTCTCCGACAGCTAAGTCGATGGGTAGCCGCCCTATGTGTCCTGGGCGCTGCCGCCTTACTACTTCCAACGACATTTTCCCCGATTGCGACTGGTCTATTGTGGGGCAGCGTCTTGTCTAGATTTCGACTTCCTAGCACGGCGAGTGCCGCGAATGCATCTGGTTCAAATTTCTACCGGAGTCACTTCGTTTCCGCAACCGGATTGCTTGTCTTATTGGCGCACGTAACCGTCGCCACCGCAGAGCCGGCAGGTGGAACTGTCGACCACGAACCGATCGAAAAAGTACTCATTCCCGTCAATGCTGACCGGTTGCCAGTTGGCACAAAGTATTTTGTGAGTGAGAACTTCTTTAAAGCATTATTCGGCCACCCAAAACTGTCTGATCCAAGCGTCGCTGGTAAGTGGCTGATACGAGATGCCGCTTATAAGGCCCAAATCGCGGACCCAAATCCCCAATCTGAGTATGGCCCTGGCGCATGCACGCTCACTTTTGCCATCGAGACTTCGAGTCGAATGACTGAAATCATGCTGCCGCTTGTCCTTGCCGAGGCAAGTTGGCCGACAACAGCGATGCTCGACGGCGTTCCAGTTCCCATTTCTTGGAGCGACCACGGTCGCTCATGTTTGATCCGGATCAAGGAACCGGGGCAATACTCTCTGACACTCACGTGTTTGCCGAAGGTCACTGTTACCGACAGTCGCAATGAAATCAAGTTGTCGGTGCCTCGGCTGCCGTCAGCACAACTGAGCCTGCAAGGGGCCGACGAACTGGTCGACTTGCAAGTTGCGAATGCCGTGCTTGCGGCGCCAACGCAAGATTCAAAGGCCTCGAGGCTTGGAAGTCTCGTGGATGCGAGCCAAGTTATTGTTCAGTGGACACGCCGAGGACAGCGAAATCCGGCGAACCAAGGCCTGAACGTGGCCGATCTCCAGTGGCTGCATATTCATAACGGAAGCGTTGAATTCGAGACGAAATATGTCCTCGAAGGCACCGGCCGCCGGCCGGACTTCATCGATATTCGATTCGATCGCGCTTGGACTCCGCTAAATCAAGATTCTCGATTTATCAATGCTGAACCAAGTCAATCCTCTGGTAACGTCGGCGTGCTGCATCTTCCGTTGCCTGCGGAAGACATCGATCGGCAAGAAGTTGTAGTGCGCTGGAAGCTCAACGCAGCATTCAACGTAGGAAACCTGTACTTGCCGCCGATTGCTCTGGCATCATTACCGGTTAATCAGCGCTGGTTGGCAGTCTCGACAGACCCGAATCTCGATGCTGCTATTGGCAGTGGCAAAGCCAGTTCAGCCACCG
Source organism: Pirellulales bacterium (assembly GCA_046349975.1). Taxonomy (GTDB): domain Bacteria; phylum Planctomycetota; class Planctomycetia; order Pirellulales; family Lacipirellulaceae; genus JABDGM01. The sequence continues at coordinate 10,800 of JAXMBH010000026.1, forward strand.
GCAAGGAATTCCTCACACGATGGGGAAATACACAAGAATCCGAAGTGCCGCAGACGGTGTTCTCCGGTTTTGAATCAGGAAGCGAATGGCAGATTAATGTACGGCCCCATGACTCCGAGCCTGCTGTGCGCGAGCTGCTTCATCTCTCGGCGGGCCTGAGAGAGCTGCAAGTTGTGTATCGGGCGAGTGTGGCCCCCGGGGGTTTGAATCGGTTCCAGTTCGGCCTGAGCGTGCCGGCCGAGCTATCGGTCAAGGAAGTAAAGGTCAACGAAGCAGATCGGCAGATTCCGGTACGCTGGGTTCGCGATGCAAACGGCATCCTTACCGTGTTTCTCAGTGATGCGGCCCGCAGCGACTACCGTCTTACGCTCATGGGAAGCATTTCGATTCGGCCCGGAGTGGCGTTTGGAATTCCTCGTATTGCGTCTGCTGCCGGTGGAGGAAACCTACCTCAATTGCAATTGTATCGCGAGGACGACGTAAACCTGCGGTTGCAAGGTTTTCCGGCGGCTGCGGAAATAAAGGCAACGCCTCCAGATCTTGCGGCTGTGCAGTGGCTCGCTCGCCCGGTCGGTGTGTATCGCATCGATGACATGACCATTCGCACCGGCCGAATAACTGTAAGTCCACAATCCGTCACCGTCGACGGTCAACAGCTAACGGAATTGATTCGCACTGACGGCGCATGGTTGGCGGAACTGCGGGCTTCATTGATTGTTTCTGAAGGAATGCTGGACGCCTTTCAAGTCGTTCTCCCGGCAACCTGCCCTGGACCATACGAATTCGAATCAAGTGTGCCGGCATCGACCAGCGTCGTAAACAACGAGAACTCACACAAGATCTTCAAAATCCGGTTCAAAGAGCCAGTGGCAAAGGGCTCGGCATTCACGTTGCGCTTGCGCGGCTCGTTGGCCCTGCCAATTGAATCATCGGCATTTGTCCCGAGTTTCGAATTACCGAAACCATTCAATGGCCCGCATTACATTTGTGTTCCCAACCAGATCGATGGGCGACCTACAAAGTGGTCGACTTCCGGGGTTAAACCGTCGAATGCCAAGCTGGCAATTCATAACGTTGAGAACAAGGACACTGGTCAGTTTGAGGTTACGTCCAGTAACTTCATGGTGGCGATGCAATCTGAGACGAAGCGAGAGCCGAATCCGCGGATTCAAGTTGCAGATTCGCGCATCTGCCGTGGCGAGCAAGGTGGATACTGGGTGGTATCGCGATTCATCCTCTCGCCAAACGGGCTGACCCAATGCGACGTCGAGTTGCCGACCGAGCAGGAAGTCGTGTCAATGGATCTCGACGGCCGCCCCGCCGTGTGTTCGGCGATCGCTTTGAAGCGTTGGCGCGTGAGGCTGAATTCATCACTCCTGCCCGGAGTACTCACTGTGGTCTCCCGGCTCAGCTTGTCGGGCGATTCCGTGGCCAACAATAGCCTAATGCGTCCCAAGGTGTGCGTGTCGAGTGAGGCGATTCCTGTGGAGCTTAGTCTCTGGACATTAACGCAGCCCCTAACCGTGCGCGGGGAAATCAAGAATGCCTCGCCAATCTCGTCATGCGATTTATCGGCAGCCCGGTTCGACCGGATGGTTGGCATCGCCGAGGCTGCAACGACCGCCGCGAAAGAACTCCCCACGCAAGACAGCCGCTATTGGCTAACGCAATGGCATCAGCTTATTCAAACTGTGCAGTCGCAAGCAGAGGAAGCGCTGGCCGGTCTGCCCTCCAATGCCCTTGTTTCGCAGCCGTGCCGTGAGCAAATCGAACGCACCACGGCTCGTTTTCAGAAATGGGCGACTCAGAATTCGCAGTTAATCACCCGTTCCCAAAGCAATATCGCGAAAGAGGATCCCGCACTGTATATGTTGGCCCCAACAAGCGCGGGGGACCTATTTACAACTACCTGCTACGTGACCGAGGGGCATGTTGATCGATTATCGCTGCGACATGGCAAGTCGACGACGCAAGTTGGCAGTGCAGGCATCATTGCTTTCTTGTGGGTCGCTGCACTGGCGGCAATGTCCGCGAGTTTCACCTTATGGCCGTCGGTTCGTGATTTTTGCCTTCGTTGGCCACACCTTGTTGCTACGCTGGCGGGGCTGTTCTATTGGGCGTATCTTTGGCCGAGTTTCTTGGGCTTAGTTATCGTGGTTGTCAGTCTCTGGCTGACAATACGCACGGCTTGGTCCCATGGAGCCGTGCGGCCGGAGGCTAGCACGGTGCTGCGGTCAACACGCATTGTCTAGTGCATCAGTTTCCAACCGGGCGCCATATCGTGAGAATAGCCAAGGCACGTGTACTGGCGAATTGCGTCCGGAGGAAGCTTCTGGCCCAACGCTGTCAACTCAGCTGATGAAATCACTTCCGAACCGGCAAATCGCACGACAACCAGGTACGTGCCTTGGCGCGAACTCGAGCTTATAAGCACAACATTACTGTCGTTGCGGTGTTTAGTCGCCAAAGAATGAGTCGGGAAGCGGGCGTTCAGCGACTCGCCCAAGTTCGTTCGGCGAACGACGCTGGCCGATTGAATGCCATGCCGAAACGTCTTTCAATTCCGGCATGACTTCCAACAGCTGCTGCTCCAACATCGTGGCGAATCGTTGAATAGAACTGCTAGCCGCCGTTTCTTGAATTGCCTTCACCGTTTTCATGATCCTCAACAGCCGTGCCCTGGTTTGCACTGGTTCTGAAAGGGGGGCGTCATTCTCGACCAGTAAATCGCCGATCGGCACTTCCAAAGCTTGTTGCCATCGCAACAAGTCTGAGAGCTGCAAATCGCAGCACGGATCCTCCTGCCGCCGAACTTGATCGATCGACGTATGCATACGGCGGGCGGCGGCGCGGAGGGATACGCCCTGTCGCTTACGAACATCCGCAATACGATGTAGCGGCCGCTTTGCTTCTGGTGCGGCCAATGGCGGGACTGGTAAATGTCCCAAGGTTGCATCGAACAAAATATCATGAGCGACGTCCATCGAATTGCCTCCTTATACCCCCGTCTGGGGGCGACCATAGAAGATGAGAATGGTCAATCTGTCCGAGAAGAGAAGATACTGCGCACGACCTATCCGTACTGGCAGCTACCTAAGCCCTGCAAGAATCTCGCGGGTAGTCAGCAGAATTGAAATACAGCGCCGCGTCCTCACGCATCCCGCGCGAGAAACTTCCTGCTGCGCGAAAAACCTTTCGCGAGTAATTCGCGAAAGACTTTTCAACCCCATTGTTCCGGCTTCGGAGAAGTCAAAGCTGAAAAGATTGGCCCATGCCGTCACAAGCACTCGAACGTTGCCTCGCCCTCGTGCTTGGACGACCACATAGTATTCTGCCAATAGTCCCATTGCAAGGCTTTTGCAGGCAGAATTGGCCGTCCCTCGACTTCTCAATTTTGGGGCCGCTGGAAGTGTCTCGAAGCAGTACAGTCTTGCTCCCCTAATAAAGTGCTTAACCGAGCAACCTGTATTCTTGTGCACAGCGGAGTTGTTTGATTTTGCGCGGCTGAAAATATTTTCGATTCTGTTGTGTTGCAACCGTTTGCAGACATCGCTGGCATCGAGTGTCCAGTTTGTTTGAGGTCTTTTGATTGGTAGATTTCGGACAAACCCCACGCTGTTGACGCCTGCCATACGTGGCCGGCGCGGCCATCGCCCCGGCACAAATGCAAGGGTTTTCAGCACTTGATGGATCGTCGTTGCGACTTGAAGTCGCAGTCGCGTAGTGGGCGAATGTGGATAGTACGGCATTCAACAGGTTCGCAGGCATAGCGACCTACTTTTTCCTATGTACGGTCACGTTCTCCCCCCGCCCGCAACGAGTTAGACCCGTGTGGGCAGGGGGGCTATGCCATCTCGAACCTGCAACCACGATGTTGAAGTCCATCCTCGCGAACAGCCCGAGCGGCCAGCCCGAGACAGCTGCCGTTCAAGACCAGCGGGAACAGTTGTTCCGATACCTAATCGATAGTGCGCTCGACATCGTTACAGTGCTCGATGATCAGGGGGTCATTCGCTTCGAAAATCGGGCCATTGAGACGCTGTTTGGCTACACGTCGGAAGAGCTCATTGGCTCGCAGGTGTTGGATCTAATTCATCCTGACGACCACGAAGTGGTTCAGGCGGCGCTCGCCCGAATCTTTGAGCGTCCCTGGGAGCCTCAAGCTGCCGAGTTCCGTTATTGCACGAAAGACGGTGATTGGCGCTACTTGTCATCCGTAGGCAAAAAATTAGCCGGTTTGCCTGGGATGCCCGACGTCTCTGGCGTCATCGTCAATTCGCGAGATGTCACGTCTCAGGTCCTTGCGGAAAAGGCATTGCGCGAATCTGAGGAGCGATTTCGAGAGCTTACCGACAACATCGACGAGGTGTTTTGGATCAGGGACATCGACTTCGGTCACCGAATTTATTATGTCAGCCCCGCGTTTGAAAAGATCTGGGGACGAACTTGCCAAAGTCTGCTGCAGGACCCTCGGGTGTTTGTGGAATCGGTTCATCCGGATGACCGCAAAACCCTTGTTGAACAGTGGCATACTGCTTCAACTAACTGGCGATACGAGGCGCAGTATCGTATTGTCCGACCCGATGGAGAAATTCGCTGGATCTCCGACCATTCCTTTCCGGTCTATGACGACCGCGGAAAAGTATGCCGTTGCGCCGGCGTAGCGAGAGACATCACCGCCAAATGCAGGCGCGAAGATGAACTCCGCAAGCTCATGCTGGCTATCGAACAGAGTCCTGCCGCGATAGTGATTACTGACAAGCGTGGCGTCATCGAGTTCGTAAATCCCAAGTTCAGCGAGGTCACCGGGTACTCGGCCGAAGAGGTGATCGGCATGAACCCGCGAGTTCTGAAATCCGGAACGCATGACGACGCGTTCTATCGGGAGTTGTGGGAGACGATTTCCGCGGGCCGCATTTGGCAAGGCGAGTTTTCCAATAAGAAGAAGAACGGGGAGCTGTACTGGGAGTCCGCTTCCGTCTCGCCGGTGCGAAATCAGTCCAACGAGATCACCCACTACCTTGCTGTAAAAGAGGACATTACCAACAAGGTCCACGACCGCGAGAAATTGCGGCTGCAAAGCAGCGCGCTGGCTGCGGCGGCAAATTCCATCTTCATCACCAATGAGAAAGGTCAAGTAACCTGGGCCAATGCCGCCTTTTGTCGGATGAGCGGATACGCGCTCGAAGAACTTCTCGGCCAAACGCCCAGAATCATGAAGTCCGGCGAACATCCGCCGAGTTTCTATAAGAAATTGTGGAACACGATCCTCGCAGGAGACGTGTGGAGCGAGGAAGTCGTTGAGCGACGCAAAGACGGCAGCCTGTACACGGTGCATCAAACAATTACGCCGCTCAAAGATGATCACGGCAAAATCAGGCATTTCATCGCCGTGCAGGAGGATATCACCGCGCGCAAGCAGGCCGAGTCGAAAATCCATCAAATGGCCTACCACGATGTGCTAACCGGTCTTCCGAACCGCATACAGTTGCAGCAGCGGTTGGCGGAAGCAACGAGCTGCGCACGCCGTAAATCGACCTCGGTGGCGCTTCACTTCATCGACCTGGATCGATTCAAAGTCATAAACGATACATTGGGCCACTCAGTCGGTGACGAACTTCTGGTAGAAGTCGCGGGCCGATTGAAGGGATGTTTGCGGGCCGGCGATTTGGCTGCCCGATTAGGAGGCGACGAATTCGCCGTTATTCAAACCGCGACGGACGGCCCAGCTGAGGCTGCGGCACTGGCGCGGCGAATTGTCGAGGTAATGGCGCCACCCTTCCGGCTGGCTGGTCGTGATATTCATACTTCGCCCAGCATCGGGATTAGCATGTTTCCCCTCGATGGACATGACGAAGAGCAACTCATAAAGAATGCCGATCTGGCGATGTATTCTGCCAAAAAGGAAGGCCGAAATAACTTCCAGTTTTTTACCGATTCGCTCAACAGCCAAATTCGTGATCGTTTGTCGATAGAGGCCGATTTACACCGTGCCATCAGACGCCATGAATTCGTCCTTTACTATCAGCCGCAAGTGGATATTGCCACGGGCGCCCTGATTGGTATGGAGGCTCTCATTCGTTGGCAACATCCGACACGCGGGCTCCTCTTGCCGAGCCTATTCATTGGCGTTGCGGAGGAATGCAGCCTGATCCATGCCATCAGCAGTTGGGTGCTGGAAAATGCCTGCCGCCAGAATGTCGCTTGGCATCGGGCCGGTTATCCACGTCATCGCGTTGCAGTGAATGTATCCTCTGCCAATTTTAAACACGCCGATTTCTTCGGTGTAATTTCTGGTGCACTGCGACGAACGGGTCTGCCGCCGCGGTTCCTGGAATTGGAAGTGACCGAAACACTCCTCCTGCAAGACGAACAGGTGCGCATCGCAACGCCCAAACTTAAGGAACTCGGGGTCGCCCTGTCGATCGACGACTTTGGCACCGGCTATTCGTCACTAACGTATCTTCGTCGCTTGCCTGTCGAAAAACTCAAGATTGACCGGTCATTCGTCAACGGAATCTCAGACGCCTCGGATGATGCCATCATTGCCAAAGCCATCATCGACCTAGGCCACGCGCTGGGGCACACGGTCATCGCCGAAGGAGTCGAAACGCGCAAGCAATTAGAGCACTTACGGAAGCTCGGTTGCGACGAAGCGCAGGGCTATCTGTTTGGACGTCCGATGCCGGCAGCTGAATTCGAGCAGCTCCTGGAGCGCGACGCAACAAACGACAATCTATTGGCACTTGCCACCTGAAGTCGCGGCGCCCCGCACAGCGGACAACCTATGGGACGATCGCACTCGTCGAGCGTGATCCTTCCGAATCCGCATGTGCCCTCAGCAACGGCGCCAACAGTTTGTTCCAAGCCGCGTAGCCGTCGTCGCTCATGTGCAAGCCATCGTCGCGGAACAGCGATTTCTGCGGCATTCCATCGGAGCCAAGCAGTGGCGGCGCTGTATCGACGAAGATGAGTTGCTTGTTTGCGCTCGCCAGATCTTTTACGCGGTTATTCACGGTTTGCATCGTGGGCCAAAGTTTCCACCGGGCGATACTGGGCTTAATGGCAAGATAAATGAGCGGCGTTTCCGGTAGTCGGTCGCGCACCATGGTGGCAAACGTTTGAAAATCAGTGAACACGCGGTCGGCCGAACGGCCGGCAGCAATGTCGTTATCGCCGGCATAAAATACGATGACCCGCGGCTTGTACTTGAAGACGATCGCGTCGGCATAGCGATTGACATCGGCCACCGTCGAACCGCCAAATCCCCGGTTCATGATCGGCAGGCTGGGAAACGCGTCTGCCGTTTGCCATAGCCGGATCGTCGAACTACCCACGAACAGAATCGAATTCCGCGGCCAGGCGTTCTTGTGATCGTACGCCTCGAACGCGTTGATCTCGCTCTCAAAACGCGGCGCTTCCGATTCCCTATTCGCAGCCTTTTCCTGCCCAATGGCATTGATCGCCGTGAGCAACAAGACGACACAGGAAATTAAGGCCAACCGGCAACGCCCGTTTCCTTTGTGAATTAAGGTCGGCACCCAAGCGACTTCCAACCTTCGATTCTCTTTCTGGCTCATCATGTTCTGATATCTCAAACGCTCTATTCGTCTTGAACCGTTACCTTCTCCATCTTGTCGCCCTGCCGAACGGCATTCACAACTTCCTGTGTGTTTTCGATCACTTGGCCAAAAATCGAGTGTTTGTTATCGAGCCACGGTGTCTCGACATGCGTAATGAAGAACTGCGAGCCATTGGAGTTGGGACCCGAATTGGCCATCGAAAGCACGCCCGGCCCATTGTGCTTTAGGTCTTTGTGAAATTCATCCGCGAACTGGTATCCCGGACCGCCCGTTCCAGTGCCTTTAGGACACCCGCCCTGGATCATGAAGTCCTCAATTACGCGATGAAATGTCAGGCCATCGTAAAACCCCGAATTGGCGAGCTTCTCAAAGTTCGCAACCGTTTTGGGGGCTTTGTCGTCGTGCAGCTTGAGACGAATATCACCATGCTTGGTCGTGATTGTGGCTGTCTTCATGTGAAGTCCGAATTCCAAGGTCAATTGCTAAGAACGAAACGTCCTATTAGGATACATCGGACCCGGTTCGACTTACAACGACTCCCGTGCAAACCAGCGTCTTATTTCGCAGCGTTCGCGGCAGTTGCGCTTTCTAAGCCTTCCGCGAGCGCTTGTTGACGAACCGCCGCGGCCCCCAGCAGTCCGCCCATCCCCATTGATTCGACAGCGGTGCTCGGAACGAGCATGAGTGCGCCTTTCTCTTTAAGGCCTTCATACAACATGTTCATGGCCCGCAGATGGAGCGCTGTAGGATTTTCTCGATAGGACCGCGCAGCTATTTCGAAGGACGTAGCGATCTCTACCTCTGCTTGCCCGAGAATAATGCGAGCTTGCTTTTCCCGAGCCGCCTGGGCTTCGCGCGACATCGCGTCTTGCAGCGCATCGGGAATCACCACGTCCCGCATCTCGACCGATTGAACGGTGACACCCCACGGATTGGTTCGCGTGTCGATGAGCTTCTGCAGATCGAGTTCGATTTGCTCACGGCCACGGAGGAGATCGGTGAGCGACGTGCGGCCGATAATATCTCGCAGTGCCGTTTGTGCTGCCCAAGTGACTGCTTGAGCGTAATCCTGAACTTCGAGCGCTGCCTTCTCGGGGTCATACACCATCCAGAACAACACCGCGTCGACGTTGACAGGCACAGTGTCCGACGTAAGCGTTTGCTCGGCGGCAAAATTCGTGGTGATCGTGCGCTGGTCGATCCAGTTCGTGACCCATTCGAACAGGGGCACGATCCAAAACAGCCCAGGACCGCGCAGGCCAACGTAGCGGCCAAGTCGCAGAATGACCGCGCGCTCCCATTGCGGTGCAATCTTCGGCGACAATGACAAGAGCCAACCAACCAAGGCCCCGGCGACGGGCACCCACGGCGGAAAATCGGCCCAATGAGAAGCCGCGAAGCCGGCGACCGTGGGAACCAGGAAGCAGATTGCCGCCACCACGTTGAACCGCGGCGCCGTCAAATCGATCTTTACTCGCTTCAACTGCTTGGAATCTTTGTCTGCCATAGTGCTCTCCTATATTCGCGGGGATAACCGCTCTATTTGTTGGGCCAGCTCCCGGGCCGTGAATCCGTGAGCCGTTGCCTCTTTGAGGAATCGCTCGGCCAGTGTGCGAAGGAGCTGATTTCTCTCCGCCCGAGGCATCGCCTTCGCCGGCGGCGCTTGGCTGCGAATAAATGTTCCCACACCGCGCTTGGTTTCCAACACACCCTGGCTCTCAAGCTCCGCATACACGCGTGCGACCGTGTTGGCGTTGACTTTCAGGTCGACTGCCAACTGCCGCACGGTCGGCAAACGCTCGCCGACGCGCAACTCGCCAGTAGCCACGGCCAGCTTGATGCCGCGTTCCACTTGGGCGTAAATCGGCAGTGGGTCGCGGGGATCGATGCGTAACTTGTCCATTGCCCTATTGTACCATTATTTTAGTACAACTCAAGGCCGCGTACTGAGAATGTGGAGGACCGCAAGCGATCGGCCTTGGCCCATCCACGGCGGTCCCTACAATGGCGGGCATGACGTACTTCCGCAGACTAAGCAATCGACTATGGAAGGCCCACCTGGGTTTTCAGGACCACGAAGGCTCGCTCTCCGCAGCCTCGATCGCCTATTACTTGGCACTTTCGTTTTTTCCGCTGCTGCTAATCCTGGTGGCGGGGCTGGCGGCCGTTCTCGCCTGGACGCAAACCGGTCAGGAGGCGCAGCATGAACTGCTGGAGACGATTGGCCACCAAGCATCTCCCGATCTGGCTCAGCAGGTGGGGCGGATGCTCAACACGGTAAAAGAACGTGCCCCCGCCAGCGGCCCGATTGGCTTCCTCGCATTGCTCGCGTCATCGATCGCCATCTTTGCCCAACTCGATGCCGCCTTCGACCGCATCTGGCGGCTTCCCGCTAATCCGCACGCTTCATGGCGCGAGTGGGTCGCCCGGCTCGTTTATCAGCGGCTCAAAGCGCTCGGGATGTTGATTGGCGTCGGCGGTTTCATTGTGCTAGTCATGATCTCGTCCACTGTCATCTCCGCCGTAGAAAGTGCCCTGGAGCCTAAGATAACCATCACACCCTGGGCTCACTGGCTAACGAGTTTATGGACCAACCTCGTCCTCAATTTGATGGCCTTCACGATGATTTACCGCGTCATTCCCAAACCATCGATCCGGTGGGTCGACGCGATTCGCGGCGGCCTGCTCGCGGCCATCATGTGGGAAACCGGCCGCCAGGCGCTCGCGGCGTATGTGGTGCACCTCAACTATCCCACCGCTTACGGCGTGATTGGTTCGTTCATCGCCGTCATGCTGTGGGCGTATTACGCGGCACTGGTCATTCTATTTGCCGCCGAATATGTACGCGTCCTGAGTGAAGAGCGGCAAGGACAAAAGGAATTGCCGTTGTCAGGCTAGCAAGCCGTCTCCGAGGAATTGCAGGGCATGATGCAACTTCTTAGCTACTGCTGCAGTGCGTCACTCATCGCAGCGGCAATCGGCGCAAAGACCATCAACGGCAACCAGGCTGCCAGCGGCGCGGCGAGCCACCCGCTCGATCCCAACGACTGGCAGCCAAGCGTCACCACCATGAAGACGGTCACCACGCCCAGCGACATGCCAATCGAAATGAACGGATTCCGATTCGTGCGCGTTACGACGAAGGGCAATCCAAGAAACAACAGTGTCGTATCGAGCAAGGGCTGCAAGAACCGCCCGTGAATCGCTACTCGCACGTCGGCGCCCAAGTCGGTGCTCGGGCTGCGCAGCTGTTGGATCATCTCGTTGGTCGAGGCAAAATCTCGCCACGTCGCTCCCGCCGCCAGGAACTCGAACGACACGCCGCTCGCGACAAAAATCTGGTCTGGCTTCAGCCAGTCGCTGCCCACGGGTGTATAAACGACCGGCTTGTCATCCAGCAGGAGCGCAGGGCTCTTTAATAAGGCCTTCGGGTTGGTTACGCCCGACAACAGGTATCCACTCGGCAGATCGCCATTGGCGGGAAGAAAAACGGCCTCTTTCGCCGTGAGCTGCTTGCCGAACTGATCAAACTGCCGCGACAGCATGAAATTGGGTTTGATGATTTTTTTTGCTGCCGGCACGATCTTCTCGCCGCCCAGGAGAATATCGGTTTGCGTATCGAACCGCGATTGCATGATCGTTTCTTGATCGCCACCGAGGTTCTTGAAATCGTTCGTCAGGTGCTCGCGAATGCGCGGCATCACAATTTCGCGGTTCGCCGCGGCCAATATGCCCACGCCAATCGCCGCCAGCAGCACAGGCCGCAGCACGCGCAGCCGAGAAACCCCCGCCGCCAATAAGGCCGTCATTTCCTGATGCCGCTGGATCCATGTGATCGTGAACATGACGGCGAATAAGTGTCAGCACACCCGCCGTGCGGTCAAAAAACGCAACTGCCCGATAGGCGTAGTAAGTGGCCATTACGGCCATTGGATTAAGGTGGTTCTTGTCGCCATAGTCGAGGAAGTGATCCAGATGGCTGAACGCATCGATCACGATGTACAGCCCAATGAGGCTCATCAAGCAGATAACGAGCACTTGAACGAACTGCCGCAGCATGTAGCGGTCAATGATCGTGAGCATGGCAGCCGGGCGTCCCCAGGGAATACTGAGCAAGATGCGGCGAGAGGGTAGTTCAGCAGCCGAGTGGGGGTCAATACGGAAGCTGGGCCTGATATAATTGGCGGCGTGCTAGCAACGATACTTCAGGCTTTCTCGGCCGTCCTCACCAATGCCGACAACTCGCGATACCGCTTTGAGACCAGCTGGCAAGGCCGCAGAAATCCTGCGAGCCGGCAGCCGGGGCATCGCCAGCTTGCGGCGCTCGGCCTTGCGCTTTGGCGGCGGCTTTGCCGACCTCATCTTTCCTCCTTGCTGCTTGAGCTGCAACGTGGAACTAAATGCCGTCACCCCAGCGATTCGTTCTGCTTCGCTGTGCCAAGAGTGCTATGACGACTTGGAGATTTTTTCGGATCCGGTCTGCACGCGTTGTGGTGCGCCGGTCCCGTTCGCTCGGGCTGCTGCAGACAGCGAGCCAACCCCCATCAACACGGATGCCGGGTGCTATCGCTGCCGGGGACGCAAGCTGTGGTTTGATACAACAATCGCCCTCGGGCACTACGGCGGCCGCTTGCGCGACTTGGTCCTCCACATGAAGGACTACCAGGGCGATGCCGTGTCGCTGGCGATGGGCCGCTTGCTGTGGACGATACGGGGCGAGCGTCTTACTGCACTCGCCGCAGATGTTATCGTTCCCATTCCACTTCATTGGCGTCGGCGAATCGTCCACCGCACCAACTCGGCAGGAATATTGGCCGAAGTTCTCGCGTCGAGAATGCACCTGCCCTCCGCCAACGGCTTGCTCAAACGCACCCGCAGCACACTCCGCCAATTCGACTTGACTCCCACAAAACGCTGGGAAAATGTGCGACGGGCCTTTGCCGTCCGAGCGGGCTATCATTTAAGGAATGCCCATGTCGTGCTGATCGACGACATCCTGACAACCGGCGCGACTTGCAGCGAAGCCGCTCGCGCACTTCGCGATGCCGGTGCGGGCCAAGTGTCCATCGCCGTGGTTGCGAGGGCTTTCGGTGATTGAGTCGGCGACAACTACCAGGCGAACTCGTAGCAGTGCTGAATGAGGGTAAACGTGAACCTTGACGAACGATTGAACGAGATCAATGCACCCAAGCGCATTGGGCCGTTTCGGCGCGCGGTGTTCCGCGGTCTCGGGATTTTGCTGCCACCGCTACTGACGATCGTCATCTTTCTCTGGGTTGCGAATACTGTTGCCGTCTACCTGCTCAACCCGCTCGAAAACGCCACACGCGCCGTGGCGGTGAATTACTTTGCCGATATTCGCACGCCCAACGATGTCGACGTTCACCCTAATCCGGGCGACAAGGTTACGCTTGACGGCCAAACGTATGCCTTCACTTCGAAGGGTACGATTTCGATCAACGACAAGGTCTATCATCGCACCGAAGACGGCCGGTTCATTCCAGCGGAAGTGTTCGAAGAGGTTCGCAAGGGCGTTGGTCGCGACCCCATGCCCACGACCGCGAAGGGCATCTACAGTTGGTATGTGGAGCACTATTGGCTACCGAAACGCTTTGTCATTCCGGTTTACTTGTGTCTGTTTCTGCTGGTCTTGTACCTGCTTGGCAAATTCCTCGCGGCCGGCGTCGGGCACTTTTTCTGGAACCAGTTCGAGCGAATCATCCATCGCTTGCCGCTCGTCAGCAATGTCTATTCCTCAATTAAACAGGTCACGGATTTCCTGTTTTCCGAACCCGAGATGCAGTACACGCGGGTCGTGGCGATCGAGTACCCGCGGCGTGGCATCTGGACGCTCGGATTCATCACCGGCGAAGGCATGCGCGATATTCAAAGTACCGTCGAAGAAACCGTGGTTTCCGCGTTCGTGCCGCACTCGCCGATGCCATTCACGGGGTTTGCCGTGACAGTGAAAAAGAGTGAAACGATCGACCTGAGCATTACCGTCGATCAAGCAATCCAATTCGTCGTCAGCTGTGGTGTCGTGATTCCGCCAACTCCCGGCAGCAGCGCACCACTCGCAGGCGTAACGCCGCGTGGCGAACGACTGCAACTCTCTGGCGCCACGGAGAGCAATGGCTAATACCTCGCCACAGCAGCGAACATTGCGGTTGGGCACCCGCGGCAGTCAACTTGCCCGCTGGCAAGCCGAGTGGGTCGCCAGTACGTTGCGAAAGCTAGGCCACACGGTCGAACTGGTCGAAATCAGTACGCACGGCGATATGGACCGCGCGCCCCATCGAAACAATCGGCACGCAAGGAGTATTTACCAAGGCGATCCAGCAAGCGCTCTTGGCTGGCGATGTGGATCTCGCCGTCCACAGCCTCAAAGATCTGCCAACCGCTCCCACGACCGGCCTAAGTCTTGCCGCAGTTCCGCCACGCGAAAGCCCGGCCGACGTTTTAGTGCTCAGTGCTTCAAGTGCCTCATGCGCGTCGCAAATTTCGCAAGTTTCTCCCCACTCTCTGCTCCAAGCTCCCAACTCTCACCTCCCCCACGGTGCGCGCATTGGGACGGGGAGTCTGCGGCGTAAGGCACAACTCTGCCATCTGCGTCCTGATCTCGTCGTGGAAGAAGTTCGTGGCAATGTCGAAACTCGGTTGCGAAAGGCCGACGACGGTGAATTCGCAGCAGTTGTCCTGGCGGAAGCCGGTCTGCGACGCCTAGGACTCACCTCACGCATTAAGCACGTCTTGCCATTCGATATCATGCTGCCAGCCGTCGGGCAGGGGGCCCTCGGAATCGAATGCCGGGCCAATGACGACGCGACGGCAGCTGCTCTCCGGCCACTGGATGACGCCGCAACTCACGCCGCGGTCACCGCGGAGCGTGCGCTCCTCGAATCATTGCGCGGCGGATGCATGGCGCCAGTCGGCGCACTTGCAACGGTTGAAAGTGGCAAGCTTGGCCTGCAAGCAGTTGTGCTTAATATCAACGGCAGCCGGCGGCTCTTTGCCAGCGACGCGACCGAACCAAGCCGGGCCGCGGAGCTCGGTCGCCGCGTTGCCGAATCGCTTCTCCAACAGGGCGCGGCCGAATTGATTGCCGGCAGCCGCTCAGGAAAATAACGGCATGGAGCCAGAACTCCGTCAACTATTTGACCAGCAAGTAGAGGCTGTGGTCGCTGACCTGCCGCCAGAGGTTCGCGACTTCATGAAGGAAGTCCCGATGGTCGTCGAGGACTATCCTTCACGCGAAGTCATGCGCCGCATGCGAATTCGCCACCCATCGCACCTATACGGCCTCTACACAGGTATCCCCCGCATCAAACGCAGCGTCGAACAGTGGGGCGTGCCTTCCGACGTCGTCCACATCTTTCGCCTCGGCCTTCTCACTCGCTCGCGCTCGCGCGACGGCACGCTAAATGAGGCCGAACTACGGAATCAAATCCGTCGGACCATTCTCCACGAGTATGGCCACCACGTGGGCCTCACCGAGCGCGACCTCCGCGATTTGGGTTACGGCTGAGCGCACCGCTCGCAACACGCAGAATCTGCCGATTCTCAATCGGGTATCGGCAGTGTTCGCCGCTGCTGCCGCGAATTCCGCGACGCTAGCACTTAAAGCGCCGGCACGCTGAATCCCGCGCAAGCCGGCAACCGCCAATGGCTTACGCACCAAGGTCGTCGCCGCATCTCTATTCGGCACGCGGCTTGCCTTGTGGACCGCACACGCAGGGGGGCCACTTGCGTACCCACTCGTCTCTCATGCCGTACGGAATGTACATTTCGGCCGAGGGCGCCAATGCCCAGGCTAAGCGTTTGGAAGTCATCGCCAACAATATGGCGAATGTCGACACGGCCGGCTTCAAGCAAGATGTCGCCATGTTCCAAGCTCGCTTCGCCGAGGCCATTCAAAAAGGCCAGGCGGCGCCCGGCGACGGCTCGATCAACGACATCGGCGGCGGCGTCAAAATCAACAACGTGAAAACCGATTTCGCTCCCGGCGAGATGAAACGCACGGGCAGCGATCTCGATGTCGCGATCGGGGGCCAAGGCTTTTTTCACATCCGCGGCGACGACGGCAAGTCATACCTTTCCCGTGCCGGAGCATTCGAACTCGACGCCCAAGGCCGCCTGGTCACGCAAAATGGCCAACGGCCCGTACTCGATCAGCAAGACTCCGAGATCGTGCTCTCGCGAAATGCGCCCGTCGATATCTCGGCCGACGGCTTCATCCGCCAATCAGGAACTCTCTACGCTTTGGGCATGTCGCGGCCTGAATCGCTGGACGCAATGGTGAAGGTCGGCAACAACCTCTGGCAACCAAGCGGCGATATCCAACCACTTGCGTTGAGTGAGCGCAACGTTCGTCAGGGCTACTTGGAAGTCTCAGGCGCCAATCCCGTTCAATCGATGATGGCCATGATTGAGACCACACGCGCCTTCGAAGCCAACAGCCGTATGATCCAGAACCAAGATTCGATGACGGGTAGCCTCATTAGCCGCGCCTTGCATGCTTAGTCGATTGGGCACATAACCGTAAACCCTCAACCCTCAACCGCCTCATGACCGTCCAAACGCTTTACACGGCCGCCACTGGCATGTCGGCTCTGGAAACCAAGCTCGACGTGATCGCCAATAACATGGCGAACATCAACACGACCGGCTTCAAGAAAGATCGTGCGAACTTTGAAGATATTTTCTACCGCCAGTACCGGCTGCCTGGCGCCGAAGACGCCGATGGCACCCGCACCGCAACGGGTATCGAAGTCGGTCTCGGCACGCGTGTCTCTAGCACCCAATCGAACTTCAAGCAGGGTTCTTTCGAAACCACAAACAATCCACTTGATTTCGCCGTCGAGGGCGATGGTTTCTTCCAAGTGCGAAATCCTAACGGCGACCCCTACTACACGCGCGCCGGGAACTTTAATCTCAACGCCGATGGCCAAATCGTACTGGGCTCCGCCCAAAACGGTTACGTGCTGGAACCCGCCATCAGCGTGCCGCCTGAGGCGACCGGCATCGTGGTCACGGCCGACGGGCAAGTTCAATACAGCACGCAGAACTCGACGTCACTCACGACACTCGGACAAATCCAACTGGCCAAGTTCGTCAATCCGGACGGCATGATCAAGCTCGGCGATAACCTTTATCAAAGAACAGACGCTTCCGGCGATCCAACAACAGGCAACCCAGGCAAAGACGGCTTCGGCAATATCCGCCAAGGTTTCTTGGAAGCATCGAACGTCGAGCCCGTTAACGAGCTGATTGATTTGATTACCACGCAGCGCTCGTTTGAGTTGAATTCCCAGGTCGTGCAAGCCGGCGACCAAATTATGCAAATCGTCGCTAACTTACGACGTGTTTAGCGCCAACGAACCAAAACTCCTGCGACGCAACTCCGTAACCAACTATCATTTCACTACCATGCCCGACAATGCTCCTCAATTCGCTTTCGCCTGCATTGCGGTGGCGCTCGTGGTCGCCACGCCCTCGTGGGCGGCATGCGAAGTCAAGCTTCGTGACCGTGTCGCGCCGAAGTCGAGCGTGGTGCGGCTGGGCGATGTCGCCGAGGTTGTCGGTGTCGATCGCCAACAATCGCGACGGCTGGCAGCCGTGCCGCTGATGCCCGCCCCGGCACCGAGTACGCAGCGTTATCTTCGCAAGCAGGAAATCGCCGATATGATCGCCGCCAGCGGCTTCGAGCTCGGCGAGGTTCGCTTTAGCGGCGCGCAGCGCGTGGCTATCGAATCGGCATCCCCGGTCAAACAAGCTGCGTTCGAAACGCCAACGGGCGACGCCGACGCAGCCCCGCTGAACCGCCATGCGGCACTTCTCGCAGGCAAAGCCCTCCCAGCCGACACCAGTCAACCGCTCGACGAGGCTCAAGCCAACGAAGCGAAATCGCTTGCCCGTCAGGCTATCGCCGACTACGTCAAGCGTGTGACGGCGAAGCCCGAAGTTGGTGAAATCGAATGTTCGCCGAACGACAAGCAACTTGCTCAACTTGCAGCCGCCAAGACGGCGCCGGTGTGCAGCGGCGGTGCGGCGCCCTGGACCGGCAAGCAGAAATTCAGCTTATCGTTTGCGACCGCTGCCGGCCCGGTCGAAATGCCCGTTTACGCATCCGTCAACGAAGCGCCAATTCCGGTCGTCGTCGCGCTTCGTGCCGTACCGCGCGGAAATCCGCTCACTGCGGCCGATGTCGAAGTACGACGGATGGATCCCAAGTCGGCCGGTCAACGGGCAAGTTTCGATTCCATCGAAAAGTGCTCGGGCTCGAAGCTCGCCAACCCTTGCAGCCCGGGGCGATCGTGTTTTCCGACGATGTTCGCTCACCCATCCTCGTTAAACGCGGTGAATTGATCTCTGTCGCTGCACAGGGCGGCGGCATCCGCGTTCGCACGACCGCCAAATCGCTACAGGAAGGCTCGAAAGGCGATCTCATTCCGGTCGAGTCACTGCAAACGAAACAACGGTTCGACGTTCGTGTTGCGGGATTCCGTGAAGCCACGATTTTCACCGCCTCGCGCGAAAATGTCGCGCAGCAGACTGCAGGCTCCGAATCCGCCACCCGCCCGACTTCACTCAACCGCTAATTCTTGTCGCCAGAATTTTGAACCGACCCAAATATCGCACTCATCAAATGATCCCAACCTGCACAACGTGGCTGCGTGATCGCTTCGGAGCATGGGCGCGCCGCGGCTGCTTCGTCATCGCATTCGCCGCGGGCCGGCAGGTCACTGCTCAGGATGCCAGCCTGATGCTCGCGCCTCCAGTTCATCCTCAGCAAAAGGCCCAACTCACGCTTCAGAACAGCTCGTTCATTTACCGCCCGACTCCGCCCGAAGCCGAGCGCCGTGAGCTCCAGATTAACGACATCGTGACAGTGCTCGTTGATTATCGTTCGAGCTTGATTAGCGAAGGTGACGCCAATTCGAAGCGGAATCTCGACTTCCATGCCGTCCTTTCCGACTGGCTGAAGTTCGACGGCAAAAACATCATGCCCGCTCCGCAGCGCAATGGCGAACCGACGATTAGCGGTTCGCTCGACAGCCAGTACAAAACCCAAGCCGATATTTCCGCAAACGATGCTTTGACCTTCCGTATCGCCGCTACCATTGTCGATATCCGTCCCAACGGAAACCTCGTCATCGAGGCGCACAGCGAAGTGCAGCACGATGACGAAGTGTGGGAGCAATCGCTCGCGGGCGTCATTCGCCGCCAATCTATTGGCCCCGACCGAACGGTCCGCAGCGACGACGTTGCCGAGCGCCAGATTCGCATTCGCAAAAAGGGCTTCATCCACGATGGCACCCAACGCGGCTGGTTCACCAAGTGGTATGACCAGGTCAAGCCGTTCTAGCTAAGCGACCCGACAACGACAACGAGAATTCAATGAAGAAACCATTGCTAATTGCGTGCTGCTTGGCACTGATCGCCGCCATGCCGGCCTCGGCCCGCACTCGCTTGAAAGACATTTGCCGCATCAAGGGCCAGGAAGAGAACGTGCTCCATGGCATGGGCCTTGTCGTCGGCCTGAGTGGCACGGGCGAAGCAAACGATGCCCCCACGATGCGGGCCATTGCTCGCGCCATGGAAATCATGGGCAATCCAATCACCCAGGATCCGCAAAAAGCCGGCCTCGATGAATTGAAGAAGGTGAAAAACGCATCGCTTGTCATGGTCACTGCCACGGTACCCGCGACCGGCGCTCGCCGCGGCGATCATGTCGACTGCTTCGTCAGTGCGATCAACGGCAAGAGCCTCGAGGGCGGCCGTTTGGCGTTCGCTTCTCTGCAAGGCCCCAACATTCAGGATCCTCGCGTGTACGCCCTTTGCCAGGGCCAAGTCGTCATTGATAACCCCTCGCAATTAACCGTTGGCGTCATCCACGGCGGTTGCCAGATCGAGGCAGATATCTTCACGCCGTTCGTTCGCGAAGGCCATATCACGCTGGTTCTCGATAAGAACCATGCCGATTTTCAGACTGCGAACGACATCGTGCAGCAAATTCGCGACAAGTCGCTATATTCCGAATCCGGCAGCAAATACAGTGAACAAATGGTGAGAGCAATCGACGCCACAAACATTGTGGTTCGCATTCCAGAAGTCTTTGCCCATGACCCAGTGGCATTCGCCTCCGATCTGCTCGAAATTCGCATCGAAGAGCCGCAAACCGAATCACGCGTTGTGATCAATCCTCGCGCCGGCACGATTGTGATCAGCGGCGAAGTGGAAATTGGCGACGTCATCGTGTCGCACAAGAACGTTGTCGTCGACGCCTCGACCGGACCGGCTATCGGCATCATCGATCTCGATGAATCGAACAAGCCGAAGCTGCAAGCCCTGGTTGACCAGCTGACTGCTCTAAAAGTTCCTACTTCCGACATGATCGAGATCATTCAAGGCATCGAACGCAATGGCAAGCTTCACGGCCGGCTGATTATCGAGTAACCGCCGCCAAATTCCAACGAACACTCTCTTCCGCAGCAACTCGATAACCATGAACACTATCAGCCCGTTCAACACGGCGACGGCGACGTCACAGATGCTGGCTCTCCAAGCCCGCGACACCCAAACTCCGCTCGCGCTCAAACAGGCCGGCAATCTCGACGCTTCGTCCGCCATCTCGCTCCAAGCCAAACCAGTCAGCGAACAACAGCTCCGCGACAATTTCACGCAATTCGTCGGCCAAACGTTCTACGGCCAAATGTTTAAAGCCATGCGATCAACGGTCGGCAAGCCGGCCTATTTCAATGGTGGCCGCGCGGAAGAGATCTTCCAGAGCCAACTCGACCAAACGCTCTCCGAAGAGATGACCAAGCGAACCGCCTCCACATTTGCCGAACCGATGTTCGAGCGGCAGTTTCCGCGGTTTGCCGAACACAAGTCTGCGAACGACCTGGCTCAGCTCGATCAATTGTCGCGACGATAAGCACGCGAAATCAAACACTGAACCATCGCTACACTTACAGGGTCAATCGCCACAACCGGCTAGAGCAACACTATGGATGCAACTTGGGAAGGCGATATTGGCGCCCTGCTGTCGGAACTGGCCGAGGTGCAAGCCTCGCTGCTGGAAACACTCAGTGAAAAGCGGCGGCTCTTGGCCGCCGGCGACCAAACGGCGCTCGCCGCGATGAATGGCCGCGAGCAGGAGCTTGCCTGTCGTCTGCAAGCCTGTAACGACCACCGACAACAACTTCTGGCTCGTGCTGCGGCCGAAGGCTTGAAGGCCGATACCATCGCGGCCCTCAGCAACCAGCTCCCGCCTGAAAGCCGCACTCGCATGCAAGCCAGCATTCGCGAAGCCGAACATCGGACGCGACTCCTGCAGCACCAGAGCCTCACCAATTGGGTGCTAGTACAGCGTTCGCTGTTACATCTCTCGCAACTGATAGAGATTATTGCTACCGGCGGCCGACTTAAGCCGACATATGGAAAGGGCTCAGACCGCGCTTCCAGTGGCGCGCTGGTCGATCGAGCCGCTTAGCAATGCTGCGTTCGTGGAACCAATGAGCTCCGCGCGGCGAGTGACACTCGCTGCTGACTCACTCCTGGCGCGGCACGCACCTCCTCTCTCATCTGCGGTGCCGCATGAGTCTGTTCGGCTCGATACAAATGGGCGGCAACACGCTGCAGGCCATGCAAATCGGCCTGCAAGTCGTGGGCAACAATATTGCCAACGCCAGCACGCCAGGCTACATCCGCCAGGAAGCCGTCTACTTACCCGCCGGCGTCCAGAACAACGGCAAGCTGATCCTCGGCCTGGGCGTCCAAGTCGATAGCATCGTTCAAAAGCTCGATAAGTTCGTCCAGGCCCGGCTCATTGGCGCGAAGGCCGACCGGGCCAATTCCGAAGTGCAAGAAGGCGTCTACAAAGACCTGGAAACGCTGCTCAATGAACTGTCCGACAAGACCGACCTGAGCGGCGCCTTCACCGACTTCTTCAAGTCCGTCGACGAAGTTCTTAAAGTGCCCAACGACGCTGGCACGCGTAACCTCGCGGTCGGCAAAGGCATGTCGCTGACCGAGAACATCAATAACCTCTACAGCCGCGCCTTGGACATCAAGACTCAACTCGATGACCGTGTCACGGCGATGTCCGATGAGATCAATAATCTCGCCGAAACCATCCGCCAATTAAATGTACAAATCGCCTCCAGCGAAGTCGGCGATGGCGGCAGCAGTGAAGCCGGTGGTCTCCGTGTACAACGACAACTCGCGGTTGATCGACTCTCCGAAATCGTGAATATCCATGTCGAGGAGCAACCCAACGGCGGCCTGAGCATCGGCGTCGGCGGCGAACTACTCGTGTTCGAAGGCAGCAGGCAAGAAGTCGACGTCGACCGCGTCAGCGGAGAGGGCGCGTCCACCGGCTACATCGAATTCAGCCGCTCTCATGGAAAACTGGAGGCCAACTCCGGCGAACTCGGCGGACTGTACATCGCCCGTGATCAAATCGTTACGAACTTCATTGGCGACATCGACAACCTCGCGTCAACCTTGGCGTTCGAATTCAACAAGCTTTACTCGCAAGGTCAGGGATTAACGGGCTTTCAAAACTTGACGACGAACAATGTCGTCAACGATTTGAATGCACCGCTTGATGCCGCCGGCTTGCCGTTCACTCCTAATAATGGTTATTTCAAAATCAGCGTTCGCAGTCGAGAAGCGCCGGAAGACGCAAACACGACAACAATCAACGTCGATCTGAACGGCTTCGGCGAAGATACTTCACTCAATGATCTGGCCTCCCAACTCGACGCCATCGACGGCATCACTGCCTCGGTCACCCAGGTCGGCCAGCTGCAAATCAAAGCCGACTCGCCCGATATCGACTTCTCCTTCTCAGAAGACAATAGCGGCGTGCTCGCCGCTTTGGGCTTGAACACGTTCTTCACAGGCTCGACTGCGGCCACGCTCGGCGTCAATGACGAGCTCAAAGGCATTAGCAACGCCGGCAAGTTCGCCGCCAGCCTCGATGGCATCGGCCAAGGCTCCGGCAATGCGGAACGCCTCTCCTCGTTTTTCGATCGCCCGTTGGATGTCGTCGGCGGCGCTTCCATCGCCGACATGTACGACCAGACCATCAACTCGATCACTCAGGGGTCGTCCGTCTCGAAATCGGTGGCGGAAGGCTATCGCACGTTCGAAGACACCTTGGAAGGACAAAAACAAGCCGTCAGCGGCGTCAGCATCGATGAAGAAGCAGTCAAAATGCTGACCTTTCAGCGCATCTTTCAGGCCACTGCGAAATACATCCAAACAATCTCCGACATGCTCGACATGCTCGTGAAGATATAGTCCACCTTAGGCACTTCCTATGGCCAGCATTGTTCCCATCCCGACGACACGCGTCGGCGACTACTTCGTTCGCCAGCGGTTGATCGGCCAGGTTCAAAACGATCAGGTCACACTGTTCAATTTGCAGACGCAAATTAGCACCGGCCAACGCATTCAATTGCCGTCCGATGATGCCCCCGCCGCGCTGCGCGCTATCAACCTCCAGCGGCTGCTCGATCGCAAAGGGCAAATCAAGTCGAACATCCAATCGAACAACCAGTTTCTCGTCGCTGCCGATTCGAATCTCGGCGGCATTTCCGATCTGCTCACCAAGATCAAGGCCGATACGATCGGCGTCGCTGGCACGGTGGCCACCGATGCTGATCGCGAAACAGTGGTCAACTCCATCGCTCAGGCCATCCGCACGCTCGTCGCGACTGGCAACGCCAAACTTCAGGATCGGTACCTTTTTTCTGGTTCCACCTCGCAGGTTCAACCTTACCAGTACGACGGCCAGGTCGTCCGCTATTCTGGAAACGAAGGCACGCTGCGCACGTATGTCGATCTCGAGCGGCTATTCGATACGAACTTGCCAGGCACTGAGGTTTTCGGCGGCATCTCCAGCCAAATCAAAGGGACCGATTTGGCCCCGCACGTTACTGAAGACACTTACCTCAATTCGCTCAATCGCGGCAACGGCATCAGCCAGAATCCCGCCATTACGGTGTCGATTAACAATGGCATTTCGACGGTGTCGAGTGTCGTTGACCTCAGCAATGCCGCCACGCTCGGCGATGTGGTCAAGATGATCGAAAGTAACCCGCCCACCGGTACAACGATTCGCGCCACCGTCACGGGCACCGGTCTTACGCTCACCACGCCCAGCGGTACGATCACGGTTGGCGAGGTTGCACAAGGCAAGGCCGCCAGCGAACTCGGCATCTTGACTCCCGCCGGCGCGCCTTCGTCCAACACGATTGTCGGCCAACCGCTTCACACAGCCGTCGAATTAACCACCGAACTCAGCACGCTCCTGGGCACGAAGGCCACTGCCCGCATCCAATCGGCTAATCCGAATAACGATATTTTGCTCACCGCCAATAATAACGGCGCCGCTTACAACAACGTGCGTGTCGTCTTTGCCAATGACGGCGTATTCGGCGCCGAAACGGCCAGCTACGACGCCAGCGACCCGCTCAATAAAGTCCTCACGGTTCACGTGCAGGCCAACTCGACAACGGCCGCCATGGCCGTGGCGGCGATCAACGCCGAAGGAACGTTTTCTGCCGACATCGATTTCCACGACGCTATTAAAACCTCGCAGGCCGGAACTAATACCGTCGAAATCAGAGATTTCGGCCAAATCACTGCCGGCGGCAGTGGACAAGTACTGGATACTGCTCACGGCCTGATCGTCACCAACGGCGGCAAGACAGTCACCCTTAACACCTCCAATCTGAAGACCGTCGAGGACTTTTTGAATCTCCTGAACGGGTCCGGCCTGGGCCTCGACGCGGAGATCAATGCCAATCGAGACGGCATCAATATCCTCTCCCGCCTGAGCGGCACCGACTTGCAGATCGGCGAGAACGGCGGCGCAATGGCCACCCAGCTCGGCGTGCGCACTTACACGGGCGAAACTAAGCTCGCCGATTTGAATCATGGCGTCGGCGTAGCAAAACAGTTTGATGCAACCAAAGCCGACTTCCGCATCACGGCCCGCGACGGCACCCAGCTCGATATCAACCTATCGACAGCCAAAGATGTCCAAGATGTCATTGACCTGATCAACAACCATGCCGCCAATAACACGGGCACCACGAAGGTCGTCGCCCAGCTTGCTACCACTGGCAATGGCATCCAGCTGCTTGACCAAAGCACCGTTAGCACAGGTAATTTAACCGTCGACGCCCTCGAAGGCAGCCAGGCGGCCCAATACCTCGGCTTGATGTCGCTCGACCAAACCCAAGTTACCTCGAATACCACAAATGCCGACGGCGATTACGTGATGCAGACCGAAGACCGCTATTCGATCGAAACCGATAGCGTCTTCACCACGCTGCTGCGCCTTCAGAAAGCACTCAAAGCAAACGACACCGGAGAAATTGGCAAGTCGATCGAAGTCCTCGATAGTGATGTGAAACGCGTCAACTACGCGCGCGCCGAAATTGGTTCCCGCTTGCAGAGCCTCGAAGTGATCGGCTCCAAGCTGGACGATGAAAACGTGCAGCTGAAGTCCGCGCTCTCCGACGACATCGACGTCGACCTCGCGCAAGCGATCTCCGATATGACGGCCCACCAATACGCGCTGCAAGCGGCGCTGCAAACCGCCGCTAGCCTCCTGCAAATGACGCTGCTCAGCTACATGTCGTAACGCTGCCAATAGCAGCATTGCCGTCACTTGAACCAATCGTTCGAATTGGTTGACTTTGCCGCGTCGCTCTAGCCGATTAAAGCTAATAGCGCAATCACGCGTTCTGCGTAAATTGCACGCCGCAATTCACCGCGGCGTGTGGAACGGGCGAGAAATGCCATGAAGATCACAACGACTCGGTTCGGAAGCCTCAACATCGAAGAAGCCGATGTGCTCACATTCGTCGACGGCCTCATCGGCATGGAAGACTGCCGCCGGTGGGTCCTGCTCGCCGATGCTCAGAACACAGCGCTGGGATGGCTGCAAAGCCTTGACCGCGCAGAAGTCGCCCTTGGCGTTGTCAGCCCGCGTCGCTTCGTGGCCGATTACCAGGTGCGAGTCGCTCGCCGCGAAATCCAGCCACTCGGGTTGAGGGATCCCGGCGACGCGCAAATCCTGGCCATAGTGAGTCACACTGCCGAAGGCCTGTCGCTCAATCTCAAGGCGCCACTTGTTATTCATGTTGCCGAACGCCTGGGCCGCCAGATCGTCGCCCGCGACGACCACGCCGTGCAGCATCGCCTCCCAGGCGCCGCACGCCGCAAGATCGCTTAAGCTACCGGCGTCTGCACCGGTAAGGCGCTGCGCAACCTGCGATCCAGCTTCCACGGCGCCGAGCGCGGCCGTGCCCTTGCGGCTCCGCTGGCCGTCGAGTGTGTCGGCACTTCTGCGCGCCTCCCGTGGTTCAATTCGATCCGCGCGAATCCACGTCCATCCAACCGGGTTAGCGCTTACCGGAATATTTCGCAAACTCCACGCAACTGGGTAACCGGTACCGCTGCTACATTCTTATCGTGTTGGACCGCACTAGAGTTGCTATCCTCGCTGGTCCGATCAAGCTACTACAAAGATGTGTCGAGTTGCGACACTCGACGGTTCGCTCTCGGCGGCCGATTGGCCGCGTCATATATTAGCGCAGTGGTGGCGTCATGCTTGTGCTTTCCAGACAGCGCGACGAGAGCATCATTATCGGCGACAACATCGTTGTCACCGTTGTGGACGTTCGCGGCGATAAAGTTCGGCTCGGTATCGAGGCTCCGCGCGAAGTTTCTGTCCACCGCCGCGAAGTGTACGAAGCCATTCAACGCGAAAATCAACAAGCGTCGAAGATCCGCTTGGATGATGCGCGTCAAATTGGCAACACGTCCACGGAACGCAAGTAAGTCGGCGTCATCCGCCTGAACTGACTTTGCGGCTTATGGCGCTTATGCGTCTGACCTTCGCCGACATATCTCGAAAAGCTTCTCGCCCGCGTAAAGAGCCTAAATTCACACGTCGATATCACTGCAATAAGGCGACCATTGCGTGGTCAAGCACATTTCCGTTGCAATGGTTTCCCGCGCAGAGATCGCAACCTAGGCTTGCTCAGTTAGCGAGTTGCCTTCCTTCAGCGGAAGGATGTCCCTGAGCTGGCGAGCAATAGGGAACAAACGACTAAACACGATTGTGATTCCAGATACGTCGTCTGGGATCCACACTTGAGAAGCAATCGCCCAATACAACATGCTGGCATCTGCGCTCCAGCGCACTCCGGCCTAGGTTGGAACAAATTCCTGTCCAAGGGGGTCTGAAATGACACGTATTAACACGAATGTTAGTTCGCTGGTTGCGCAGAACACGTTGAGCCGGTCGAACAGCTCACTCGAACAAGCTCTTACCCGGCTCAGCACCGGTTTGCGGATCAACACCGGTAAGGACGACCCGGCCGGTTTGATCGCCAGCGAAAACCTTCGCAGCGACATCACCAGCATCAAGAAGGCCATCGACAACACCGATCGGGCCAACCAGGTCATCGCCACGGCCGATAGCGCCCTGGGCCAGGTGAGCTCGCTGCTCAACGACATTCGTGGCCTCGTAACCGAAGCCGCCAACAATGGCGCCATGAGCGAAGATCAGATCAAAGCGAATCAGCTGCAGGTTGATTCCTCGCTGAAAGCTTTGAACCGCATCTCCCAGACCGTGACCTTCCAAGGCCGCAAGCTGCTCGACGGCAGCCTCGACTTCCTCACCACGCAAGGCACGAACTTCAGCAAGCTCAGCGGCCTGTCGATTGATCAGGCTAACCTCGGTTCGACCGGCCAGGTCGCCGTGGCCATTGACGTAGCCACCGCCGCCACCCAGGCTCAGGTCGACATCACCAATATTCCCGCCACAGTAGCGGGCGCAAATGCCTCGGCAAACGTTACCCTCTCAAATGCCGCGCGGCAGGCTGTGTTCCACTTTGACTTCGATACCACGACGACCGCGGGCATCACAGTGACGGCGCTGGCCGCGGGTGCCGCGGGCGGCGCGAACGGCAATGGGATCACCGTCGACTTGGTCCAAAACGGCACGACGTCTGGCGGTGTGGATAGCGTCACCTTCGCCGGTGGTGTGTTGACCGTCAACGCTGACTTCGCCTCTGGTACGCTGACCAACACGGAAGTTGCCACGGCCATCCAGGCTTTCAACGGCGGCGCCGACTTTACCGCGGCTGCCACCGGTGGTGCAGGTGTCAACCTGGCGGCTGGCGACGTGGCAACTGGTGTCGCTCCGACTTACACGACCACTGGTCGTAACGTCGGCAGCACCGCATTCACCGTTACCGCCGATGCCGCCGGCGCAAGCTCGAACGGCGTGACTGTCACGATTGCCGAAGACAACACGATCGCCGCCAACTCCGTGTCGGCCGCGGTCGTCAGTGGAAACGTATCCGTCAAAGTAAACGGTACCGTCACAAAGGCCAGCATCATTGCGGCGATCGACGGCCTCACCGGCTTTTCGGCGGCGTCAACGTCTGCTACCGGCGACGCGAACTATGTCGACACTGCAGACACCCCGCCGGGTGTTGCCACGTTGGCCGGCGGTGTTTCCGCCAGCGGTGGCTTGGCCCAGGACGCCGTTTTCGAAGTCAACGGCAGTTCCGGTTCGGAAGTATTCCAGTTAAAAGCGGGTAGTTCCATTACGCAACTCCGAGACGCTATTAACTTGGTGAAGGATGCCACCGGCGTTCAAGCGACGGTTAGTGGCACCACCTTGCAGCTCAAGTCGACCAGCTACGGCAGCGCCGCCGTGGTCGACGTGAAGCTGATTTCCGAAGCGGCTGGCGGCACGATCCGGACCGCGATTGGCTCCGGCTCGCGAAGCACCGGCGCCGATGTTGTCGCAACAGTCAATGGTGTGACTGCCACGGGCAAAGGCAATTCGCTGTCGATTAACACTTCGAGCCTCGACCTCCGGACTTCGGTTGCCGCTGGTTTCACGGGTTCCATCGCCTTCAATATCACCGGCGGTGGTGCGTTGTTCCAGCTCGGTCCGGAAGTTGTCACCAACCAACAGGCCCGCATCGGTGTTACGAGCGTGAATACGGCCCGCCTGGGCGGTGCGAGTGGTACGTTGTATCAGCTCGGCTCTGGTGGCGCGGCCGATCTGTCCACCAATCCGACAGCGGCCGCCAACATCGTCGACGAGGCCATCAATCAGGTCACGTCTCTCCGCGGTCGGTTGGGTGCTTTCCAACGTACCAGCATCGAGACGAACAAGAACGCCTTGAACGACACGTTGGTCAACCTGACCGAAGCCGAAAGCAAGATCCGCGATGCCGACTTCGCCTCGGAATCTGCCGCCCTCACCCGGGCTCAGATCCTTGTACAATCGGGCACCACGGTGTTGCAGGTCGCCAACCAGAACCCGCAAAACGTGCTGTCACTGCTGCGGTAATTTTCGCGACACGACCACGAAACTGACAATCACCAGCCGGTTCGGTCCCTCGGGATCGAACCGGTTGTTTTTTGCTGGCATGAATTTTCCCGTCGACGGACACGATTTTCCACCTCCCAATAGCCGCACGGCCACGCTGTCCGGAACGCTCTCGCCTCCAATTCGCCTTTGAGATTCCCCACCT
This sequence comes from Pirellulales bacterium, assembly GCA_046349975.1. Classification (GTDB taxonomy): domain Bacteria; phylum Planctomycetota; class Planctomycetia; order Pirellulales; family Lacipirellulaceae; genus JABDGM01. Next base: position 39,967 of record JAXMBH010000026.1, read on the forward strand.
TCCTGGTCGATACATTCGGTAGAGCTTCGCGCGTCATGCTAGCTACCGCGCCGTAGATTTGGTTACCAGCGAATCTCTCGCCATGCCAAATCGGTTGATGAGCGCCGCTCACGCACCATGACCAGTATTCAATCCAGCACGGGCATTATCACCGGCATCCCGATCCAGGATACCGTTGATAAGCTCATGGCCTTGGCCGCACAGCCCAAGGACACGCTCACCTCGCGCACCAAAACGCTCGACGTCCAGCGCCAAGCCGTCACTCAGCTCAACGCGCTGCTCGTTGCGTTTCAATTCGAAACGAACCAACTCGGCAGTGCAAGCTTATTTGATTCCCGTCAGGCATCTTCCAGCGACTCGAATGCGCTCACGGCCTCCGTCTCCGATACCACGCCGCCAGCCGTCGGCAACTACCTCTTTACACCCGTCCAAACTGCCACCGCTCAGCAGCTCATGAGCCAGAGCTTCGGCGCCACCGAAACGGTTGGCGCCGGCACGCTCACGTTCGGCACCGGCGGTTTCGTGGATCCTGGCATCTCCCTCGACGAACTCAATTCCGGCGCCGGGTTCGAACGCGGTAAAGTGCGTATCACCGATCGCTCGGGCGCAACCGCCGTCATCGATTTGAGCTATGCTCGTTCTGTCGACGACGTCCTCGAGGCCATCAATTCGAGTAGCGATATCAATGTGACCGCGACTGCCGTTGGCGATACCTTCAAGCTCGTCGATAACACCGGCGGCAGCGGTAACTTCAAGGTGCAAGAAGTCGGTGGCGGGAAAACCGCCGCCAGCCTCGGCTTCACGGGCGTCGATGTCGCCGCCGCCACCGTCACCGGCGCCGATGTATTCACACTCCACAACAAAACCAGCCTCAAGTCACTCAACGACGGGACTGGCGTGCAGCTCCGCACTGGTAAGGACCTCTCCGTCGCGCTGGCCGATCAATCAACTCTGGAAATTGATCTCGGCGACGCCAAGACGCTCGGCGATGTTCTCAACACCATTAATGCTGCTGCCCCTACCAAGCTCTCGGCCTCGATCAGCAGCGACGGCAATCGACTCGAACTCCACGACCTCACCTCGGGCGGTGGAATTTTCGCCGTTTCCAACGTCGGCGTCGGCACGGCTGCCACCGACTTGGGTCTCATAACCACAGCCGCGGGTGGCACCGTCACCGGCCGACGGCTTGCCAGCGGGCTACGGGACACGCTCATTTCCAACCTCAAAGGTGGCGCCGGCCTTGGCACGCTCGGTCACGTCACGGTCAAGAACCGCAACAACATTACGTCCGACGTCAATTTGACTGGCTCGGAAACATTGGGCCAGATTATCGACGCCTTCAACTCACAGGCTGCCGGCGTTACTGCCACCATTAACCCCGCCCGCAACGGCATTCAGCTCACCGATAAGACGGGCGCCACTGCGACCAATTTCACCATCACAAACGCCGATGCCACTAACACGGCTTCCCACCTCGGAATCATGACCGATTCCTCCTCGACGACCGTGAACGGCGGCGGGCTGCAACGTCGCCAAATCAGCGCCGCCACGCTCCTCTCATCGCTCAACGGTGGGGCCGGCATCGATGTCGGCGACTTCAAGATCACCGGTACCACGGGCATCACAGGCGCCGTCGACCTCAACACCGTCGACGACGTCGCCACCACCGTCGGCGATGTGCTCGCGAGAATCAACTCCCTCGCCGGCGTCGGCGTCGAGGCGCGCATCAACGACCGCGGCGACGGCATCGAACTAATCGACAACCTCGATGGCAATGGCTCGATCACTGTCACTGCCGTCGGCAACAATACCACCGCCAAGGACCTCCGGCTGCTAGGCACTAGCGTTGCCACCATCGTCAATGGTAGTACCAAGCAAGTGGTCGATGGCACCGCGACCGCGACGATCACCATCGACTCCGACGACACGCTGAGCGACGTCGTCAAGAAGATCAATGACTCCAACCGCGGCGTCACCGCGAGTATCCTCAACGCCGGCGGTCAGCAACGGCTTTCCATCGTCGCCAACAATACCGGGGCCGGCAATGAGTTGCTCATCGATACGAGCAATTCCACGCTCTCGCTCCAGGAGCTTTCAAGCGGTCGCGACGCCCTCGTCCTCTATGGCACGACGGGTGGCAACGGCGTTCTCGTCAGTTCCACGACCAATACCTTTACGAATATTGTTAGTGGCCTTAACCTGACCATCAAAGACGGTACGCAGAAACCCGTCACGATCAATGTTTCGTCCACGAGCTCGCAGCTCGTCAACAGCGTGAAGGAGTTCGTCTCCGCGTATAACTCGGTGCGCGAAACGATCGACAAGACTACGGCGTATGATCCCGACACGCTGACCACCGGCATCCTCTTCGGCACCACCGAAGCGCTTCGCGTCGATACCGACTTGGCCCACGTCGTCACATCCAAGTTCTACGGCGTCGGCGCTTTCGACTCGCTCTCCGTTGTCGGCATTAGCGTCGACGACAAGGGCAAGATGACTCTCGACGAGTCCAAGCTCAAAACCGCATTCGACAAGAATCCCGCGGCGATCAAGAAGCTTTTCACCGACAAAGACCGCGGGGTTGCTAAGAAACTCTCCGACACGGTCGAGATCCTTGCCGGGGAAAAAAACTCGCTCCTGACTGCCCGCACCGACTCGCTGACTGACATGATTGAAGCCAACAACAAGCGAATCGACACCATGACCGACCAGCTCAGTCGCCAGCGAGATACGTTGCTGTTGCAGTTCTATAATCTGGAGGCGACCGTTTCCAAGCTGAAGAACAACCTGAACGCTCTCGCGTCGCTCCAGGTTATTTCGCCCCTAACTAGCGCGAAGTAAACAGGCGCCAGTTCGCGATCTTTAGTCGGCAGACAGGGCTTTCGTATCGCGTCTTGAACAACGGACGGTTCCACAGATCTCATGCAAAACTCAACCTATCTCGAATCAAAAGTCCTCACTGCTCCGCCGCAACGCCTGCAGCTGATGCTCATCGAGGGCGCCATCCGCTTCGGCCGCCAGGCTGAAGAGGCCCTCCGCCGTGGCGAACCTACCACCGCTGCCGCCCCGCTGCTGCGCGTCATCGACATCGTCGGCGAACTCCTCGCTGCGGCCCGCGAAAAGGAGAGCGACCTCAACCAGCGAGTCGCGGATTTCTATCTGTTCCTGTTCCGCCGCGTGTCCGAAGCCAAAATCAACAGCGACCCCGCACCGCTCGCCGAAGCCCTCCAGCTCTTGGACTACGAACGCGAAACCTGGCAGCTCGTCTGCGATAAGCTCGCCTCTGGCGAAGGTGTGCCGCGCCCTAAGAGTTTCGACAGCTCCAAGAGCCAGGCCACGCATCAGAGCATGTCGTGGGAGGCCTAACCCGGGCCACCCGCATCGATACCGTCACACGGCCGCTAGCGCTTCGCTCGGCCTCGCGCGGTGGGCCTCTCCGCTGCTTCGTGGTATCATGCGATAATTCATTAATCATCGCCTGAGGACCACACTTGTGAATTCCACCAAGCAAATTATTCGCGTCGGCCACAGCCCCGATCCGGACGACGCGTTCATGTTCTATGCGCTAGCCAAGCACGAGCTCGATACCGGTGACTACGAATTCACACACGAACTGGTCGACATCGAAACACTGAACCGCCGCGCCTTCCAAGCCCAGCTCGAGCTCACGGCCGTCAGCATTCACGCCTACGCTTTCCTCCACGACAAGTACGTTCTGTGCACGTGCGGCGCCAGCATGGGCGACGGCTACGGTCCGATGGTCGTCGCCCAAGAAATGGCCACCGCCGACGAACTCCGCGGCGTTCCCATCGCCGTTCCCGGCAAACTGACTAGTGCCTACCTCGCCCTTCGCCTGTACCTCGGCTCCGACTTCAAATCCGTCGAAGTGCCGTTTGACGAAATCATCCCCGCCGTGGTCGCCGGCCAATACAGAGGCCAACCCATCGCAGCCGGACTCATCATTCACGAGGGCCAACTCACCTACGGCGATCATCAGCTGCAACTCATCGTCGATCTTGGGAAATGGTGGAAAGACCGCACCGGCCTCCCCTTGCCGCTCGGTGCGAACGCCATCCGCAAGAACCTCGGCACCGAGACCATCCGCGATGTCCAGCGCCTGCTCAAAGCGAGCATCGAGTACGGCCTCAACCACAGAGAGCCTGCCCTCAAGCACGCACTCCAATACGGCCGAGATTTGGATCACCAACAGGCTGACCAATTCGTCGGCATGTATGTCAACGATTGGACACTAGACTTCGGCCCCCGCGGCCGCCAAGCCGTCACCCAGTTTCTCGCTGAAGGCCATGCCGCCGGCGTGCTGCCTGAACTTGTAGTGCCCGAATTCGTGAAATAGCTGCCCGGGTCCGTTGTCCGTTGTCCATAGTCCGTTGCCTCGAAGTTTGCGTAGTATAGTTACAACGGACCACGGACAGCCGACGACGGACAAACAGAGCAATGGCCAAAATCGAATTCCACCGCAACGAGCGACCTACCCTCGGCGTCGAGCTCGAACTCGGCCTCGTCGATGCCGAGACCATGGCGCTCTCGAGCGCCTACGGCCTGCTCAACGCCCGTCTCACTGCCGAAGGCCATCAACGCGACGACTCCAGTTGCTTCAAGCCCGAGCTCATGCAGTGCGTCATCGAAATCAACACCGACGTGTGTGAAACGATCGGCGAAGCCGAACGCGACCTCCGCGATAAGATCACCACGGTTGAATCTGCCTGCGACGCCCTCGGCCTGCGCCTCTGGTGGGGCGCTACCCACCCTTTCTCCACGTGGCTTGAACAACGCATCACGCCCGATGAACGCTACCTGCTTCTAGTGAACCTGCTGCAAGAAATGGCCCGCCGGCTGGTCACGTTCGGTCTTCACATCCACGTCGGCGTCGATTCCGGCGATAAAGCAGTCATGATCTGCGACCGCATCATGCGCCATCTTCCCACGCTGCTCGCGCTAAGTGTCAGCAGCCCCTTCTGGGAAGGACGCCGCACCGGTCTGCAATCGCACCGCACGAAAGTGATGGAAGGCCTCCCCACCGCCGGCCTGCCCACGCTCATGCGCAATTGGAGCGAATACGTGTGGCTCGTCAACCACATGGTCGACACCGGCTTCATCAACACTGTCCGCGAGATCTGGTGGGATGTCCGCCCGCACCATAAGTTCGGCACGGTCGAAGTTCGCGTCTGCGATATGCCTGGCAACCTCCAAGACACCCTCGGCATCGCCGCTATGGTGCAGTGCCTTGTGAAAGCCCTCTCCGACGAAATCGATAATGGCACGTATCAGCACGATAGCCATCCGATGATGGTCCAGCAGAACAAGTGGCGTGCCGCGCGCTTCGGCAATCAGGCGAAGCTCGTCGACACGATCACCTACGAGTCATTGCCAGTTGTCGAAGTCGTCAAACGTCTTGCCGATCTCCTCGGCCGCACCGCCGCCGACCTTGGCTGCAGCCAGTATCTTCAACATTGCGTTGATATGGCCCACAGCCCCAGTACGGCGCAGCGCCAGCTTGATCTCATGGCGCAAACCAACGATCCCAGCCAGGTCGTTCGCAAACTCGTTGGCGAAGCCCGCGTCTCCGAACCTCTGACCGCCGCGCTTTAGCGACGCATCATAGCTTCGTGCTTGGAATTAGCCGCCGGGCGCTAGCCCGCGGTTGCGCCATCCAGCACGACGGGGTTGAGCCACCGCTCGCCGACGAAACGCTCCAATGACGCGTTTTCTGCTACATTCTCGCTTACTTTCGACGCCGCACGTCAAGCAAATTCTTGCAATTCGCCTCGCGCCCCCTACAATCGAGGGGGCTAAATAAAGGGGAGGCGTCGATGTCTAGCTTCGCGCAAGCGCCGTCCATCCGGAGGTCTACCTCGTCGGTCGTACGCACCTGCTACGACCTTCTCACTGTTGTCCCGAGTTGCGGCCTCACCGATTTCACCGACGGTAAATATCTTGACGACCGCAACGATCGAGCCGCATACATTGCTGCTCAGGAATGCCAGGCCGAATACTTGCTCGATCAGGCCCATTGTCGCCGTGGCACTCGCTTGCTCGATATCGGCTGCGGCTACGGCCGCATCCTCGAACACGCACAGCGACGCGGCGCTCAGCCCATCGGCATCACTATCTCGCCACCCCAGGTCGCCGCCGATCGGGCCCGCGGCCTCGATGTTCGCGAACTTAACTACCGCCACATTTTCCGTGACAACGCAACTGACTTGCATCCGCCTTATCACGAAGCCAACGCCACTTGGGAGCAAGCGTTCGACTCTATTATCGCCAACGGTTCGCTCGAACACTTTGTGCAAGTCGAAGATGCTGCTGCCGGGCAGGCTGACGACATCTATCACGAACTCTTTGCCATCTGCCACCGACTTCTGCAGCCCGGCGGCCGCTTCGTCACCACCGCCATCCACTTCAGGCGCCGCGGCCAATTCGATCCCACTGCAATTGCTCACGGGACCCGCGCCTTTAAACGCGGCACCGCCGAATATCAATATGCCATGCTCGTAGATCTCTTCGGTGGCTGGTACCCCGAGCCCGGTCAACTAGAGCGGTGCGCCGAACCGTATTTTAGACTCGTCGCCGCGGAAGACGGCACTCACGACTACCACCTCACCAGCGAATACTGGCAGCGCCAATTCTTCCGTTCAATCAAGTACAACCCGCGTCTCTGGTGGGCCCTCGGCCGACAGTTCGTCCGCCGCCCACACTCAGCCTGGAAAATGTTTAAGCTGCAAGTCTTCGACCAATCCTGGCCGTGGCAATTCCGTCCCCCCGCCCCCATGCAACTCTGGCGTCACACCTGGCAAGCCAAGTGAGCCCGGCAACACACGACCTTCAATCGCCGGAAAAGAAGCGCCTCAAGAGAGTTGTCCACGAGAGGCTACGCCGAAGGCGTTAAACTCCAGAGCCCAGCGTCGCTCGCCGCAGCGAGCGCACGCTGCGTTCCGGTTTGAATGGGAATCAGGTTACGTTGAAAGCGTTAAACCGACCGTGGATGTGTGTCATTTGAACCACCATCAACGGCGGCATGTCCGTCGCAGCACGCCCCTTACAACGTCGCCAACTCCGCATTCGGCATCCGCCCATCGTAGTACTTGCGGTACTCAACCTTCCGCTCCAAGTCTTCCACCACGACCTGCGCGAAATCGATCCCCGCAAATTGGCTGCTGCTGCCCAGCCCGCCCGGGCTGAACACGTTGATCTCGATTAGTTTGTCGGCCACGATATCGAGCCCCACCAAAAACATGCCGTCGCTCATCAGTTTCGGCCGCACGATCTCCACCAGCCGCAGCATCTTGTCGTTCACCTCCACGGGCTCGCTCTGCCCGCCCGTGTGCATGTTGCTGCGCGCGTCGCCCGTTTTGTTTACGCGGCGGAATGCGGCATACTTCCCATCGCGCACGAGCGGTCGTCCGTTCATCACAAACAACCGCACATCCCCTTTTGCCGCCGCCGGCAGGTACTCCTGCGCCACACAGTATCCATCCCGGAGCACTGCATCGAGCATCTGGTTGAGATTCGCCCGCTCGTCTTCACCAATCAGAAATACATTCTTCCCGCCGGACCCCTGCAGCGGCTTGATGACCACCTTATCGCGCTGTTGACCAATAAAGCGCTTCAGCTCGTCCACGTTCCGACTAATACACGTCTTCGGCCGAACCTCTTCCGGAAACTGCTGGAAGTAAGTCTTGTTGATCGCCCGCGCAAGGTTCTCCGGGTCGTTGAGCACCATCACGCCGCGATTCGCAACCAGCTGCCCAAACAGAATCCCCGACGACTGCGCCCACGGCCGTTCAATCGCGTCCGTCGATGGATCATTCCGCAGCCACACCACATCGAACTCATCGAGGTTTACATGCTCGGCTTCATGCTCATCCGCTTGCAGCTCGCCCAGAAACTTCTCGAGCGATTTATAACTTTTGCCCCGCACCGTCCGGGCCATCGCGTGAACCGACCCGTCGCACGCGCAAATAAAGTCACCCACGCCGAACGTATAGCTCTTGTGCCCACGATTGACGGCCGCCATCGCCAGCCTGGTGGTCGTGTACGAGGCCACCTCAGTCTGCACGTCGTTCACGACGAAAGCAATTTTCATACAATTCCCGCCGAATGACACAACTTAGAAAAGCCGCCCGCCACCAATATGCAAATCACGGGCCATTGTAGCCCAGTGTAGACCTCTCGCTCCGCGAGAGGATACCCGCTCCCACAACCCCGTTGCTTACCGCCTCATCAGCCGCCGGGCACCCTCTCGGTGGCTACCCCCAGTACTTCGCACGCTGCACGCCTCGCGATCTCCCATCCATCGACTAAACTAACAGCATGCCCCGCACCACGCTAATGACTTGCCTCCGCGCCCTCGCCGCGATCCTCGTGCTAACAACAAATCTCCTCTCCGCCCAACCCGATACCGACCGCTCGAATACCCCTTCATCCACCGACTTAACACCCCAAAAGCAGCGTCCCACTCGCGCCACGCAACGCACGGCCAGCAAGCCCCTCACCAAACCCGGCAGTTCGCCCCTCAAAAAAACCCGCCGCGAGCGAGACCGCGAAGCCTGGCTAGCCCGCCTCAAAGAGCACGACGTCGAACCCTGGCCCGCCGACGACAGCGAAACCGAGCACAACGAAGCCCTCCAGAAGTCGCGCGCAATGGCCGACGAGGTCATCGCCCTCTTCCCTGGCTCACAGCTCCTCGAAACCGAACACTTCCTCGTCGTCACTAACATTCCGCCCGATCAAATGCGGCCGTACATCGCCTCGCTCGACCGCATGTACGAGTGGATGGCCAAGCTCTACGGCGTGCCGCGCAATCACAAAGTCTGGCTTGGCGGCAAAGCCCCAATCTTCGCCTTCCTCGAACACGCCGAATTCGACGCCTTCGAAGAACGCTTCTTCCCCGAAGCCCGCCAGTCGCTCCGCACGCTGGCAAACGTCTACGGCCTCAGCCACCTCAGCACCGACGGCCAGGTCGTCATCTCCTGCTTCCGCGGCAACGACCCCAACGACTTCGGCCAGATGCTCGTCCACGAAACGAGCCACGGCTTCATCCACCGTTACAAAACCAAAGCCCGTCTTCCGAACTGGGTCGACGAAGGCATGGCCGAAGTCATCGGCGCCGAAATGGTCCCCGACAGCACCGCCGTCAAAACGCGCGAATTCCGCGCCGCCCAACAACTCGCCGCCGAACGCTCCCTTGGCGGCATGCTCACTGCTGAACGCATCGAACCCTGGCAATACGGCGTCGCCAGCAGCCTGACCCGCTTCATGCTGCAAACCAGTCGCGACAACTACGTGAAGTTCATCGAAGCGCTCAAAGAAGGCCAAAAATACGACGAGGCCCTCAAAACCGCCTACAACAGCACCCCCGAACAACTCCTCAACGCCTACGCCCACCGCCTCAACCTTCCCAACCTAAATCCATAGATCAGTATTATCCCCCTCCCTTTTAGGGAGGGGGTTAGGGGAGGGTTCGCAGTGGTTCTGTAAACCGCTGCCAATCCTTCCCCCTCAACAGGATGAATCCCCTTCGGCCAACGAGCCCAAAGGGACGTAATCGTCTAGCCGGGGACGGAAGTCCCCGATTAACGTCACAACCGAACTAATAGCCGCGCAGCGGCGATGCCTTCTCGCGTCTAATGCCTACACAAAAGGCGTTGCACTCCACAGCCCAGCGTCGCTCGCGCAGCTAGCGCACTCTGGGTTTACCGACCCCCAATCGCCGCTTACGCTGAAGGCGTCACACCCGCCTGCGTGAGAATAACCGGCGGTGCCTACCGCGAATAACGGTGGTGATCCAACACGGTCGACATCCACCATGTGCAACGCCGCGAAAATCGCCGCAATCCTCGTTGCCGGAATCGGCCTGCTGCACACTTGCGAATCGCCCGCCCATGCTGCCCTCAGCGCTCTACCGAAATCGCACGTCGTCGCGCTCCCCGACGGCCAACACATGATCGTGTTTCTGTCGCCGGTGCCAATTGCAGAAGACGAAGGCCGAACCGCCCAGCTACCCGATGGCCGCACCGTCGACCTGCGCGAACACTTCCCCGCCAGCGGCTGCTACGAGATCGGCTCCCATCAGCCGATTTGGACCGCTCCCTGGGATAGCAGTGATGTGTGGAGGGTCTCTGCAGATGGCCGCTACCTCGTCTGCTGGAATATCTTCGGCGACGGAGCCTACGCCCGCGGCGGGCAACTCGATTGGGGAATCAAATTCTACGATCGTGGAACCGAGATCAAGAGCTACGACGTCGCCGAGCTTCTCGATTACCCGGCACTGATGCCGTTCACCACCGGGGATTGGCACGATCTCTGGTACGACGACGAAGGCGATAACGCTGTCCTGGAAGGAAAGCTCTTTGACTTTCGTACATCGACTCACGACCGCTACCGCTTCGATATCACCACAGGTGAGATCATCGAAGAGCACCATATGGGGCGATACGTCTTCCCACTAATGATCGCCGGCTGAGTCCTGGCAACAATTGCGATCGTGCAGTTGTATCGCTACTATTGGCGGCGCATCGCGACGGCCGTTGCCCGATCAAAGCTTGCTACGGAAGACGGCAATGGCGTAAGGCCCAGCTGCTTTCGGTTCAGCCTTCGCGCTCTCCTCTTCGCGATGACTATGGTCGCCCTGGCCTGTGCGGCGGCCGTCACCTACCCCCACATACTCGTGCTCGTATTGGCCCTGGTGACAGCATGTCAACTCACACGCGTTACGACTCGCAAAGCGATCGAGCGCCGGCTAGCTGCGAAGCCACACGCCCGCATGAAGCTGGCGGCATTCTCTGTGGCTACTGTCGGCGCTTGGCTCGGCTTCTATGTGCTCCTGGCCCCGCCTGTGCTGGTGTTCATTGAATGGATGCGCGTTTCCGATGACGTACGCATGGCCATTGGCTTGACGGTCTATCGCCCTCTCACATGGCTTGAAAGTATTTCCTGGGTGTTCGATCTTCCGGGGGTGCGGTGGTACTTCAAAAGTTGGGAACACCTTTGATTCCAGGCCTAACTTTGGATGGCCGGTTGTAACGCACTATTTGCGTTCACACGCCGTATAATTCTCTAGCGGCCATTGTCCCGCGGCATACGCCTTGCACCATTGGCTCCAAACCACCCCCGGACTGCCAAAAATGCTCCTCACCTTCGACCCCACCTACTGGCTGATGCTTGCCCCCGCCCTGCTCCTGGGCCTGTGGGCCCAAACCCGCGTGCGCTCCGCCTTCGCCCGCGCTCAACAAGAACCGGCCCCCATGACCGGCGCAGCCGCTGCTCGCTATGTGCTCGACTCGGCCGGCCTGCATAATGTCGAAATCGAACCTGTCCAAGGTTTCATGACCGACCACTACGACCCGCGCTCGAAAGTCCTGCGGCTTAGCCCCGACGTGTACCAAAACCGCACGATGGCCGCCGTCGGCGTCGCCGCGCACGAAGCCGGCCACGCCCTCCAAGACGCCACCGGCTACACGCTCCTCATCATCCGCAACGCCATGGTCCCGCTCGCCAGCTTCGGCGGCGGCATCAGCATGACACTCCTCATGCTCGGCTTCATGCTGCAGCTGATGCTGCTGATCAAAATCGGCATCGTCCTCTTCAGCGCCGCCGTGTTCTTCCAACTCGTAAATCTGCCCGTCGAATTCGACGCCAGCCGCCGCGCCAAGGCCCAGCTCGACGCCCTCGGCGTCGTGCCTCGGCAGGATCAAGAACACGTCCGCAGCGTCCTCAACGCCGCCGCCTGGACGTACGTCGCCGGCACCCTCCAAGCCGTCATGACGCTGCTCTACTTCCTCATGCGCTTCAGCGGCAACAGCAACCGCAGCTACTAACAGCCGCCATGCTACCCCCGTAGGACGGACAATTCTGTCCGTCCACCACAACGGCTCATCGGTGGCCACAAATACTAATGGACAAACGTATAAAGACCTGCTACATTAGTCCCACGCTCATCCCAACACCACACGCTCTTTGAAAACTCAACCGCCCAACAAGCCGCCGTGCACCCGCCCCGGCCACGCTAGAAGTGCGCGCACACTCCGGATACGCGGCACGTCACACGCGCCGCAAACGAAATGATTGTGAAGCGCGCAACCCCCGTGCCATTCTCAAAACTCCCCGAGTTTTGATCCTCCGAAGCCGGTGCCCACATGCGGCTACCTTGGCCCAAACGCTTTGCCAGCAAAGCACTTCGCATCACGACTAGACCGCTGTCGTGCCGTGATCGAGGCGCAAAACTCCACGACTTCTGCAATAAAAAACGCGTTTGATCGCGAGTCTCAAAATTCCTCGCGTATCGCGTTCCAGCGCGTGCCCAGCAGTTTCGAACGTAGGCGAGTTTCTCCGAAACTCGCGCCCAGGGGCTCGACACTTCCTTCGATCGTCGAATCCAACTCCCGCAAACTCCACTGGTGCAAGTCTCGGAGAGACTCGCCGACACCTCAACTCTGCACAATCCCCGTAACCGCGGCCGCGAGTAACGTGCACAGCGTCCACCCCGCGAGCGTCTGAAACCACAAATAGCAGTGCAGCACCGCGCTCCACTTCAGCGAGTACTTCCCAATGTGCATCAGGCAATTCCGGCTCTTCCGCGGCTTGCTCGGTTTCTCGCCGGGAATCCAGTAACACACCTGGTTGAGATCCACGAACGGCAGAAACACATCGAGCGAGTAAACGATTGCGTTGAACCGCGGATACGTCGGCGACACGAGCCCCAACTGCCCGCCGTTGTCCAAAACCTGCTCGGCCAGCTTGGTCTCGGCCATCAAATTGCGGCGATTCCCGATCGCAAACACCAGCGCCCCAATCCCGATGATCACGAGCCCAATCTTGATCGCACGGAAGGGTTCGTAACCGTAGCCGATCAGCCGGCCAAGGTAGCGATACCACAACCCTTGCGCCGATAGCCGCGGCGCGAGTTCACCCAAGCGCTCCGCCCGGGCAACCAGCACGGTGCTCGCCTGCTCATCCTGCCCAATCGCCCGATACACGGCCGCCAGCTGCGTATACGGCTGCGTAATATAACGCCGCCCAACCGGATCAGCCGCCGTCGCCACAGTTGCCGAAGCTCCCGCCGCTTTGCCCGCAGCCGCTGTCGCTTCCGCCTGCTTGGCATCAACTGCATCGCTCGCATTCGAACCATCGCCGTTTGCTTCTGCAATCGGCGGCAGCGGACTCGGCATCGCCGGCTCGCTTGTTTGCATTTGCGGAGCAGCCATTCCCGGCGCAACCACGTCGGTCGCCGCGTCCGATGACTCATACGAAACCCGCGCAATGTTGTACCTGTCCCCCGATTCTTCCTCACCTATTACCGATTTCCGCTTCTCGTGACCATCAGCAACAACCAGCCGCCGCGGCCCGCTCAGCGCCGCTGTCGCCGCCTTAACTGGTGTATGCACCGGCCCATACTGCCGCCGCAACCACGCCAGCCGATCTTGCACATCCAGCGGCGAGTCGTCGTCGAAATGATCGTACACCAGCCCTTCCAGTTGCAAATGTCCCGCCGGCGGCCAGTCGTCGAGTCGTTCGTCCTTGATCACCCAAATATGCGCAAACCGCAAGTCGAGCTGCGTTTTCTCCGGCTCAACGCTCTTGTTGAGAATGAACATGCCGTCGATCTTCGCCCGCGAGAACGACGCTCGGCCGTCAATTTGCGCCGAGTCGATATTCACGTAGCCACCCAGCCGGCAGTCGCTCGCATCGAGCGCGTCGCCCCCCGGATTGACGAGCTCCGCGCCATACAAATCCCAATGCATGTCGATCTTCGCAAACTGGAACGATGTCAGGCCTTTCACTTTGAACTTGGCCGGACCATCGGGTGTATCGAACTGATTGCAGTACACATGACCGCGAATTTTCGCACTGGTGGCCCACAGCGCGATCTTGCCAAACGTCTCGCTGCCGTCGAACGTGCTCGCGCGGAGATCGAGCTCGTGCTCGATGTCAGCCGAAAACAGGTTCACAGTCCCGAGCGCCGTGACGTATGTAAGCACGACGCGACTCGCCACTTTCACGTTGCACGCCAGCACGGCCGTGCCCTTCGGCGACTCGAACCGCGCGCCGTTCGCGAGAATGTCCTGGTTGACCTGCGTGCTCCACAGCCGAAACGTGCCGCGCGTGAGAAAGCCAGTGGGCAAATCCTTGGCCGTGTCAGTGGCCGCCGCGGGATCGGCGCCGATCCTCAGGCTGCGGCCGATCGTCGTGCCATCGAGTGTGAGAGCGTCGCCCTCGGGATGCAGGAAGTGCCCGTTATCGCAATCGATATCGCCGGCAACGGAAGCGTTAATGATGCGAGTCTCGCCCTCGGCATGAAAGCCGTCGCCCAGCAACACCTGGCCGCCAATTTCGGCAAGGTCGGCGCAAAATGCTTCGCCGGTCGCGCCGATAAACCGCCCGCCATTGCACTCCAGGTCGCCGCCGATCTTCGCGCGACGCAGCTGAATTCCACCATCGGCCACAAAGCCATTGGTGCATACCATGTTGCCTGCGATCGTCGTGTGCCGGGCATCGATCGCCGCTTGCCTGCAACCATTAAATTTCCCATCGCTGCACGTAAGGCTGTTGCCGATCGTGACACCGATCAGTCGGACTTGCCCCACGGCGCGAAAGCCGTCCCCCAGTTTGATGCCGCCAGCAACTTTGGCGTCGTGAAAGTTAATCGCAACGCCCTGCTCTTCAACGTCATCAGGACTCATGCCTTGGTAGGCATGCCCGCCGCTGAAGTCGAAGTCGCCGCCGATATTGGAATCAATCAGATCGAGCCCGCCAAACACACTGCAATTGAGCAGATAGACATTCTCTGCAACATGCACGGCCCGCGCACTGACCGCGGCCGAGCAGGAGTTGCGAATATCAAGCTCCTGCAGCTTGGCGTGACTGATATTGAACCCGGCCACGAACATGCAATCGTAGAACGCCAGTGGGAAATTTATCTCGCTGCGATACAGATCGAGTCGCCCGGTGATTTTCGCGCCTCGCAACCAAAGGCCGCGCTTCGGAATGAGCTTCGACACCGCCGCGTCAGTGCACAGCCAAGAGATGCGATCGGCCGCGAGTGTGGGAAACACTGCCCAAGACGACGGCTTATCGGGATCGACCTTCGCGTCTTCGGTCGGTCGCATGTCGGCCAATTCGTTCTCAGCAATAGCGGCAAAGAACTTGGCGTCGGTCTCCGTCAGCTCGGCGCCGAACTTTGCCCGCGCGAGCCGGACCAGTTCCGGTTCGTTCGACCAAATCCGCGAAGGCTTTTCTTGCCGCGGCGTACCCAGCGTCGGCAGCCTCGGACCAATGTACGAAGCAGCCGTCGCTCGATCCGGGTGCGTTTGCTCCAGCGCCGGAGGTTGGGCGCCCGATTGCTCATGCAACTCAGCGCGCAATTCGGCCATAAGCAACAACGGCGTGATGAGCGCGCAGACGAAAATCGCCGACGTGGAAATGCGTCGCTGCATGGCATAGCCCTTCGCGAGATGAGTGGGGAGCGAAGAGTGTAGCTAGCAGGCTAAACCCGACCAATGCCATTTAGGGGGCCAGCAGTGCTTCGAACAACCACATACGCGCTTGAACATGCAGGGGGGTGCCTGGGGTCGAGCCGCAGGCGAGCCCCCAGTGAAGTACGCACATCCTACGGCACACAAGCAGCCCTCGCGCCGGCTGCCTGGGGCAGAGGCTCTGCGATGCCCCAGTGACCTGCGCCCAACCTCAGCCTCACACGAGTCAACGTTACCACTCACCGCGGCGTAAAGTCCGCATCCGCCTCGATCCCCAGCGCAAATTCTGCCAGCAAGTCCGCCGCCTGATCGATGTCCGCGAGCGAAATCATCTCCACCGCACTATGCATATACCGATTCGGAATGCTGACAAGTCCCGCCGCCACACCGCCGCGGGCCAGCTGAATCGCGTTGGCATCGGTGCCCGTGCCGCGACCGCTCGCGCCCCATTGAATTGGAATCTCCCGCGCCTTCGCCGCATTGCGGAGTCGATCAACAACGGTCGGGTTCATATTCGGCCCACGATAAACCACCGGCCCGCCGCCGAGCTTGATGTCGCCTTCCTGAGTTTTGTCGATCGTCGGGCAGTCGGTCGCATGTGTCACATCGATCGCGATGCCAACGTGCGGATGCACGCCATAAGCGCTCGTGACTGCGCCGCGCAGACCGATCTCCTCCTGCACGGTCGCGACGGCGAACAATCCGACCTTGAGGCCGCCCCGTTTCTTCGCTCGCCGCAGCGCTTCCACCGCGACCCACAGCCCGGTTTTGTCATCCATGCCGGGCGAATTGGCGAAGCCGTTCCGCATTTCCTGGTAACCAAGCTCGAGCGTCACCGGGTCGCCAATCGACACGGCCGACGCCGCCTCCTCCTTGTCTTTCGCACCGATATCGAGCCACAGCTCCTTCGTCTTCACGACTTTCTTGCGTTCCTCTTCGTCGAGCAAATGAATCGCCTTGCGAGCAATCACCGCGGGAATGGGGCCATTCGCCGTGTGGATTGTCATCCGCTGGCCAATCAGCTGCTGTGGGTCCCAGCCGCCAATCGTGTTCGTGTAGATGTAACCGTTGTCATTAATGTGCGACACGATCAAGCCGATCTGGTCGGCATGGCCAGCGTACATCACGCGCAGCGGCGCGCCGGAATTGCAGCTGGCAATGACGTTGCCGTGCAAATCGGTGCGAACCTCGTCGGCGAACCCGGCGACGTACTTCCGTACGATTTGCTGCACCGGCTGTTCGTAGCCCGACGGGCTCGGCGTTTCGAGAATGCTTTGAAAGAACTTCTTGGCGGAATCATCCATAATGGTGCTCAATCGAAATGGAGGACGTGTTGCTCGATGACTTGGCTAGCGGGCAGCGACGTTCGGTGCGGTGCTTTTCCTAAAATTCCTCACCAGACCGACATGCCCGGGCCGATGATACCCGCTGCTTATCCTTGCGCGCTCGGCGGAAAACTCTTCACACCCGAGTGCGCTCAGCTCGTCATGCGTCGCCACTTCTCACGATCGCTGCTGTCACTGCTGCTATTCGCCAGCCTGCTCGGTTGCCGCGGGCCGACCGAGTTGTTCTCGTTCGTCGATCGCCACTGCTTCGTGGCCGATTGGATGAACGATCATAGCTGCTTGAGCTGCCGCTACTGCCGCAACAACTGCTCGCAGCCCACGCTGCCGCTGCACCCACGTACGCTCGATCTGCCCACGGGCGACACGCAAGCCACGCCCGAGCAGCCAGGGCAATCAGCGGCGAATACCGAAGCCAAGTGACGTCATCGCTAGCGGCCCGTCGGCTGCCAGTCGTGGCGATTGTAACGGTTTTTCTCACGGGTGACGAGCCGCTCCGACGATGACACCCAGTGCCGTACGGCCCAATTCAATGCGCTGCAATTGCAGGGCAGCTTCGGGGGGAGCACTTGTCTTTGGGGCCGTTCGCCGCGCAACCCCCGTAGCCCCGCGCGCCGCGCGAAGGATACGAGAGATGCGAAATCTACTGATAGCCGCGGCGATGCTCGCCGCGCTCTCTTGCACGCCGACGCAATCGAACGCCGGCGTCCTTGGTCTCTTGGGTTTCGATTGCGGCCCGCACAACTCGTGCTGCGCGATCCAAGGCGATTGCGGCTGCGGTTGCGAAGCGTCGTGCGGCTGTGAGAGCTGCTGCGAGCCGGCTTGCGGTTGCGAAAGTTGTTGCGAACCATGCTGCGGCTGCGGCCACGGCTGCTTCGCCAACGGCTGCCAATACGCGGGCCAATGCTTCACCTGCGGATGCCAATCGCACGCGCCGGTTTGCCCGTGCGTAGGTTGCGACAACGGCTGCCAAGGCGCTTGCGGTTGTGGTTCACCATGTGGATGCGGCGATGCCTGCGAGCCGGCCTGCGGCTGCGGCAGCTGCTGCGAACCGGCGTGCGGATGTGGGAGCGGTTGCGGCTGCGGAACCGGTTGCGCTTCGTGGTGCGGCAACGGCACCGCCTGCTGTCCGCGCAAATGCTGTGCGAAGTACATCGGCTTCGGCAGCTGCTGCGGCCACTTGATCAATCTTTTCTGCTGCGGCAGCTCCGGCTGCGGCTGCAGCGGTGAACGCTACTGGAGCGAATGGCACAACGATCCGCCGTACTGCCATGATCCGTGCGATTGCTGCAGCCATTATTCGGGCGGTGGCTGCGGTTGGGGATACGGCGGCTGCGGCTGCGATGGCGGTTGCGGCAGTTGTAACGGCGGCTGCAGCACCGGCAACTGTGGCTGCAACGGCGACGGCGGCTACACGAGCTCCCAAAGCGCCGCGGTCGGCAACTCGGCGATGTACGCCAAGCAACAAGCGGCCGCCCGCACGCAGGTTGCCACCAGCACCCGACAATATCGGCCGGCGAACCAGACTCGAAACGCGCTTGCGAACCCGACGAACCCGTCGCAGCAGGTCGTTGCGAATCGTCAAACTCCAGCGCCGCAGCGTTCGACGCTGACCATGCGCACGGCCACCCGGCCGAACACCAACAACGTGCGGCCCAGCAGCAGCGGCAATCAAAACGCCGCCCAGCCGCGGCCCATTATGTGGTAACACGTAGCCGCGTCTCTCCGAGACGCGCACTTGAAGATTGAACGATCCTCGTGGGGTGGCTGGGGGCAAGCGCAGCGAGCCCCGCGGTGAACTGGCAAGTGAGTCCAAGTTCACTGGGGGCTTGGCTTCGGCTCGACCCCAGCCACTCCTTTGCATTCGCCGCGATTAGCGCTACGGAACGTTAAACAGCCGCTTAGCATTCGCCGTCGTGAGGTTGCCGAAAGCTTCCAGCGTTATGCCCCGAAGCTCCGCCAAACACGCTGCCGTGTGCTGCACATGCGCTGGCTCGTTGCGCTTGATTTTCCGCATCGGCTCAGGAGAAAGGTACGGGCTATCCGTCTCGATGAGGATGCGATCATCCGGCACAATGGCCGCGATCGCGCGCAGTTCGGTCGACTTCTTGAACGTCACCATGCCGGCAAAGCTGATATAGAGGCCCATCGCGAGCGTCTCCTCGGCCATCGCCCGGCTGCCGGTGAACGAGTGGAGCACGCCACTTAGCGGGCCGCGCTGGCGGGCCTCGCGGAGCATGATGAGGATATCCTCGTCGCAATCCCGCATGTGGACGATGAACGGCAGGCCGCGCTCTTGCGAGAGCCGCAGGTGGCGGTTGAAGTAGTCCTGCTGCATGTCGAACGGCGTGAAGTCCCAATAGCGGTCGAGGCCCGTCTCGCCGATGGCTATGACCTTTGGCCGCTCGAGCATCGCGACGACGCGCTCCCAATCGCCGGGTTTCGCCTCGGCCAGATAATTCGGCTGCATGCCGACGGCGGCGTAAACGCCGTCGAACTGCTCAGCCACCGCAATGCTCGCTTCACTCGTGTCGGCGGAAATACCGACGGCGATGATGCTCTCGACGCCGGCCGCGCGGGCCCGGCCGACGACCTCGGCGCGGTCGTCGTTGAATTCCACTTGGTCGAGGTGGGCGTGGGTGTCGAAGAGGGGCATCGTGCTGAGTGAAGGTGTTCTATCGTCTCAATGCTAGCGGCTCGCTCCCGCGGGCATAGCCACCTCGGCCTGCTGGCTGACCCTCACCAAGCGGAGTCCGCCCCAGCGGAGCGTTAACGCGGCGAGCGCTCCCAGGACGGTTGCCGTTAGTTCCGCCAAAAAGACTTCACCAACGATGGTCGTCAGCGGCACGTGCCCCGCGGCGAAATATATGCAGACGGCCGTCGTAGCTATTGCCCATAGCGAAATCGCGACAATCGCCGACCCGCGATTTATATGACCGTGCAAGATCGCGAGAGGCACGGCCATCGTCGGTAGCAAGATCACTGTCAGAACCGTGCCGCCGAACAGCGCAATAGCGAAAAAGAAATCAGGCCCGAGGAAATTCGACTGGGCACTCGTGTCAAACTTCAATTGCGACGTAAGGGCGATCGTAACGGCGTACATTGTCATCAAGGCAAACAGGTAGCTGAGTCTGAACGCCACGTTGCTGCGATCGATGTTGGGACGTGTAACCGGCAATATTCGCAGCCTCGTGATATAACGAAACAGCGTGAACACGGCGATCGAGATGCCAAAGACGGCGAAACCGGCCAGCACGAGCGTTACGAACTCGTAGCGATGGGTCGAATTGTACGCAGCGGGAATATAGCCCGGCGCTACGAAGAGCAACATCAGGCTGGGCGCAGCCAACGGCAGACGGGTCAACATCGAACCGCTGCCAAGAGCGGTCCACATACCGATCAACAACGGTTGCACCACGACCGCCGCCCAAATGGCCACAGCGACAGGTTCGCTGACGTCCACCAGGAACGAGCCGAAGGAATTCAGCGTTGCCAACGCGGCAACGACGAGCAGCAGCGCGCGATTCGAGCGATCGCGCTTAGCAGAGTCGGTGGTCGAAGAACCAGGTTCGAGCATAGCGGCATCCATTTATAGCCGCAACGCGATTGTCGGCCAGCGCGCCGCGCAGGTCCGCGCCGAATGTTACCCCATCGAATGCGGCTCGCCCGCGAGCGTCTTGCGTTCTTGCTGGCGATGCGGCACGCCGGCGAGCTCGTTTTCCACCGGCATGTCGTTGGCAAATGCGGGCGTCGCAGTGAGCTTCGTATCGCTGCCGGGGGCGACGTGCAACATCTCAAGCTGCTCAAGATGGCCTCGCGTCATGCCGAGTGCCTCGGAGGCAAGGGCTTGGGCGGCGGGTTCAAGACGCAGTGATTCAACGCATTGCTCCAAGTCAGCTACGTCCTGCCTCAGGCAGTCGATCGCCTCTTCCACGAGGAAGTCGATGCCGAGATCGTGTGTGTCGGTGAACTCGGTCGGGAATTTGCCGTGGTCGGGCAAGCCGCCGGATTCCGAAACAAAGTCGCACACGCGCTCGGCAAGCGCATCTTGCCCGGCCGCGATCGCCTCGATCGTCTGCATGATGTTCTCGCGGCCGGCCGGAACGTACGGCCGGGCCCAGCGCAGGTACTGCGGAAACGATCGCTCGAGAATTTCGAGCACGCGGTTCAGAGTGTCAATCGTTTCAACAGAGGACGTCATACGCGAGCCAATGGCGTTAGCAGTGTTCAGCCTGTATTTCTACATCAACAAATTCTGCGTGGCTTGTTCGGCAATCTTCAGCACTTGGGCAGGGATGATGCCGTACACCAGCACGGGAACGGCTACGATGAGTACATACAGCGCGGGAAGGATGCCGATCGACGCGGGGCCCCGGTCGGCAGGGGCGGCATCGATGCACACGACCTTCGCCACCCGCAGGTAATACACGAGCGACACAGCCGTGTTGATGCCGGCGATCACCAGCAGCGTGATCATGATGGGTCCGCCGGCGACGACGAGCGATTGAAAGATCGCGAACTTGCCCATGAAGCCAGCCATTGGCGGGATGCCGATGAGGCTCACGAGGATCGCCGTCAGGGCCACCGACGTGACCGGCATCGTGCGAATGAGGCCGGCATAGTCGGCAATCTCTTCACTGCCGATCGTGTTGCGCAAGAAAGCCACGATCGCAAACGCGCCGAGATTCATGAACACGTACAGACTCAAATAGAACAAGAGAGCCGCCACGGCCTCACGCGAGCTCACGGCATTTGTGCCGGCGAGCTGCACGGCCGCGGCGACCGCCATGATCATGTACCCGGCGTGGGCGATCGTCGAGTATGCCAACATCCGTTTGATGTTCGATTGACCGTATGCCGCGAGGTTGCCGAACGTGCAGGTGACGGCGGCGAGAATCGAGAGCAGCAATACCATGAACCGGCGGACCGGCGCGAGGGCGGCCGGATCGGCGGGGGCTGCCGCGACGTTCTGAGCAGCTGGTTGTGCGATGGCGGGCGAAGCGGCGGGGGCATTAGCCGCTGCCGAAGGTTCCGCCAGTTGCTGGAAGGCAACCGTTCGTGCCGGCACGGCGTGCAGCGCGGTCGGCGCGGCTGCGGGGACCGCCGGCTGCGTTCCCAAGCCGATCGCCACGCGAACCAAGAGCGCCATCGCCGCGGCTTTCGAAGCGACGGAAAGAAACGCATCGACTTCCGCGGATGCCCCTTCGAACACATCGGGGCACCAGAAGTGAAACGGCACGGCCGAAAGCTTGAACGCGAGGCCGACCATGATCATGAGGCCAGCCAGCACGAGCACCATGATTGTGCCGCCGCCCGTGGCCGCGAAATCCATGGTCGAGAGTTTCGCGGCGATTGTCGGCAGGTGGGCCGAGCCCGTAAGGCCCGCGAGCAGGCTGATGCCGTAGAGCATCACGCCCGCGGCGCCCGCGCCGTACACGGCATACTTAAGCGCCGCTTCGCTCGCCCGCCGTCGGCCTTTGATGATGCCTGTCATTACGTACGACGGCACGCTCGCCATTTCGACGCCCAGGAACACCGTGATAAGGTGATTAGCCGACGCCATGAGGCACATGCCGAGCGTCGCGCCGAGAAGCAGCGTGTAGAAGTCTTGGCAGTCCTCACGGTCCGTGAGGCCCGAGAGCCGCACGAGGATGATGAACGCGAAGGCGAACGCAACGAGGAATAACCGGAAGAACACGGTCATCGAATCGTACACTAGCATGCCGGTGAATAGCTCATGGCGTTCAACCGCGCCGATCGCCGCGACGCCGCCTTCAGGCAAGGCGTACCAGAAGGCCACGGCGACGCCGAGTAATGCCACCCACAACGAGTCGATCCACGCGGTAAACCGCGGAATCCGAGCGACAAGCATGACGACGATCGTAGCGCAGATGATGAGCTCCGGCCGAAACAGCGGCAGGCTCACATCCATCGTGTTCGATGTCAGGTTGTTAACGAGCGATTGGAGCGTCACAGTTAGATGGCTATTCGGTTTTTAACCACAAAGACACGAAGAACACAAAGAGTTGATTAAGGATCGCATCGAAGCTCGAGCGCCGATTCTAAAAGTCTTCCTTCGTGTCCTTAGTGTCTTTGTGGTCTATGAGTACTTATGAATTGTGTTGTGGCTTTGCGTCGGTCTCCGCCGTCGCCGGTTTGGCGGCCGCGGCGGATTCGTGTTTCTTGGTCCAGTCGGCAAGTTCGACCACGGTCTTGTCGACCGAAGGTTGCATGTATTTAAGCAAGGCATTGGGGTTCACGCCGAAGAAGATTGCAAACGCCAACAGCGGCGCGGCGATCGAGAATTCCCGCAGCGTAAGCGGCGTGAGCGCTTCGGGGTGCGGGCCCTTGTACTCAGCGCCGAGGTACACGCGTTGAATCGCCCACAAGATGTAGCCCGCCGTGAGGATCACGACCGCCGCCGAAATGACGGCGAGTGCCGTGCTGTACTTCCACACCGAGAGCACCACCAGCACTTCACCGATGAACCCGCATAAGCCCGGGAGGCCGAGGCCGGCGAAGAAGATGCCCACCGCGATGCCGCTGTAAACGGGCATCCTGGCAAACAGGCCGCCGAACTGGTTCAGGTTGCGGTGATGCACGCGGTCGTACACGACGCCGACCAGGAAGAACATGCCCGCCGAGCTGATGCCGTGGGCGATCATCTGGAACATCGCCCCGTTCATGCCCATCTTCCAGTAGTCGGAATTGTATTGCGTGGCGGCCATCGCACTCCATACGCCAAGGCCGAGTACGACGTAACCCATGTGGCTCACCGAGCTGTAGGCAACGAGCCGCTTGAAGTCGGTCTGGGCGAGGGCCGCAAACGCGCCGTAAACCATGCTCAGTACGCCGATGCCGCACACCACATACGCGAGGTCATAGCCCGCCTGCGGGCAGATCGGGTAGCAGATGCGAATCAGCCCGTAGCCGCCCATCTTGAGCAGCACGCCGGCCAAGATCATGGAGATCGGTGTCGGCGCCTCGACGTGCGCATCGGGCAACCACGTGTGCAGCGGCACGCTCGGCACCTTGATCACAAATCCAATGCCGAGCAGCACGAACGCCCACCACTGCAGCGTCTTGCCGAGCCACAACGGCTGCGAGAACAGATCGGTGTGCTGGCCCATCTGCTGCATCGCGAGGATGTTAAACGTGTGCAGTGGCAAGTTATCGGTCTTGTGCTGAGCGAGCTGCTGACCCACTGGGCTGTCGGCCGAAATGCCGGCGGCCGCAAGCTGCGGGCCCTCGAGCTTCGTGAGGTCGCTGTTGAAGTACAGCATCAAAATCGCGATCAACATCAACACGCTGCCCACGAGCGTGTACAGGAAGAACTTGATCGCGGCATATTCCTTCCGCGGGCCGCCCCAAATGCCGATGAGGAAGTACATCGGCAGCAACATCACTTCCCAGAACACGTAGAACAGGAAGAAGTCGAGCGCACAGAACACGCCGAGCATGCCCGTTTCCAATAGCAGGAACAGGATGCAGTAGCCCTTGACGTACTTATTGATCGGCCAGCTGGTGGCCATGGCGAGCAGGCTGACGAACGCCGTGAGCACGACGAGCGGGAAGCTAATGCCGTCGGTGCCCATGAGGTACTGGATGTTGAACGACGGAATCCAGGGCACGGCGAACATGTTCTGCATGCCGGCCTGATTCGGCTCGAAGTGCACCTGGCTCCAGCCGAACGTCATGAATAGCGCCATGAGGAACACGACGATCGTGGCGGCGAGCGAAATTTGCTTGATCGTTTCCCCACGCAGCGGCAGCACCGCAATGACGAGCGCCACGATGGCCGGCAGAAACACCAGCCAAGTGAGGAATACCGATGGATTCGTGAATTCGAGCATGACAGGAATCGAGTTTCAGGTTTCAGCGCGAGATAGCCCAGCAGGCGTCATCCGGCGACTGCGTATTTCAATACCGTGGCGACGAAGAACAACACAATCGTGCACACGACGATAAACATCACATACTGGCGCACCCGGCCGGTCTGCAGAGAGCGCAATGACAGGCCAAGGTCCCAGGTTTTTTCAGCAAACGCATCGACACCGTTGTCGATGATCCAGCGGTCGCCGACGATGCTCACCAGCGATGCCACGGTGCGGAAAATGTACGCCAGCGCATGGATGATGCCGTCGATCACACCGCGGTCGAGCACATGGGCGACGAACGCGCTGATCGCATGCACGGGCCGCACAAAAATGAAATCGTAGAGCTCGTCGAACCACCATTTGTTCCACGTGGCGTGATACAGCACGTTGAGCCCGCGACGCAGCGACGCGGCGCTAATCGTTTCCCACAAGTACACGATGGTCGCGCCCAAAATGCCCGTGACAGCGACGAAAATCGCCGATAAACCGGCCGGATATTTCACGGCCGACTGATGGCTGGCGTGCTCGTCGGGAATCACGAAGTTCGCGAGCAGTGCGCCTGATTTATTGCCGAGCACGCCCAACGGTCGCGCTTGTTCGAGCAGCGCTTCAACGCCGAAATTCGAAATCGGCGTCGGTGCCCAGTGCGGCAGCCACCAACCCGCGATTACCGCGAACACGGCGAGGAACGCCAGCACATTCGCCATCACCGGCGGCGATTCATGGGCATGATCGTAGCGGTGATGATCGCGCGGTTTGCCGGCAAACGTCATGTACCACAACCGGAACATATAGAAGGACGTGAGTGCGGCGCCGAGCAGCGGCACGATCACGAACAACCACATGTAACCATGGGCCGGGCCGTTCGTGCGGGCAAAGTGCAGCGCCTGCTCGACGATGAGATCCTTCGAGTGGAATCCGCTGAACCCAAGGACGAACGGAATGCCGATGCCGGCGATCGCCAGGCAGCCCGCGAGCATCGTGTACGCAGTGATCGGCATTTTGTGCCGCAAGCCGCCCATTTGCCGCATGTCGTTCGTGTGCACGGCGTGAATCACCGAGCCCGAACACAAGAACAACAGACTCTTGAAGAACGCGTGCGTAATGAGGTGGAACAACCCGGCGACCCAGCCGCCGAGGCCGAGCGCGAGCATCATGAAGCCGAGCTGGCTCACGGTGGAATAAGCGAGCACGCGCTTGATGTCGACCGCCGTCATCGCGATCGAGGCGGCGAGAATAAGCGTGATGCAACCGATCGTCGCCACTACCAGCAGTGCTTCGGGCGAGAGCATCGGATAGATGCGGCCAACGAGGAACACGCCGGCGGCGACCATTGTCGCCGAGTGCACGAGCGCGGAGACCGGCGTCGGGCCTTCCATCGCGTCCGGCAACCACACGTGCAGCGGAAACTGGGCACTCTTGCCCATGCAACCGCAGAACAACCCGACGCCCGCGATGAACAGTGCCCATTGGCCCCAGTGTGCCTTCGTATCGGCCCGCAGCGAATCAACAAGGGCCTTCACGGCGGCCGCATCGCCGCCGTTCCTCACAACTTCGGCAACCTTGTCGCGGGCTTCAAACTCGATCATGCCATCGGCCGGTGCGAGCTCGTAACCACGCGATTCTTCACGCAGCTGGCTGAACACGCCGCGGTGGACATTCCCGTCCGCGTCTTTAATATCGCCAAAATTGAACGTGCCCAGCGTCGACCAGATCATCATCAGGCCGATCAGCATGCCGAAGTCGCCCACGCGGTTGACGATGAACGCCTTATTCGCGGCCGTGCTCGCGCTATGCCGTTCGATATAGAAGCCGATGAGGAAGTACGAGCAGATGCCCACCAGTTCCCAGAACACGAACGTCATCGCCAGGTTGCCGGAAATGCAGATTCCCAACATCGAGAACGAAAACAGCGAGAGATACTGGAAAAACCGATGGAACCGGCCGCGGCGATGCAAGTGCTCGCCGCCGGGCATGTGCACTTCGTGGTCGACGTAGTCGTGCAGCTCATCGTGCATATAGCCGACGGCGTAAATATGCACGCAGGAGGCAATGAGCGTGACCATGCAGAACATGGTCACGGTGAGCGTGTCGATGTAGTAGCCGATCGAGAGCCGCAACGTGCCGAACTGGCCGAGCGTGTACCAGTCACCCGTAAGATTCGGCGGCGGAGCGTTCGAATGCTCGCCTTCATGCTCTGTCACGCCAGTTTCATGGCGGGGCTCACCTTCTGTCGCAGCGGCGGCCGAGTCATGTGCCGAGTTTTTGTCTTCGACTCCGCGTTTCTCCTGCATCACCAACCGAAATGGGCTCGCCGCTTCCGCAGGAGCCGAAGCTTCGGCCGGATGATGTTCCCCATGATGCCCTGGCGGCGGCAGCGGGTTATTCGGCAGCCAGCACCCGAACATCGCCAACATGCTCAGCACGCAGCCGGTCACAATCGCGCCAATCGCCACGTACGAAGCATACTTCTGCGTGCTGTAGCGAACGCGGATGCCGAAAAACTGCGGCACCGAGTACGCGATCGAAATGATCGCAAAGCTCACAAGCGGCAGCAGCCACGCAGTTAGTAGTAATGACGGAATTCTGTCCATAGCGTTGGCGGCTTAGCCCTGCAGCTGGTCGGCGCGGTCCACGTCGATCGTGTTGAAGCTGTTGTAGAAATTGAGTGCGATCGCGAGTGCGACGGCCGCCTCAGCCGCGGCCAGCACGATGACGAACAGCGACATCAACTGCCCGTCAAGCCCGAGCGTCTCCGAGGCCTTCCGCAAATACGGGCTGCCGAAGGCAATGAAGTTGAGGTTCGCCCCGTTGAGCACGAGCTCGATGCCCATGAGCACGCCCAGCGCGTTGCGTTTGGTGGCCATGCACAAGGCGCCACACACGAACAGCACCGCGCCCACAATCAAGTAATGGGTCACGCCGACCGGCTGCGTCAAAATACTGGCTAGCACGAAGGATGTCATTCGACCGTGAGAATCCTCTTTCGCCGAGCCCGCGCCAAATACGCGGCCCCGATCAACACAACGAGTAAGTGCACGGAGATGATTTCAAACACGAGCAGATAGCCCGCGCGATCGGCCGAGTCGACACGCGGGCCGAGCAGCCCCATGCCGATGGGCGCGGCCGTGGGTTGCAGCGCGACTTCGCTGACCTGCTGCGTTGTGAGCCCATGCCAACTGGGCACACTGCGGGCCGCGTACACGAGCAAGATGAACAGGCACAGGCCGATAGCGGCAGCCGTGCCGAGCTCGAAGTTGCTGGTCTTCATCGAAATGAAGCGGTCCTGCGACGTGAGCATCACACCGAACACTAAGAGCACCAGCGTGCCCCCGACGTAGATCATAATCTGCATCGCGCCGACGAAATCAGCCCCAGCCAGGAAGAACAGGCCGGCGGTCGCCGCGAGCGACAGCACCAGATAGAACGCCATCCGCACCACGTTCGGCGTCATCACAACGGCCACCGCAAACGCGCACGCGATCCCCGCAAACAGCAGGAAGAAGAACGATGGCCAGTAGATTGGGTCTTCCATCGCGGCGTTATTCCGTTCTCGCAAGACCGCCGGCGGCAGTCAGTGATTCGTGATCGCGGCTGGCGGACGATTCGGTCGCCGCTTTCGCAGCCGGAACAGCCGCTGGTATGGCGTTACCTGACCATTGCTCGCGCACATCGTATGTGGCCGTGTTTGATAGGATAAGCCCGTTCGGCCACATGTATTGCCACCATGTTGCGCCCAGCAGCGCCACGGCCGCAATCGGCACGCAGTATTTCAAACACGTCGTGATCACCTGGTCGATGCGCAGGCGAGGCAGCGTCCATCGCACCCACATCATCACGGTTACGCCGACGACGCCCTTGTTGATGAGGTTGATCGTGCCCAGCACGTTACCGGCGAAGCCGAACCAGAAGCCATGTTCGAACGTGAGGCCGAGCAACCTCGCCACCGGAATCGGCCCGTTCCAACCGCCGAGGAACAGGATCGAGGCCAGCAAGCTCACCGCGAGCATCGAGCCATACTCGGCCATGAAGAAGAAGCTCCATCGCAGTCCGGAGTATTCGGTGTGGAACCCGGCGACGAGCTCGCTCTCGGCTTCCGCCAAGTCGAACGGAGCGCGGTTCACGCTAGCCGTCGCACACGTGAAGTAGACCCAAAACGTGATGAACGTGAACGGGTCGTGGAAGATCAGCCAATTCGTGAACAAGCCAGCCTGCCGATCGCCGATCACGACGAGGTCCATCGACCCCACGATCAGCACCGGCACCACCGCGCACATGCCGAGCGGCACTTCATAGCTCACCACCTGGGCCGCTTCCCGCATCGCCCCAAACAGCGACCACTTCGATGCCGACGAGTACCCGGCCAGAATGACGCCAAACACTTCCAGCCCGATCACGGCCAGAATGAAAAACACCGCCGTGTTCAAATGCAGCGCCACGAACGGATAATCACCGCCGGCGAACGGAATCGCCATGAACGCCGAGAGCGACGCACAAAAACTTACGTACGGCGCGATCTTGAACAGAAACTCATCTGCCCCTGCGGGCATGAGGTCTTCTTTGGTGAGCAGCTTCAAACCATCGGCGAGCGTCTGCAACCAGCCGAACTTCCCGCCGACACGCGTTGGGCCCAGGCGGTCCTGAATTCGCCCCGACACTTTGCGCTCGAGCCAAATGAAAACCAGCGCGCCCACGGCCACCAGATTCACAATCAGCGCGATTTGAACCAGCGCAGCCAGCGTGTACGCCAGCCAAGGCCATAGATGGAGTGTGGAAATAAAGAACTGGGCCACTGACGGTCCGTCCTTAAAACCCGCGGGGCAAAAAGAAAGTCTTGGAGATGCGTTCGATGCAAGAGGGTCGATTGTAGCGAATCAGGGTGCCAGCGCGAAAGGGCCTCAATTTGCAGATTCGGCTTGAATTGCTCGTACACGGCGCGAAGTCATCAGCATCCTCGGCAAAACCGCTCCGTTTTTGCCGATGGCTGCGACATTCGGTTGATAATCCTCCAGCCCTCGCGGAAAATAGCGCTACCCGAGCTCCTCCGCAATCACTCTTCCGTTTAGCCGCGACGCGGACGCTCGGCACAGCGGAGCGCGGCCTTGCCCACTATATATATAAGATTCTGGCTTGCACTATCCGCCGCCATCGGATTGGCCTCACTGCGCGCGCAGGCCGCCGACCCGCCCGTCGATTTCAACCGCGACGTCCACCCCATCCTCTCCAACAAATGCTTCGCCTGCCACGGGCCAGACTCGTCCAAGCGTCAGGCCGGCCTCCGGCTCGATGATGCCGAAATCGCCACCCATGAGCTCGATTCCGGCACCATTGCCGTCGTGCCGAGCAAAGCGGCCGAGAGCGAGCTCATCCGCCGGATCACGTCCAGCGACGCCGACGAACAAATGCCACCCCCCAGTTTTGGGAAGCCGATCGCGGTGGACGAAGTCGCCATCCTCCGCCGCTGGATCGATCAAGGGGCGAAGTTCGCCGCTCACTGGTCGTACGTGAAGCCCGAGCGGCCGGCCGTTCCCGAACTACCTGCCCAGTGGAAAAACTGGCCGCACAACGATATCGACCGCTTCGCTCTCGCCGCCATGCTCGCTCGCGGCATGCGGCCGTCGCCCGAGGCCGATCGGGCCGCGCTCGCTCGCCGGGTCTACCTCGACCTTACGGGCCTGCCGCCGAACGTCGCAGAAGTCGAGGCCTTCGTTTCCAACAACGACCCGCTGGCGTACGAGAAACTCGTCGACGACTTGTTCAAACGCCCAACCTACGGCGAGCACTGGGCTCGTATGTGGCTCGACCTGGCCCGCTATGCCGACAGCGCCGGCTACGCCGACGACCCGCCGCGCGAGATCTGGGCCTATCGCGATTGGGTGATCCGCGCGCTCAATGCCAACATGCCGTTCGATGAGTTCACAATCGACCAGCTCGCCGGCGACCTGCTGCCGAACCCGAGCGACGACCAACTCATCGCCACGGCCTTCCATCGCAACACGATGACCAACAACGAAGGCGGCACGCAGGACGAAGAGTTCCGCAACGTCGCCATTGTCGACCGAGTAAACACGACCATGTCGGTCTGGATGGGCACAACGATGGCCTGCGCCCAATGCCACAGCCACAAGTATGATCCGCTCTCTCAGCAAGAGTACTTCCAACTGTTCGCCATCTTCAACAACACCGAGGACGCCGACCTGCGCGATGAATCGCCCTTGTTACCGATTTACACACCGAAGCAGAAACGACAGCTCGCCAGCTTGAACGGCACAGCCGCCGCGATCAAAGCATTGCTTGCCATGCCGACCAATCTCGCCGCGATGAACGAAGCGTTCACACTCGACAGCGTCGCTTTCGAGCGTGCCGCGAAGCCGTCGACGTCGGTGCCCATCTGCCGCGAGCGCACGGCCGACCGCCGCGAAACACGCCTCGAATACCGCGGCAACTATCTCGATAAAGGCCCGGTCGTCACGCCCGGCCTGCCCGCTGCGTTCCATCCGCCCAGATCTGACCATGAACTCAATCGACTCGACTTTGCTCGTTGGCTCGTAAGCCGCGACAATCCGCTCACCGCCCGCGTGGCTGTGAATCGCTATTGGGAAGCGCTGTTCGGCCGCGGCATCGTTGCGACCAGCGAGGACTTCGGCTCGCAAGGCGAATTGCCGACGCATCCGGAACTGCTCGACTGGCTGGCCGTCGAATATCTGGACAGCGGCTGGAATACGCAGGCCTTGCTGCGCAAGATTGTCACCTCGGCCGTCTATCGCCAATCGAGCCAAGTCACCGCGGACGCTGTCAAAGCCGATCCCGACAATCGCTCTCTCGCCCGCGGGCCGCGCGTTCGCCTGAGCGCCGAGATGGTCCGCGACCAGGCACTCGCCGTCAGCGGCCTCTTAAGCAGCAAGATGTACGGCCCGCCCGTCCATCCGCCGCAGCCCAACCTCGGTCTCAACGCAGCGTTCGGCAGTTCCACCGATTGGGAAACGAGCCAAGGCGACGACCGCTACCGCCGCGCGCTCTACACCGCCTGGCGCCGCAGCAATCCTTACCCAGCAATGGCGACGTTCGACGCGCCCAATCGCGAAGTTTGCACACTTCGCCGCAACTCCACCAACACGCCACTACAGTCGCTCGTGACACTCAACGACCCGGTATTCATCGAAGCCGCGCAATCGTTAGCTCGCCGAACCCTGGCATTTGCAGCGATGCCGCCCACCCCGTCAGCCGCGGGCTCTGCCGGGGGTTCGCCAGGCGCGCAAACTGAAACGGTATCGCAAACCCCCGGCAGAGCCGCGGGCTACCAAAACACGCGGCCCGACATCTCGAACGGCATCGCAACAATGTTCGATCGCTGCCTCCTCCGCCCGCCGCGCGCCGACGAGCTCGATTCCCTCGTTCGCCTGTACACTGACACGCACGACCGCCTTGCCGGCGAACCCATCGCCGCGAAAAAACTCGCCACCGACCCGCTCGGCGATCTGCCACCCAACGTCGACCCGATTGATGCCGCTTCAATGACCGTCGTCGCGAACGTACTCCTGAACCTGGACGAGATGTTCCTCAAGAGGTAACGCCGCCATGGAACTCGCGCAGCTCGCCAACGTTACCCGCCGGCATTTCCTCTCGCGCTCAGGCCTCGGCCTTGGCGCAGTGGCACTCGCCTCACTTGATAGGCAGCGAGCTTGCGCCGATATCGCGATCGACTCCATGCAGCCGCTCGCCGAGCGCCAGCCGCACTTCGCTCCGAAGGCCTCGCGCGTCATCTATCTCCACCTGACCGGCTCGCCGCCCAATCTCGATATCTACGACTACAAGCCCGAGCTGGTGAAACGCAACGGCCAGAACTGCCCCGACCAATTCCTCGCCGGCCGCACGTTCGCATTCACCTCCGGCGTGCCGAAGCTGCTCGGCACGCCGCGCAAGTTCGCCCAGCACGGCCA
This sequence comes from Pirellulales bacterium, assembly GCA_046349975.1. Classification (GTDB taxonomy): domain Bacteria; phylum Planctomycetota; class Planctomycetia; order Pirellulales; family Lacipirellulaceae; genus JABDGM01. The sequence goes on from JAXMBH010000026.1 coordinate 72,618, forward strand.
GTCGGGCACGTGGCTCTCCGATGCCGTGCCGAACTTTCACGCGCCAGATGTCGTCGACGAAATGTGCTTCATCCACTCGATGAACACCGATCAGTTCAACCACGCCCCGGCCGAACTGCTCATCTACACCGGCTCGCCACGCTCCGGCCGGCCATCAATGGGCTCGTGGGTCACGTACGGCCTCGGCACCGCGAACCAAAACCTGCCCGGCTTCGTCGTGCTCATCAGCAGCGGCGTGCAGCCCAACGGCGGCGCCAACTCCTACGGCAGCGGCTTCCTGCCTTCCGTCTTTCAAGGCGTGCAGTGCCGCTCGAAGGGCGATCCGGTGCTGTTCGTCTCCGATCCCGCCGGCATGGACCGCGCCCTCCGCCGTCGCTCGCTCGATACGCTCAAGCAGCTCAACGAAATCCAACAGCACGAGCTGGGCCATCCCGAAACGCTGACCCGCATCGCTCAGTACGAACTCGCCTTCCGCATGCAGGCCTCCGTGCCCCAAGTGATGGACATCTCCAGTGAACCGAAGGAAACGCTCGCGGCGTACGGCGCGGAGCCCGGCGCGAGCAGCTTCGCGAACAACTGCCTGCTCGCCCGTCGGCTGGTGGAGCAGGGCGTGCGCTTCGTGCAGCTCTTCGACTGGGGCTGGGACTTCCACGGCACCGGCCCGCAGGAAGGCCTCACCGACGGCCTCACCAAGAAGTGGTCGGCCACCGATAAACCTATCGCCGCGCTCATCCGCGACCTTCGCCAACGCGGCCTGCTCGATGAAACCCTCATCGTCTGCGGCGGCGAATTCGGCCGCACGCCATTCCGCGAAGGCCGCACAGCCGCGAGCAACGTACTCGGCCGCGACCACTACCCCGACTGCTTCACCATGTGGCTCGCCGGCGGCGGCGTGAAGCGCGGCTTCAACTACGGCGCGACCGACGACCTCGGCTTCGGTGTTACCGAAAACAAAGTTCACGTGCACGACTTGCAAGCCACGATCATGCATCTTCTCGGCTTCAACCATGAACGCCTAACCTACCGCTTCCAAGGCCGCGACTATCGCCTTACCGACGTGCACGGTCATGTCGTGCACGATGTTCTTGCTTAAAAGATTCGAGCAACTTCACGGCCTTTTCGCGGGGGGCCTGGGGTCGAGCGCAGCGCGCCTCCAGTGAGCTGCCATTAACCTTGAAGCACCGGCGAACGGCCTCCAACTCGATCCCATCCACCCCGCGCACACTTGCTCGTTTCTCCCCATTTCAGCAATCAGTTGCAACAAAAACCGGCATCACGCCCGGCCAATTCCAGCGGTTGTTGCGAGCCGCAAACGACGTGGAGTTCTCCGAATCAACGGAATTTGGTAGTCGAACGATCCGTCCACAAGAAATTGTTTCATCGAGGCCCGGCATTTGAAGGACGGCTGCTGGGAATTTCCGAAAGATGAGAACAAAAGCAAGCGACAGGAGCGACAAGTGTTAACGCCTCTCTTATTTTAGATGACTTGCGATCGCTCTCGACCGAGACACGGGCGAGATCGTGTGGTCGAACAGCGAGATGAAAAGCGACTACGTGACGCTGTTCCT
>JAXMBH010000027.1:0-72829 GCA_046349975.1 Pirellulales bacterium
CTTGCGGTCTTCGAGGGAACCGTTCTGGCTGGGTGCAAGCACTTCCATGCCCAGGCCGCGGGCTCGGCGGACGACGCCTTCGGCTTCGAGGCGGGAGTAGGCCTTGCTGACGGTCATCGGGTTGACGGCGGCAGATTGGGCGACTTGGCGTACGCTGGGCAGGAGTGCCCCCTCTTTTAGGTGGCCGCCGGCGACGAGGGCGTGGACCTGATCGACGATTTGCCGGTAGATCGGCACGCCGGAGGTGGGGTTAATCTCGAAGATTGCAGGGGTTTCGTCCATGTGTATTGGTATAGTAATACACTAGATCGACAATTGCAAGGGGGTCGGTGAAAGATTTTGTGGGAAATTGCCCGGGATGGGGAGGTTTGCCTGCGGGGAAAGAGGTGGCAGGGCACTGGGGGCTCGCCTTCGGCTCGACCCCAGCCACCCTATGGAGTGGCTCGTGCGGGCACTCTTTCGGTAGGCGCAGAAATGAGAGTTTTCGACCACGGATTACACCGATATCACTGATCTAAAAATCCGGCGGCGGCTCCATTCGTGGAATCCGTGATATCCGTGGTTCATATCGCAGCAAGATCAACGAGCTATAGTGTGGCGAACTTGGGACGACTTTGCGGCCGCGCAGTCTGCCCGCCGACTTGCGGGTGCACAGCAGCAGAAAAATTTCTTGAGTAATCAATTTGGTGCCGTTGACAGTGTTTTGCACTGAGCGGTATCATCGCTAGTTCCCCACGAAATGGCGAGCGAAGTGAAATTCAATTTCGCCGCGGGGGAAGCGGTTTTTTGGCTGTTTGATAACTAGTGCCGGTGGCGGCTCGGGGAAGTTCAAAGTGGCAACTTCAAAGGAAATCATTCGCATCCGTATGGAGGCGTACGACCACTCGGTGCTGGATCAAAGTGCGGCTGAGATCGTCGACACGGCGAAGCGCACGAACTCGGTGGTGCACGGGCCGATCCCGTTGCCGACGCGGATTGAGCGGTACACCGTGCTCCGCAGCCCGCACGTCGATAAGAAGTCGCGGCAGCAGTTCGAGATTCGCACGCACAAGCGGCTGATTGACATCGTCCAGGCGACGGCCAAGACGATCGAGGCGCTCAACAAGCTGAGCTTGCCGGCCGGTGTGGATATCAAGATCAAGGCAACGAGTGGGTAATGTCCGTAGTCCTTGGTCCGTTGTCCGTTGCAAGAACGACGGACAACGGACGACGGACAACGGACTAGGAAAAAGCATGATTGGATGACCAGCGGGTAAGGCGCGACCTCTCGCGATTCTCCCGCCGGACAACTGACAAGGTACACTTCGATGGCAATTGGAATACTCGGCCGCAAGGTCGGGATGACGCAACTCTACAATGAGGCGGGCGAAGTTGTCCCGGTGACGGTCATTCAGGCCGGCCCGTGTGACGTGCTGCAAGTTCGCACCGTAGAACGCGATGGGTACGAGGCCGTCCAATTGGGCTTCGATGATTTGCCGCGCCGCCTGGCGGGCCGAAGTGTGCGTGGTCATGTTGCCAAGCTCGAGAGCAAGCGCTCCAAGCGGCGCTCTTCTGGTGGTGTCGAGCTGTTGGCGAAGGCCGGTTGCGAGCCGAAGCGGTTTGTGCGCGAGATTCGCGGCGCCGCGGGCGAGCTGGCCGTTGGCAGCCAAGTGAAGGTCGACGCGCTTGCGAATGTGAAGACGGTCGATGTCACGGCGATTTGCAAGGGCCGTGGTTTCTCGGGTGCCATTCGCCGGCACAATTTCTCCGGCCAGCGGGCCACGCACGGTGTGAAGAAGTGCCACCGGGCTCTCGGCGGCACGGGTGCCAGCGCGTTTCCCAGCCGCGTTGTGAAGGGTAAGCGGATGCCGGGCCAGTACGGCAACGCGACGACGACCGTTCGCAATCAGAAGATCGTGAAGGTAGATGCGGAGAACAGCCTGCTCTTGATTCTCGGCGCCGTGCCGGGCCCCAAGGGCGGGTATGTGGTGATTCGCGAAACGAACATGGTGTGAGGAAGGCTTTCGGCTGTCAGCTTTTGGCTGTCAGCCAAACAAGGAAATTCAATCTGGCCGATAGCTGACAGCCGATAGCTGACAGCCCCAATAAAATGCCCAAGCTCAACATATTCGATCGCAAGGGGAAGAAGGTGGGGACGTACAACGTCGAGCCCACGGATTTCGCCGAGCGAATCAACAAGCAGCTCCTGCACGACGCGGTCGTCATGTATCAGACGAACCTGCGGCAAGGTTCGCATCAGACGAAGTCGCGCGGCATGGTTGCCGGATCGACCAAGAAGATGTATCGCCAAAAGGGTACCGGTAATGCCCGAGCCGGTCACAAGCGGAGCGGTATCCGTCGGGGCGGTGGTCACATTTTCCGGATTCACAACCGCGATTACTCGTACCGTTTGCCGCGGAAGGCGCTCCAGGCGGCGACCCGGATGGCGCTGGCCTCGAAGGTGCGCGATGAAGAGCTGATTGTGATCGATGATTTCGCAATCACCGAACCGCGCACGAAGGACATGGTCGCGATTTTGAAGCACCTCGATCACAAGCCGGGCGACACCGTGCTGGTGGCGACCGAGAAGCACGATGCGAACGTGTACCGCAGTGCCCGCAACATTGCTGGGGTGTCGGTCGCGCCGGCTGGCGATCTCAATGCCCTGAGCGTGTTGTCGTCGCGAAAGTTGCTGGTGACCAAAGCGGCGCTCGACGCGCTGGTGGAATCGGCGAAGAAGAACAAGCGTGATGCGGAGGCAGCCTCGAAGGCATAGTTGCGACGACGTGTTAGGTCGCGATGATTGCTGAAGTGAGAGTTGAAGTAAGAACATGCCACGTGCCGTACCGGAAACATCGAAGATCGTGCTCGAGCCGCACCAGATTATTCTGCGGCCGCTCGTGACGGAAAAAGGAATGCACCGTTCGACGCGAAACAACGCGTACGCGTTTGAGGTGCATCGTTTGGCGACTAAGGCCGACGTGCGTCGAGCCGTACACGAGTTGTTCAATGTGACGGTATTGCGAGTGCACACGCAAACCCGCAAGGGCAAGCCGCGCCGCACCCGCTTCCGCTCGGGCCTCACCGGCACGTGGAAGAAGGCCATCGTGACGTTGGATAAAGAACACAGGATTGATTTCTTTTAGCAGGGCTATCGGCTATCGGCTCTCGGCTATCCGCCAGAGCGATTGGCCGACAGCTGACAGCCGAAAGCCGACAGCTAAATCATGGGTATTCGCAAATACAATCCGACAACGCCGGGGCGCCGTGGGGCGACTGTGAGCGACTTTGCGGAGTTGACCAAGGGCGCCAAGCCCGAGAAGTCGCTCCTGCGTCCGAAGACGGGCACGGGTGGTCGCAACAACCAGGGCAAGATCACGTCGCGGTTTCGTGGCGGCGGTCACAAGCGCCAGTACCGGATGATCGACTTCCGGCGCAACAAGGACGGCATCCCCGCGAAGGTCGATTCGATTCAATACGATCCGAATCGCTCGGCCCGCATCGCGCTGCTCAATTACGTTGACGGCGAGAAGCGGTACATCGTCGCGCCGCACGGCCTCAAGGCCGGCGACACGGTGATGAGCGGTCCAGATGCACCGCCAAACGTGGGCAATTGCTTGCCGCTGACGAAGATTCCGCTCGGCATGGCGATCCACAACATTGAATTGCAGGCGGGCCGCGGCGGCACGCTGTGCCGCAGTGCCGGCACGAGTGCGACGCTTATGGCACGCGAGGCGGGCTGGGCGCAGATTTCGTTGCCGAGCGGCGAAATTCGGCGTATTCCCTCGGCCTGCCGGGCCACGATCGGCACGACGGGCAACCCAGACCGGATGGCGATTGTGTGGGGCAAGGCGGGCCGGCGGCGCTGGCTGGGTCGCAAGCCGCACAACCGTGGCACGGCGATGAACCCGATCGACCATCCGCACGGTGGTGGTGAAGGGCGCACGAAGGGTGGCCGTCACCCGGTGAGCCCGACAGGCAAGAGCGCGAAGGGCGGCATGACCCGCAAGCCGCGGAAGGCATCGAACAAGGCAATCGTTCGCCGCCGTCGCAGCCGGCGGTATGGCGTACAGAAGTTACATACGAAGTAGGAGGCTGTCGGCGGTCGGCCGTCGGCTATCGGCCAGAATGAAGAGTCTGGCCGATAGCCGAGAGCTGATAGCCGAGAGCGACGAGAAATGGGTCGTTCACTTAAAAAAGGTCCGTATGTCGATGCCAAGTTGTTTGGCAAGGTCGACAAGCAGAACCAGTCGGGCATCAAAGAGTCCATCACCACGTGGGCGCGGGCGTGCACGATCATTCCGGAGTTTGTGGGCCATACGTTCATGGTTCACAACGGCAAGACGCACCTGAAGGTGTTTGTGACGGAAGACATGGTTGGCCATCGGCTTGGCGAGTTCGCCCCGACGCGGAGCTTCCGCGGCCACGGCGGCAAGGCCAAGGCCGAAACGAAGCCCGGCGGCGGCGGTGGTGGCAAGGGTTAAAGAATGGCTCTCGGCTGTCGGCTCTCGGCTGTCAGCTAGAGAAGAACTTCCGGCCGATAGCTAACAGCCGAAAGCCGACAGCGAGTTTGAAATGGCATACACAGCAATACACAAGCATGCTCGGATCAGTGCCCGCAAGGTGCGGCCGCTCGCGGACTTGATTCGCGGCAAGGCGGTGGATGATGCCCTGGCGATTTTGCGCTATCAGCCGCAGCGCGGCGCGCGGATGCTCGAGAAGCTGATCAAGAGCGCGCTGGGCAATGCAGAAGATTTGCGGGCGCCGAACGTTGGCGGTTTGGTAGTGAAGGACGCGCGGGTCGACGGCGGCCCGATGTTCAAGCGGATGCGGCCGCGGGCGCGTGGCATGGCCCACGTGATCGCGCGGCGGAGTTCACATATTCGAGTCACGGTGGAGTAACAGCCGTTAGCTATTAGCTGTTAGCTGTTAGCCAGAAGAATGGCGACGGAAGCAGTGATTGGCTAATAGCTAAAAGCTAACAGCTAAGAGCTTTACTTATGGGTCAAAAGATCAATCCAGTCAGTTTTCGCACCGGCATCATGATCGGCTGGAAGAGCCGGTGGTATGCGTCGAAGAAGGAGTTTTCCGACCTGCTGTTGGAAGATCACAAGATCCGCAAGTATGTGACGGAGAAGTACAAGTTTGCCGGCATTCCGAAGGTGGAGATCGAGCGGACGCGGGACGAAGTGAAGGTGGTGCTGCACGCGGCCCGGCCGGGCGTGATCATCGGTCGCAAGGGTCAGCAAGTCGATCAGCTGCAGGAAGAGTTGCAGAACCTGGTGGGCCGGCGAATCAACATCAAGATCGAAGAAATCACGCGGCCCGAGTTGCAGGCGCACTTGGTGGCTGAGGAAATTGCGGAGCAGCTTGCCAAGCGGGCCAGCTTCCGCCGCACGCTGAAGCGGGCGTTAGATACAACGATGGAAGCTGGGGCCAAGGGCATCAAGGTGCAATTGGCCGGCCGGCTGGGCGGGGCCGAAATGGCCCGCTGTGAGAAGCAAGCTGCCGGTTCGATTCCGCTCAGCACGTTGCGGGCGAAAATCGATTACGGGTTTGTGGAAGCCAAGACTGCCCAGGGCAATATTGGCGTCCAGGTGTGGATTAACCAAGGCATGTACGAGGACGAGACCGATGGCGCTGATGCCCAAGCGGGTGAAGCACCGAAAAAACCAAAGAGGGCGTATAAAAGGTAACGCCACGCGCGGCCAGCGCGTTGTCTTTGGTGAGTTCGGATTGCAGGCAGTCGAAGGCGGCTGGGTGAGCGCCCAGACGATCGAAGCCGGACGTATTGCGGCAACGCAGTACATCCGCGGCGAAGGGCGGTTGTACGTCCGCGTATTTCCGCACAAATCAATCACCTCGATCCCGCTCGAAACCCGGATGGGTAAGGGCAAGGGCGAGCCGGAGTTCTGGGCGGCGGTGATTCGTCCGGGCACGATTTTGTACGAATTGGGCGGCGTGGCCGAAGCGGCGGCTAAAATTTGCCTCGCGCGGCTCGCGCACAAGATGCCGATTCGCGTGCGGATGGTGAAGAGACAAGGGTAAGAGAGGCGTTGGTCGTTGGTCGTTAGTCGTTAGTAAGACACACCGGCGGCTGGCAAGGAACTAGCGACTAAAGCCTAACGACTAACGACTACCATGGCCAAGATTACTGAGTTACGCGATATGAGCGACGAGCAGCTGGGGCTCACGCTCAAGGAAGCCAACGAATCGTTGTTCCGCTTGCGGATCAAGCAGCAGACCGAGCGGCTCGATGCGCCGAGCGAACTGCGTCGCAACCGGCGGCTGGTGGCGAGAATCAAGACACTCCAAACGCAACGAGCGAATAAGGTAGCTGCGAAATAAGCCGTCAGCTATTAGCTGTTAGCTGTTAGCCGGAAAGGCGAACAGCTGGCGGGCTAATAGCTCATAGCTAACAGCTAAGAGCTAAAGAAATGCCAAAACGACAACTCATCGGCGTGGTAAAGAGCGACAAGATGAACAAGTCGCGCCGCGTGGAAATCGAGCGCCAGGTGCAGCACAAGCGGTACGGGAAGTTCCTGCGGCGCCGCACGGTGTGCCATGTGCACGACGAGAACAATGAATCGCATGAAGGCGATACGGTGGAAATCATCGAAGCGCCGCCCCGTTCGAAGCTTAAGCGGTGGGATTTGTTGCGGGTGGTGAGCAAGTCGCAGCAGGTGGATATTGCTGCGATGCGGGCCGCCGCCGAAATGAAGCAAACCGAGACGGGTGAGACGAATTAAATGGGCTGTCAGCTATCGGCTGTCGGCTGTCGGCAAGAACGTCGACGGCGTGGCCGAGAGCGGAAAGCCGATAGCCGAGAGCGTTTGACATGATCCAAATGCAGAGCAGATTGAACGTTGCCGACAACACCGGCGCCAAGGAAGTGATGTGCATTAAGGTGTTGGGTGGGAGCCGCCGCCGGGTGGCCGGCCTGGGCGACATCATCATCTGCAGCGTGAAGAACACGCTGCCGACGAGCGACGTGAAGAAGAAGGCCGTGGTGAAGGGCGTGATCGTGCGAACGAAGGCGCCAACCCGCCGGCCGGACGGCAGCTACGTGCGGTTCGATTCGAACGCCGTGGTGCTGATCGACAATGACCGCAACCCGCGGGGCACGCGTATTTTCGGCGCGGTCGCCCGCGAGCTGCGGGAACGCAAGTTTATGAAGATTGTTAGTTTGGCGAGTGAAGTGGTGTAGTCGCTGTCGGCTTTCAGCTGTCGGCTGTCGGCCAGAGGTGGCAGGCAGCGGTTTGGCTGAGAGCTGATAGCCGAAAGCTGATAGCTATGCTTATTCGTACCGGTGACACAGTTGAAGTAATCGCGGGAAATGATCGCGGGGAGCGCAGCCGCGTGATCAAGGTGGACCGCACCACGGGGAAGGCGATTGTGGAGGGCGTCAACGGCGTCAAGAAGCACATTCGCCGCAGCCAGAAGTACCCGCAAGGCGGCGTGCTGAAGAAGGATATGCCGGTGCAGTTGTCGAACTTGCAGTACGTGTGCCCGTCGTGCAGTGCGGCGACGCGGCTCGGCGCGCGGTTCTTGGATGACGGCGCCAAGGAGCGGTTCTGCAAGAAGTGCGGCGCGAGTGCCGGGCAGATTGCTCCGGCAAAGAAGGCGCACTCGGCAGCGGTTGCGACGAAGGGCAAGCCGGCGAAGGCGAAGAAGTAGATCACATAGTTAGAGATCAATCCCGGCGATGCGTAGCATCGCGGCTAAAGGGTGGCCCGAGGGGATGACAGCGGGCGACACGAAAAGTACGAGCCATGGCGAAGAAGAAAGAAAAAGTTGAGAAGGAAGCCGCGGGGCCGGCCCCGACGCCTCGATTGCAGACGCTCTACGAAGAAGAGATCGTGCCGCAATTGAAGGAGAAGCTGGGTCGCACGAACCGGCTCTCGCTGCCGCGATTGGAGAAAATCGTGGTGAGCATGGGCGTGGGCAGTGCGATCGCGGATAAGAAGCACATCGAAGAAGCAACGGCCGCCCTGTCGGAAATCACCGGCCAGAAGCCGGTGCGCTGCAAGGCTCGCAAGAGCATCGCGGCGTTCCGCTTGCGGGCTGGGCTCGATGTCGGCTGCAAGGTGACGCTGCGGCGGGCGCGGATGTACGAGTTCCTCGACCGGCTGATTTCGCTCGCGCTTCCCCGCGTGCGCGACTTCCGCGGTTTGAACCCCGACGCGCTCGACGGCAACGGCAACTACAGCCTGGGCCTTAACGAACAGCTCGTGTTCCCAGAGCTCAATCCAGACAAGTACACCCGCGTGCAGGGCATGAACATTACGATCTGCTCGAAGGGCAGTTCGAACGATGAGATGCGTGAATTGCTGCGGGCCTTTGGCCTGCCGTTCCGCCGCGAAGATACAGCAGCGTAGTTGGGCTATCGGCTGTCGGCTTTCGGCTGTCAGCGAGACAACAAAAACAACAGCACGACAACATCGAAGAGAATCACAAATCCGGCTAATAGCTAACGGCTAATAGCTAACAGCTCCATAAGGACACGCACTCCGTGGCCAGCAAATCGAAAATCGCCAAGTCGAAACAGACGCCCAAGTTCAGCACGCGACGCAAACTGCGGTGCAAGCTGTGCGGCCGGCCGCGAGCCGTGTATCGCAAGTTCGGCATTTGCCGCATTTGCTTCCGCAAGCTGGCTGACCAAGGGTTAATCCCCGGCGTACGTAATGCGAGTTGGTAACGAAAGTGTCGGTCGTCCGTGGTCCGTTGTCCGTTGCAACGAACGCGAGATGGCTGACAACGAACTACGGACAACTGACAACGGACATTCACGACTATGATGACCGATCCTATCGCCGATATGCTCACTTGCATTCGCAATGCCGTGCGAATTGAGCGCCCGCGTGTCGAGATGCCGCTTTCGAAGGTGAAGCGCGGCCTCGCCGAGGTGCTCAAGCGAGAGGGCTACATTTGGGATTGGAATGAAGAGCAGCTCGAGGGTGCGCCGAGCAAGAAGCTCGCAATTGACCTGAAGTACGGGCCGAACGGCGAGCGGGTGATTCGGCACATTCGTCGCGTGAGCAAGCCGGGCCGGCGGGTGTACAGCCCGGCCGATCGGCTCCGCCCGGTGCTCAACGGGCTGGGAATTTCGATCATCAGCACGAGCCGCGGCGTGATCAGCGACCGCGAAGCGCGGCAGCGGAACCTCGGCGGCGAAGTTTTGTGTGAGGTCTGGTAGGGCGAAGCCTCGAAGAAACGACATACTATTCAAGCGTAATTGTCCGTTGTCCGTTGTCCGTCGTCAGTTGCAGATGACAACAACGGACCACGGACTGCGGACAACGGACAGCCATGTCACGTATTGGTAAAAAACCTGTTGCAGTTCCGAGTGGCGTCAAGGTGAGCGTGGCGAATCGCGCGATCACCGTGGAAGGCAAGCTCGGCAAGCTTTCGTACACGCACCGGCCGGAGATCGGCGTGAAGGTGGAAGACGACGGCAAGAGCGTCGTCTGTACCCGCGATTCCGAAGAGCGGACCGTTCGCGCGTACCACGGCCTCACCCGCGCGCTGATCAACAACATGATGGTCGGCGTTACGGAAGGCTACGAAAAGAAGCTTGAGATTCAGGGTGTCGGCTACCTGGCGGCCATCCAGGGCAAAACGCTGCAGCTGCGCGTGGGCTTCGCGAATGAAGTTCATAAGACGATTCCGGCGGGCCTTACGGTCACTTGCCCGGATCAAACGCACATTGTGATTAAAGGCACGGATAAGCAGCTCGTGGGCGAATTCGCCGCCGAGGTGCGGGCCGTGCGCAAGCCCGAGCCATACAAAGGCAAAGGCATTCGGTACGACGGTGAACAAGTCCGCCGCAAGGCCGGCAAGACAGCAACGTAGTCGAGAGCGGAGAGTCGAGAGTCGAGAGCCAGAATAGGACCGGGGACGAGGACGCCCCGGCTCGCTGGCTCTTGACTCTCGACTCTGGACTCTTGACGCCCCACTACCATGGAACATTCGAAACAACTACGGCAACTTCGCCAGCGGCGCTCGTTTCGCGTTCGCAAGCGTACTCGTGGCACAACCGAGCGGCCGCGGCTGAGTGTGATGCGCAGCCATAAGCACATTGCGGTGCAGCTGATCGACGACGAAACCGGCAAGACGCTCGCAGCGGCTTCCTCGCTGGATAAGGAGCTTTCCGGTCAGCTCAAGACGGGCGCCAACAAGACAGCCGCCCAGGCCGTTGGCAAGGCGATTGCCGAGCGGGCGATTGCGGCGGGTTATAAAGCGGTGTGCTTTGATCGAGGCCCATATCGTTATCACGGTCGTGTCGCAGAGTTGGCCAATGCTGCCCGCGAAGGCGGTTTGAGTTTCTAAAGGACGAACAATATGTCGGCTGGTACCAGTGAACGAAGTGATCGCAACCAACGCGCAGACCGCAACGAGCGGGGACGTCGGGGTGGCGGTCAGCGCAGTGACCGCGGCGAGCAAAGCGAGCGGATCGAAGGCGAGCTCTCGGAGCACATCGTGAAGATCAAGCGTTGTGCGGCCGTGGTGAAGGGTGGCCGGCGGTTCAGCTTCGCGGCGATGGTCGTCGTTGGCGACGGCAAGGGCAAAGTTGGTTGGGGCTACGGCAAGGCCAACGAAGTGCCGCCGAGCGTTGAGAAGGCCCGCAAGGAAGGCATGCGGAGCATGATGACCTGCACGCTCGACAAAGCAACGATTTCGCACGTGGTGGAAGGCCGCTATGGCGCCGCCCACGTGATTCTGCTGCCGGCTTCGCCAGGCGCCGGCGTGATCGCCGGTTCGGCCGTGCGGGCCGTGTGCGAAGCGGCCGGCATCCACGATATTCTCACCAAGAGCTTCGGCTCGAATAATCCCGTTTCGCTCGTGAAGGCCACGTTTGCCGCGCTCAAGCAGCTGCGGCCGAAGTCCGACGTCGAACGCTTACGACAGGTTACCTTGACATGAACCTCAACGATATTCATCGCGGCATTCACAAGGCGAAGCCTCGCAAGCGGCTGGGCCGGGGCATCGGCTCGGGCCAAGGCAAGACGGCCGGCCGCGGTCACAAGGGCCAATGGTCGCACAACGGCGTGTCGTTCCTGGCGGTGTTCCAAGGCGGCGCGAGCCCGCTCGTGCGCCGCATTCCCAAGCGCGGCTTCAATAACCGTTGGGCGAAGACCGTGCTCATCGTGAACCTCGGGGCGCTCGATAAGGCCTTCAACGCGGGTGACGAAGTGACGCCCGATTCGCTGGCCAAGAGCAACCTGGCGAAGGGCGTGTACGACGAGATTAAGATTCTGGGGGATGGGGAGCTGACGAAGAAGCTCAAGGTTTCGGCCCATCGCTTCAGCAATTCGGCCAAGGAAAAAATCGCTGCCGCCGGCGGTGAGGCGATCGTGTTGCCAGGCAAGGCGCCGGTGGTCAAGAATAAGACACGAGCCAAGGCGGGCTCGTAACCGTCACCTCTTTAAGGGTGAGTAAGTGAGTAAGTGAATAGGTGAGTAAGTGCAATCTTCGACTTACTCACTTACCCACTTACTCACCTAACTCACAATGGTTGGAAACCATGTGGGAAAAAATCGCCGTCATCTGGAAGATTCCAGAACTCCGCACCAAGATCGGCCTCACGCTCCTGATGCTCGCCATCTATCGCGTGGGCTTTCAAATCGAAGTGCCCGTGCTCGACACCGCGAAGGTGAAAGCGCTTAGCTCGCAGCGCGGCGGCGTGGGCGACATGCTCGAAGCCGTCGCGATGCTCAGCGCCAGCCGGCTGCGGGATGTGACGATTTTCGGCCTGGGCATCATGCCGTACATTTCGGCCTCGATTATCTTCCAATTGTTGGGCAGCGTTTACCCGCCGCTCGAGCAGTTGCAAAAGGAGGGTGAAGCGGGGCGCAAGAAGATCAACGAATACACGCGGTACGCGACGTTTTTCTTATGCATGTTCCAAAGCTGGTTCTACATCGCCTCGTATGTGGAGTCACAGGGACTCGTTGCGCCGAATTTTGCCGTTGATGGCGATCCGCACCGGTTGATTTGGTATTGGAAGATTACGACCGTGCTGACGATGACCGCCGGCACGATCTTTCTGATGTGGCTGGGCGAGCAGATCGACGAGTTCGGCATTGGCAACGGCATCAGTCTGTTGATCATGGCCGGCATCTTGGCTCGCATGCCGTACGCCGGTTACCAGTTGTTGCAGCAGGCATCGCTCGAGCTTAGCGGCGCCGGCACGAAGCTCGGTATTCAAGATCTCATAGTGCTCGCGACGATGTTCGTCGCCGTGGTGACGGGCGTGGTGTTCATCACACTCGGTCAGCGGCGGATCACGATGCAAAGCGCGAAGCACGTGCGTGGTCGCCGCGTGTTCGGCGGCACGAAGAATTACATGCCGCTCAAGGTCAATCAGGCGGGCGTGATGCCGATCATCTTCGCCAGCAGCTTGCTCATGTTCCCGATGATCATCTTCACGAACCTGGCGAATTTGTCGTCGACCGAAGGTTGGTGGGGCAGCACGATCCATTTTCTCGCGAGCATTTTCGGCCGCGATCACGGTTACATTTACAACCTCTGCTACCTGATTCTGATCTACTTCTTCTGCTATTTCTGGACGGCCATCACGTTTAACCCGAAAGATATGGCCGACAACCTGAAGAACTTTGGTTCGTTCATTCCGGGGTATCGCCCGGGCAAGCGCACGGCCGACTACTTGGAAAAGGTCATGGTCCGGATTACATATGTGGGGGCTGGCTTTTTAGCGGTCGTGGCGATTCTGCCGACCATCGTCTCCAACTCACTGGGGGTCGACTACACAATCGCTAGCTTCTATGGCGGTACTAGTCTGCTGATTGCGGTGAGCGTGGCTTTTGACCTTGTACAAAAAATCGATAGCCACCTGGTGATGCGGAATTACACCGGGCTATTGGAAAAGTAGGGGGGGTAAGTTACGCGGGCGGAGTCGTATAATACACGTGCCGGTGGTTGCGGCAAAAACCTAGAATTAGGTGCTATGGCAACCATCGACAAAATTCCGCTGACCAATCGTCCCGCGTCCATCCCTTCCTCACCGCGTGGTCCCATGCGTTGCATTGTTTTCCTTGGCCCGCCGGGCTCCGGTAAGGGAACGCAAGCCCATCGGCTCAAGGAGTACTTGGGCATCGCCCATCTCTCGACCGGTGAGATGCTCCGGCGTGCCGAAGAGGCTGGCACCGAGCTCGGCCATGAGGCGGCCGATTACATGTTGCATGGGCAACTAGTGCCAGATGAGGTCGTCGTCGGGATCATCTCCCATCGTCTGTTCGAGAAGGACTGCGAGCGCGGTTGCCTGCTGGATGGCTTCCCGCGAACCGTGCCGCAAGCCGAGGCGCTCGATCGGATGCTGGCTGAACGCAACTCGCCGCTGGATTTGGTGATCGCCCTGGACGTGCCGGAAGATCATCTCATGCAGCGACTGCTATCGCGTGGTCGACTGGATGACGACGAGGAGACGATCCGCGAGCGATTCCGCCAGTATCATGACCGCACGCAGCCGCTCCTCGACTACTACAGCAAGCGTGGCGTGCTGCGACAAATCAACGCCGACGGCTCGCCGGACGAGGTTTTCGACCAGATTCGCAGCACCCTGGCCGTTGGCTGACGGGCGGCTTGCGACTTCGAGTTCGCCTTCGAGCGGCTCGCCTGATAAGATTCACTTTTCGCAGCATCGCTTGCCCCCTCGCTATTTCGCTGATGTACCGCGACTGGCAAGCGGCTGGGGGTCTATTCGCACTTATTTTCTGGCCAGCCTGGCCGCGCGCCGGGCCAGGCTAATCAATCGTGATTCAACTCAAATCGGAACGTGAAATCGGCCTGATGCGGCAAGCCGGCATCTGCGTGTGGCAAGCGCATTCGCTGGTGAAGCAGGTCGTGGCTCCCGGTGTAACCACCGCGGAGATCGACGCGGTGATCGCGGAGCATTTTCGCTTCTGCAATGCCGAGCCGCTGTTCATGAACTATCCGCACCAGAACGAGGGCAAGCCGCCGTTTCCGGCTGCCACGTGCACGAGCATCAACGAGGAAGTGGTGCACGGCATTCCCACGCATCGGCAGCTGGTGGAAGGCGATGTCGTGAGCGTTGATACTGGGTGCCGGCTTAACGGCTGGTGCGGCGACTCGGCGGTGACGTACCCGGCCGGCCACATTTCGCCGTCGATCCAACAGCTGCTGGACGTGACGAAACGCACGCTCGAGATGGCCTTCGAGTTGATGCACACCAAGAGCCGTTGGAGCCAGGTGGCTCGCGAAATGGCCCAGTACGTGCGCGACCATGGATTTTCCACTGTCGAGTGCTTCGTGGGCCACGGCATCGGCCGGCAGATGCACGAGGAACCGCAAGTGCCGAATTTTCTCAGCCGTGGGCTGCGTGGGGCAGGGGATTTCCGCATCGAACCGGGGCTCGTGATTGCCGTCGAGCCAATGGTGAACATGGGCACGAAGCGGGTAAAAATGATGCGCGACCATTGGACGCAGTCGACGATGGATCGCAGGGCGAGTGCCCACTTCGAGCATACGATTGCGGTGACGAAGGATGGGCCGAAGCTGCTGACGATCGCGCCGACTGCGGACGAGATTGCCAACCTTCCCTGGGATTTTGCAGCGGCGGGGGCGGCGGTGAAGGCGGTGCCGGCGGCGGGGTGAACGAAGCGAGCGTATGTCTCTTCAGGTGGCTGGGGTCGAGCGCAGCGAGCCCCCAGTGAACCCGGAGAGAACTCTGGCGCACTGGGGGCTCGCCTTCGGCTCGACCCCAGCCACCCGATGGGGACACCATCCAAGCGCCGCATCAGCTGAATTCCGGCGAATTCGGCGATGAAACGGGGCATTCCGCCGTTTCTGAAATCTCTGAATTTCAGCCCTTGAGTTAGTTGGCTAGGAGGGCTTATATTCAAGCGTTTCCCGCCATCCGGATGCAGTTTGCGTGCCGGCCCGCCATTTTCTTTTGGGCCAGCCTTGGAATAGAGCCATGAAAGTTAAAGCCAGCGTCAAGCGAGTTTGTGACAAGTGCAAGATCGTCCGCCGCCGCGGGGTGGTCCGGGTGGTGTGCAGCAACCCCCGCCACAAACAACGCCAGGGTTAAGAGTTAGGACATCAATCGGGTGCGTCGCCGCAGTTTTGCGACGACGCCGAGCGGAGTGCGTTCCCGCCAAGAACACAATCGGCCGAATCAGAATCGGAGCAAGTCATGCCTCGTTTGTTGGGTGTTGATATTCCAAACGATCGTCCCACGGTCATCTCGCTGACGTATCTGTACGGCGTTGGCACGAAGACCGCCCGCGAGTTGTGCCACAAGGCGGGCGTCAACCCGCAGGCTCACGCTCGTGAATTGGGCGAAGACGAAGTTGCCCGGATCGCCGCACTGCTGGATAAGGATTACGTCGTCGAAGGTCAGTTGCGTCGGCAGGTCAACCAGAACATCCAACGGCTGAAGGACATTACCTGCTACCGCGGCGTGCGTCATCGCCGCGGCCTGCCGGTTCGCGGCCAGCGCACCCGCACGAATGCTCGCACCCGGAAGGGACCCAAAAAGACGGTTGCCGGCAAGAAGGGCGTGAAGGATCTGCGTTAATCGAACATCTGCTCGCGCTGCATTGCTTGAGTGCCGACTTGCTCAGCTTGTGGCCTAGCTTCACAAAACAAAAAACTCACTTTATTAGATTTCACTATGGCAACTCCCGCAGCTGCCGCTGGCAGCAAGACGAAGAAGAAGGCCCGCCGCAACGTGTCGGTGGGCATCGCCTACATTCAGGCGACGTTCAACAACACGACCGTCACGATCACCGACACCAAGGGCGACACGCTGTGCTGGGCCAGTGCCGGCACGAGCGGGTTCAAAGGCAGCCGCAAGAGCACGCCATTCGCCGGCCAGATGGCGGCTCAGCAGGCCGCCGATAAGGCGAAGAAGTACGGCGTGAAGGAAGTCGAAGTGAAGGTGAAAGGCCCAGGCTCTGGCCGCGAAAGCGCGATCACCGCGCTCGAAGCCGCCGGCCTCAAGGTGAAATCGATCGAAGACATCACGCCGCTGCCGCACAACGGTTGCCGGCCCCGCAAGAAGCGACGCGTATAAGAAGGGTTGAGGGGTCAGGGTTTAGGGTTCAGTAACGAGCCTTGAATTCTGACCCATACAGAACCCTGACCCCCGAACCCTGAACCCTGACCTCTCCCCATGGCACGATATACCGGACCTGTTTGTCGCCTGTGTCGTCGCGACGGCATGAAGTTGTTCCTCAAGGGCACGCGTTGCGATACGCCGAAGTGCGCGATCGAACGCCGTGACCAGCCGCCCGGCATGCATCAGGCCCGCCGCGGCAAGCTTACCGACTACGGCACGCACCTGCGCGAGAAGCAAAAGGTGAAGCATTATTACGGCGTGCTGGAGCGCCAGTTCCGCAAGTACTTCGCAGAGGCCGTGAAAGGCAAGGGCAACACGGGCGACGCGCTCATGGCGCTGCTCGAGCGCCGCTTGGATAACGTGGTGCATCGCCTCGGCTTCGGCCAGAGCCGCGCACAGGCTCGGCAGATGATTCGCCACGGTCACATTACGGTGAACGGCGGCCGGGTGGATATCCCGAGCTACCAGGTGCGCGCGGGAGACGTCATTCGCGTGAAGAATCGCGCCAAGAGCCTCGATTTGATACGTGGCGCCATGGCAGAGAGCGCTCGCGACATTCCCGATTTCCTATCGCGCAGCGATGCGCAAATTCCCGAGGGCATCGTGGGCCGCCTGCCGGCTGCCGATGATGTTTCGATCCCCGTTCAAACACAACTGATCGTTGAGCTGTGCTCGCGATAGTGGGTGAGCCGGTGAGTCGGTGAGTAAGTGAGTAGGTGCTTTGACCTGCTCACCGACTCGCTTACTCACGATAAGAGCATCGACTTACACACTTGATTTTTTGGAGAATCTTTCATGCATATCCGATGGCGCGGACTCGAGCTGCCCAGCGTCGTGACTTGCGAAGCGGCTACCTTGACCTCGACCTACGGCAAGTTCGTGGCGGAACCGTTCGAACGCGGCTTCGGCGCCACGATTGGCAACGGCTTGCGGCGCGTGCTGCTTTCGAGCCTCGAGGGCAGCGCGGTCACGCAGATTAAAGTTCACAACGCCCAACACGAGTTCACCACGATCAAGGGCGTGTTCGAAGACGTTACCGACATCGTGCTGAACGTGAAATCGCTCGTGGTGAAGAACCACAGCGAAACGACGCGCGTGCTGCGGGTGGAAAAGAACACGGCCGGGCCAATTTTGGCCTCCGATATCGAGACCGATGAAGCGGTCGAAGTGCTCAATAAGAATCACGTGCTGGCCACGCTGACCGACAACGTGCCATTCGTGATGGAAATGGTGGTGGAAAACGGTCGTGGATACGTGCCATCGACCGAGCATAGCCAAAACATCCAGGAAATCGGCATCATTCCGATTGATGCGGTGTACAGCCCGGTGGTGCGTGTGCGGTATGGCATTGAGGAGACCCGCGTTGGTCAAAAGACCAATTACGACAAGCTGACGATGGAAATTTGGACGAACGGTTCCGTGGCGCCGGAGATGGCGCTCGTCGAGGCGGCCAAGATTCTGCGGAAGCACCTCAACCCGTTCGTGCAATACACTGAACTCGGCCCTCAGGTGCGTTCGCCCGCTCGCGAGACCACGATGGTGATGGATGCCGGCCTGGAGTCGAAGCTGAACATGAGCCTCGCCGATTTGAACCTCTCGGTTCGCGCGAGCAATTGCCTCGAGTCGGAAAACATCATGACGGTGCGCGACCTGGTGACGCGCTCCGAGGATCAGCTGTTGGAAGTGCGGAACTTCGGCGAAACGACACTCACCGAAGTTCGCAACAAGCTGCGGGACCTCGGCCTGCACCTCGGCATGCGGCTTCCGGCCGTACCGGCGGGCGTTTAATAGAGATTCAGAAGAACAGAATATTCGCTGGCGGTTTTGCTGGCATTTTGAGAACACGGTGCGATCATGCGACATCGAAAGAAAGGCCGTAAACTCGGCCGTAGCCCCAAGCATCAACGGGCGCTGCTCAAGAGCCTCGCGAGCGCGCTCTTCCTCACCGAGCGCGATGCGGAATTTGACGACAACAAGCCCAAGGTGAAGGGTCGCATGATCACGACGATCTCGAAGGCCAAAGAAGTGCGGCCGCTCGTCGAAAAGTGCATCACGATCGCCCGCCGCGGCCTGGCGGCTGAGAAAGCGGCCGGCGAATTCGGCACCAACGCCGAGCGCGGCAGCGACAGCTGGAAGTCGTGGCGGAAGAGCGATCGCTGGACCAAGTGGAACGCGGCAATTGCACCGTCGGTGGCGGCCCGTCGCCGCTGTTTGCAATTGCTTGGCAACAAGCAGGCGGTCGCGGTGCTGTTCGATGAGGTGGCCGGCCGGTTCGCTGAGCGGCCGGGCGGTTACACCCGCATTCTTCGCTTAGCGAAGCCCCGGCTGGGCGATGCCGGCACGCGAGCGATTATCGAGTTCGTCGGCGTTCGCGATCGCGTGGTCGAACGCAGCGTGCGGCCCACGTTCGAAGGCGAGGCAGCAGGCGCAACGAGCTGACGCTCTTAGCAGCTGAGCAGCGAGCATATATAGCCGACCCGTTCCCGGGTCGGCGTTTTTATGCGCTTTACTCTTGGAAAAGAGAACCGCGGGGTGGCTGGGGTCGAGCCGACGGCGAGCCCCCAGTGCGCCAGGGTTCGCTCCGGGTTCACTGGGGGCTCGCTTCGCTCGACCCCAGCCACCCCTAATTGACACCGCATTTTTCGGGCAGGTCACCCAGCCCCGAGGGTTGGGCTATGTGATAGCAGTTCACCTCGGCAGCGATAGCTTGCGTTGACGGGGCCCGCGGGATGCTCTATTCTTCGCGGCCCGTCCTGGCGGATGGGGTTGCCCACTCTTCTGGCTCGCGCGCTCCGCTTGCGGCCACCGACTCGTCTGCGGCATGTGATGAAAACCGCCACGCAACTTGGCGCTGTATTCGCGCTGCTCGTAACCTTTGCGAGCGGCTGTCAGATGTTTACGCGCGATCATCCGATGTTGCACGGCCACTCGCCGCTGAAGCCGGCACCGGCCTCACCCGACAGCGTGGCGATGGAAATCATCTGGGCTCGCTTCCCGGCGAATGATCCCGTGCTCGATGAAAGCGCCTGGCGCGCGATCGACGAAACGCAACTTGAACCGGCTGTGCGGCGGGAACTGGCCAACAACGGCTTGCGCGCCGGCATTATCTCCGGAGCTTTGCCGCCAGCGATCGACAGGGTGCTGCATCAAGGCGCGTCGCCCGAGCAATCGGCAGCAACCGAAGCGGCCCAAAACGGCAGCGATGCGAAGCAAAAATCGGCAGCGCTCGTCACCGAGCCGATTGTGCACGGCCGCACGCGGCGATTGCGTCGCCATGAGAAATTCGAGATCCAGTCATCGGAGATGTATCCCTCGATGCAGCTGTTACTCGGTGGCGGCAGTGGCCGCACGTTCGAACAAGCCCAGGCGGTTTACGCGCTGCGGGTTGATCCTCGTTCGGACCGCACGGCAACGGTGGAGCTCACTCCTGAGCTTCATCACGGTGCGCCGCGTTTGCGTTACACGGGGGGCGACGACGGCATCCTGCGACAGGCTTCGCTCAAGGACTGCGAAGTGTTCGATCGCTTGCGGATTAGCACGAAGCTCGCTCCAGGCGAAATGCTGGTGTTGATGAGCATGCCGAATGCTGGCAGTCAGTTGGGCCATTACTTCCACACGGTCGATTCTTCCGACGGCCCGCAGCAGAAGTTAATTCTGTTGCGATTAGCCGAAGTGCCGTCGAGCGACACTTTTTCGGATATCGCGACGCCGTAAGCTGAGCCACCCGTGGGCGGTGGCCATTTTCGTTGTGGTCTTGGCTACCAACCTTGTGATATTCCACGGCTTGAGCTTGCCGAGCAGGGCCGCGAACCGATATTGGGGTGTGCATTTCTGCCGAAATGGCCCTTCATTCGAGCGACTGCGACCGGCACGATTTCTTCATGCGAGCGCGAGACGGCGGACAGCTTTAGCACCCTCCGCGCGGCGGGCCAAAATCGCTAAAATGCGCTTCGGCAACGGATCAGTTAACGCGGCACTTTTGTCCGCGAGTTTGCACGATAAGGAGTGCCATCATGCCCTTAGTTCCCATGCGTCTGCTTCTGGATCACGCCGCTGAAAATGATTACGGTCTCGCGGCATTCAACGTCAACAACATGGAGCAGATCCAGGCGATCATGGAGGCGGCCCGCGAGACGGAGTCTCCCGTGATTGTGCAAGCTTCCCGCGGCGCCCGCTCGTACTCGCAAGACGCGTACTTGAAACACCTCATGCTGGCTGCGGCTGAGCTATACCCGGAAATCCCGATCTGCATGCACCAGGATCACGGCAACAGTCCGGCCACCTGCAAGAGCGCGATCGACAACAACTTCACCTCCGTGATGATGGACGGCTCGCTCAAGGACGACGGCAAGACGCCCGCTGATTTCGCCTACAACGTGAAGGTCACGCGCGAAGTTTGCGAACTCGCTCATGCCAAGGGGGTGAGCGTCGAAGGCGAACTCGGCTGTCTCGGCTCGCTCGAAACAGGGCATGGCGAAAAGGAAGACGGCCACGGCGCGGAAGGCCAACTCTCGCGCGATCAGTTGCTCACAGATCCGGAAGAAGCCGAGCGGTTCGTCGCCGAGACGGGCGTCGACGCACTGGCGGTCGCGATCGGCACCAGCCATGGCGCATACAAGTTCACCCGCAAGCCCACGGGCGAAGTGCTCGCGATTAGCCGCATCGAAGAAATCCACAAGCGGCTGCCGAACTGCCACCTGGTGATGCACGGCTCGAGCAGCGTGCCGCAAGACCTACAAGACATCATCAACAAATACGGTGGCAAGCTGAAGCAAACGTGGGGCGTGCCGGTCGAAGAAATTCAACGTGGCATCAAGTTCGGCGTGCGGAAGGTGAACGTCGACACGGATAATCGCCTCGCGATCACCGGCGCAATCCGCAAGGTCTTCGCCGAAACGCCCGAAAAGTTCGATCCGCGCGATTACCTGAAGCCGGCCCGCGAAGCAATGAAGAAAGTATGCGTCGCGCGCATGACGGCCTTCGGCCAAGCCGGTTGGGCGTCGAAGATCAAGCCGGTGTCGTGCAAGGAGTTTGTGAGCTTCTACGCATAGTCGCTGCTGATGCACATCGCATCGCTGCGGTCAAATTACATTGAATTGCCTTTGTCCGCAGATGACGCAGATATTCGCAGAGATGAAATGACAGACGATCGTTGGCCCATGCCGACGGCGTATCTGAGTTCATCTATCTGCGTTCATCTGCGACATCTGCGGACTTTTTGTGCGCCGGCACCATGGTAGAATGTTGGTATGAGCACAGCCACACGACCAACAACGGCCGACGAACTGCTTCACATGCCGGATGACGGCTTTCGTTATGAGTTGGTCGAGGGCGAATTGCGCAAGATGACGCCTGCCGGAAGCGAACACGGATTCCTTTCAAATGAGATTAGTTGGCGATTGACCGACCACGTGCGGAGACACAGTTTTGGCCAGGTGTTTGGCGCCGAGACTGGGTTTCGAATTGACCACAATCCGGATACCGTTCTCGCTCCCGATACCTCTTTCATTCGCAAAGAGCGAATTCAAGCCATCGGCATTCCCAAGGAGTACTTTCCCGAGGCGCCGGCGCTTGTGGTGGAGATTATTTCTCCCAGTGATACCGCGGAGGAAGTGGACGACAAGATGCGCCGCTGGATCGCCGCCGGCGTTGAACTACGGTGGATCGTGTATCCTAAGGGCCGCAGCGTTACGGTGTATCGCTCGCGCAACGATATTCAAATTCTCAATATTAACGACACGCTTGATGGCGAATCGGTGGTACCTGGCTTCCAATGCCGCTTGAGCGATCTATTTTCGGCGCTGGATGCTTGAGTCTATGTCAGGCGCTGCTCTCTATGTGGGCGGGCCTTGCGCTGAATGGCGTAAATGCCGTCTAATCAGTCGACTTGCATTGCCAGCAGTTCTGTCTTCTTGCCTTCGAAAAGCCGAAGTTTGTCCAAAATCCCACCGAAACCCCGCCAAAACATCGGTGTTTGATCCATAGAAGCTTACCGGTGGCAATAGTTTGGTTTGGGCTTTTCGTTCCATGTTACGGGCAGGTGTGGCCGAAGTGCGGCTCCCATCCGGCTCGCAACTCACCAATCGGAAAGGGTGACTCCCACATGCGGTATTTCATGGCGAGTGTTGTCTTCCTGGCCGTGGGCCTGCTGGCAATGCCGGCGCGGGCCGAAGACGGCGACAAGGACAAGGAAGCAAAGAAGGCCGACGACGGGCCACGCGTCGAATGGCGCGAGAAGGTAATCAAGGAATTTGACAAAGACGGCGATGGCAAGCTGAGCGACGAAGAGCGCGAGAAGGCCCGCGAAAAAATGCGCGAGTTGCGTGGCGATCGCGGTCGCGGCGGTCCAGAGGGTCGGCGCGGCGATGGCCGCCGCGGACCGGAAGGTCAGCGTGGTCCCGATGGCCGCGGTCCGGAAGGCGGCCCCACTGGCCCGCCGAAACTGCCGAAGCCAGAAGAACTGTTTGCTAAGTTCGATAAGGACAAAGACGACAAGCTGAGCAAAGACGAATTCAAGGCGCTGGCCGACTTCGTGCACGAGCACATGCCGCCACCGCCGCCAGCCGGTCCTCCGGGCCCGCCGCCAGGTGGCCGCCGATTTGAGGGCCGTATTGAAGGCCGAATCTTCGATGGTCCTCCGGGGCCGGGACTCCGCGGTGAAGGCCCTGGTGGCCGCTTCCGCGGTCCCGATGGCCCGCCTCCGGGAGGTGAAGGTCGCGGCGAGTTCGGCCGTGGTCCACGTCCCGATGGCCCGCCGCCGGGCGATGGTCCAGACCACCGCGGACGTCGGTGGGAACGTGGCGAACGGCGTGGCCCGCCGGGTGACCGCGATGACGACGGCGACGATGATGATCACCACAAGAAAGGTGACAAGGAGGACGACCACAAGGAAAAAGCTGAGAAGGACAAGACCGAATCGGCCGTTTGATCTCTCTCGTTAGCGCCCGGCTCCGTGTGTTTTCTATCCCAGCCAAACACGGGGCCGGGTTAGCTTTTGCGGCCAGCGCCTACTGATGTTGGGCGGACAATTCTGTCCGCCCGATTTCGTTTGGTAGAGGTAGCAAGTTCTTCCCGCCAGTTTCGATTCTACTGATTCTGTCAAACGTGTCGAACTGGCAATGGAATGGTGAAGCCGTGTGAGGGGTGCCTAGCCCGAAGCGAACTGCCAGCGCTCGTGGCGTCGCGCTGGGGGGCACGCTGCTCTCGACCCCAGCCACCCCGTGGACGTTCAATTTCCGCGGAATTAGCTCAATTCCGGCGTTTTGTTGCCGGTGCCTCGGGCCGTATCTATACTGGAAATTGAGGCCTTCGGCTCGTCGATCGCCTGCTCACCTCGATTCGCACCGCTGGGATGGCCATGCATCGCATTGCGAACACGCTCGTGTTGTCTTCGTTGCTGGTGATCGGTTTGCCAATTGCTGGCCCGGCGAATTTGGCGTGCGCCGCAGAACCCGCGCAGCGATCGCTCGCCCCTGGCGTGCTTACGACGATCGAGCCGAGTCTCGAACCGGCCGATACAGTTAGCACGCACGACGTAATGGAACTGCGGACGAACCCAGCGATTCAATGGAGCCCAGAGTATCTGGGCGCGACCGAGACGCTGGCCGGCATGTCGGGCAGGGTGAAGTTTCGTCGCGATATCTATTGCCTCGAATTCTCCTTCAAACCACTGCGGATTGTCGAAGTCGATGTGCCGACTGCTTCCGGTGAATCGGTTCGCAAGCAGGTTTGGTACCTTGTGTACAAAGTGAGCAACACCGGCAAGACAATCAAGCCAGTCGAAGGCCCCGATGGCGTCTATACTGTCGAAACGGGGAAGGGCGGGCCGCTAAGGTTTGTACCGCAGTTTGTGCTCGAGTCGGAAGACCGCCAAGCCGATGGCAAGCGAGTGACGAAGTCGTATCTTGATCGCGTTATCCCGGCAGCGGTTGCACTCATCTCCAAGCGAGAAATGGCCGGGGGCCGGTTGCTCAACACCGTCGAGATGGCCGAGCAGACCATTCCGGTAAACGATGGCCGCATCGACCGGGGCCTGTGGGGCGTAGCGACGTGGGTCGACGTTGACCCGCGGATCGACTTCTTTTCGGTCCTCGTGGGCGGGCTGACGAACGCCTACCAGTGGAAGGACAACCCGGATGCCTACAAGCCGGGCGACACCCCAGGCCGGGGCCGCCGTTTCAGCCGCAAAATGCTGCAGCTCAATTTCTGGCGGCCGGGGGATGAACTGCAGCCCAATGAGCGGGAGTTCCGCTACGGCCCGCCGCTCGGCAAATCCGATTTGTACGGGGTTGGCGACGGGGTTGCCTACCGCTGGGTCTACCGATAGGATAGACGGGCTACAGCAGTATCTGTGTAGGACGGGCCGTCTTGTCCGTCGATCTTCCACCGATTTTGAGCGGACGGACAGAATTGTCCGTCCTACCCCACTTCCATGGCACATAAAAAAGGTCAAGGCTCCAGCCGCAACGGTCGTGATTCGAATGCCCAGCGCCGCGGCGTGAAGCGCTACGGCGGCGAGAAGGTCGTTGCCGGCAACATCATCGTGCGGCAGCTCGGCACCAAGTTTCACGCCGGCAAAGGTGTCGGCCAGGGCCGCGATTACACGCTCTTCGCGCTTGTCGACGGCGAAGTAAAGTTCGACCGCGAGGGCCGCCGCGTGAACGTCGTTCCGTCCGAAAACTAATCTGCGATTCCGACGGACCAAGTTGAATACGCCACCAGGGATGCCGCCAGGCATCCCTGTTTTTATTTCCCGCTCGTTCCTCGCTCCTCGTTCCTCGCTCCTCCCAGCTTCCCATGTTCGTTGATCGCGTCACCATCGAAGTCGAGGCAGGCCGCGGCGGTGATGGCTGCTTGAGCTTCCGGCGCGAGAAGTACGTACCCCGCGGCGGGCCGGATGGCGGCGACGGCGGCGATGGCGGCAGCATCATCATGGTCGCGGAGCCGGGTGTCGATAGCCTGGCGGCGCTCGCGCATCGCAAACGCTGGAAGGCGCAGCGCGGCGAGCACGGCCGCGGTTCGAATTGCCATGGCCGCGGCGCGGAAGACCTCATCATCCGCGTGCCGCCGGGCACGGTGATCATGGACGCCGATCACGAGCTGGTGCTGAAGGACTTATCGAATCCCGGTGATCGAGTGGTTGCGGCCCGCGGCGGCAAGGGCGGGAAGGGCAACACCCGCTTCAAATCTGCGACGAACCAAGCGCCGCGCGATTTCACGCGCGGCGAAGAGGGCGAGATACGCAAGCTTACACTGGAGCTCAAGGTAATTGCCGATGTCGGCCTAGTCGGTAAGCCGAACGCCGGCAAGAGCACGCTCTTAAGCCGCATTTCGCGCGCCCGGCCGGAAATCGCCGACTATCCGTTCACCACGAAGATACCGCACCTGGGCATTGTGCACCTCGACATCGATCGCACGCTCGTGATCGCCGATATCCCGGGGCTGATCGAGGGCGCTCACGCCGGCGCGGGACTGGGTCACGAGTTTCTGCGGCACATCGAACGCACGCGCGTGCTCATTCATCTTGTGGAGCCCCAGCCGACGGATGGTACCGACCCAATTGAGAATTACCGCGCCATTCGCAATGAACTGGAGCAGTACGGCCACGGTTTGGCGGAGCGGCCGGAAGTTCTCGCGGTCAGCAAGTGCGAACTGCCGGCGGCCGCGGAGGTGCAGGCAAAGCTGGCTGCGGCTGCTGGGCGCGACGTGTTGATGTTTTCGTCGGTAACCGGGCAGGGCCTTGATCGCGTGTTGCAGGCGGCGCACGCGGCGCTCGTCGAAACGCGCGACGCCTCGACATTGACTTAGCGGCGGCGCACGGCGACCATACTGGCGGCAGGGCGGGCGTCGTTCGCCGCGACCGGTTCGAACTCTTGCCGCACGATTGCGATCGCATCAGCGGCCATCATGCGGCGGTGCGTTTCGGCGTTGAGCCGGGCGAAACTCGCCGTGACACGCTGCATTAATTTTGCTGGGCGATGGTGCGGATCGTCGGCGAGCAGCACCACCCGCTCACGGAGCGACAGCCGCACCGAGTGGCTGAGATAAGAGAAGTCGGCTATGGCCCCGAGCATTGGCTGCCGCGTGGCGACTAGTTCGCAGCCAGCTGCACGAACGCGGACCGCCAAACAATCGCCAGCGACCGCGACACTCATCTGTCCGCCGTCGAGATCGACAAGGCCGATGGCGACGGCCATTTGCAACTCACCGTTCACATTCGACCACAAGCTGCGGGCGGCGAGCGACAGCAGCGTGCCCGCCTCAGCGGCATGCTGAGCGTGCGACCGCAGCGCCGCCCACGCACCCTGGGCGACGAGCGCCGCTTCCATGGGATCGGCCGCCTCGCTGGCCGGCGTGGCAACCGCCTGGCCGGCCATGACGAGTAATGTGCGATTTTCGAGCAACGTCCAGTCGTGGAAGTTGCCGCTAAGCATCCGACGATGGGAACTCCAGCCGGCGACTTCGAGCTCTTCCAATAGCGGCGCGAACGCCGGCAATTGATCGCTTTGGCGAGTGGCTGCTGCGCTGGCGACCGCATTGGCGGCCGGTGTTTCGATTTCGGCAGTCGCGGCAAGGGCTGCCGCCGCACGGCGGTTGAGCTTGGCCGACTGCACGCGGGTGGTTTGCGCACGCAGCGCGCTCGTCACGCGCGTGACATCGGTTGGTGTCTTATCAGCAGGTTCGCTGATCGTCGAGAGGCCGGACACGGTTAGATATTCCTCCGATGAGGCATTGCGCCCGCTCCAGTCGTTAGTGACCGGCATCGGCAACGCCGTTTGCCCACGCGGCGCGTTGGGCATTGTTTGTCATCGGAAGGGCAGCTAGCACGGCTTGAGACAGTCGCACAAAATATGCGGCCGGAAGAAGCGCGAGCCGCCACCAGAAATAGCCCGCCAGTTTGACCGCTACAACCGGCAACTGCGGATAGAAACGTAGTGCGACGATCGTTACTGCGCAGATTGCTCGGCCGGGATACTAGCGTTTGGCCGAGGCTTCGGTGCGAACGAAACCAATTTTCGGCCGCTCTCCTGCTGCCGACGCTGCAGGTCCTCAAACATCAGCTTTAGATCGAAATTGAACCGCCTGGCATATGCCTCGCGAGCAGCTCGGACTTCATCAACGATAGGATCGCGAATCATGGTTCTGGACCTTCCAACAATTCCTCAGGCGTGCAAATGCCGGGTGTGGCGTAGCCGAAAGATTCGCACACTGCATCAATCTTACTACGAAGGTGAGCGTTGGCAATGTGGCGACAATTCCAGGATATTAGGTAGTCCATGCCGTTTACAACGGCGAGCGCGATATGCGCCGCGTCAGCCGACGCCCGCGTCGGCAATCGCAAGGCCCGGCTGAGTACAGCTGCCAGTCGATTCGCGTGTGGTGTGACCAGGAGCAAAGGCAGCGAATCAATGATTTCAAGCCGTTTGGCTGCCGCCAGCAAATCGCCTTCGGCAGCTTCTTGCCGCACCAATTCCGATACAAACACTTCGAAGGCAGACCGTCTTGTTTCCCACCACTCTTTAGTTATTTCTTGGTGGGCTGCCGTCACGACTTTGGCGCTAGGTTGCGACGTCAAATAACTTATGACGGTCGTCTCAACGTATACCTTGGCTTTGTCGGCCACTTCTTACTGCTCCTCTTCGGAGGATGGGAACAGGCGAAGCGATGCGCGGTGCTACTACTCCTTAATCATATCCCGCACCGTAGCCCCGGTCGGGATCATCGGCAGCACGTGTTCCTGGTAGGGAACTTCGACATCGAGCACGTACGGACCGTCGTATTTGATCATCTCCTCGAGCGCGGGCACGAGGTCGGCTTTATTGCGGATGTACGCGGCGCCGCAACCGTAGCCCTTCGCGATTTGCACGAAGTTCGGAAAGCGCTCGCTGGGACCGAGGCCGTCGCCTTGGCCGCGGGCTTCGGGGTGATGAATCGGGCCTAGGTACGTGTGAGCCCGGTTGCCTTGCATGAAGCGGTCTTCCCACTGCACCACCATGCCGAGGTGCTGGTTGTTGAGCAGCAGCACCTTCACCGGCAGCTTCTCACAGTAGCACGTGCCCAGCTCTTGGATGTTCATCTGGAAGCTGCCATCGCCGTCGATATCGATCACCAGACGGCCGGGAAACTGGCTTTGGGCGCCCATCGCGGCAGGCAGGCCGAAGCCCATCGTGCCGAGGCCGCTGCTGCTAAGCCAGGTACGCGGCTTCGAGAACTTGTAGAACTGAGCCGCCCACATCTGATGCTGGCCCACGCCCACGGCGATGACCGGGTCGAGTTCGTGCGTCAGCCGCCACAGTTCGCTGATCGCATACTGTTGCGTAATGCCGGGAAACTCCTGGTTGTAGTGGAAAGGTTCGTCGCGCTTCCACTTCTTGCACTGTTCGACCCAACCGGAAATATCTTCCGGAGCTTCGACAATCTTGTTGAGTTCCGTGAGGGCGAATTTCACGTCGCTGCACACGGGAATGTGTGCCGGCTTGTTCTTGTTGAGCTCTGCCGCGTCGATATCGATGTGCACGATCTTGCCGTGTTTGCAGAACTCTTCCACCTTGCCGGTCACGCGATCGTCGAACCGCACGCCGAGGGCGATCAGCAAATCGGCCTGCTCCACCGCGTAGTTCGCATACACTGAACCGTGCATGCCGAGCATATCGAGCGACAGCGGGTCTTCGTTCGGGAACGCGCCCAGACCCATCACGGTCATGGTCACGGGGATGCCAGTCTTTTTCACAAGCGTCCGCAGTTCTTCGCTCGCCTCGCCGCTGATGATGCCGCCGCCGGCGTAGATGACGGGCCGCTTGGCCAGCTTGATGGCCGCGGCGATCTGGCGGATTTGCTCCGGCTTCGCCTGCGGGCTCTCGGCTCGATAGCCGGGCAGATTCGGCGCCACGTCGTAATCGGGCACGATCTTGGCTTGCTGAATGTCTTTGGGCACGTCGATCAACACCGGTCCCGGCCGGCCCGTGCTCGCGATGATGAAGGCCTCTTTCACAACGCGAGCCACGTCGGCCACGTCGGTCACCAAGTAATGATGCTTGGTAATGCCGCGACACACCTCGACGATCGGCGTTTCCTGAAACGCGTCGTTGCCAATCCACTTCGACGGCACCTGGCCCGTGATGGCGATGAGCGGAATGCTATCGAGCTTGGCGTCGGCGATGGCCGTCACCAGGTTCGTGGCGCCCGGGCCGCTGGTGCCCATGCACACGCCGACTTTGCCGGTGCTGCGGGCCACGCCCTGGGCGGCAAACGCCCCGCCTTGCTCGTGCCGGGGCAGAATCGTTCGCAGCTTATCTGAAAACCGCGTCAGCGATTGGTGCAGCGGCATGCTCGCCCCGCCGGGGTAGGCGAAGATCGTGTCGACCCCGTGATTGATCAGCGACTGTACGAGGATGTCGGCCCCACTCACGAGTTCGGTTTTCGTTTTGGGCTGTGCGACGGTGGCCACGGCAGTACCTCGGTTTGGTGGACTAAGATTCGGTTAAACGAAGCTGCGTTCAGCTTGGCAAATACAGACACCTCGGCACGAACCAGGTTCGCGGCCAAGTTATGCCGTAAACCTATCCATAATAAGCGGTTGGGGTCGGAAACTCAAGAAATGCGGGAGGCACAACAAGTATTGCCTTTGGCACGCGTGGCTGTGCACGGGGCGGCCTGGGGTCGAGGCGCAGCCGAGCCCCCCAGTGAACTGCCACCGCCCGCAGCAACGCTCTGGGGGCTCGCCTTCGGCTCGATCCCAGCCACCCCACGCCTGTTCTGGATTCGATTCCGGTGCAAGGCCTACTAGGTCTTCCCAACACGCTGCGGCACGGTGAATGAGTACAGCACCACGACGGCCCCAGCGCCCAGAAGGCTCCACGGGGCCCAATCCGGCGGGATCACTTCGCGAGCAGCCTGATAAAAGTTGCCGCTGTTGTTCTTGAGAACCGCCTTCTCGACGGCCAAGCCTTCAACGCCCAACAGGCAGCAGTACGCGCCGATCGCCAAAAAGAATGACCGCCACATAGTCGTGCCCCTACAGCCGAGCTGTCGAAATGGTGAGCCGCTGCGGGCCGGGCAATTACGGGAAGACAAACACGCTCGGCTTAAGCAGCGAGTGCTATCATTCGTCACTATCGACGCGCCGCGGCGGCGGATGTGAACGATCGCGGCGTGGAACTCCAGAGTTCATGCCAGCAACATTCCGTTTGTGCGCGGAGTAGCGGGTCATCGGACAATGCCGAAAGTACGCAGCGTTTGGGTGGCACGCCCTGAGCGGTGAAGGGCGTGGCTCGTAAAATGACCGAGTGATATTTGACCGTGCTTGCCATGCCCTTCCCAAAGCGTCAGGACGTGCCACCCCGCTGGGTCGCGTTGTGACGTCTTTGTCGGACCGGGAGACTTGCCGGCGAGCGTGCCGCTGCTCGCTGATCTCGCGATTCTCGCTGGCGACGACGGCAACGGTCTTCCGGAAGCCGGCGCGCGCTGCTGCGCGAACGGCCCCGCCCGATCATTCAGAAGGGACAACAGCTGGTTGACCGTGTTCTCGTCGTCGCCTTCTGATTCGACTGGGCGGGAAGCAAGCATGGTAGGACGGACAATTCTGTCCGTCCGTCCAACAAGGCGTACGATCAGCCTCCTGACGAAGGATCAACCCGGACGGACAGAATTTGTCGGTCCCACGAGCTAGGGCAAGCATGCCCGCTCAACCCGCGGCCGGCGGCGCGGGTGCTTCGTCGGAAATGAACCCACACGACTTGTGCGTGCCGTCGCAAAACGGTCGTTTGGCCGATTGCCCGCAACGGCAGAGGGCGATTGCGGGTTTGTTAGCGGGGATTTCGAACTCGGCCCCGCGCGAGTCGACGAGTTTGAACGGACCTTCCACGACGAGGGGGCCATTGGCGCGCAGGCGAATCGTGACGTCAGCCATGAATGAAGACTCCAAAAATAGCAGTGAGCGGGGAGCGGGGAGCGGGGAGCGGGAGGCGAACAATGAGTCATTGCGACTCTCTGCTCCAAGCTCCTTGCTCCCAGCTTTACAGCGGCTGTTATTTTGCCGGGTTTTCCGTCCGCACACTAGGCGTAGCAGTGCGATCGGGGCTGATTACGAAAAGAACTCGCAGCTTGTCGTCGTCACCGCTACTTTCGTTCGGCGGCACTTTGGGGGCTGCCTGGCTGTATCGCAGCCGAATTGACTTTGAAGCATTCCACGATGTTGCCGCAGCAGGTTCGGCACCACCCTCGCCTCCCACACCGCCAGATCGACTGGCTGCTTCGGGGAGTGGCGCCGCGCGGCGAGCCCGCAGAGGATAGGGGGCAGTTATCATTTCTTCCGCTAGCTTCTCGCCTTCGCTCCCACTCGACAGTCTGGCAACGCTCGCTGATGCGGCATCGCCATCGCGGCCCGGCTCGCTTTGAGGACGCCCGCGGTCAGCCTCGCTGAGCGCGCGATAGAAATATAAGTCGCGTCCCATCTGCTCTTTCTGTGTGGCTACGGCGACACCACGACGGTACATAGTCAACCGTTCAGCTCCATCAGTCTGCTCTTTCACCTGGGCGTTCGCAGCCGCTCGATTGGCAATGTCGCGCGGCAGCTGCACATCAAGCGCGGCGAAATTCTCGGCATCGCGCTGAAGTTCTACCAGGCATTTCTCAATCGTCGCTCGCGGAGCTTCGACAACCACAAGATCTGGTTCGCTCGCGGGTGTTTGTGCTGCTGCGTTCAACGGCTGGTCTGATCTCGCGGATTGTTTCGCAAGATCGCCTGCTGTAAACGACTCTTTGCCCTCACTCACCGCAGCTGACTCGAGCTTGATGCCATTCTTCTCCAATAACTTGTCGAACAAGCCGGCTTCGACCGCCGCCGGTGTGGCGACGATTTCGACGACCAACTGCGGCTCGGCCGATCGCGCCAACAACTGTGCTTCCGCCGCCCGGCCTTGCGCGATTCCCTCATCGGCCCGCAACGAACCGCCAGCGAAAGGTAGCGTTTGCTCTCCGCCGAGTGTGGCGCCGCCGATTGCTGGCCCACGCGACGCAGCAGAACCGGAGACACCGCTTGGATTGCCAACAGCATCTCCTGGCGCAACCGTGCGGGCAACAGTGTCGCCGGGTGATGCTGACGATTCCAACGACGCGTTCATCTGCCCGTATGCGCCGCCCGCAGCGGAGGCTTCGGCTTTACCGCGCGCTGCCGCGCGATCGGCGGCAAAGTTATTGTCTGCCGAAGATTGTTTGGCCGCGGTGGCGCCGGCCGGCTCCGACACGCGCCCCGCAGCGCCGTTCGTATTCAGCATGTCCAAGGATCCCGCATCAGTCGCCGGCGACGGAGGCGCGGCGGCCGGAGCCCCAGGCGTCAACCGCGGCATGAGCGGGTCGTTGCGAACGAGCGCCTCATTAGCAGGTTTGGCGGCCGCTGCTGCCGGAGACCCCGGCGCGGCAGAAATCTCAGGCTGCTCCGGCGACGCGGGCGCCACCGGCGCGCCGAGCGCCAACTTTGATTTATCCTCGGCGACCACCGCCGACTGGTCCGCCAGCCGTTCAGTAGCACGCGACGGCGCCACCGCCGGACGATCCGAAGCGGGTGTCTTTAGGTCTTTGACGTCGCGGCGACCTTCAGCCACATCGCCAACGCGCTGCCGAACAGCAGCCAATTTCTTCTTGTTGTCTTGATCGCCGCGCTGCAAAACCATGATGAGCAGCCCAGCCGCGATCGTAAGCGACGCCCAGATCCACGAGCGACGTGTGCGAAGAATCGAAATCGCTGGCGCAGCGTCGAGCGGTTCGACCCGGCGGTGCGTAGCATCGCGGCGATTCTCGCTGACGCGGGCGAGGATGGTGTTCGTCAAATCGCGGCCGACCGATTCGAGCGGCAGACGCTGCACCGATTGCGATACGCTGCGCAGTTGATGCAACAACTGCTGAGCTTCCGGATCGCTCGCCAACCGAGCTTCCACGGCAGCACGATCCTCGGGCGACAGTTCGTCGTCGAGATACGCGCTTAGCAGCTCGTCATCCGGCTCGGGTTGGAATTTTCGGTCACTCATGAATGAAATCTAAGCCGCCAAGACACGAAGGACACAAAGATTCGCAATGATAAAAACCTGCGCAAGGGATGGCACGCTCTGAGGCTTTGCGAAGGGCGTGGCGATTGACCAGCAAAAGTCACCACGCCCTTTCAGGGCGTGCCACCCTGAATCTCAAGCATCTCCAAATATATCTTTCTTCACTTTCTTGGCGTCCTTCGCGCCTTGGCGGTTCAGTTCTCCTGTCAATAACATCACTCACCGTGTGTCGACGATCCTCTCCACATGCAATCGCGGCGCGAGCAGATCGCGCATTTGCAGCCGCGCGCGAAACAGCCGGCTGCGCACCGTGCCCACGGGCAGGTCGAGGATCTCGGCGATTTCGTCATATCGGCAACCATCAATTTCTCGCAGCACTAATATTTGTCGGTAATCGAGCGTCAGCTCCGCGAGCGCAGCATGAACCAGCTCGGCCCGTTCCTGCTCCAGCACGCCGGCCACGGCCGTGGGCGCTCCGTCCATCGGCTCCTCCCCGATGAGCGATTTCCTGCTGTCGAGCGACGTCGTTTTGTGTCCTCGCCGGGCGTGGCTCATGGCGAGGTTGAACGCGATGCGATACAACCACGTGTAAAACGACGAGTTGCCGCGGAACGTATCGAGCTTCGTGTACGCTTGCACGAACGCGTCCTGCACGATATCCGCCGCGTCCTCGGCCGAACCCAGCACGCGAACCAGCGAGTTAAAGAGCCGATCTTGATACAACGCCACCAATCGGCCAAAGGCCGCGGTGTCGCCGCCCCGGGTTGCCGCAATTAGTGACGCGTCGTCGCTCAAGCTTCGCTCGCAGGTTTAGACGCAGCTTCCGCCGGTAAAGTTCCCGGGCCGTAAATGTGGCCAGGAGGCTGAAAATCGAGGGGTTTCCCGTCATTGTTCCGGAGGCGGTGAGGGTTGTCAAACCAACACAAGGAGAGGTCTCACGCAAAGGCGCAAAGACGCCAAGCAAAGGAATGCCGCAGAAGTCCTGAACATGGGAGCAGAGCAAACGGAGTGATGCTGGCCACTCGCTTTTCACTTATTGTGAAGCGGTGTCGCTCAGAAGTTGTGAGTCCGCAGATGGCGCAGATGATCGCAGATGGATTTGTCCATGGTTTACAACTCAATGGCGACGCGTTGGCATCGACTATGCTCGGCACGTTTTCATCTGCGCTAATCTGCGCCATCTGCGGACGTAAGAGTGTTTTCTACAATTGACTTGAACTGGCGACACGCTGAATTCTCGCGAATCCAGCTACAACTATGAATTAATGCATGTCTGCCGTGAACGATCCACTTAGCTGGCTCAATGAAGCGCTCGCCGACCTCGAGCAGCGCGATTTGCGACGCCGCCTAACAACACGCAGTGCCGCGCAGTCAGCGCGCGTGGTGATCGATGGCCGCGAGCTCGTGAACTTCGGCTCGAACGACTATCTGGGATTGGCGTCGGATGAGCGACTGGCCGCAGCCGCGCGGGCGGCGGCCGAGCGCGAAGGGTGGGGCGGCGGCGCTAGTCCGCTCGTGAGTGGGCGGAGCCAGTCGCATGCCGAACTCGAACGACGCCTCGCCGAGTTCGAGGGCACCGAAGCGGCGCTCGTGTTTCCATCCGGCTTTGCGACCAACGCCGGCATTATTCCGGCGCTGGTGGGGCAAGGCGACGCGATCTTCGCGGATGCGAAGAATCACGCGAGCCTCATTGATGGCTGCCGGCTTGCCAGGGCGAAACGCTTTGTCTATCCGCATCGTGATTGTGCATCGCTCGAGCGCATGCTGCGGGAAGCCGCCAGCTTCCGCCGTCGGCTCATCATCACCGATACGCTCTTCAGCATGGATGGCGACGTTGCGCCGCTTGCGCGCATTGCAGAACTCGCCGAAGAACGCGGCGCGATGTTGATGGTCGACGAAGCCCACGCCACGGGTGTATTCGGTACGAACGGCCGCGGCCTCGTCGAACACCTGCTCCATTCTCCCACCCCGGCAGCCCCCGGCTCTGCCGGGGGTTCGGCATTCGCGGCATCCAATCCGGCGCAAACCCCCGGCAGAGCCGGGGGCTGTCGGCCTGGTGCCGATGCCCCGGCATCCCGGATCCCGCATCCTGCATCGTCCGCGCTCATCCGCGTCGGCACACTCAGCAAAGCCCTCGGCTCGGGTGGGGGTTTCGTGTGCGGCTCACAGACGCTCATCGATTGGCTCGCGAATCGCGCCCGTACCTATGTGTTCTCAACCGCGCAACCGCCCGCCACGAGTGCGGCCGCAATCGCAGCGCTGGATATCGTCCAGCAGGAACCCGAGCGGCGTGAAGTATTGCTAACGCGAGCAGCGGACCTGCGATTGCGGCTGCGCGGGCAGGGCTGGAACACCGGCCAGTCCGAAAGCCAAATCATCCCCCTCATCATCGGCGACGCCGGCCGTACGATGCAACTCTCCGCGCAGCTCCGCGACGCCGGCTACTTCATTCCCGCAATCCGCCCCCCAACTGTCCCAGAGGGCGAATCGCTGCTGCGGCTTAGTCTGTGCTTCCACCACACGCCCGAGATCATCGACACGTTGACTCAGTGCCTTGGTCGGATACGATGATCCGAAATCGGTCGATCCAGGCGGGAATTCACACATCTCAAGGGCTGGGGAACATGCGTTACCAACTCGTCGCGTTTTTGCTGTTGCTGTTGAATAACTTTGTCTCCGGCGAGCCGTCTGCGGAGTGGCCGCAGTTTCGCGGTCCCAACGGCTCGGGCATCGCGGAAGGCCAAAAACCGCCAGTGGAAATCGGGCCCGATAAGAACGTAAAGTGGAAAGTCGATGTCCCCGGCGGATTGTCATCGCCGATCGTGGCGGGCGACAAGCTCGTGCTCACCGCGTTCGAGAACGAGAAGCTCTATACGATCGCGTACAACCGCGCCAACGGCCGCGAAGCTTGGCGGGCCGAAGCACCGTACAAAGAGCTCGAACCGTACAACAAAACGTACGCCAGTCCCGCGTCGTCGTCCTGTGCGACCGATGGTAAACACATCGTGAGCTACTTCGGTTCTTGCGGCCTGTTCTGCTACGATATGAACGGCAAGCAGCTGTGGAAGCTTGAGTTGCCGAAAGCCGTCACACTCGCGGGCTTCGGCACCGGCGTGTCGCCGATCATTGCCGACGGCATGGTCGTGCTGATGCGCGACGTGGCGACCGATCCGAAGATCATCGCGCTCGATGTTGCGACCGGCAAAGTGAAGTGGGAGAAGCCGCGCGAATCGAAGTCGTCGTTCGGCACGCCGACCGTGTGGAAAACGGAGAAGGGCACGTACGTCGTCGGGCCGGGTTACGGCAAGATGATCGGCTACAACGTGAAGGACGGCTCGGAGGATTGGTTCGTGGAGGGCATGCCCTCATCTTGCTGCACGACGCCCGTCGCCGCCGATGGCAACTTGTTCTTCGCCGGCTGGTCGCCGGGCGACCCGGACGACAAGGATTTCAAGATGCCGTCGTTCGACCAGTTCATCAAAGATCTTGATGCGGACAAGGACGGCAAGCTGTCGAAGGAAGAATCGTCGAAAACGCCGTACAAAGACCTCTTCGACAACCAAGACGCGAACCACGACGGCTTCATCACGCTCGAAGAATGGCAAACGCTCGAGAAATTCAACGCCAACTCGCGGCCGAGCGCGTTCGCGCTCAAGCCGGGCGGCAGCGGCAACGTAACCAAGACCGCTGTGCTCTGGAAGCAGACCAAGGGCCTGCCATACGTGTCGTCGGCGATTCTCTACCGCGGCCAGTACCTCATGGTGAAGGACGGCGGCCTCGTGACCGCGTACGATGCGGCGAGCGGCCAGGAACTGTACCAGAAGCGGCTGCCGACGAGCGGCAGTTACTATGCCTCGCCCGTGGCGGCGAACGGCAACGTGTACTTCACCGCGCTCGATGACGGCTCGATCACCGTGATTGAAGGTGGCGCTCCAAAACTGAAAGTTGTGAATGCAAACGCGGCGCTCGGCGAACGCGTCGCCGCCACCCCGGCAATCGCTGATGATACGCTCTACGTGCGGACGGATAAGCACCTCTACGCATTCGGAGCGAAGTGACGAATTGGCGCTGCAACAAGCGGCTAACTGGTGCGCGCCCTCGCCCACTGTGTCGACCAAGACCCAGCCGACCTCCTGCTCCATTTGGACGAAGTCGGCGTGCGAGCCGTAGCGCAGCACGGAGCCAACTGCTCACGACTCGCAGCAAACAAAAATAGCCGGCGAGCCACGCTCGCCGGCTGCTTCTAATACAGAGTTGTTGCCCGTTCCAAAACAACTCGAAAATTGAACGTCTATCGGTGCGAGTCTCGGAGAGACTCGCCTACGTCTTTAGTCCAGCGGCTTGATCTTGATATTGCGGTAGTGAATCTCGCTGCCCGGATCGTGCCCTTGCAGCGCGATCGTGCCGTGGCTGAGCACGTGGTTCTCCCAGCCCTTTTCGAGCTTCGGCGGGTCGCTCTCGGTGTACTCGTTCACGACCTTGCCGTCGACCTTCACCGTCACGGTCTTGCCCTTTACGGTAATGTCTTGTGTGAACCACTCGTTATCCTTCGCGGGCGAGTCGTTCATAATGTTCTTGATGCGATACAGGCTGCCCGTGCGGATCGGGTCCTTGTGCGAGTTGTTGACTTGCACCTCGATGCCTTCATCTGGGAAGCCCTTCTCTTGGTATTTCGTGTGGAAATACATGCCTGAGTTAGCATGCGGCTTGGTCATGACTTCCGCCGACCATTCGAAGTTCTTGAAGTCGTGTTTGCCAACGGGGCCATCGTAGAATAGGTGGCAGACCGGCCCTTTTACCACGATCTCACCATCAACGACTTGGAACGTGTCTGGGTTGTCGGTCGACTTCTTCCAGCCGTCGAAATTCTTGCCGTTGAAGATTGTATACCAGCCGTCTTTATCCGGCTTTGTAGCGGATTTCTTCTCCGACTTTGTGTCTTCGGCCCAACATGTTGTGGTCGCCGCTAGCAGGGCGGCCGTTACTCCAGCACGCAGAAAGTTGTTCATCGCCTTGTTCCCGGGGGTTCGAGGGGTAAAATGTGGTTTCGGTCAGTTGCCCCATATCTTAGCAACCGATCGCCCTGCCTACCATTTGGCGCTTTCGCCGCACAGAAATGGCGTCGGCCACGCCGTTGCGGCGAGCCGGGAGTTCTCAAGACGCACGACGGCTTGAGAACTCAGAGCTCTCGTGCCTTGGTTTTTCGCGTGTTTACGAATTGGCGTCGTAAGCATCGCGGTCCAAATCATGCCTGTTTCCCCGCAAATTAAGAAGATTTCGCCCGCCCGTAACACTCGTCCGCCGGCTCGTAAGAGAAGGTGTCGACGGGCCATGGATGTGCCCACTCCACCTGCGAAAACTCCCGCCTCCAGGGAACTTACCATGAGCCAGCCCACCGCAATCGCCACGACCTTCCCGTCGCAATTGTCACGCCAAGAAGAGTTCGCCAACTTCGTGACCCACGGCATCGGCCTGGTCTTGAGCCTGGCCGGCGTGGCTGTGATGGCCTCGGTCCTCAGCCGTGGCGACGCCTGGCGGCAGGCCGGTTGCTCGATCTACCTCGCGAGCCTCATCGGCGTGTACCTGA
The DNA here is from genome assembly GCA_046349975.1 of Pirellulales bacterium. GTDB lineage: Bacteria > Planctomycetota > Planctomycetia > Pirellulales > Lacipirellulaceae > JABDGM01. Next base: position 38,711 of record JAXMBH010000027.1, read on the forward strand.
TGTCGACTTTGTCGCACACTTTCGAAACGCCGCGGCTGCGGCAACTCTTCCGCGCACTCGACCAAGGCACGATCTACTTGCTGATCGCCGCCACCTATACGCCATTCTCAATGGCCTACCTGCACACAACGACCTGGTACGTGCTCTTGGCCCTGGTCTGGGCGATCGCGCTCTGGGGCTTCGGCTCGAAGGTTTTCTTCGCCCACCGCGTAGAATCGGTCTCGATGTGGCCCTGCCTCGTGCTCGGCGGCATCCCCTTCATTTCGATCCCGGCCCTCCTCGGCGTGGTTTCGACAGCCGCCCTCTGGTGGATGCTCCTCGGCGTCGCCTGCTACACATTGGGCCTCGTGTTCTGGGTGAACGACCGCCGCGTGCGTCACTTCCACGCTGTGTGGCACCTGCTCGTGATCGCCGGCAGCGCCTGCCACTTCATCGGCATCCTGCTGTTCGTGGTGCTGGCACGGTAATTCGCAGGCTACGGTCGTAGTCTGAAGCAATTTAGTCCGCAGATGACGCAGATATGCGCAGATAAGCACGCGCACTTCTGCAAGTGAATTCGGAGTAGCTGTTGTTTACGCTACAGCAGTTTGCCAAAGCATGTAGCCCCACAAGCCACCGAGATCTCAGAGAGTAATAAGAAGGTAGGCTCATTTTCAATCCCGTCTCCCGTGACCCCTGTGTCCTCAGCGGCTACGTATAAAGCGGTTTGCTCTGGCCGCTTCTTGTTTTTGTATTCATCTGCGTTGATCTGCGTCATCTGCGGACTACAAAAGTCACTTCAAAGCCCGCACCACGTCACTTGGACTACGTAGACCGCAGTCGCATATAAAGCTCCTGCAGCGCCGCCATGCACGAGCGGCCGTCGGCGGCGAGCGTGTGGCACTGAGCTTCTCCGGATTTTGACTTGGCCAGCACTTCGCGAATTCGTACCGGCGTCCCTTCTTCGACATCCGCTTCCACATCTTCGTACTTGAGACCGAAGCACATGCAGATCGGCGCATTCGCATCGTGCGGATACACCGGGTGCTTGAGCTCATCGGTCAGCACCACCGCGCCGAACTGGTTGAAGTACGCCACGTCGCAGCGATAGAAATTGCAGAACCACGCCGAGTCCAGCATCTTCGCCCGCGATTCGGGCCGAATGTGCGTATCCAGCGGCCCGCTGTTCACCGGCAGCCCTAGATTGCTACACCGCGGGCAGTACGCCCGGCCATCATCTTCAGGTTCGCGAACGAAAGCTTTGTTCATCACACGTAGGACGGACAATTCTGTCGGTCCGCCCTAATTTGAAACTCTAAGGTGAACCAAAATAGCTGAATCAAGGACGGACAGAAATATCCGACCTACCATCACCTTGCCGCTTTATCCAGCACCTCTCACAGCAACTTCAGCGCCTGATTCGCCTCCACATACTTCCGCACAAAATCCTTGTACGCCGCCGCCACCTTACGAGTGAGCTCACCGCCGCCGGCCGGGAATTCGCGCCACGTGCCGCCTTCCAGCCGAATCGCGCTCACCGGCATCACCTCGCGCGTGGCGCTCGTGACAAAGCACTCGCTCGCCGCCTCAATGTCCTTCGCGCGCAACTCGCGTTCCACCAATGTGAAGCCGTACGAGGCGCTCATCTTCGCGATGGATGCTTTCGTAATGCCGCGCAAAATGCCCGACTGGGCGCTCGGCGTCACGACCTTGCCGTCGATCACAAACAGCACGTTGCTGTTCGAGGCCTCGGTCACAACGCCCGCCGGGTTGAGCATGAGGCAGTCGTCGGCGCCCATGCCGATGGCTTCCGACACGCCCAGGATGTTGTTGAGGTAGTTGCCGCTCTTAATATCCGGGCTGAGTGACTCGACGGGGTTACGTCGCACGTGCGTGACGGCGAGTCGCATTCCGATGGAGTAATGCTCAGGCTTCCACTTCGGCACTTCCTTCACAATGATGACGAAGCTGCTCTTGAGGTCGGCCGCCGGAATCAGGTCAAGTGCCCCGGTGCCGCGGGTAACATGCCAGCGAATGAATACGTCCTGCCCGGCCGGCACGGGCGCCGCGGCGGCAGTGCGACGCATCTCTTCCAGCATCTCCTCGCGCGATTGCGAGATCTTCATCGCGATGAGCCGGGCCGAGTTGTCGAGGCGGTCGAAATGCTCCTGGCAGAAGAGCGGCACGCCGTCGTACGTGCGGAACACTTCGTAGATCGAGTCACCGTACAGGAAGCCACGGTCAAGGATGGAAATCTTGGCCTCTTCAATCGGCGTGATGACGCCGTTCACGTTCGCCATCCGGCGGAAGGCAGGTACAGTCATAGCAGTTGGAATTTTCTCGGTTTCAGGCGGCCGGCGAAGTGCTCAAAATGAGCCGAAATCAGCCGTGCCTGTCGCATTTTAGGCCTTCTCACCCAGTGACATAAGCGGCCGAACCCGCCGCCGTGCGCAGCCGTGGCTACGCGAGGGCCCAACTTTATGAGCCAAACGCTAGCAGCACGCCTGGGCACGTTCAACAAAACCGTGATTTTCCTAAAGATTCAGTTGACACTCGATTGCACACCCCCCATAATCCGGGCAACTTGTCACAGATGGAGGCCTCCGAAGCCACTTCCCACACGCGCCAGCCGCGTAGAAATGGAGGGCTGATGACCGCACATCCGGCAGTGCGCGGCCAGAACTCCGAATCTCATCGCACGCCATCGTCCGCAGGCGACACGACCAAAAAAATATATTGCGAATCCAACGCCGCGCTCAGCTTGCGCGCTCAAATTGACTGCATCGCCCCACGCCCTGCCACGGTGCTCATCGAGGGCGAAACCGGTGTGGGCAAGGAGGTCGCAGCCCGGCAGATTCATACCCTGAGCCCGCGCGCGGCCCGGCCGTTCGTGCCCGTCGACTGCACGGTGTTTTCCACGGAACTCATGGAGTCGCAACTCTTCGGCCACGTAAAAGGGGCCTTTACCGGCGCCGTCGGAGCAGCGCTCGGCTTTGTACGCTGTGCCGATGGCGGCACGCTGTTTCTCGATGAAATCGGCGAGTTGCCGCTCTCCGTGCAGGCCAAGCTGCTCCGCTGCCTGCAGGAACGCACCGTGGTGCCGGTCGGCGGCGTCGAGCCCATTCCCGTTGATCTGCGGATCATTGCGGCAACCCACCGCGACCTGGCCGCTATGGTCCGCGATGGCGCCTTCCGCCAGGATTTATACTTTCGCCTGAACGTCGTCCGGCTAAGCATCGAGCCGCTTCGCGAGCGCCGCGACGAAATTCTTACGCTCGCCAAAGTCTTTCTTGGCGATATCGCCGCAATGTACGGCGAGCCGGTGAAGAGCCTTACAGCCGCTGCCGAAGCGGCCCTGGTCCGATACGACTGGCCGGGCAACGTGCGCGAGCTCCGCAATGCGATCGAGCGGGCTTTTTTGTTCTGTGCCGACCGCACGATCGATACCGCCCACCTGCCGGCCGAAATCCGGGCGGCCAATGTGCCGCCGCAAGCGGCGGATCCGTGGACGAACCCTACCTTCGAAGAGGATTCCATCCCGCGCCTGGCCGATGCCGAGCGCCTGCTTATCGCCCGCGTACTCAAGGTCACCGGCGGCAACCAATCCGATGCTGCCCGCCTCCTCGATATCGAGCGCCACCGCCTCCGCCGCAAGATCGTGCACCACGGACTCGAGCACCTGGCTCGCATTCGTCCTCGCTAAGCGAAGCATATCGATCGCAAAGCTGCAGCCGCCGCGCGGGTGATTGCATTCTTAACCGCTAATGAAGGCTAACGACCGCTAATAGCCCAGTTAATTATTCAATCATTAGCGCTGTTGTTAGCGAGAATTAGCGGTTTCCTGGCCGCTGTCTCGGCCTTCTGCAATCTCCGCACCTCTGCGAGAAACTCCTCTCTACACGTTCGGAATAAAACGTTCCATTGGTCCGTCTTGTTCCATCTGCCGTGTAAGTTCTCGCTCGCGTTTAACTTGCGCACTGCACCGCAGTTGAAGTTGGAACATAGCGCACCAACTTCAAGTTTTCTCTCAGCATGATTCTGTGCGACGCATGAATCGCCGCAACTTCTTTTTGCCCAAGCACGTTACGGCGCGATCTCCGCGCGCTGTGAACGATTGGCATCGTGTTCGCTTTAGTGCCGCCTCGTCCACTCACGGCGAACACTTCTTCGAGTTGTCTAATGGTGAACCACAACGCGACCTGCGGACTTGTCGTCACGCACGCTGCGCGCTCTACGCCGCTCGTCGACGAATTTCTTGGCCTCTGTGAATGGCCTTTGCTCTCGCAGCCCACGCTCCGCACCGTCGTGGAACAAATTCAAATCGCGTCTCCGCTCTGCATTGTCTTCTGGCTCGATGCCATGGGGGAGCTCGCCGCAGCGTCGAAGCTGGTGTCGCAACTCCGCGCCCGCGGCCCACGACCGTTCCGCATCGCAGTAGCCAACAATCTCGCTCCCGAAGTCGAACAAACCATGCGCGCCGCCGGCGTGCACACGTATCTCACCACGAACGGCAACATCTTCGCGCTCATTGAAGGCGCGCTGCGGCCGTTTATCGCCACAGTTTCCCCGCCGCACATCCGTGCCGCGCCGGTCCCGGAGGTGCCGGTGGCGATCCGCGGACCGACCGAAGTTCGCGGTTCCCCGGCCCGCCTGCGGCCGCCGTGATCTTACGCATTTCCACGAAATCAACCACTACCAGCTCTCGCAAATCAACCACCCATTACAAGGAGCCCGCTCATGATCGCCATCTCGAATGAATCTCATCGCTACGACACGCAGTTCGAAGACGCCGAGTTCGATCGCTTCGAACGTTTCACCTACGCCCAACGCGGCGAATTCCCAGTTCGCTCTCATGCGGCCCGCTCACGGGCCAAGCTTCGTGGCCGTGCCACCAGCGCCGGCCGGCAGAAGGCCCGCTCGTTCAACGGCGCCAATCGCCGCGGCCGCGGCAAGCAGTGGGCCGCCGTCGGTTAGCCGCAGCGGCTAACTTCTGGCACTCGCTGCGATCTGCTCACACCTTTCACTGCGATTTGGAGACATCCTATGCGCATCCTGCGATTTCTACGCGCCGGCATGAGCGCGTGCTTGATCTTGTTCCTGCTGACAACTGCCACGGCAAGGGCCGAATGGCTGGTGTTCACTGGCGGCCCCACCGTGTCGACCGGCGTGTGGCCAGCCGGCGCCGCCTACGCCGGCGGCGCTGTCGCGACCGGGAGCAACTTCGTGAACGGCAACAACGCCACGCCCTTCATTGGTCTCTCGCCGAATACGGTGAACAATCTGTCGTCCGATTACTTCGCCACCGGCCTAACGCCCAATCCCGGCCCCAGCGTGTCGGCTATTGCGACGCCCTACAACGACAACGCCGACACCTACCACGTCGACCTCGACTTCAGCGGCACCGTGAGTTCCGCCGGCGCAGGTTTCCTGCCAGCGGGCACCACGATCGCAATCATCGACCTCGATATCAACGAGAACTATCTCAATATCAAGGCGACCAATCCGGCGAATGTGGCCATCAACGCGCCGTGGCTCGCGCCGCCGAGCACCTGGTTCGACATGAACCTCGCGATGATCCCACAAGGCTCGCTCGGTGCGCCGCCGACTTTCACCGCCGGTCCGCCGGGCGTCTACAACATGTTCGGCATCAACTGGAATTTCGACGTTGGCTTCTGGCAGTTCCAGACCACGCAGAACGTTCGCACGATCTCGTTCGACATGGCGAAATCTGGCGGCGGCAACCAGATCGGCGGCGGCGGCGCTGGCTGGGCGATCTATTCGCCGAGCGGGCCGAAAGTGCCTGAGCCGGCCATCGGCTCGCTAATTCTCCTCGCTCTTGCCTCGTTCGCCGGCGTCACGCGCCGGCAGCGGTTGTAGTCACTCGCTGGCTGCCGTCGGCCGCCATCTTCCCAAAACCATCCACTCCATTCCAACTCCGCAAAGGAAAGTCTCATGGAAACACGCTCGCCGTTCCGTTCCGCCGCGCTCAGTATTTGCGCGCTCGCAAGCATTGTCGCAACTCAATCGCTCGCCGACCCCATCACCGGCCGCGACATCCCGAAGTTCACGCAAAAGCCCATGGTCAACACGGCCATCCAGGGTCAGATCTACTTCGGTCACGACGAATTCAGTACTGCGTACGGCGTCGGCAATGCGGCAAGCCCGCCGCTCAACTACCAAGGCCGGTTCATGGCCGATGACTTTGCCGACAAAGCCACCACGCCGGTCGTGCACGTCACTTGGTGGGGCTCGTACATCAACGACAACAATGCCGCCGCTCCGCAACCGCACGTGCAGAAATTCCTCATCGCGTTCGAATCCGACAATCCCGTCAGCCCGAACCAACCGTACAGCACCCCGAATCAGGTGCTGCAGTACGATGTCGTCACGCTGGGTGCGCTGTCGCCCGGCTCGGGGACGTTCACCGAGACACTCGTCCGCGGTCCCGATCCGGTTACGCAAGAAGCACTCTACAAGTACAACGCGGAGTTGCACCTCGGCAAAGAGTTCAATCAGCAACCCGATACGGTGTACTGGCTGAAGATCGCCGCCCTGGTCGACGTGCCGCAACCGATCGTGGCGCCGATTCCGGCCGGCGTTACGCAATGGGGTTGGCACAATCGCGATTACACTATCAATAATCCGCTGGCTTCGACCGCGCCCAACGTGGTTCCCGGCGAGTTTCTGGACGGCTTGGTTCCCAACACCAATCAGCCCATCTGGCACTTTCAGGACGATGCCGTTCAGGGCGACCTCCGCTTTACGCCTGGCGCTCCGCTGCTCAGCCAGCAAGTCGTCCAGTTGAACATGACTCCCACCAATTACCTGTTCGTGAACACGACCGGCATCGGCCCGATCGATGGCCCGGCGGGCATCGAGCAGCACTCGAAGGACCTTGCCTTCGAGCTGTTCACCACGAAGGTGCCCGAGCCGGCAGCTTGCATGCTCGTCGCGATGGCAATCGCCGGCGTGGCTTCATTCCGCCGCCGCACTTTGTAATGCAACGGCCCACGGCCCAATCCGCAGGCGGCAGACTCGCCGCCTGCGGCCGGCCAGCCGCCGCATCTCTATCCACTCCTCCTCATGTTTTGCTTCAACACACTCCCGCTACGCACTATGGTTTTCGCCACCAAGACTTTGAAATTCTCAACCGCACTGTCGCTCGTCGTCGTGGCGATCGTCACAAACGCGGCCGCTTCAACGATCGTCTTCAACAACATCCCTGCCGCGCCGCAGTATTATCAGAACGCCGGCAATACGCTGGGAACCTTCGGCAACACATATAACATCACGGCGACGACGTTCACGCCCACCGCATCCGGCCTCCTCGACGAACTGACGCTCGGCCTCACATACTTAAGCGGCGCCAACTCGGTAACCCTGCGGCTCTCGCCGGATACCGCCGGCCTCCCCGGCTCACCGATTTGGCAAACTGCCGTGCCGCCCGCGCCGGGCTTCGGTTCGCTACTGAGCGTTACGGGCATTGGCGGCCCGCTCTTGAATGCCGGTCAAACCTACTGGCTCGAAGGCGTGGCCCCGCTGACCCCGCCCACGCTGCACAGCTGGTGGACCAACAATCAAGGCGATGCTGGCCCCGTAATCGCCAGCGGCAACTATGTCGCCAACACGCAGCGATTCTCACTCCGCGTCGGTGTGGTCACCGTTCCAGAACCCGCCACGTGCGTGCTGCTGATCGGCGCTTGCTGTGGCGTTGCGGTCATCCGTCGCCGATAGTCGCGTGCCTTAGTGCAAGACAGTTGCCGATTCATAACCTGTTCGTTGAATTTCCAGCGTCTCATCTCCTATCGATACGAAAGCCAGCTCATGAAATACAAACTTACGATCGCAGCATTCGCCATCGCGACGGCCATTGCCGTGTTGCCGACACCCGCTCATGCCTACCTCGGCGGCTTCGAAGGCGCCGACGGCTATCAACCATTCCTTAACGATGTCTCCGTCTACAACGCCGGCGCATTCGGCGCGAACGCCGGCGGCGGTTCGTACACGCCGCTTCCACCCAACACGGGCTTGTGGAAGAAACTGCAGGGCCCATTGTGGCCCACGCCGGGCACCGCCGGCGGCGTGGCGTATGCCACCGGTCACCAGAACTACGACCGCACCAACCCGGGCACTTCCGATCAGGCGCTCATCATCACGACGAACGCCGACGGCTGGACCGGCGGCTCCCAAGAATATTCCTACAACATCGACAGCTACGATCTCGGCGGCTTTAGCCCGGCGAGCACGGCTGGCAACGTCGTAAAAATCTCGTTCTGGTCTTGCTCGTATCTGCCAGGCACGTCTGAAGGCGGCGGCCTCGGCCCCAACACGCTCGCCAACACCGTCTCCTTCTTCGATAGCAGCGGCAACCTCGGCTTCGCGGTCGGCGGCATCCAGCCTGGCACGAGCACCGACTTCGCCGCCTACAACGTGGGCAGCTGGGTGCAATCATCCGTTGCTGTCGGCACCAACAGCTTCCATCGTTGGGATATCACGCTCGATCTCGGCGCTCAGACCGTGTCGATCGACGTGTTCGAAAGCGCGGTGCTCACGCCGCTTGTTTCAAACGCCCCGCTCATCAACCCGATGAGCGATTTCTCGCAGCTACGGTTCCTCAGCGCTCCTGGTGTGAACAACGCCAAGGTGTGGGCCCTCGACGACTTTTCCATGATGCTCCGCGCCGTGCCCGAGCCAGCGACGGCGACTCTGCTAGCGATTGCCTCAAGCCTGCTTACGGTGATTCGACGACGCCCGTCGTTGATCAATGGATGACCGAACGACCAGCGTATTTCCGACCTCCTGCTCCGTGTTCGCGGTCCGCTGGCCTAGTCAGCCGTACCGCCGGCGTCGTGGTTGATCGCCGCAGCACAAGAGCGGTTCCTTGGCACAGGCCCTCCCTATCGAGGAGGGCCTGTGTTTTTCTTATTGGTCATCGATTGGTCGCCGTGCGAACACTCTCCGCTTCGCCTGCGTAGCAGTGCCCACGGCGCGGCTTGCTGCTGTTCGCCGCCGATGGCTACAATTGCTGGCAATCCCTCGGCAGCACGCCGTACCCGCTGGTTCAGTCCACCAAATGCATCACTTCCGAAAAATCCTGGCTTCCGCGCTGCTGGCCACTTACGCCAGCATCTCGCTGCTCGGCCAGGGTTTGCATCTGCTCACGCCGGATGACGGCCACCACCACGACCATGCCGCGGTGGCTCTCAGCCACCCGTCGCACGCGCACGCTCACGGCTCGTGCGGCGACCATCACGAATACCCGCAGGCAGGGCAGGGCGGCAGTGCCGACTTGGTTGCCGGCGACCACGATTGTGAAATCTGCGAATTTCTGGCCCAGGCCAAGAGTGCAGCGCCGCAAATCACGGCTCCGCTTGATCTGCAGGCAGTCGTCGCAGATCTGCAAGCGCACACACCCGCCTTTCATTCGCCGCTCATCATCGGCCTCCCCGCCGCCCGCGGGCCGCCGCAACTTCTCGCCTAGCGCAGCCTTCTCGCGGCGCTTTCGCCTGCGGCAATCACACTGGCTTCGTTCGCGCAACTCGATGTCACGGGCGCAGCGTCGCGGGCACGCCTTCCCTCGCGCACTTGCATTACCGGCGCTCCACGCCGCTGCGATCTGAGCGCAAACATGTCGGCGCGCAATCTCTAAACGCCCATTCTCCCGCGCCCATTCCATTCATAATCCCGACCCTACCTCCAACCGATCATCGCCATGCATTCCCAATTCTCGCCCGACCCTCGCCGCGCCTTCACTCTCATCGAACTGCTCGTCGTCATCGCCATCATCGGCCTGCTCGTCGCACTGCTCTTGCCCGCAATTCAGGCCGCCCGCGAAGCGGCCCGGCGGTCCCAGTGCCAAAACAACCTCAAGCAAATCGGCCTCGCCCTTCACAATTACGAAAGCAGCCGCCGCACCTTTCCGCCCGGCTTCACCTCGAAGGCCCCCGCAACGAACGAACCCGGCACCGGCCCCGGCTGGGGTTGGGGCGCGTACATCCTGCCGTATCTCGAAGAGTCGGCGCTGCAAATCGATTTCAAACGCCCGATTACCGATCCGCTCTACAACGCGATCCGCGAGCGAACGCTCACTGTCTTCCGCTGCCCCTCCGACAGCGTCGAGCTGCCACTCTTCCCGGTCGAATCGACCGGCGCGCCGCTCACGCAAATCGCGTTCGGCAATTACGTCGGCGTCGCCGGCACGTATGAAGTGAGCGTCTTCCCCGACGAAGGCACCGGCGTCCTGTTCCGCAATCGCTCGATCGCCGTGAAGCACATCACCGACGGCCTCAGCCACACGATCATGGTGAGCGAACGCGCCAGCCGCCAGTCGCCGCAAACCACGTGGGTCGGCGCAGTCACAAACGCGACCGTGCCGCCGAAGAACCCCAGCTATGAAGAGGAGGGTCCGCCGGTGCTCGTGCTCACCAACACCGGCACGGCCGAAGATGGCCGCGTGCCCAACAACACGCTCGACCACGTCGAAGACTCCAACAGCGAGCACCCCCAGGGCGTTCACCTGATGTTCGCCGACGGCTCGGTCCAAGCCATCAACAACGACATCGACCCCAACATCTGGGTCGCCCTCGGAACCCGCGCCGGCGCCGAACCGAATGGGGCGTACTAGAAGCAGTTTCAATATTGGCAATGCGAACCGGACACTAGCGCGTTGCGGCTATTCAATTAGCCGCGGGGCGCTAGCCCCCGGTTTTGACACTGCTTGAAGTTTGTTCGTGAGGAGCAACTCCTCGAAAGAACGCTCTCGCAGAGGCGCGGAGAACGCGGAGCACATCATGCCGTCGTACCGCCCCCCGCGACCTCCGCGGCTCTGCGAGAGCCCGGATTTGCGCGAGAATGGGTACGGTCCCACCCCCACAACCGCTGCAATTGACCCCGAACGCCCGGAAAACCGGTCGTTGTCATCCTGCAGCGGCCTCACCGCCCGCATTTGCTTGACCCTCCATTTGCCCCCATTTACTATGAAAGTTGAGCAATTACCGCTGATTTCCTGCCTTCCGCTCCCGCCACGCGCCACCGCATGACAAGCCCTATTGTTATTGTCCTCGCGATCTTGCTGCTCGCCTCGTTCGTGTTCACCTTCCTCGGTGCACGAACCTGGGGCTGGGGCTACATGATTCTGGTCGAGGCCGTGTTTCTGGCCGCGGTCGGGTTCTTCATCCTGGCCGCCGAAACGCTCCGTATTAATGCGGCCCTGCGGAACAACGTGAACACGCTCGAAAAGCAAGTGGCCGAAGCCACGGCCGACGTCGACGGCCTTCGCAACGGCACCAAAGACGCCACGGTACTCAATCGTTTGCGCAACGGCGAACCGGCCGCCAAGATTCCCGAAGAGGCCGAGTCGACCGAGAGCCTCACGCAAATGGACCACGAGCTGCTGATCGCTACCCGCCGCCGCGGCCGCGTGTGGCGCGGCGTAACCCCGGCCGGCTTCAACGCCCAAACCGGCGTCGTTCAGGCGACGGTGCCTGCTCCAACGCCTGCCGGCATCAACAAAGATACTGTCGTCTACCTGTTCGACGATGGTCCCCCGCAGCCGCCGGCCCGCAACGGCGTGCCCCAAGGTCCGCAGTTCCTCGGCGAATTCAACGTCACCAATTCCGCCCCGCAGCAAGTGTCGCTCTCGCCGGTCCAGCCGTGGGCGGCAAACGATTTTGAAACCCGCCGCCTGGCCGCCAGCCGCGGGCCCTGGATCATGTATGAAATCATGCCAGCCGACAGCTACGAAATCTACGCCGGCATGACCGACGACCAACTCAAACAGTCGCTGCCGCCTCAATCGGTCAACGAGTTCCTGCGCCACGGCAAAGATGCGACAAACGACGACGACCCGTGGCGCAAAGTCGGTGTCGATGCCGATGGCAACGTGCTGCCGCCCGACCAGGCCGACAAGGCGGTGAAGACCATCTACCGCCGCCGCCTGCGCGATTACGCTACCGAGCTCGAAGAACTCGGCCGCCGCCGCGTGCAAACGATCGCCGCCATCGAAGCCACGAAGAAGGACATCGAACAACTCAAAGCGGCCGAAGAAGTCGGCCAAAAGCTGACCGCCTTCCGCACCGAGGAAAAACAGAGGCTGGGCAAAGATCTCGACGGCGTGATGAAAGAAGTCGCTGCCGTAAAGAAGCACCTGGCCGATCTCCAAGGTCTGCTAGCGAGGGCCCAGCAGATGACCAAGGACCTCATGGCCCGCAATCGTCAAATGGCTGCCGAACTCGCCTCTCGGCAAGTGCCCACGAGCCCCCCAAGCAGCGGCGGCAGCTCAGTCGAAAAACGCCCCGAACCCCTGGCGCTCGGCTCGCAGTAAATCGATGCAGCGCCCACAGCCGGGTTCGCACGAATCCGGTCATCGCTCAGCTCATACTGAATTCGCGAATTCAGCTACAACTCTCGCGCCTCGCAACTCGCGTCTTCCCGCATTCCTCGCTTTGCGCTCGTCGCATACAATGACCACGCGCGGCTTGCTGTAACCTCCGCGCCCACGCTGCTGCGACTGCCGTCATGGGTATCTACGACCGCGACTACGAGCGCCAAAACTACGATCAGCCCAGCGGCTTCCGCATTGGCGCTCCGCAGTCGGTGACGATGCGCATCATCGTCATCACTGCCATCGTCTACGTCGCGCAGCTACTATCTCACAACTGGGTCACCAGCGTCGGCCAGCTCTACGCTGGTTGGTTCCATCAGCCTTGGCAAGTCTACCGGCTGCTAACCTACGGCTTCCTGCATTCGCCCGACGACCTCTGGCACATCGTCCTGAATATGTTCGCTCTGTGGATGTTCGGCCGCGAAGTCGAATACCGCTACAGCTCACGCGAGTTTGGAATTTTCTATCTCGTTGCAATTGTCTTCGCCGGAATCACCTGGACGTTGAGTGAGTTGTCCACTCAAACGCCAGGCGGCATGCTCGGTGCGTCCGGCGGCGTGGCGGCCGTGATCGTGCTCTTTGCCCTGAATTTCCCACATCGCACCATCCTATTCAATTTTTTCATCCCGATGCCGATGTGGCTGCTCGCCGTCATCATGATCGCAGGCGATGCATTCGGCGCCATCAGCCGATCCGGCGCGGTGGCATTTACTGCCCACTTGGGCGGTGCCCTGTTTGCGTTTCTCTATTACAAATTTGGCTGGCAACTGTCGAACCTTGTGCCCGATGCATCGTTCGCCAAGCGCCTGCGACCGAAGCCGCGCTTGCGCGTCGTCGATCCGGATGAACCAGACGACTCGATCGAGGACCAGGTCGACGCCATCCTGAAGAAAATCCAAGACCACGGCCGCGACAGCCTCACCCGGGGCGAACGCCGCATCCTCGAAGAAGCCAGCCGCGAGTACCAAAAGAGGAGGAAATAAGAGCAGGAGAACAGTAGAGCAGAAGAGCTGTGGCCCCAGGTGGACTGCTGTTCTTCTGCTCTGCTGTTCTGCCGTTCTTCCGCCCATGATCATCGCCGTCACAGGTTCCACCGGTCTTATTGGTTCCGCGCTCGTGGCCTCGCTCGAGGCGGGCGGGCACCTGGTTCGCCCCATCGTTCGCCGTCCGCCGCGCGCCGAAAAGAACGAAATCCGCTGGGACCCGGCCGCTGGCACGATCGACGCCGCCGAACTCGCGCACGTCGACGCCGTCGTACACCTCGCTGGCGAAAGCATCGTCGCCAAACGCTGGACCCCAGCCTTTAAAGACGCGATCCTCAACAGCCGCGTCCAAGGCACCAAGCTCCTTTGCGACACGCTGGCCAGTGTAGCTCTCAAGCCCAGCGTCCTAGTTAGCGCCTCGGCCATCGGCTACTACGGCGTCGGCGGCGACACGCCCGTTGATGAATCCTCGCCGCCCGGCGCCGGCTTTCTCGCCAATGTCTGCCAACAATGGGAAGCCGCCACGCAGAGTGCCCGCGATGCCGGCATCCGCGTCGTCAATCTCCGCATTGGCTTCGTCCTCGCCAAAGAAGGCGGCGGACTCGCCAAAATGCTGCCGCCCTTCAAGCTCGGCGCCGGCGGCATCATCGCCAGCGGCCAGCAGTATATGAGCTGGATCGCGCTCGACGACCTCGTCCGCTCGATTCAATTCGCATTGTCGACGCCCGACCTCAGCGGCCCGGTCAACGGCACCGCGCCGAACCCCGTCACGAACCGCGAGTTTACCAAGACGCTCGGCCGGGTCCTGAATCGCCCGACCATCTTTCCGGTGCCCGCCTTTGCCGCCAAGCTCGCCTTTGGCGAAATGGCCGACGATATGCTTATCGGCGGCATCCGCGTCCTCCCCACCGCCCTCACCAACGCCCGCTTTGAGTTTGCATATCCCCAACTCGAATCGGCACTGCGACACATTCTGGCGTAGATCGAGCGGATAAAAATCGCTAAATCGTCTCTCGCAGAGGCGCTGAGATCGCGGAGAGTCGAACGACAGCTTCATGTCCGCTCGCGGCGGGGAATACACCGATCGTTTCGTGCGGAAAGATGAAGCTCAATCGAAACCACGAGTTTTTTAGCTCCGCGTCCTCTGCGCCTCTGCGAGAACTTTTCTCCCTCGTGCCATCGCCCGTCGCCTGCTCCGATTCCTCCCATTGGCCAAGCGAGGCAAGCCGGGTAAACTTATATGTTTCGCGTGGTAACTGCTTTACTAGCAAATAGGTTATGGCGATTCACTCCCAAGTTGTTGTTCTCGGCGGCGGGCCTGGCGGCTACGCGGCTGCCTTCATGGCCGCCGACCTCGGGCTCGAAACTACGATCATCGAAATCGACGCCCGACTGGGTGGTACGTGTCTCCTCCGCGGCTGCATCCCGTCGAAGGCTCTCCTGCACCTCGCCAAGGTGCTCAGCGAAGCCACCGAGATGGCCGAGTGGGGGATCGAATTCGCCAAACCCAAGATTTCAGTTGACAAAGTCCGCGCCCGCAAAGAGAAGGTCATCGACACGCTCACCGGCGGTCTCGCGCAGCTCGCGAAACGCCGCAACGTGCGGGTGATCAATGCCCGCGGCATCTTCGTCGACTCGCAAACGCTGCAACTCGAAGGCGGCGACCGCAGCACGTACGACAGCGAACGCATCACGTTCGATCATTGCATCTTGGCTACCGGCTCGGTGCCCGCGATGCCCAAGATGTTCAAGATCGACTCGCCCCGCGTAATGGATTCCACCGGCGCGCTCGCCCTCGCCGACATCCCCGAAAACCTGCTCGTCATCGGTGGCGGTTACATCGGCCTCGAAATGGGCAGCGTCTACGCCGAACTCGGCTCGAAAGTAACGGTCGTCGAACTGCTCGAAGGCCTCTTGCCCGGCGCCGATCGCGATCTCGTGAAGCCGCTCGAAAAACGCCTCCGCGAGCGCTTCGCCGGCATCCACTTGAACACCAAGGTTGTCGAGCTGAAAAGCGCCGGCGACAAAGTGGAAGTAAAGACTGAAGGCGCCGAGTTCGACGGCGTTCACTCGTTCGACCGCGTGCTCGTATCGATCGGCCGCCGCCCCGTCACCAATGGCATCGGCCTCGAAAACACCAAGGTCAAAGTGAACGACAAGGGCTTCGTCGTCGTCAATGAGCAACAGCAAACCGCCGACCCGCACATCCTCGCCATTGGCGACGTCGCCGGCGAACCGATGCTCGCCCACAAAGCGTCGCACGAGGGCAAAGTGGCCGCCGAAGTCATTGCCGGCCGACCCGCCGCATTCGAACCGCAGGCCATCCCTGCCGTCGTATTCACCGATCCTGAAATCGCTTGGGCGGGCCTCACTGTCAACGAAGCCGAACGCTCGGGACGCGACATCGCCACTGCCATTTATCCCTGGCAAGCCAGCGGCCGCGCGATCGCCAACGGCCGCACCGACGGCCTCACCCGCTGGGTCATCGATCCCACGACCGACCGCGTGCTCGGCTGCGGCATCGTCGGCGCTGGTGCCGGCGAGCTGATCTCCGAAGCCGTCGTCGCGATCGAAATGGGCGCCACGGTTCGCGATGTCGCCGACTCCATCCACCCGCATCCCACTCTCAGCGAAACCCTCGCCTTCGCCGCCGAAGTCCACCTCGGCACCGCGACCGAGGTATATCGACCAAAACGCAAGTAGCAGACGAAGAATTCACCACAGAGGACACAGAGTTCACGGAGAGAACAATTTGTCATTTGTAAATGGTAATTTGTCATTGGCCATTTTCGGATACGAGCCGCCACACTTTCTGAAATGGCCAATTTCAAATGACAAATCACCAATGACAAATCGGTATTCGTCTCAGTCGACTCGCTGTCCTCCGTGGTGACATAAACACAGGATAGGCCCCATGGCACAAGCCGATCTCGCCAAGCAAAACTCGCCAATCCCCAACGACGTCGATCCGGCCGAAACGGCCGAATGGCTCGAGTCGCTCGACTACGTGCTCGAGCGCAAGGGACCCGAGCGCGTGCAGCAGTTGCTCACGGCGCTCGAACAAGCGGCGATCCGCAACGGCGTCGAGTTGCCGTTCCAAGCCACCACGCCGTATGTCAACACGATCCCGCTCGATAAACAGCCACGCTACCCCGGCAAGCGCGAGCTCGAACGCCGCATCAAAAGCTTCATCCGCTGGAACGCGATGGCGATGGTCACCCGCGCCAATCGCGATTTCGCCGGCATTGGCGGTCACATCTCCACGTACGCCTCCTCGGCCACGCTCTACGAAGTGGCTATGAACCACTTCTTCCGCGGCCGCGGCGAAAGCGGCTACGACGGCGACCAGATTTATTTCCAAGGCCACGCCTCGCCCGGCATGTACGCCCGCGCCTTCCTCGAAGGCCGGCTCACCGAACAAAACCTCATCAACTTCCGCCGCGAATTGCAAGAAGGCGGCGGCCTGTCATCCTACCCGCACCCGTGGCTGATGCCCCACTTCTGGGAATTCCCCACCGTCTCGATGGGACTCGGCCCGATCACGGCCATCTACCAGGCCCGCTTCAATCGCTACCTCACCGACCGCGGCATCGTCGACCTCTCGCACAAGCGTGTGTGGGCCTTCCTCGGCGATGGCGAATGCGACGAGCCCGAAACCCTCGGCGCCATCACGCTCGCCTCGCGCGAGCACCTCGATAACCTCATCTTCGTCATCAACTGCAACCTGCAGCGACTCGACGGGCCCGTGCGCGGCAACGGCAAGATTATTCAAGAGCTCGAAGGCGCGTTCCGCGGCGCCGGCTGGAACGTCATCAAGGTCGTGTGGGGCGGCGATTGGGATCCGCTCCTCGAACAAGATGAAAACGGCCTCCTCCAACAACGCATGATGGAAGTCCCCGACGGCCAGTACCAGAAGTACGTCGTCTCTTCGGGCGATTACATCCGCCAGGACTTCTTCGGCAAGTACCCCGAACTCGCCGACCTGGTGAAGACGTACTCCGACGAAAAGCTCCAAAAAATGCGCCGCGGCGGCCACGATCCCGAAAAGGTCTACGCAGCCTACAAAGCCGCCACCGAGTGCCAAGGCAAGCCCACGGTCATCCTCGCCAAAACGATCAAAGGCTACGGCCTGGGCGAAGGCGGCGAAGGCCGCAACATGACCCACAACCAAAAGAAGCTCAACGAAGAAGAGCTCCGCGAGTTCCGCACCCGGTTCGGCATTCCAATCTCCGACGAACGCGTCGCTGAAGCCCCCTTCTATCGCCCGCCCGAAGATAGCCCCGAAATGGTCTACCTCCGCGAGCGCCGCAAAGAACTCGGCGGCAGCGTGCCCGCGCGCTCCACGAAGCCCGTCACCATGCAGGTGCCGCGCATCGAGGACTACGAAAAGTCGCTCGCCAAGCTGGTGAGCAAAGGCCCAGGCAAAGAAATGTCGACCACCATGGGCTACGTCCGTCTGCTCGGCGACCTGTTGCGCGACAAAAAGATCGGCAAGAACATCGTACCGATCGTCCCCGATGAATCACGCACCTTCGGCATGGAAGGCCTCTTCCGCCAGGTCGGCATCTACTCGCACGTCGGCCAGCTCTACGAGCCAGTCGACTCCGATCAGCTCGCCTTCTACAAGGAAGCCAAAGACGGGCAGCTCTTCGAAGAAGGCATCACCGAAGCGGGGTCGATGTCGTCATTCATCGCCGCTGGCACCGCCTACTCATCGCACGGCGTGAACATGATCCCCATGTTCATCTACTACTCAATGTTCGGCTTCCAGCGCATCGGCGACCTCATCTGGGCCGCCGCCGACGCCCGCGCCAAAGGCTTCATCATGGGCGGCACCTACGGCCGCACCACGCTCAACGGCGAAGGCCTGCAACACCAAGATGGCCACAGCCTGCTCAACGCCATCGCCTTCCCCACGGTCCGCGCGTACGACCCGGCTTACGCCTACGAAATCGCAGTCATCGTTTTCGACGGCCTCAAACGCCTGTACGAAGACAACGAAACCGCGATGTACTACATCACGCTCCACAACGAAAACTACGACATGCCCGAAATGCCGGCCGGCTGCGCTGAAGGCATCATCCGCGGCATGTACAAAGTCTCCAGCGTGGACGCGAGCGGCCCGCACCGTGTCCAACTCTTCGGCAGCGGCGCGATCCTGCGTCACGCCCTGCGCGCCCAGCACCTGCTCGAAGAGAAGTACAACATTTCCAGCGACGTGTGGAGCGTCACCAGCTACACCGAGCTGCGGCGCGAAGCCCAGGAATGCGAACGTTGGAACATGCTCCACCCGAGCGAAACGCCGCGTGTGTCGTACGTCGAGAAGATGCTCGCCGGCGTCGACGGTCCGTGCATCGCGTCGTCCGATAACGTCCGTGCGCTGCCCGAGCAAATCGACAAGTGGGTGCCCGGCGGCCTGTTCGCCCTCGGCACCGACGGCATGGGCCGCAGCGAAAGCCGCGGCGCACTCCGCCGCCACTTCGAAGTCGACGCCGAGTGCATCACCGTCGCCACGCTCTACCAGCTCAAAAAACAAGGCAAATGCGACGGCCCCTGCGTCGCGGGCGCCATCAAAGACCTCGGCATCGACCCGGAAAAACAATCAGCACTGTACGCGTGAGTTATCACCACAGAGGACAGGGAGTTCAAAGAGAAGACCGGGGATTGCAAATTGTAAAATGAAAATTGCAAATTGAAAAATTCCAATACAACAGTCTGCATTTTTCAATTTGCAATTTGCAATTTGCATTTTTCACTTTCTTCTCTTTGAACGCGGCTACTCTGTGGCCAGCGTAGAACCTAAACCAGACGATTCATGGCCCAAATCAAGCTTCCCAATCTCGGCGAAAACATCGACTCCGGCGACGTGCTCTCGATCTTCGTGAGCGAAGGCGACACCGTGAAGGCCAACCAGGACCTCATGGAAGTCGAAACCGATAAGGCCACGATGCCGATCCCCGCGCCCCAAGCGGGCAAGATCGTGAAGATCCTCGTAGGCGAAGGCGATACCGTAAACGTCGGCGCCGCCATCTTCGAATTCGAACCCGCCGGCGAGGTCGCCGCGGCGACCGGGCCCTCCGCGTCGCCAAAACCCGCTGAACCCTCGGCCAAACAAACCACCGCTCGCGCCAAAGAAGTCGACGTAGTCTCCGGCGACGAAGACGACACCGTCGCCCCCCCGCGCAAACCCCAACTCAAAAAGCACGAACCCGCGCCCGATGAAGAGGAAGAAGCAGCACCCGTCGCCGTTGCCACGAAAGCGGCTTCGAAAAAACCTGCCCCTCAGCCCACAACCGACGATGACGACGTTCCCGGCGACGGTCGCGCCTCTTCCGCCGCCAGCCCCGCCGTTCGCCGCTTGGCGCGCCAGCTCGGCGTCGACCTCCGCCGCGTGCGCCCCACCGGCGAAGGTGGCCGCGTCACTGCCGATGACGTTCGCGCCCACGTCCGTGAAACCAACGAACAAGTCGCCGCCGCCGCCCCCCGCGGCGTCACGCCCCCAGGCTCACCGAACACCGATGACTTCGGCGCCGTGCGGCTCGAAAAAATGTCGCGCATGCGGCAAACCATCGCTCGCAACATGGTCGAATCGTACACCACGATTCCCCAACTCACGAACTTCGACGATGCCGACGTCACCGAGCTCGAAGACCTCCGCGAGCAGAGCAAAGCCGACTACGCCGAGCGCGGCATCAAGCTCACCGGCATGTCGTTCGTCATCAAGGCGATCGCCTCGTCGCTCAAGCGCCACCCGACGCTCAACGCCTCCGTCGACATGGAAACGAACACGATCATCTACAAGGAGTACGTGAACATCGGCATCGCCGTCGATACGCCGCGAGGCCTCATCGTGCCCGTCCTCCGCGACGCCGATCGCAAGAGCATCTCGCAAATTGCCTCGGAGCTAGATGAGCTCGCCGCCACGGTGCGCGAAGGAAAATTCGACCTCGATCTCCTCCGCGGTGGCACCTTCACCGTGAGCAATCTCGGCGCGGTCGGCGGCACTTACTCGACGCCGATCATCAACCCGCCCGAGGTGGCGATCCTGCTCGTCGGCCGCTCACGCATCGTGCCGCAGTTCGTCAACGACGAACTCGCCCCGCGGCTCATGATGCCGCTCTCCATCACCTATGATCACCGCTTGGTCGACGGCGCCGCCGCGGCCCGCTTCACCAACGAAGTAAAAAGCTACCTCGCCGCCCCAGGCCGCCTGCTCCTCGCCCCCTAAAGCTTACACGGCCCACGTGGCGAGCCCGCTTCAGCGGGCGGGAATTTGCAACGCGCCCATCCCGCCCCTAAAATCCCCGGGTATGGAAAAGCGCATCACCCACGTAACGCGCAGCACCAACTCCCAATACCGCACACGCCAGCGCTACGAACACTGGCTCATCGACAACCAAGTCTACTTCCTCACCGCCCGCTGCCGCGCTCACTTCCCAGCCTTCGCCAGCGAAGCCGCCAAAGCCGTCTTCTGGAATCGTTTCGACCACTACACGAACGAATTCGGCTTCGTCCCCTGGGTCACCTCGCTCCTCGATAATCACTATCACACGATCGGGTACCTGAGCATCGGCAAGAATCTTCCACCGATGATGCAGCGCCTCCACGGCTCCGTCGCCAAGCTGGTGAACGACCTGCTACCGCAGCGCATTCCGAAGTTCTGGCGTGATGCCAAAGGCAAAGAATACTTCGACGGCTGCATCCGCGACGAACGGCAAGCACGGCTTGCCTATCGCTACACGCTACGGCAATCCGTTCGCCACCGCATCACGACCGACCATCGCACGTACGCGCACACTCGCATCAACGTGGAACTTGAGCCCGCGATTCGCCGCGCCCACGAGCTTTACGGGTTCCTCGAAGGCGTCCCGTACAAACGCTACCTCGAATGCCCACGCCCCAGCCGCTAAAGCGGCCTCGCCCCCTCCGCCCAATCCCCGCTCCGCACCTTGGCGAGCCCCGCTTCAGCGGGCGGGTCTTCGCCCGAACGCAAAACTAACTCGCAACGATCACACTACTGCTTAATCGCCTGCAGCGGAAAACACAGCACCGGAATCGACATCGACGCCACGCCCAGCAGCCAGCGAAAATCGTCCAGCTCCACGCTGTCGTCGGCCGTCGGCGGGTGGTGAATGCCCAGCACAATCACCAGAATGAGCATCAGCGTCCAATTCGCCGCCTGCTCCAGGTTCAACACGACATACACAATGGCCACGATCGTAAACGCCCGGGCAATCTTGTAAGCGTCACGGCCGAACAGCGCGTAAATCGTATGCCCGCCGTCGAGTTGGCTCACCGGCATCATATTGAGCCCCGTGATCAGCATCCCGACCCAGCCCGCCATGAAGTACGGATTCAGCTGCGAGAGCGACACCCAGCTCGCCTTGCCGACCCATTCCGGGTGCATCCACTCGATCATCCACCGCACAATCACCGGGTTATAAAGCTGAATCTCATGCGGCGCCGCCGGCGTATTGAGGTCGAGCAGCCGCACACCCGTGTACAAAATCGGCGCCGCCACCACGAGCCCCGCCAGCGGTCCCGCGATGCCGATGTCGAAAATCTGCTTCCGGTTCGCCCGCATCCCGTCCATGCTAATCACCGCGCCCATCGTCCCGATCGGGCTGAACGGCACCGGAATGCACAACGGGTAACTCGCCGGAATGCGATACCGCACTGTCTGCAGAAAATGACCCATCTCGTGCGTCAGCAGAATCGCGAGCACCGCTCCCATGTACGTGAGGCCTTGCCTCCAATTCGCGGCCGTCACGGCCCGAATGCCTTCGAGCGTGTCGGCCGTCTGCGGCCGCCAGTTCGCTGCTCCCACCCAGAACGTCGACAAACACGTCGCCACGAACAGCACGATCGGCAACAATCGTCGCCGCGGCCGCGTCCCCAAATCCGATTCGTCGAGCTCGCGCCCGGGTCTATACGATGGCGGAGTGCGCGTCGCCTCGACCGTAGCCACGAACTGCGTGCCCAATAGTTCCTTCGTCACGCCGCTCGCGGGCGGAGCAACTTCCGCCGCACGTTGAGAATCGGATAAAGCATTCGGCGGCGTTCCCACGGTGGGCGCGGGCGACTGCGATTCAGGCTGAACTTCCGACGGTCCGGGTGTACTCATGGAAGAATAATATCACCCCTCGCACACCGAGCGTAGTGGCCACTTTTATGGGCTACTCGCTCCTCGCAACTCGTTCCTCACAACTCGGTCCTCGCGCCTCGCTCACACCTCAATGCTCTTCACCGCGCTAATCCCACCCGCGCGAGCCGCCGTTAAACACCGCACGGCACTTTCTACGAGTTGCCCCGCATCAAAGTTCTTGGGCACCGCGCCCACGGTCGCCACGCCGATGCTGATCACCCGGGCCAGGTTCGATTCATCCGCCGCCGAATGCTCGCCGAACTCGCGAATGGCCTCGTGAGAAATGGCGAGCGCCGTCCGCCGTTCGCAATCCATCAGCACCACGGCTACGCGTCCATCGGCCAGTGGCACGATCTTCGGACGCTCCTGATTCGCCGCTTCGCAAGCGGCCACCAGCGCGCAAATCGCGCCATCATGCGCGGCTTGCATCCCGAGCGGCAATTCAGCTTCCCCGCTGCCGCACTCGACAACCAACAGACTCAGCTCCTGCCGCCGCTCTCGACAACGCGTCGCCGCGGAGGTCAAACTCTGTACTAGGTTCCCGCGCTCATTCGAACCTTCCGCCGCCCGGCCCACGAACCCGCGGGCCCGGTGCTGCCCATAGTGGGCCGCGTGCTTCTGCGCGCTCCCCTCCGCCGCGTTCGGCTTGCGTTTGCGCCCCAGGAACGACTGCATTGCATCGGTGAGCTCGCCCGTGTGCGCGAGCAATTGTCCGTAAATCTCATCGTCGTCGCCCGCTGCCGCGTCGGCGGCAATCTGCTCGCCGAGCACGCCCATCTGCTTCTGCGCTTTCACGAGCACGCCCACATAGTCGCGATCCGCCGCGAGCTCCACCGCCAGCACCTCGGCCAACTGATCGACCTGCGGCTGCAAGCCTTCCACAAGCGACACAAGCTTCGACCTCGTCAAGCCGCGATACAATCTGCCCGCCTCCAGCAACTCGCCGAGCACGCCGAGACGATGCTGCCCCACGAGCTGCATCAGCAGTTCTGCCAAGTGCAAAATCTGCGGCAAGTCGGCTTCCGGTGAACTCATCCGCGCGAGCCGCGCCGTGCGCTGCGGCACTTCAATCGCGCTGACCAACCGCTGCGGCAACTGCCAGCGAGCGAGCAGGGCGGCACTGAGCTGCACATGATCAAACCCCAGCGTGTCTTGCTCCAGTGTTGCCAGATTGCACTTCTCATGAATGACGCCCGTCAAGAACCTCGCATACGGCTCGCCAAGCTCACGCAGCAACACGAGAATTCCAATGTCCTGCAGCAGCCCTGCGATAAACGCCTCGTCGCCCGGTAAGCGCCATAGTTGCTCGCTCAGCATTCGCGCCGCCACGGCCCGCGTGAGCGTGTTCGTCCAATACCATTCGAGCTCGCGCGCCGCGACTTCCGCAAACAGCGTATCAGGCAAATTGAAGCCGAGCACCAGCAACTTGAGCGGCTTAATGCCCAACAGCCCAATCGCCTGATTGAGATCCGCCACCGGCCGATGCAACCCATACAGCGAGCTGTTCACCACCCGCAACAACTTGCACGCCAGCGCCGGGTCCTGCGACACGCATTCCTTGAGCGCCTTCGCATCGGCCGCCGGATCTTCGGCCAATTCCACCAGCTGGAGCGCCACCGTCGGCCGTGTGTAAAGTGTGACCGCTCGCGACGCGAGTTGCTCCAATTGGGTCGCGGTTTCGTTCATCGTCCAGAGTCCATTCGCCGTGCGAAAACAGGGGTGAGCGGGGGGCGTTGCTGGATGCAGAAACTTCGGCGCCAGCCACACTGGGCAGCGGGTATGCAAGTCTAGCTCACGCCACGCGCCACGCTCATTGCTAGCACATTCCGCAGACCCGCCAAAACCGTACCCTTGCGGCAGTTTCGCCGCCCACACTTCCATAGGTGCTATCGCTCCACGCCGCTAGAATACCGACCGCGGCGCGCAGGCTCCCGGCGACGTAGGACGGGCAATTCGGCCCGTCCACCCAACACCCCACGTAGGACGGACATATCTGTCCGTCCTTCAAACTACGGACGGACAGAATTCTCCGTCCTACCGACTCGTAGCTGAATTCGCCAAAATTCAGTCGCGCCGCCGACCATCTAGGAACACAGACAATGGATTGTCATTCGACTCAGTCCACCGAGCGCCCACTCTCCATCGCATCGCTCGCACTCCTCATCGCGGCACTCCAACTCCTCCCAGCGCCCGCCGCCGAGACGAAAACATCACAAGCAACGCCGGCGCCGACAACGACGCAGTCGCCAATCACCGCGAACTCCACCGACCCAGCCCTCGCCGTCATCCGCGCGATGCGCCACGACGCCGCCCTCGCCGACATCTGCTTCATCGATGCCAACAATGGTTGGGCTGTCGGCGACCGCGGCGTCATCTGCCACACCGCCGATGCCGGCGCCACCTGGCACGAACAACAATCGGGTGCCACGACGAACTTAAGCGCCGTCTCCTTCGTCGATGCCCAACGCGGCTGGGCAGTCGGCGGCGCGAGCCGTCCAAAACTGCAAGCCGCCACCCGCGGCATCGTCCTCCGCACCGAAGACGGCGGCCAAACCTGGACCGAACTCCCACGTCTCAACCTCCCGCGCCTAACCGGCGTGAAGTTCTTCGACCCCACCAACGGCATCGCCTTCGGCGAATGCGCACCACTCGCGCCGGCCGGCGTTTTCACCACCCGCGATGGCGGCAACACCTGGCTGCCCGCCGCGACCGATTACTCCGCCGCTTGGCTCGCCGGCGATTTCCTCGCCGCCGACTTCGGCGCTCTCGCCGGCCCCGCCGGCCAGCTCGCCACCTTTACCCGCGGCAAAGTAACCCACTCGCCGCTGGCCGCCTCATCGCTCCGCAGCTTTCGCGCCATGCGCCTCGCCGCACCCACGGGTGGTTGGGCCGTTGGCGACGGCGGACTCGTCATGACCACGCACGACGCCGGCCGCAGTTGGCAAACACCGCCCGCCGACCTGCCCGCATTCGCCACCGAAAGCTTCGACTTCCACGCCCTGGCAGTGCAGGGCAGTCACGTGTGGGTCGCCGGCACGCCCGGCACGCGCATCCTCCACTCGCCCGACAACGGCCAAAGTTGGGAGGTTCTCCTCACCAACCAAACCCTCCCCATCCGCGCACTCACGTTCATCGACACGGAACACGGCTACGCCGCCGGCGACCTCGGCACGATTCTCGCCACCACCGACGGCGGCCGCACTTGGCGACCACAACGCGCCGGCGGCCGCCGCGCCGCCATTCTCACCTTCTTCGCCGACCCCGCCGACATCCCTCTCGAACTACTCGCCGATTCCGGCGCCGCCGAAGGCTATCTCATCACGACCACCACCCTCTGCACCCCCACAGCGCGCGCCTCTTCAGGCGAGCCCACTTCGGCGGGCGGGCTCCTAGCCCATACTCTCTCCACCCGCCACCAGGAAGCCCACCTCCTTGCCGGCGCCAACGCCGCCAACACCGCCTGGCGCTTCCCCCTCCCCGCCGCCGACCTCGCTCTCTCACCCGCCGACCTCCTCCAAGCCCTCAACCGCGAAAACGACGGCCGCGCCCTCCATCAACTCGAAGCCTACCTCGTCCGCGAACTCCGCACCTGGCGCCCCGATATCGTAGTCACCTACCACGCCAAAGATGAAAGCGCAAGCGGCTCATCGAAATCGCTTCAGCAGCAGGGTGCCTGGGGTCGAGCACCAGTGAGCCCCCAGAGCCGCTCCATTCCGTCATCGTCCGCCCCGACTGCGCAGGGTGCCTGGGGTCGAGCTTCAGCGAGCCCCCAGAAAGCCTCCATTCCACCAACGTCTGCATTCCCTGCACCGACAGCACAAGACAACGCCCCCTTCGCCGCCCTCATCGAACAACTCGTCCTTCAAGCCATTGAACTCAGCGCTGACCCCGCCCAACACCCCGAACTCACCAACGACGCCGGCCTCTCCGCCTGGCAAGTGAAAAAAGTCTACGGCGTCCTCCCGCCCGGCGAGCGCGGCGACGAACTGCTTGCCACCGGCCGCTTCTCCCCCTTCCTCGGCACATCTCTCGGCAACTTCGCCGCACCAGCACGCGCACTCCTCGCCACAACCTCCAACGTCGCCACCGCGCCACCAGATACGTACGAACTCAAACTTCTCGCGAGCAACGTCCCCGACACCAACACCGGCCGCGGCATCTTCGCCGGCATCCCGCTCACCCCCGGCAGCGACGCCCGCCGCCCCACCGCCGATCTGCCCGAACAAGATCTCGAAGCGCTCCGTCGTCTCACCACTCGCCGCCGCCATTTGCAAGAACTCATGCAGCGCAGCGAAGGTAACGCCGCCTGGGCCGGCCAAGTCGCCAGCATGATCGATGGCCTCGCCTCCAACGACGGCGGCCAGCTGCTCGCCCAGCTCGCCGAAGGCTACCGCAAAACCGGTCGCCTCGATCTCGCCGCCGATACGTATTACCTCCTCGCCCGACGCTATCCCGATCATCCACTCGCCGACCAGGCCCTTGCGTGGCTCGTCCAATTCTACGGCAGCAGCGAAATCTCCCACCGCCTCGCCACCACCACCGGCCGCGCCACCCCCGCAAATCGAACAAGCTCTCTGAACCCAGCATCCGGCGAGCCCGCTTCAGCCGGCGGGGAATCTGCCGCAACATCTAAAACCTCCACCATCCAACAAACCTCCGCCCTCCTCGCCGCTCCCGCCACACTCACCACCGCAGACCGCCTCCGCCGCGCCGCCCAACTCGCCGACTACCTCCGCACCACGCGCCCCGCACTCTACGACGAGCCCGCCATCCGCTTCACCGAAACCACGGCCCAGCGCGAACTCGGCTTCGCGAACCCCGCGCAGCGGTTCTTCCTCACCCTCCGCCAACTTCCCGAAACCGACGCCTGGCGCGAATGCGCCGCTACAGAAGAATGGCTCGCCCAACCCGGCGACAATCCACCACCCAAAAAACTAGCCCGCTGCGTCGCCACGCTCGAGCCCCCTCACCTCGACGGCCACCTCGACGAACAACTCTGGGCCACCGCCGACCGCCTCCGCCTTAATGATTCTGCCACTCCCGTAGGACAGACATTCCTGTCCGTCCATCAAAATGACCCGCAGAAAGACAACACCACCGAGAAGGCCACGCGCCGCACCACCGCCTTCGCCCAACTCGCCCACGACCAAAAATTTCTGTACCTCGCCATCGAGTGCCCGAAAGTAAACACCTGCGATTACACCACCGACGCCTCCCCGCGCCCACACGACGCTGATCTTACGCAACACGACCGCGTCACTATCCGACTCGACACCGACCGCGACTACAACACCGCCTTCGAACTCACCGTCGACAACCGCGGCTACACGGCCGACGCCTGCTGGACCGACGCCACCTGGAACCCAACCTGGTACATCGCCGCCGCCAGCGACGACAAAATCTGGACCATCGAAGCCGCGATTCCGCTCGCCGAGCTCACCGCCAAGCCGCTCGCCCCGCGCAACGTCTGGGCCGTCTCCGCCGAGCGCACTATTCCGCGCGTCGGCTACCAATCCTGGACCGGCCCACCCACCCCAGAAAACAGCCCCGCCAATTTCGGCCTGCTGATATTTCAATAGGTGCAGCAAAGAGTTGGGGCGGCGCAGAAGCAGCCTTCCGGCTCCCGTCCTTCGGGAGAGAGGGCGGTTTACCGCCCTTCATCGCGCAGCGATAATCGGCCCGCCCGTTTACGGCGGGTTTCTCAAAAGGTTGGAGCCCTTCACAGCCCCGTTCACGGGGCTTCTTGCCCCCGTCGGCTTGAGCCTTTAGCACCTCTCTTGAACATTCCGTACGAAAAACCATTGACATCGCATTCTAATTCTATAGAATACGAATCACAGGCGGGACTAGAACGCGCGAACTCGTGCGCATCATCGCCGTCATTCGTCATTCGTCATTCGTCATTCGTCATTCGTCATTCGTCATTCGTCATTCGCGACCCTTCCCCCTTCCCCCTTCCCCCTTCCCCCCTCCGCCTTCCCCCTTACTCCCATGCCCCGCCCGCCCAGCCCCCATCCCACCGACGGCGAACTCCAAATCCTCCGCGTCCTCTGGGACGCCGGCCCCGCGCCGCTCGGCACGATCTGCGAAGCACTCCGCCGCGAACGCGACGTCGCCACCACGACCGTCGCTACCATGCTCCGCGTCATGCTCGAAAAAGACTTGGTGCGCCGCAAGCAAACCACCCGCGGCCAACAATGGTCCGCTGCCGTCACCCAAAACGCCGCCGCCAAATCCATGGTTGGCAAACTCGTCGACGGTATCTTCGACGGCTCCGCCAGCCGCCTCGCCGCCCACCTCGTCGAGGCCGGCGAACTCTCGCCCCAAGAGCTCGTCGAGCTCCGCAAACTTATCGACACCACTCGATCGCCGCGAAAGAATGCACGCGATATGAAAACATAAAACCTAACCACGACGACACAACGACCGCGACGAAGGAATGTTTGCTTGATGTTGAATGCCCGATGTCAAGTATCTTCCGCAATGCAGACGTCGCGCTCGTCGTGTCGTCGTGGTGATATCCAAACGATGCGTGAGCTACTCCGAATCAACGGAACGAAACGATGAACGCCGATTCGCTCGCGACTTTCACCGAACTCTGGTCCCTCGCCGGCTGGACCATGGTCCACTTCCTCTGGCTCGGCGCCGCCGCCGCGGTCATCGCCTTCCTCGGCCGCCTCGCCCTCCGCCGCACCAGCCCCACCATCCGCTACGCCTACGTTCTCGCGTGCTTAGCAATCATCGCCGCCATCCCACCCGCCACCGCCGCCTGGCTCTCGACAAAACCCTCTCCGAGAGGGCAGGGTGAGGGTGCCTTGGCACTGGAACCAATCGCACAACAAGCTTCCCCTCAACCCACCATCGAACTCCACACCACCAACAACTTCCCCCCGCACCCCTTAGCGTCGGGCGCCAGCCCGAATCTACCACCAATACCCGCCGCCCCACTCGACACACCAACTCCCAGTTCCACCGCCACAAACCCAACAGCCCCCGGCTCCGCCGGGGGTTCTGCTCCGTCGCCAATCGCGACAACCACCTCGCCCGATGACAGCGCTCCCTCGGCAAACCCCCGGCAAAGCCGGGGGCTGACGGCGCCCATCACATTGCTACCTGCAACGACAACGCCGCACCTTTTCACCCTTACCACATACCTATACAACCTCATCCCCTACCTCCCCTACCTCTGGCTCATCGGCACGCCGCTCACGTTCACGCTCCTGGTCACCGGCCTCATCGGCACCCGCCGCCTCCACCGCGCGAGCACCATCGTGAGCGACGGCCCACTCGCCGACACCCTCGCACGCCTCACCATCTCGCTCCGCATCACCCGCCACGTCACGATCGCCGTGTGCGAACGCGTTGCCGCGCCCGTTCTCATCGGCATCGTCCGCCCGCTGATCCTGCTCCCGCCCGCCGCCCTCACCGGCTGGAGCCCCGCCGAAATTGAAATGGTCCTGCTGCACGAACTGGCCCACGTCCGCCGCCACGACAACCTCATCAACCTCGCCCAGCGCATCGTCGAGTCGCTGCTCTTCTTCCACCCGGCCGTCTGGATCGTCTCGACCTGGGTCCGCCGCGAACGCGAAGCCTGCTGCGACGCCGCCGTCGTCACCCGCACCCAACAACCCCACGCCTACGCCGAACTCCTCCTCAACATCGCCGCCCGCCTCACACCCTCTCCCTTTGGGAGAGGGCAGGGCGCCTTGGTCCCTCGCCCTCTGGGAGAAGGTTGGAGTGAGGGTGCCTTGAACGCGCTACCCCTATCCTCCCCCATGGCCCACGGCCCCCTGCGCACCCGCATCCACCACATCCTCCAACTCGAGGACGACCCCATGCTCATTACAGGCAAATCCCTCGCGCTCACCATCGCCACGCTCTTAACAGCCGCCACACTCGCGGTTCTTTACGTTCCAAAAATTGGCCACGCGGAACCATCAACCACGGAGGCCACAGAGAACACGGAGAGCAAGAAGGAGAATGTGAAAGAAAAAGCCGAACCGACAACAGCCGCGGAAACAGAACAACCGGCAGCCGATAAGGCCGCTGGCGAGAAGACCCACAAAACCTCGTTCCCGCAAGTCCTCAACTTTGAACTCAAGCATACTGCCGGCGATGATCACGCCACACTTTTCCTGAATCACCAAGCCATTGACGACGACGGCCTTCGCCGCGTGCTCGCCGCTCACGCCGACTCGCTCGATGATATCACTGTCTCCCTCTCCGCCGAAAAAGGCGTCCCCTACGCCGAAGTCATGAAGGTCGTCGATCGCCTCGAAGCCCTCGGCCTCAAAAAACTCGCTTTGGATACCCGCAACGTGGAAGCGGGCGGCAACGCCAAAGCGGTATCTCCGTCCAAAGAAAGCAAACTGTCCACAGCACAAGACGCCGGTGACTGGCCCCGCGGCATCGCCTTCCCTTCGCCCAAAGAAGGCAACATCGCCGTTCAGTTGGATCGCCTGCTCGGACTCAAAGTTGTTCCGGCGACCAAAGAAGAACTGCACGGTGGCAACCACCCCCTCAAAGTCATCAGGGGCGTTGAAGTGCCGCCAAATGCCAACGGCACGGTGTTCTTATGGAGTCTCGGCGAGTTTGAAATCAAATCGTACGACGACCTCGCCACAGCATTGGAAAAACTCGCCGACTATTCCAAGATCGATGTGAAGTTCATCACCTCGAATCGTACTCCGGCCGGCACAAGCGGCGTGATGTTCAATCAGTGGATGGTGAATAAGTTGAAACCGCCGGCGGAGGCTGACGCGACGAAATCCTCCTCCAAATTCCCCTCCCTCGAAGACCAAAAACTCGCGGACCTCGCCTTCAAACGCCTCGGCCTCGAACTTGAACCGATCGGCGACGACGACCTCAAGCGCGTCAAAGCCCTCGGCTACGACGGCGGTTTGAAAGCGGTCCGCTTCAGCGAAGTCAACAGCATCCAGGGGACGATGACGGCCAACGACATCCTCGTCGGCCTGCATGCGTGGCCAACGGCCAACTTCAAAGACCTTGCAGAAGTACTAAATCGCGACGATCTGGCCCAACTCAATCCGCTTAAGTACTACGTAATCCGCGAAGCCACCGTGCAATCGGCGAACGCGCCTCCCACAACGCGCGACGAAGTGATCACTGGCCGCATCAGCGTCGTGCCGGCCGCGCGCAGCCCTCAAGACTCAACGCCATGGTCAACCGCGCCGACATCGAACACGCCGAGTCTCACACCCAACTGGCAACCCCAACCCACCACCAGCACCAGCAACGCCTGGCTCAACCAGAACGATCCCTACAAAGCCCCGACAACCAACAACGCTCCAGCCAAACCCTCGGCCACCTCAACCGCCACCGCCGAAGAACTCGCCATCCTCCGCGAGCGCGTGAAGGTCTGTGCCGATCAACTCGATCTGGTCAAGAAACGCATGGAGGCCGGCCAGATCGATCCTCTGGTGGTGCAGTTTTCCGCCACGGCACTGGCCGTCGCCCAGAGCGAGCTCGCACAGGCCGAGGGCCATCGCAACGAAGCCATCACCCACATGAAGTCGGCACTCAGCGAAGCCGAAAAAGCCGCCGAAACCAGCGCCGCCGCCTTCAAAGCGGGCACGCAAACCTACGAAAAGATGCTGGCCGCCGGAAACGAACTGTTAGAACTCAAACTCCGCTTGAGCCGCCTGCAGAACTCAGCGGCCGATTCTGAGCGGACGACCACCAACATCGCGACACCCGCCACAACGCAACCCACACAGTCGCAGCTGGTACCACGCGTCACGCCCAGCGGCGACGTTTACGAATCTTATCTACCCGGAATCCCACGCGCCGCCATCCAAGCCGCACCATCGAATGATTGGAACAACAACGGGGAAGCGTCGACCGCACCAACCCCGTTAGCCGCAGCATCGCCGCTGGTCCCCACGCCTAGCGAACCAACGCCGACAGCCGCGCAGCTTCGGCGCGCCCCCGAATTCAATGGTGCGCCCGCTCCCGGGAGGAATCTTAAACCGGTGCCGACATTGAACGCCGCACCCGCACCAACTCCGAATGCCGCGCCCGCGCCGCAGCCCGCGGCGACGTTCGAAGCGTCGTTAACGCCACAAGACCCTTCCGAGTCGGCACCGGCGAGTGATCCCATCCAGCGTGCAGCCACGTTGAGATCGCCCTTCATCCCCCGCGCCGCGGTCCCGGTGCCGATTACAAATCAAACTCCGTCACTCACCCAAAAATCCGCCCTCCGCTACGACGGCAAAGACTTCAACGAATGGAACACCCTCTGGCGCACCGAACTCAGCACTGAAAAACGCCTCGCCGCGATCAAGGCGCTCACCGCGTTTGGCGCCAATGGTTACGGCAAAGAAGCCGCCGCAGCGATTCTCTCCGTGGCCGCCGAATACGACTGGTATCACGGCAGCAGCAACGAAGCCCTCAACAATCTGCAATCGGCCTGCACCGATGCGTTTGGCGGCGAACACAATTCGCTTCCCAATCAATTGCCGCCGGATGAAGCCGTCGAAGCGCTCATCGGCGCTGCCAAGAGCCAACATCCTGCGGAGCGCCGCTTTGCCGCAAAAGCACTCCAGGCTTTCGCCCGCACGAGCACGGCGGCCATGGAAACGCTATGCGAACTTTCCCGCTCAGAGGATGAAGCCACCCAAGCCATCGCCTGGGATTCCCTCATTCGCAGCTACTCTCCCGACTCGCCGCCGGCAGTCAAACGCGTGCGCGAAGCACTTGTAGAAAAAAGTCCAAAATCGCAAGCGAATGCACTGCGCGCGATTTGGAAGAACTTCCCGCGGCACAGTTCCAGCGCCTCTGCCGCAAAGTTCGTTTCTGGTTATCCAGAAGTGTACCCCTTGTTGTTTTCACCCGATTCAGACGTGCGGCGCAACGCCAGAGCAGTGATAGCTAACTTCACCGATGACGAAGCGACACGCGTCGTGCCGCAGTTGATCGAAGTCCTGAATGACGAATCTCGATCGGCGGATCACGTCGAGGCGATCCGGGCCCTGGCCGCACTGAAAGATCGCGCGCGACCGGCTGCCAATGTGCTAGAGAAAGCCCTGGTCAAGAGCCCCGACCTCCGGATTCCCGCCGCGAACGCGCTCAACTCTATTCTCGGGCAGCAAGCGTTCAACGAAGTGCTCGGCCGAACTCTCGCCGACGAGCTTTCGATCCACGTCGAGAACGGAAACGTCGTTAATATGGGAGGAAAGCCATTCAACGAATTCTTCCAGGCAATCCAAGAAGAGGAGAAAGCCCTGTTCTAGCTCCCTTAGCGTCGGGCACAAGCCCGAATCTACCCCCACCCCACAAACCACGGGCACCGTCGCCACCCATCAAGTGCTCGGAGCACGCAACGCAAGCAAGTGCCGCCCCTCGCAAGCGCAGCGTCCATTGCACTTGCTCGCGCCGCGTGCTCCTATCCGAGAGTAAATCGTGGTTCGCGTTGCCCTTTGAGCACGCAAAGCCGTGCGCCTTCCTCGGGGGCCACTGGCTTTGCCAGTGCATTGCCTCCGATATATTCCTTGCTCTCAATCCACCATCCCCACGCAGCCCAAGTCCTGGCTGCCTTAACACAAAATACGGCTACTGTAAATATTTCCACTATTTTGTTGAAAAGAGCCACTGACTTTGCTAAGCTCCTA
>JAXMBH010000028.1:0-69335 GCA_046349975.1 Pirellulales bacterium
TCTACGCCACGATTTCTTGCACTACCCGCGCCGGCTCCACGCCGATCAGCCGTTGGTCGAGGCCCTGGAATTTGTAAGTGAAGCGATTGGGGTCGAAGCCCAGGAGGTGCAGGATCGTGGCGTGCAGGTCGTGTACGTGCACACGGTCTTTGACGGCGTTGAAGCCGAAGTCATCGCTTTCGCCGAGCGTGACGCCGCCTTTCACGCCGCCGCCGGCGAGCCACATGGTGAAGCAGTTCGGGTGATGGTCGCGGCCGTCGTCGCCGCCGCCTTGCACCATGGGCGTGCGGCCGAACTCGCCGCCCCAGATGACGAGCGTGTCATCGAGCAGGCCGCGCTGCTTGAGGTCTTTCACCAGCGCGGCGCAGGCCTGGTCGGTTGTTTTGCAGTTCTCCTGCAGGTCGTGTTTGAGATTGCCGTGCTGGTCCCAGGCCTCGTGGAAGATTTCGACGAACCGTACGCCGCGCTCAACCAGACGCCGGGCGAGGAGGCACGTGGCCGCGAATGAGGGTTTGCCGGGCTCGGCGCCGTACATGTTGAGCACGTGCTCGGGCTCTTGGGAGATGTCGATCGCATCGGGCGCCTCGGCCTGCATGCGGTAGGCCATTTCGAACGAGTTGATGCGCGTGGCGATTTCGGGGTCGCCGATCTCCGCCAGGTGCTGGCGATTGAGCGCGTTGACGGCATCGAGGGAATCGCGCTGCAGTTCGCGGTCGACGCCGGCCGGGTTCGAGAGGTACAGCACGGGGTCACCGCTCGTGCGGAACGTGACGCCTTGATACAGCGTGGGCAGGAAGCCGCTGCCCCAGTTCGAATTACCGCCGCTCGGGCCTTTCTTGCCGGTGCTGAAGACGACGAAGCCGGGCAGGTTTTGGGTTTCGCTGCCGAGGCCGTAGAGCGTCCACGCGCCGAGGCTCGGTTTGCCGAACTGCAGCGAACCGGTGCTCATGAGGATTTGGCCGGGGGCGTGGTTGAAGGCGTCGGTGGCCATCGATTTCACGATCGCGATGTCGTCGACGACTTCCGACAGATGCGGCAGTAGCTCCGAGAGCTCGGCGCCGCACCCGCCGTGCTTGGCGAACTTGAACTTCGGACCGAGGAGTTTTGAGTTGGGATTGATGAAGGCGGCGCGATAGCCCTTGAGCAGCTCCGCCGGCGGCAGCGTGCCGTTGAACTTGGCGAGTTGCGGTTTATAGTCGAAAAGCTCCAAGTGGCTCGGCGCGCCGGCCATGAAAAGGAAGATGACGTTCTTGGCCCGCTGCTTGAGTGGCGGCAGCTTGGGCGCGCTGGGATCGGCGGCGGCGTGCGCTCGGTTAACGCCGGCGAGCTGGCCGAGTGCGACTGCGCCCAGGCCGACGCCGCATTCTTTGAGGAACCAGCGGCGAGCGAGCGCACGCGGCGGGATGTTGCGGTAAAGGTGGTCTTGGCAGCTCATGGGGGTTGATAGTGGATAATTGATAGTTGTTAGTGGCTAATCAATGCGATGCTGATTGCTTTCGATTAGCAACTATCCACTATCAACTATCACTCCTTCGTGATCGTTTCGTCGAGGTTAAGGACAATGCGGGCGACGGTGGTCCAGGCGGCGAGTTCGGCTGGAGTTGTGGATGCGGCGCTTAATTGGGCGGTGAGTTTTTGTTTGGCTGGCCCGTCGTCGGCAAGCAGCGGCCAAGGGTCGAGGCCTTCTTGGTTGAACCGTTGTCGTTGTTTATCGAGGAAGGTTTGCAGCACTTTCAGCTCGTCGCTGCGAGGCGCGCGGGCAAGACAACGTTTCACGGCGGCGAATAAACGTTCAGTATCGCTGGCGCCGGCGTGTTCAATGAGTTCGAGCGCGAGGGCCCGAGCGCACTCGACGAACAGCGGCTCATTGAGCGTCGTGAGCGCCTGCAGCGGTGAGTTGGAGCGAACGCGGCGGGCGCAGGCGAACTCGCCGTTGGGCGAGTCGAAGTTCTGCAGCATCGGGTACGGGACCGAGCGGAAGCGGAACGTGTAGAGGCCGCGACGGTAGCGGTCAGGACCGGTGGCGACGTTCCATGTTTTCGGCCCATAGCTGGCCGGCGGTTTGAAGAGGAACTCGGGCGCGGGTGGAAAGACGCTCGGTCCGCCGATCGTTGGGTTCAACAGGCCGCTGGCCGCAAGGGCAACGTCGCGCACGAGTTCGGCATCGACTCGGTGGCGCGGACCGCGGGCGAGCAGGCGGTTTGCCGGGTCGCGTTCCAACAGCTGGGGCGTGACGGCGCTCGATTGCCGATAGGTGTTAGAGTTCACAATCAACTTGTGGATGTGCTTGAGGCTCCAGTTATTCTCCATGAGTTCGACGGCCAGCCAATCGAGCAACTCCGGATGCGATGGCGGTTCGCTCTGCGTGCCGAGGTCTTCCGCCGTGGCGACGAGGCCGGTGCCGAAGTAGGCCTGCCAAATGCGGTTTACGATCGAGCGAGCGGTCGTCGGCGACTGGCGATCGGCCAGCCAGCGGGCGAAGTCGAGCCGCGTGGCGCGCTGGTTGACGTCACTGCTTGTG
Source organism: Pirellulales bacterium (assembly GCA_046349975.1). Lineage (GTDB taxonomy): Bacteria > Planctomycetota > Planctomycetia > Pirellulales > Lacipirellulaceae > JABDGM01. The sequence goes on from JAXMBH010000028.1 coordinate 2,522, forward strand.
TGCAGCGGGTTTAAAAACGCGGGAACGCCGGGTTGCACTTCCTCGGCGGGGGCAAGGAAGTTGCCTCGTTCCAGCCGGTGCGTGGGCCGCCACTTCTCGCGCTCGACGAGCGCCAGCTGCGTGGCGCCTTGCGGATGACTCTGCCACAACGCTTCGATGCGGCGGTTCTCTTCGCTCCACTCGGGCACCGTGGTTCGCCAATAGCTAAACACGCGGTGAGTTTGCTCGACGGTGCGCTCGGCAGCAGGGGTTTGAATGATCGCACGCACTTCGGCGGGAAGCGGGTCGGCTGTCGCGCTGTCGGCATTCGTCACAGCGAAGCGAAAGCGGCCGAGGTTGTTGTTCTGGTTGTCGTCGCTGTTCCAACCACCGTGATCTTGCGCGAGATGGAACGTGAGGCGAATGCCGCCGGCGGCTTCGATCGGTTTCTCGAACGTGAAGACCGCCTTCCGCGGCACGTTGCTGCGGCCAGGGCCGATGTTAATGCCCCAGGCCGTGAGGTTGTTGCCGTCATTGACGAAGTCGATAGGGCCCGTCACGCGCCGCTGGCCGCTCTTGTTGTCGAAGATGCTCTCGAGCTCGCGCTCGGGCGGGTTCACGTCGGCCGTGGCTCGGGCAATCTTCAGCGGAATCTTTCGCTCAGGGTGCTGCAGCGACACGGCGTCGACGGTGAACTCGGAGAGGGCGCAGGTTCCGTAAATGGAGCGGCCGGGCCCGCCGTGCGGGAGATCGGCGTCGTTCAACAGTTCGAGGCGGACGGCCGTCACTTTCGCCAGCTGCGTATCGCACGTGAAATGCGTCGTGAACTGCGTTGGCGCATAGCCGGCTGCGAGAATGGAGCCATCGTCGAGCACATAATGTTTTTGATCGCCGGAGGCCTCTTCAGGCGGCTTCACCACGGTCCACTCGGGCTGGTTGCCGCGCACGCCCGCTTCCCACGCGGCCATGCGCTCCCGCCACTCGGGGTGCGCGGCCTGCAAGCGTTCTTCGATCGACCGAATCACCTTCTCAGTCGCTTGCCATTCGGTTTCCTGCTCCGGCGTGTAGACCGTGATTTGCGCCTCATGGCAATTGTTGAGGAACGCAAACATCTGGTAGTACTCGGTCTGCGAGATCGGATCGTACTTGTGCGTGTGGCACTGGGCGCACTGGATCGTGAGGCCGAGGATGCCTTTGCCGATCGCGTCCATGCGGTCGTACATGGCTTCCATGCGGAACTGCTCGGGATCGATGCCGCCCTCTTCATTGATCATCGAGTTGCGGAGGAAACCCGTCGCGACGCGCTCGTCTTGCGTGGGGTGCGGCAGCAAGTCGCCGGCGATTTGTTCGATGACGAACTCGTTGTACGGCAGGTCGCGGTTGAGCGAATTGATCACCCAATCGCGATAGTTCCAGGCGAACCGCGGCTTGTCTTTTTCGAAGCCGTCGGAGTCGGAATAGCGAGCGGCATCGAGCCAGAGACGGCCCCACCGTTCGCCGAAGTGCGGCGAGGCGAGCAGGCGGTCGATTTGCGCATCGAGTGCTTTGTCGCCACCGGCCGCATCGAACTTGGCTTGTTCATCGAGCGTCGGCGGCAGGCCGACGAGGTCGAGCGACAGGCGGCGGAAGAGCGTGGCCGCGTTCGCCGCGGGCGAGTGCGTGAGACTTTGCTGTTGGAGTCGGGATTCGACAAAGGCATCAATCGGATTGCGCACCCAAGCCTTGTCATTCACTTCGGGAACGGCTGGCCGCTCGGGCAGGGCGAACGCCCAGTGCACCTGGTACTTCGCGCCTTCCTTAAGCCATTGGCGGAGCATGGCGACTTGCTCGGGCTTGAGTGCCTTGCCGGAGTTCGGCGGCGGCATTTGTTCGTCCGCATCGTGGCTCGTGATCCGCTGGAGCAGTTCGCTGTGTTCAGTATTCGCCGGATCGATAGCGGCTTCCGCGCCGTGAACTTCGCCTTCGCTCTTCCACACGTCGAGCCGCAAATCGGCTTGGCGATGTTTGGGATCCGGGCCGTGGCAGGCGAAGCAATTGTCGGAGAGGATGGGGCGGATATCGCGGTTGAATTCGAGTGGGGCGGTCACGCCAGAATTCAGTGGACTGGCCGTGAAAAGTAGCGTGGCCGTAATGTAAGCGAAAATGGTGTTGCGTCGCATTTGCGCCACCGCCTAGCAACGTTTCGGGATCGAAGTCGTCGTCAATTAGAATTGCGTATCGCCCAGCAACCGAGCGCCATGGTAGACGGCAAGTATTTCAATTCTCTTGACGCCACATTCGTACATGATTCTATATTGGCCGAAGAGTATTTCACGGATACCGATATCACTGAATTCGTCAACAATATGCCCGGATTCGGGATGAATGCGCAATCGCGTAACAGATGCTTTGAGCTTGCGAATGAAATGCGAAGCAGTGATTGGCGAGTCGCGAGCGATGAACGCGCGAATTGCCTTCAGGTCATTGCGAGATTGCGAACTCCATACGATTCTCATTCTTGATCTTCGGCCTCGAGTTCTCGCATGAAATCGTCGTGGTCAATGAATTCTCCAGCGGCAATCTGCTGTCGACCGATTTCGATCTTTCGGAGTAGGTACAAGCGATCGATCGCCTGATCGATCGACGTATCTTCGTCAAGCGTCTCAAGTGTGGCGAATATTTTCTGCTTTGTCGTCATTGATATGCCTCATCCCATTGAGAGTTGCATCTGAAAGACGCGCTTTCAGGCAATTATATCAAAAATTGGCTTGCCCTTGCCGTCCTTCGTCACATAAAACGGTCGGCGTTCGACGTCGTACGCCGTTTTCGGGCTGATTCCCATAAGGTGCATGATCGTGGCGTGCATGTCTTCGAGCGACACCGGGTTTTTCGTGACCAGGCACGGCCGCTCGACGGCCGTTTCGCCGTACAGGAAGCCGCGCTTCACGCCTCCGCCGAACATGAGCACCGACGACGAGCCGGTGAAATGCCGGTGCAGGCCATAGTGGATCGGCTCCTTGAGCACATCGGTCTTGGCGCGCGATTGATCCTTGGCCGCGCTGCCGGGCACGCCTTCGATCATCATGTCGCGGCTGAACTCGCTGGCCAGCACGACCAGCGTGCGATCGAGGAGCCCGCGGTCTTCGAGGTCGCGAATGAGTTGCGCGACCGGCCGATCGATTTCGCGTTTCATGCGCTCGGCCGTCGCGTGGCCGTTTTCGTGGGTGTCCCAATGCAGGAACGGCACGTACTCGGTGGTGACTTCGATGTAGCGCGCGCCAGCCTCCACCAACCGCCGAGCGAGCAGGCAGCCGCGGCCGAAGCTGCTGTCGCCGTACTTCTCGGCAGCTTCCTTCTTTTCGAGCGACAAGTCGAACGCGGTTTTCTCTTTCGAACTCAACAGCCGATGGGCGGCAGCGATCGATTTGAGCATCGACTCTTGTTGGTAGTCGCTCGCGTAGCGCATGTGCGGGCTGTGTTCGACCATCCGCTCGAACGCGCGGTAGCGGTTTTCGAAGCGGCCGGCGTCCATGCCTTTCGGCGGGCGCACCGCGAGCATTGCGTCTTCCGGCACCGGCAAGTTGAACGGGCCAAACTCGGAGCCGAAGAAGCCGCCGGTGGTAAAGGCCTTCAGCTCTTCCGATTCGCCGTTGCCTTCGAGCCGCTGGCCGATATTGATGAACGGCGGAATCACCGGGTTGAGCGGGCCGAGCACGCGGGCCATCCAGGCGCCGATGTGCGGCGCCGCCACGGTTTGCGGCGGCACGTAGCCGGTGTGCCAGTGATATTGATGCCGCGAGTGGAGGATATGGCCCAGGTCAGGCAGTACGTGCGAGCGAATGAGCGTGGCGCGATCCATCACGCTCGCGATCTGTTCGAGGCCTTGGCAGATCTTGATGTTGTCGACGGCCGTGTCGATCGCCGGGAACGTGCTCATCACTTTCTCGACCGGCAGGCCGACTTCGAACGGCTGATAGCGCTTGGGGTCGAACGTTTCCGGAGCTGCCATGCCGCCGCCCATCCAGAGCAGGATGCACGTGTCGGCTTTAGCGGCGGGTTGTTCAATTGCCGCGCCGGCGGTGTCGGCGCGAAGCAGCCGCGGTTCGCCGGCCAGGAGCGCGGCGGCACTTGAGGCGGCCAGCGACTGCAGGAACTGCCGGCGGGTGGCGGCAACTTCGGCACGTTTCTGCTGCATTCTGTCCATGTTATGCATCACAAGCCTCAAAGCGCTTGAGTTGAGTTTCTTTATTTCACCACGACGACACGAAGATCACGACGTTCGCTCGCAGCATTTCCGGGCCGTGGCAAAATTCGTCAGCTTCTTCGTCGTGTCCGTCGTGTCGTTGTGGTGAAATCTTAGAGTCGGTCGACTTAGCGAATGATTTGATATTCCGGCAGCATGATCACGATCCATAGCAAGTCTTCAACGCCTTGTTGCGAGGGCGATTTGCCAAGTACCTCGTTCGCAACGTCGCGTTCCGCTGCCGTGGGCTGCCGTGATAACGCCGATTCGTACAACCAGTCGATCACTGCATCGCTATCTTTGCCTTCGAATTGCTTCAGTACATTCGCTGCTCCGCGCTTCAGCGTGGTAGCCAATAATTCGCTGTTCGACAGGTCGAGTGCTTGCAGCGTGGTTAGCAGCGACGGCCGCTCGGAGACGACCTGTTCGCGATTGGGCCGGCCGAGCGAGCGCATCAACAAATCGCACGTAACGAGCGCGGCTCGGTATTCTTTGCGGTCCTTTTGTTCGTCCTTGGGAAGGAAGGCGGCGACCGTTTTGTGCGGTGATTCGGGGCCCGTGTCGGTGAGTTGCCAGAGCGCGTCGCTGAATTCCTCGGCCGTCATCCGCTTGGCGATTGGCCCGCCGTACACGAACTCTGGCCCCTTCGGCTGGGCATCGAGTGCGAGTGCCTGCGATTGGTAGGCCCGCGACGTCACGATCAGTCGCATGGTGCTCTTTAAATCGTAGCCATGATCAGCCAGTTCGACGGCGAGATAATCGAGCAGATCGTCGCTCCAGGGAGCGGTTTGCATGGCGTCGACCGGGTGGACGATGCCGCGGCCCATGAACCGGTGCCAAATGCGGTTGACGATCGTGCGGGTGAACCGGCCGTTTTCGCGGTCGGTCATGAGTTCCGCGAGTCGCTTCAGCCGTTCGTCTTTCGGCGCGGCCGGATTGATTTGGCCGAGTTCGGGGAACAGCCACGCTGCTTGGGCCATGGTGCCGGTGGGTTTGTCGCAGCGGTTGATCTCGAGCGGGGCGTCGGCATAGATCGCCGCGAGGCCGTACGTTTCGGAGAGCTTCCAGCGGTCGATGAAACTGTCGTGGCACGAGGCGCACTTGAGGTTGAGCCCCAAGAACACTTGGCCGACATTCTGCGCGAACTGAACTTCTGGCCGCTGGCTGGCGTTCACGTTGCCGCGCCACTTGATGCCGCGAATGAAACCTGCCGATTCGGGTGCCGGTGCGATCAGGTCGCGCGTGAACTGGTCGAAAGGTTTGTTCTCAAGGAGCGAGCGATAGAGCCAGGCACTGATTTGCGTGCGGCCGCCATCAATGTAGCCCGTGCCTTGGTAATCGTTGCGGAGCAGATCGTTCCAGAACGAAAGCCAATGCTCGGCGTAGGCCTGGCGATTGCTCAGCAGCTCATCGACGACCTGTTCACGCTTCGCCGGATCAGTATTCGCTAAGAAAGCGTGTAGGGCGTCCGGCGTTGGCAGCAGGCCGACGAGGTCCAGATAAACTCGCCGCAGAAATTCAGCATCGCTAAGAGGCTGTGGCCGCGCGACATTGTGTTGCGAAAGATACGCATCAACGATGCGATCAATCGGATTCGTACGACCTTCAGTCACGGGCGGCAACTCGGGCCGGCGTGGCCGCAGCGGCGGCTCGTATTCTTGGGGAGCAAACGTGAACCCGGCTTCCCACGGCGCCCCGCCATCGATCCAGGCGCGCAGCGTTTTGATCTCATCGGGTGAGAGCGGCGGCTTATCCTTCGGCATGCGCTCGTCGGCGTTGCTCGACGTGATCAGGTCGACAATTCGCGACCCGGCGGAATCACCGGGCACGACGGCATCGTCTTTGAAAATCAGCTCGCGCGTGTTGACCGAGAAGTCACCTTCGCTCCGCCGACCGCCGTGGCATTCGACGCAGTGCTTTCGCAGAATGGGTGCAACTTGGTGGGCAAAATCGACAGCCCCCGCCGCTTCGGCGGCCTGGCTGTTGGAAGCGACCGCCACGAAAAGCAAAAGCATTGCCGGGAGCGCCCACCCAGAGCGATAATAGAATGCCGCCTGCATGATACCGTAAGCCCGCCGCAGTTCCGGGAAACCGTCATTATAAGTTTCCCCGCGCCCGAGCGGCAACCAAATCACCCGTAGGACGGACATATTTGTCCGTCCGTTGTTGCGGATGGACTTTTTCGGATGGACAGAATTGTCCCTCCCACCAAAACCGCGTATCGCTCGAACGATCCTGATATGAATCGATACATGGCATTGCTGGCAGTGTGCGCGGGCCTCATGGCGCAGCCGATTTACGCAACGCAGCCGCGGGTGTCGTACGGGCGCGACATCCGGCCGATCCTTTCCGACAAATGTTTCCAATGCCACGGACCCGATGCCGACGCCCGTCAGGCTGAGCTGCGGCTCGACACGCGCGAAGGTCTCGGAGGCAACGTGGTCGTGGCGGGGCAGCCGGATCAAAGTGAGTTGGTGCGGCGCGTTTTGAGTGAAGATCCGGAGGAACGGATGCCGCCGGCGGAGTCGAAGCTGTCGCTCTCTGCCGAGCAGAAGGAACTGTTGCGACGCTGGGTGGCCGAAGGAGCCGCGTTCAGCGAGCACTGGGCATTCGAGCCGCTGCCCGACAGCGTGCCGTTGCCAAAAATTTCCGACGCCACATGGGCCCGCGAGCCATTCGACAACTACGTGCAGGCTGCTCGCGAGACCGCAAACCTTCCGCCGATGCCATCAGCGAGCGCGCTGCGACTGTTGCGCCGCGTGACACTCGACCTCATAGGTCTGCCGCCGACGCCTGAAGAATGCCGCTCGTTCGAGCAAGTGCAGGGTACCGAATTTGATGCGGCGTACGCTGCCGCAGTCGATCGGTTGCTTGCGAGCCCGGCGTTTGGCGAACACATGGCAACTGCCTGGCTCGACGCGGTTCGTTACGCCGATTCGTACGGCTACCAATCGGATCAGCTCAACACGCAGTGGCCGTATCGCGATTGGGTCGTACGGGCTTTCAACGACAACCTGCCCTACGACAAGTTCCTCACGTGGCAGCTCGCCGGCGATTTGCTGCCTAACGCGAGCCGCGACCAGATCCTCGCCACGGCGTTCAATCGCCTGCATCGCATGACGAACGAAGGCGGCACGATTGCTGAGGAAGCACGCGTCGAAGGCGTGGCCGACCGGGTGCAAACGTTCGGCACCGTAATGCTCGGCCTCACGGTGGAATGCTCGCGCTGCCACGATCACAAGTACGACCCGATCACGATGCGGGACTATTATTCACTGAGCGCATTCTTCAACTCGATCGACGAAAACGGCCTGTACGACAGCGCGGCGAAGGTCCCGGCGCCGTCGCTCTTACTGCCCACCGCCGAGCAGGAGTCGCAACTCGCGGCAGCGCGGCAGAAGATCGACGATGCCGAGAAGACGCTCGGCACAGCGCTCGAAAGCGAGCCTGGCCGTTTTGAAGAGTGGTTGAAGCAGAATGAGAAGCCACTGCCGAATGATGCCGACCTGATGGCCTATTACTCGTTCGATGGCGATGCGGCGAAGCTCACCAATGAAGCGCCGGGCGGCACAGGCGCCTGCGCGGCCAGTGGCGTCGAGCAGGTCGACGGCATTCGCGGCAAGGCCCTGCGCTTCGCTGGCGACGCCGGCGCATCGTTCAGCGAGGCGTTTCAGGTCGACCGCAGCGATTCCTTCACGCTCGATTTCTGGCTGCGCGACCAGGCGGCGAGCGACGAGCCGGTTGTCGTGCTGCAGCGCACGTTCGGCACCGACGTGGGCTACAACGGCTTCGACCTGATGCTCCGCAGCGGCGTGCTCGAAGCAAGGTTCTATCGCGTATGGCCCGGCAATGCGATTGGCGTGCGAGCAAAACTGCCGATTGCCGAAGAGAAGTGGCAACATGTGGCGGTGACGTACGATGGTTCAAGTTCAGCAAAGGGCCTCAAGCTGTATTTGAATGGCGCGGAGTTGCCGACCGGGATCCTTCGCGACCATATCTACAAGTCGGCCTCCGCGGCGATTTTTGGCGAAGGCAAACTCACCCTCGGCCAGCGTTTTCGCGATCGCGGTTTCAAGAACGGCGAAATCGACGAACTCCGCATCTATAGCCGAGCGATTTCCCCGCTCGAAGTGCACGATCTCCACACCGGGAAGGCACTCCATGACGCGCTGGCTGATCAGGCGTCGCATCACGAAGAATTGTTGGCGTTTTTTCGTTCCGCAATCGACGAGCCCGCACGCAACGCAGCGCACAAACTCCGCGACGCCCGCCGTGAACTCCTAGCGCTCGAAGACCAACTGCAAGAAGTTCCTGTGATGCGGGAGATGCCCGAGCCACGGCCAACTTACATCCTGGCTCGCGGCGTCTATGATGCGCCCAAGACCGAGGCCAACCGCGTCAGCCGCGATACGTTTGCCAAATTCCTTATTCCGTTGCCAGAAGCTGCACCGCGCAACCGGCTGGGCCTGGCTCAGTGGCTCACGGACCCGCGCCATCCCCTCACGGCCCGCGTGTTCGTGAACCGCGTGTGGGCGAACTTCTTCGGCCGCGGTTTGGTGGGCACACCCGAGAACCTTGGGCAGCAAGGCGAGCAGCCGACATACGCCGGCGTGCTCGATTGGCTCGCTCGCGATTTCGTCGACCACGGATGGGACATCAAGCGCTTATGCCGCGTGATCGTCACCTCGAGCACGTATCGACAGGATTCGCGAGCGAGTGGTGAGATGCGAGCCCGCGATCCCGACAACTTGCTGCTGCTGCGCGGGCCGAGCCGCCGACTCTCCGGCGAAGCGCTGCGCGACCTGACGCTCGCCGCCGGCGGGCTGCTCGACCGTCGCAGCGGCGGACCGCCGGTCTCGCCCTATCAGCCAGGTGAAGACCTATGGCGCGAAGCAAACACGATGTCGCCTGCGTACCATCAATCGACGGGCAAAGACCTGTACCGCCGATCGTTGTATTCAGTGTGGAAGCGCACGGCTCCGCTGCCGAATATGCTGGCGTTCGATGCGCCGACTCGCGAAGTGTGCGCGGTCGCCCGCAGCCGTACAAACACGCCACTGCAGGCCCTGGTGCTGCTCAACGATGTGCAATTCGTGGAAGCCGCCCGGGCACTGGCGGCACTCGTATCGCAACAGCATGCCAATCTCGACGGACAAATTGACGAGGCGTTTCTCCGCCTCGCCGGCCGCCATCCGAACGCGACCGAGCAGGCACTACTTATGGATCTCTATCAAGAACAAGTGAAACTGTTCGCCGACGCCGCCCAACAAGACGCCGCCAAGTTTGTGAGCCTCGGCGAGTCGCGCCCGCAATCCAAATTGCCGCCGGTTGAGTACGCGGCACTCACGGTGGTGTGCCAAACTATTCTCAATCTCGATGCCACAATTATGGAGCGCTAACACAAATCATCGATTGGAGCACGCAGCGCAAGCAAGTGCCACGGGCGATGACATTGCGCGGCGGCGCAAGCACTTGCTCGCGCTGCGTGCTCCGATCCGTGAAGTTGTTGTAATTGCGTGCTCAATTCGCCGGCCCTTCCAATGAACCAAAATCAACATCCCGCCGAACTCTTGCAGCAGGTCACGCGCCGCCACTTCTTCGGCGCTTCGGCCGCCGGCATCGGCAGCGCCGCACTTGGTTCGCTACTGGCGAATTCATTGGTTTCGACACGAACGCGTGCCGATGAAGCCTCCAGCCCAACTCGCGCCGGGCAACTTCCCCAACGCGCGAAGCGAGTCATCTACCTCTTCCAAGCCGGCGGCCCCGCTCAGCAAGACCTGTTCGATTACAAACCACTCCTCAACGAGAAGAACGGCGAGCAACTCCCGGCGCACATCCGCGGCAGCCAGCGTCTTACCGCCATGTCGGCCCAGCAGGCCTCGATTCCGCTCGCCGGTTCGATCTTCAAGTTCGCCCAGCACGGCCAGTCGGGGTCCTGGCTTAGCGAAGTGCTGCCGCATCATCGCCAGATCGTCGACGACATCTGCATCGTGCGGTCGATGTTCACGGAAGCGATCAACCACGACCCGGCGATGACGTTCTTCCAAACCGGCGCCCAAATCGCCGGCCGGCCGTCGCTCGGCGCTTGGCTCAGTTACGGGCTCGGCACGATGAACGCCGACTTGCCGTCGTTTATCGTGCTCGTGTCGGCCAATCAAGCCGATCAGCCGCTCTATGCCCGGCTGTGGGGCAGTGGGTTCCTGGATTCGAAATATCAAGGAGTGCAGCTGCGCCCTGGCAAGGATCCCGTGTTGTATTTGAGCAATCCCGACGGCATCTGTCGGTCGGGTCGTGGCGCGATGCTCGAAAAACTCAACACACTCAATCGTCATCAGTTCGATGCGGAGCTCGATCCCGAAATCGAATCGCGCATCGCGCAATACGAGATGGCCTTCCGCATGCAAACCAGCGTGCCGGATGTAACGAACCTCGCCGACGAGTCGGCCGCCACGTTCGACCTCTACGGTCCCGACAGCAAGCAACCCGGCACGTTCGCCGCCAACTGCCTGCTCGCCCGCCGGCTGGCCGAGCGCGGTGTGCGCTTCATCCAGCTCTATCACCAAGGCTGGGACCACCACGGCGGCTTGCCCGCCGGCATGCGCAACCAATGCGGCGAAACCGACCAGGCCTCGGCCGCACTCATCATCGATCTCAAACAGCGCGGGCTGCTCGAAGACACGCTTGTCGTTTGGGGCGGCGAATTCGGCCGCACTTCGTACTCGCAAGGCACGCTCACGGCAACCGATTATGGCCGCGACCATCACCCGCGGTGCTTCTCGATCTGGCTCGCCGGCGGCGGCATCAAGCCCGGCATCACCTACGGCCGCACCGACGACTACGGCTACAACATCGCCGACGCGAAGGGCAACCCGATTTCACCCACGAAAGAAACCTTCACGCCCGGCGCCGTGCATGTGCACGACCTGCAAGCCACGATCCTCCACCAACTCGGCATCGACCACACGCAGCTCACGTTCAAATACCAGGGCCGCCGCTTCCGGCTGACCGATGTGCATGGGCATGTGGTGGAGGATATTCTGGCGTGAATTCATTGAGGCCACTTCAAACGATCAGCCCAATATCCGGGTTTCTTGCGACCATGAGCTATTGCAACAATCTGAATCCGCCCCGCCAGCATGCGGTATACAACCACGATTGGAAATCGCTTGAGCAGGTAGCGTCGTGTGCCATACATGTATTCGGCCCAACGATCAGGAGATTCCTGGATATCTAGTTGGGCTCGTGCAAGTTCGTGTTGCAAATGCTCGGCAACGCCCCGGCTGCGGCCACGATACCAGTCAAACGCATCAATGGCTTCAAGCCGCGCCGCCGGGTGATACTCGATCGAATGCTCAACCATGTAAGCGTTCGCGCAATTCACGCATGACTTCGTCCGCAGGGATCATTGTCACTTCGCCGCGATCGATTGAATCCAGGCGGCGTTTGATTTCATCGCCCCAGGCGGCTTCGACATCTTCAGGCGAAGGCTCTCCCAGACTCAGTAGCAACATCTCAGCCACTTCTTCTCGTTCATGTGGTGGGAGCGCCAACGCCGTTTGCAGAACTTGCTGAGCTTGAGTATCCATATACGTATATTATCCCATCCGCTCAAAATCGCAATCAATGATTCGCCTCACAAAGGTCGACATTCGCCGCGCGGATTTGCTCTCTGCCACCGCGCAGAGGCTGATCCTCGCGCTCAACGCCGAGCTGGCAAGCCGTTATCCCGAGGACGGTGCGACATTCTTCCGACTCGATGCCGAGGAAGTCGCCGAAGGTCGCGGCGGATTCTTCGTGGCGTATCTCGATGACGAGCCCGTCGGCTGCGGCGCCGTCCGTTGGTTCGAGCCCGGCGTGGCGGAAATCAAGCGAATGTACGTCGCCCCGCGGGCTCGTGGGCAACGTGTCGCCCGGCAGATTCTCGATGTGCTCACCGCCGAAGCCCGCCGCCTCGGCGCTCATCGGCTGCTACTCGAAACAGGACCGCGGCAGCCCGAAGCGATTGCCCTGTACGAGCACGCCGGTTTCACGCACATTCCGCACTACGGAGAATATGTGCACAATCCAAATCCCGACTTGAGCGTGTGCATGGGAAAGGATCTGTGATCGTGCAGCCCCCGGTTTGTGAGCTGAGCGCTGTTAACCACGACGGCACGACGGACACGACGAAGAAGCAGATCGAAGAGACGAGCTTTCGCTATCGGAACGTCGTGCTCGTTGTGTCGTCGTGGTTCAAGTTTGTTCGTCTCGCGATTGGCCGCCCTCGGCCGTTGCTTCTGACGCTGCTGGATCGGATCGCAACTGACTCGTGAACGCCACCAAATCGCGCAGCTCCCGCGGCGACATACGCTCCATGAGATTGTCCGGCATCGGCGAACGGCCTGTTACACGCGCCTCCACCGTGGCCGCAGTTGGTCGCTCGCCTCGGCGAACCCCTCCACGCCGTCCATGTGGCGTTTGAACAGCGCGCCGATCGTCCACGGTCCGCGCCGCGAGGTCGTCGTCGTGCCAGTCCGGATGGTTGCGGTCAACTTACGTCTCCTTGCCGACCCGATAGATTCTGCGACGAAGTTGCGTCCCTGACACGGCGACTCGCAGTGTGCACCGCGGGTGTGCATAATAGGACTGACGCCCGATTTTTCCGACATCCATCACCATTTTGATGTGCGGAAATGGCCGCTGCATCAAGCCCCGCGGACGGCGGTGTCACATGCTGGGAAACGCCATTCACTACGTGATGCGAATCGCACGACCGACGGCGCAGCCTGTGCAGTTGACATTCGCAATTCACGCCGAGTATCGTGCAACAGAGGAGATTCGCCGGGCGCATCGGCGTCCTGGAATTTGTCGGTGATAATCGCATGCCCGCGTCCATTGAAGACGTAGCCAAACTCGCCAACGTTTCGATCAGCACGGTGTCGCGGGTCATCAATCGCCGTGCGCTCGTAAATGAGGAAACGTGCAAGCGAGTCGAAGCCGCCATTCGCGAGCTCAACTACCGGCCCAACGCCTTTGCCCGCGGCCTTATGCTCCGCAAGAGCGGCATCGTGGGCCTCGTACTGCCCGACCTGCACGGCGAGTTCTATTCGGAAATTATTCGCGGAGCCAACATCCAGGCCCGCGAAACCGGCCACAACCTGCTGCTGTCCTCCGCCATGCCCGGCGACGACGCCAAGAGCTGGCTCTCGGTGATCGGCCAGCACGGCCTCGTCGACGGCCTTGCCATCATGGTTTCCGATACCATGATCGCTGGCATCGGGCCCACGCTCGCCGAACTGAACGTGCCAGTCGTCGTGCTGGATGACGAAATCCACGGCGTCGAGCACGACGCAGTCATCATCGACCAGCACCAGGGGGCGCTTGCGATGATGGAACACCTGCTTACCGACTGTCATTGTCAACGCATTTGCTTTGTCGGTGGCGTGGAAACGAACATCGACACGCAGGCCCGCTACAAAGCCTATCGCGAAGCGCTCAAGAAGGCCGGCATCGCGTTCCACAAAGACGACGTCTATCACCTTGATTACACGTATGATTCGGCCTACCAGCTGGCGATCGAGAAAGTGCGGTCGTGGGCTGGGCCAAAGCACGCCGTCTTCGCCGCCAACGATGAGATGGCCGCGGGCATCATCGCCGGCGCCGCGGCGAGCGGCGTCAACGTGCCGAAAGATCTGGGCGTCGTCGGCTTTGACGATACCCGCGTCGCCCAGATGATTAAGCCGCCGCTCACGACCGTCCGCGTGCCAATGTCCAAGATGGGCGCCTCGGCCATCGAATTGCTCTCCCAACGCATTGCCGAACCCGATCGCCCGCCGACAAGAGTCTCGCTCGCCGCGGAGCTAGTCGTCCGCGAATCTTGCGGCTGCAATCACAGCGGATAAGATCAGAGTTCCCCTCCCTTTTCGGGAGGGGCTAGGGGAGGGTTCGCCCACTCAGCAGCTTGCAATCGTCGGGGCAGGGCGGTTCACCGCCCGTGTTCGCGCAGCGATACTAGCTCCGCCGTTTACGGCGGAGAAGCCAGTCACCCATCACTCATCGCAGCCCCATTCATGGGGCTTCTCGCTGAACCGGCTTGAGGCCTCGCCGGCGACAACCCAACGCCGCTACGTCGCTCCCGGCGCCTGCTCCGCATGCCGCCGCTGCAGCTCCGCCTTAATCTCATAACACCGCGCATCGGTGAGCGGATACGAGAGCAGCAACAATATCGAAACGACGCTGAGCGCGAGCGGCACCCCGATCTCAAACAGCCGCAACCGGAACAACGTACGCGGCGATTGTTGCTTGAGATCGATGATTCGCGCGAGCAGCGATTCGCTCTCGCGCACCGCGTCAGGCGGCGACACTACCAGGTTCGCGGTATTGCGGCGCATCGCTTCGACTTGAGCGCGAAATGCATCGGTTTGCTCGATGAGCGGCTGCAAATGCTCCGCTCGCTCCGGGTGCGCCTGCAGCTGCGTGTCAAAGTGCATGTGTAACGCATCAACATGCCCGATCGCCTTGCCAAGTTGTTGATCGAGCGTCGAGAGGCGTGCTTCGTTGGGGATGTTTTGTTCCTGCCAGTTGTCCGCCAGTGTTCTAATGACGGCGATGTCGCCACGCAAGTCATCCACCGCCACGTTCTGGACCTGATCAAACGCCGTGAGCACCAATAGCGCCCCCGCCACCGCACTGGCCAGTGCAGTGCCCATTTTGATAAACCACCAAAAAACCGAGTAGTATGTGCCTTCTGCCCGCGTTCCTGTGTGGAGTTCGTCGAGATCACAAACGTCGCCAACCATCGACGAACCGAGCGTGAAGAACATCAGCATGCCGGCCGACAGCAGCATCGTCGGCAGCAGCACCAGGTACGGGGCTTGCACGTCGAATGTGCGATATTGCTCGGGAAAAACCGCTGCCGGCAGGCTCAGTTGAAATAGGATTCCTCGTCGGTAGCAGAGGATTTTCGACAGTTGTGCCAAGCACATGAGCGCGATTGCCGTGAAGAGCGCGTTGCGTTTGCCGAACCGCTTGCTGAGCCAGTTGAGCGGAAACACAGCCACCAGCGCCGTCACCGCCCACACCGTGCCGTTGATTCCCATCAGCACGCTCGCCGGCTTGATATCGCCGCCGTAAAGGTAAAATATCGTGATGTAGTTGGCAAAGTTCATCACGAAGTTGAACCCCATCGCGAGCGTGAACACCGTGCCGGTGAGCACGAGGAATGTCCCGTTGCTCACGGTCGTTTGCATGTCGCGCCAAAAGTGGCCTTTTTTCTGCTCCCGCGCCACCACAAACCCCGGTTCGCGCAGCGAGAAGAACCACCACACAGCCATCGGCGCGAGCACGACCGCGATAAAGATGCTCACATACCGCATCCCGTCGATGAGATTGCCACTCGTACCGCGGAAGAATTCAAGATTCGCGAGCGCAATCAGCCAGGGCGTGCCCATGGCGAACAAATTGCCGAGAAAGCTTTTCGCGCTGAAGAGCCGGGTGCGTTCATGTGGATCGGCCGACATCTCGAGACCCAGCGCGCCATGCGGAATATCGAACACATCGCAGGCTGTGAAGAAGAGCAGTAATCCAAACAGGATGTACGCAAACTGGAAGCGGTTATAGCTCGCGTCGCTGGTGAACACGCTGTGAATCCACTCGCCGCGCGGTACCCACCACATCGCGACGAACGTGAGCGCCACGGCCACACCGCCAATGAGGATATAAGGTCGCCGCCGACCCCACCGTGTGCGGGTGTTGTCGGAAAGGTGGCCGATAACCGGGTTCGACATCGCCTCCCAGAGCCGCGGCACCACCATGATGGCGCCCAGAATCGCTGCATCGAGCCCCAGCGAGATATTGCCGAGCAGCCCCATCAACTGCCCGGCGATGTTGAACAAGGCGACGGTGATCAGGCCGCCCAAGCCGAACGCGATCAACTGATGCCAGGGCACCCGATCTTCCGCCGTCGTCGTGTGCTCCGCCTGTGTGGACATACCGAAAACGTCCCTTTCTGGCCGGCGCTACCCCAGCGTAATCCGGCAATTGCCGTGATCTCCTATTGGTAACATTAGACGAAGCCGCCCGAAACTGAAAGCGCTTGCATTCGCCAAGCCGCAGCCGCTCGGCTGTATAGCCCAGCCGTCTCGGCTCGGGAGGCGCTCGAAGCAACCACTGCCGCCCATTCTGCCGCCGCCTCTCTTCCAGGCCGCGTTTTCCCAGCTGTCCACGCTAAATTGTCGCCCCAGCGGCGGCTCGAACCCCCCTTAAGAAAAAGCGCTTTCACGCGAACTACTCGCACGATGGCCGCCAGGTAGTTACACTAAAGCTGCGGGACTGAAAGCGCTTTCGGTTCGCCCCGCTAAGTACTTTTTCGGTTTCCTCGCTATGAAGCTCGCCCCCCCCGAACTTGATTCTCACGCCCCGTCCAGTCACAGTAGCTCGGTGGTCGCCGCGCCTCATACTGTTACGCTCTCGAATGGCCGCTACTCGGTTCGCCTGAACGAAGCGGGGGCTGGCCAATCAAAACTGCCCGAGTTTGCTGTCACCCGTTCGATTGGCGATGAAGTCTGCGACGCCGACGGCTTCTTCATCTATCTCCGTGATTTGGACGACAACGCGGTCTGGTCAGCCAGCTATCAGCCCACGCGAGCCACGCCGACGCAGTACGAGTTCTCATACCAGCAAAACGTTGCGCAATTTCTCCGGGTTGACCGCGGAATCGAATGCCGCACGCGCGTGGCAGTGTCGCCCGAGCACGACTGCGAAGTCCGCCTCTGCCGCATCATCAATCGCGGCGCCGCGCTGCGCCGCATCGAGGTAACCAGCTATCTGGAATGGGTCCTCGCGCCGCAAGAGGCCGACGCCAACCACCCCGCGTTTTCCAAGTTATTCGTCGAAACGAAGTTCTGCGACAAGCACCAGGCCATTTTCGCCAAGCGCCGGCCACGTGCGCAAGAAGATTCCGAGCTGTGGGGCGTTCATCACATCCTTGCCGACTGGCTAGCAACTGGTTCCGCCAAATTGCAGTTCGAAACTAACCGCGTGCGCTTCCTCGGCCGCGGGCGCTCGCCCCACTCGCCAAATGCCCTTGAGCCAGCCGCGAAGCTCAGCGGCGACACCGGCCCAGTGCTCGACCCGGTCGCCAGCCTGCGCTTGGAAATCTCTCTCGCACCCGGCGAATCCCGCGAAATCGCGTTCCTCCTCGGCGCGGCGAACAATCGGCCGGCAATCGATGCGATGCTCGCTGCGGTGGCCGATCTTGCAGCCGTCCGCGAACTGTTTGCGCTCGCCGAAGTCGGGCCCGCATCGAATGGTCATCCGGTCCACCTGGCGCCGCCCGAGTTCGTGACTCCGCGCATCAAGCCCAAGTACAATCGCAGCAAATCGTCCCCAGCGCGAGCGCAAGCGTCGACGCCAGAATCACAGCCGAAGCTGCGTTTCGAGAACAGCTACGGCGGTTTCACCGAGGACGGCCGCGAGTACATTATCCGCTTGCAGCCAACCGCGAACGGCAGCCTCACGCGGCCGCCCATGCCGTGGGCCAACATCATCGCCAACGAACAAGCCGGCTTTCTGGTGAGTGAAGCGGGGGCGGGCTACATGTGGGCCGGCAACAGCCGCTGCAATCGAGTGACCGCGTGGCACAACGACCCCGTGTGCGATCCGTTCGCCGAAGCCTTCTGGATTCGCGACGAAGACCTCGGCGCCTACTGGTCGCCAACGCCCGGACCCGCGCCTTCCGGCGCTGAGTACACCACGCGCCACGGCCTTGGCCACAGCATCTTCGAACACACGTGCCACGAGCTCAAGCAACAGCTGACGATGTTCATGGCCTGCGACGCGCCGCTGAAAATGTCGCTGCTGCGGCTCGAAAACACGAGCGATCGCTCGCGGCGCTTATCGCTGTTTTCGTTCGTTCACTGGGGCCTTGGCGGCCTCGCAAGTGACACGGCGATCGACATCGAAACCGCCCACGACGCCAAGCTCCCCGCGATTTGGGCCAAAAACCCGCACCGCGATTTGTACGGCGATTACACAGCTTTTTCCGCCCCGGTGGTCGGCGACCGCAGCCGCTGTGAAGTTTCGCATACCTGCGACCGCACAGCCTTTATCGGCCGCTATCGCGATCTCGAAAAGCCCGCCGCCGTCGTCGCCCTCGACGAACTCGATGGCCAAGCCGGCAGCAACCTCGATCCTTGCGCCGCCTGGCAACTGTCCATCGAACTCGAACCGGGCGAAGTCTATGAGTGCGCCTTCCTGCTCGGCGAAGTGATCGACACCGATACCGCTCGCAGCGTCATCGCCAAGCACCATTCGCTCGCCGCAGTGCACGGCGCGCTCAAACAATCGCAAGAATTCTGGCGTAAAACGCTCTCCGGCATCACGATCGAAACTCCCGATCCTGAAATTAACTTCATGATCAACGGCTGGCTCGCCTATCAGAACCTGAGCTGCCGCATGTGGGCTCGTTCGGCGTACTACCAGCCCGGCGGCGCCTTCGGCTATCGCGATCAATTGCAGGACTCCTCGGCCCTGGTGTACTTGCGGCCGGAAATTACGCGCGCCCAAATCCTCCGGCACGCCAGCCGGCAGTTCGTCGAAGGCGATGTGCTCCACTGGTGGCACCCCGATAACGGGTTCGGCGTCCGCACGCGCTTTTCCGACGACCTCCTCTGGCTCCCGCTGCTCACGGCCGAATACGTAAAGCGCACGGGCGACACCGCGCTGCTTGATGAAGTGACGCCCTTCGTCTCCGCGCCGCCGCTCGCTGCCGGCCATCAGGAAGCCTATCTGCGTCCCACGCCCGCCGGTACGTCGGCCACCGTGTACGAACACTGCTGCCGGGCGCTCGACCGCGGCCTCACCCGCGGCCAACACGGCCTGCCGCTCATCGGCTGCGGCGACTGGAACGACGGCTTCAGCCGCGTCGGCAAAGACGGCATCGGCGAGAGCGTGTGGCTGGGCTTCTTTATCGAGCACACGCTGCAATTGATGTTGCCGATCTGCCAATCGCGCGGCGACGACGCTCGCGTCGCCCGCTACAGCCAGTATCGCGAGCAGCTTCTCGAAACACTCAACACGGTCGGCTGGGACGGCAACTGGTATCGCCGCGCATACTACGACAACGGCGAAGTGATGGGCTCCGCCCAAAGCGACGAATGCCAGATCGACGCCCTCGCCCAGGCGTGGGCGGTTATCTCGGGCGTCGCGCCGCCCGATCGAGCCGCGCTCGCAACTCAGGCCGTCGAAGAACGCCTGGTGTGCGCAGACCCCGGCATGATTCGCCTGCTCACGCCCGCGTTCAACTCGACGCCGAACGATCCCGGCTACATCAAAGGCTACTTGAAAGGCATCCGCGAAAACGGCGGCCAATACACGCACGGCGTGCTGTGGTTCATTCGCGCGATGGCCGAACTTGGCCGCGGCACTCGCGCGGTCGAACTGCTGCGGATGATCACGCCAGTTCATCACACCCGCAACAAAGCGGAAACCGATCGCTACCAGACTGAACCGTATGTCGTGGCCGCCGATGTTTATGGCGAGCCTCCCCACGTCGGCCGCGGCGGTTGGACGTGGTACACCGGCTCCGCCGGCTGGATGTTCCGCGTCGCTGTCGAATCGATCCTCGGCTTCGCCACCGAAAACGGCGACACGATCGTCCTCAACCCGTCGATCTCCGCCGAGTGGCCCCAGTGCCGGCTCACCTATCGCCTGCCCGACGGCAACACCACATACGCCATCATCATCGAAAATCCGAGCGGCAAACAACACGGCGTCGCCGCGGCAACGCTCGACGGCGCGGCTGCGACGGTTGTCGATGGCGCCGCACGTATTCCCATCCTCAGCGACGGCCAACATCACAACGTCGTCATTCGCCTCTAGCTAGTTAGGTGTCGGGTGTGAGGTTTCAGGTGTCAGAGAAAGACATCTTCCCCGACACCTGACATCCGACACCCGACACCTCATCCACCGCGAGTCGTCATTGAGCCCACCGCGCTTCCCCGCCGATTTCCTCTGGGGCACCGCCACCAGCGCGTACCAGGTCGAAGGTTCGCCGCTCGCCGATGGAGCCGGTCCGAGCATCTGGCACACATTCTCACACACGCCTGGCAAGATCGCGAACAATGAACACGGCGACCTCGCCTGCGATCACTACCGCCGTTTCGCCGAAGACATCGCGATCATGCGTGACCTCGGCATCCAGTCCTATCGCTTCAGCATTAGTTGGTCGCGCGTGCTGCCACAGGGCACCGGCAAAAAGAACCAGCCAGGCCTCGATTTCTATAGCCGCCTCGTCGACGCGCTGCTCGAGAATGGCATCCAGCCAATGGCCACGCTCTATCACTGGGACCTGCCGCAAGCGCTCGACGACCGCGGCGGCTGGGTCAACCCCGAGTCCGTGCATTGGTTCACCGAATATGCCGAGTTGATGGTCCGCACGCTTGATGACCGCGTCAAACTCTGGGCCACGCTCAACGAGCCGTGGGTCGCGTTTGATCAAGGCTATGTCGAAGGCCACCACGCCCCCGGCCATCGCGACTGGGCTGAAGCGGCGGCCGTTTCGAAACACTTGCTGCTCGCCCATGGCGCGGGCGTTGTTGCCTATCGGGCGCTTGGCAAGCACAGCATCGGCCTCGTCGTAAACCTCACACCCGTTACGCCAGCCACCGAGAGCGAAGCCGACCGCAACGCCGCCCGCCGGCACGACGCTTACCTTAATCAACACTTCCTCGACCCGCCGCTGCTCGGCCAAATTCCGCCCGAGCTGCCCGAGATGTTCGGCGTGGCCTGGCCCGCTTGGTCAGCCGCCGAATTGCAAGCTGTCCACCAGCCGATTGATTTCGTCGGCATCAATTACTACCTCCGCATCGTGATGTGCGACGACCCCTCGGCCGGCCCTTCGCGAGCGCGTGTCGTGAACCCGCCCGACCGCGACCGCACGGCCATGGGCTGGGAAATCTACCCCAGCGGACTTCGCGACACCCTCCAGTGGGTGGCCTCCCGCTACGGCAACCCGCCCATCTACATCACGGAAAATGGGGCCGCGTTCGACGATGCGGTCTCCCCCGACGGCCACGTTCACGACGAGCGCCGAGTACAATATCTAGATAGCCACCTGCGGGCCGCCGAAGAGGCAATTCAATCTGGCGTCGACTTGCGGGGCTATTATCTCTGGTCGCTCCTCGACAATTTCGAGTGGGCCGCCGGCTATTCGAAGCGGTTCGGCATCGTACGCGTGGATCCCGATACGCAAAACCGCGTGGTCAAAGATTCGGCTCGGTTCTATGCGAACGTCATTCGTGCCAGCGGCGGCTCGCTCAGCGAGAAGTGAAATGCAAGTCAGGTGTCAGGTGTCAGGTGTCGCGTGTCAGAGGATTCTCCCCCTCTCCCTTTCTCCCCGTCTCCCACTCTTGCATCACGGCGTCGTCGCGACATTCCTTTTGCTGCTCTTCGCCCTTACAACTTCACGCACCGCCGTCGCCGGCGATCTCAACACGGTGCCGCTCTTTAATGGCGAGCGCAATGATTCGCTCAACCTCTGGGGCGGCCCATTTGGCGTCAGCTCCGGTGCCACGTTCACCAAGCAATCGAGCGTCGTCAATTCCGGCACGGGCGCGTATCAGTTCAATCTGGGCTCCGTCGCGGGCGGCGATTTCCGCTTCTTCCAGGCGTTTTCCGGCGCGGTCAATTACACACAAGACCCGCCGAATAGCGGCAACTTCATATACCGACAGGACCGCGATCTAACACGGTATTCCTCACTGCAAACCGCGGTGCGCAATACCACCGGCGTGCCGCTCACGCTGACCATTGAGCTCAAAGACTACCGCGACTTGGGAAGCCAGTTGGCCGAGCGTTCGTTTTCGATACCGGCGGGCCCGAACTGGTCAACTATTAACGCTCCGTTGGACCTGAGCTCCGGTTGGAATGTGGTCGGCAGCCCGGACCTCACGCGCACGTTCGCTGTCACCTACAAAGTAAAAGCAAGTTCGGGCCCGCTCTCCGGGGCAGTCTATTTTGATGACGCCAACCTTATTGAAAAGGGTCCGACGGTCAACGTGCAAACGGCGCCGGTGCACGACATCGTCGAGCAACTCGCCAAACGGCAATTCCTCGGCCTCTGGGAATCGCGCAATAAGACCACCGGCATTATTCCGAATACATCCGACAACGTTACCACCGGCGCGCTCAACACTACGACCGGCGTCGTCTGGAATTTGCCTTCCGCCGTGCGCCACGGCTGGGTGACCCAAGCCGCCGCCGACGCGTACATGGGCCAGCTCGTAACGTCGCTCAACGCGAACCGCAATCAAACAACCTATCTGCCGTCGCGGTTCCTGGATTTGGCCACCGCCGCTCCAGGCAGCGAAGAATCGACAATCGATGCCTCGTTCCTGGCACTCGCGCTGCACAACTACAAATCGCAGCCGACCACGCCGGCTCAATTGCGAAGCGACATCCACGCCCTGGAAAACCGCTTCAATTTCGCGGCTTTTGTCAGCCCCAGCGGGTTTCGCATGGCCTACTCCGGCGGCAACATCAGCACCGCCGCGTACAACGGTTACACGAACGAGAACAAAGTCGTGGCGATGGCCGCGGCCGTTTCGACCGACCACAATGTCGCCCTCGTGAACATGTGGAACAAGGACACCGACCGCACTCTCGACTCGCTCGTGACGCCGCAGAAATACCTCGTGATGCCATCCACCGAATGGCGCTCGGCCTACGTGCAGGCGCTCTTCGATCTGTTCGTCGACACGTCGAGCCGCGGCGCCGACAACTACCCCGACCGCGCACTCGCCCGAAATCCCTGGGCGAATTTCCTCCGCTACGAAACCGACGCCGCCGCTAAGCTCGCCCAACTCGGCCGCTCGAACTTGATGCAGCCCGATGCTGGCGCCGGCGCCGGCACCTATCACACCTGGAACCTCTATAACAATTTTGGCCAGCCAAATTTGTTTCAGCCCTGGAGCGTCGCTGAAATGGTCCTCGCCGGCGCGCCGGGCGCGGAGGATTCCCTGCGGTTCTTGCTCGATAATGGTTTGGTGAACGGCCTCGATGGCGTTCTGGGTCTGGCCGATTCGGCACAGTGGGCCACCGCCGCAGCGAATCCAACCAGCGTTCCATCGTTCGCCGATAACTGGAACATCACGCTCTCCACGATGGCCTTGATGGCCTACCTCGACGGCCCGGATCGCACCAACTTGTTCTTCGCGAATCTTCCCGAGGTCAAGGCCGCGCTCGACTCGGTGTTCAAGGCCGGCGACTACAACGGCAACGGCGTCGTCGACATCGCCGATTACAACTATTGGCGTTCCACACTCGGTTCGATCAATTCACTCGCGGCCGACGGCAACAACAACGGCGTGGTCGACGCCGCCGACTACGTCATTTGGCGCGATCGGTTCAACGCGGCCGGCGTCGGGGCCGGAGTGGCCGTGCCCGAGCCGGCGGTTCTTGGCCTGCTCTTGGCCATGGGCGCCCCAACTGTCTCGCGGCGCCGAGCAAGACATCCAGAGACTTCAAAATTCGCGCGGCGTGACGGCAGGAAAATTGCATGCTTAGCAGCCACGGAATTCAAATAGTTTATCGTTTTCGCAGTAATTTATGTTTTTGCACCGGGTAGAAAAACCTTAAAAAATAGCATTGAAAGCGCTTGCAGTCCGTGAAAGGGCTGCCTACAATGCCAGCGGGAGGCGAGTCTCGGGGCGCCCTTTTGCAGCAGACGGAGTGTTCGGCCATGGCGGATATACGCACACGGGGTAAGCGCGGCTTCACCCTCGTTGAACTCTTGGTGGTGATCGCGATCATCGGCATCCTGGTGGCCCTCCTCCTGCCGGCCATCCAAGCCGCCCGCGAAGCCGCCCGCCGCACCCAGTGCAAGAACAATCTCAAGAACATCGGGCTCGCAGTCATCAACCTCACTGAAGCGCGCAAGTTCTACCCGACTGGCGGCACGTACGCCGGTGCCACGCTCGAAAACTATCTCAGAGATACAGCCACCCAACCGAATCGTTTCATACGCAAAGGACCCGCTAACGGTCCTATGGAGCAAGGGCTTGGCTGGCTGTTCCAAATTCTTCCGTATCTCGAAGAAAATGCAATCGCCGATCTGGTCAGTACGACTGCGATTCAGGGCATGAAGATTCCCTTGTATAACTGCCCCTCGCGGCGCCCACCTACTCTGCAAGTCAACACACAATGTGCGCTCGTTGACTATGCTGCGACGGTCGGTGGCCCATCGCGTTCCGAAATTGGCGACTCCGAGTTCAATCTGTATCTTGCCGACACGGCGCCCACCTTTCCGCAGTTCAAAAAGAAGCAGGATGAAATTTTCTGGGTTGGCCCGCCAGGCTCTGCCGCACTGAGCTGTCGCGCCTTCAACGACTTGGATGCCAAAGCGAAATCGGGCCAGCTCGGCAAAGCCCGCGGCGTCATTCAGCGCTGCGACTGGGTAACGAGTGCCGACGGACTCGCGCCGCCGTGGCGGCATATCGGCTTCATGGTGAAAATGACGAACGCCAAAATCACCGACGGCACCAGCAAAACGATGTTGGCAACCGAAAAATGGGTGCCCACCGCGCTTCACGACGGCAGTGGCGGCGCGTTCGATGATCGTGGTTGGAGCGACGGTTGGGACTTCGACGCCCTGCGGTCGACTCTCATTAAGCCGCAGCCCGATACCGTCGCCTTCAAACCTAGCGGCAACGATGACCCTCTAAATTACACGATCGGCTCTTCGCATTCGGGCGGTGTCAATGCGGTCTTTGCCGACGGGTCCGTCACATTCCTGCAGTACGAGATCGACTTGGAAACACTTAATCAGCTCGGCAACCGAGCAGATGGCGAGGCAATAGCCAAAGAATACTAGTCGACAACGGATTTCGATTAAATTGAAAGGATTGAAAAGGGGCAAAACTTAATAGGCAACAATCGACACTTTTCGGAGTTACAGGCGATGAGAGTTTCACGGTTTGCTTGGGCCGCGGCAGCGTTCGCCGCCGTATGCATTTTCAATCTGTCGACGTGCCATGCCGTCGAACTTCTTACAAATGGCGGACTGGAAGATTCGGCCGGCCCGCAAGGCTGGACACTCACCCAATCGATCACCGGCATGCCAGGCTCCGTGGTGAGCGCCGCCGAGCACGTTGACTCGGCTGATATTGGCTTTCAACCTTCGCCCGGCGTGGGCGGCCTCGGACTATTGATCAAACCCTTCGCCGGAAACGAAGGCACTTACGCCGATCAAAATAAAGCCGTCAATGTATCGCTGTCGCAGACTGTGCCTGTAGTCGCCAGTAAGAACTTTACCTTTACAGGCCATTCGTTCTATCAGATCGCTGCTCCCAACAATTTGGATACGCTGTTCGAAGATTCGCCTTCCGGCGCTGTTCCTTCGCCGACTCAGACCACCTTTAAGGTCGAGTTCCTCAATGCCAGCGATACGGTGTTGGGTTCCCAGTCCATTAGCCTGCCAAAGAATCGCCCGACGGACGCCAATCCTGCCGATTGGCAAACCCACACCTTCAGCATTGACTCACCCGCCGGCACGACCAAGGCACGCGTAACCGCCTCGGCGACAGAGATGGTTGCCTCTTGCACGACGGCTTGCCCCGGCGGCCATGACGTTTACTTCGATGATTTCTCGCTCGTTCAAAATGGATTGTTCGGTGGTGAAAAATTGACCAACGGAAATCTCAACGCCTTGGGAGCTCCGGCCGGCTTTACGATTGTAAAAACCGGTCAAGACAACCTCTCCTTCGGTGGGGCCGCTAGCTTTGCGGCTAATACTGGCAGCGTCGGTATGTGGTTGCGTTCTTTTGCGGGCGGCGATGCCAAAATCATCCAAACTGTTCCAGGGGTCGCCGGCGGCCAGTATACGTTCTCTGCTGCCTCTAAATGGGAAGCCGGTTACTCCGGCGCCAATCCCTTCCCGCCTTCGGGTCAAGCTCAGACTTCCACTTTCATGACGATGGAATTTCTGAATGCTTCTAATAGCGTGATTGGTACTCAGAACTTGGACCTGTTTACAGTTCAGACGCCAGACAACACCTGGCGGCCGCTGTCATTGAATGGCACGGCTCCAGCCGGCACGGTGAATGTGCGTATTTCGGCTGGCGCTGCCAACATGTATGCCACTTCTGGTGCGCAGTCGGCGTTCTTTGACGACTTCTCGTTGACCGGCCCCTCGGCTGGCGTGCCGGGCGACTACAACGGCAACCACGTCGTCGATGCTGCGGACTACGTCCTCTGGCGCAATGGCGGCCCACTGCAAAATGAAGTCAATACGCCCGGTGTCGTCGACAACTCCGATTACACCGCTTGGCGGGCCCGGTTTGGCAACACCTCGGGCGCGGGCAGCGGCAACTTGCTGAGCTCTGGCGCAGTGCCGGAACCAACCGTCGTCGGCCTGAGCCTGCTCGGGCTGGCGGCCGCATTCGGGCTTCGTCGCCGGTCGTAAGCGACGATGACGCGCCACATGCAATGCACACGGCACGGCGGCAGTCGCAACTTTGCTTGCGCTGCCGCCGTTTTGCTTTTTGCCCTGGCTGCTCAATACGCCTGCGCGCTGCCGCCAAATTCGTACTCGCAGCACGTATTCTTCGATAACGCCGCCTCGACGCTGGTTGACTTTCACAGCGAGGCATCTTGCGTAGCGCCGAGCCAGCTCGAAATCGAAGGCGCGAAACTCCCTGTCGAAACCGCTCGGTTTCACAGTGCGCCAAACGCCGTGCGCATCAAGTGGACATCGGCTCGTGGCGGCGATTGGCGAGCAACATTGAAATCGACTGCTGAGTTTGTGCGTCCAACGCCGTTCGATGGCGATACGCTTTCTGTGTGGTGCTATTCGGTCGAAGGGTTGAATCCCGACGACGCCCCGCGAGTTTTTCTCAAAGACAGCCGCGGCCGCGGCACCCCAGCTGTGTGGCTGCTAGCGGGGCACGAAGCGTTGCCGGCCGGAAAATGGGTCGAACTGCGCCTGCCACTGAGCTTCTTTCTCGGTCTCTATCAAGACACCGACGACGAACGTTTCGATATTCGCCACCTGCAAAACATCGCGCTGATGCAGAATCTGGAGGATGCTCGCGAACACACGTTGCTTATCGATGATGTGAGTGTCGTGCCCGGCACTGCGGCGAGCAGTGAACCTTTGCCCGCGCCTACCGGTCTCACGGCTGTCGGATATGAACGGCATGTCGATCTTGCGTGGAAACCTGTCGAAGATCCCAACGTGATTTCGTACCGTGTCTATCGCGCTAAGGGCGACGGCGACTTCAAGCCGGTTGGCACTCGTCCGGCCTGGTCGTGTCGCTACGAAGACTTTTGTGGTGTAAGTAAACGAGAGACTTCGTATCGCATCGCCGCGGTCGACCTGAACCAGCGCGAGTCGGACGTTTCCGAAACGGTTGCTGCGAGCACACGTACACTGACGGACGACCAACTCCTCGATATGGTGCAAGAAGGCTGCTTCCGCTTTTACTGGGAAGCGGCCAATCCGAATTCGGGAATGGCTGTCGAGCTACTGCCGGGCGACGAAAACCTGGTGGCCATGGGGGCCTCAGGGTTTGGCATCATGGCGCAGATCGTCGCCACCGAACGCAAATTCATCTCACGCGACGAGAGCACTCGCCGCCTGCTTCGTATCGTGCGATTTCTTGCCAAGGCCGATCGCTTTCACGGAGCGTGGCCGCATTTTCTCAACGGCAGTACTGGCCGGGTGAATCCCTACTTCGGCAAGTTCGATAACGGCGGCGACCTGGTCGAAACAGCGTTCATGGTGCAGGGCCTGCTCGCAGCACGCCAGTATTTCAATCGAGACACTGCAGAAGAGCGCGAGATTCGCGATACGGTTACAACTCTTTGGCACGAAGTAGAGTGGAGCTGGTATCGCAAGACTCCGGAAAGCGAAGTGCTGTATTGGCATTGGTCGCCGGATCAGGCTTGGCATATTAGTCACCCACTCATCGGCTGGAATGAAACGCTGATCGTGTATTTGCTCGCGATCGCGTCGCCCACGCATTCTGTACCGGCCAGCATGTATTACTCTGGTTGGGCCGGCCAGTCGGACTTGGCGGTGAACTATCGCCGGAACTGGAGTCGCACGGCCGAAGGCGACCACTACGTCAACGGTAATACGTATTACGGCATCAAGCTCGATGTCGGCAGCGGAAGCGGCGCCGACCTGTTCTTCACGCAGTTCTCCTTCTTGGGCTTCGATCCGCGAGCCAAGCGCGATCGGTATACGAATTACTTCGAGAATAATCGCCGTATTGCGCTCATCAACCGCGCGTATTGCACGGAGAATCCACGGCACTATGTTGGCTATGGGCCAGATTGCTGGGGACTGTCGGCGGGTGTCAATTCCGGCGGCGGTCGCCCGCTGCCGCGCGACGACAACGGAACAATCTGCACCTCGGCCGCTCTCGGCGTGTTCCCTTACACGCCGGAGGAATCGTTCGGGGCGTTGCGGCACTTCTATCGTGACCTCGGTGCACAGATCTGGGGACCCTATGGCTTTCACGACGGCTTCAACGAAACCCAGGCGTGGTTCGACGAGGTCTACATGGGACTCAATCAGGCTCAAATCGTCGTGGGCATCGAAAACCACCGCAGCGGCTTGATTTGGAAGTACTTCATGATGAATCCGGAAATTGGGAAGGCACTTGGGGAAATTGGATTTGATATGGATGGGAGGTCCTCCTCTGGAAAGTAGGGGGTTGGTCGAGTCGGGGGCCGCGACGCTAGGTCCTACTGCTCGACGAGTCGCGGAGTTTCGAGGTACGATGACGCCCGACAATGGCGTGGCCTTAACCAGCGGCTGGCTAGACGGTACCGGAAAACGGCAAAAAGCGGATATTTTTGCAGAAGTTTATTGACAATCGTTACGAGTTCGACTAGCCTGGAAATGTATGAAAGCGCTTTCACATTCTGCCCATGCCGCGGAAAAATGGTGAAACGCAGGCCGTCACAATATTTGGCGTGTGCGGCAACTTCTGATCACAATAAAGGGGTTCACTCACTTGAAAATCGGGAGGGCGAACTGACAGACTTTTTGTGTTGCACCTGAGTGTTTGTTTTAAATCTGAAGAGGTAACGTGTTGGCATTCAGTCTCGTTTGAATGCCTGTGGTCGAAATCACACTTCCTGTACGTTAAACAAGCGGAGATGAACTAATGAAACGACTCCTAGCGCTGTTCGCAATTGTGAGCCTGTCGGTCGCCATGGCCGACGTGGCAAATGCGGCCAATGGCCGGGTGACAGCAAATCTGTATCAAGACGTGGCCGGCACGGCGGGAACGTCGTACACATTGAGTGGCTGGGCCGGTGCGGAAGCCGGTTACGTAGGCCTTACCGATCCAACGGTCACCTCTCAATTCGCGCTCGACTTCTTTGGCGCGGGTAATGTTCTGCTAAACACTGTGTCTCAATCCTTGGTCCCTGGTTTGGGCACGTCGGGCAATCCGTTTGGCTACAACCAATTCAGCGTCGTCGGTGTCGCTCCGGCAGGCACGACAACCGTGCGGGCTCGCGCTACGATGGGCAATGCCTACGGTGGCGTCGGCGGCCAGGCGTTCGTTGTTGACGCCTTCTCGCTGACCGCAGGCGGCCCGAACCTGTTGTCGAACCCGGATCTCGACACGGTTGCAGTCGGCGATCAAGTCGGCGCAACCCCAGTTGGCGGCTGGCACGTTACTTCCTCGCGCGTGCTGAGTGGCGCGTTCACTGATGGTGCGTCGTCGGAGCCATGGTGCAACGTCCAGCAAGCCAATGGTCAGGGCTTGTTCTTCAAGCCGTTCCAAGGCGACTTGGTCCCCGAACCGGCGACGGCTGGTTTGGTGCTGCTTGGCTTCGCTGGAATGATCGGCCTGCGTCGCCGCGGCTAAGCGAGCGACCGCAGTAAGTCTGCTTTGAAAATCATTTGGGGGACGCTCGTTCATGCAACGAGCGTCCCCATTTTTTTGCGTTACGTGGTTGTGATTCATTGCATCTGGGTTCAGGCGAAAATGAAGCGACTGCATCGAGTTGTGAGCCATCAGATAGCGGCGGCGATCTGTGTTTGCGTGCTGACATGCAGCACGCACTTCGCCCAGGCCGATGAGCCTATTGCGGCGTCGAACGACTCGCTGGCGAGTTGGGCGCACACGTTTTCGGCGGCCGATGAAACGCTGCTCAATGAGATTCAGAAAGGTTGTTTTCAGTACTTCTGGAAAGAAGTCGGTTCGCCGGCACTGCTCGCGAAGGATAAGACGAGCGATGTGGTGTGCAGCACGGCGGCGGTGGGGTTTCAGCTGTCGTCGTTGCCGATTGGCGTGGAACGCGGTTGGGTGACTCGCGAAGCGGCCGCAGCGCGGGCGAAGACGGTTCTCAAGTCTCTGTTGGAGCGCGAAGACAACAAGAAGTTCGGCATCTACCTGCACTTCATCAATGCCGACACAGGCGGCCTGCCGGATTTTTCGAAGACGAAGTATCACTACGAGCTCACGGCGAGCACGGTTGATCATGCGCTGCTTGAAGCCGGGGCGATGACGGCGGCATCGTATTTTGGCGGCGATGTCGCGAAAGACGTCAACAAGCTGATCGACGATGCCGACTGGCGGGCGGTGTACGATGTGAAGTCGGGCTATCTCTCCATGGGATGGCGAGCGAAAACTGATGAGGGGCCTCTCGGCCCCGGCGAAATTCATCCGGGGCGATGGGATTGGGCGAGCGACGAGGAGCGAATCATCTATTTTCTGGCCGCGGGCGCGCCCGATGCGAGGAAGGCGATCGAACCGGCCGCGTACTATCGGCTGAAGCGGATCGTAAAGCGGCACAAGGAGCTGCCGCCGTATGTGGTGTCTTGGAACGGCTCGTTGTTCACGTACTTCTTCTCGCATTGCTGGATCGACTATCGACATCTCGCCGCCGATGACCCGGCGGCGTTTGGGCAGGCGGGACCGGGCGTCGACTGGTTTGAGAATTCGCGGCGGGCGACGCTCACGCAGCGCGAGCGGTGTTTGGAAGTCGCCAAGGAGTTTCCGACGTTTGGTGAGAATCGCTGGGGTGTGGCGCCGTGCGCGTTCAAGAATGATTACCTGGTGGCCGAAGTGCGGCCCAACGTGAGCGACCGCGATGATTGGCGCGGGGGCATTGTTCCGCCGTATGCCGCGGGGTCGGCAATCATGTTCACGCCGCGGGAAAGCATGGCGGCGCTGCGGGAGTATAAGTCGCTCGTTGATGGCGCGGGCAAGCCGGTGGTCTGGCGCGATCCGGAGCAGGGCGGATACGCGTTTGCGGATTCGTTCAGTCTCGACCCACCGCATGGGCACGACGAGAATTTTGGAATCGACACGGGCCCGCTGCTGCTGGCGATCGAGAACGCGCGCACCGGGCTCGTGTGGAAGTTGTTCATGCAGCACGAGGTGGCGAAGCGGGCGGTGGACCGATTGAAGTTGAAGCCGCGGTAAGTGGGCGATTTTGCCATGGGGTTCTGAAGCTTTCCGAGTCGGTCGAGTCGTTACAGGAAGAAGTCCTGGATCAGTTCGGCGCCTGGCGAGACGCTGTAGCTGTCGAAATTGGTGACGCCGGCAGCGCGTAGAACTTCTTCGTCGATGAAGAAGTTGCCGGTGCACGCGCGGCTGCGGCGGGTGACGATCTCGTACGCAGCATCGGCCATGATCTCGGGTTGGCGGGCACGTTGAATGACTGTTTCGCCGCCGAGCAGGTTTTGCACGGCTGCCGTGGCGATCACAGTTTTTGGCCAGAGCGCGTTGACGGCGACGCCCTGATCTTTGAATTCTTCCGCCATCCCGAGCACGCACAGGCTCATGCCGTATTTGGCCATCGTGTAGGCGAGGTGCGGCGCGAACCATTGCGGCTCCAGGTTGAGCGGCGGCGAGATATTGAGGATGTGCGGGTTCACGGCGTTGAGCAAATGCGGCAAGCATGCCTGCGAGCAGAGGAAGGTGCCGCGAACATTGACGGCATGCATCAAATCGTAACGCTTCAGCGGTGTTGCGAGCGTGCCGCTCAAATGAATGGCGCTGGCGTTGTTGACCAGGATGTCGATGCCGCCGAAGGTGGCGACTGTCGTATCGACAGCGGCGCGGATCTGCTCTTCGAAGCGGATGTCGCAGCGGCAGGCGATTGCGCGGCCGCCGGCGCGGTTGATTTCTTCGACTGCGGTGTGAATCGTGCCGGGTAGTCGTGGATCGGGCCGGTCGGTCTTGCCGAGCACGGCGATATTCGCGCCGTCGGCGGCAGCCCTTTTCGCGATGGCGAGGCCGATGCCGCGAGTCGCGCCGGTGATGAACAGTGTCTGGCCGTGAAGTGTGGTCATTTGTTGGCGAGCTGTTTGTTGAACCAGTCGGCCATCACTGGCACTTCTTCGTGCAGCGTGTTGTCATCTTGAGCGAAGGATGGTTCGGCGGCGAGTGCTGGATGGGGGAAGGTAAAAGCACAGTCGGCGAGAAGGACTATGGGGAGTGGCGCAGCATTGCGTTTTGAGTTGTTGGGATTAGGAGGAGAGTGAGTACAGCGAGTTTCAGAACCGGAGGCTAGCGCCCCGCGGCTGATTGGAGTGGCTGTCGGATCGAACAGCGAATGTTGGGAGTGACAGGCTTGGGTGGATGAACCCTCCCTCGCCACGGCGAGTCCCGAGCGACCTGGCCCTCCCTAAAAAGGGAGGAGAATTCTTGGGGGTGTTAGGTGCGAAGGATGTCATTGAGGATGCGGGCTTCGCGGCCGGCGGTTAGTTGTTGTTCGCTGCCGCCGAGCGGGAAGGAGAGCGTGCGATGATCGAGGCCGAAGAGGTGTAGTAAGGTGGCTTGGAAGTCGTTGGGAGTGACGACGTCTTTTACCGCGTGGTGGCCGAATTCGTCGGTTTCGCCGTAGGTGGTGCCGGGCTGGAAGCCGCCGCCGGCGACCCACATGCTGAAGCCTTGGCCGTTGTGATCGCGGCCGGCGACGTTCGGATCGCCGTGATTTTCGGTAACCGGCAGGCGGCCGATTTCGCCGCCCCAGTGGACGATCGTCGTCTCGAGCAGACCGCGCTGTTTGAGGTCGGTGACGAGCGCGGCGGAGGGCTGGTCGGTGCGACGACAGACGTTGGGCAGGTCGCCGCGGATGTTGGTGTGCGAATCCCACGGCTGGCCGCCGAGGAAGAGCTGCACGAAGCGGACGCCGCGTTCGACGAGCCGCCGGGCGATGAGGCAGCGTGTGCCGTATTCGCGAGTTTCGGGTTGGTCGAGGCCGTAGAGTTTGTGCGTCGCCGCGGTTTCGCTGGAGATGTCGAGTGCTTCGGCGGCGGCCGTTTGCATGGCGGCGGCAAGCTCGTAGCTGGCGATACGAGCTTCGAGGTCGGCTTCGTCGGGGTGTTCGGCGAGGTGGCGTTCGTTCAGCTTGCGGAGGAACGAGAGGTTTTGTTTCTGCACGTCGCCGCGGAGGTAAGCGGGCGAGTCGAGGTTCAAGATGCGCGGTTCGCGTGGCCGCAGCACAGTGCCTTGGAAGAGCGGCGGGAGGAAGCCGTTGGACCAATTGCTGGTGCCGTCGACGGGGTGGCCGCCGGGGTCGGTGAGCACGAGATAGGCCGGGAGGTTTTGGTTTTCGCTGCCGAGGCCGTAGACGAGCCAGGAGCCGACGGTGGGTCGGCCGACGATGCCGGGGATGCCGCCGTGAAAGTAGCGGATCGAAACTTCATGGCCGTTGGCGCCGGTGTGCATCGAGCGGATGAGGCAGATGTCGTCGACGATTTCGGCGAGGTGCGGGAGTAGTTCAGAGATTTCGGTGCCGCACTGGCCGCGTTTTTCGAACTTCCAGGGACTGCCGAAGAGGGTTTTGCTGGCGCGGTTGACGAAGCTGAACTGCACTTCGCCGGGGTAGTCGGTGCCGCTGAGGCGGGTGAGCTCGGGTTTGGGGTCGAAGAGGTCGACATGCGACGGGCCGCCGTGTTGAAAGAGCGAGATCATGGCGGTGGCGCGCGGGACGAACGGCGGGGCCTTCGGTTTCAAGTCGAAGTGCGTGGGCTCGCGGCCGAGCTTGGTGGCGGCTGCGCGCGCGGGTTGTTGGGCATCGAGCCAGGCGAGGGCGAGAGCGCCGATGCCCATGGCGTTTTCGGTGAGGAAGCGGCGGCGGGTGTGCATGGGGAGGAGGGAGGTGTCAGGTGTCAGGTGTCAGGTGTCGGGTGTCAGGTGTCGGGTGTCAGGTGTCAGGTGTCGGGTGTCAGGTGTCGGGTGTCGGGTGTCAGGTGTCGGGTGTCAGGTGTCGGGTGTCGGGTGTCAGGTGTCGGGTGTCGGGTGTCAGGTGTCAGGTGTCGGGTGTCAGGTGTCAGGTGTCAGGTGTCAGGTGTCAGGTGTCAGGTGTTGGGTGTCAGGTGTCAGGTGTTGGGTGTCGGGTGTTGGGTGTCGGGTGTTGGGTGTCGGGTGTTGGGTGTTGGGTCGCCCAAGCTGATGGGCATAGAGAAACACCATGCCTCCCGTGGCTGCGATGAGCGCGCCGAGTACGACTGTTGCTGCTATTCTCATGTTGCCGGTTTCTCGATCAGTAGTTTGATCGTATGTGATTCGTTCGATCGCTGTGGTTGGTGGTGTGGGAGGGTGGCTTGGGGTGTGGGCGAACCCTCCCTCGCCACGGCGAGTCCCGAGCGACCTGGCCTCTCCCTCTAAGGGAGGAGGAGTTGTGTGCGCACGCTCGGCTGGCGCCTCGCTGCTAAACGGGCGGTTGGATCGTGGATAGTTGCTAGTTGATAGTGGGTAGTTGTTAGTTGTGGGGGATGTGATGGCAGGGACTGGGGCATCGCAAAGCCTCTGCCCCAGGCACCCAGCGCTGATAGTGGATAATTGCTAGTTCTTTGTCAGGCGGCGGCCTTTCGCGGTGGTTTGGATGGTTTGGCTGACAGCTGAGAGCTAATAGCTGAGAGCTTCTTCAAAAAAAATGCTGGGCCCAGTGACGTGTGGCCTAGGGTGAGCTTGACGCGCATGATCACACCGCTCGCGAAGGAGCGGGGATGGCAACGACGCTCGAGGCCGCACTTCAACCGACTTGGCGCTGGTGACTGCTCCGCGGGACCGGAGGTTCGGAGCTTTTTGCGATCCCCGTTTGGTGTGGCTGAGTAAGCGACTGGTTACGTGTCATGCCCGGGGACCGGCTTGCTGGGATTCCGGCGAGACGTC
This sequence comes from Pirellulales bacterium, assembly GCA_046349975.1. Taxonomy (GTDB): domain Bacteria; phylum Planctomycetota; class Planctomycetia; order Pirellulales; family Lacipirellulaceae; genus JABDGM01. The sequence continues at coordinate 37,850 of JAXMBH010000028.1, forward strand.
TTCGCTGCAATCACTGGTGCTGGGTCGGTCATTTCAGAAAGGAGCTTAACAAAGTCAGTGGCTCTTTTCAACAAAATAGTGGAAAGATTTACAGTAAGTGTATTTTGTGTAGGAGGTGAGGTGGGACGTACATGTGAAGCGTGATGTTGGGTGGCGAACCCTCCCTCGCCACGGCGAGTCCCGAGCGACCTGGCACCTCCCTAGGAGGGAGGGGGGATCTGCTGCGCGCTCGGCTGGCACGGCGCGGTTACGTGGTGCTTTGATAGTGGATAGTGGATAGTGGATAGTGGATAGTGGATAGTGGATAGTGGATAGTTGCTAGTTGCTAGTTGCTAGTTGCTAGTTGCTAGTTGTTGAGGTGCAAGTGGGTGGGACGTGCATGTGAAGTGTAATGTTGGATGGCGAACCCTCGGGGCGGGGCTATTTGCGCGTGGGTGAGTGTGCGAACGGTTGGGGTTGCTGGTGCGAGTCTTCGCCGCGGCGAATCTTTGATCGGAGAGGCTCGCCTGCGGGGTTAGTCGATGTAGAGGAATTCGTTGGAGCTGATGAGGGCGTGGGTGAGATTGGTGAGGGCTTGGGTTTCGGTGGTGCGCGTGGGGGCGATGAATTCGGGATGGAGGCGCAGGTAAGTTTGTTGTTTGGTGAGGAAGTCGCAGGCGGATTGTAGTTCGGCACGCGAAGGAAGACGCAGGTAGGCGAGTTGCCAGGCGCGGATGATGCTTTCGACTGTGATCGGCGAGGGCGTGGCGGTGGTTGGGCCGAGGAGGTCGCTGGAGCGATAGGAGATTGTGGCGCTGTCGCTGGTGGCGAGGGTGAGTGTGAACTGCCAAGTGAACGTGTCGGAGGTGACGCTCGCGCGGCAGTCGGTGATGAAGTCGATCGTGTCGCCGGTTTTGACGTTGAGCTTGTCGAGCTTCGTGGCGACCTGGCTGTTGTGAGCGGACCAGTCGCCGGCGATGCCGAGGCTGCTCGAGACGATGCGGCTGCGGATGCCGTCGCCGTCGGGGCTTGCGTGGCCGAGAGTCCCGTCGATGGTGATCGTGCCGTCGGCGGGGGCGGTCCAACGGCGGATGGCGGCGAAGTTGGGGTTCTCGCCGCAGTGCCCGCCATCGGCGCGGAGCATGGCCCAGCCGATCTTCTCGTTCGGCAATTGTTCGCCTCCTTGCCAGGCGGAACCGGTCCAATGGGCGAACGGGGTGAAGGAGGCGGTGCGGCCGGAGGCGGTGTCGCAACTGCCGAAGCCGAATTGCCACACGGGCGGCGCGGGTTCCCAACGCTTAGGCAGTTCGGCGATGAGTTCCGGCGAAATGTTGGCGGCCGGTTCGCGCTGGGCGCGGTCGGCGAGGGCGGCGGCGCGGCCGATCCAGAAGTCGCCGTTCATGAGCATAAGCGATTGTGTGGCTACCGTGGAGGATGGCCGGGCTTCGCAGTTGGTGGTCATGACGGGCGCGTCGAAGGCCTGCATGAGGGCGACGGGTTGCGTGCGGCGCTGCATGAGGTAGAGGCTGCGGCGATGGACGTCGCCGGCGACGACGACCTGGCCCGTGTCATCTTCTTGCACGCCGAGAGGCGGGCCAAACATCGTGCGGTCGAGTGTGCCCGTGGCGGTGAGGACGCGATCGCGCAGTGTTTCGGCATCGAGGCGGAGGACATTGCGGCGGCCGTAGAATTTATTCTCGGGATCAACTGCGACTTGTGCGGGATCGCGGCGCGACGCCTGGCGGTAGGCGGTCGAGAGCATGATCGTGCGCTGGAGGCGTTTGAGGCTCCAGCCGGCGGTGTCGCGAAATTCGGCAGCGAGCCAATCGAGCAGGGCGGGATGCGTGGGCGGCGTGCCGAGGCGGCCGAAGTCGGCGGGCGTGGAAACGATGCCGCGGCCGAAGTGGTGCATCCACACGCGGTTGACGATGACGCGGGCGGTGAGCGGGTTGGCGGGGCTGGTGAGCCAGCGGGCGAAGGCGAGGCGGCGGCCGGAGGTGGTGAGTTCGGGGCACTTAGAGGGGAACTCAGTACGGCCGGCGTCGGGCGAGCAGACAGAGAGGGTGCCGGGCGCGATGGCTTGCGTGGGTTGGCGATAGTCGCCACGGTGGAAGAGCCGGGTCTCCGGGAGGTGGCCGGGCGTTTCGGTGAGGACGCGGAGGAATTCTTCGGGTGGTTTTTTCGCTCGGACGGCGGCGATTTGTTCGTCGAACTTTTTGAGGTCGTCGGCCGCGGCCTGATTGTATTGGTAGAGCACGCCCTCGGAGAGGTTTACGCTGGGGTATTTTTCGAGGAGCTGTTTTTGGGCGTCGGTGCGTTTGTCGGCGGCGGTTTCGTAGGCGGCGCGGAGTTCGGCGCGGAGCGGCTCGGCATATTTCGTGAGCTCTTTATCGAGCGCGGCGGCCATGTACGTGGCGAGCTTGGCGGCACGCTCGGCCGCGATTTTCTGCACTTCGGTTTCGAGCTCGGCGGCCTTCTGGCGGTCGGCGGCGGTGTAGAGCGAGACCTGGCGTTCGCCGGCGGTCTTCCAGGCTTGCCAATCGAGGGCGGGTTCGAAGACGGCACGCAGGGCGTAGTAATCGGTCTGCGGAATCGGATCGTAGCGATGGTCGTGGCACTGAGCGCAGGCGACGGTGAGGCCGAGAAGCGAGCTGGTGACGATCTTCAGCGTGTCGGCGACGACTTGATTGCGAGCTTCGGGCGAGCCATCGCCGCTGGCGGTTGGGTCGGCGGCCATGCGAAGGTAGCCGGTGGCAGTGAGGAGTTCGATTTGTTCGGGCGTGAGGTCGCCACTGGCGGGGCCGGCGAGTTCGTCGCCAGCGAGCTGTTCATGGAGGAAGCGGTCGAAGGGTTTGTCGGCATTGAGCGAGCGGATGACGTAGTCGCGATATTTGTACGACCAGGTGCGGACGGTGTCTTGCATCGTGCCACCTTCGCTGTCGGCGTAACCGGCGGCGTCGAGCCAGTGGCGGGCCCAACGTTCGCCATAGTGCGGCGAGGCGAGCAGGCGGTCGATTAGTTTTTCGTAGGCATCGGGCGACCCGTCGGCGACGAAAGCGTCGACCTCTTCAGGCGTGGGCGGCAGGCCGCGCAGGTCGAACGAGGCGCGAAGGATGAGCGTGCGGCGGTCGGCTGCGGGAGCGAAGTGCAGGCCGGCGGGCATGGACTCGCGGAGGAGGGCGTCGATTGGCGTGCGGAGTGTGGCATCGGCCGGGTCGCGATTGACTTCAGGTCGCTTGATCGGTTGGAAGGCCCACCAGGCGCGATCTTCGGCGGTAACGCCGAGGCCGGGGGCGAGTGATTCGGGTTCGGGGCGAGCCGTGTGGGCGCCGGTGGCGATCCACTTGGTGATCGTGTCGATCTCTTGCGGTGTGAGCTTATCGCCGTTGGGAGGCATTTCGCCGGCGCGGATGCGGGTGAGAAGGGCGCTGGCGTTGGCGTCGTGGGGAGCGAGCGCGGGGCCGGAGTCGCCGCCCGAGAGTTGGAAGCGGACGAGGCGGAGGTCGAGGCCGCCTTTCTTTTCGTCGGTCGCGCCATGGCAGCCGAAGCAGTGTGCGCGGAGGATAGGGCGGACATCGGCTTCGAAGGTGGGCGCGGGCGACGCGGAGTCTGCAGCGAACGCCGAGCTGCCGAGCAGGGTGAGGGCCAGCGAGAGAGCGCGCAACCTCGATTGCATGGCGGGGATCCACTGGGCGGGGAGTGGAGGCTGGATTCGGGGCGAATTCAGCAACGGCGTTGGCAACGGCTGGGCGGTCGCGGGCGACTACCACAGCGAGAGGCTTGAAACTGGCGGGGCGGGGTCTATTATCAACGCCGTGGCGTGCGAAAAGCAAGGGAATTGTAGCGGCGTGAAAAAATTTGAGTTGCACCGTGGATTTGGGCGGTGGGGATCGCACTTGGCTTCGCGGAGCGTGTGCCGCGCGGCGAAACGGTGATGTGTGACGGTGTCGGTGAGGTGGATATGGATGTTTGGCGAGAGAGCGATCGGATTACGCGACGGGAGTTGTTGCGGGGGGCTGCGGCGGCGGGGCTGTTGGCAGCGGGTGCGTTGCCGGTGGCGGCGGATGGTGAGCGAGCGCGGAATGTTATCACTCAGGAGAATGAACGTGCGGGGACGCGCGAGTGGATGCTCACGCAATCGCGCATCGAGCCGACGTCGCGCTATCGTTCGCCGTGGATCGAAGGGTATTGTTCGCAGCGGGTGGTGCAGGCGGGCGATCGCATCGCGTTTCACGTGAGCACGAGGCCGGCGTCGCGGTTCACGCTCGATATTTATCGCACGGGATACTATGGCGGAGCGGGGGCGCGGTTGGTGAAGCAGGTGGGTGAGTTAGCAGGCGCGGCGCAGGCGGAGCCGCCGGTGGGGGCGAAGCGCGTGCGGCATTGCGAGTGGCCGGCGTGCGCGGAGATCGAGATTCCGGCCGATTGGGTGAGCGGCGTGTATTTGGGAAAGCTCACGGCGCTCGAGAGCGGGCTGCAGAGTTATGTGGTGTTCATTGTGCGCGATGATCGGGCGGCGGACTTCGTCTTTCAGTGCAGCGATAACACGTGGCAGGCGTACAATCGCTGGCCGAATCAGTTTGCGCTCTACGACGACGGGCAGAACGAATGGTATTGGGGGGGCGATGTGCAGGTGAGCTTCCATCGGCCGTATGGGAAGTACTGCCAGATTTTCGATGCGCCGTTGTCGCTGGGATCGGGCGAGTGGTTGTTGTGGGAGTTTCCGCTCGCGTATTGGATGGAGTCGCAAGGGTTTGATGTGACGTATATTTCGAATCTCGATACGCATCGCGACGCTGCGGGACTGCGGCGCGCGAAGGGATTCTTGAGCGTGGGTCATGATGAGTATTGGTCGATCGAGATGTTCGAGAACGTGCGGGCGGCGATTGCGGCCGGCGTGAACGTGGCGTTTCTGTCGGGCAACGCGGCGTGTGGACGCGTGAAGTTTGACGAGCAGCTGCCGGCGTTCGAGCGGGTCGGCGTGTTCGGGCCGCCGGGCGGGACACGCGAGTTCGATCACATGAACTCTCTACCGCATGAGCGGCCGTATGCGAATGAGTTGGTGGGCGCGCACAGCACGGGGCCGGTGACGGGCGGGGCCGATTGGACGTGCCGCTTGCCGGAGCACTGGTTGTTCGCGGGCACGGGGATGAAAGCGGGCGATGCGATTCCGGGGCTGGTGGGTTGGGAGTGGCATGGTGATCCCGCGCAGATTGAAGGGCTTGAAGTTGTTGCGAGTGGGCCGACGCAGGATGCGCCGGGCAAGCCGAACGGCGGGACATTCACGGCAACGATTTACCCGGGGCCGAAGGGGAACTTCGTGTTCAACGCAGGGACGATTTGGTGGGCGGATGGGCTAAGTGCGCCGCCGGGTTATGTGCGGCCGAAGGTGTACACGGAGCCGCGGGGGCCGGATGGGCGCGTGCAGCAGATTACGCGGAACGTGTTGGAGCGGATGCGCGGCGGGAGTGCGCGGCGGGGTTAGGGGCGGATGTGCGAGGTGTTGGGTTGGGCGGCGGGCCCGCTCGGCTGCGTCGAGCGTTCGCATTGCGGTTAAACGGGAGTGAATCGATATGGTGCGGGCCTTGGTCGATTGCCGTATGTGCCGGCGCCACATGGTGACTGTGCTCATCGTGTTTGCGGCGCTGTCGCATGGGGTTGGGGCAGCGGAGTTGCGCGTGGCGACGTTTCGGGCGGATGTCACGGTGCCGATGGGGCATCGGTTGATGGGGATTCTGCCGGCGCGGGCGGAGCGAGTGGCCGATCCGCTGGAAGCGCGGGGCTTTGTGCTGCTGGGGGCGGAGGAGCCGATGGTGTGGGTGTCGGTGGACTGGTGCGAGATTCGGAATGAGGCCTACGATCGGTGGCGGGAGGCGTTGGCTGCGGCGGCGGGAACGAAGGCGGAACGAGTGATCGTGACGAGTTTGCATCAGCATGACGCGCCGGTTGTCGATCTAGGAGCGCAGCGGCTACTCGATGCAGTGGGGATGCAGCGGCAGTTGTGTGATCCGGAGTTTCACGAGGCGTGTGTCGAGCGGGTGGCGGCGGCGGTGCGGGAGGCGTTACCGCAAGCGCAGCGGGTGACGCACGTGGGCTTGGGGGCGGCGATTGTGCATGATGTGGCGTCGAATCGGCGGGTGGTGGCAAAATCTGGCGAGGTGTCGTTCGGGCGGGGGAGCAACACGGGCGGTGATGCGGCGATGCGGGAGGCGCCGGATGGGCTCGTTGATCCGTGGTTGCGGACGCTGAGTTTTTGGGATGGCGAACGGCCGCTCGTGGCGCTCCATACGTACGCGACGCATCCGATGAGTTACTATGGCCGCGGCGAAGTGAGCGCCGATTTTGTGGGCCTTGCGCGGCGGCTGCGCGAGAAGGATGACCCGGCCGTGTTTCAGATCTATGTCAACGGCTGTGCCGGCGATGTGACCGCGGGCAAGTACAACGACGGGTCGCCGGAGAACAGGCCGATGCTCGCGCAGCGGCTGCACGTGGCGATGCAAGAGGCGTGGAAGGCGACGCGGCGCTGGGAGTTGACGAAGATTGGTTTTCGTACGGCGGAGCTGGCGCTGCCGTTTCGCGCGGGGGCAGGGTTTTCGGCACGAGAGCTCGAGCAGAAGATCCATGACGCGAAGTTGGATGAGCGACAACGGATTCTGGCGGCGATGGCGCTGGCGAGCCGGCGACGCGTGGAAAGCGGGCGCACGATTGCGGTGCCGTGCATCGATTTTGGTCGAGCACTTGTTGTTTCGTTGCCCGGCGAGTCGTTTGTGGGTTACCAATTGATGGCGCAGCGGATGCGGTCGGATGTGCCGGTGCTCTGCGCGGGTTATGGGGAGTGCTGGACGGGTTACATTCCCACGCGGGCAGCGTTTGCCGATGGGTTCACCGATCAGTGGCTGTGGGTGGATCGCGGGGCGGATGATGCGTTGCGGGCGGTGCTGCTGAAGGTGCTGCGTTCGCCGGAGCGGGGAAGTGCAGAGGCTGGGCCGGTGAATGCGAATGCGTCGGCGGAAGTTAAGAATGATGTGTTCATAGCGACGGCGGCGCATCCGCGGTATAGCGAAGGCTCGGTATTGCCGCTGGCGGACGGCAGTTTGCTGTTTGCGAATACGGAGTTCGATGAGACGACGAGCGACTTTGCCAAGGCGAGGATTGTGGCGCGGCGTTCGGCAGACGGCGGGCGTTCCTGGAGCGAGCCTGCGGTTTTGCAGGACAACGTGGGGCGGATGAATGTGATGTCGGTGACGTTGCGGCGATTTCGCACGCAGCAGCGCGCGACAGTGGGGATGTTTTATCTCGTGAAGAATGGGCACGGTGACTTGCGGGTGCACATGCGGATTTCGGCGGATGACGGCCGGACGTTTGGCGAATCGCGCGTGGTGACGAATGCGCCAGGGTATCACGTGATGAACAACGATCGCGTGACGGAGCTGAGTGACGGGCGGCTATTGTGCCCAGTGGCGTGGGCGAAGGATGTGGAACGTGATGGGCACTTCACATCGTTCTGTTATTGGTCGGATGACGAGGGGCAGGCCTGGGCCACTGGGACGAGCCGTGTGGATGTGCCGCAGCGCGGGGCCATGGAGCCGGAGGTGCTGGAGCTCGATGATGGGCGGGTACTGATGATCGTGCGGACGCAGCTGGGCGAGATTTATGCGAGCTATTCGACCGATCGCGGTGAGAGTTGGAGTGAAGCCAAGCCGTGGGGTGTGAAGTCGCCGGAGTCGCCGGCGACGTTGCGAAGGATTCCGTCGACGGGCGACTTGTTGCTGGTGTGGAATCCGACGGTGGATGCGAAGGCGGGGCACGGCGGTCGGCGGACGCCATTGGTGGCCGCGGTTTCACGCGATGAAGGGACGACGTGGGGCGAGCCGCAGGTGTTAGAGGAGAGTGCGAAGCACGAGTTCGCATACACGAGCGTGGCGTTTCAGGAAGGCAATGTGCTGTTGTCGTACTATGTGGCGGAGAATTCGACGGGACGGATTTCGACGCGATTTCGGTCGCTGCTGGTAGGGTGGTTTTATGGAGAGTGAGATGGGGCGGCGATGGTTGCGGGCAGGGCGGTTACGGCACACGGAGTGTGCCGACTACATTGTGGCGTGCTCGGCTGCGCGGAGCCTGCGCCTGGCGGCAAGCGGGAACATGTGGAGGTGAATCAGAACCGAAGTTGCGCTGAGAGCAGGCGCGAAAGAAAAAAATAGGCCGGCGGCGGTCCTTCGCAGAGGGTGGTCCAAGACTGCGTATCGCGATGTAGAGCAGCGCCGGCCGGGTGTTATTATGGGCGGGCGGCGTTGGGTTTCGCAACCACCCCGTGGCAGGATGGGCGCAGCCCACGCCAAATAGGGCACAACCGCTGTAGTCGCAGTGCGTTACGCGTCGACGTGGCCGAGCAAAAAGCTGGTGATTCGCTGCGGCGTAACGATGCCGAGGACACGGTGGTCGCGGTCGAGCACGGGCACGTGTCGGTGGCCCATGACGGCCATGACGCACAGCGCGGCGGCCGACGAATCGCTGTCGTTCACGAAGACGGGGTCGGTGGTCATGACATCGCGCACGGGATGATGCTTCATCGCGTCGAATTCGAGCGCGACCTTGTTGAGGATGTCGCGATCGGAGAATACGCCGATGAGCTTGCCGGCTTCTTCGACCAGCGCGCAAGCGACGTTGCGGCCGGCGAGGAGTTTTAGCGCGGCTTCGATCGTGGTATCGGGTGTGACGCTCGTATAGGGCTGCGAGCGAATGGCGGCGACCGTTTCTTCGGAGAGCGCCTGTTCGAGCGAGCTGCGGTAGGAGCGAGGCTCGAAATCTTGCAAGGGATCGACAAATTCTTCACTCGTGCTGCGTTTTTCTTGGATCATGGTCAGGCTCCTTCGCGCTCAACGAAGTGGGGCGGGCGGGCGACGCGTTGCACCATTACTTGCTGGGGGAAATGTTCAGCGACATATTCCATCAAGCCTTTTTGGCCGGTGAGACCGACCAAGCGTCCATCCTCATCAACGACGCCGACGAACCGCGTGTTTTCGGTCTGCATTGAGCGGAGCACCTGGCTGACGGGTTCGTTGAGGCGGACCCACTTGGCATCGCGGTTCATGTGATCGCCGAGCCGTTCGTTGACGGCCGTGGGCTCGGCGGCGAGTAGTTGGCGGAGCATACTTTCGGTGAAGATGCCCTGCGGTCGGCGGTCTTCGTCGACGACGATCACGCATCCGAGCTCTTGGCGGCGCATCCTTGCGATGCCTTCGCGAATTGAGTCGTCGCTTGCGGCGATGACGGGATCGCGAAGTGCTAGCCGGCTGACTGGGTCGGCTTGCAGATTCTCTTTTAGACCCATGGCTCGTTCCTGTGGTGTTGTTCCACACGCTAGCGCAAGGGGCGCCGGCGGATGGAGGTTAAGGAAACGCCTGTTACCTGTTTCTACCCGAATTTCCAACCGCTCCCAGCGAAAACCGACTGAATCCAATCGAACAGAGTTCTTCAGGAGCCGCGTCAGCGGATGCTCGCCAACCGATGAGAGAGCGAGGACTGATGAGAGTAGTCGCGCCGCCTCTAGTGTGGTCAGAATGCATTGCGTGTGCGCATCCCCAGAATGGAATAACGGGCAAATTGCAAACGCTATGCCGCGACGTAAATGCGAGAGTTGCGTCAGCCAAGTGTGCGGATACGCACGAAGTGGTTCGATCGGGCGCGCTGCAAGCGCGAATGCATCGCACGCCGTGACGATAGTTTCGAGCGGCAACTCAAGGCTGATAAGAGCCGCGGGCATGGTAGCAGTTGTTTGGGGGGGGTAGTGCCTACATACTTTTGGGGCGGTGGAAAGAGTTGTTGCAGGCGCGTTGGAGGATGGGGTTGTGGATAAACGCGGAGACAGCGATTTGAAACTGCCGCTGAGGGGGCTGCTGAAACTTGGAGTGCTCTCGTTGCTAGTTGGCGGTGTTGTCGGGGCGGTGTGTGCCGGTTTTCGACTGGCGCTGCTGGCGGGAGATGCGTTGCGTGAGCGGTTCATTGGGTGGGCGCAAGGTCTTGGCGTATCGGGCATGATGCTAGTTGCGGTGAGTTGCGCCGCCGCTGTGGCGTTGGCGGCGTGGCTCGTGCGGCGATTCTCGCCGCATGCTTCGGGGAGCGGGATTCCGCACGTGGAAGCCGTGTTGCGGGGCGACCTGCCGCAGGCGCCGTATCGGCTGATCCCAGTGAAGTTCGTCGGCGGCGTGATGGCGATCGGAGCGGGATTGGCGCTCGGGCGCGAGGGGCCGAGCGTACAGATCGGGGCCACGATCGCGCATTTGATTGGCCGGGTGTTTCGTTGTGATGCAGCGGATTGCCTCGTGCTATTGGCTGGCGGGGCAGGGGCTGGTTTGGCGACGGCGTTCAATGCGCCGATCGCGGGCGCTGTGTTTGTGCTGGAAGAACTAGTGCGACGGTTCGATACGCGGATCACGATTGTGACCTTCGGTACTTCGGCGGGTGCAATTGCAGTGAGCCGCGTGTTTCTGGGCGATCGGCCTGACTTCGACGTGGCTGCGGTCGGTTATTCAAGGATGGGTGGTGTGCTGCTGTACTTGCTTTTGGGAGTACTGCTGGGGGTCGTCGGAGTTGCGTACAACCGGGCGATTCTTGGGGCTATTTGTGTTGCGAAACAGTTGCGAGCTTGGCCGGTCGAGTTACGAGCTGCGCTGATTGGAGCGAGTCTCGGGCTACTGGCTTTTGTTCACCCGGAGGTGGTGGGTGGGGGTGATTTATTAACGCAACGAACACTGGCCGGCAGCGCGGCCGTGGGTGGGGTTGCGGTCGTGTTCGCATGCCGCTTCGTGCTGGGGCCGGTGAGCTATGCGGCGCGAACGCCGGGTGGGCTGTTTGCTCCCATGCTCGTGCTCGGTGCGCAGGGTGGCGTGCTGTTTGGCTTGTCATGCAATCACATTGCGGGTGAACTGGCGCTCGATCCGCGGGCCGCGCCAATTGTCGGCATGGCGGCGTTCTTTACCGCCGTGGTTCGGTCGCCGCTGACGGGGATCGTGCTGGCAATCGAATTGACGGGCAGTTCCACGCTGTTGCTGCCGATGCTGGCGGCTTGCTTCACGGCGATGCTTGTGCCGACTTTCATTGGCGACGCGCCGATTTACGAGGCGCTGCGGGAGGGAGCGGATGGCGATTGCTGACTAACTATGAGGCGTGATGAGACGTGGTGTGGAGCGGACCTTCGGTCGGGGTATGACGCCGAGCGGGGGCGGGAGTGCGGGGGAGCGCGGGGGAGACCTTCGGTCGGAGAGCGGCGGGGTCGGGAGACCCGCGCCGAGCGCTGATCCGTGCCGTGAGCGGGGCGGGGAGACCCGCGCCACGTGCGGCGGGCGCTCGGCGCGGGTCTCTGACCCCGCCGAGACGCTGACCGAAGGTCTCCCATTTGCCCTGCCACGAGACGCTGACCGAAGGTCTCCCATTTGCCCTGCCACTATGTTCCCGAGATGGCGACCGAAGGTCTCTAATCGCCCTGCCACTATGTTCCCGAGACGCTGACCGAAGGTCTCCCATTCGCCCTGCCACGAGACGCTGACTGAAGGTCTCCCATTCGCCCTGCCACGAGACGCTGACCGAAGGTCTCCCATTCGCCCTGCCACTTTGTTTCCCGAGACGGCGACCGAAGGTTTCTAATCGCCCTGCCACTTTGTTTCCCGAGACGCTGATCGAAGGTCTGCAATTCGCGCTGCCGATTTTGTTTGCCTTGCCGCTGATTTCAAGATAACTTCGTGACATGGAACGTTACCGCTTGCATGCCGACGGGGCGTTGTATTATGTGACATTTACCGTCGTCGAGTGGTTGCCCGTATTTGTTTCCGAAGGTGCGTGCGGGATCGTTGCCGAGAGCTTCAACTTTTGCCATCGGAGCAAAGGGCTGCGGATCAATGCGTACGTAATCATGCCGACGCACTTGCATGCCGTGGTATTTCACGAGAGCTTTCAGTCGCAGGCATTGGAGGCGACGCTGACCGACTTCCGAAAATATACCGGGCGCCGCCTCGCGGATTTCACTCGAGATCACCTGCCCAGTTGTTTCACGACGGCATTTCGGGAAAATTCTGGTGACGACCGCGAGCGGCGTTTTTGGCAACCGACGCGGCATCCGGTGCAGCTTGAAACGGAGCCGTTCTGGGAAACGAAACTCGACTATTTGCATGCGAATCCGGTGCGAAAGGGACTCGTCACGCGGTCGCAGTGTTGGCGGTTTTCGTCGGCAAGTCATTGGAGTCCGCTACCCACATTGGCTGCAATCGAGAATGATGTGATTCTCACGTCGGTGTACTGGTAGGTTGTGGGGGGCGGGGGCGAGGAGGGGAGACCTTCGGTCGGGAGAGCGGCGGGGTCGGGAGACCCGCGCCGAGCGCGAACGCGGACACGGACGCGCACGCGAGAAGTGATTCGGGAGTCAAATGTGATGGCTACTAAGAAGACCAATTCGTCGGCGAAGGGTGTGAGGAAGTCGGCGGCGAAGCGGGCCGATGGGGAAGTGGAAAAGAAGGCCAAGTCTGCCGTGAAGACAAAATCGGTGAAGCTGCTTTCGGGCGGGAACCCTCAGATTGCGAAGGGCGCGGGCGATGGGCCGGTGCAGGCGTACATTGCGGCTATGCCGGGGTGGAAGCGTGATTGCGGGGAGCGGCTTGACGCGATCATTGAGCGGGTCGTGCCCGGCGTGTGCAAGGCGGTGAAGTGGAATTCACCGTTTTATGGCGCGGAGCACGGTAGTTGGTTTCTCAGCTTTCATTGCTTCACGAAGTACGTGAAGGTCGCTTTCTTTCGCGGCGCATCGTTGCGGCCCATGCCGCCGGGGAAGTCGAAGCAAAAAGAGGTGCGGTATCTTGATATTTACGAAGATGACGAAATTGATGAAGCACATTTCGCTAGGTGGGTGAAACAGGCGAGTCAATTGCCGGGGGAGAGGATGTGAAGGGGGAGGAAACCTTCGGCCGATGGCGGCGGAGACCTTCGATCGGGAGAGCGGCGGGGTCGGGAGACCCGCGCCGAGCGCGGGGTGCGGCGGGGTCGGGAGACCTGTGCCGAGCGCGGGGAGACCTGTGCCGAGCGCGCGGATGGCGGCGGGGTCGGGAGACCTGCGCCGAGCGCGGGATGGTGGCGGAGACCTTCGGTCGGGAGAGCGGCGGGGTCGGGAGACCCGCGCCGAGCGCGCGGATGGTGGCGGGGGCGGGAGACCCGCGCCGAGCTCGCGGAGACCCGCGCCGAGCGCGGGGCGTGGCGGGGTCGGGAGGCCTGTGTCGAGCGCTAGGCCCGCGCGGGGTGGTGAGGCATCGTTTTTTGGGTTTGTAATGCGAGGGTTAGTACATGAGTGACTGGCGCGGCGAGATGCTCGAACGCATACGAACGCTGATTCAGCAAGCCGATCCCGAGGTGGTTGAAGAGGTGAAGTGGCGGAAGCCGTCGAATCCGGCGGGGGTGCCGGTGTGGTCGCATGGTGGGATCATCTGCACCGGCGAGACTTATAAGGACAAGGTGAAGCTGACATTCGCCAAGGGGGCGGCGCTCGCGGACCCGGCCAAGCTATTCAATTCGAGTCTCGAGGGAAACACGCGGCGGGCGATCGATATTTGTGAAGGCGACAAGATCAACGAGAAGGCTCTGAAGGCGCTCGTTCGGGCGGCAGTGGAATTGAATACGTCGGCGGGTGGGCAGGTTCGGCCGGCGCGGACCGTGAAGAAGTCGCAGAGCTAGGGTACGGGTGCCGGAGACGGAAGGATGCTGATGGTGCCGAGCGAAGCGCAGGCGGCCGTGTTCGTCGCGCCGAACCACGAGCTGGAGTTTCGCAAGTTTCCAGTGGTCGCAGCGCCAGATGGTGGTGCGATCGTGCGGGTGCTGTGCTGCACGATCTGCCGGTCGGATCTGCATACCTGGCGGGGAAGGCGCAGTGGGCCGACACCGGCGATCTTGGGCCATGAGATTGTTGGCGAAGTTGCGGCGTTGGGCCGCGGGCTGACGCACGATATTCTCAACCAGCCAATCGGAGTGGGCGATCGCGTGACGTGGACGCTGCACAGTTGCTGCGGGCGGTGCTATTACTGTGCGGTGGAACAGTTGCCGATGAAGTGCCAGTCGCTGAAGAAGTATGGCCACGATTCGTGCGAGTTATCGCCGTATTTGCAAGGCGGCTTTGCTGAATACTGCGTGATCGATTCGGGAACGCGAGTTGTGAAGTTGCCAGCTGGATTGCCGACGGTTGTGGCAGCGCCGGCGAACTGTGGCGTGGCGACGGCGGTGGCCGCATGCGATGCGGCGGGTTTGCGACACAGTGAAAGCGTGCTGATTCTGGGCGCGGGGGCATTGGGCTGCTATGCGGCCGCGGTGGCGCGGCACGCTGGGTGTCGCAACGTGATTGCGAGTGACGTTGTTCCGGAGCGTTTGCAGTTCATTCGGCGTTGTGGCGCGACCGACACCATCGACGCAGCCCAACTCGACGGCGGGGAATTCGTGCAGCGAGCCAGGCGATTGACGGGCGGTCTTGGCGTGGATTGTGCGCTGGAAGTGGCCGGGGTTCCGGCAACGATCGAGCCGGCATTGCACGCGTTGCGCAAGGGAGGGCGGCTGATCGAAGTTGGTTGCTGCTTTCCCGGCGCGCGAGTTTCGCTGGACATGTCGATCGTGCTGTCGAATTTGCTGTCGATTCGCGGGGTGCATAACTACGATGCGCGCCATTTAAGCGAGGCGGTGCGGTTCTTGGCGGAGAATCTCGACGCGGTTCCATTTCGAGAGATCGTCGGGGCGGAAGTTCCGTTCTCCGAGATCAATCGGGCAATACGGTTGGCTGAGGCGGGCGAGGTGATGCGTGTGGCCGTGACGTTTTGAGTGGTGGAGGTACGGAACGCGGAGCGAGTGGAGGGGTGGGAGACCTGCGGTCGGCGGGGCGGCGGGGTCGGGAGACCCGCGCCGAGCGCGCGTCGGGAGACCTGCGGTCGGAGGGGCGGACCCGCGCTGATCGCGAGACCCGCGCTGAGCGCGGGGGGGCGGGGGCGGGGCGGGAGACACGCGGCTAGCGCGGGCGAGAACTTGGAGGTGAGAGGAGTATGAGTTTGGCAGGACCTGTTCGTATCGGACTGTTTGGAATTGGACTCGCCGCCTATTGGCCACAATTTGAGAGGCTTGCAGAGCGGCTGCAAGGCTATCTGGCGCGAACGCGTCAGCGGCTGGAGCGGCCCAATGTCGAAGTTGTCGATCTGGGCCTGATCGACACGCCGGAGAAGGCCATGGCGGCCGGACATCAGTTCCGGCAGGCGGATGTCGATCTCATCTTCTTGCATGTGACGACCTACGCACTGTCTTCGACCGTGCTGCCTGTCGTACGCCGGGCGAAAGTTCCCGTCATTGTGCTGAATCTTCAGCCGGCCGCGGCAATCGATTACGCGAGTTTCAATCGGTTGGGCGACCGTACGAAGATGACCGGCGAATGGCTGGCGTACTGCAATGCGTGTCCGCTGCCGGAGATCGCCAATGTGTTCAATCGGGCCCGCATTCCGTTTTTTCAGATAACGGGGACATTGAGCGGAGACGACGCCGTGTGGAGGGAGGTCGATGATTGGATCGAAGCGGCTCGCGTGGCGCACGTGATGGAGCACAACCGGCTCGGCGTGATGGGGCACTACTACGGCGGCATGCTCGATATCTATTCTGACCTGACTCAGCAGTGTGCGTATTTTGGCGGCCATGTGGAGATGGTCGAGGTCGACGAACTGTCGAGCCACCGTCGCGAGGTGAGCGGCGGGCAAATTTCTGACCGCGTGGCGGCCTTCCGCCAGGTGTTTGATGTGCAGGCAGATTGTCCGCAAGCCGAGCTGGAACGGGCAGCGCGGACGTCGGTGGCACTCGATCGGCTCGTGAGTGAAAAGCGGCTGGGGTCGCTGGCCTACTACTATATGGGGACCGGCAATCCGGAGAATGAGGATGCCATCAGTTCGATCATTCTGGGCACGTCGCTGCTAACGGCTCGCGGCACGCCGGTCGCGGGCGAACTGGAGATCAAAAACGCGCAGGCGATGAAGATCATGGACAGCTTCGGCGCCGGTGGGTCGTTCACCGAATATTACGCCTTGGACTACAACGACGACGTGGTGCTGATGGGCCACGACGGTCCTGGTCACATTGCAATCGCCGAGGGGAAGACGAAGGTGCGGCCATTGGAAGTGTATCACGGCAAGGTGGGGCGCGGGCTATCGGTCGAGATGGCCGTGAAGCACGGGCCCGTGACGCTATTGTCCGTCGTGCAAACGGTCGAGGGCACGCTCAAGTTGCTCGTGGCAGAAGGGGAGTCGGTGCCGGGGCCGATATTGGAAATCGGCAACACGAATAGCCGGTATCGGTTTTCCATCGGCCTGCGCCAGTTTGTGGAAAACTGGAATCGGCAAGGGCCCGCGCATCATTGTGCGGTAGGCGTGGGGCATATCGCCGCAAAGATTGCCAAGTTGGGGGCACTGCTAAACATGGCTGTGGAGCGTGTGTGCTGAAGATTCGGCAGGCGAGTTAGTTGTGCGCAGGCGGCGGCGCCCGCGGGAGGTTGTCCGATACGCCGTTTCACGAGACTGCAAGAACCACTTAAACTGGACTGCGTTGGTAGGGATTGGTCGGCCGAACATTTCTCAAAGGCGAAACAGGCCATGCCGCTTAGCGAGACCGCAGTCGATCGTGCGTATGAGTTAGCGCGTGAGCGCTATGCGCAGTTGGATGTGGACACGGAATCGGCGCTCGAACAACTCGAGCGAATTCCGATTTCGATCCACTGCTGGCAGGGCGACGATGTGGGCGGCTTCGAGAACCCCGCTGCCGAGTTGGGCGGCGGCCTTGCCGTGACCGGCAAATATCCGGGCAAAGCGCGCACGGCCGACGAGCTGCGCGGGGATTTCGAGGTTGCGTTGTCGCTGATTCCGGGTCGGCATCGTTTTAATCTGCACGCGATTTACGCCGAGACGGGTGGCCGCAAGATTGAGCGGAACGAGCTGGGACCGGAGCACTTCTCGCGATGGATCGACTGGGCGAGGTCGGTGGGGATTGGGCTCGACTTCAACCCCACGTACTTCGCTCACCCGAAGGCCGCTGACGGGTTTACGCTCGCGCACCGCGACCCGGCGATCCGCAAGTATTGGGTGGAGCACGGCCTTGCTTGCCGCCAGATCGGCGCGGCCATGGGGAAGGCGCTTGGCAAGGCGTGTGTAACCAATGTCTGGATACCCGACGGGTTTAAGGACGTCACTATCGATCGCCGGGCGCCGCGTGAACGCCTGGCGCAATCGCTGAATGAGATCTTGGCCGAAAAACACGATGCGGAGCACAATCTCGACGCGGTCGAGTCGAAGCTGTTCGGCATCGGCTCGGAGAGCTACGTGGTTGGCTCTCACGAGTTCTATCTTGGTTATGCGATGCGCAACAACGTGCTGTTGTGCCTCGACACGGGACATTTTCACCCAACCGAGGCGGTGTCCGACAAGCTCTCGGCGGTGTTTATGTGGCTCGATCGGGTGCTGCTCCATGTAAGCCGCGGGATTCGGTGGGATAGCGACCATGTGGTGTTGGTGAGCGATGAGCTGCTGGCCATTGCGCACGAACTGAGGCGCGGGGAGTATTTGGGGCGTACGCATATCGGCCTCGACTTTTTTGACGCGAGCATTAACCGTGTCGCAGCGTGGGTGATTGGAGCGCGGGCGATGATTCGGGCGTTACTCGCCGCACTACTGGAGCCGACGGGGATGCTGCGGAAGTTGGAAGAGCAGGGCGATTACACCGGCCGGCTGGCCATGCTGGAAGAGCTCAAGAACATGCCGGCGGGCGCGGTGTGGGATTACTATTGTCGGCGTTGTGGTGTGCCTGTCGGCGGCGCGTGGCTTAACGCAGTGCGCACGTATGAGAGCGACGTGCTGATGCAGCGGGATTGAGAAGCAAGCTTGTGTAGCGAGGCTTTTTAGAAATCGAATTTGTCGATGTTGTCTTTCGTGAACACGAGCATATCGCCGAGGAGGATGTTGTCGCCTTCGATGACGCGCTGTCCCAGGCGGCCGGCGGTGAAGGAAGTATCACCGGGTTTGAGTTTGCCGGTGGCGAGCGCTTCGGCGACGTAGACCGTGAGGTAGCCGAAGTCGCGCGTGTCCCAGAGGACGACCGACTTAACTGTGCCATCGGCCACATAGGGCTTCATTGGATTGGGCGTCGAGAGGCCGGCGACGAGCACCTTGCCCGAGAGGCCGGCTTGGCGAACCGCTTCGGCGGCCCCAGGGAAGGCCACCGAGGTGATGCCCCAGATGCCCTTGAGATCGGGGTGAGCGCGGAGGAGCGTGCGCGTGGTGGAGAGGCAGCGGTCCTGGTCTTCGCCGGGGAACTCGACCGCGACGAGTTTCATGTTGGGATACTTTTCGAGCCGCTTCTTCATCTCGGTAATCCAGGCGTTCTGGTTGGCGGAGGTTTGCACCGAGCTGACGATCGCGACTTCGCCGGTTTCGCCAATGTCCTTGGCCATGAGATCGACCAGCCCGAAGCCGATTTGCTGCGGCGTCGCCTGGTTTACGAAGAACGACCGCGATTCGGCGGGAGTGTCGGAATCCCAGGAGATGCACTTCGTGCCTTGTTCCTGAGCTTTCTGCATGGCAGCGCCGAGGATTTGGCCGTCGTCGGATGAGACGGCAATGACGTCGAAACCCTGGAGCGCCCATTGGCCGATGAGTTCGGCGGCTTTGGTCGGGTCGGATTCAGTGGGGCCGTCGTAAATGAGCTCGACATTGCCGAGTTCCTTGGCGGCGGCTTCGGCGCCTTCGTTGCAAGATGTGAAGTAGCTAATGCCCTTGCGTTTCGGCAGCAGGCCGACCGTGATTTTTCGCTTGGCGTCTGTCGCGGCTGGTTGGCCGGCGGTTGGCGGGGGACTATTCGAGCAGGCTGAAAGAACGAGCAAGGACGGCAGGAATAAGATGGCGACGGAAACCGAAATCTGGCGCTTCATGGCGTTGCTCCGCGGAATATGTTCAGTTGCGTCCAGTGTATGGGAGTGGGGCCAACCGAAACAGTTCTCCGGCTGTGTGAATGCGATCAAGGGCGTTTAAGAACCGGGGGCTAGCGCCCGGCGGCTGATGCAATTTGTTGGCGGGCACTTCTTAGTGGCGAGCGCCGGGGTGGATCGGTGTTGAAACGGCTTTTAATAACGACTGCGGCGTGGAATGAGTGAGTTCAGCAGGACGGCCGCGATGAGCAGGCCGCCTGTAACCAGTGCATTCAACTCGCTGATGTGCCAATGCCAAGGTACGAACTTTGTGCATTCGTGCAACAGGGCGAGGCCCAAGATGACGCCGGCGATGTTGCCGCGGCCGCCGAAGATGCTCACGCCGCCGAGCACCACCGCGGTGATCACTTCGAGCTCCAGCCCGGTAGCGAAGTCGGCTTTGACTTGCCCGTAGCGGCTGGCGAGGAGCACGGCGCCGATGCCGGCCGCTAGACCGGAGAGCGTGTATAAGACCAGCTTGATGCGGGCGACGGGGATGCCGGAGAACAGGGCGGCGGTTTCATTGTGGCCAATGGCGTAGAGGAAGCGGCCGTAAGCTGTTCGCCCGAGAAAGAGCGCGGCGGCGATCGACGCGATAACGATCAACCAAATCGGCAGCGGCAGGAAGGCCATGTCGCGCTGCACGAGCGCGGCGAAGCTCGCGGGGAAACCACTGATGGTGACGCCTTTCGTGAGTGCGAGCGCGAAGCCGCGATACACGGCCATGGTGGCGAGGGTCGCGATGAGCGGATGAATGGATCCGCGGGCGATAAGCAGTCCGTTGAAGAGTCCGGCAACGACGCCCGTGACGACTGCCGCTACCGCGCCGAGGGCCATGCTGCCGGTGGCTTGAAAGGCCAGTCCGAGAACGACGGCAGCGAGGCCCACCATTGATCCAACCGAGAGGTCGATGCCGGCGGTGATGACGATCATTGCCATCGGCAGAGCCACGAGAGCCAGGCACCATGACTCGCCGGCGAGTCGAACCTGAATGCTGGGGCCGATGAATCGCGGTTCGAGCGTGCCGGCCACGACAAACACGAGCCCCAGCAGTAATGCGAGCGTAGTTTCGTGCCAGTAGGCGAACGGCGCGCGCGATGCCGCGGATTTTACGATGGCGGCTGCATTCATAAGGTAGCAACTCCGGCGACTTGCTTTGGTCGCATCCAGTTGTCGGCCAACACGGCGAGCAAGATGAAGCAGCCCTGAATGGCGAGCCGCCATTGCGGCGGCGCGCCGATGTAGGTGAGTGCGGTCGGCACCAATGAGAGCAACAGCACGGCGAGGAGTGTGCCGGCGATGGTGCCGCGGCCGCCCGTAATCGAAGTGCCGCCGACGACGACGCAGGTCACGACCAAGAGTTCCAGCGATTCACCCATGTTCGCCTGGATGAGCGAATTCTTCGGCGCGAGGACGATTGCGGCGATCGCTGAGAAGAGGCCCGAGAGTGCGAGCGTGATGAAGCGGATTTTATGCGGCGAGATGCCGAGCAGCGCGGCGGCTTTAGGATTGCTGCCGACCGCATAGATTCGGCGGCCGAGCGGCGTGTAGCGAACGAGCAGCCACACGGCGAGCGCGATGGCGGCGGCGAGCCACACGCTAATGGGCACGCTGAGAAACCTGCCGGTGGCGAACTGGCGGAGAGTTTCCGGGCGGCCGTGAATGTCGGTGCCCCGCATGGCGAGCTTGGTGACGCCGCGAAGGACGGTGAGCATGGCGAGCGTCGCGATGATTGAAGGAACGCGGCCGAGCGTGACGAGCAGGCCATTGATCGCGCCGATGGCGAGGCCAACGAGAAGCGTGCAGGCGGCCGCGGCGGGAATGGACAGCGGCGGGCTTTCGCCGTAGCACAACAGGCCGAAGACGGCGGCGGCGAAGCCGAGGAGCGAGCCCACGGAGATGTCGATTTCGCCGGTGGCGATTACCAGCGTGACCGCGCAACCGATGATCGCAGCTGGGGCGGCGTCGGCGGCAATATCGAGCAAGTTCGCAGGCGCCAAGAACGACGGGCTGCGCAAGCCGACCGAACTCAACGTGGCGACGAACAGCAAAGCCAGCCAGATTTCGCGACTGAGGGGGAAGGACGAGCGCAGGCCGGGTGGCAGGCGTGGCGTCGGCCGAGACAGGCGGCCGTCGGTTTCCGTAGCCGTCGATTGAGGCAGTGCGAGCGCGAGAATTTTCTGTTCAGTCGCTTCGCGGCCAGGGACTTCGCCGGCGATGCGGCCCTCGCGCATCACGAGGATGCGATCGCAGATCTTGAGCAGCTCGGGCAGTTCCGATGAGATGACGAGCGTCGCCATCCCTTCGGCGGCGAGTTGGCGGATGCGGCGGTGGATTTCCGCCTTGGAGGCGACGTCGACGCCGCGGGTCGGTTCGTCGAGGATCAAAATTCGCGGGTTCGCAGCCAGCCATTTGCCGATGACCAGTTTCTGCTGATTGCCACCGGAGAGCGATTCGGCGGGCAGCGAAGGGCGAGCCGCGCGGACGTCAAGCTCCTGGAGCAAAGACTTCACAAGATCGTTTTCGCTGCGGCGGCGGAGAAAGGACCAGCTTGTAAGCGACCGTAGAACGGCGAGGCTCAAGTTCGCGGCGACTGATAGCGGCAAGACGAGCCCTGCGTGTTGCCGGTCTTCCGGCACAAGGGAAATGCCGCGACGGATTGCGGCGCTTACATCGCCGGGCGGCAACCGTTCGCCGAAGACAGTGACTGAACCGCTATCGTAGGGCGTAACTCCGAAAATTGCGAGTGCCACTTCACTGCGGCCGGCGCCGACGAGACCGGCGAGGCCGAGGACTTCTCCGGCGGCCACACATAGCGTTACGTTGGCAAATTGTCCCGCCGCAGTAAGGCCCTCGACGCTCAGTTGCGGGGCGTAGTTCGAGACTTGTGACGTGTGGCGATCTGCCGCGAGCGGTTCAATTTCGCGACCGACCATTAGCTCAATGAGTCGGTCGGCGGTGACCTCGCCGATGGGGTGCGTAGCGATGTGCCGGCCATCGCGCAGCACGGTCACGCGATCGGCAAGTGCGAAGATCTCCTCCATGCGGTGCGTGACGTACAAGATGGCGGCGCCGTCATCACGAAGCCGGTTGATGATGCGGAACAGAACTTCGGTCTCGCGCGCGGAGAGAGACGCGGTCGGCTCATCCATAATGAGGACGCGGCAGTCTTGCGACAGGGCGCGAGCGATGCCGATCATCTGCCGCTGGGCGAGAGACAACTCGGCGGTAGGGCGGTCGATGTCGATGTGTTCGCCCAAGTTGGCGAGCAGTGCGCTCGTCTGCTGCCGCATTGCCGCTCGATCGAGCACGATTCCACGCACTCGGCAGAGTTCGCGGCCGACAAAGATATTGTCGATTGCATTCAGGTCGAGACAGGCGACCGACTCTTGGTGGATGACTGCGACGCCCAGTTCAACTGCCGTTTGTGAGCCGTCATCGAGTGGTTGAGTGCCGATCGTGACCTGACCGGCGTCGGGAGCGTAGATGCCGGCGAGCACACGAATCAAAGTCGACTTACCGGCGCCGTTTTCGCCGCACAGGGCATGAACTTCGCCGGCGCGCAGCTCGAGGCTGACAGCGGTGAGCGCACTTACGCCGCCGAAGGACTTATGGATGCCGACGGCGCGGGCGGCGACGGATTTCGGTTGCGAGTCGGGGGCGTCAACTGCCGGTTCAGCCAACGAAGTGCTCCAGTGCGACGGATATTCTTGTAGCCGTGTCCTACGAAGGTCGCGAAACGAACAGGCGCCGAAAACGGCGGGATGTACATCGCGCCTGGTTCGCCGGCGATTATTGGGAGCGTTTCATTGTACCGACACTTCCAAGCGTCTTCAGCGCTACCAACAGAGGGCAGTCGTCGCCGGCCGCGTGACCGTTGCGGTAGTGAGCGAGCAGTTCTTTGGAACGTTGGGCGAGCATTCGTCGCACTTCGCGGCGTTTGCCTGTGACGCGGGGGATTTTCATCGAGTCGTAAGCGGTCGTTTGATGCCGCATCCACGCGATGACGGCCGACTCGGCCCGGCGTTCAAGCGAAATGCGCTTGGTGCGAGCGACGGTCCCGCTGCCGACGGGCGTTGCGTGTTGGGCGACGATGGTTGCCAACTGGTCGGCGGCTTCAGCATGACGGGGATGAAAAGCGAGATAGCGGAACACGGCCGCGGTGAAGTCCTCCACGTATTCGCTTTGGGCTCGCTCGCGTCGTTCGGCAGCGGCCTTTTTACGCTGGGCAAATCGCTCGGTCGACCGTTCTGCTGCGAGTTCGAGCCGCAGTCGCTCGATGGTCGCTGCCGGCGCCCACACGCCTCGGGAAAAGACTTTGCGTCGTTTCTTTTCCTGGACGACCCAGTGATCGCCGGCAGCTTTCACGCGACGTGTAAGGGCCGCGTCGCCAGGCGGCAGCAGCTCCCAGCCTGAAGGAACCGGCAGGACTTTGCCATCAGCCGCGCGCACGGTATTCGGCTGGGGACCAACGCTGAAAGCGGCTTCGGTCATTCCATTTGCTTCCGTACAGAATTCGTCGGGTCGTTATGCCGACATTGCGATCCGGTCCAATCGAGAATCCCGCCATGTGGCCGGCAGTTTAAACCAGTCAGCCAATCAGTAGAACACCGCCAGCCAGATTGTCGGCTCGTTGGGAGCCGTCCATTCGACTCGATGCTTGGTATGCGCCGGAATACTCACGTGATCGCCCGGCGTGAGGTCGACCAAGCGATCTTCGAAGCGCAGCTGGGCCGCGCCCTGGAAGAGAACAACCCATTCGTTTTGCATTTGATCGTACCAAAACCCTGGCGGTGACGCGTGCCCGAGCGAGACGATGCGCTCGATGCGAACATGCTCGCTCGCGGTGAGGATGTCGGTGATTTCCTGGGGAGTGGCCCGGGGAATTTCAAAAAAGACGTTGTTCATATCACCCTTGTGCGGCCAGTGCTAGGCGTTACATAATTTTTCGTTGTCGAGTGACAGCTTGATCGGATCGAGCGGCGAGGCATGCACGGTTTGGGAGAAAGTGTGATCGCGCTCGCCGTCATTGTCCATTCGATGGGCGAGAAATCCTCTCCAGCCGCTGGGCATTGGCAGTAAGTGGTAAAAGCGCAAAGTCGTTGCTTGATGACCTAATGTGGCGATTTGCTGGGAAACGGAACGGTCCGGCAATTGCACCGGGAGATGAGGACTCTTGCCGAGCCCCCAGATAAGCTCTTCCAGAAGCCGAGGGGATGGGGAATTTTGCACCAACTTCGCCTTCCCTGGCGGAAAAGAGTGGCACACTCGAGAGAACCGACAACAAGGAAGCTGAATCATGAGAGGAACCGTGCTCTACGGCCCGGGCGACATTCGGTTCGAAGATCGCGAAATGCCGCGAATCGAGCAACCGACTGATGCGGTAATTCGGATGGCGGCGACGTGCGTTTGCGGATCAGATCTGTGGCCGTATCGCGGATTGCAGCCGATCAAGGGACCAACGCCGATGGGTCACGAGTACTGCGGCGTTGTTGAGGAGGTGGGCAGCGGTGTAACTTCGATCAAGCCAGGCCAGTTCGTCGTCGGTTCGTTTGCGACTTCCGATAACACCTGCCCGAATTGCCAGTACGGCTATCAGTCTTCGTGCCTCCAGCGCGAATTTATGCTGAGGGCCCAGGCACCGTATTTACGGGTTCCATTGGCAGATGGAACGCTGGTTCCCACGCCCGGGTTGCCACCGGATGATCTCATCCCAAGCCTGTTGGCGACTTCCGATGTGCTGGGAACCGGCTGGTTCGCCGCGGACGCAGCCAAAGTGAAACCGGGAGCGACGGTCGTTGTCGTTGGCGATGGTGCAGTCGGCCTGCTGGGCGTGCTTTCGGCAAAGCAAATGGGAGGCGAACGCATCATCGCAATGAGCCGGCATGATGCTCGGCAGAAGCTGGCCCGCGAGTTCGGGGCCACCGACATTGTTGAGGAACGCGGCGAGGAAGGTGTCAATCGCGTCATGGACATGACGAAGGGAATTGGTGCTGATTCGGTGCTCGAGTGCGTTGGTACTCAGCAGTCGATGATGCAAGCGATTCAGTCCGCCCGCAGGGGCGGCCATGTCTCCTACGTTGGCGTGCCGCATGGTGTGGAGTTGAAAGGCGAGCAGTTGTTTTACACGCATGTCCACCTCCACGGAGGCCCGGCACCAGTGCGGCGTTTTCTTCCAAATCTCATCGATTTGGTATGGAAACGCGCAATCGACCCGGGCAAAGTTTTTGATTTGGTGCTACCGCTTGAGAAGGTGGCAGAGGGCTACCAGGCCATGGACCAACGTCGGGCGATCAAAGCACTGCTGCGTCCCTAAGTAAGTATTGTCGCATCGGAGTGCCAATATCGCCGCGAGTCGCTGACACCCATTGGCCAGCTGCTAGTTCCCTGGCGACTATTGGCTAATGGCTGGCTTCAGAAGGGCTCGGCGGTAAAAAGGGCGCGGCCACCTCGGGTGGAATGCGAGCTAATCGCCCCGTTGCGGCGTTGATCATGGCCCAAGTGGTCTTGGCCGTGACAATGTTCTTGCCTGCCGAATTTCGAAAGCGAATGTTGCGCACAAACCGCGCTCCAGTGGGGGCTTCGGTGATGAACGTTTGCGCTTCGACGCTTTCGCCTTGTTGGATATTGCCGTGATAGTCGATCTCGTGCCGCACGACCACCCAAACGTAGGCGGCAACGTCGGCCGGGCGGGCGTCGCGCTGCCAGTGGGCGGCGGCGATGACTTCCATCCACTGGACCCAAATGGCGTTGTTCACGTGGCCCAATTGATCAATATGCTCTGGTCCGGCGGTAAAGGTTGCGTCGTAGGTGCTGCTCATGGACGGGAAGTGCAGGTCTTATCACGAGAGTCTGGTCCGCAGTTGGAACAGAGAGGCATTGAATGAATCATCGGGCAATGGCCAGCCTCAGGCCATAAGCCCGGGAGCGCCATCTGCAGAAGTATTCAGCGGCCAGCGGCCGGGACGGTGTGAGCTGAGGTACGTGCCAGTGCGGCATCGGTTAGCTCTGGCCTTAAGCGTACTCAATTATGGACGTTGGGCCTATGTACGGGTACAAAGATCGCCGCGACGGACTGCCAATGACTGGGGGTGGCTAGAGTGGCCGAAAAACCGCGAGCGCCGTGCGGCTAATCAGTTAGCTGCCGAGCATTCGCTGCGGCGGCTGGCGTTCGATTTGCACTCCCAGCAGTTGAAGACTGCCTCCTGTGAGATATTGATAGGCACGTGCTGTGCCAGCGTGAATGATCCATAGCACTCAAATGCACATCTGCGATCGGAGTTTTCATGGGAATTGATTGGAGCACTCTTCTTGTTCCGAAGGTTTCAATTCTCGAACTCGTGCTGCGCGGCACGATTGTGTATTTCATTCTGTTTGGGATGCTGCGCGTATTGGCGCGACGCCATGTGGGGGCGCTCAGCATCATGGATTTGCTGGTAATCGTCCTGATTGCCGATGCCGCCCAGAATGCAATGGCCAGCGAGTATCGTTCGCTGCCAGAAGGCATTGTGCTGTGTGCAACAATCATCGGTTGGAGTTACGCGCTTGATTTTGCGGCGTTCCGCTACAAAGGGTTGCGAGCGTGGTTGGAGCCCTCTCCGCTACCGCTCATTCGCGACGGCAAAATCCTGCGGAAGAACATGCGGCAGGAGCTCGTCTCACTCGAAGAGCTGCAGAGCCATCTTCGAGAGCATGGCATCACCGACATTGGCGAAATCCAAATGGCCTGCCTGGAGCCAGACGGCCAGCTGAGCGTAATCAAAAAGCAGCGCGGTTCGGAAGACGACGACGGTCCGACTCATAAAGCGCAGCCGACCTAGACACTCCATCCTCATGCGCGAAACTTTTCGTGGAACGTGGGTGGGATGCGGCAAACTGCGGGCGATCGCTACCCGGGTCATCGAGTTGCGCATGCGTGGCGTCGAGAAGATGCTTTAAGACGACAAATTGACTGCGTGGGTGGCGTCGCAGGCATCAATCGTAGGAGCCGATGAGGATTCTGGGTTTTTGGCTCAAATTACTGTCCCCAGAGCAGCGGTCTCTGCAGTTTTATTATAATCGTTACTCTCGTTACAACCGGCGCCTGATGGGACGTCTCGGCCATCGGCGCCAGCCGCTCCATCTTATCCCGATTGATCGTGGTTCAGGGAGACCGCCGTCCTGACCCTCGATGTTCTTCAAGCCCGCAGATACTCAAGACCTTTTTCGACCGGCTGACTGTCGGCGACGGGGGAACACGTGCTCCAACTTATTCCAGGCTGGGCTTCGTATCGAAAAGTGCGCCGGAAATTTGACAAGCGTGCCGGCACCGGCAGCTTGAACCTCGGTTGGCGCCGCTTGCTGTTCGAGTCGTTGGAAGAACGCCGGGTTCTCGCTGGCGGTTACATTCCGCAAAGCGTTCAGAACACGATCAGCACGAACCTGACCACGGTCATCAACAACAGCCTCGCACCGACCGCGAATTTGCCCATCATTGGCGCGGCGCTCGCGAACAACCCGAACTTCGTCAAGAGCCAGGTTGCTGCGTTAATCGACGATCTCGATACCGCGTCGGTAACCCCGGGAGATGTAACTGTCACGCCGGGCCTGACGTCGACTTTAAGCGTCAACCGGTTGATTCAATCGCATGGCAAGATCAATGTGCCCATCAATCTCAATTTGGGCGTTGTGACGCTGGGTTCCCCCGATCCCACCGATAAGGTCGCGAACGCACGTGCGAGCATGTATTTTTATGTCGATATTTATTATCGGCTTCAATTTACGATCGATGCGTTGTCGGGCACGACCACGTTTTTGGACATGCCCATTAGCGGGCTGCAAGATCGCCTGTGGACTCCGGTAGGCGGCACGCTGTTCAATGGCCACGGCCTCGATGTCGATGCGCCCGACGCACCGCTGGCGATCGTGATTTCCGGTTTCACCAGCACAGATTTTGAAGTGGCGGGATCGATGGGCGGCGCCTTCAACGCCACGATCTACGATGTGTTCTGGCAGAAGCTCAATGCAAATCAGCCGTTCACGATCGACGACCGCACGTGGATGACAACGACAATCGATGTCTCGATGGGCAATTGGTCGACCGGGCCGAGCGGCGGCGTTGCGCCGATAATCACGGCGCACCTCAACGGCGAGGCGCATGCGAATCTCGAGGCGCATCTGACGATGTCGAAGCCTCTCGAATTCAAGGTGACCGCGCGGTTGGATGCGGATTGGATTTTCAACAATGTGTTGCTGACGCCCGGGTTGCCGATGTCGCAACTCGGGGATCTGCCCTATGTCGATGTTCTCGACGTGACGGTGGATCTGGATTCGACGCTGGTGGCGATTGGCAACACGCTGCGCGATATCCAGAACATCACGAATAATCCAGCCGCGGCGACGGTGATCTCGCTGCTGGATACGGACTTGCCGATCATCGGCCATTCGATCTTGGAGATCGCGCAAGCTTCGGGCCAATCGACCGCTGGCTGGGCCGACGCCATCAGCGCGCTCAAGTACATCAACTCCCTACATGTCCCCGGTCAACAGACGGGCGGGAGAATTAGCCTGGGGTCATTTCGCATTAACGACCCGCTTGGGAATCCAGTAATCTCGCAAACTCAAGTGGGAAACGGCGCGCCGCAGGCAGTCGAAAACTGGTTTACGTCGCTCTTTGGCGCCACGTTTAACACTTCCGACTTCGACGAGGGTCTTCATTTTTGGTTCCTGGAAGACCCGATCAACGTGCTGTTTCCGGCCATGGCCGGAAAGGATCGCACGCTTGTTACGTTCACCATTCCGGAGATCGACTTTAGCTTCGGCATGGATGAGGTGTTCGACCTGTTTGGTTCGTTCGAGCTATTCGATGACTTCCCTGGGGTGAGCGCGAGCGGCGGGATTCGAGTGCAACTCGATGCAGACCTGGGCTACGACACAGCCGGGCTGAAACGCATGCGGCTGAACCAACGCCCGGAAGCCGACGATGCGAAATATGGCTTGTATATCGATGGAACGCACACTTACTTCAAGATCACGGCTGGCATGGGGCTGAGTGCGGCGCAAGATGCGCCGTTTTCAGTTTCCGGCGGTATCTACGGCGCGATTGAAGTTATCCCGGTTGGCTACCTCGATGACGCCAACATGGCATACGTTCGGCCGGGGCACTTGTTGAACGATCCGACGAAACTGGTTCAAGCCTACGGCAACATCTACGCAGACGCGCGTTTTTCCTATCCGGGCGGCAGTTCGGCGCCGGTCGATCACGTGTCGCTGATCGATCTTGACCTGCCCGGGTTCGACACGGAAACGCATGTTGTGGGCAACGACCACACGATCAGCATCCTGAAGATGAACACGAGCGACAAGATCTTCGTGTTTAACCAGCGTCTCGATGTGACGAGCGACCGGCCCATTTTTGGTGCACCCAGCCAGTACAACCTAGTGATCACGGTGCGCCGCGATGACTTGACCGATTACTACAAAATCGCCCGATACGTAAAGCAATCGGACGGGTCCTATGCAGTTGCCAACACCTACAATTGGGTCGGTTTGGTCGATGTTTTCGGTCCGACGTTCGGAGCAAATTACAAGGATATTCATACCACGGTCATCGTCGACGAACTGGCTGGCGGCGGCAATCGCCCGGTCGACGCGGTGATCCTTGGCGGCAACGGCATTGACACGCTGAAATACTACGGCAGCGGCAACTCGGTGATCGTCGGCGGTCGTGGCAATGATACGATCCGCGCGCTGCCGCTAACGGGCACCGCCGGCACTTCGTTAATCATTACCGACTATGTGGATGCAGCCAACCCGGCGCCGAATTTGTTCGGCCTGCCGCAATCGATCATGGACCAGATCGTGGCGGCCGCAACACCGTTGCCGCCGGCAGGCCCACCGGGAGAAGACGATGACGAGCCGCCTACAGACCCGGGCAAAAACAATGTCGTAGCTTCCACGAATGCTACGGTGATCGACGTCAAACTACCAGACGCTCCGCCACCGGGCGGCGGAAGTAGTGCGGGGGGCAGCAGCCTTGCCGGCGGCGCCTCGGGCGATGGTGGAGCGGCAGCCGACTCATTCATCGAATTGGTGTCGGCGGCGCCGGTGGGCAGCGGAGGTTTCATCTCCGGAAATACGTATCAGCTGGTCTTGCGAGCAGCAATTGGAACGCCGACAGCGACTGGAACGCTCGATTTGAGCACCGTTTCCACACCAAACGGCGCGGCGCTGCACGCTGTTGGAACGCAAATTAGTCTCACGGCGGTCGGCGCGTCGGAGTTCTTCATCAGTTCGTTCGGCGGGTCGTTGCACGTCGCTGACCTGTCGGCGCTGCCGGGATTGGCAGTGACCGTAGCCAATCAGTCGGGTTTTCCAGGAACCTCGACCGTGTTTGATGGTCCGGCATCTGGCGCTGCAAATCTCGATATCAGCCACGACGATAGCTTCTTCGGCAACCTGCTTGTGACGGGCGCGTTGGCATACGCCACCGTGCAGTTCGTCGGTCTGACGTACCGCGATCAAATTCGCGTCAAGAACGCAGGCGGAGCCATAACGGTCGACGACTTGACGGGCGCAGGAGTTGGCAACCTGACGATCGATAACTCGGGCCGCGCGGCCGGCTCGCCGATCGCCGCGAACATCACGATGAACAACAGCGCTGCGGCGGCGTGGGTGTTGCCCGATTCCGATCCGAACAATATTCGCCTCTGGTCTGTCGGCGAACCGAACGTGTTGATTATGGATCATCGGTCGATCGATCGTATCGCTCTGAATCTTACCGGCGCCGATTCGGGTCAGCACTCGACCTATATCGACGCATCGACGATGAAAGGCGACCTGGACATCACGACGACCGGTGTGGCGGCTGCCAAAAACGACATTACGCTCGCCAAAGTGAGCGCGACGGTCGACGTTACGGTGAACGGCGGCGTTGCCGACACCACGCTGCACTTCGGCAGGAATCGGCTCTCGGATATACGGCATGATGTTGCCGCGAGCAACCTGACGCTGAGCGTCGACAATATCGGCGCCACCGATGCCCGCGTAATGACGTTCACATCCACCACGTTCACCGGTTGGGACGGCGGCGCGCTCGCGCCTGGGCTTCACTATACCGGGCTTCGCGGCGCGCTGACCGTTGATGCGGGCGGTGGCGATAAGTACAACCTGGCCGGTAGCCCGGCTGGTATTTCGAGCACCGTATTTAACAACGGCACGGACGTTCGCTCGAGCCTGTATGCGACGAACTGGCAGTCGACGCTCTACATTAACGACGATTGGCGCGCGTACTTCGGCCAACGCATTCTCTCAAACGGCACGGTCGAGCGCGTGAAGCTGCTCGACGGATTGGCGAATTTGAATGTGCGGTTTTCGTTCAATACGGATAGCCCTGTTCCGACCGAGTTCGTGATTGATGGGGACCTGCACGCGCCCGGCGCCGTGTACACGATCGACGGCCAACAGCCTCCCGGTTACGAAGTGCCAGTCTTGCACGCCCGCAACACAACGATTGGCTTGGAT
>JAXMBH010000029.1:0-61543 GCA_046349975.1 Pirellulales bacterium
GACCGCCTTATCTCGTCCGGCGAGAAGGCTCAAGGCTTGCTCCCGCAAATGGCCGCGTCGCTCCGCAAGTTCAGCGCGGCGATTGAGCTTGTCGAAGCTGCTGAAGCCGAACGCCGCCGCCTTCCGGCCCGCGAAGCGCTCGCCCAAGCCGGCGTACCTCAGTTCAAACTCGGCGATGCCGAACACCAATTGCGCCAACTCGGCCGCCGCCGCGCAAGGCAAATCACCCCCTGGCTGCTAGCAGCCGATCTCGCCCTGAAAAGCCATAACTCCAGAGACGAGCGGGCCCGCATTGAACTCGAACGCCTGATTGTGAACTTACGAAGCCTCGGCAACACCGGCGAGCCACGCGCTCCCGCAGCCACCCGCCGCTAATCTCAACCTTCCCCGCTAGCTTGAACTTGCCGTTTTTCACTCGCTTTACTATTATCCGCCGCCTGTTTCATCTCTTGATGTCGCCGACCCGCAGTTCCCACATCATCCACGACAACCATTGCGGCCAAACGCATGTCGTGCCCACGCGCCACTCACTTGCTGTGCATCGCCGTTGCGATTCCCCTCGCGACCGGTTGCATGGCGCCGTGGAACACCGCCTTTAGCAAAAGCAAACCCCACGCCACGGCGCCGCCTCCGCCGGTCGCTCCGACGACTGCGGCCTCGCCGATGCGACTCCCCACGTCGCGGGCAACCGCCTCCGACACCAACGCCGATATGGCCGGTGTGCTCGACAAGCTCCAGCAAGTGCGCGAGCTCGATCCCAGCGCCGAACCCAAGCTCCTCGAAGAGCTTCGCCAAACGCCGCCCGACTCCTGGCCGCTCGTTGCCGAGCAATTCCGTGCATCGCTCGCGTACCACCAGCAATTAACCGCGGCGGAACCGACCACACCGTTCCGCGAAGAAGCGCTTGCCGCCGCGCGGCGGCTGCCCAGCGCCAACACTCAGCCCAACTCCGAAAGCCTGGCCGCGAAAACGCTCGTCCCGCCCACACTGGCCGCCGCCGAGCGCCCCGCGACAAAGCTCGGCCCGCTGGCCGACCCGCGCGCCACGAGCAAGGAATCGCAACCCGTCGTTCTTCAAGCTGCGCCACCGACCACTGCAACCGCCACTGCCGCGGCGAAAGAAACTTCACCACCCACCAAATCAGCCGTCGAACCAGCCGCATTCGAAACGCCGGCCGATGCCAAACATGTCGTCACGCAGGCCGTGGCAATTGCCGAGATACCAGCAAAAGACCCAACACCGACGACTCCATCCACCACCCAACCGAGTTCTGCCTCCGACGAAGACTGGCAACACCTCGTCAGGCAAGCTGCCGACGACCTTAGCAAGCACGTCGTCCCCTCGCCCTCGACCACCGCCGAGATCCATCA
The DNA here is from genome assembly GCA_046349975.1 of Pirellulales bacterium. Lineage (GTDB taxonomy): Bacteria > Planctomycetota > Planctomycetia > Pirellulales > Lacipirellulaceae > JABDGM01. Next base: position 1,371 of record JAXMBH010000029.1, read on the forward strand.
ACACGTCAGCCTACGCATGCTCCGGCTTCTCGCCGGCGACACCGAACGCGCGCTCGAACCGATCCCGCACATCGCCCCGGCCGAGCAGGACTATTGGTCCCGCCAAATCTTTGCCTTGGCCACATACCTCGATCACCACAGCCAACCCGACGACAAACGGCGCGCGGCCGCGGCCGTCGTCCACTTAGATGATGCCGTCTCGAACCTCCGCGAAGTCGGTTCGCTCACGTTGCGAAACTTGGCATTCTGCAAGAGCGTCTACGGCTACGGTGCGATCGAATCCTATGACAGCGATATCTTCGCCCCCGGTCAGCAAGTGTCGCTGTATGTGGAAGTCGAAAACTATCACAGCCAATCAACCGAAAAAGGCTACAATACCCTCCTGGGTGCCACGTACGAACTTCTCGACGACAAAGGCAAACGCCAAAGCGGCGGCGAATTCCCCGATGTCGATGACTGCTGCCGCAGCCGCCGGCGCGATTTTCACATTCAATACGGCCTCACACTTCCCGAGAGCCTCGCCGCCGGCCACTACCGCGTCGAGCTCGTCGTGAAGGACCGCCAAAGCGATAAGCTCGGCCACGCCACGATCCCCTTTGAAGTTCGCGGCGCCAAGAAAAAGTAACCCGTTCAACCTCGAACACGGCAGGTGCAACGTGGAAAGATACGACGCGATAGTTCTCGGCATCGGCGGCATTGGCAGCGCGGCTCTCTATCACGCGGCCAAACACGGCGCGCGGGTGCTGGGTGTCGATCGCTTTCGCCCACCGCACGATCGTGGCAGCACGCACGGGCAGACTCGCGTCATCCGCCAGGCTTACTTCGAACATCCCGCTTACGTGCCGCTGCTCCGGGAGAGCTATAGCCTCTGGCATGATCTGGAAATCTACGCCGGCAAAAAGCTATTTCATCAGGTCGGCTTAGTCGAAATTGGACCCTCCCATGGCACCGTCGTTCCCGGCGTGCTGCGCGCGGCCGAAGAACACAGCCTGGAAATCGAGTGGTTGCTGCCGCAGCAAATCATGGAGCGCTGGCCGGGGCTGCGCGCGACCGAAGGTCAAGTCGGCGTGTTCGAAAAGGCCGCCGGCTACCTGATGGTCGAAGATTGCGTGGCCGCCCACCTGAACGCAGCTGAAGCGGCCGGCGCGGAAATCCTAATCGACACCGAGGTCGCGTCTTGGCAGGCCGCCGGCAAAGATATCGTCGTACGCACAACGTTCGGCGTCGAACTCGCCGCCTCACGACTGATCATCACCGCTGGTCCCTGGGCCGGTCGCATGCTCGCCGACCTCGGCGTGCCGCTTACAGTGCTCCGCAAACCGATGTTCTGGTTCGAAACACCAGGCCAGGATTACAACGTCGACCGCGGCATGCCCGTGTACTTGTTCGAGCTCACCGATGGCGTATTCTACGGTTTCCCGCGGCTCGACGTGCGGGGCGTAAAGGTTGCCGAACACTCCGGCGGACGCTTGCTCCACGACCCGCTTGCGATCGACCGCTCCGTCGATCCCACCGAACAACGCCGCCTTGAAAAGTTCGTCTCCGCGCACCTTCCCGGCGTCAAGTCCCACGTGACGAATCACGCCACGTGCCTCTACACGATGTCACCCGACGAACACTTCATCGTCGATCATCACCCAACCTTGCCGCAGGTTGTGTTCGCCGCCGGGCTCTCAGGCCACGGCTTCAAATTCGCACCGGCCCTCGGCCGCGCGCTCGCCGAAATGGCCCTCGCCGGCCGCACAAAACTGCCGCTCGATTTCCTCTCCCTCGACCGGTTCGCACCGGTGAAAAGCTGAATTCACTCCGGCTTTGCGACCGCTCGCACGGCGCCAACCGATACGCCGCCGTCAACCAGCAGCGTCTGCCCCGTGATATAACGCCCCGCATCCGAAGCGAGCAGCAGCAGCGCGCCATCCAAATCCCCCGGCGCGCCCGGCCGACCGAGCGGAATACGCTCGCACAGGTAATCGACCCAACCTTTCATTTCGTACAGCGCCCGGTTCTGCTCCGTCTTGAACCACCCCGGCGCCAGACAGTTAACCGTGATGCCATACTCGCCCCAATCGTGAGCCAGGCTCATCGTGAGCTGCTTCACGCCCCCGCGGCTGGCGCCATACGGGCCTAGCCCCGCATAACCGGCAACGCAGGTGACGGAGCCGATGTTCACGATCCGCCCGCTGCGGCGCTCGATCATCTGCCGCGCGACCGCTTGGGCCACGAAAAATACGCCGCGCAGATTTGTATCAAGGATGGTATTCCAATCGTCCCATGTCACCTCCACCGCCCGCTTACGAATGTTGCACCCCGCGTTGTTGATCAAAATATCGATTTGCCCCAGCTCGGCAAGCGCCGCGCCGACAGCACTTTCGATACTCGGCTGATCGCGCACATTGAGTTCGATCGTCGCGACGCGGCGACCAAGCGACCGCATCTCGGCAGCGAACGGTTCAAGCGACGCGAGTGTCCGGCTAGTGATCGCGAGGTCGGCGCCGGCTTCCGCCAGCACCCGGGCAAACTGCTGACCGAGGCCGCGGCTCGCGCCGGTGACGAGGGCAACTTTGCCGGTAAGATCGAAAAGGTCTGGCATTTTGTAAGCTCAATACTTGCGAAGTCAGCTGCGACGGGCGGTTCCGGGGCGGAGGATAACTTTCATGAGACCAGGTTCGCGGGCGTAAAGTCGCTCGAACCACTGCGGACCTTCCGCCAGCGGCGCGATCGCCGAGATCAGCGGCTCGACACGTATCGCGCCGCTCGCCACGAGTTCGATCGCCCGTCCATATTCACCGGCCGAAGCACAGCTGCCCAATAGCGTAAGCTCCCGCGTGACGACCGCTTGCAGCGGGAAAGGAACTTCAGCGGCCAGGTTGCCGACCAGTCCAATGCGGCCGCCACGACGAACGCACGCGATGGCTGTCGACAGTGCTGCAGCGTTGCCGACGACTTCCACAGCGATGTCGACGCCTTCACCGTGCGTCAGCTCGAGAACTTGAGAAATTGCTGGCGACGCCGCTGCAGGATCTCCCGCGGCTCGACCGCACTCGCCCGGTTGCGAATTGATCGCGCGGGTCGCGCCCAACTGCTTGGCCAAGTCCAGCCGGGCGTCGTCGATATCGATCGCGATGACTTCCGAGATACCAGCAACACGCAATGCTTGAATCACGAGTAAGCCAATCATCCCGCTGCCGACGACGACGGCGACCTCGCCGCCGCGCACACCCACGCGATCGACAGCATGCACGGCGACCGATACCGGTTCGACCATTGCCGCCTGCTCCAACGGCAAATTACTCGGCAGCGCGTACAGGACCCGCTCGGGCACGGCAACGTACTCAGCGAACGCCCCATGCCGCCGATAATCCGGGCACGAAACGCCCAGCACCTGCCGCTTCTCACATAGATTCACCGCGCCGCGACGACACGCATCGCACTCGCCGCAATAGATCGTCGAATCGAACGTCACACGGTCGCCAACCCGCCCTCGCGAAACCTCGCTGCCGACTTCCACCACTTCCCCAGCCGCCTCATGCCCCATGATGATTGGCGGCACGCGCCGGCCACTCGAACCGTCGTAGCCATGCACGTCGCTGCCGCAGATGCCGCACGCGCCGACTCGAATGAGCACGTCCGTCGGCCCCAGCGTCGGGCGCTCGGTGTCGGTTAGCTCGAAGTGGCGATAGCCGGTCAGTAGGAGCGACTGCATCGGGACAGTTGGAAAGGGTGGGAGACAGAAATCAGGGAATTCAGGGAGACCGTTTCAGTGACCAAGGCCCTTAGTGCGGGTCTTAATCCTTAGCAGGTTGTGGTTCGCGCAAATAAACAGTGTGGAGCCGTCTTCACCGAACTCGACGTTCGCCGTCCGATCGCCAGTGGCGAGCAGCCCAAGTTGCTTGCCATCGGGCGTGAATACGCCGACACCGCCTGGAATCGTGGCGAAAAGGTTGCCGTCTTTGTCGATGGCGAGTCCGTCACACGCTCCGGGCCCCTTCGCGTTCTGCTTGTTTGCATCAAAGAACACGCGGCCTTCGCCCAGCGCGCCATCGTCATTCAGCGGAAACGCCATGATGACATGCCGCCGGTCATACGAGTTCGCAACGTACAGTGTCTTCTCATCAGGCGCTAGGCCGATGCCATTCGGCCGTTCCAACTCCTTCGTGAGCAGCGTGAGCTTGCCGTCGGCCCCAATCCGATACACGCCTTGAAACGAGAGTTCCTTCTTCGGGTCTTCCATTCCCTTTAACAAACCGTAGGGCGGGTCGGTAAAGTAGATGTTGCCCTGCGAATCGACGACCGCGTCGTTCGGGCTGTTGAGACGTTTCCCGTCGTATCGATCGGCAAGCGTCGTGTATTTGGCCTCGGGCTTTTCCCAACTGGAATCCAGTCGCGCCACACGGCGGTCGCCGTGTTGACACAGAACGAGGTGACCCCGGCGGTCGAGCACCAGCCCATTGGAGCCAGATTCGCCGCCGCGCGGGTCATTGCCCGTGTAACCGGCACGCTTGAGATACAGCCGAGCACCATCCTTCGCATCCCACCGCATGATCGCGTTGTTCGGAATATCAGAAAACAATAAAAAGTTGCCGGCCGGAACCCACACTGGCCCCTCGCACCATTCATAGCCTTCGCCAATGACTTCCATCTTGGCATCTGAATCGACAAGCTTATCGAGCGCCGAATCATAACGCTCAACGCTGCCGACCGTGCGCGGCTCCGCGGCTCTTGTCGAGGGGATCGCCCAAATACTTGCGGCAAAAAAGGTTATTGCCAACACGAAACTGCGGGTGAGAATGGACATGCCGGTGACTCCCGAGGCGCTGGAACGATCCGAACCAAAGGTGGTTCGTATGATACCGCGGGAATGGCAGCGGGGCTACTTACGCAACGGCCAGTTGTCGGACGTGGCAGAAGCGTCCTGCGTCACCAGATTCGCCGTGCCCGGCACCCCTGCAAGCGCGTTCTCATTCGCGCATGGCGCGCGACGCCGAATTCGATGCAGAACGACTATTGAATCTCGTTCCACTTAATGATCTTGATGCCGCCAAACGACGTGCCCCCGGAGTACAATTTCTGAATCTCCGTCGGGCACAGCGCGCGACTGTAAATACGCGCGTCATCGACGATGCCATTCGCTGCCCATTTCCAGTTCGCCGCACCAGGGCTCGCAATCCCCAGGTACCACGGGTTCGTGCCATATTCGACCGCATTGCTGCCGGCGGTAAACGTACTCGTGCTCACAAGGTTGCCATTCACATACAGCTTGCAGTTGCCGGCCGTGCGGTTGAGTACGCCCACTACGTGATAAAACACACCCGCGCTATAAGTCGTGGCCCCCGAGTTCGTGCCCACCCAGGTATTGCCCGCTATGTAATGATCGAACTGAAATTGCCGCGCGTTGTTGTACATCAGGCCGATGTGATAGCCGGGCTTTATCAAAATGGCGTAGGCGGCCGTGTTAGCACTGCCGGTGCCGGGCGGAACGCTTAGCGGCTTGAACCACGCAGCAAGCGTGTAATTCCCCTCTTGCACGTCCTGCAATGTGGTCGAGTTCGGGATCGTGAAGTAATCGTCGCCATTCGTGTAATCGAACTTGAAGCCGCCGTTAATCGATCCGGTGGCCCAATTACTCGTGCCCGTCAATGAGGCGCTATTGCCCATTCCAGCAGAGTCGGCCGCAGCTGTCCCAGAGGCTTCGTCCAGCTTCCAATAGCCCACCATGCCATACAGCGCGGCAATTTCGTTCGGGCAGAGTTGGCGATTGTATACCCGCACGTCGCGAAGCGCGCCGCTCCAATACTCAGTGCTGCCCGTGCGCGTGCCGAACGACAGCACGGCCGATGCTTGTTGCGACATCGCAGCCGAGTTGGTGCCCGAGTTCTCGAGTTGGCCGTCGACATAGATCGCGTACGCCTTCGTCGTCGAATTGAATGTGGCGGCGAAGTGATACCACCGCCCAACCTCCGTGAGCGGAGTCACCGTGCCAATGGTTGTCGAGCCGTCACCGGAAAGGTCAGAAATGACGGTACCCGTGTTCCGCTGGCGAACTTCCCAATCGCCGCCCAAGCCGAGAATGCGCGCGGAGCCGGCTGGCGCGCCGGCGGACCGCATCCAGAAAGCCACGGTGCCAGTATCCGGCGGGTCGAACGCCATCGCTGTTTGGGCGATGCCGCCAGTGCCGTTGGTCAGCAGGGCATTGTTGTTTCCAGCGCAGTCACTTGTCCACGTCGCTCCGCCAGAAAGCGTTGCGTTGTTGCCTTGGCCCGAGGAATCGGCCGCCGTCGTGCCGCTGCCCTCCGAAAACGGCCAGTAGCCGACCAAGCCGGCGAGCTTTTTAATGGCGGTTGCATCCAAGGCGAAATTGTAGAGCCGCACATCGCGAATCATGCCGTCGAACATGTCGGTGCTGCCAGAGCGGCCGCCGATATTGACCGCCCGCGCGTCGCTGCCAATCGTACCCGTGCGTCCCGTCGACGAATCCAGCACGCCATTAATGTAAATCTTCGCCGTGGTGCCATCCCATGTCGCCGCTACGTGGTACCAAATGCCCGTGTTGAGCGTCGCCGTACTGCGGATGCCCGCCGTATCAACGTCGTCGAGCAGCAACGTAACTTTTCCATCGGCAATGCAAAGACAGTAATTGTTCGGCGTGCCTTCGCCTTTGCGAACGATCGTGTCGGCGTCGCTGCCCGTACCCCACACGTCGCCTTTGACCCACGCCGCAATCGTGATCGATTCCGTTGGCTGAAGCGCAGCCGCGCTAGCCACGCTCACGTAGTTCGTGCTGCCGTTAAAGTCGAACACCCCCATGCCGCCGCAATCGCTCGACCAGCTGGCAGTACCCGTTACCGTGCCGTTGTTGGCGGTCACAGTCGAGTCAACGGCCGTCGTGCCGCTGGCGTCGGCCAGCTTCCAGTGCCCCACAAATCCGTACAGCGCTTCCACCTCGGCCGCCGTAATCGCGTAGTTGTAAACGCGCACATCATCGATGACGCCGGTGAAGTCCATCGCCGTGTTCGCGTTGCCTTGGCGGCCAATGACCGTGTTCGCACCCAGCCCGCTGTAGTTGATCGAAGCCGTGTTCGACGCCGTGGCAGCGAGTGCGCCGTCGATGTACAGCTTGAATGTATTGTTATCGTCATCGAACACAGCGGCAAAGTGATGCCAACCCGTGCCGGCGTACGTGCCCGCGACAGAGACCGCCTGCCACGTAGAGCCGTCGTACATGATGCCTTTCACTGCACCCGCTTCATCCAGCCGCAGTGTGAAATGGTCGCCCAGACTAATAATCTCTGATCCGTTCGTGTCCGCGGTCGTCAACTTCGCCCAGGCGGCGACCGAAATGTTCCGCGGGTTCGAGAACAGTCCACTGACTTGAATTTTGGTCGCGCCGTCAAAATTAAAGCCGTTGTTGCGAATGGCCGCAGTCCACGATGCAGTGCCGGTCACCGTCCCGCTTGTCGACAGCCCAGAACTATCGGCCGCAGTGGTGCCGCTCGTTTCGTTGAGCTTCCAATGGCCGACGAGTGCTTTGTCGAGCCCAGCCGCCCAATTGAGCATGCGAAAGCACAGCACGTACGGGTTCGAGTTAAACGTTGAGCCGTCATTGACGCTGACCGGAATCGGAAAAAATACCCGCCGGCCGAATGCCACGTTGCTGGAATTGTACGTGTTCGCCAGCGTGGCGCCCGTATCAATGGCCACAATGCAGTTAACGCCCCCGACTGTCGCCAGAACCTGAGCACCAGACGCCGTCGTGCCCGCCATCCTCGAAATCGTATACGTGCCGGACCCCAGCACGAGACTGCCGGTCGCAAACACATTGGTCACATAATGCGTATTGTTAGTAACATTAACGCTGGAACCCGCGGTCGAGGACGCGTTCGAGGTGCAGAAACCGAGTTCATCCGTCATGCCCGGGTGTTCGCAAACCACCCCGATCGTTGCTTCGCGAAGTTTGTAAGCAAGCTCGGTCGTTGTCGCCTCGTCGGGCACGTACACGGCCCGATTATTCGCGAACGCGGCATCGAATGTGGCTTGTGAGGCCCCGTCCCAAATCGTGTTGACGACAAAACCAGCCGATTCAATCTGCGCCTTGCGCCCCGCCTCCAGCGAAGTGAGCGTTCCATTGTTCGTCGTGACCATCAGAATGTTGGGCGCGGCTAGCGCGGCCGAACCACACATCGTGCCCACGACGACAGCGCCGATCCGCGCGAGCGAAACGAAACATCGAACAGCAGATCGTACCATGGTCGACAATCAGTCCTTAGAGTTGCTTCAAGGGACGGCAGCCGCCGCCATTTCGGCAATCGCCGCTGCCGCGCTACTAAACAATAGCTCTGCCGCCGCGACCGCCCACCGAGCCTCCCTTAGCCGCTGTTCGACAAATACGGAAGCCGTGATACAAACGGCAATTACGTCGACCCGCGGTGGTTCACCACAGTCATCGCACACGCCGGCCAAGCGAGAGCGCGTCGCTCGGTAGCGGCCGCTTGTGGAATATGGCCAACAATCCTGTTATCATTGCCGGAAGTTGAACTGCTGGGGCAGTTTAGGACACCGGTTGGACCTTGAAAGCAGAAAGAACATGACAACGATTACGCGGGTTCTAACGAAGTTGTGGAGCAAAGCGTTGGTGCTGGCGGCGGCGAGCGCAGTGGTGCTCAGCGGCGCCGCGAACTCTTGGGCGGAGGTCAAGGTGAGCGATTTCGGCAAGACAGCAGATGGCACGCCAGTGAAGGCGTACACAATCACGGGCAAGAACGGCGTGAAGGTGAAACTCCTCTCCCGCGGAGCGACGCTCGCCGAGTGGCATGTGCCCGATAAGAACGGCAAAATCGACGATGTGCTGTTCGGCTTCGACGACGTCGCTGGATACGAATCAAAAGACAACGGCTACTTCGGCGCCATCGCTGGCCGCGTAGCAAACCGCATCGCAAACGGCAAGTTCAAGCTCGATGGCAAAGAATACACCCTGGCCAAAAACGATGGACCCAACACCCTGCATGGCGGTCTCAAACGCAGCTTCGACAAAGTCGTGTGGAACGGCGAACCCTTCAAAAACAACGACGGTGAAGGCGTGCTCTTCACCTACGTCAGCCCCGATGGCGAAGAAGGCTTCCCGGGCAAACTTACCTGCCACGTGCGGTACACGCTCACCGACAAGAACGAAATTCGTATCGAGTACGACGCCACCACCGACAAGCCCACTCCGATCAACGTGACGAATCACGCCTACTTCAATCTCTCCGGCGCCGGCGCTCCCACAATCCTCGATCACGAACTCATGCTCGCGGCCGATCATTACACGCCAATCGATGAAACCCTGATTCCGACGGGCGAAATCGCACCGGTGAAAGGCACGCCCTTCGATTTCCGCGAGTTTCACAAAATCGGTGAGCGAGTCGATCAACTCAACGACCAGCCCGGCAAGGGCTACGACCATAACTTCGTGCTCAATAATCAATCGGGCAAGCTCGCGCTGGCCGCCAAAGTTCGCGATGCCAAGACCGGCCGCGTGCTGAGCGTTTACACGACCGAGCCCGGGGTGCAGTTTTACGGCGGCAATTTTTTGAACGGCGTCAAAGGCAAAGGCGGCAAGGAGTACGCCTACCGCAGCGGATTGTGCCTCGAAACACAGCACTATCCCAACTCAATCAACGAGCCGAAGTTCCCCTCAGTCGTCTTGCGGCCCGGCAAAACCTATCGGCACACCTGCGTGTTTCAAATTACCGCGGAATGACGGGGGCGAGGGGTCAGAGTACACGGCCGAGGGTCGGAAGCGCGGTTCCCGCCGCCTTCCGACTCGTCGATTAACAACCGCTTCATCGAACCCAGCCAATTCGCACTGCGCACGCAACTCCACAACCCTCTCCATCGGTTCCAGATCCTCAACCTTCAACCCTCCCCACTCAACCACCATGCATCCATCACGACGCGAGTTCTTTCAACGTTCGGCGGCCGCCGGAGCGCTGGCTTCGGTTCCTTACAGTTGGGCTTACGCCAAGAGCGAGTCCGCGAAGAGCGATAAGCTGACCGTGGCTGCGATCGGCGTCGGCGGCAGCCGCGGCGCGTTTTCGCAAGGCACCGGCATCGCCATGCGAGCCTCCCAATTCGGGCGGATGATCGCCGTGTGCGATGTCGACGTCGTGCACGCCGCCGAGTTCAACGGCAAGTTCGACAACAAGCTCGCCATGTACTCCGACTATCGCAAACTGCTCGATCGTGAGAAGCCTGATATCGTCACCATCGGCACCCCCGACCATTGGCACGTGCCAATCGCCATCGCTGCGCTGCGCGCCGGGTGCGATGTGTACTGCGAGAAGCCCCTCACGCTCACGATCGACGAAGGCAAGCAAATCGTAAAGGCGGTGAAAGAAAGCGGCAAGATTTTCCAGGTCGGCACGCAGCAGCGCAGTGAAAACGAAAACCGCTTTCTCAAGGCCATCGCCATCGTGAAGAGCGGCCGGCTCGGCAAGAAAGTAAACGCACACGTTGCCATCGGCGGCGCACCCGACGGCGGCCCCTTCAAAACAACCGATCCCCCCGCCGGCCTGAACTGGGATATGTGGCAAGGTCCAGCCAACCCGGCCGACTACTGCCTCGAACGCCGCAAGGAATTCCGCTGGTTCTACGATTACTCCGGCGGCAAAATGACCGATTGGGGCGCCCATCACATCGATATCGCCCAATGGGCGCTCGGCCACGATCACTCCGGCCCTGTGAAAATTCACGGCAAAGGCAAGTTCCCGCCGACCGTGCCCGACAACTTCGACTGGAACGCCTACCTCGCCGGCAAGGAGAAACTCCCGAACGGTTACCAAACTCTCATGCAATTCGACATTGACCTCGTGTACGACGACGGCTCGGTCATCAACGTCAACGATGAGTATGATGCCAAAGACGACAAGACCAAGTTCCCGAATGGCATCCTGTTCGAGGGCGAGGACGGCCGGATTTTCGTCAACCGCGAAAAACTCACCGGCAAGCCTGTCGAGGACATGACCAAGGAAGACCAGAAGAAGCTCGACGAAGAAGTCGTGAAACTCTACGGCGGCAAACAGCCGGGCAACCACATGCAAAACTTCTTCGATTGCGTGAAGAGCCGCGAAACGCCAATCTCCGATGTCGAAACTCACCACCGCACCATGACCTGCTGCCACTTGTGCAACATCACGATGCTCCTCGGCCGCGAACTCAAGTGGGACCCCAAGAAGCAAGAATTCGAAGGCGACGAACAAGCCACCATGCTCATGTCGCGCCCGCGGCGCGAGAAGTATTCGTGGGAAAAGACGACGTAGCGACACATCGATAGCACACCACGCGCAGCTCGACGAGTTACGAATCTTTCACTTCGGGCCCCCTCCCCTCTACGGGGAGGGTTCGGGAGGGGTGACGCCGATACACCGCATACGTCTACGAGTGTTTCGGCCTGCGATATTCGATCGATACATTCACATTCACCAGCGAGGCACGCCATGAATCAGTTCCACTCTTTCATTCTGAGCATGCTCGCCGTCGCCGCACTACTGGCGAGTCGAACCGAAGCGCAAACCGTAAAAGACTCGCCCAAGAGTGTGGACAAACGCGACGTCGCCAACTCCAAAGATCTAATCAAATCCAACGGCGGCCCACTCGAACGCCTGCAAACCTCTCCACGCCATCACGAATGGGAAGACATCGATTCCGCCGGCGGCCGCAAAGTCCACACGTTCGTCGCCTATCCCCAAGTCGAAAAGCCCGCCACAACGATCCTCGTCATCCATGAAAACCGCGGCCTCACCGATTGGGTCCGCAGCGTCGCCGACGAACTGGCCGAGGCCGGCTACCTCGCCATCGCCCCCGATTTACTCAGCGGCACGGCGCCCGGCGGCGGCGGTACGGCCGATTACGAATCGGAAGACGCCGCCATCAAGGCCATCTACAAACTGCCGCCAGACCAGGTAACCGCCGACTTAGACGCCGTCTTCAAATACGCCAAACAACTGCCCGCCAGCAACAAGGTCGTCGCCGTCGGCGGCTTCTGCTGGGGCGGCGGCCAAACCTTCAACTACGCCACGCACAACCCCGATATAGCCGCCGCCTTCGTCTTCTACGGAACCGCCCCAAAAGACGAAACCGCCTATAAAAATATCAAATCCCCCGTCTACGGCTTCTACGGCAGCCAAGATGCACGCATCACGCTCGAAGTACCCACAGTCGCGCAGCGCATGAAGCAGTTCGGCAAGAAGTACGAGCCGATCACGTATCAAGGTGCTCAGCACGCGTTCATGCGCCAAGGCGAGATGGCGAAAGACCCAGCCGACGCAAATCGCCAGGCTCGCAACCAAGCGTGGGAGCGACTCAAGAAAATCTTGGCCGAACTAAAGTAACGGCGGAGAAAATCAGCAACACGTGGATTCCTCATTGGCGGTTCTGCTTTTCATCGGCTTCCTTACCCTCGTTGTCACGCTGGGTATCTATTCGTACCGCCAGCAGCAGAAACGGATTGCCGAGTTGCAGACGCTCGCCAGCGAACTGAATTGGGCTTTCAGTGCCGACTACGACTACTCGTTCGACGCACGCTACCCGCAATTCTCGCAGTTCAACCAGGGCGATTCACGGTACGCGTACAACACGCTTACTGGCGGGCTGCGCGTGGGCGAAGCGCTGTACCCCGCGCGAATGGGCGACTACCACTACCAAACCACGTCGCACAACGGCAAAGAACGGCAAACACACGAGCACTACTTCAGCTTTCTCGTGATCGATCTGCCCTTCCCCGCTCTGCCCGACTTGCGGATCCGCCGTGAAGGTTTTTTCGACACAATCGCCGGCGTCTTCGGCTTTAGCGACATCAACTTCGAATCGGCCGAGTTCAGCAAACGATTCAACGTAAAGAGCTCAAACAAAAAATTCGCCTACGACGTCATCCACCCGGCCATGATCGAGTTCCTGCTCGCCAGCGATGCCCCCACCCTCGAAATCGACTGCGGCCAATGTTGCATCACCCACGACAGTACCACCTGGCAGCCCAGCGAATTCCGCGCTCGCTGCGAATGGACAGCAAAGTTCTTCGAACTCTGGCCGCGGCACCTGATCGCCGATTTGAAATCACGCCAGGAATAAGAGAACAACACCCGATAAAAATACCTCACGCAAAGGCGCGAAGTCGCAAAGAATTGAAAACGAATACTTACAAAGACACGAAGTACACTAAGCCGTGAACCAAAGGATCTGCCACGAACATCTCGTTTGGCTTTCTTCTTCGTGTCCTTCGTGTCTTCGTGGTTAAATTCCTTCCTTCGCGCCTTAGCGCCTTTGCGTGAGATATTACCAACTCTACCTATCGAACGAACATGGAAGGCTACGCCGTACTCGCCGTCATCGCCGCTCTCGTCTTTCTGCCGCTGCTGTGGCTCATCGCGAACTTCAACCGGCTCGCGCGGCTCAAACAGCAAATCCGCGAGAGTTGGTCCGATATCGACGTCGAAATGAAGCGGCGATATGAGCTCATTCCAAACCTCGTCGAGACCGTGAAAGGCTACGCCAAGCACGAACGCGAGGTCCTACAAATGGTCATCGAACTCCGTAACAAAGCGATGGCCAATACCGGCCCGCCCAGCAACCAGGCCGTCGACGAAACCGCGCTGCAAATCGGCATGAAGCGGCTGTTCGCCGTCGCCGAAGCCTATCCCACACTCAAGGCCGATGCGCAGTTCCTCGCCCTCCAACAAGAGTTGGCAAACACCGAAGACCGCATCGCCGCCGCCCGCCGCTTCTTCAATGGCAATGTGCGGGAGATGAATCAACTTTGCGATCAGTTTCCCACAAACCTCATCGCCAACTCTTTTGGCTTCGAGCACGCCACGTTTTTCGAGCTTTCAAGCGACGCCGAACGTGTTGTTCCACGTGTCGCACTCAACGCGGGTGCCGCCACTCGCTAGGTTGGGTGATTTGACACCGGCCTCGACACTTATAAACTAAGACCCAACGCACGCGTCGCCGCGTTCCACTATTGGCGATAGCCGGCGGGCCACGCCCTCCGCCGCACGTCGCTCGATCTGCCGGCCCGCGGTAAGAATTCCTATCCCCTTCCTATTGCTCGCGTAGTTAACCGGCATCCGCACGAGACCACAACATGGAAAAATGGCCGATTGGTGTATTCGCAAGTATTGATGCCGGCCTCGGCGTGCAGCTCGAAGTCGCCCGCGACCTGGGCGTTCACACGGTCCACCTGCACACACCCCACGCCGCGTCGCGCACGCCGGCCCGTGCGAAGGAATTCAACGCGAAGCTCGCCGACCTCGGCATCAAGATCACCGTCGTCTTCGCCGGCTTCGAAGGCGAAAGTTACGCCGACATCCCCACGGTCGAGCGCACGGTCGGCCTCATGCCGCGCGAAACCCGCGCCGCCCGCACGAAAGAGCTCAAAGAAATCGCCGACTTCGCCCGCGAGCTCGGCGTCGATGTGGTTGGCATGCACCTGGGCTTCGTACCGCACGACAAGTCGAACCCCGATTACCCCGAGCTGCTCGCCATCACCCGCGCCGTGTGTGACCACTGCCGCGGCAACAACCAGGCGCTGCACCTCGAAACCGGCCAGGAGCCGGTCGACGTGCTGATCCAGTTTTTAGACGATGTCGCCCGCGACAACCTGTTCGTCAACTTCGATCCCGCCAACATGATCCTCTACGGCGCCGGCGAACCGATTCCGGCGCTTGAAAAGCTCGGCCCGCGCGTCCACAGCGTCCACTGCAAAGACGCCACCTGGTCCGAAAAGCCCGGCGACACCTGGGGCGCCGAAGTGCCGCTCGGCGAGGGCGACGTCGACTTCGCCGCCTTCATCCAAACGCTCAACAAAATTGGCTACACGGGCCCGCTCACGATCGAACGCGAAATTCCGCAAGAACCCGCCCGGCAAAAGGCCGAAATTGGCCGGGCGATCGAGTTGCTCGAGCAGCTTAAAAAACAAACTTGACGGATATGACACTGCCGAAGACGTAGATTTCGCCCAGGAAGAACGTAAGCAAGTGCTGGTAAAGAGAGGATCGGAAAGATTTCAACACGGTACGCGGAGCGTGCCAATCATTTTTGGGGCAAAAGCATGAGCGTTCGCACTCGTTTGTCGATCATGATGTTCCTCGAATTCTTCGTTTGGGGATCGTGGTATGTCTCGATGACCGGATTCATCGCCGAATCCAAGATGGATGGCCTCACGGGTGCCGCATACACCGTCGGTCCGCTCGCGGCGATCATCGCGCCGTTTTTTCTCGGCATGATTGCCGACCGCTTCTTTGCAAGCGAGCGGGTGCTCGCTTTTCTGCACGTGCTGGGCGGCATGTTTTTGATCCTCGCTCCCTCAGTGGCAAAAGCATACACATTGAGTCCCCCGCCTGCTGATTCGAGCTTGTTTTATCAGATGTTCGTACACGATCTGCCCGCATACGTGCAGCCGTTTACGTTATGCATTTTCGCTCACATGCTGTGCTACATGCCGACTTTGGGGCTCACTACGTCGCTGTCGTTTCAGCACCTCGAAAATCAGGAACGCGATTTTCCCATGGTTCGAGTGCTCGGCACAATCGGCTGGATCATCGGCAATATTGCCGTTAGCGCCCTCCCCGGCGCCGATCGATCGGCAGCGCAATTCTACCTGGGTGGCGGAGCTGCAATTCTGCTCGGTATCTACAGCCTGTCCCTGCCGCACACGCCGCCTCCGAACAAAGGTAAGCCAACCACCCTTGGCCAAATTTTGGGCACCGATTCATTCCGCCTTTTCCGCAACCCGTCCTACGCAGTCTTTATCATCTGTTCATTTTTGATCTGTATTCCGCTCGCCGGTTACTATCAACAGGCGCGCAACTTTGTGGACTTCACCGGTCTCAAAGTATTTGGCAGCGCGACATTCACCATGAGTTTCGGGCAAATGTCCGAAATCATCTTCATGCTGCTGATGCCGCTGTTCTTCGCTCGGCTGGGGGTAAAATGGATGCTACTCGTAGGTATGGGAGCGTGGGTGGCACGCTACGGTCTGTTCGCCGCCGCGGCGGACAATCGCGTGCTGTGGATGGTGTTCCTGGGCGTGCTTCTGCATGGCATCTGTTACGATTTCTTCTTCGTCACGGGTATGATCTATGTTGATAAGCGTGCTTCCGTCGACATTCGCCACCAGGCCCAAGGGTTCTTAGTGTTAGTGACGCAAGGCTTGGGATTGGGGCTCGGCTCGAAGCTGTTTTTCGCTCACGTGTTAATGAACACGCACGACGGGACGCCTGACTGGCACGCGATCTGGTTATATCCGAGCCTGTTTGCGGCCGGCGTGATGGTGATCTTCTTCCTGTTCTTCTGGGATCGGGCCGACGACGAGCAAGCTGTTTCTCGCGAGCGCGCGACTCATATGCCTGAGGAGGCCCCAAGATGACTCGTGTTGGAATTATTGGCATCGGCTTCATGGGCTGGATTCACTGGCTCGCCTACCATCGCCTGTCCGATGTGCGCGTTTCGGCAATCAGTGAAAGCCTCCCCCAGCGGCTCGCCGGCGATTGGCGCGATATCAAAGGCAACTTCGGCCCCCCGGGCGAGCAGGTCGACCTCTCCGAAATCAACGCCTACGCCAACCTTGATGACCTCCTGCACGACCCGCAGGTCGACCTGGTCGACATCACCCTGCCCACCTCGCAGCATGCCGACGTCGCAATCCGCGCCCTCGAAGCCGGCAAGCATGTGCTCTGCGAAAAGCCGATGGCGCTCCGACCGGCCGATTGCGAACGCATGGTCGCTGCCGCCCGCAAAGCCGAC
This sequence comes from Pirellulales bacterium, assembly GCA_046349975.1. Classification (GTDB taxonomy): domain Bacteria; phylum Planctomycetota; class Planctomycetia; order Pirellulales; family Lacipirellulaceae; genus JABDGM01. The sequence goes on from JAXMBH010000029.1 coordinate 18,144, forward strand.
CGCCTGCTCTTCGTCGGCCACGTGCTGCCGTTCTTCCCGGAATACAACTGGGCACTCCAAGTCATCCGCAGCGGCCAGTATGGCAAGCTCCTCGGCGGGTCCTTCAAACGAGTGATCTCCAACCCGGCCTGGCTCACGCACTTCTGGTCGCCCGAGCACATCGGTGGACCCATGCTCGACCTGCACATCCATGACGCCCACTTCATCCGGCTCGCCTTCGGCATGCCGCACCAGGTCACCACGACCGGCCGCCTGCGCAACGACCTGCCTGAGTACTGGCACTCGCAATTCCGCTTCAATGATCGCGATCTCGTCGTCGCGGCCACCAGCGGTACGATCGAACAGCAAGGCCGGGCGTTCACGCACGCTTACGAAATTCAGCTGGAGAAAGCGACGCTCGTGTTCGACTTCGCCGTCATCGGCGGCGAAGGCCGGGTGCTGTGTGAGCCCATGCTCTTCGACACCGAAGGCCAGGTGCAGAAGGCGAACCTCCCCAGCAGCGACCCGATCGATTCGTTCTGCAACGAGTTGCGCGAAGTCACCACCTGTGTGCGCGACAACCGTCCCTCAGAAACACTCGGCGCCAGCCTCGCCCAAGACGCCATGCGCATCTGTGCCGCCCAAAGCGAAAGCCTAAAAACTGGCACACCCGTTTTGGTTCACTAACCAATCGCAAAGCGGTCGTCTATAGAGCCGATCCCTTCTGACATTTATGGCCACACGGAGGTACCTGGCGCAAAGGCTCAGCCATGCCCCAGCAGCGCAGGGTGCCTGGGGCAGAGTCTGCGATGCCCCAGCAGCGCGGCAGCATGGTGCCCGAGCCCATGAATGGGGTGCCTGGGGCAGAGGCCCGGCGATGCCCCAGCAGCGCGGGGTGCCTGGGGCAGAGGCTCGGCGATGCCCCAGCCGCAATACCACTGACTCCGCCGCATCTGCCGCTCAGCCCTCGCAACCAGCACGTCTCACTCACGATTCACCATGCCAACCGCCATCGCTGACCGACCCCACACGTGTCGGCTATATTGGCGGTATGGCACTCTTGATCGACGGCTATAACCTGCTCAACGTCACCGGCATCTTCGGCGGCGCGGGCCCCGGCACCACGTTGCACCGCACCCGCCTGGCGTTTCTCAACTTCCTCGCCGCGTCCTTCACCAACCGTCAACGTTCGGAAACAACCATCGTTTTCGACGCCGCCGGCGCGCCGCCCGGCCTGCCGGCGTCGATCATGCACGACGGCATGGCCATCCACTTCGCCCGCCGCCATTCCAACGCCGATGAAATGATCGAAGAATTGCTCGAACACTGGGCAGCCCCGAAGTCGCTCACCGTCGTATCGAGCGACCACCGCGTGCAGCGCGCCGCTCGCCGGCGCGGAGCGTCCTTCGTCGATAGCGAACAATGGTACGCCGATCTGATCCTTATTCGCCGTAAGAACGCGGCCGCTGCGCGAGAAGCCGCCTCCAAGCCTGCGGGCGCACTGACACCCGACGAAGTCGCCTACTGGCTCAACGAATTCCACGCTGCCCCCACGCCGCCGCCCGACATCGACCCCATCAGCGACTTCCCCCCCGGCTACGCAGAAGACGTCGAGGAGTAATTTATGTAGCCGAGCCGTCCCCGGCTCGACGATTTCGCCAGAATTCGTCTTGCTCACGCTACGCCGACTCTCGCGACTCACGCCTTACGTCAACGGCCGACTCGGTGCCTCGCCGCCCGGCGCCGGCGGAGCAATCGGCGCCGCACCGTCCACTGGCTTAAACGTAATATCGCCAGTGGAACGCAACTCGATCTCGTACGTCTTCCCCGGCTGCACGCGCATCGCCACGGCCGCTCCATGCGCCGCGTGAATACCCAATTCCTTCGCTCGGGCCGGATCGTTCGCGATCAGCCAGAAGTCGGTCCAAATCTTCTTCTCAAATTCGCTCATCGCCGCGCCACGAGCGTAGACCGTCGGCCGCGAGCCGACCGTATCTAACTGAAAGCCCTGCGCTGGTTCCTGATGCTCGCCGAAAATGCGTTGGAACACCGCAATGGCCGTCGACCGATCCAAGTCGGCCTGCTCAATGTACGTATCGTCGAACGTCACCCGCAGGTAATCGACATATACCATGTCTCCGACGATTTCAAATTGCTTGGCCTCGCCGATTGGCTGGCCCTGGTCATTCACTTCCACGAACTCCACCTTCGTCACGAAGTTCGGACGCGAGGCCGGATTCTCCGTGCCTTCCACCGGCGTCGGCGGATTGAGCGAAGGCACATTCTGTTGCTCTAACACCCGCAGCCGAGCCAGGCGATGCCGCACCTTGAGCAACTGCATGCTCACTTCCATGCGATCGATTTGAGCCGTCTTGTCGGCGACCAACTTATTCAGGTCGCCAATCTCCTTCTGCCTCGCGGCGAGGTCTTCGTTCGCTTTCTTAAGGCTGTCGGCCGTCTTCTGAAGTTCCGCCTCCTTGTCGGCCAGCTTCTGCTTCGGCTCGTTATAGACTTCGTAACCCTTGTAGCCAAAGAACCCGGCCCCGCCGACGAGCACCGCCAGAATCAAGTTCCGCAGCGCCGAATTAACGTTCGAAATCGTATCGTTCACGCGCCCCATGACAGGCTCCGAAATGGTTGAAGTTCGAAGGTTCAGCGTTGCGCAATCGAGGGGGCACGCCCTGAAACGGCGTGGTGAATCTCGTCGGTCACGAACCATGCCCTTTCAGGACGTGCCACCCCTTTTCACACATCCATCTGACGGCGCCTTCCGCTAACTAAGAATACCGCGCCGATGGGCCAGCGACAAATTCCGGCAATCGCCTGGCGGCCGCCAAAACCTGGCCGATTTCGACAGTCGTTACGAATGCGCCAGCGGCAGGCGGATAACGAACTCGGCGCCGTCCGCACGTTTCTCCGCGAAGACTTCCCCGCCATGATCAGTGACGATCCGCCAACACTTCGATAGGCCGAAACCAAGGCCACGGCCAGCCTCGCGACCGCTAAAGAAAGGATCGAACATGTGGCGGCGAACCTCGTCCGAAATTCCGGGCCCATCATCGCGCACGCGCATTTCAGCAAATTGCCGGCCGCTTTCCGCGATTTGCCCCACGCTCACGCCGACATGCCCGCCGGTCTCGGCCGCCTCCACCCCATTCTTCACCACGGCGCCGATCGCCACGGCAAGCTGCGTGGCATCAACACTCGCCACGACCGGCGTATCGCCACACGTCACCGCCAATTCCACTTGCCGCTCGCCTGCAAAAACTTTCGACTCAGCGACAACCGTGCGCACGAGAGCATTGAGGTCGCAGGACTTCAGCACCAACTTCGGCGGCCGGGCAAACAGCATCAGGTCCGCAATCATCTCATGCGCCCGCATCGCCTGCCGATGAATCGCCATCAACTTCCGCTGCCGTTCCAGATCAGCTTCACCGGCCAGCAGCGTCTGCGCCCGCGCCGCGATATTCGCCAGTGGGTTATTGATCTCATGGCTCGCGCCGTACGCCAGCTCTTTGAGAGACTCGAGTTTCTCGTGCTCCAACCGCTTTTCGAATTCGGCCGCCGCCGATTCCAGAGCGTGAATTCGGGCGGCAAGCCTCGGAAGTCGCCACGAGGCGAGCTGTTCCGATTCCAGCCGAGCATCGGAAGAGAGCGACACGGCCAGCTCGCCAGCCAACCTGCCGCTCAGAAGGGCGGCGGCTTCCTCGGAGTGATTCACAGCGCGACTCAACCGCACTTCCGCCACCCGCAGCGCCCAACTCGTCGCGGTGGCATCGACCGCCAATGCAGCCTCAATTGCCACCAACCGTTCGACATCCGTAGCCGCCAAGAGCGCACGCTCAAACGCCAGAGCAGCAGCTTCAGACAGCGGCACAACCGCCGCCTCCCCACCGTCGACGACGGGTAATCGCAACGAAAGCATCACAACGGCCCGGCCAGGCTATTGGCGTAGCAGTTCGTTGAAAAAGTGCTTCGCCAGCGAGTTGTCGAGATTCGCCCGAATGCAAGGAGCAAAATCGCAGGCATATCCGCAAGATACGCCGAGGTCTTGCGACGCGGCAGTCGGGCGAATCTCGGCAACGTAGCCGATCTGACTTTTTCAACGGGCTGCTAGCTGTGCGGCACGGTCTCGACATCCAGCAATTGGCAGATGCGGTCGACGAGCGCCTCCACATCGAACGGCTTCTTGAGGAAATCGTTCGCCCCGGAATCGCGGAGCTGTTGGATTTTCTCCTCTTCAACCATCCCCGAGATGCAGATAATCCGCACATCGTCCATCGTTTTGTCGCCACGCACCAGCCGGCAAACTTCGATGCCGTTGATATCCGGCAGCATGACGTCGAGCACGACCAAATCCGGATGAAACTCCGTGATCATCATGCCGGCGCCGAAGCCGTTGTTGACGCTGCGCACGTCGAACCGGCCGTCGCGTTCCAGTTGATCGACAATCAATTCGACCAGGTCCTGGTCGTCGTCGACAACCAGAATCTTCCGCTTGCCGCTGTCCAGGGCATCCGTCGGGATGCCGTTATCCCGCATGAATGCATACAGCTGGTCACGCGGAATCCGGCGGAAGCGGCTGCCAGGAACGCGAAAACCTTTCAATTGGCCCGAATCGAAGCAACGGATGATCGTCTGCTGGCTGACCTTGCAGATCTTGGCAGCTTCACCGGTTGTGAACACTGTTTTCATGTTTGCTCAACCACCCTCTCCCTAGTCGATGGTGTGACAATCCTTGCCTGAAGGCTGCCGGGGCGGGTGACTGTTACCCGCCGGCGAGCTTTCGAGCCTCCACCGGCAAACTACCCTCTGGCACCCAACATCGCAGAACCCTTATTCCGCTAACGTTTCCATAATTCTATGGCAGACGCAACCGGTAATTTTCACCAATGCTGCCAAAGTTGCCTGCCTTGCCAGATGTGAGCGAATTATATCGGACAAGTGCGGTGAGTCAATATCGATCGACTCGATGTAAGCAATTTGTCCATAAGGGTTTGCATCAAAACACCCGCGCCAGAGCAAATTTATTCTCCTCAGCTTCGCCGAACGTCGTCACTAGTCGACACCCGTGCATGAGCCCACACCCGCACCACCCCGGCGGACGACACGTGGCCATTTTTGGCGGTGGGCAGTTCTCAACGTTGCCTGAACTGCCTCATCCCACCCTCTACCGCCGTGTTGCGACTTTGCCCTTCCCATCAAGATGCACGATCAATAGCGCGATGTCCGCCGGCGTTATGCCGCTGATCCGGCTCGCTTGCGACAGGTCGCGCGGGCGAACTCGGGTGAGCTTTTCCCGCGCCTCGGCCCGCAGTTGAGCGATCGAATCGAATCGGAAGCTCTCGGGAATCCGCTTCTCGGCCAGTCGCGCTTGCCGATCGATCTCGACCTGTTGGCGAGCGACATAGCCTGCGTATTTTAGGTCATATACAACCTGCTGCGCCACCGGCGCGGAAACCGCCGCAAGTTCCGGCACGACGCTCAAAACGTCGCTCCAATCCACTTCCGGCCGACGCAGATATTTCGACAGCGGCGCGCCTTCATGCGTAATCCCTTCCAGCGCCTCGCAAACTTGCTCAATCTCCCTTCGCTTGCGACTCAGCCGCTCCCACCGGCGCTCGCACACTAGACCCAACTCCTGCGCGAGCGGCGTCAGCCGGCGGTCCGCGTTGTCTTGCCGCAACAGAATGCGGTATTCAGCGCGGCTGGTGAACATGCGGTATGGCTCGTCGACGCCGCAAGTGACGAGGTCGTCAATCAGCACGCCGATATATGCGTCATTGCGATCAAGGATCAGCGGCCGCCGATTCGAGAGCGCGAGCGCCGCATTGGCGCCGGCAATCAGGCCCTGAGCCGCCGCCTCTTCATAGCCCGTCGTCCCGTTGATCTGCCCAGCGAAGTACAATCCCGCGACGGCCTTCGTCTCCAGCGTCGGCTTCAGCTGATCCGGCGGAGCGTAATCGTACTCCACGGCATAGCCGTAACGCATGATCTCCGCCCGCTCCAAGCCGGGGATTTCGCGGAGGATCGCGTCCTGCACATCGCGCGGCAGGCTCGTCGAAATCCCATTAACGTACACCTCCTGCGTCTGCCGGCCTTCCGGTTCCAAAAAAAGTTGATGGCGTCCCTTATCCGCAAACCGCACGATCTTGTCCTCAATCGACGGGCAATATCGCGGCCCGCTCGACGAAATCTGCCCGCTGTACATCGGCGCGCGGTGCAAGTTCGCCCGGATCAGCTCGTGCACCGCGTCGTTCGTGTGCGTGATGTAGCACGGCAACTGCTCGACGCTGAGCTCGTCGGTAAGAAACGAAAACGGCTCCGGCACATCGTCGCCCGGTTGAAGCTCGAGCGCGTTGTAATTAATCGTGCGGCCATTGAGCCGCGGCGGCGTGCCGGTCTTGAACCGCGCCAGCCGGAAGCCCAGACGACTGAGCGCCCCGCTGATCCCAGCCGTCGTGCCCTCCCCCGCGCGACCGCCCGGCGTCTTGGTTTCGCCCGTGTGCATCAGCGCTTGCAGAAACGTGCCAGTAGTAAGAATCACCGCCCGCGCCCGATACACCGCGTCGCCACGCACCCGCACGCCCGTGATGCGAGCCATACGAGCCGACAGTTCGGTCGCCTCAATGAGCGAGCCGTCTGGCTCTACGAGAAGGTCCTCCACCACCTCTTGCCGCAGCGTAAGATTCGGCGTCTCCTCAACCAGCCGTTTAATCTCCGCCTGATACGCCTTCTTATCAGCCTGCGCCCGCGGGCTGTGCATCGCGGGCCCTTTACTGCGGTTGAGCATGCGAAACTGAATGCCCGTGGCATCAATCGCCCGGCCCATCGCACCGCCGAGCGCATCGATCTCGCGAACAATCTGCCCCTTGCCGACGCCGCCAATCGCCGGATTGCAGCTCATCTGCCCGACGGTGTCGCAATTGGTCGTCAACAGCGCCGTCTTCGCCCCCAACCGCGCCGCCGCCAGCGCCGCCTCGGTGCCGGCATGCCCCGCGCCAACAACAATTACGTCAAATTCGTATTCGCTCGCTGCCATAGTGGTGAGTTGTTGCGACAATACCGGTCATATCGGTTTTTGGTCAAACAAGTCGTATCCGCAATAAGGGCAATTTCCAGTTGCAGTCACGATCATACAAGCTTGCGAAGACGCCAGAAACTTACCGCAGTGAGGGCATATTACTCGTGGATCATGCCGACGATATGACAGCCATGACACCGCGAGCATCACGATTGGAAGTATGCTGAGCGTTGCCGGTGCAATCCACGTGGCGTCGTGTGCGCCAAAAAGCCTCGCGCCGATCGCGAGCATTGCATCTCGATAAACCGTTAGTGCGACTGTCCATACCAGGCCGCCGACGCCCGCGACGATAAGCGGCGCGACGAGACAGCGCCGATAATGCCGCAATCCACAATGAAATTCTTCACGCGTCATAGTATCGTCGCGCGCCGAACTATTTTCTCAACGTTCCGCGCACCACCACATCATCAAAATTCCCGTGATCATCAAACGTCCCAATGCCCACCTGCCCCCACGCGAACGTCTTATCCTTCGCCGTCATGTACGGCTTCTTCATATCGTCGAAGTACACCTCCATCGCACCATCATCCACGCGGCGAACCACCTTCACATTGTGCCAGCCTTCCGTCCACGGCGTGCCCTTCGCCTCGTCGACCGTGATCTTCGTCCGTGGCGCACCGTTTACAATGAAAATCTGGCAGGCGTGCGGGTCGGGCTTCGCCCCCATGTGCACGTAATAAAAATGGTCTGGATCCTGGTAGCCCCAGAAGATGCACAGGTCGCGATGCGGCCCGGCATCGACATGTGTTTCCTGCACCCGCGCCGTCAGTTCGAAGTCGGTGACTTCCAGATCTTTCACGAGCGCGATGCTCAGCGGGCTGCGATACTTCGGCTGATACTTGCTCGGCCCCGTGCACCGCAGCACGTGGTTGCCGGCGTCGGCCGCTTCAATGATCTTCCACACCGGCTCCGCGCCCTTTGGGTCGCTCGTCTGCCAGCGATTCATGCCGTGCTCGAAGTCGTCCCTCAGCAACAGTGGTAGCTCGCCGTCGGCCGCCCTTGCTGGCAATTGGATTCCGATTCCCAGGGCCAACGTACACACAAATGGGGTGAGCTTCATGGTTAGTGCGACTCCAGCATGGTCAGAACGTGTTCAACAGATTGGCGTACCCACGCTTTGCGAAAAACACTCGAATGGCCAGGGCAACCCTGAAAATACTCGCAAAATCGAAGTGCATCCATCTCGCCAAATGCCGAGTGTAGTCTACACCCCCTCACAAGGGCCACAAATCCGCCATTGGCATACGCCGTGCTTACCGTTCTGGCTCAAGCACTCATTGCCACTTTCCCTTGGGAGACAAAAACTATGGCCGTTATTGGATGGATTATCTTTGGATTTATCGTGGGCCTCGTTGCCCGCTTCCTCATGCCGGGCCGCCAGCCGATGGGCTTCATCCTGACCACGATCCTCGGCATCGCCGGCTCCTTCGTCGGCGGTTACCTCGGCACGATGTTTAGCGGCAACCAAATGGATACCTCCAATCCCTCGGGCTGGATCGGCGCCGTCGTCGGCGCGCTCCTCCTCCTCTTCCTTTACGGAATGATGGCCGGCCGCCGCACGAACGTCTAAAGCACAAACCAACAACGAACCCCTACAAACAACTCGCGATTGGGCCTGAAGCCAAAGAAGGAGCCCCCTCCTTCGCAATGGCTCTCAGGCCCTTTTTCATGCGCAATTGTGCCAGTGGCTGCGGGCCGCTCGCCTGCCCGCTTCGATCGGCGAACCGCCGCGCACCGCTCGTAGGTTCGCTACGAATCTCCCTTCGTCACTCACACCGCGGTCCAATTTTGAGCGCAAACCTACTTCTCAAACTCGCGGCTCACCTTCGCAGTGGCCCCGATATTTTGTTAGGATGTGCGCCCAGGCAACTGCTTCAAACCTCGTTCGCAAAGGGCACGCAATGCACATCATCGGGTGGCTCGTCTTCGGCCTGGTCGTGGGGGCACTCGCGCGGCTTTTGATGCCCGGACGCCAGCCCATCGGCCTTATCTTCACTTGCCTCTTGGGAATCGCCGGCTCCTTCGTCGGCGGTACGATCGCCAGCATCCTCCGCGGCGGTTCGCTCACCGACCCAGTCCCCGCCGGCTGGCTCGGCGCCTTGATCGGTGCACTGCTGCTCCTCTTCATCTATGGCCGCACCGCCGGTCGGCGCGTGTGAAACCCATCCAACGGGTTATTGGAACTTCGACCGCGCCACGCTCGTCTAAGGTGAGCGGTCTCGCTCTCAGTGTCACAGCCAACTGCGCAAACGCATCTCACAAAGGAGACAAGGAAGATGTCAAAGTGCATATGGAACGAATTCATTAGCCTTGCTTCACCGCCGCACAATCTGAGCCGGCATATCTGCAGCATCGCCTTGGTCGCGTTTTGGTGTACCACGGCCGCCATCGCCGAATCCGCTACCGACAAAGCCAAGCCCTCGACCGCCGCCGCGCAGAGCGACGCAACCGACGGTAAGAAAATCTCGCCCCTCCTCGGCTACGGCGACGGCAAACCCGACGGCAAGAAAAGCTACGGCGGCAGCGGCCACCTCATTCAGTTCGAATTGCCGGAAGGCATTACCAAAGTGAAAGGCATCCGCATCCACGGCTCGCGCTACGGCCTCCCACAAGCGCCGAACGAAGACTTCGAGATCACGTTCGTTAGCGAGAAGCGCGACGAAGTGCTTCATACCGAATCGGCGCCCTATAAAATCTTCAAACGCGGCAAAGAGAATTGGGTCCGCGTCCAGTTCGACAAGCCAGTCGAGCTGCCGCAGAAATTCTGGGTCGCCCTCGACTTCAACGCCGAACAAACCAAGGGCGTCTACGTGAGCTACGACACCAGCACAAAAGGCGAACACTCGCGCGTCGGCAAACCTGGCGACGACGAAGAACCCAAAGCCACCGACTTCGGCGGCGATTGGATGGTGCAGCTAATTCTCGACGTGCCGAAGTAAGACACAACGCGCGCCAACACCAGTGCGCCCGGCCGTCACCGGCCCCCCCCACCGAATTTGCACACTCTCCCTGCGCAAATCCCACCACCGCCGCGCGCAGCCGCGCTGTGTCAAGCCACATGGCGCGCGAACCCCTTTGCGATACAATAAATCCCTGCTTGTATTGGCTCGATCGCCCGCAAACGGCGTCGGTATTCGCATGTAGCCCACTGGGGGGCCAAATCCTCCCGCTGAAGTAGCTGCGAACGCCAGGGTGGCACATCCAGTCCGCAGGGCCGAAGCGGACTCCGCAATCATCGCCGCACAGTGCGCGGCATCGATCACAAAACATCGTTCACAGCACCGCTCGGCTCGCGGCGCTCTCCGGGAGATCTTCGGTGGCCGGTCCTCTCAACAAATACAGTGGTCAAATCACCCAACCCGAAACGCAGGGCGCCTCCCAGGCCATGCTCTACGCCACGGGCATGTCGGAAGAGGACATGAACAAGCCGCAGGTCGGCATCGTCAGCATGTGGTTCGAAGGCAACCCGTGCAACATGCACCTGCTCGACCTCGCCGCCGAAGTAAAGAAAGGCGTCCAAGACGCCGGCCTCGTCGGCATGCGGTTCAACACCATCGGCGTCTCCGACGGCATCTCGATGGGCACCGACGGCATGAGCTACTCGCTGCAATCGCGCGATATCATCGCCGACTCGATCGAAACCGTCATGGCCGCTCAGTGGTACGATTCCTGTATCGTGCTGCCCGGCTGCGACAAGAACATGCCCGGCTCGCTCATCGCCCTCGGCCGCTTGAATCGCCCCGGCTTCATGATCTACGGCGGCACCATCCGCGCCGGCCACACCGAAAAAGGCGAACCAATCGATATCGTCTCGGCCTTCACCTGTTACGGCGCGCAGCTCATGGGCAACATGACCGACGCCGAACGCCGCAACGTCGTTCGCCACGCCTGCCCCGGCGCCGGCGCCTGCGGCGGCATGTACACCGCCAACACCATGGCCTCCGCCATCGAAGCGATGGGCATGGCCCTGCCCTACAGCTCGTCACTCCCCGCGACCGACCCCGGCAAGATGGAAGAATGCCGCCGCGCCGGTGCCGTCATGCGTAATTGCATGGAGAAAGACATCAAACCGCGCGATGTCATGACTCGCGAAGCGTTCGAGAACGCCATGGCCGTCATCATGGCCGTCGGCGGTTCTACCAACGCCGTCATGCACCTCATCGCCATGGCCCGCTCGGTCGGCGTAAAACTCACGATCGACGACTTCCAACGCACCAGCGACCGCGTGCCCTACCTCGCCGACCTCCGGCCCAGCGGCAAGTACGTGCAGGAAGACTTGCACCGCGTCGGCGGCACCCCCGGCGTCATGAAACTGCTCCTCAAAGAAAAACTCATCACCGGCGATTGCCTCACGATCACCGGCAAGACGGTTGCCGAAAACCTGGCCGAACTCCCCGGCCTCGAAGCAGGCCAAGACGTCGTCCACGACATCTCGAACCCCATCAAGAAGACCGGCCACATCCGCATCATGCGCGGCAACTTCTGCCCCGATGGCGCCGTCGCCAAAATCACCGGCAAGGAAGGCCTGCGATTCACCGGCACCGCCAACTGCTTCGACTCCGAAGAAGCGATGCTCGCCGCCATGCAGCACAAGCAAGTAAAGAAGGGCGACGTCGTCATCATCCGCTACGAAGGCCCCAAGGGCGGCCCGGGCATGCCCGAAATGCTCTCGCCCACCGGCGCGATCGTCGGCGCGGGCCTCGCCGCCGATGTCGCCCTCATCACCGACGGCCGCTTCTCCGGCGGCTCGGCCGGCTTCATCGTTGGCCACGTCACGCCCGAAGCCCAAGTCGGCGGCCCCATCGCCCTGGTGAAAAACGGCGACCGCATCACCATCGACGCCGAAGCCAACACCATCACGCTCGACGTCCCCGCCGACGAACTAACCCGCCGCAAAAACACCTGGAAGGCTCCCCCCTACAAAGCCGACCGCGGCACGCTCTTTAAGTACATCAAGAACGTCAAGAGCGCCAGCGAAGGCTGCGTCACCGACGAGTAACATCGTTCCGATGAGTGATATCCCCGCCACGAGTGATATCCCTCCGACGAGCGTAATCCCCCAGTCGTGAAGTAGTCACATCTGCCGCGCGCCTCGCGCGCCCATGCAACTCGCGAACCTTGCGCACATCGCCCATTAGCCGGACCGCCACGCGGTCCGGAGTGCGCCGCACATTTCTCCATCGGCCTGAAAGGCCGCGCCACGACAGCCCGGTACGTAGTCCTGGGTACCCGCAACAACATCGGCGAAAGTCCTGTAAGGGCGCGCTCAACCGCTTATCGAACATCCAAAGGGAAACAGCCATTCCGGTCGCCTCAAGTTTCCCCAGAGGCTTGTTTAATACGTCAATTCGACACACCGCTGTCCGAAGATTTGTCCGCCGTTGAAATTTCCGTCGACGAGCCCCGGCAAAACAACCATCTTCGAAAGACCTCGGAATTCCGAAGCAACGGCGTCAGCTAGCTCGTAAGAACCTCCCAAAACATACTGTCAGCCGCGATAACTCGTAGGCCGTTGCCGTGGGTGAGAAATTGCAAAAACTTACGAAGCGCTAGACGCGGTCGGTGGCGAAACGCACTGTTACAGTCGTGACATTTGCAGGTCTGGATCGGCCTCTCTGATCAGTGCGTATAAGAATTGTCGGCCTTGGGCGTAAACGAAATAGCGATCTGGAACTTCACGGCATGCCGCGGCTGCAGGACCCTGCAGGGGTCCCAGCTATTAGCCGGTGGTCGAGGAGCGGAGCGACGACACCACCGGTCGCCAGCGCGACCATCGCCATCCGACCCTGAAAAGGGTCGCAGCCTCCTCGCAACGCTTCAATGCCTGACCCTCAGAAGTCGCTACCTTTTGGCACAGTCAATTGAAGTGGCGGCATGAGTCACTTGGGATAAACAGCAATCCCGAGAATCACTGCAATTACCGCCGTCGCAATCAGAAGATTTCGCACGCTGAAAGCAATCGCCTTCATGCGCCAGAGCAGCAGCGACGCCGCACCGCTTCCGAGGCTTACAAACCACGCTGGTACCAACAGCACGGCCACCCCATCGTGATATCCCTCGCCTCCAAACCCAAACATGTTTGCTGACTTCGCGTCGTCGGCAACCACGCCTCGGTTCTTATCCATCGGCCAATCGTTGACTTGCCAGGCTTGACTCCCGGCGTGCGCACGCCGAATCGAGGCACACATATAGCCGCCATACGCACCCACTGCGTAAACGATCGCCCCCTGTTTGATAAAAACAGCCTGATACCAGTAATAGCTTCGCATCCAAAACGCGAAGGACAGAACGCAGATGGTACTGAAAACAACGGCCAATGCGATTCTGAGTCGATTAAGCCATCTTATGTGACCGCCATTTCGACCTGTTCTCTGATCGTCCATACCTATACCCACGTTTCGGAATTCACCCGCTCCACAGCTCACGAATTACAATCGCGCATCACAACACGCTACGCGGCGCGCTATTCCCGATCGAAGCACGCAGCGCAAGCAAGTGCCTGCCCCGCCGCCCACACACCAGTCGCATCCACAAACGAACCACTCCTGCCCAAAATTCACATTCCGGCCCCCTCCCCCGCCGCGGGGAGGGTTGGGGAGGGGGCGACTTGCCAGCCAACGCTCCCACACTGCGCACCCGTCGCGACCGGCGGAACGCCCGTCGCATCCGTCTAACTCTTGGTTGCTTCTCGCAGTTCGCTCGCCACAGCAACTCGCGCCACCCCGAGAAGTTCGGCACCGATAAATGAGCAATACGATTTAAGATTTGTCATTCTCGCCACCTTCGACAATCCAGCCAAATCGTTCCTTGTATTTGTTAACGCATTCTTGGCAAATCCAATTAAATCTGTCCGGCGTCGTATATCCGAATTCGACCGAGTCGATGTATCCGGCACTCGGCTCAGAAAACCGGCGCCAACAGAATTCGCAATGATCGTGGTCCCAGTCAGTTGCACGCTGCGTGTACCGAGACCATTGCAGGTTCTTGCTACGAAGAGTGCTATCCACATGAACTTTGTAGTCGTCGTATCTACTATTGCCTCGATCGATTCTTTGATCGTCCATACCTATACCCACGTTTCGGAATTCACCCGCTCACAACTCACGAATTACAATCGCGCATCACAACACACGCTACGCGGCGCGCTATTCCCGATCGGAGCACGCAGCGCAAGCAAGTGCAGACCCCGCCGCCAACCTGCAAACTCATCGCGACCACAATTTCGGAGGTGGCTACAAATAATCCTTGCATTGGCCAACCGATTTGCTATAGTGGTCGCATGTTCACTTAACCTGCAGCCCGCCGCAACGACTCACAACTTCCGCCACCGCTCTTTGACATCCCGAACCAAGCCGCTCGCCCACCGAGCGGCTCGCCGCTTCGTTCTCTTGGCCGCAGACTGAACGAGCCCCGCTCCCGTTGCGCGCATCGGCCCCGCCGCGACTGCGCCTCGAATTGGCACAGGAGCGCAAAAATCCGAGGGAGGGATTTTGCGCTTCTGTTCTGACGTACGCCGCGTGCGTCTCGCGCGATGCCGCTGCGCGCCCACCAGGCCGCTAACCGCGCCTCGCCGTGGCACGAAGATGGCCAAAACCCAAGGGGAGAGATTGGGACATCTACGCAAAAACACGCCCAATCGGGCAACGAGCGCCGCGGGCCTCCCGCCCCCCCTCGCGCTGTGCGCGGGTCTCCCGACCCCGCACACAACGGAATTCTGCCACACCCTCCGCTGAGCAAATTCACCCAGCCGCCCCACCACCACACCCCATGTTAAGAATATCGCCCCGCATCGAAGTTGCGCCCCGCCAACCATTTACGCGAAGGCGATTCCGCCCAACCCAACAAGAAATCGGCCCAAGGAGTTTGGAGTTTTGCAATAGAAAACGCGTTATCACATGCGTTGCAATAATCCCCCCCCTCGCCCACTCCCATCCACAACTTAACCGCGGAGCAAGTGAAGAAGCCGCCCGTCCGAGAAAATCACGAGCGAATAACGCTGCCGTTCGACTACCGTTTGAAAGTTGAGCCCCAAGACCCTACACCCCAAAATCACCACGTCGCTCACGACGCACCTCAACCGCCATTTAACCTGCAATCCAACCGCTCTTCGCCAAACCCTGCCCCATCCGGGCGGCCGCGCTATAATCTTGGATACGATTCACGGCACCAACCCTGGCGACAACGGCATAGATATGGCGTCCATCCTCACTAGCAGGCCTTCCACTCTCTCCGAACTTCGCGACAGCGGCTGGGCGTCGAAGACCGTGAAACAAGAGATTCACGACAACTTCCTCGCCAAACTCCAGGCCGGCGAGGACCTCTACCCCGGCATCGTCGGCTACGACGACACCGTCATTCCCGAGCTCAACATCGCGATCCTGGCCCAGCACGACATGCTCTTCCTCGGCGAAAAAGGCCAGGCGAAAAGCCGGCTCATGCGGCTCATGGCCACGTTTCTCGACGAAGCCGTCCCCTACATCGACGACCCGCAAATTCCCGTACACGACGACCCACTCCACCCAATCACCCGCCGCGGCCGCCAGCTGGTGAGCAGCGTCCCCGGCGATGAAATCCGCATCGGCTGGTGGCCGCGCGAAGATCGTTACGCCGAGCGCCTCGCCCCCGGCACCAAGTTCGCCGACATCATCGGCGAAATCGACCCCGCCAAACTCGCCGCCGGCGTGAGCATGGGCGTCGAAGATGCCCTCCACTTCGGCCTCATTCCCCGCATGCACCGCGGCATCTTCGCAATGAACGAACTGCCCGAGCTCGATGAGCTCGTGCAAGTCGGCCTCTTCAACATCCTCGAAGAGCGGGATGTCCAGATCCGCGGCTACCCCGTGCAGTTCGATATCGACGTGCTGATCCTGTTCAGCGCCAACCCGTCGACCTACAACCGCTCCGGCAAAGTCATCCCGCAGCTCAAAGACCGCATCGGCTCGATCATCCACACCCACTACCCACTCGAACGCGACCTGGGAATTCAAATCGTCGAGCAGGAAGTGGAGGAACGAGGAGCGAGAAGCGAGGAGCGAGAAAACAATAGTAGTGGTAGTGAGGATCCAACTCGTTCCTCGCTCCTCGAGACTCGTTCCCCCGACGTCGTCGTCCCCTACTTCATGAAGGAGTTGATCGAAGAAGTCAGCCGCGCCGCACGCCGCAGCAAATACGTCGACCAACAATCCGGCGTGAGCGCCCGGTTATCGCTCGCGAACTACCGCACCATGATCGCCTCCGCGCGCCAACGCGCCGCCGTCCTCGGCGAACGCCCCGCCGTGCCGCGGATCAGTGATCTTGGCCACCTGTACGCCTCCTCGCTCGGCAAACTCGAACTCGACCTCATGGGCTCGCATCAAATGAGCGAGCGCCAGGTGCTCGATGCCGTCCTCGCCGACGCCATCGCCACCGTCTTCAAGGAGTACGTCGACAAGCACGGCCTGTCGGAAATCGCCGAGATTTTTTCGCGCGGCGTGAAGATCGAAGTCGGCGATATGCTCCCCTCTAGCCACTACGCGGCGCTCATCAAACGCGTGCCGCCCGTGTGGGACAAAGCGTTCGAAGTCAACGCGAGCGACAACGAAGCGGTGCGGGCATCGTGCGTCGAGTTCGTCCTCGCCGGCCTTTACGCCACCGACCAAATCAGCCGCAGCCAACACCGCGGCCGGATCGTGTACGAAACTTGATTGTGGCGACGCAAACGCCCGAACTATAATTGTTGTGGACCCACTTTTCACGTCGTGATGGAATCGACCATGGCCACCGGCACAGCACTCATGACCGCGGCGGAATACGCCGACCTGCCCGACCCGCACGGGTATCCCACCGAGCTCGTGAAAGGAGTGCTCGTAACGATGGCGCCACCGAGACCAAGGCATGGTGAGATTTGCGTACAAGTCGTTTATCTGCTGCGCAAGTATTTGGACGAGCATCCCATCGGCCGAGTCGTAAGTAACGATTCCGGCGTGATCACCGAACGCGATCCCGATACCGTGCGAGGCGCCGACGTGGCGTACTACAGTTACGAACGGGTGCCCAAAGGCCCGCTACCGCCCGGGCTCCTCGAAGTCGCGCCCGATCTCGTATTCGAAGTGCTGTCCCCATCAGACCGTTGGAGCGAAGTGCAATCCAAAGTCGCCGAGTACTTAGAAGTTGGTGTTCGAGCGGTTTGCGTCGTTGATGATGACAAGCGCAGCATTCACGTCTTTCGCAACGATCGCGCGATGCAAGTCTTCAAAGCCGCCGACGAATTTGTTGTCGACGACGTAGTCGCCGGCTGGACGGTGCCCGTCGCCCGCTTCTTTGAATGAAACAACGATGACCGGTTGATTGAAATGATCGCTAGTCCTCTGTCGCCCTTAAGAATTCGGGTGCCGGCAATCAGCCGCCGGGCGCTAGCCCGCGGTTCTTGCCGCCGCAACCGCGGGCCAGCGCCCGGCGGCTGATCCGAAAATCAACGTTTGACAGAGCGCTAGTACTTCCGCCCAAAGAGCGTGGGAAACATCCGCTGACCATACAGCGGCAAGGGCGACCCTTGAGCACGCTGCGGTGCTTGCCCAGCCGGCGCGCTCTGCTGTGTTCCCGGCGTGACCGGGTACGCCGTCGGATAATTGGGATAAGCAGCGGGAACGATGTTCGCCGATAGCGGCGGCGTCGCCGGCCCCTGCCCTGGCAATGGCGTGCCGAGCGCCGCTCCACCCAAGTCAAACTGCTGATAACCATCGAACTTCGGCATCGACCACAACTGCGCCGGGTCGGCGGAGAGTTGATTGATCTGCACAGCCCCGAGGCTGATCCGCAGTGCCATATTCGCTGGCGGCAGGCGGATCGATACCACGTCCGGCAACGAAACCTGTTCGAGCGGATAGTAACGATGCGACTCAGCAACCGCACTTGCCAATAAATTCCTGCCCGTCGGATCGTAAATATGTTGCTCCAATACCCAGGCCCTGCGGGCATCGATCACCATCACCCGCTGCAACGTGCCGGAGGCGGAAGGCAGCGTCGACCGCAACTCAACCGTGCCGCCGCCACGCGGCGACGGCAGCGGCCCGTCGACCACGCTGCCCGGATCGATGTCGACGATGCCCAGCGCCGCCAGCAGCCACGATGGCTCGACAGGCATCATTTGGCGAATGTTGCTCGTGGCGAACTGCGCGTGGCGGCAGAAATACACACCAGGCGGTTGATTGCGCCGCACCCACAGCCAGAACATTTCGTCGTTGCTGCCAAGGTCGATCTCCTGCCCCGTCACAGCCGTGCCGGCCGTCAAACGAAACCGGCCCGGCCGTTCCGCCGCAATGTTGCCGCTCAAGAGCGGTAAGCCGAGAGTGTCGGGAACTGTGATCGTCGCCCCTGTGGCCGTAATGGTACGAACCTTCGCGCTGTTCTGATTGACGGCCGCCACGATTTGCTCGCGCGTAGCGTTCTCCGGCAGCACCTGCGGCGCCGCTGGGCCCGGCGCCACGAACGGATTCATCAGCATCTGCCGCTGGCACGTTGCACCCGAGGCCGACAGCAGACACGCTACCGTCAACAGCGAAGCCAGCGATGTTGGAGTCCGTCGATTCGTCACGTGCCCGCACCTATTCGGCATCCGCAATCAATAGTTCGCTCAATTGCTGCTGAATCTGGTCAATCCGCTCACCATCCGGCATCGCCACCAGCACTTCGTAAGTCAATTCACGCTTTGGACAATACACGACCAGCGTTTCGGCTTTGCCGTTGTTTGCCTCATCCCCCTGCGGCTCGCCCAATTCGCCATTGGCGAGGTCGACGCGAAGCACGCGCCGTCGCACCAGCAACAGCGCTAACACATATCGCAAGTCCCCTTGCTCCGGTCGCTCCGCGAGTTGATCGAACAGCTCCAATAAGACATCGTTCGGCGCCAGCTTTACCTTCTTCGCAGTGGCTTCCGGTATACGCGATTTCCACCAGCCAAATGCGCCCTCAGGCGCTCCGGCCCATCCCGCCGGGCAGTAGTCTTTGCGAACCACCTCCGCTCCGCTCACTTCGAGGACCGAGTAGCACCAATCGCCAGGCACAAGTTCCCTGTCGGTCGCGGCGCACCGGCGAGCGCAGCGCTGCACTTCAAAATCGAGAAGCATGAGACGTAGGTTCGGGCTAACGACGAGCTTTGGCGACGGCCGCGAGGCCGAATCAACCGCGCACAAACACCCGACATAAGGAGGCGGATGGTATGCAAATCGCCGCGACGGAGCAAGATTAGCCAGCAAGCCCATGCTGCCAGCGATGCCAGCGGGCGATCGCAGTCGCTTCTAACGGGCGGTGAAAAACCGCGAATCGGTGCCGCCGGGACCAATTTGCAAGCGGATACGTTTCGCACATCGCGGGCAGTTCCCCTCATAGGCGGTGCCATCGCGGTTCACGTAAACCCGCGTGTACACATCGCAGCACGTGAAATGGACGCCGACAAACTTACGGCCATCGTTCGCACTCTTGCCCGTATTCTTGTCGAAGGGGTCATCGACGAGGTCGAGATGGGTACCACTCATGAGGAACCCCCTGAAAGTCGCGAGTGAACTAATCGGCCGCAGTTGCCGAATGTTAACTGTTGAGTGCGTCTGGCCGCAGGCCAATTTTCGCGGTCGCTAGCCCGAACCTTGACCTGCCGCGAATTGTCACTTAGACTTGAACGACCGGCCGAATTGCTCGGCTGACGATTTTAGCCTGGAATTTTCAATGTTTCTGCAAACCCTATTGCTTGGCTTGTTGTTGCTAGCCGGCCGCTGCGGCGGTGCTTAGGGTTCGTGCGGATACACGTTGACGAGTACATTAGAACCCTAAGGCCGCCCGGCCTTAGGGTTTTTTGTTTTTGGGGCCGGCGATGCGCAACATCGCGGCTATTTGGTTGGTTCTAGCCCTGTTTCTATTTGCCAGCATTGTCATGTCCACCACACAGCCACGTCCGATTGTCATTTTCGACACCACGCTCCGCGACGGCGAACAATCGCCCGGGTGCAGCATGAACCTTGAAGAGAAACTCGAGGTGGCCCAAGCGTTGGTGGATCTCGGCGTGGATGTGATCGAAGCCGGCTTCCCAATCGCGTCACCGGGCGACTTCGAAGCGGTGCGGGAGATTGCAAACACCATTCGCGGCGCGACCATCTGCGGACTCGCCCGCTGCAACGACAAGGATATCGATCGTGCGTGGGAAGCGCTGCAGGTCGCGCCGGATGCCCGCATCCACGTGTTCCTCGCAACTAGCGCGATTCATCGCGAGTTCAAACTCCGCATGGGCAAGGAAGAAATTATCGAGCGGGCTGTCTCGAGTGTGAAACGAGCTAAGAGCTACTGCGATAACATCGAGTTCTCACCGGAGGATGCGGCGCGCACAGAGCCTGATTTTCTCTGCCAAGTGGTCGAGGCGGCGATCAAGGCCGGGGCGACGACGGTGAACATTCCCGATACGGTCGGCTACGCGACGCCGGCCCATTTCGGCAGCGTTATCAAGACGCTCAAAAACCGCGTGCCGAATATCGATCGGGCCGTGATCAGCGTGCATTGTCATAACGACCTTGGCCTGGCCGTAGCGAATAGCCTGGCCGCTGTGGAAAACGGCGCCGGTCAGGTTGAGTGTACGGTGAACGGTATCGGCGAGCGAGCCGGCAATTGTTCGCTGGAAGAAGTCGTGATGGCGATGCGCACCCGCAGCGACTACTACCACACGACGACCGCGATTCGTACCACCCGCCTTGTCCCAACCAGCCGGCTGCTTTCCAACATCACCGGCCTGCAGGTGCAGCGCAACAAGGCCATTGTAGGACGCAATGCATTCGCCCATGAAGCCGGCATCCACCAAGACGGCATGCTCAAAGAACGCACGACGTACGAAATCATGCGGCCCGAGGACGTTGGCTTCATGAAGACCGACCTGGTGCTCGGCAAACATAGCGGCCGCGCAGCGCTGGCCGATCGGGCCCAGGCGCTCGGTTATCACCTCACCGGAACGCATCTCGACGAGGTATTTGAGGCGTTCAAGAAACTCGCCGACAAAAAGAAGGAAGTGTACGACGCAGATATCGGCGCGCTCATCGAGAAGCAAATGACGGTTGCCGAGGATCAATGGAAGCTCGTCAATTATGAAGTGCACGCGACCGGGGGCGGTGAACCGGAAGTCTCTGTCACATTGCAACGCGCCGATGAGCAGTGCAGCACGTCAATTGAGGGCGGCGATGGTCCGCTCGATGCGCTGTTCCGCGCGGTCGAAGATATCACCGGCATCTCAGTGATCGTACGCGACTTCCGCGTACACAGTGTCACTCGTGGGCAAGACGCCCAAGGCGAATCCACGATCGAGGTCGAGCGCGATAACCGCATCTATCGTGGACGCGGCGTATCGACCGACACGGTCGAGGCAGCAGCACTGGCGTTCGTCAACGCGGTGAATCGCGCGGCGGCCGGCGGCGGGCAGCCGGTGACAGGGCCCCGGCCAGATATGGTGTAGCCGTGGCGGCGTCTCTCCGAAAGGCGGTATCACCTGTGCATCTTCGCTATCGCACGAACGCGACCCAGTAGAAGATCCATCCGGTCACGGTTGTGAGCACCATGTCGATCGTGGCGGCCCAGCCGAGAGCCACATGGACTTTGCTGTGCTCGGCCGGCTGCGGCGGATTAGGATAATTGCGCAGAGCCAACACGATAGTGATCGGCCACAACAAGACTGTGGTGGCGGCAAACACCAAATGCACGTACAGCGCGGTGAATGCTGCCTCGGGTGCGCGGCCGCCGAGTTGGCCGGCGGCGCGCTCTTCCCAACCGTGCAGGCGAATGTCGATCTCGAACAAGATGACGACGGTCAGCAGCACCGCGGCCAGCACGATTTGAATCCACTTATGCAGTGTAAAGTTTTTGCGAACCTTGGCTAGGAAGACGCTCCAAGCGAGGACCAGCACGACCCCCAACATGGCGAGGCACAAAACGTCGAGAATGAGCGGCGCACGCGTGCCCAAAAAACCATCCATACCGGGGTAGCCAGAGTTATTCATAGCGACGACGATAGGCGAGGCCGACAGACAGGGTCAAGGGGCACAACTCTCTGCGTGATGCCACATGTATTCACGGCCCTCGAATGAGCTAGATTTGCACGAGCAGCGCTCGGGTGGCAACGTTAGCACCGGCCATATTTACCACAGATGCGAAAACTCACGAAGACCGACGTTAACTTCTGGTTGGATTTCTTGCTGCTGATCGCATTCGTGGTGTTGTGCGGTTGTGCGACGATCGTCGAGTTCGTGTTTCCGCCCGGTCCGCAGGCCGATGGTTGGTTGCTGTGGGGAAAAACCTACAGCGAGTGGAGCCGCATGGAATATGGTATTCTATGCTTCTTCGCAGCCGCGGTGCTGCTGCACGTAATGCTGCACTGGACCTGGGTCTGCGGCGTAGTCGAGAGTCGCCTCGGACGAAAAGGCGCAAATGCCGCGGCACGCGACGAACCGACGCGCACACTGTGGGGAGTGGGACTGCTGATTCTTATTCTGAACGTCGTTGGCGTGGCGGTTGCCGCCGCAGTGCTTACGATTCACGCGCCGGTTGTAACGCCCTAAGGTGCGTGCGTTTCGGTCAATGTGCGTAGGCGCCACCGAGGCCGTATTTATCGAGCAAACGATACAGCGTGCGGCGGCTCACACCGAGGGCGCGAGCGGTTTCCGCTTTGTTGCGATGGTGGTTGCGATAGATCTCGAGCACATGGCGGCGGGTGTGCTCGAAGAGGTCGATTTCGCCATCGCTGCCGTAGCGCGGCAGTAAGCTTTCGACGGTCACGACCTCGGGCGGCAGGTTCTCGACACGGATACACTCGTCATCGGCGAGAATTTTTGCGCGCTCGATCGCGTTCTGCAGCTGCCGAACGTTGCCGGGCCAACTGTACCGTTCGAGCGTGGGCACAACATCTGGATCCAGTTGCCATTCTTCACCGGCGAAATACTGAACGAGTGGTGCAAAGTCGCCAAGCCTCTCACGAAGCGGCGGCAGATAAATGGTCAGCGTATTAATGCGGTACAGCAGATCCTCGCGAAATTGCTTTTGATTCACTTCTTCCAGCAAATCGCGGTTCGTAGCTGCCAACAATCGCACATGCACGCGCCGTTCTTTAACGGAACCGACGCGCCGCAACATGCCGTCTTCCAGAACGCGCAGCAGCTTGGCCTGCAGGCCAAGGGCGAGCTCCCCGATTTCGTCGATGAACAGCGTGCCGCCGTCGGCAACTTCGAACAGGCCCGGCTTCATGCCGACCGCGCCGGTGAACGCGCCTTTCTCGTAGCCGAAGAGCTCGCTTTCGAGCAGCGTTTCCGGAAGGGCCGCGCAGTTGATCACGACCAGCGGCTTGTCGGCGAGTGGGCTGGCCTCATGCAATGCGCGGGCGACCAACTCCTTGCCGGTGCCGCTCTCGCCCTGAATGAGGATCGGCTTATCGGTCGGTCCAACACGCTCGATCAGTCGAAATACCTCCTGTATCTGCGGCGAATTGCCGATGATTTGCGGCGGCGCCTGATGACGTCGCAACACCGCCTTCAACTGCTGATTTTCTTTGCGCAGCTGACCGGCGGCATACGCCTTGCGCACGAGTCGATCGAGCTCGCTATGACGAACCGGCTTGGCGACGAATTCGGCGGCGCCCAATTTCATCGCCTCGACGGCCAAAGCGACTGTCGCATGGCCGGCGAGCACAACCACCTCGCACTCGGCGCCGCGGTCGCGAATCTGCTTAAGAATCTGCAGGCTGCCGTCGTCCGGCGAAGCGAGATCGAGCACAAGTACGTCGAAGGCCCGTTGCTCGAGCATCTCCAAAGCTTGGGGTACCGACTTCGACTGCTTTACGTCGTGGCCATGCCGGAGGAAATCGTCAACCATGCTGGCGCGCAGTTCGTCGTTGTCGTCGACCAGCAGCAGCTGGAGCGCGCGTTTGCGAATGATATGTGTCATACCTCGCTCTAGACCCCGCCAGAACTCACCGGGAAATGGTACGCCGATGCAATCGGGAGTTAAGGCAAAGGCCGTGCCGCGCCTGCGGGCTATGCCAAGCGTGGGGGGTGGGCGACTCCTGGTAAGAAGAAAGAAGTCGGGAAAGTGCCGCAGAAAATGGCGGTTTTCGGAAGGGAATGCGGTGCGATTCCGCACGGTGGGGGGCCCGCCGAGCGCGCGGCTGAGCACAGCTGGCGTGCGGAACGTCGCGCTCTCGCGATGAAGGCGGCTGTCTACTTTTTGACGTCCTATATCGCGACTTCTCTTTTAGCACTTGTTTTTAGGTCCCCCGGATTGTGGTAATGTGAACGTATCAACGAACGCCGAATCGCGGGTTCTTCGTGAGCCTTAGGACCCAAATTTGCATTGATAGCGTTTCCCATCTTTCCCGGGGAGGCTCCAATGTCTGTCGGACGAATCTGCGTACGCGAGGTGGATACCGCGACGCCGGATGAATCGGTCGCCGTGATCGCTCAACGCATGCACCAGCGGGCGGTGGGCACGCTCATCATTGTCAACCAGGCGTGCCGTGTTACAGGGATTGTGAGCGATCGCGACCTTGTGTCGCGGGTCATCGCCAAAGGATTAGACCCGGGCGGCACCGCCGTTCATGAGGTAATGACGATCGCGCCCAAGACGATCCTGGAAGACGCTTCCATCGAATCGGCGCTGCTGATTATGCGCACGGGCAAATTTCGGCGGTTGCCGATTGTGGATCGCGGCAATCGGCTGATTGGTCTCATCACGCTCGATGACATTTTGATGCATTTGTCGGACGATTTTGCACAGATCGGACGGCTGCTGAAGCGGGAAACACCGCGGGCGGTAGTCGAAGGGCAACACGCGTTTACGACCACGCGATTGCGAACGGACGCACGGCTGGCCGTGGCCGACTAACAAACGGCAGCGATTATTGCGCCGTCGCATTCTTAGCCGGCGGTCTCACGCCGTTTGGCTCCGTCATCCGATCGCGAATCTGCGATACGATTTGCGGCAGGTAGATCGCTCCGGAATAATGATCGGCGTTGAGCACGATGTGATGCCCTGCGGGCAAATGGGCCGCGTCGACAAAAGCCTTTGAACAGCGCGGCGGCACGACATCATCATCTTTGCCGCTGTAGAGCCAGGTATCATTCGCCCGGACGCGATGGGCCAATCGCAGCGGCTCAACATGACGGACAATCTCCTTGATTTGGTCAACGGTGACACCGGCCGCGGCCAGCCGCTCGCGAGTCTTGGCGGCGTCTTTGTTGCCATTGAGGATGACATCTTGCAGGTTTCCGCCGGCCAGCAGGATGAACACCCGGTCGTAGCCGTGGTCGAGGCCGGCAAGTGTCGCGGCGACGAACCCGCCCATGCTCGTGCCCTGCACTCCTACCAGGGACTGGTCGACCACGGGTAGCGCGAAGACGGCGTCGCGAGCACGACGGGCGTCGGCGATGCCTTGCTGCAATGCGGGGAGTGTGCGATCGGTCTTGTCCAGGTCCGCATCGCGGCGGGCCCCGTAGCCAGGCATATGAACGAGAAAGGCGTGCAGGCCTTGGCCGCTGATGCCGCGGGCAATAACGCGGCCGACTGTCATCGCTTTGCCGGATTCGTGGACGACGACAATCGCCCGGGCGGTACGAATCTTGTTGTTCTCGTCGCGAGCAGCGAACCACTCCATGGAAACGAGATCGTTCTTCGCGTTGCCCATGGGGCGCGGCGACGGGAAGCGCACGAGAAAATCGCCGCAACCCGGCGACGCGGGCTCCAGGTGGACTGTGAACTTCTCCGGTTTCCACGACAGGCCTGCGAGGCATTCCTTGGCATCGGCGGAAGGTTCGTCGCCGCAGTTGAGCGTATCGGTGGCGGAGAACTTGCTGCCGATCTCGATCGGTGGCGCGATTTCCACCTCGGCGATGGCGACCGACGCGAAGAACACTACGGCGAAGCTGACTTTGAAAAGGGTCATGGAAGGGATCGCTGTTGTTGATTTGGTACTAGAGCACTGTGATTAGCTTGCGTTCAATTTTGTCGCTCGCAGCAGTCGGTGCAAAACGTCGCACAACGTTGCCAGCGCGGTCGACCAGGAACTTAGTGAAGTTCCATTTGATACGAGGCGTGCCTAGAAAACCGCGACGTGCGGTTTTCAGATAGGCAAACAATGGATGAGTACCGGGCCCGTTGACTTCGATTTTAGCAAACAATGGAAACGTGACATCATACGTAAGCCGGCAAAACTCTTTGATCTCACTCGCATTGCCGGGCTCCTGATGGCCGAACTGGTCGCAGGGAAAGCCAAGGACGTAGAAGCCGCGGTGGCGGTACTTGCGGTACAGAGCTTCCAGTCTGGCATACTGCGGCGTGAAGCCGCAGCGGCTGGCGACGTTCACGATGAGGAGAACGGCGCCGCGGAATTTGTCTAAGCGCAGAGGTTGGTCGTCGATTGTGGTGACTTCAAAGTCGTAGATGCTGGCCATGACGGGCAAACATTCCTCCGCACAAACGCACTGGAGAACCTGAAATGTGCAACCAAGATGATAGCGAACGCGAGCCGACGAAGCGATGAGCAGTCGCGAACGCGATCCGCCAGCGCCGAGGTGGTGCCCCCGTTGAATATTGATATAATCCTGCGCTGAAATCAGGAACATCGCATGGATTTACAGGATGCGTACAAACTGGCACTGCGGCTGATGAAGCAGCACAAAGTGCCGGCGAGTTGGACGTTTCGCTTTGATCGATCCAAGGTTCGTTTCGGCAAGTGTGATTACACGGCCAGGCAAATCTCGCTGTCGCGACACTTGGTGGAGCTCAACGACACGAGTGAAGTTCGCGAGACGATCCTGCATGAAATCGCGCATGTGCTCGCGCCGCGCGGCGCCGGGCACAACGCGGCGTGGCGAAGTGTGGCCCAGTCCATCGGCTGCAATGCGAAGCGATGCTATGGCGAGGAAGTCGTGCGGCCGAAACCGCGGTTCAAAGGAACTTGCCCCGCGTGCCGACGGGTGATCTATCGGCATCGACGCTCGGTGATCGCGTGCGACAAGTGTACGCGCGTGTTTGACGAACGGTTTGCGTTTGTATGGGAGTAGATGCGCCTAGTCCTCGATTAACGGGCGTGCCCAGAGCGCTGCAATTTGATCGCGCAACTGGCTGAGTTCCCATTGCAGCCGCACTTCCGGCGGCTGCTTCGAGAGGACCTTCAGCGACGCCAGCCGAGCTTTGGCGACGGCGATCTCTGCCACCTCGCGGCGCAGCTCGGCACTCGATACGGCGCCCGAATCGAGCTTGTTCGCTTTCAGCGACTCGGCATGGTCGGCTTCGAGGTTCTTCACATTGCTCTCGGCGGCGCTGATTTGCGGCGCATACAGATCGCTGCTGCCATCGGTCAGTCGCTTGAGGCGTTCTTGTGCCACGCGGACGCCGGCGTCCAATTCATTGAGCGTGGCTTGTGAAACGGCGCCCTCCGAGCCTTCGTTCTCGCTCTTCGCTTCGGCCAGCCGCGCGCGGGCAAGCTCCAAATTTGCTTCGGCGTAAGCTTTCTCGAGCGTGTTCCAATCCGCGGTAGCGGTTTCGGCGGCGCGCAACGACGTCGCAACGAAGCCGAGGCTGAGAAGAATCGCGATGACGACAGTGCTACGGGAAATTGAACGGGGCATGTTTTGCTCCACGGCCGGGGCAGAGGAAGTTGGATTTGGGAATGCCACCTAGTTTAGACAGGGGGATCGGGAATGCAACTTGGGGGGCGTTGGGCGGCGTGAGGGCGGGTTTCACTTGACGAGCGTAGATGACGGGGGTGGGGACGCCTCGCCACGGCGAGTTCCGAGCAACCCGGGTCACTGTGGGTTGACCTTGCGAGACCGTGTGGCGACGATGAGATGCGGCCGGCACCTATTGTTTCTGATGAGCGAGGTATTTCGATGCGACGATGCGTTCTCTTGCCGATGCTGGTTCTGATTGTGAGCTGGGCTGCCAGTGCCGAGGCGGCTCAAAAGGCCAAGAAAAAGCCGGCGTCGCGATCGACGCCGACGGCTGCCGATTATGCGTACGGCAAAGATTCACCGCGGCAGGTTTTTGATTTTTGGCAGGCAGAGTCGGAAACGCCGACGCCAGTCGTGCTGCTGATCCACGGCGGCGGATGGATAGCGGGCGACAAGAGCGGTTACGGCGAAGCGGCCGTGCGGCCGTATCTGGATGCCGGCATTTCCGTGGCGGCGGTCAACTATCGCTTCATTGCTCAGGCGATGGAGCAGCATGTTGAGCCGCCTGTGAAGGCGCCGTTGCACGATGCCGCCCGAGCATTGCAGACCATCCGTTCGAAGGCCAAGGAATGGAATGTTGATCCCAAGCGTGTTGGCTCGACCGGCAGTTCCGCCGGGGCGTGCACATCGTTGTGGTTGGCCTTGCACGATGACCTGGCAAAACCCGACAGCAGCGATCCGGTTGAGCGCGAGTCGAGCCGACTCACGTGTGCGGCAGTGGTAGCAGCCCAAACTTCGCTCGACCCCATTCAAGTTCGCAAGTGGATTCCCAATGCCGTGTACGGCGGGCATGCGTTCGGCTACCGAAAAGAGAAAGGCCAAAGGGCCGAGGAGTTTGCCGAGTTGCTGGAGAATCGCGAAAAGGTCATGCCGCTCATCAAAGAGTACTCACCGATTGAATTGGTGAGTGCAGATGATCCGCCGATTTACATGGATTATCCGAAGCAGAAGCAACCGCCGAAAATGGGACAAGAAGAGCCCGATCCAACCCACTCGGCCATGTACGGCGTTGGATTAGAAGAGAAGTTGAAAGACGCCGGGATTGAGGTCGTGCTGGCGTACCCGGGGCACGAAGATACGAAGTATGGGTCCGTGGAGAAGTTCCTCATTGAGAAACTTACGGCGAAAGCGAAGTAAATTGGCTGGCTGCAATCGCTGAATTCGGCGCCGCGTTAGGCGCCGAATTTTCCGAGCCGCTTGGCGTTCGCGAGGGCGAGCGTCATCAGGTACTTCGCTTCGAACTGGCCGAGGCCGCCGCGGAGGCACTCGGCTTCGCCGAACCGCTCGCACGCATCGGTACGGCAATTGTTGGCTACCAGCAGCGTCGGCACCGGGTGCCAACTGTGGCTGGCGAGCATCGCCGGTGTGCTGTGGTCGCCGGTCACGATCAGCACATCGGGCTTGAGGGCGGTGATGCGCGGCACGGCGGCATCGAACTCTTCGGTCCGCTTCACCTTGGCGTCGAAGTTGCCGTCTTCGCCGGTGCTATCGGTGTACTTGAAGTGAATGAAGAAGAAGTCGTACTTCGACCAATTCTCTTCAAGCACCTTCATTTGTTCATCGAGCGTTTGCGCTTTGCCGACGATGTCCATGCCGACCAGCCGGGCGAGGCCTTTGTACATTGGGTAGACGGCGATCGCGGCCGCTTTGAGGCCATACACTTCCTCGTAGCTCGGCAACGCGGGTTTGCCGGAGAAGCCACGGAGCGTAAGGCCATTCGCTTTCTTCTCGCCAGCAAGAAGCTCGCGGGCTTGGCGGACGAACTCCTTCGCGACCTCGGCCGTCTTCTGACTGCCGCTGTCGGTCGGCACCGGGTCGAGCGGCGGGACGCCGGTCACTTGCGGATCGGTATCGGCCACGTTTCCTTGCAGCCCCGCACCGCGGAACACGATCACGAAACGGTGCTCCTTTACCGGTTCGACAAACACTTCGATGCCGGGGATCTTTACGTTACGCAGCTTGATCGCGAGCGGAGCGCTTTCTTCGGTCGGAATGCGGCCGGCGCGGCGATCGCTAATGTTGCCCTTGGCATCGAGCGTGCAGAAGTTTGCGCGGATGGCAACGTCGCCCTCTTGCAGCGAGAAACCAATACCGGTGGCCTCTAGGGCACCGCGGCCAATCATGTATTGCAGTGGGTCGTAGCCGAACAACCCGAGGTGGCCCGGACCGCTGCCCGGGCTGATGCCGGGGAGAACGGGGATGCTACTGCCGAGGACACCGACTTTGGCCAGTGCATCGAGGTTGGGAGTCTTGGCCGTTTCGAGTTCAGTCTTGCCGCCCGGCTGTTGCGGCAGGCCCCCCAGGCCGTCGCCCACGTACATGACGATCTTCGTGGTGTTTTTAACGTGCAATTCGCGGGTGAGTTTGTGGAGATCCATGATTGGAGTGCGTCTGAGGTCAGGAGACGTGGTCAGAGTTTTTATCGTCGCAAATTATGGTTGGGCCGCAAGGGGGGCGAATTCCGGTCGTTGTTCAGTTTCATTGCCATCGCTACGGTGTAGGAAAGTGAACAATACCCCTCCGAACCTGGTACCGCTAAGTTGAAGAGAATGCAGAATAGAGTTCGAGTACAAGTTGGTTTGCTTGATTTTGAATACTGCGCGTCGCTTCATATCGAGCACTTAAAGTTGAATCCAGACGAGGTTTCCGCGGCATTGCAGAAATTGCCGCAACGAACACATCAAGCCGGTGAGGCTCGCACATCCCCCGCTGGGACATCCCTTAAAGGCACCTATCCGGCTGGATACTGGATGAGCGAGCTTGAAGTGCGCAATGGCGAGAACGTTGCACAATTCCTAGACCGTATAGTCGTCGAGTTAAGCCCAGGGCATGCGTTACTACGACAAATTGTGGACGATGGCGGGAGCGTCGAATGCTTTATCGGACTATTCGCCAAAGCACTGTGCGATCAAGTTTTTCCGTCACATATCCTGCTAAAACTGGGAACGCTCGGCATAGATTTGAGATTGGATTACTACAAGATTGAAGACTTGACCGATCGAGAAGATTGCACTCGGCAGTAAATACATAGTTCGGGGAACATGAAATGACAAAAATCACCTGGCTCGGTCACAACGCGTGGTCACTGCAGACGGCTGGCACGACGATTCTGGTTGACCCCTTCTTGAACGACTCGCCGACCGCGCCGGTAAAGGCGGAAGCGGTTAACGCGGATTACATCTTGCTTTCGCACGGCCACAGCGATCATGTGGGCGACACGATATCGATCGCAAGGCGTACCGGCGCGAAGGTGATCTGCAATTTCGAGGTGAGTCAGTGGCTGGCGAAGAAAGGCGTTGCCGAGGACAAGCTCGTAGGCATGAACCCGGGCGGCGGAACGGCCCAACCGTTCGGGCATGTGAAGTTTACGATCGCTCATCACAGCTCGAGCATGCCCGATGGGTCGTACGGCGGCGTACCGGGCGGGTTCTTGTTGACGCTTGAGGATCATCGAATCTACTTTGCTTGCGACACGGCTCTGTTCCTGGATATGAAACTGATCGGAGCCGCCGGGCTAGATTTGGCTGTGCTGCCAATTGGCGACCTCTACACGATGGGGCCGGACGACTCGATCGACGCGGTCAAGCTGCTCAACCCGAAGCGAGTCGCGCCGTGCCACTACAACACGTGGCCCCCAATCAACCAGGATGCCAAGGCCTGGGCAGAAGGGGTGCGTTCGCATACGGCGGCGGAGCCGATTGTGTTGGAACCGGGGCAAAAAGCCACTCTGTAGCGCGCTCCACGGCAACCTAGTCCTCTGAACTGCCCAGTCGGAATACGGCCATATTGCGGGATCGGTGGCTACCGCTAGCAGCGGGTCGCGATCATAATAGAGGGCCTTGATTTCGCTCTAACTCCCCGTGCGGTCTAAGGAATAAATCATGTCTTTTTGCTGGCAAACGCTTCGGCTTTTCGCGGTCGTTGGTGTCGCACTATCGTGTCTTGTCGCGTCGCGGGTGGGTGCCGCGGAAGACCCGCTGCGATGGAAGTTCGAAGTCGGCGAGAAGCTCGACTACAGCATGGTGCAAGAGATGAGCATGTCGGCCGCGGCCGGGCCCGCCGGTCAGATGAATACGACCATGCGGCAAGACATGGATATGACTTGGGATGTGCAAGGTGTCGACAAGAACACGGGCGAAGCGGTCATCAAGCAGAAGTTTGAACGCGTGAAGATGAAGATGACCTCGCCGGTCTTCAACATCGATTATGACTCGAAGTCGGATGCCGCTCCTGTTGGCCTGGCCGCTCAGATTGCACCGATGTACAAGGCAATGACAAACGCCGAGTTCGAGATCACCATGACCGCTCGCGGCGAGGTGAAGGACGTGAAGATTCCCGAGGAGGTCATGACAGCACTCAAGAATTCGCCCGGTGCGTCGCAAATGGGCGACATCGCCACGCCGGAAGGCTTCAAGAAGATGATTTCGCAAGGTGCGCTCGTGTTGCCGGAGAAATCGCCAATGAAGGGCGAAAAATGGTCGACCAAGGTCGAGATGAACAACCCACAGGCTGGCAAACAAACGGTTGAAACCACGTATACCTATGACGGAACCAAAGATGCGGATGGCGTGACGTACGCGGTCATCAAGCCAGAGCTGAAGATGACGTTCGGCGAGCGCCCCGAAGGAGCAAAGCCGCAGCTGTCGATGAAAATTGTGGACCAAAGCTCCGACGGCGAGATTTTATTCAACGTGTCGAAAGGGCGCTTGAGCTCAACGACACTCAAGCAGAATGTGACGATCGAAGCCAAGGTGGCCTCCCAGACGATCCAACAGAAGATCGATCAGAAGATTGAAGTTAAGGTAACGCCCGCTGGCGAAAAGAAGGCGGAAGAAGCAAAGGAAGATGAAGCGGCGCAGAAGGGCGAAGACGCGGCAAAGAAAGAAAGCAAGTAGTAGAAACGTATAGTACTGCCGACCAGTGGATGCGCTCACTCCGTGCTATTGCGGCGCTTTGGGCCGCACCTGGATTTCGTCTCCAGAAACGCGGACCTCGAATGTATCGACGCCGAGGCGTGGGTTGTCGGCCCATTTGCCGTCGCGTATGCGGAACCGCCAGGCGTGCCATGGACACGTGACCGTGCCCTCGGGGTCGAGATAGCCTGCACTCAGCGACGCCCCCATGTGCGGGCACAGGTCGTCGATCGCGAAGTACTCGCCGCCCTGCAGAAACACGGCGATCAACCGGTCGCCGATTTGGAACGATCGGCCTTCGCCTTCGGGGATCGAACCGACCTTGGCCACGGGCGTGAATTCTGTCGTTGGATCCGGCATCGGCGTAATCGGCTTGCTCTGGATAGGCGTCCGTTGGGGCTGATAAAGTCGGCGGCCGGTGGGCAGTCTGCCGCCTACCGACTAGAATAAGGCATAACCTGTCGCGGAAACAGGTGACGCCCGGAGGCGGCTTGCCTTCGCAAGTGGTTTTACTGTCAATCACTCTGCTACCTCATCGTCGTGCCCGCCGAATCGTCGCCCATTTCGCTTGCTGATTTTCAGTCGCTCATCCGTCGGATGTATTTCGAGAAGGACCGCGCGCGGGGGGTCGACGGCACGTTCATGTGGTTGATGGAGGAAATCGGCGAGTTGGCGGCCGCACTTCGCGAGGGAACTCGCGAGGAGCAGGCGGCGGAGTTCGCCGACGTACTCGCGTGGCTGACCACGATTGCCAACGTGGTGGAAGTCGATTTGGCGGCCGCAGTGCGCGAGAAATATGGCGACGGATGCCCGGGCTGCGGCCAGTTCGTGTGCACCTGTGCTGATTCGGGTAAGCCCTAGCCGGCTGCTACTCAAGTTTCGAGATTTCCAGAAGCGGTCTGACACGCGATTCAGTCCTTAACGATGCGATTCGATTGCGGCCGCAGAACGGCCAAGTACATTTCTTGGCTACTTCTTGCGGCGGCCGTGCAATGCTGGGAAGCTTCACCGGCAGCGGCGGCGGATGCGAAATCAGCGGCACACATCGCGGGCGCGCGGATCGGCTTCAAGAACGCATACAAGTTGGGATGTTGGACGGCGGTGACGGCCGATGTTGCCGGCGTATCGGCTGCCGACGCGGCGAACTTCAGGATCGAAGTTCGCGCGGCCGATAGCGACGGCGTACTCACGACTGCCACCGGCCAACTCGTTCCAAGCTCAACAGGAAGCGGCGAGTATGCGGCCATTGTCTACACACAAGTTGGGCGGGTTGGCAGCCCGATTCAAGTTCTACTCATAGCGAGCGGCGAAACTCGCGACACCATCACGCTCGCACCAAAGGCTCCGGGCCGCACTGGCGGAACGGTGGCGCCGGTAGCGGCCACGAGCGAGGTTATCGTCACGCTCGGGGCAACACCATTTGGCCTCGCCGAGGCGTTCGCCGACCGAGCGGCCAGCCGCGATGAATTGGGCCGCAAGCTAATTGCACTCGACGACACGAAAGATCTACCCACGGAATGGTTTGGCTATGAAGGAGTTGATGTTCTGATCCTGCCCGCCGGCGACGGGTCGCACTTGCAGCAGCTGGCGGCCGACCCGGCGCAAATGGCAGCGCTCGAGCGTTGGGTTGAATTGGGCGGCCGGCTGGTAATTTTCTGTGGCGCGAAGAACGCCCCCGCTATGCTTGTAGCGAATGGTCCATTGGCGAGATTCGCGCCGGGTAAGTTCGTCGATGTAGTAAAACTGCCGGAAACCGCGCCGGTGGAGCACTATGCGGGTTCGGCGCCCGGCATTGGCGCCGCGCAAATCGCGGTGCCGCGACTGGCCGATGTCGCGGGCAACATTGAACTTGCGGGGGTCCGTCGAGCCAGCGACTTGCCGTTGGTCGTGCGCACGGCCCGGGGCTTTGGTGAGATCACGTTCGTCGGCTTCGAGTTTGATGAGGCGCCGTTGAACACTTGGCCGGGGCGAACGGCCTTCTTGCGCGCGGTGCTGCGCCCGTACTTGCCAGATATCGCGATTGCCGATGCCACGCAAAAGCTGGTGACCAGCGGATTCAATGACTTGTCGGGGGCGTTGCGACAACAGTTGGGCCGCTCGTTTCCGCAAGTGACTGCGATTGGCTTTCCGGTGGTTGCCGCATTGGTGATCGCGTACCTCGTGTTTCTCGGGCCGCTGGATTACCTGCTCACGCAGCGTGGGCTGCGGCGGCCGCTGGCGGCGTGGATTACGTTTCCGTTGATCATTGTGCTCTTTGCCGGCACGGCGGTCGCGGTCGCGCGTTGGTCTCGCGGTTCGACGACCGCGCGCGTGAATCAACTGGAAGTGATCGACGTCGACACGATCGGTGGCCACGTACGGGGCACGTTCTGGGCTGCCGCCTATAGCCCGACGGCCGACAAGTTCGATTTCGTCTTTGAACCGGTCAACATCGCCAGCGATACAGCGGCTCCGGCTCAAGCGTTGCTCTCGTGGTGGGGGCTGCCTGGTGTGGGAATTGGAGGGATGCAGACCGGCGGCAGTGATCTCGGCATCGTTCGCATAGCCTACGCGTACGCCGACACGCGGAACGCGCTCGCTGGCGTACCGGTGCTCGAATCGGCGACGAAGTCGCTGTTGGCTCGCTGGCATGCCACGTCGTCCACGAAGGTCGATGCCACGCTCAATGATGTCGAGGGGCTCGTCGAAGGTTCGATCACCAATCAGTCCGGTACAACGCTGCGAAACGCCCGCTTGCTCTACGGCGGTTGGGGCTATCGGCTGGGCAACATGAAGGCTGGTGAGCGAATCCATGTCAGCGACGAGTTGAGCCCGCGGCGTGCCAAGACAATAGTGTCGCGCGAGGCCTTGGGGGAAAGTGGGGGAAAGGCTGAAGCGGAAAATCAAGTGTTCTCGGCGGAACAGGCGTCGCCGAAAGACATCCTCAATCTGATGATGTTTTATGACACGGCTGGCGGGTTTGCTTTTGCACATGTGCCGAACCGGTATCAGTCTTACTGCGATTTGAGCCGGCAGCTCGAGCTTGGGCGGGCCGTGCTGGTCGCGGAAGTTCCAGGCCCGCAGTCGAAGTTGCTCGACGAGACGACACAAAAGATGCTCGGCGACGAGGAACCGGACGGCGCGGTGACGATTTATCGATATATTTTGCCGGTGAGTCATGCGACCACTCAGTAAGCGGCACGGGCGACAGCTGCAGCAAAGTTCTTTACACTTGAACTGATTAATCCACGTGCGGACGAACGTGCTTTTGGCCAGCCGACCATGATCGAAACTCGCGACCTGACGAAGAAATACGGCGAGCTGTACGCGATCAAGTCGATTGACTTGAACCTGAGCCGCGGCGACTTGTTCGGCTTCATTGGGCCCAACGGCGCCGGCAAGACGACGACGATGCGGATTCTGGCGACGCTCTTGAGCCCCACCTGGGGCGAAGCGTACGTCGGCGGGCATTCGATCTACACGCAGCCGAAAGAGATTCGGCGGATGATCGGCTACATGCCCGACTTCTTCGGCGTGTATGATGACATGAAGGTCATCGAGTACCTGGAGTTCTTCGCGGCCGCGTATCGCATTCGCGGTCCGAAGCGGCGGCAAGTGTGCGATGAGGTGCTCGACCTGGTGGAATTGGGCTACAAGCGCGAGGCGCTCGTGACAAGCCTGTCGCGCGGCATGACGCAGCGGCTGGGCCTCGCGCGCGTGCTGCTGCATGATCCCCAAGTGTTGTTGCTCGACGAGCCGGCCAGCGGCCTCGATCCGCGGGCCCGCATCGAGATTCGCACATTGCTCAAGCGGCTCGGCACGATGGGGAAGACGATTATGGTCTCCAGCCACATCCTGCCGGAGCTGGCGGATATCTGCAACAAGGTTGGCATCATCGAGCGCGGCGAGCTGGTGTTCAACGACACGGTTTCGGAGCTGCTCAAGCGCGTGCGGCCGCACACGGTGCTCGATATCGGCGTGGCAGGCGATAGTGAAACGGCGGCGCAGGTATTGCGGAAGCACGCGATTGTGAACCGCGTGGATGTGAAGGACCAGCAGCTGCGGGTGACGCTGACCGATGGCCAGGTGGACTATAGCGACCTGGCGACGATGCTGGTCAACGCCGGTCACCGGCTGACGCTGTTCCGCGAGGAGGAGCTCAACCTCGAAACGGCGTTTATGGCGCTCACAAAGGGGATCACGTCGTGAGCGAAACACTTGGAAGGGCGCTGCCATGCTCGGCGAATCGTTCGGCTGTCGCCGGCGATAGGCTGAATTGCCCGTATTTTTCAGCGGCTTAAGCATGTTTTGACCTGTCGGCCGCGAAATCTGCGACCTTGTCAGAGTGGCGGGAATACTCGATACTTAAGGGCTCAACGTTGGCTTGTGCGCGACGGCCGCTCCGTTTTGGCGGCCGGCCTGTGCACCTTCAATGGGCCCCCATCGTCTAGAGGCCCAGGACACCGCCCTCTCACGGCGGCGACAGGGGTTCGAATCCCCTTGGGGGTATCGCGTTACGAACGAAATCCCGGCGCTTCTCGGAATCGCCGGGATTTCGTATTCCTGGGCCGCTCGTTCTGTGCGGATTCGTTCTGATCCGTTCGTCGTCTTCGGGAAGGTGTTGTTGCGCATTGGACCTTCTTTTCGTAACTCCGTTTGGCGGAATCGCTGATGTTGGGCTTGGCGGCTGGCCTCATTGGGCGATCTTGAATTGTGACACTTGGTGAAAACGCATTTTTTATTGCAAAACTCGAAATTCATTGGGGTGATTTGTTGTTGGGTTGTGCAGATTCGGTTTCGCGTAAGCGCTTAGCGGGACGCGGCTTCGAGTTGAGGCGATTTCCTTAACATGAGGCGTGGTTCGGCGGCGGCTCGGTGAATTTGCTCAGGCGGCGAGTTGCAAAATTCGCGGTGGGTGCGGGGTCGGGAGACCCGCGCACAGCGCGGGAGGAGACCCGCGCACAGCGCGGGAGGAGACCCGCGCACAGTGTGGGAGCAGACCCGCACAGCGCGGGAGGAGACTCGCGCACAGCGCGGGAGCAGTCCTGCGCACAGCGCGGGAGCAGTCCTGCGCACAGCGCGGGAGCAGCCCTACGCACAGTGTGGGAGCAGACCCGCGCACAGTGTGGAAGCAGTCCCGCGCACAGCGTGAGAGCAGACCCGGGCACAGCGATGTGCGGGGTCGGGAGACCCGCGCACAGCGTGGGAGGAGACCCGGGCACAGCGAGCGCGATCGGCGGCGCTCGTTGCACGATTTGGCGTGCTTTTGCGTAGATGTGCAAAACTTCCTCCCTGGGTTTTGGGCGGCTACATGCCACAGCAAGGCGCCGTTGGCGGCCTGCTCGGCGCGCAGCGGGAGCGCCCGAGAAACACGCGGCGAACTTTCGCATCGATGCGCACAACCCCGCGCTAAGATTTTGCGCTTCTGTGCCAATTCCCGCTGCCGTTGGAGCGGGCCCGATATGCGCAGTGGGAGCGGGGCTCGTTCAGTCGGCGGCCACGTGAACGAAGCGGCGAACCGCTCGGCGGGCGGGCGGGTTTGTTTGAGATGTCAAGGAGCAGATGCTGGGGATCGGGGCTAGGGACTGGGGGTTTTTGGTCGTTGCGGCGGGCCGCGGGTGAAGTGAACATGCGACCACTATATCAAATCGATTGGCGATTGCAACGATTATTTGTAGCCACTTGAGAGATTGTGGCTGTAGGGCAGTGGCACCGGGCGCTAGGCCCCGTGTAACGTGCGGGTCCGATCTCGCTTAACCTCGGGACTGTCCTCACATTATTTCCCCTAACACGTACGACCAAACGTCCTTACGAATTCTCCGTCGTTTGACAACCTGGAACTCCATGTTACTATAGACACCAATTTGGGTGGGCAGCAGGTTTAAGCTGAGAACGAGTTTTGTTTCACCTGTCCCAATTTGGCAGTAGCGATTTTCCATCGCTAGGAACCTTCGGATTACGACAATGTCATGATGATGATTTGCCGCACGATTCCCAAGGCTCATCTTATCCTAGGTCTGGCAATTCTTAGTGGACCATGGATTCCACCGACTCATGCCGATACCCACAACTGGACCGCTGGCAGCGGGGCTTGGGGCAGCAGCTCTAATTGGACCCCCATCGGGCCGCCGTCCAACGGCGATTCAGCGTTCGTGAGTTTTAGCGATGGTCTTGCGCGCACCATCGATTTTGGTCCCACCGATGCCGTTGGTTTGGTAGCTCTACATTTCGATTTAACCGGAGCCCTTACCCGGGCGACTACCTTCTCAATGACGGGCGGCATACTCGATAGCCAAGTTGAACGCGTCGGCAACTTCGGTCGCGGGATTGTCAATCAATCGGGTGGCGAACATTCCGTGGGCACGCAGCTTACACTTGGCTACGACGCCGGTTCGAACGGTGTGTACAATCTCAGCAGTAATGCATACCTTAACACGGCACGGACGATCGTCGGCAACCTCGGCGTCGGCACGGTTTCGGTCATAGATGGCGCGACGTTTCGAGCAGCGGACCTGTGGATCAATAGTCAAAGCTCTGTCGTCGTCAATGGCGGAACGCTCCAATTCGCCACGGTCGACCAGCCCAGTCGAATTAGCTTTCTTTCCGGTACCATCCACTTGGAGGGCACCCATAATCTCGGCACGAGTGCCGCCTTTAACACACTGTTCGTGCAAAACAGTGCAGCCCGGGTCGTGAGTGGCAAGAATTTGTATGTCGACTACGCCAAAGTTCAAGTCCAAAAAATGGATGTTGACGGCGGACTATTTCAGACCTACCAACTCGAGGTCAACAACTTTGCCACCGACGCCTTTCGCGTCATCAACGGCGGTACGGTGCAAAGCACTTATGGCTATATTGGCTACGGCGCGAGTGGCGACCCATACGTCGCTGGGGCGGCCTTGGTGCGCGGTCCTCGTTCCAATTGGACAACCGATGTCCTCGTCATCGGCCGCGATACCACAACCAGTTCACCGCAGCAGTCCACGCTCGATATCGACGACGCCGGCCTCGTCGATGTAAATACCACGGTGTTCCTCGAACGCAACGGCATCATTAACCTGAGTGGCGGCACGTTGCGCCTTAGCTCGCTCCAAAATTTTGCTGAACCACTCAATGCTCCTCTCAAGGGCAAGTTCAATTTCAACGCCGGTACGCTCAAGTTCATCGGCAATCGCCAGGTCGGCGCCGATCAAACCATGATCAAAATGGTGGGCGTGGCCCCCACGATCACCTCCGGAAAAGAAATCGTCATCGAAGGCACCGCCACACTCTTCTCGTCCTTGACCGTCGACGGCGGCACGTTTACCACTGGGGAAGTCGTGAATGCCGAGCGACTCAACCTTCGCAGTGGAAAGTTGGGCATCACAAACCAGGCTGTAACCGTTGGCTTGGGCGGCACGTTCGAATCACTCGATGTGGCGCAGCACCTAACGTTCGATGCGACTCAGGGCATCACGAATTATGGTCTGGTCACCGGCGATGGCACGATAGGCGGTCAATTCGTGAATGCGCCAGGTGGTGAACTGCGCGCCCAAGCGGGCCGCTCACTTCTGCTCACCGGCGTTGGCAACTCCAACAGCGGCCAAATCAAACTCCTCGGCGGTGAACTCGAATTCTCCCAAGACCTAACAAATAACGCCGCCTCGTTCATATCCGGAAACGGTTCGTTGCTTGTCCGCGGCGGCCTCACCAACCTCGGAACGATGAACTTCGCTGGCACGGCGAATCTCTCCGGCCCCGTTACGAACGCGCCCGGCGGTAAGATCATCTCCGGCGGCGGCGGAGCCACCATCTTTTACGACGATGTGGTGAACGATGGCGAAATCCGCACGAGCACGAACGGATTTACCGTCTTCTATGGAGACGTTTCGGGCAGCGGCAACTTCACCGGAACGGGAACCGTAAATTTCGAAGGCGACCTCAGCCCCGGCAGCAGTCCCGCCACCGTTTCATTCGCCGGCGATGTCACCCTCGGAGCCGACTCGGTGTTGAAAATCGAGATCGGCGGTTCGCTGCCGGGCGCTCAATACGACCAACTCAACGTCGCCGGTGACCTCAAACTCGATGGCCGCCTCGAAGTCTCGTTCATCAATGGATTTACTCCAGCCGCCGGTCAAACGTTCGACTTCCTAATTGGCGGCACTGTTTCGGGGGCCTTTACCTCGCTAATGCTCCCGTCATTAGCAGGTCTCACTTGGGATACCTCCCAGCTCACGATCGGCATCCTTAGTCTCACGTCCGCAGGCATTCCCGGCGACTACAACACAAATGGCGTCGTCGACGCGGCGGACTACGTTCTCTGGCGAAACAATTTGAACGGCGGCACATCGCTGCCCAACGACGATACGCCCGGCGTTGGGCAGGATGATTACACCCGTTGGCGCACGCACTTTGGCGAGATCGCCGGCAGCGGCTTAGCTGCCAGTATGCCTGCCGTCGTGCCAGAGCCGGTAGCCGTGCTAGGCATGGTCGCCGTGGGAATATTCCTAATGGGTTCTCGTCGACTGACAAAGTTCCCGTAAGTCGGTAACGGCCGATGCCGCGATTGGATCCGATCGACATAGTGCTAAAATCGCGCCATCGACGCGAGTTCGGAAAACTCCGAAGTCTCGCCGGTTGCATCGGCCGCTGCCGATTGGAATCGGCGCTAACTTACCGAGGTCGTCGACACCTCTTTCAGTTCGGGTGAATTGATTCCCGTCCCCTTTTCCCTCCCCTTTTCCCTCCCTTTTCCCTCCCCTGCCGGCCGAAACGCGATAGCGCGGACAATCCGATGATTAGCAAGGCGATTGTGTTGGGCTCGGGAATTACGCTGACAATTCGAAAGCCAGCGCCGATGAAGCCGCTCGACGGGATGCCACCAGACCTGCTGGAATTTGAGAGACCAAAGGCAGTGGTTTCCCAGCCTCCCCCGCGCCCGCCGCGCAACGCAGACACGCTATTGTTTTCGAGGTCCAACTCTGTTTCCTCCCATTCACCGACATTCCCCCCCTGCGCCATTGTTCCAAAAGGACTTAATCCGCCAGCCTGCATGATGTCTGCCGGGCCGATGGGGAGGTCCTGGTTGTACACGGCCGTACCAGCCGCCGTGCCACCGGCCACGGCCACGGGCGGCGAATTGCTGCCCGTCGGGTAGTCCCAGTACACGCCGGCCCTGGGATCGTAGTAGGCTGCCTTGTACCATTCATCCGCGCTCGGCAGGAAATACACCGCGCGCTTGTTCCGAAACAAGTTATTCGGGTCATAACCCGCGTCGCTGGGCTGCCACAACTGAAAATTGCCACTGCCATCGAACTTGTACGCTGGCGGGCTGCCCGTGCTCGTGTTGAGCCAGTTCACGAACCGCGTCGCCTCGAACCACGAAACGCTCGTCGCCGGCTTCTCGGGCCCCCGCGAGTCCTTCGTGATCCCCAGCGCGGCCTGCGCGTTGGCCTTCTCGATCATCTGCTCCGAGATTTCGTATTTGCCGATGCGGTACGCATATGGGACGGCTCCCAGCCCGCCGCCAGACAAATCCGGCAAGTTACCGGGGCTGCCGATCGTTACGAAATCGATCTCAAACGAATCGGCCCCGCTGCCAAATACATCGGCATGTCCACGTTGCCCGCCAGCGAGACTCGCGGCACACGCGGCCGCCCAGAAAAGCCGTTTCGCACCGTTCATTATTCGCACCTCCACCGCCCACGCCGGCCGTACGTGGTTTTAGTAGACTGTCAGATGCCCTTGACCCCGCGGATGCCGCGCCCAAGCCGCCACAGAATTGCCTCTCGCCGCACACTTCGTGCCGCAGCCGCCGCAAACGCCGGTCCTCGTCGAAGGCTGCATCCAAATTGGCCGGCAATTCGCTCCGACGAGCCTGTCTTCGCGCGGACCACCCGATAGTGACGAAGCAATCGGACCCGCCGCGAAAACAGGTCCGCTCTCCAGCACACCTGTTCATGTGTGCGATTCGTGGCGCGCCCGCGCGCGATATGGGCACCGTTACCCACCGAATGGATGGCCGAATTGCAATTGCTATCTCGTTAAATCACGCATCGCCAAACGCCGAGTCGAACGCGCGGCCGCTGGGGCGGAAGTCGAGCTTTTTGACGAACTCGGCCGCCTCGCGGGCGCCGTGTTCGCGCTCCATGCCCGAGTCTTCCCACTCGACTGAGAGCGGGCCGTCGTAGTTGGCCTTGTTGAGCGCGCGGATGATCTCTTCGAAGTTCACGCCGCCGCGGCCCGGCGAGCGGAAGTCCCAACCGCGGCGAGCGTCGCCGAAGTTGATGTGGCTGCCCAGGATGCCGCTGCGGCCGTTGAGCGTGACGATCGCGTCCTTAATGTGTACGTGATAAATGCGATCGGGGAACTCGCGAATGAACTCGACCGGGTCGACACCCTGCCAAATGAGGTGGCTCGGGTCGAAGTTGAAGCCGAACTCCTCGCGGTTGCCGACTGCCTCGAGCGCGCGCTTCGCCGTGTAGATATCGAACGCGATTTCGGTCGGATGCACTTCGAGCGCGAACCGCACGCCGCACTCGCCGAAGACATCGAGAATCGGGTTCCAGCGTTCGGCGAAGAGCTTGAAGCCGTCGTCGATCATCGCATCGGGCACCGGCGGAAATGAATACAACAAGTGCCAAATGCTCGAGCCCGTGAAGCCGTTCACCACGCCGATGCCGAACTTCTGCGCGGCGCG
Source organism: Pirellulales bacterium (assembly GCA_046349975.1). GTDB lineage: Bacteria > Planctomycetota > Planctomycetia > Pirellulales > Lacipirellulaceae > JABDGM01. The sequence goes on from JAXMBH010000029.1 coordinate 61,500, forward strand.
GGCGGCGTTTTTCATTTCCTCGGCAGCGCGCTTGTTAATACCCG
>JAXMBH010000030.1:0-58049 GCA_046349975.1 Pirellulales bacterium
CTATCGCGACTCTTTTTTTCGAGCCGGCGTAGCGGCTGGTGTCGAGCATGAGCCGCTGTTAAAGAGCCTCCGGTTCGCGACAGTGGTCGACATCGGCGCCAATCGCGGGCAGTTTGCGCTCGTCGCCCGGTCGTGCTTTCCAGGCGCGCGCATCATTGCGTTTGAACCGCTTGCGGCCCCCGCCAAGCGATTTCAAAGCACCCGCTTGCGCGACGATCCGCTCACGACGCTGCATCCGGTGGCAATTGGTCCGGCGGCAGCGACGGCAACGATGCACGTGGCCGCCGAGGATGATTCCTCATCGCTCCTGCCGATCACTCCGTTGCAGCAATCGCTGTTTGATGGAACCAGCGAAGTCGCGACGGAGACCATTCAGATAGAGTGCCTCGCTAGCCGAATTGGTGAAGGCGAGCTGCAAGCGCCGGCGCTACTAAAGATCGACGTCCAAGGCTACGAGCTCTCGACCTTGGAGGGCTGCGCCGCGCTGCTGCCACGGTTTTCGCACGTGTACGTCGAATGTTCGTTTGTGGAACTCTATGCCGGTCAATCGCTCGCGCCGGAAGTGATCGCGTTCCTCCGCGATCACGGATTCGACTTGTGCGGCGTGTATAACGTTTCCTACGACCCCCGGGGCAAGGCCGTGCAGGCGGATATGCTGTTTGCCGCGCGCACGGCTCAAGCGACATGACTGAATCGGTGGTTAGCGCGACTCAGCCCATGAAGCCGGCAGCCACGGCAAACGCCGAGGATCGGCGGCCGGGTCTGATGATCGCATCGAACAGCATCACTCCGTACCGCGTGCATCAGCATTGCCTGATGGCGGAGCGCATTCCGGAGCTGAAGTTGCACACGGTCATCACGCACGGTGTCGGCGATTTCGATTGGCAGATGAACCTGCCGAGCGAGATTCACCCGGCCAATTTCAGTACGGCTGGCGAACATCCTCTGGATAATCCCCTCCGCCGGCCGCTTGTCGAAATCCGCAAAGGCGCCGATTTTATCCGCTTCGTTCAGGAGAACGATGTTCGCGCCGTCATTCTCTACGGCTATCGGTATATCTCGTACATCCGGCTGATCACTTACTGTTATCGCAACGGTATTCCGTTTTTCCTGCATAGCGACAGCAACATCCGCAGCGAGAAGCCGTTGTCGCCGATCGAGCGGGCTGCCAAGAAGCTCATCTACAAGTGGATGTTGAAGCGAGCCTCGGGCGTGATGTCGATGGGCGAATACGGCGACCAGTTCTTCCTAAAATATGGCGCCACGCCCGAGCAAATTTACCGCGTTCCAGGTTGGCCCGATTACGACTCGTTTTCGCAGGTCGATCCGCACGCGTTGCAGGGATTTCGTCGCAGATATGGATTGAATGCGGAGCGCCGCTACATCCTCTTCAGCGGTCGCTTGATCGGTCTCAAACGCGTCGACTTGCTGATCGACGCTTTCGCCAAAATTGCCCACGATCGACCTGAATGGGACGTACTAATGTGCGGCGACGGGAAGCTGCGCTCGGAACTGCAGGCGCGTGTTCCCAAGAATATTGAGCACCGCTTTGTTTGGACGGGTTTCCTCGAGCACGACGACCTGATCCTGGCGTATCATTCCGCAGATGTGCTGGTGCTCCCCAGCGAGAAAGAGGCCTGGGCGCTAGTGGTGCAAGAAGCCATGGCGGCGGGACTGGCCGTGATCGCCAGCGACATTGTCGGGGCGTCGCGGGAAATGGTGACCGACGGCGTCAGCGGCAGGATCTTCGAATCTGGCAACTGCGAAGCGCTTCGCGAATCGCTGGAGGATGTGACTCACCCAGGCCGCATCGCGGAGTACAAAGCTCAATCGGTTGCCGCATTGCAGCGTTATCGCCGCGAAGTCGACCCAATTGCCGAAATGCGGCGAGCGCTTGCTGAAGCCGGCGCACTGCCGGCTGCCGCCAACTAAGTTGAACACCGCTCCTCGCCTCTCATTCATCGATAGCGATCAGACAGTGGCCGGCACGTTCACCATGTCCAACACGATCGGTATCTGTGCGTTTTACCGGAAGGACCAGTTCGCCAGCGGCGCCTATTCGTTTTCGGAAAACCTGCTCCGGGGACTTGCCAACGTGCAGGACGCGTTGGACGTGGCGCAGCGCGCGAAGCTCGTCGTGTTTACGGGCCGGGCTGGTTTGCCGCTGGTTGATGGACGGCTTGAATATCGCCAACTCTCAGATCGTCGTGGCCGTTGGCCAGCCGAAACTCGGGCCGCGCTTGTCGATAGCAAGGGATTCGCGGCGATGCTGTTTTCGAATTCATTCACGCCGCCCGTTATTCGTGCCCGGCGAGCCGTGACGGTGATTCACGACTTGCAGTACGTGCATATGCCGGAGTACTGGCCGGCGCCTCGACGCGTGTGGATGCGGGCCTGCCACGAGTTTTCGCTGCGCCGCTGCGATGCCGTGGTGGCGATTTCGCAAGCAGTGAAAGACGATATCCTCAAACAGTATGGTGCGAAGTGGGAATCTCGCGTGCATGCTGTGTGGAATCCGGTATCTGTGGATCGATTCCAGTCGAACGAGCAATTCGACATCTCGGGAGGTCGACCGTACATTCTGTGCGCGGCGGTCGATCGTCCAGCGAAGAATCTTTCGACGTTGATCAGGGCGTTCAAATTGCTGCGGCCGCGATTTCCAGAACACTGTCTGGTCTTGGCCGGGCAGCTACGCAGTGCTAACCGCGCTTGGCGGCGGAGCAATGCGGAAATCGAGGCGAAACTGCCTGCAGCAGTGGATTTGGTCCGCGACCTGGACCTTACTGAGCACGTGATAACCAGCGGGTTCGTTTCCGACGCGAAACTGGGTGCGCTGTTTCACGGGGCGTCGCTGTTCGTGCTGCCTTCCCTGTTCGAAGGGTTCGGGATGCCGGCTGTGGAGTCACTGGCCATGGGTGTGCCGACCTTGGTATCCGGCTTGCCCGTGCTGCGGGAAGTGACGCTCGGCGGGGCGTGCTATGTGGAGAATCCGATCGATGAGCATGAGATGGCAGACCGCATGGCTGGCATGTTGCAGGCCGGCGACGCGGCGCGCCCAGCGCCTGAGTTCTGCCAGAAAGTGCGAGAACAGTTTTCGCCGGAGACCATCGCCCGACAATATCTTAAGCTGTTGCTGGGGAATTAGCAGGCGAGATCGCTTGCAGGCTCGGTCAGGAAGTTAACGCCATGCACACTGCCGAACGCAGCCGCGATTGCTACACCACCGGCGTCACGCGCGTTGGCGATGATCGTGTATCGAAATTCGTCGGGCGGACGGCCGCGGTGGAATTTCAGAAGTCGCAATTCGTGGCAGAAGCGCTTCGCGACAGCCGTTTTTCGGCGCCAGCTGCACTCTGCTACGATGAGGCGACCGGCTGCGTCGAATTCGAATACATCCATAATACAGTGCGCCTTTTCGATCTGATGGCGGCGGCACATGACGCACAGCAGTTCGACATCGTGGCGAAGTGCAATGCCGCGGCCGGCGAATTGCTGGCCACGCTGCATCGCAAGCTCCACCTCCCCTCGGCTGTCGCATGGCAACCACCAGATTCACTCGCCCGCGCGATTCGCCGCGCCGGCTATGATTGGTCTCGCGAGCCGCAAGTGGCTTTGCACTGCGACTTCAGCCCAGTGAACGTATTGGTAAAGCCTGGCGGCGAGCTGGTGCTGATCGATGCCTCGCCGAACCAGTACTTCACCGACCGCGCCGACCTTGTCGGCTCACCGCTCATTGATGTGGCAACTTACACGGTCAAATTGAACTGGCCGTTTCGCCTCCGCACGTACAGCCGCACTTGGCGAGCCATGGGCCGCAAACTTCGCAGCGAATTCATCGGGAGTTATGAGCGCGAATCGGCGACACGCGTCGACCGTGGGCTGCTCGCGGTTCTGGAACGAGGAATCGTGCGGAGTGTGGTGAGTAGAAAACGCGGCGCGGGAGCGATTTTGCCGGTGGCGCTGATTCTGACGCGCATCGCTCTACCGCGTTCATGAATATACTGGATGAAGACTTTGGTGGCGGACCTTAACGACCGCGTCTGCTCGGCGGTCACGATCACCGCAATTCGATTGGAGATGCAGATTTGACTCGTCTGGACTATCGCGATTATCACACCAGCGATGTTGCCGTTGGCGCGTATCACGACACCTACGCGACTGGCTACTATGCGGCGCAATGGAAGCAGTTGGAACAACCGCTCCTGCGCATGCTCTTCGACGAAGAACGCGCGAAAGGCGCCAAGAGCATGCTGGACATTGCCTGCGGCCAAGGTCGAATCACGCTGGTCGGGGCCGAGTATTTTTCGAAAGTTCGCGGGGTCGACTACTCGCCTCAAATGCTCGAGCGCGCCAAACAAGCACGGGCCGAGAAGACGACGATCACCTCCGACTTGCAATTCGATGTCGGCGATGTGCGAACATTTAGCGCCGGCGAGCTGTTCGACGTGGTCACCGCCTTCCGGTTCTTCCTCAACGCTGAGGACGATCTGCGGATTGAAGGCCTCCGCTGCGTGCGGCGGAATATCGCTCCGACGGGCGTGTTCATTGCGAACGTGCACGTGGCGGCGTCCAGCCCGCTGGCTTGCTTTTACGGTGTCTCGAATACGGCTCGCCGCATGTTGGGTAAGCGTGTCAGCGCCGTCCGCAATTCGATTTCCCTCGGCCAATTCAAGCGGATGTTGGCCGCCGAGGGTTTCCGCGTCGATCGCGTCTACCGCTATTCACTGCTGCCGCGGGTCGGCTCGCTGACCGATGGCCTCGCCGAACGTTCCATCGCGGCTGTCGACCGCGTGGGCCAGTTTATCCCCGGAATGAGCTTGTTGTCGCAGGCATTTCTGGTCTGTGCCAAACCTGTTTGATGGCGGGGCGAATAGCCGGCAAACGCGAGACAATTGTCGTGGCAACGCCGGCAGGAACGCTGATCGCCGGCGGAACCGGCATGAATTAGCCCGTGCTGCCGGAACCGGGGAGGCGGAAATTCGTTGTCCGTTTGGGCAAATCGTGTAAAATAAAGCGTAGTGGAGCGGGCCTTGCCGCTCAGCCGACATCAGCCTGGCGACCACGGAACAGATCTCGCCTCGGCACGCTGCTGTCGTCCCCCACGGCGATGGACGAGCTCCTCGCTTTTCTTTTCAGGTTGAGAGGCAATGTCAGAGTATCTGGAAGCGAACCTATCGTTGGCGAAGTCGCGCACTCGTCGCTTCATCGTTCTGATTGCGTGCAGCGCCGTTCTCATCGCGGGTTGGTGCGACCATGCACTAGCACTCGTCGTCGCGACCAATGATACGACCGTCAACCCTGCGAGTTACTCTGGTTGGACCCAGGGAGATCCCGGCTGGTCAAGCGTTACCAACGATGGCGCAAACTACGTGTATCTCGGCAACGGTTGGGTGCTCTCGGCCTGGCATGTTGGAGTGAGTAATTCGATTTTCGACACAGGCACCTTTTCGCCAATTGCCGGTCAGAACTTCAGCGTGCGTAATCCGCCGCCGTCGATGGTTAATGGAATGTCGCTCAGCGCGTATACCGACCTGCAACTTATTCGCGTTAGTGGCGATCCCGGTTTGCCGGCTGTTTCGCTCGCCACGCAATCGCCGCCGACCAGCGGCAATAGTGGCTCGCAAATCATGTTCGTCGGGCATGGCCCGCCCCGCATTGCGGGCGAAACCAACTGGAGCGTGAACACTTCGGGCCAAACTTGGACTTGGACCGTCGTATCCAGCGGCGGCAATTTCCGTGGTTACCAGACCACCAGCCCATCGGTTAAGGCTTGGGGCACCAACCGGCTCGCCAATCCCGGTTCGGCAACGTATCAGAACGCGTTCAAGAGTGTGCTCAACTCGACCACGGCGGTCATGGAGCTCACCGAGCCAGACAATAGCAAACGAGATGTCATCACGATGATCAGCTCGTTTGATCAGCCAGGGCAGAATGGCGCTCTGCCGCAGGAGTCACAGGGTGTGAGCGGCGATTCAGGCAGTGCCGTCTTCTACAAGAACGGCAGCCAGTGGCAGCTCGCTGGAATCGTGAATTCCGTATTGGTGTTTAACAACCAATCCGTCGCGTGGGGCGTCTACGGCGACGCGACCACTTTCTCCGACATCTCCTACTATAACAAGGCCTATCAAGGCAGCATTTGCGACATCATGAAGACCTGTGGCAACTACTCCACAGTCGGCGACGTCAATGTCGACGGCGTTGTCTCGGGCAACGGAACCGGCCCAGCGTCTTCGGACGATGTTACGGCTTTTGTGGCGGGTTGGAATTACACCAACGGCGCGACTTCGGGCGACTACGATTCCTGGACGCACGGCGACTTGAACCGTGATGGCACGACCAACGTCGCCGACTTCTTCCTGCTGCGTAATGCCTTAAATGGTCAGATCTCCTCTGGCGCGCTCGCGGCGTTGTTTGGCAGTCATTTGCCCGGCGGGGCAAGTGGCGGCAGCGGTGTCGTGCCCGAGCCCCATATGGCAATGCTGGCGATATTCGCCGCCGCACTGGCTGCCACGACGCGTCGCGATCGCCGCCGCGCTGCCCTAGCTAGCATGTGAGCTCGATCGCTACGGCTGCGGGGAATTTTGGCGAGGAATACGTCAAAATCGCCGTTCGAACTCTCCGGTCGAACAGGTACAATTCCGGCCGTGTCTGCCAGCATCGTTCGGCAGAGTCGCTACACGACATCACTTCGGCATGGACGTCGCCGTATGCACTCCATTTCGCCCTCTGCGGCGCCTCGCATTCTCATCGTTCGCATGACGGCAATCGGCGATGTCGTGCATGGTGTGCCGGTCGCATGCGCATTGCGAGACGCGATGCCGGAGGCATTTATCGGCTGGGTTGCCGAAGGGACGGCTGGCGACGTTGTCGAAGGACACCGTGCATTGGATGCCGTCATTCGGCTGCCGCGCCGTTTCTGGAAATCGCCGCGAGAGATTCTGCTGGCTCGGAAGCGGCTGCGCGAACACAACTTCGATATCGCCATTGACTTGCAGTGTCTTACCAAGAGCGCTATCACCGGTTGGTTCAGTGGCGCTCGCCGCCGACTCGGACGCGCCGGCATTCATGGCCGTGAGCTCAGCCGCTGGTTCAACAACGAGTTGATTGAAGCCAACGGCTCGCACGTCATTGAGCACTACTTGAGCATGTTGCGGCCGCTAGGCATCACGTCGCCGGCGGTCCGGTTCGATTTGCCGGAGCGAGCGAACGACGCTGAAACGGCCGACAAGTTCTTGCGCACCGCTGGCCTCGCCGGCCAGCGATTTGCAATCTTGAATCCCGGCGCCGGTTGGCCCTCGAAAATTTGGCCCGCCGAACGTTACGGCGAAATTGCCAGGCACTTAATGCGGAAGCATGGCATGCGGAGCATTGCCGCTTGGGGTCTGCCGAACGAGTTGCCGCTCGCCCAGCAAATCGTCGCCACAAGCGAGAATCACGCCGTAGTTGCGCCGCCCACCACGATGCTCGAACTTGCTGCCTTGTGCCGCCGGGCTGCTCTGTTCGTCGGCTCCGATACCGGCCCCATGCACCTCGCAGTCGCTGTCGGCACACCGACGATCAGCATGCACGGGCCCAGCCGCGCCGACTGGTGCGGCGCCTACGGCCCAGAGAACATCCGCATGCAGATTCGCTACGAGGCGGGCTCGTCGCTCGAACGCCGCCGCGCCGATGACTCGGCTATGCGAGCGATTACCGTAAAGATGGTCGAACACGCCTGCGACCAAATCGTAGCTCGGCATATGTCGCGCAAGTGTGGCTAACAGCGTGTTTTGAAATTGAAACAGTTGCCGTGGAATCCGCTCCGGTTCGGGAGGGAGGCAGGGTTAGGGCGCCTGAGTCTTGGCAATTCACCCCTCCCCCCAATCCTCTCCCAAAGGGCGAGTGAGGATTTCAAAACACGCACGAAATCTTGCAATGACGCAAGATACAACGCGTGCCCATCAAATCATTCACAAAGGATCACAACATGACGCAAGCATCCCTTCGTGCAACTGCAGCCATTTTTGTCTGCGCGCTCCTCACCGCGCGCTCTTACTGCCAGTCACTGGATGGTACCTGGGATATCACGACAGTCATCGACAATGGCCGCGTCGTGGATGCGAACGAAGTCCGCCGCAACTATGCCGCCGATGGCCGCATCGTCATTCGTGGCCCACAAGTCGAAATGGTTGTGCCGAGCACCTTCCAGACCAAGCGGCTGCCCTTCGTCGTCGACACGACGCAGAGCCCGATGACGTTCGATCTCGCCGGCGCCGAAAAGACCGGCGGGCGCGGCATTCTCATGGCCAGCAAAGATACGCTGCTGCTGTGCCTTTCCGGCCGCAATCAAGGTCGGCCCACGTCATTCGCGTCAAATCCCGGCTCTGGCATTCTGCTGGTTACACTGCGCCGCGCGACGGGCAACTTGGCCCCGACCGGCCAATCGCCCTCGGCGCCGAGCTATAAAGACGACACGCTTCGCGGCATGCTGATCGGAACCTGGGGACACCAGGACGACGATTCAATTCACTATCTTACGTTTAATGGCGACGGAACGGTAAACGCCACCAACACCTGGAAGGACCAGTTCAAGCAGCTCTTCCACCAAGACGTGCGCTCCAGCGGAACATGGCAGGTGCAGGACGGCGTTGTAACGATTAAGATTACCAACTCGACCGATGGCGAACGCCGCAACCAATCGGGATCATTTCGTGGCCGTCGACTACGACGGCCAGGTGCGGCAGGAATGGAAAGCGCCACAATAGCGTAAGCACGCCAGTGGTGTTTGCGTCCACGCTTTCACAGACGGAAATGACAACAAAAATGGGGCGTCGCTCCAGGAGCGCCGCCCCAGTCATAGATCTGCTGACAGTCTGATTCCACCATTCGGCGCCAGGCTTCGCGCCGCCGCGAAATCGCACCCGTCATCATCATTAAATGATGTTGATCGGCAGCGACACACCCAGCGGCTCATCGGCCAACGTGTCATCGGCGTTATGGGGCTCATGCTCCCATTGATCAATCGGCGTGAGCGGCTCGCGATAGTTCCGCCGCGGCCGAACCAGTCGCACTGCCTCGTCTTCAAACGCCGGCTCGCGATAGCGATACGAGTCGACGCGATAGGCTGGCATGCTGCGGCGACCGGCCTCCAAATAATCTGCCGAGTCGTTTGGATAGTAATCATCCACATAATACGGTCGATACGTGCGGCGCCACCGCCGCTGCCGCTCGGTGCGTGAAATGCCCTGCACAGCCCATTTCGTGAGCACCGCTCGCAACACGGCTAATGACAGCCCGCCAGTCTGCTGATGGACGACCCATTTCGCGGCCTGCCAACGATCGTCACCCCGGCAAATATCCAAAAACTCATGTCCGGCATTCGTTAGCCGCACGCACGGTGCGGCGCTGGCTGTGCGGTCGAGCTCCTTGGCAAGCCCGGCATCGATGCACAGCCGCAAGTGGTAACGCGTGCGTTCATCGATCTCGCGCGACGAGCCATCGCGTAACAGTTCGAGCGTGCAATCGGCGCCGTGCCGCTCAATTTCAAACAGAATGTGACGAACCAGATCGACATCGCGTTTCATGGGGCCCTCCGTGCTTCGTATGCGTCAACAATGTGATGCGGAAAATTGCACGGCCATGATCAGTTAAAGGGTTCACGCGGGTCAAGACGAGTTTCATGCTAGCAATCGTCGTATCCACAGGGAGAGTCACGATCCGAAGGCTTTGCATAGCAGAGCGATCAACAAAAACCGCGGTATTACGCAAAGAGCGCCTTGGGCCTCGCGTCCGTCGCGCCGGCGGTCTGCAAATAGCCCACTGGCATCAACACTTGGGCCGCCACATACGTCGGCCAAACGAGCCACGCGACCGCATCCAGGTGCGCGAACAACTTGAGCCCCAACGCCACATCGGAAACGACAAACAGCAGCGCACCAAGCACCACGCCAAGTCCACGCCACCGACCAAACAAAGCCGAAACCGCCATCGCGGTCAGCGCCGCCGAATAAACTGGCAAGGCCACTACCAATGGGCCGGACAGCATTGGCCAGATGTAGATCGTCAGGGCGAGCATCACGACCACGAGCACGGCGATCATCGCGAATCGATATCGAGGCAGCGTGCCCCGCCCATAGCGATACGGCAAAAATGCCGCAATGTATGCCCAGTGCCCCAAGAAAAACGCCGCCATGCCGGCGAGAAACCAAGAACGGCCCAACTCCAAGAGTCCATCTCCGGCCGCCTGCAGCATGAGGGCCAACACGACCGCCCAAGCTGCCAACTTCCGTCGGCAAAGCACGGCGACCGCCATCGCAAGTGCCGGCGTCATCTTCAAGCCAATGTGTAATGCCCGCACATCGCAATCAGCACCCGCAGCATAGGCCATGGCCGCCAGTATTGCCACGAGCGGAAAAATCGAGTGTCCGACCATTACGACATACGCTAAGCCAGAAATTTCTCGATGAAAGCGCCCCCGGCATGATTCGAACATGCGACCAACGGTTTAGGAAACCGCTGCTCTATCCCCTGAGCTACGAGGGCATAATAGGATTTGTGCCGTGTACAGGCTCAACAACGATGCGCAAAAGTACCTGGATTGAACTCCGCACGAAGTGTTGCCGATTCTCGTACAGCACTCTTACGCGCAGGATTTATTGTACATCGGGAAATCGCTATGGCGAAAGGCAAACGCGACTGCAAAGGTCGCCGCAGTCGTAACGCTGCTTCTGTAAGACCGGGCGCGGATCGGCATCCACGGCTTGCTACTTCAATCGAACTGGCCTTCGATGCCTGGGATGATGGGGACCTCTTTTTTGATCACGGTTCGACACAGGGCCGTCAAATCGCTTCTCGCGCGATCACTTTGACGCCGTGTATGCGGGAGTGGAACTCGTTTGTCAATTCGAGTTTGCCATCGTACGGGATTGACCGGTGAACCTTCCCGACGCGTGAGATGTCTCCTGCCGCGTCGAAGAAACTGACTGCCGGCCGGCTGACCGTTACCGATGCGACGAACTTAAGGCAGGAGTCGCGGCTGCCGCTCGTGCGGCTCGCGCGCGAGTACCACACTTCGCTAGTGGCAGTGGCCGCGACTGTGGCAACGTGAGACGATATCCGAACGCGTAGTTCCTACGGAACCGGTGGCACGATGTTCGACTCCACTACGCGGTCAATCCATTCGGCGAGATTATGGAAGTATTGCGCTGGATCGGTTTCGAACTCCAACGTATGGCCGGCACCATGGTATTCGAGCAGCGTCTTGTCGTTGCTCGCTATGCGACCAAAGAAGTCCCGAGTGCGGCGATTGTCGACGATGCGGTCCTGGCCAGCGAGAAACATTAGTGTGGGCAGCCGCAGAAAACCTGCCGCGTCGCGAGCGTAGCGGGTGAGTTTGCGATCTTCCTGAGCAAATCGCCAGGTGATGGTTCGCAGAGCCAGCGGATCGCGAGCAATGAATTCGCACCAGTGCGGCGAGTCAGTGAACAAGGCCGGGTCCCGTAGTGGTACGCGTAGCCGACGCCGCTGCAACCATTTCGGCGCCGGCAGAGCAAGTACGAGCCGTTGCAAAGGTCCTGGCGAGAATGGTGAATAGAGCCCGGGGCAGATAGTCACCAATCCGGCCAACTGGCCGGGTATCCTGCGCGCGACAGCAGTCGCGAGTTTGCCGCCCCAACTAATGCCACAGAGAATCGTGGGAAGTTTATTGTCAGGCTCATGGGCTGATGAGCCAACACCGGCAGATGGGGAGTCCGGTCGAACGTAGTTGACGACGTCGTCGATCCAAGTTGTCCAACGTCCAATGTCGCCCATTGAGTCTCCATTGAGACCGGAGCCACGGCGGTCGAGGAATGCCACGTCGAATCCTCGAGCAGCGAGATACTCGGTGCATTGCCCGTACCAGCCGCCATGGCTCGTGATGCCATGCACGAACACGACGCGAGCGCGCGCCCGCTCTTGGGCGGCCCATGTGCGCACGGCGAGCCGGCGGCAGCCACAGGCGTCGTAGTACTCAATTTTCGGGCAGGAACCGGCCATGGTACTATAAGCGTACCATGCTGTTCAGCGCGCGGCGGTGAGCTTAGGGATAGACGAACTTGAGCCTTTTGTGCTTAATCTCGGCGAAATTTGGGCGACGGCGGCCGAATACATGCGAGTTCAGGCACGTTGATCGCATACGGACATTTGCGACAGTGAACGCAACAAAAAACCCACACCGGTCGAACCAGGCTCAGCGAAAAAAGGAGCCAGCCGGTGCCGCCGATGGCAGACCGCATAGGCGAGCCTTTCGCACACTCGCGCCAGATCCATCGGTGGCACCGAGATCGTTGCCAGCGCGGCGGTGGTAGGTGCGCGTAGCAGAGAGATTTGCTTACACCCGCGGCATCTGCCATGCGATTTCAAAGCCGCGCTGCGCAGCGGCGTCGCTCCAGGCGCGACCGCCTTCTCGCATCAGCCAAGATCAAAGCCCCGCCGGTCGGTTGCGACTTCTTGCAGCACAGCGGAATTGATCGTCACACCGAGGCCGGGACCGCGCAGGGCCGCGGCACGGCCGCCGTAACCGAATGTCAGGTCTTCATTGGTCAGCAGGCGATTGAACAGGAAGCGATCGTACGAACCTTCGAGATAGCGAATGTTCGCAACAGAAGTTGACCAATGTCGGCCTGCCGCGGAAAGGATGCCGCTTTCGCCCGGGTGGCAGCCAAGTTGATAACGCAGGCCAGAGGTATGCGCTAGTGCCGCGAGCCGGAGACTATTGAGAAAGCCGCCGCATTTCGAGAGGCGGAGGTTAAAGAGGTCGCAGGTCCGGTCCATGATCGCCGTTTTGGCGTCGGCAATACTCGTGAGCGACTCATCGAGCATAATGGGCACGTCGAGCTTCGGCCGAAGCTCGCCAAGCCCTGCGACCTCTGCATGTGGCACGGGTTGCTCAAGGCTGCTGATGCGATGTGGCAACAGCGGTTCAAGTTTGGCCGTAACTTCTTCGATGCGCCAGGCTTCATTTGCATCTAGCCGCAGGTCGACATGCGAGCCGATCCAACGGCGAATTAACAGCAGCCGATGTGGGTCGTTATCGCCAGCAGCCCCGACTTTCACCTTGCAGGCGCGAAATCCATAAAGGCGGCGGGTCAGCGCTTTGCGTACGACTCCGTGGTTGCCGGAGTCGATCACGACGCTATAGCAGACCGCCGCGTGATTGGCGCGAACCGCGCGCGCCGGGACAAAGTGCTCCACAACCTGGCTGACTGGCTCGTCAAACAGCTGGCCAAAGGCATCCAAAATGCTCAGCTCGACCGCACATCGCAGCGAGTTGCCATAGCAGCCGCGCGGATCATCGCGGTCGGCAATGGGCTGAAACCGCTCGCACAGCGCGATGACATCTGCCCACGTATCACATTCGGCCGACAGCTGCTCGGCGAGGGGCGTGGCGGCAAGTTGTGTGAGGCAGCCTGCCGGCGTCTCACCAGTGACATAGTCACGCGGCACGCCCTCGCCCCAACCGGTGATGCCGTTTAACAATTCGCAGCAAATGACAATGTTCTCGCTATCCTCGCGCGAGGCCGAGGCGTGGCGGAACTTCCGCTTGAATGGCAGGCGAACAACATACGCGGTGAGGCGGCGGATGCGCATGTCGATTGTTCAGCTCGTTGCCAGCTCGCGTACGATCGGTTTGCCGGTGAGGTAATCGAGGGCCTCGATGATGCCGTCGCGGAAATCGACGCGGGGGCGATAGCCGAGCATGCGCTTCGCCTTCGCGATCGAGTAATCGAGATTTTGCGTGAGAAATTTGATTTGGCCGCGGGTGATGATCGGTGGCGACTCGGTGCCGATGAGCCGGGCAATGGCTTCGATTGGTCCAACGAGGCCTTTCACGAGCCGCTCGGGCACGTGGCGCGGATGAGGCTTGCCGAGATAGTCGCAGATCGTATGAACGAATTCCTCGCGAGTGACGAGGCGCTCATCGCGGATATTAAATGTTTCCCCGTTAATGTTGGGGGTTTGAATGGCGAGCAGAATCGCATCGCACAGGTTGTGAACCGACGTGTTGTTAACAACTCGATCGCCGCGGCCAATAATTTTCATCTTGCCGGCTTCGATTTTTTCGACGACCCGCTTGAGCGCATTGCGCTCGCCCGGGCCGTACGTGAAGCCGGGGCGAATGATGACCGCCGGGAGATTGTGCTCCCGGATGTAGCGGTGAACGACTAGTTCCGACTCGGCCTTGGTTTGCGTGTAGCCGTCGATGTTGTTCGTCTCAGGCGGGGTCGTTTCATCGGTGCCGTAGTGATGACGGGCCGGATAAACGCCCTGCGAACTGAGCTGAATCCACCGCTGCAACTGGCCGCGCCGCACGACCGCGTTAAGCATATGGTCAAGCGCCACGACGTTGATGGCGCGGTATTTTTCCGGCGGCCCCCAGTCTCCCAGGTGGGCGGCGGTATGCACGACGACATCGGCATCAGCCAGCGCTCCCGGCAGCGTTTCCGGCTGCGCGAGATCGCCTTCGACAAATTGCACCGCTACGCCATCGAGCGCCGAGCGATCGGAATTGCGTCGGACCATCGCGAGCACGGAATAGCCGGCAGCCGCCGCGCGGCGGGCGAAATTGCGGCCGATGAGGCCGGTGGCGCCGGTGACAAGAATCTTCGCGCTGGTAGCGCTGTGACCCTGAGCCGCACTTGCGGGTTTGTTCGCGGCGCGGTCCCGCGGGCCATTTTCACTCGCGGCAGCCGGATCCGTAGTGGCGGTCATGATTGTCACCCGGCATTGGCAATCGGTAGCGTGCTCGCTGGTGCGGACAAAGCGGCGGGGATCGCGCTGTCGGCCACCGTCGAGATCAATGCCTGCGAAGCGGCTGCGGCTTCCTGCGTCGCCAGCAGGCGGTCGACAAACGAAACATCTTGCACGAGGCAAACGTGTTTATACTCCTCGAAATTACCGCGAGCACCAACTTTGTCCGCCCGCATTTGCCGCCAGATGCCGGCGGGAACCTCCCGCACCTGCGCCGGCAGCAATCGACCGCTCGCCGTCTTCTCGCGATACTCTTCGTTCAACTGCGCGAGATTTCTCTGAAAAGCAGCGGCGATCTCGGACTCGCGGCCTTGGGATACCTTGCGTTCGAGCAGGAGCAAATACCGCGGCTCGGATTCGAGCACCGGCGCGACCATGAAGAAGTCGATTGGCAGGCCGACTTCGGCGAACGTCTTTTCGACTGACCGAATGACCTGGTACTCGCTGAGCTTCTCGCCGGTGAGGTTGGAGAAGTTCTTGCCTTTGTTCAGGAATTCCAACAGCGGGGCCTGGCCCTGGTAGCCGACGCAGCGCACCGCGTCATGAATATCGTAGCGATACAGACCGCCCGACGTCGTGAGCAACACGAAGTAGTCGCGACCGACTTCGAGCTCGTGGCCTTCGAGCACCGTGGGATTCCCCGAGCCATGCTCGTCGACGGGCACAAACTCGAAGTAGTGATGTGTGTAGTCGAGCATGCCGGCCGGCATGTTGTCGGCGAGCGGAATATTGATGCGGCCTTCGCTGGCCGAGAGCCCGTGGTCGCGCACGGCCACTTCACCGTAGAATTCAGCGAGCTTGGGCAGGAACATGCCGATCGAGCCACCGGTCCACACGGCGATAATCGATAGTTCGGGCCACACGTGCTTCGGTAACAGCGCGCCGTGCTTGCCGATCAACCTCTCGAGCTCGCGGGCTCGCGCCGGCTGCCGCTGGGCAATTTGGTTGCTGAGTGCCGATCGCACGTCGGCGGGCACGTCGCACGTTAGGGTACCGTCGTGGATATCGCGAAGGAGCTGTTCGCTTTGCTTGTTGGCGCGACGAGCGAACTCGACCAGCGACGTCGGATTCGCGGTTACAATCATGCCGACTTTGTTCGACGCGAGCGCGAACCGGAGCGAGGTGTAATGCTTATTCGCGGCTTCGTGAATCCGCGAGGTCGCGGGCGGCGGCACGAACATCGACTGCGCGATCGAGGGGCGCGTCGTGGCCGCGAGCCCGCTGATCTGCCCGCAGGGAATCCCGCAGGGCGATGTATATTGTTGCCAATCGCTGGTGAGCTGGAGCGTTTTCTTCCGCAACAGGAACGGATAGTCGCCGTACACGCCGGCGCCCCACAATTGCCAGCCATCGCGGTACTCTTTGAACAACTGCGTGGTGATCGGCAGACGCTTGGGTTCGCCCGTGGTGCCGGACGTCATCGCAAACATCAGCACCTTGGCGCCGGGGCCGAACATAGCGCCCAAATCGCCGTTGAGCACCTTTGCAATATATGGCTGGTGGTCCTCGTACTTGAGGATCGGTACGCGTTTCCGGAAATCAGCAGCAGTGCGAATCTCCGCAAAGCCAAAGTCGCGGCCAAACTGGCTGTCGGCGTTGCGGGCAATCTTCGCCAGCAGCGTGCGATGTTGGATATCGCGGGCGCGCTGCGCGTTGGCGACGAAACGCCGCAACTGCGATCGCAAATACGCGAGGTAAGCGTAACGGACGATCACGGTTTCGCCTAAGCGTTGAAAGGAAGACTGTGTAAGTCTGGCGGGAGCGCGAGTCCCAATGTCGGAGCATGACCCGAACCAGGGGCGCGCCGGGCCATTTGCCGCCGCCGACTAAATTCTCCCAAGGCACTCGCGTCTATAGAGAATCGGAGCGTCAACGTCGAGCAAGTGAACCATCTTTATGTAAGCACCGATGGGGCGAGAAATCCAGTCGTGCTTTTTGCGTCAATTATCCGGATTTTGGCGAGTGCAACGGCATTCGTCCGCTGGTGCACCATTGGAGACGGACAATCGCCACGATACCAGCTGGTTTATCGAGCACCTTATAGATGTAAGCGCAGTCGCCGCAACAGATTGCGGCCGGCGGCCAGACTATTGGCTGCCGGATGCCGGCAACCTTTGGGTTGCAGCCGTACTGCCCAAATAGGTTGCCAAGACATCAGCAATTTGTGCAGCCGCTTCGCCGATCATCATCGTAAAATGATCGCCCGGCACATGGTGAAGCTTGACACTTTGCCCGATCTGCAAAGTCCAGCCGAGGTCGTCGTCGCTGGGCGGAGTGCGGCCCGAAACTTCGGCAAGAGCTACGCGATTTGTAGGCGCGAAGAATTGGACTGTTGCCGCGATGGGTTTCGGCCGATACCCCTGCAGCACCCGCACATTGGCTTCACCAACCTCCACGACGCGGCGAATGAAGTCCTCCGGCATCTCGGCGGGAAGCATGCCGGTTCGGGTTGCCTCTTCAAATGTGGCAGAAAATTGTTCCGACGGCGGCAGTTTGGCAATCTTATGGTAGTCGACGCGTGTGTCGATCAGCGCACACCGGTTAGCAAAGTTTATTAAGTCGCACAAGAACTTCGCATCGTCATCAAGATCGACGTTGTCGCAGATGCTTGGCAGCGGCGAATCGAGCAGCGCAATAAGGCCGACTTGCTCTCCGGCTCGTTCGAGTGCTTCGGCTAGTGCGAACGCGAAGGTGCCACCCGTCGACCAACCAGCGAGATGATACGGCCCAGAGGTCTGCAACTCGCGCAGCGCGGGCAAGTAGTCTTTGAGCATATCCGCCATCGTTTGATGCGGCGATACTTCCTGGTCGAGGCCAAGCGGGCGGAAAACATACACGGGCTGATCTTCGCCCAGGTCTTCCACGAGGTCGGCATAGTAGCGGAAATCGCCGCCGAGGCCGGGAAGCAGCACGAGCGGCGGCCGCGCGCCCGTTTCACGCAGCGGCACAAGCGGCGTCCAGTCGTTAGAGGCAACTGCAGCAGGCGCCGCCGTTGCTTCGCATACCAGTCCTGCACCTTCCGCGATGAGGCGAGCAGTTTCGGTCGCGAGCGATTCGATGCTCGGCCCTTCCATGAGCTTGGCCATCGGCAGCACGAAATCGAGCCGGCCCTCAAGGTTATTCTTGAGTTCGAGTGCCAATAGCGAGTCGAGCCCGAACGTGCTGAGCGGCTGATTCGTTTCCAAGCTCGCAGGTTCGATGCCCATGATGCGGGCGAGCTCTTCGCGAATGTACTCCTGCACCAGCGATTGGCGCTGAGCCGCGTCGACGGCGAAGAGTTGTTGACGGAAAGCGTGGTCGACGCGGCTGGCTGCTTCCGCGCCGCCAGCCTCTTGCATTTCCGCGGCGATCTCAGCCAAGAGCGGCGGCCGGCGTGAGCCGAGCAGCTTGAACATATCGCTCCAATGCACGTTCATCACCGCTACCTGCGGCGGACCGCATTTCATGAGCTTGCCAAGCGCCTCCAGGCCGTCTTGCGGTTCGATGAGCGCCATGCCGCGAGATTTTACCGATTCGCCACGACCGGCTTCGGCAGCCATGCCGCTGCCGGCCCAGGGCCCCCAATTAATCGCGGTGGCGGGCAGGCCCATTTGGCGTCGCGCGTGGGCGACGGCATCCAAGAAGGCATTGCCGGCGGCATAGTTTGCTTGGCCCGGGGAACCGAGAACACTCGCCACTGAAGAGAACAGCACGAAGAAATCGAGCGGCAGCTCCCGCGTTGCGGTATGCAGGTTCCACGTGCCGCGAACTTTCGGCAGCATCGCGCGATCGAGCTGGTCGAGTGTCATCTCGCTAACGACGCCGTCGGCCAGCACGCCCGCAGCATGAATGACGCCGCGGAGCGGCGGGGCGCCTGTGGGCAACTGGCTGAGTGCGCCGCGCAGAGAGTCCGCGTCAGCGACGTCGCCCCGCAGTACGATAACCTCGGCACCCTTGGCGCGAATTGCCTTGAAGGCAGTCTCGTGTTCGTCCGTCGGCGAGCGACGTGCGAGCAAGGCGACGGCTCCTGCCCCTTGCTCTGCCAACCAATTGGCGACCCGCAATCCGAGCGCACCGAGGCCGCCCGTAATCAAATACGTTCCGTCACCGCGCACCTGCGCGGCTTCAGCGTCCACATCTGGCTCTTGTCTCTTGGCTCTCCGCTCTTGACTTTCAAACGCCACCACCACCTTGCCGATATTCTTCCGCTGCGACATGTAGCGGAACGCATCGATCGTGCTCGCCGCTTCGAAGCGCGTGAACATCAGCGCTTCGTAGTGGCCGGCTGCGAAATGCTGCATCACTTCCGCGAACAGTTCGCGAATGTACTCGGGCCGTTGCCGCAGCATGCGATCAAGGTCGATGGCGAAGTACGAGAGATTGTCTTGGAATGGCAACAGGCCGATCATGCGGTTCTGGTAAATATCTGTCTTGCCGATTTCGAGGAACCGGCCGTAGGCCCGCAAGATCGACAAGCTCTTCGTAATCGCTTCGCCGGGCAGCGAATTGAGTACAATATCGATCCCCTCGCGATTCGTATCGGCAAGGATTTCCTCGGCAAACGACGTGGTGCGGCTGCTGTACACGTGCGTCACGCCGAGCGATCGCAGGAATTCGCGTTTCGCTTCACTACCCGCAGTCGCAAACACCTCCGCGCCGATGTGCTGAGCGATTTGAATCGCGGCCAGGCCGACTCCGCCGGCACCGGCGTGAATGAGCACACGCTCACCGGGTTGCATTTGGGCGAGCCGCACGAGGCCGTAGTAGGCAGTCAGGAACGTGATTGGGATCGTCGAAGCCGCGTCGTAATCGATCGACTTCGGCTTGTGCACCAGCGCGTACTCAGCGGTGCGGGCGTGCGACGCGAATGCGTACGGCACAACACCAAGGACTTCGTCGCCGACTTCGAAGCGTGTGACGCCTTCGCCGACGGCCGTGACGACACCGGCGGCTTCGATGCCGAGCGGCACGATCGTGTCTTTGATCCCCGGGTACAGGCCGAGCGCCTTTAGAACGTCGCTGAAGTTAAGGCCGGTCGCGCGAATTTCGAGTTCCACTTGGCCGGCTGTCGGCGGCTCGCGGTCGACCGGCGTGAACTTCAGCGCATCGAACGAGCCAGCCTGCATGATGCGAAGTTGGAATGGGCCACGCGGAATCGCCAGTTGAGCAGCGGGTTGATTCGACGAGTCGCTCGCCAGGGTGTCACTGCGTATGAGGCGGGCCACGTATCGCCGCCCGTTACGATAAGCGACTTCGCCATCGTTGTTGAGGTTGTGAAGTTCGGCCGCGAGCGCGACCGCGGCGGCTTGGGGACCAGCGGCACCAGCCGCATTATCGAGATCAACCAGCCGCGGCTTCAGATCGATTAGTTCGAGTGCCGCCACGCGGCCAAAGCCAACAAGCGGCGACTGCTCAATGGCAACCGGTGCAACCTGAGACGCACTATCAGCCGCCACAGGTTGGGCGCCAGCTGTTACGAACCACAACGACGGTGGCTTCGCGAATGATGTGCGCGACAGCGCCCGCACCAGTTGCAGCGCGCCACCGCAGCCGAGTGCGTCCACACTGCTTGTCGCCTCCAGCGAGTCCCTTGTATTGCCTGATGTTGCCAGCTCTGCGGCTGTTGCATCGAGCGACCACAGATGGACAACGCCCGCGATGGTGCGTTTACCGGAGCCGGTGACAGCTTCCAGCAATTGGCGGTAGTGGCTTTCATCGAGCGGGTTAACGGTGGCGACGCACGTCGAAGTGGCGTCGCCGTTCGTGCCGGCCGAGGTCGGTCCGACAAACGAGGTCGACCGCTTCACAAGAACAGCCGATTCACCGCCGGCGATGAGTTGATCGGTTAATTCCTTGGCCACCCCGCGATCGTCGGCCAGGATCAGCCAAGTGCCGCTGCCGGCTCCGGTGGGCGCTGCAACAGGTTCAGCAACCAATGGCTGTTCACGCCAGGTGATTTCATACAGCCAACGACTTGTATCGGTCGCGGAGCTCGCTGAGCCACTGCGGCCGAGCCGTTGCACCTGCGCGCCTTCCAGCACCACGAGTACTTCGCCATGAGCATCGAGCAAATACACATCGCCTTCGACGCGCTCCGGGCTCGGCGACGAGTCGCTGCTGGTGCGGCGCGCGTACGTAAACAGGGGCTGCGAGAAATCCGCAATCTTCTTCACAAAGCGAACGCTGCGAATGCCCACGGGCATGTAGGTGAAGGGGCTGAATGAGCCGTCGGCCTCCAGCGGCACCGCGCCGGCCATGGTTTGTAGCAATGCGTCGCCGAGCACCGGGTGCAATTGGTACTCGGTCACTTCCCGCAGCACTGATTCGGGCAATACGACGCGCACGAGCGAGTCATCGCTGCAGCGGTGCAACTCGCCAAGCATTCGGAACATGGGACCATAGGCGAGGCCTCGATCCGTGAACAGTTGGTAGATCTCGTCGTGATCAAGGTGGAGCACTGCGCGGCTGCGTACTTCATCCAAATTAATAGGGGGAAAAGCGCTAATGTTTGCCGATCGCGATTCGTCTTTCGAACCTTCCAATGCCAATTGCGGGCCATGCACCAACGTGCCCGTGGCGTGCATCTGCCAGGATCCAGCACCGCTCTCATCATCCGGCCGGCTGTAGATTTCAAACGTCGATTCGCCGCCCGATTCGGGCGCGGCGGTCAACTGTACGCGGCGGCGGCTGCCTTCGTGGAGGAACATCGCCTGTTGAATCGTGAGATTCGCCAAGCCGTGTTGGCCCTCGCCAAACAATTCCTGCGCGGCCGCGAGCGCCTGTTCGATATAGGCCGCCGCCGGCGTGACGACCGAACCTTGGACCTGGTGATCCATAAGGTACGCCGGCGAGCGCGAACTTAGCCGCGATTCGTGCAGCCGATTCGCCCACACGGTCGAAATACGCTGACCCAGCAGCGGATGGGCCCGCCGGCTGCCGTTTGCACTCGGCGTACGGTAGATGGCGTCGCCGGGCGTCGGCAAGCGGCGCGACATATCCACGTCGAACCAATGCCGCGATCGCTGGAATGGGTAGTTCGGCAACAGCACGCGGCGGCGTTGCCAGGGGCGATCCCAACCACGCCAGTCGATTCGGCCGCCACGCACGTAGTACTCAGAGACGCTGCCGCTGACGACCGACCATTCATCCTGTCCCTCACGCAGTGATGGCAGCCAGGCGGTGTCGAGCTTGGGCACGCAGCGGCGGCCCATCCCCAGCAGGCTGGCCGAGGGGCCGATTTCGATGATGACGGTCGGCTCCGATTCGGCAACGCGATTCATGCCCTCAGCGAACTGCACGGCGTTTCGCAAATGGTCGCGCCAGTAACGGGCGGTCGGCGCCGCGGTCAAGAGTTGGCCAGTGAGGTTCGCGGCCAGCGGCACCTGCGGCGTGTGATACGTGACGCTCGCGGCGGTTTTCTCAAACTCATCGAGCATCTCATCCATGAGCGGCGAGTGAAACGCGTGCGACACGTTAAGCGGCGTCACCTGCACGCCATCGGCCTTGAACTTGGCTGCGAGCGCGTCGACGGCGTCGGCATCGCCTGAGATGACGATATTCTCAGGGCCGTTGAGCACGGCGATCACCACGTTGCCGTCCGCGCTTTCGATCGCCTTGGCCACTCGCTCGCGCGTGGCGAAGATCACCGCCATTTTGCCATGCCGTTTGACGCTTTGCATGAGCCGGGCGCGTTCGGCGATGAGGCGCAGGCCATCTTCGACGCTCATGATGCCCGCGGCGACCGCCGCTGCGTACTCGCCGACGCTGTGGCCGAGCACGATATCGGGCCGCACGCCCCAGGATGCCCACAACTCGCTGAGTGCGTACTCCAGCGCGAATAGGGCGGGCTGCGTGTATTGTGTGTGGTTGATGCGTTCGCGCTCGAGCTGCGTGGCGCCCGTCTGCGGATACAAAATGCTGACGAGCGATACGCCGCCCCATTGGTTGCGAAGGGCGGCGTCGCACTTGTCGAGTGCGCGGCGGAAAACTGGTTGCGTGTCGTAGAGGCCGCGGCCCATGCCGGTGTATTGCGAGCCCTGACCAGTGAATAGGAAGGCCACGGTCGGGCGGCCGATCGAGCGGACAGTGGCCTGCTTCACGCCGGCCGCTGAGGCGCCAGCGCTACCCGCTTCAATCGCGATTTTGGCGAGCCGCTCGGCGAGTTGACCGGTAGTATTCGCGGTAATAGCGGCGCGGTAGTTGAAGTCACTCCAGCCCGTATTGGCTGACCAGCAGACATCGGCGAGCGAGGCATCGCTGTTCTCGGTTAAGTAAGTGACCAGACGCGCAGCCTGCTGCTGTAAGGCGGCGTCGGACTTGGCCGAGAGCTTTAGCACGTGCAGCGGACGATCTGCCGCGGCGAGCGAGGCCGGTGCAGTGCCTTGTTCAAGCGTCGTCGACTGCGCCGGGGGCGACTCGACAATAAGGTGCGTGTTCGTGCCACCAAAGCCGAAGGAGCTGATGCCGGCAATCCGCCGTTTGCTGCGCGGCCAGCTGACCGTTTCTGTGGGAATGGCGAGCCGCGTGCCTTCGAGCTGGATGTGCGGGTTGAGCGATTCAAAGTGCGTTTGCGGCACGATTTGTTCGTGCTGCATCAGCATCACGGTCTTAATAAGACCCGCCACGCCGGAGACTGTCTCCATATGGCCGACGTTCGCTTTGACGCTCGACACATAAACGGGCCGCGCCGCCGAGTCATGCGTACCGAATATCTGCGCGAGCGCCATCATCTCGATCGGGTCGCCCAAAGGAGTGCCCGTACCATGGGCTTCGATATAGTCGACATCATCCGGCGTGAGATTCGCCTGCTTCATCGCCGCGCGGATGCACGCCATTTGCGATTGGCTGTTCGGTGCGCTGATGCCCGAGGTGCGGCCGTCCTGGTTGACGCTGGTCGCTCGCAGCACGGCGAGGATGTTGTCGCCATCACGCTCGGCATCGTCGAGCCGCTTGAGCAATACGAGACCACAGCCCTCTCCGCGGACGTAACCGTTGGCCCGGGAATCGAATGGCCGGCACATGCCTTCAGGTGAAAGCATGCGGGCTTTCGAAAACGCGATCGTCGTTTCTGGCGTCAGAATGATGTTCACACCGCCCGCCAGCGCGGCATCCGATTCGCCCCGCCGCAAGCTCTCCACCGCAAAATGAATCGCCAGCGACGCGCTGCTGCACGCCGTATCAACCGCGGCGCTCGGGCCGTGAAAGTCGAACACGTAGGACAACCGATTGGCCGCGATTGAAAGCGCATTGCCCGTGCCCATGTGCGCGTCGATGCGCTGGTAATAGTCGTCGTGGCCGACACAGATTTTCGAGTAATCGTTGCCGCCGATGCCGACGAACACCCCGGTGCGCGTGCCAGCCATTTCGTCGGCCGGCCGGCCGGCGTTCTCCATTGCTTCCCAGGCGACCTCGAGCAGCAGGCGCTGCTGCGGGTCCATCCGCACGGCCTCACGCGGCGTGATTCCGAAGAACTGCGGGTCGAACTGATCTGGGTTGTCGATGAACGCTGCCCAGCGGACCGACATCTTGCCCGGAGTTTCGCCCGTCGGGTCAAAAAAGGCATCGGCGTTCCAGCGATCGGGCGGCACCTCACAAGCCGCGCAACGCTGCTCGGTGATCAGCCGCCAGTACGAGCGCAGATCGGGGGCGCCGGGAAACCGGCACGCCATGCCGATGATCGCGATCGGAGCCGCCGGGGGCGGGCTGGGTTGGGTTTTGAGCCGTTGCTCCAGTAACTTCCTTTGGGCCGGCGAAAGGCCGGCCACCCGTGCTGCGAGGTCGCTCATGAAACTTAGATTATCAGGGCCGGTAACCGGCCTCGCCACCGAACTTGGGCAAAATTGCGAATCTTTTAGCGTATGGGAATACGGGGGCCCCCGCAAGGAGAAGACGGGGCGGCCGAAGAGCTCTGGTGCGGCTTGCTACACCGGTGAGGTCGAGGAAGGCGGCACCATCGCGGCAGCGCTGGCATCGTGCCAACCCCCCCTCTATTCCCATCTCAATACGCTGGAATTCCGAATTAGAGGGTCCCGACCCGCCACAATTAAGCGCTGCGGCGTTGTGGCGCTGCAAGCGCAGCAGCAACTTCAGCAGATTGGTGGGCTATTATGTCGCGATTTTCAAGAATAAAGCGGTAGCCGTGCGACGCGAGTAGCGAGAGGCACGCATCGGCCTCTCGATTCGACATATGCCGGTATTCGAATCGAATGATCCGCGGCCGGATGCGTTCAAAATCAATCGACTGGATGATGGCCCAGTCGTGACCTTCCGCATCAATTTGCAGCAGGTCGACACTCGCCAGTCCTGCCATCCGCAAGGCACTCTCAATCGTATGGCAGGTTACTTGTTGGGAGACAATGTCCGCCTCACGAATGCTATGGCGAATCAGATGATCGCGATTGAACGACGCCGCCATGGAAGCTTCGTTCCGTTTACAGAAAAGTTCGCGAGTCCCTTCTTCTTGATCGATGGCCGCCTGCAGCAACACGACGTTGGAATGATTCCGATAGGTAGCCTTGAGTCGGGCAAAGGCCTCGGCCTGCGGCTCAACGAGCACACCGCGCAATTGATGTGCCACGATAAGATTATGCAAGTCGTCGTCGCCGATCCCGTCATACGCGCCAATCTGAACGAAGGTGAGTCGAGGGTTGCGCCACAACTCGTGGGCAACCACGAATGGCAGACAACTACGGATGACCAGTTCTGGCGCGCGTGTGATAATCGGCGGCGTATAGCACCGCTGCACGCCGAAGCGCCGGAAAAGTACGTTGCGACGGTAGCGGCGAGCGTCGGTTTGTAACCATTTGGGCGTCCAGCGATGCCGTAATTCGCGGAGGGTTCGTGGCTTTATCGAAGCCGTTGAACCAGCATCGGCGGAATGCCCCCTCCCTTGCGCGGAGCGGACCGGGGAGGCCGCGCTGTCCGCGACCTGCATTTCTCTCGCCAACGTGGGATCTAAACTGCGCTTAATATGCGTCGGGTATTCCCGCCGATCTTGATCGTGCCAATCGCGGCCACATGTCAGCTGCCACAAGTAGGCCTGCTTCAACCACGACAAGTACGCCACCAGCATGCACACTTGCAGCCCCGCGAGCCCGTCCAGAAAGCCTAACCGCCAGACGTATCCTTGCACGAACCGGAGAGGCAGGCGGAACAGCAGATTCAGCAATGTGGCGCGGCGGCCCTGAGCGTGCCAAATGCGGGCCTGCACATTGGCGTAGCGCTCCACTTTCGGCAGGTATTGTGAATACGAATCACAGGTGTAATGCGTCAGCTGCTCACGCAGCTTGCCTGGCCGACCTCGGGTAAGCTTCACTTCGGCATGGTCGGTCGCCCCCACGTACCGCCCGCTATCGCGCTCAAACAATCGCAGGCAGCGATCATTCCGCCAGGGGCCAAAGCGAATCGGGTGGCCCATGAAATGGTTGCGCCGATAAACCCAATAGCCGGCCTGCTGCGGACTCTCCAGAACGGTCCGGATTTCATTCGCTAGCGCCGGCGTGATGCGCTCGTCGGCATCGAGGATGAACACCCACTCGTGGACTGCTTGCGGGATGGCCCAATTCTTGAAATCGCCGCTCGTGCCGTATTCGCGCTCGATGATCCGGCAACCCAGTTCTCGGGTCAGCTCCAGCGTGCCGTCCGTGGAGCCGGAATCGGCGACGAGGACTTCATCGGCCACTTGGCGCGCACTAGCGACGCACGGACCGATGTTCTCGCGCTCGTTCTTGCAGGGGATGATGACCGTGAGTTTCGCCGACATAGCGGCGGTAGTGTACGCGAGCTAGCAAAACCGGCCTATATCAATGGGAGGCCGGCAAAAGCAGGGGTTTTGCACTCGCCACGGCAGATTGAAGCTGCGCGTCGGGGCATCACAAGTCATCGCGCTGCAATCCGGTCCGGCGGGCGATACGTGCTAGCATACGCGGTCCGATTTCGTCACCGTCATAAAACGCGAAGACATAGTCATCATAGCCGGCGCGTGGGAGGATCCGGTGTGAGCTTGTTTGCCGTTAACGGACCAGCCAATCCGAAGCAACGCTGCCAGCACGCGTTTGGCTTTCGCCGATGGCTAGTGGCTCACGGCTGCACGGCGAACACGTCGCCCATTTCGGGAATCGCCTCGCCGTGTTCCAGGCGATCAGCCAGCACTCGCAAAGTCAACGCCTTGGCGCGTTCAATTGCTTCTTGGCGCGATTGCCCGTAAGCGAGAACGCCGGGCAGTTCTGACACTTCGGCATTCCAGCGGCCGTCGCCTTCGCGTTCGACCTCCACTCGCAACATCGTCTTACATTCAGCTTGAGATGCGGCTTCGGCAGTCAATTCTGGCACGTACGCTTCAATATTCCACATCCACCCATTGCCGCTCGCGCGAGCTCTTGAGGATGGCGTCGCAGATCGCGATTTCGTTGTGGCCGTCGACGAACGTGGCGAAGTCGCCGCCCGGGCGGCTGCCTGCGATGAAACCGTACACATTGCGGAACAGGTTCTTGGGTCCGTCGGGGTAGGCTTCGTTGTGGCCGCCGGGGTAATGGGCATATTCACGAGCGGCCGGATGGAGCAGGCTCGGATCCTTCATGATGACTTGGTTCGGTCCTTCGCGGCGGCCGACCCAGAGTTCGTTCGGCTGCTCTTGATTCCACACCAGAGCGCACTTCGCGCCGTCGATTTCATAGTACAACCGATTCTTGCGGCCGGCCGCGCATTGGTTCACCGTAAACACGCCGTGCGCGCCGGAATCGAACTCCAATAGCACTGAACCGTAGTCCTCGGTGTTGATCGGCATGTCTTCCAGGTCCTCGGGCCGCAGCACCTTGCCGGCATACGTTTCGACCTCGGCCTTGGGCTTCTTGCGGTGCTTATGGATGGTCACCAAGTCAGCCATCACCCGCACGATCTTGAGCCCGGTGATAAACTGAATAAGGTCGCACCAATGGCTGCCGACGTCGGCCACCGCGCGCGACTCGCCGCTGAGCTCGGGCATGAGCCGCCAGTTCCAGTCATTTTCGAGTAGCAACCAATCTTGCAGGTATGACCCGTGCACGGCGTACACGCGGCCGACGTCGCCAGCGGCAACGCACATCTGATGCGCCTGCTGCACGAGCGGCATGTAGCGATAGTTGAAGTTGATCGCGTTCACGACACCGGCTTCCTTCGCCAGCCGCACGAGTTCGCGCGACTCGGTCGAATTCATCGCCAGCGGCTTTTCGGAAATGATGTGCTTCTTGGCGGCGAGGATGTCTTTGTTGATCGGGAAGTGCAGGTGATTCGGCGTGCAGTTGTGTACGACCTGAATCTCGGGATCGGCGAGCATCGCGCGGTAATCGCCGTACGCCTTGGGAATCGACATTTGCTTGGCTTTGGCCTGCGCGAGCTCATCGCCACGCTCCGCGACGGCGACAACATCCACAAACCCCAGCCGCCGCAACGCCTCCATGTGCGCGGGGCCAATAAAACCAGTGCCGATGATGCCTGCTTTGATGGTCATGGTGAACTGATAGTTGTTAGTGGATAGTTGATCGTTGTTCCTGCCAAGATATGCCACAGGGCATCAACGAACAACTATCAACTATCTCCTATCGTTGATCTCAATCAAACCACTCATCTGCGGGGTCAAACGCCGGAACCGGGATATTGAGCACGCGCAGCTTGCCGATGGCCCGATGCCGGCAGCCGGGCTTGATGAGGATGGCGTCGCCCGGCCGCACGGCGTGGCGCTCGCCGTCGAGTTCCATTTCGCCCTCGCCTTCAAGAATGTAATAAATCTCAGTGAGCCGCTCGTGATAGTGCGTGCGGGCATCGGCCGAGATGTCGACGATATGCAACGAAACGACGCCGTCGACATCATCGACAAACGCCCGCCGCGTTTCGCCGCACGGGCATTTCGTGGGCGGAAGATCACTCGGTCGCGCGATTTGAAATCGTTGTGCCACATTGAGCTCTTCGAATTAACCGCCAAGGACGCCAAGAAGAGTAAGCTTCTATCTTAAAATTGAGGTATGGGTATTTCTTGGCACTCTTCGCGTCTTGATGGTTCTATTTGCTTCTTTCAATCACTCCACCTTTTCCACCTTCGCCCACTTCCCTTCGTCGATCGAATGCTCGACCGCGTCGAGTACGGCCACGCATTGGGCGCCGTCGCGGAAATCGGCCATCGTCGTGGGCTTCTTGTTGATCGCGCTCATCAGCTCGTACACGGCATGCACGAACGTGTGCTCGTAGCCGAGCACGTGGCCCGGCGGCCACCAGTTGCCGGCGTAGGGATGCACTCCCTCGGTCGCCATGATTTCGCGGAACCCCTGCCGGCCAGCCGGGTCGCTGCAGCTGTAGAATTGCAACACGTTCATCTCTTCGAAGTTGAACACGAGCGAGCCCTTGCTGCCGTTGATTTCGAAACGGTTGTAATTCTTGCGGCCGGGGGCGAGGCGCGTGGCCTCGAACGAACCGAACGCTCCGTTGTTGAACTTGGCGAGGAAGAGCGTGGCGTCGTCGACGGTTACCTTTTCCGTGCCTTCGCCGGCAGTGGCCGTGAGGCCGGCCGAGCGGCCCTCCGCCGGGCGCTCGGTGATGAACGTCTTCTTCATGCCGACGACCTCGGCAATGTCGCCGACGAGGAACCGCGCCATATCCACGTGGTGCGCATTCAGGTCGCCGTTCGACCCAGAGCCCGCCGCTTCTTTCCGCAGCCGCCAGTTCATCGGAAACTTCGGGTCGGTGAGCCAGTCCTGCAAATAAGTCGCGCGAAAATGCCGAATCTCGCCGATCTCGCCGGCAGCGATCATCTGCTTCGCGAGCGCGATCGCCGGCACCACGCGGTAATTGAAGTTCACCATGTGCACGACGCCCGCCTGGCGGACCGCGTCAAGCATTTCGCGGGCGTCTTTCAGATTGAACGTCAGCGGTTTCTCGCAGAACACGTGCTTGCCCGCTTTCGCCGCCGCCACGGCCATTTCGTGATGCGTTCCGCCCGGCGACGCGATATCGATTACATCCACGTCCTTCCGCTCGCACAATTGATGCCAGTCGCTCTCGTAGCTTTCCCAACCGAAACGCTGGGCAAACTCGGCGGTTTCATCGGTGTGCCGGCCGCAAATCGCCTTCATCACCGGCTGGGGGTCGACGTCGAAGAACTTCGCCACCGTCATATAGGCGTTCGAATGCGCCTTGCCCATGAACTTGGTGCCGATTAGCGCCACATTGATCGTCTTCGCCGCCATGTTCTTACCTTT
Organism: Pirellulales bacterium; assembly: GCA_046349975.1. GTDB lineage: Bacteria > Planctomycetota > Planctomycetia > Pirellulales > Lacipirellulaceae > JABDGM01. The sequence continues at coordinate 29,976 of JAXMBH010000030.1, forward strand.
CTAGGGGATCGCTGGTGTTCAGAGTTCGTACAGCGTACCGTGGGGGAAATTGACATCGCAAGTGGCTATTGCACCTGCCACGGCAGCTCACTAGTCGGGATATGTTTCGCGTACTTTCAAACGTATATTGAAGGCGAAATGGCCGCCACCACCACATCCTCTGTTCACGATATAACCCCTGCCCCACCAGTCAGTAGCCGGCTACTTTCACTGGATGTCTTCCGGGGCATCACGATTCTGGCCATGATCCTCGTGAATAATCCCGGCGAGTGGGGTGCAGAGTATCAATACTGGCCGGTGGAACACGCCGAATGGCATGGCTGGACGCCGACCGACCTCATCTTTCCGTTCTTCCTGTTCATCGTTGGCACATCACTCTCGTATTCTTTACGCAAGTACCGCAACGGCGCCCGCGTATCGCCAATGGTTTACTGGCGGATCATCCGCCGCACGGCGTTACTGATCTTTCTGGGCTGGATGCCCTCGCTGCTGCTCAAAACCATCCATGCGGCCCAGGGCCAAACGTTCGATTTAAGCGACCTCCGCATCTTTGGCGTGTTGGTGCGCATCGCGTTGGTTTACTTTTGCACCTCTCTCATTGTGCTGCACGTGCCACTCCGCGGTCAGGTGGTGCTGGCCGCAATAGTCCTATTGGCCTACTGGTGCACGCTCGCTTTCTTTCCCGATCCGCACGACTATTGGAAGAATCTCTCCAACGAAAACAACATCACGGTCGTCGTGGATCGGGCGCTCATCGGCGACAAGCACATGTACCACGGCGATCCGCCAACGGAGCCCGAAGGCTTTCTCAGTACATTTCCGGCGATTGTCACCGCGCTATTGGGCTATTGGACGGGCCTCTTAATTCAACGCCGCGGCATCAATCGCGAAATGTTGATGCCGCTAGTGATGTGCGGGGCCCTGTGCGTTGAACTCGGCCTGCTTTGGCATCTGGCCTTTCCAATCAACAAAAAGATTTGGACCAGCAGCTTCGTGATGCTCACCGCCGGCCTCGCGATGCAGTTTCTCGCCGCCTCGATCCTGCTGTTCGATATCTGGGGCTGGCGGCGACTCGCCCGGCCGTTCGAAATCGTCGGGATCAACGCCATTTTCGTCTTTGTCGGTTCCGGCTTGCTCGCGATGACACTCGGCCGCGTCCATGTCGGTGACCAAACGGCTCACCGCTGGATGTTCGACACGCTCTTCACCTCATGGATTCACGATCCCAAGCTCGCGTCGCTCTGCATGGCGCTTGCAACCGTGGCGTTATGGTGGGCCGTGTGCTGGGTGATGTCGCGATTAGGCTGGTCGGTGCGAGTATAAATACATAGCCCAGCCTCCGGGCTGGGTGGCTCCGCGTTACAAAGCCTCATTGCGCGAAACCTAAAGCCATAATGAGAGACTCCGACCCGGAACGGGTCGGCTAGATATGGCCAAGCGACTTGCTGACGTCGACTTCGAACCGCGGCCGATCGCGCTGCCGGCGGACGTTGCCGACCTTATCGACGATGCCAACGCACGCATCGATGCTCTCGATAACAACACCCGCGTCGAAATCCCTGCGTTCGTGCCCAGCAACTTCGAACGCGTCTATCATGCCCTCGCCGAAATCCAGGCCAAAAATCTCGCAACTGGCCGCCGCTTCATGGAGTGGGGCAGTGGCATCGGCGTCGTCGCATGCCTGGCATCTTGCGCAGGGTTCGACGCGGTCGGCATCGAAATTGAGAACAAACTGGTCGATATCGCCGAGCAACTTGCCGCCGATCACGACATCGACGTCGAGTTCATCTGTGGCAGCTTCGTACCCGATGGAATCGTCCCGCGCGTCGATTGGATCGACGGCGTCGCCTGGCTCACGACGACTGGGCCAGATGGCCACGAAGAACTCGAACTCGACCCCGACGACTTCGACGTGATCTTCGCCTACCCCTGGCCGGGTGAGGAACAAGTGATCTTCGACCTCTTCGCCGAGACCGCCGCCGTAGGGGCACTTCTCCTCACCTTTCACGGCATCGATGGCGTCCGCCTACAGCGCAAGGTGAAGCGGTAGGATTGCTGAATTCTGGACGCAGGGCACCCGATGAAAGTCCCTGCCCCCTGCATCCCGCATCCTGTATCCTTGCTTCATGGGCTACCGTACTCTCCGCGACTGCGTCAACGATCTCGAACGCCATAAGCAGCTGGTGCGCATCGACGCCGAAGTCGATGCCAATCTTGAAATCGCCGAAATTCAACGGCGTGTGTACGCCGCCGGCGGACCGGCCCTGCTCTTCACGCGCGTGAAGGGCTGCCGCTTTCCAGTTGCCTGCAATCTCTTCGGCACGCTGGAGCGGGCCAAATTCATCTTTCGCGATACGCTCGAACACGTGCGGCGGATGATCGAGCTCAAAATCGATCCAGCGGCCGGCTTCCGGCATCCGCTCCGGTATGCCCGCGCACCGCTCACCGCGCTCGCCACGCTGCCGCGATTTGTAAGCCAGGGTGATGTCACCGCGAATGAAACCACAATCTCCAGATTGCCGCAGCAGATCAGTTGGCCCGACGACGGCGGCGCGTTCGTCACGCTGCCGCAGGTGTACACCGAAGACGTCAATCAGCCCGGCTGGCGCGGCTCAAACCTCGGCATGTACCGAGTGCAACTTTCGGGCGGACAGTACGAACCAGATTGCGAGATCGGCTTGCACTATCAGCTGCACCGCTCGATCGGCATCCACCACACGGCCGCCGTCCGCTCGGGCAAGCCATTTCGCGTGAACATTTTCGTCGGCGGCTCCCCGGCGATGATGCTCGCCGCGGTGATGCCGCTACCCGAGGGAATGAGCGAACTCACCGTTGCCGGCGCGCTCGAGGGTCAGCGCATCCGCATGCTCCGCCGCGACGACGGACTGCCCATTCACGCCGATACCGACTTCGCGATCTGCGGGACCGTCGTCCCCGGCAAGCTGCTCCCCGAGGGGCCCTTCGGCGATCATCTTGGCTACTACAGCACGCGCCACGACTTTCCCGTGCTGCGAATCGAGCACGTGTATCATCGCACTGGCGCGATCTGGCCGATCACGGTCGTCGGCCGCCCGCCGCAGGAAGACACGGTGTTCGGCGATCTCATCCATGAGCTCACCGGTCCAGTCATTCCGACGGTGCTGCCCGGCGTTCAAGCCGTGCACGCCGTCGATGCGGCCGGAGTCCATCCGCTCCTGCTCGCCATCGGCAGCGAGCGTTATTGGCCGTTCGTTGAGACGCCGCGGCCACAGGAGCTGCTTACGCAAGCGAACGCGATCCTCGGACAGGGACAGTTATCGCTCGCCAAGTTCTTGCTCATCGCCAATGGCGCCGACGACCCGGCACTCGTCGTGAGCGACGTAGCGATGTTCTTGCGGCACATCCTGCGGCGGGCCGATTGGACGCGCGACTTGCACTTTCAAACGCAAACCACGATCGACACGCTGGATTACTCTGGCGGCGGGCTCAACGCAGGTTCGAAAGTGGTCATGGCGGCGGTCGGGCCGCCGCGGTTTGAGTTGGCGACAGAGATCCCTAGCGATTTGCCGCTGCTAAATGGATTCTCGAATCCGCGCGTCGTGCTGCCGGGGGTGCTGGCGGTGGAGGGACCGCGGTGTGTTGCGCAGGCGGGGCACAGCCCGGTAAAGCCGGCCGCCGAGACGCCCCGGCTCGCTGAAACCTCAATTCCAATCAATCCGCAATCTGCAATCCGTAATCCGCAATCGTCCACAGACATCGATCGCTTCTGCAAGCAATTTACAGCCACGTCGCCGATTTCGCGATTTCGCTGGATCGTCGTCGTCGACGACAGTCGCTTTGTCGCCGAATCGCTTCGCAACTTCCTGTGGGTCACGTTCACGCGCGCAAACCCCGCCAGCGACATCTTCGGCATCGACTCATACATCGAAGACAAACATTGGGGTTGCCGCGGTGCATTGGTCATCGACGCCCGCCTCAAGCCACATCACGCCCCACCGCTGATCGAGGATCCCAACGTAACACGCCGCGTCGATGCCCTCGCTGCCCCCGGCCGCCCGCTTCACGGCATCATTTGAATATCGCCATTCGCCCGGACCGTCAGCCCCCAGCTCTGCCGGAGGTTCTTTCGGGATTGCGAACAGTCAACGCACGTCGCGTCGGCCGAAGTTTGCTCGCTGCAACCCCCGGCAAAGCCGGGGGCTACACGGCAATTAACCTGTGCGAGCAGAACTCGCTCGAATCGCCTCGCCCGTTGCGCAACCCCCCGAAATGTCGTACACTCGCAGCATGGTTGATTGGCTGTCCGCGTTTGCCGTTTCCTTCCGCACCACCGACCGCATGCTCACCAGCGGCATCTGGTGGCTGGTGGTGATTTGGCTCGGGTTTTTTGGCGGCGCGGTCGGCAGTTTTCTCACGGTGGTCTGGGATCGGCTCGGCACCGGCGAAGGGTTCGTGCTACCCCGATCGCGGTGCCCGGAGTGCGACCATGCCATCCGTTGGTATCACAATGTGCCGGTGCTGGGCTGGCTCCTGCTGCGGGGCCGCTGTTACGATTGCGGCAGCCGCATCCCCGCCAAACACCCACTAATTGAACTCGCCTTCGCCCTGTTGTTTATCGCCATCGGCCTGGCGACACCCTGGCTGTAGGGCGGCCACCGCCGACTGAATTTTGATTTGTTGGCTCGGCGCCGCCCACCAAAAGTACGATGTAGAGTCCGCTACCGGCAAGCAGAACCCGTCGGTGGGGCGTGCCCACCCTAAGCAAAACTAGCGCTTGCCCGCGAACAAACCGGCGGGACTGAAGGAACTTAGCTTGATGTCGAAATCCAAACACGCACCTCACGAACCCACCTCATCGATCAAGGATCCCACGCGCAAAATTGGTCCGGGCGTCGAGCCGAAATTCGCCGAACCGGCTGCAAACGCCGACCCTGATCGGGCCGAAGCCCTGCAAACGCCGCCGATCTCCGACAAAGTTGCCGCCAATCGCCTCGCGATTCTAAAATCGCCCAGCTACCAGCTCGCCGAGCTGGATATCGACTTCCTCGGCCGTCGTGAAAACCGACCGCTCCGCATGCAGCTCGAATTGCTCAAAACGGAAACGCATCTCCGCGAACACCAGATCGACTCGACCGTCGTCGTCTTCGGCGGCACGCAAATCATGCCTCGCGCCCAAGCCGAAGCCGTGCTCCGCGAAGCGACGCTCAACGCCGAAACATCGCCGCACGATCATCGCGTGATTCGCGCACTCGATCGCGCCAAACGAATCGTGGCCAAGAGCCATTACTATGATGAAGCCCGTGAGTTCAGCCGCTTGGTGTCGACTTCGAAGCAAGTCGACGGCCGGCCCAAGCTCGTCGTCATGACGGGCGGCGGTCCCGGCGTGATGGAAGCCGCCAACCGCGGCGCCTTCGAAGCCGGCGAGAAGAGCATTGGTCTCAACATCGACCTGCCCCACGAGCAGGAACCGAACCCGTACATTACGCCCGACCTGTGCTTCCAGTTTCACTACTTCGCGATGCGAAAGTTCCACTTCGTGCTGCGGGCGGCCGCGCTCGTCGTCTTCCCCGGCGGTTTCGGCACACTCGATGAACTCTTCGACTGCCTCTGCCTTCGCCAAACCCGCCGCATGCAGCAAATCCCGATCATCCTGTACGGCCGCGAGTACTGGGACGGCGTCATCAATTTTCGCTACCTCGCCGACGAGGGCGTGATTGACGACGAAGACATCAAGCTCCTCGATTTCGCCGAAACACCGCAGCAAGCGTGGGACATCATCGCCAAGTTCCACGGGCTTGTGTAGGAGCGAGGAACGAGGAGCGAGGAACGAGGAGCGAGGAACGAGGAGCGAGGAACGAGGAACGAGGAACGAGGAACGAGGAACGAGGAACGAGGAACGAGGAACGAGGAACGAGGAACGAGTTATCGGGAGGCAACTTTCCGCGCACGTTGACCAATAGCCGGTGGCGGAAGCCGCCGGTTCAATTCCAATGACTTCCCCCAACGACCAACCCGCTGCTCTCGTCACCGGCGGCGCTGTTCGCGTTGGCGCTGCGATTGTGCGTGAGTTGGCGGAGCAGGGCTATCGAGTCGCCGTCCATGCCAACACCTCGCTCGACCGCGCGCAACAACTCGCCACCGAACTCAATGCCGCTGGCCGCGAAGCGATTGCCTTCGCCGCCGACCTGCGCGATGAAGACGCGACCCGCGCCATGATCGACCGCGTTTATCGCCGTTTCGGCCGGCTAGATGCCCTCGTCAACAGTGCCGCAATCTGGTCCCCCACGCCGCTCGCCACGGCAATGGCCGACGACGTCCGCCGCTTCTTCGAAGTGAATACGCTCAGCACGTTCATCTGCTGCCAACATGCCGGCGAGATCATGGCCGGGCAGCACGAGGGCGGCGCCATCGTAAACATCGGCGATTGGGCGGTCGAACGCCCCTACCGTGACTACACCGCTTACTTCGCTTCGAAGGGTGCGGTTCCTACGCTGACTCGCGCCTTTGCCGTCGAACTGGCGCCCAAGGTCCGGGTGAACGCCGTGCTGCCCGGCCCCGTGCTGATTCCGGAAGATGTTTCCGAAGCCGAACGCCGCCGCGCCATCGCCGGCACATTGCTCAAGCGCCCGGGCACCCCAAACAATGTCGCCCGGGCGGTGCTCTCGCTCTTAACGAACGATTTCATCACCGGCGTCTGCCTGCCGGTCGACGGCGGACGCACCCTTGGCGAAACCAGCTAGCGGCGCACGAACCGGCGCTACGGCATTTTGAGTTCGGCCGCGCGCCGGCCGCAGCCAGAATCCCGCCACGCGGCTCTTCGTGTCAAGGCAGCCGTCGGTACGCGTCAATCGCCTGCGATATCCGCTCGCGCGACGGCTTCGTACGGACCGAGATGTACCCGACGATCTGTCCGTTATCGAAGCACGGGAACACGTTCGCCTTGACCCAGTAGCTGCCGCCGTGTTTCGCCCGATTCTTCACGTAGCCTTGCCAAGTCTTGCCCGCTTGGATTACGGCCCACAGGTCGGCGAATGCCGTCTTGGGCATATCGGGATGGCGGATGACGTTGTGCGGCCGACCCACCAACTCGCCGGCATCGTAACCTGCCACTTCGTAGAACCGGTTATTGGCGAACGTGATGATGCCCTTCGTGTCGGTCGCCGAGATGAGAATGTCGTCGGACGTCAGTTGATATTCGGCGTCGTGGCCGGTGAAGCGAGTTGCGTTAAAGTATGTGCTTTCATTTACGAGCGGCGCGAGTCGGTCGAGCGGATCGATTTCCGTATCCATTGCCCCTCGGGCGGTGATTAGCCGAGACAGGCAGTTGAATGTTTCGCCGATGACGTCGACCTCCGTCAACTCGTTGCCCATTTTTGCAGAGGATTCCGACAACTTATGGAAGCTCTGCAGGGAAATCTGCAACTGATCGTTGAATTGTGATGTCTCGGATTCGATAGTCGCCGCCTTGTCGCGTGCCACATTCACCGTGGCGATGGTCTGGCGAACCACCTCGACGCTCGCGCCGACGGAAGTTGATAAATCGCGAAGTGCCGTATTGATTTGGTTCAGTGCGCCGCGCACCTTTTCGTTGACTTCCTTGGTGTTGGCCGCCAACTCCTTCACCTCGTGGGCGACGACGCCAAACCCCTTGCCCATTTCGCCCGCTCGCGCGGCCTCGATCGTGGCGTTCAGCGCCAATAGCCGCGACTGGTCGGCGATCTTGTTGATCGTATTCACCAACCGATCGATCGCTCCAAATTGCTCTTCGAGCGACTTCATCCGCGAGTTTACTGTTTCGAGCTCCGCCGAAGTCTTCGTGGAATCGGTCACGACTTCGTTCACAGCAGCTTGCACGCTGTGCGCACAATCAACCATGTGCGACATCCGCCCGATAATCGTGTCGAAATCACTCGTCGACTGATCGATGGCCGCGGTCTGCTCGTTCAAAGATTCCCGTGCACTTTCGGCCACCATCGACAGCTCATGGGCCGAAGACTGAATGAGCGTGTTCCGGACCGCCTCATCATCGAATTCCGAAAGGTTGCTGGAAGAGCCTTCGCGAATGGCGCGAATTTGGGACTTGATGCTCGGAGAGTTGAGCGTGGCCGTCGTCATACACCGTTCCATGAAGTTCAAAAACTTGCAATTGAAAAAATGTAGGACGAAATGCTGACACAAACAGCGAATACCGCCAATTTCGCAGCTTTTCAGTGCTGATTGCATTCCCGCAGGGCGCACGGCGTGCCGCCATCGCCAGCGTCCACATACACCCGCGAGTGAATCGCACGTGCAGTGCGTGGTCGGCCACATGTTCCGCATGCCGGCTCACAGGTGCGTAAGCCGATTGGCGCTCATCGCTCACCGCACCAACCGATAATGAACCGGGGCGTGCCTGTCAGATGTCCGGGCGATCACGTGCCCAGCGCAGTGCGGTGCACGCCGTCGACAACGGTAGAACCCGAATGATACTGCGCCTGGTTCACTTCCCCGCCACCGGCCGCGGCTGACGCCATAAGCTGGCCAGTAACAAGTCGCGAATCGACGGAAATTCCCGCGGCAACCGCGAATAGAGTTTAAAGAACAGCTCGTCGTGCGACGCCACTTCCTGTACCCACTCGGTGCGGTTCACCTGAGTCGCGTCATCGAATTGCTTCCGTGTGAACTTGAGGCCCTTCCAATCGAAATCCTCGTACTTCGGCATCCAACCGAGCGGACCCTCCGTGGCCGTCACTTCGCCGTTCACGCGCTCGACAATCCACTTCAGCACCCGCATATTCTCACCGAAGCCCGGCCACATGAACTTGCCATTGGCGTCGCGGCGGAACCAATTCACACAGAAGATCGGCGGCAAGTTTGGGAACTTGCGGCCCATATCCAGCCAGTGGCTGAAGTACTCGCCCATGTGATAGCCGCAGAACGGCAGCATGGCGAATGGATCACGCCGCACGAGCCCCAATTGGCCGAACGCGGCGGCCGTCATTTCAGACCCCATCGTGGCGGCCGCATATACGCCGAACGACCAATTGAATGCCTGCGACAAGAGCGGCACCGTATTGCTTCGCCGCCCGCCAAAAATGAATGCCGAAATCGGCACGCCCTTGGCATCGTTGTACGCATCGTCGGCCGACGGGCATTGCGACAGCGGCGCCGTAAACCGGCTGTTCGCGTGGGCCGCCTTGGTTTCGCTCGCCGGCGTCCAATCGTGGCCTTGCCAATCGATCGCATGTTCCGGCGGTTCATCGGTCAAGCCTTCCCACCATACGTCGCCGTTGTCGGTCAGCGCGACGTTCGTGAAAATCGTGTTCGCCCGAATCGTGGCAATCGCATTGGGGTTCGTTTTCTCATTTGTACCAGGTGCGACGCCGAAGAAACCGGCCTCGGGATTAATCGCATACAACTGGCCATCATCGCCCGGCTTCAACCAGGCGATGTCATCTCCCACCGTGGTGACTTCCCAGCCTTCCTCCTGAAAATGCTTGGGCGGCACCAGCATCGCAAAATTCGTTTTGCCGCACGCGCTCGGAAAGGCCGCCGCCACATACGTCTTCTGACCGCTCGGGCTGCGCACACCCGTGATGAGCATGTGCTCTGCCAGCCAACCTTGATCTCGCGCCATGCAGGAGGCAATCCGCAGCGCCAAACACTTCTTCCCCAACAGTGCGTTGCCGCCATACCCGGAACCGTAGCTCCAGATCGACCGCTCTTCCGGGAAGTGAACGATGTACTTGTCTTTCGGATCGGGGCTGCACGGCCACGCCACGTCGTCTTGCCCCGGCTTCAGCGGCATGCCGACCGAGTGCATGCACGGCACAAACTCGCCGTTGGATCCCAAGACCTTGAGAACCGCGTCGCCCATGCGGGTCATGATCCGCATGTGGACGACAACATACGGCGAATCGGTGAGCTGCACGCCGATATGCGCGATATCCGAACCAATTGGGCCCATGCTGAACGGAATCACATACATCGTCCGGCCGCGCATCGCGCCGTCGAACTTCGGAATCAAGATGGTCTTCATCTTGTCCGGCGCCATCCAATTGTTCGTCGGCCCGGCATCTTCCTGCTGCGCCGAACATATGTACGTGCGATCCTCCACACGCGCCACATCGCTCGGATGGCTGCGGGCCAAAAAACATCCCGGCCGAAGCTCCTGGTTGAGCTTGATGAACGTGCCGCTCGTCACCATCTCTTCGCACAAGCGATCGTATTCAGCTTGCGAGCCGTTGCACCAATAGACCTGGTCGGGCTTGCACAGCGCCGCCATCTTGTCGACCCAGGCAACGAGCTGTTTGTGTTGAACCATGTGGGGGGAATGCAGGGTTTTGGTCAGCATGAATGTTACTCTCCGAGTGCTTCCAAACTATAAGACGAGCCGGGAAGCGTGATGTTCGCAGCTGCCTGGAAAGCTGCGCGACTGTTTCATTCTGTCACGCAGAATCCACCATACCAAGTGGTTTGTGCACGTAGATACCACGGAGTTACCGCAGTCGGCACGTGGAGATTACGAGCTGCACGGCACAGCAGATGTGCGGCTTCGCGCGCTCGCACTACATCCGCTCGACCACTTCAATGCCGAGCAACTTCAAACCGTGTGCGATGGTGCGCGCCGTCAAATCGCACAGGGCCAACCGGCTCGCCAGAATTTTTTTATTTTCTGCTTTCAGCACCGGACAATTCTCGAAAAAATCGCTATATCGCGACGCCAGCTCAAACAAATACGCCGTGAGATGATTGGGCCGATAATCGGTCACAACACGCTCCAGCGATTCAGCAAACTGCAACAGCGCGAGCCCCAGCGCGCGCTCATGCGGCGTATCGAGCAGAATCTGTTCCTCCCTGACACCCGACACCTGACACCCGACACCCGCCTCCGCAGCCTTCGCAAAAATGCTCTTCACCCGCGCATAGCTATATTGCATATACGCGGCCGTGTTGCCCGTCATCGCCAGCATCTTGTCATAACTAAACACATAGTCGCTCGTGCGATTGTGCGCGAGATCGGCATACTTGATAGCGCCAATGCCAATCCGCTCGGCGACTTGCCGGCGTTCGTCGGCGCTGAGCATCGGCGCCGGCCGCTTGTCGTCGTTCTCGGAAACGATCAAGAGCGCCCGCTCCACCGCTTCATCGAGCAAGCCCGCCAGCCCGACCGAAGAACCGCTGCGGGTCTTGAAGGGTCTGCCATCGTCACCCAGCACGGTGCCGAACTCGATATGCTGCAGTTCGACATCGCCGTAGCCCCATAACCGCGCCGCCGTAAACAACTGCTTGAAGTGCAGCGACTGCCGATGGTCCACCACGTACAGAATTGCGTCCGGATGCCAATGTTCCATGCGGTATTGAATCGTGGCGAGGTCCGTCGTCGCGTACAGAAAGGCGCCGTCCTGTTTCTGCACGATCATCGGCACTTCATGGCCTTCGAGGAACACGCAAATCGCACCGTCGCTCTCCTTGGCGAGGCCTTTCTCCGCCAAGTCCTTCACCACGCCCCGCAGGCGATCTTGATAAAAACTCTCACCGAGCGTGTGATCGAACGTCACCCCCAGCCGCTTGTACATGACCTCGATTTCCGCCAAGCACACCGGCAGAAACTCGCGCCACAGCTCCACGTTCGTGGGATCGCCGCTGTGCAGTCGCGCAGTTTCCTGCAGCACTTGCTGTCCGATATCCTGATGGGTCGCTGCGAGCTTGGTTAATTCCGCGTCGCCATCGACGGCCGCCACTTTGGCCTGCAGAGCCTTAAGTTCGCCCCGCAGGTCAACAATCTCGGCCTCTTGCTGCCGAACCCGCTTGGCCGCCTGCTTTGCGTCTTTGGCGTCGGCACTTGGAGCGGCGGCCAATAACTGCGCCAGATTCTTCTCGGCATCCGCAATACGTTTTTCCATTGCCGGAATCTTCTCGCGCCGCGTTTCGTGGTATTCGACGAGCGAGTTCACTAACTTATACAATCGCGTCAGTTCCTCGACGCCGCCCTTGGCAATTGCCTCGCGGTCGCCGAAGTGCTTGACCCCATAGATGATCATCCCGAACTGCGTGCCCCAATCGCCGAGATGATTGTCGCTGATCGTGTGGTGGCCCAAGAACTTCAGAATGCGACACAGCGCGTCGCCAATCACCGTCGACCGGATGTGGCCCACGTGCATCGGCTTCGCCACATTCGGCGACGAGTAGTCGACTACATATGTTCGCGGAGTCGTCACTGCCGGCACGCCCAACCGCTCGGCATCGCGGCTGGTCGCGCTCAGTTGTTCGGCGAGCCAGGCATCCTGGAGCCGCACATTGATGAAACCGGGGCCGGCGATCTCCGGCGGATCACAGCAATCGGCCACATCCAACGACGCAATGATCTGCTGTGCGATCTCCCGTGGCGGCTTCCCCAGCCGCTTCCCGAGCGGCATCGCGCAGTTCGCCTGGTAGTCGCCAAACTTCGCGCCCTGACTCGGCAACACCAGCGCGACCAGGCTTGGCAATTCCGCCGCTTCAATGCCAAGTGTCATCAGCGCATGAGCAAACCGATCGCGAAGCGTAGCCAGGATATTCATTTCAACTCTGCGCCTTGAGTAAGCAATTGCGCCATTAGAGGTGGATTAACCAACCACACGTAGCAGATTCGGCAGGAATTCAGTCGCCCGGCAAATCGCGTCTGGGCTCCGACGAGTTCAGCCACGCATTACCGCCACACCGCGGCAACATGAACGAAAACGGCTCACAAAAAAGAGAGTCGCCGCAAACGCCCCTTGCAGAAATCTCCCTCTCTCCCCGTCTCCCACTCTCCCCCTCTCGCTTCACTTCTGCCACGGCAACGCCACCCGCGCCGCCTGCCCCCACAGGTCCTCGAGTGCGTAGTAATTCCGCGTTTCGCCATCAAACAGGTGCACCACCACGGTCCCGTAATCCAGCAGGATCCAGCGGCTCTCGTTGTAGCCCTCGATCCCCATCCGCCGATCGCCGAGTTCCTTCTCCAGCACCCGGTCGATTTCCTCGCTAATGGCGTGCAGCTGCCGCCGGCTATTGCCAGTCACCAGCACGAAATAGTCAAACTCGGTCGTCATGCTCCGCATATCAAGCACGGCAATTTCCTGACCGCGGTTGTCCTCAGCCGTGCGGGCGGCGGCGAGCGCCAATTGCTTGCTGCGCTCTTGGCGGGCTTCGAGAGTAGTGGTTGGCTGGGCGATGGTGCGTGCTCCTCCGGTCGACAAGAGACATCAACATGGTGTGGTCGGTTTGGCCGCCGGTAATCGTCCAATTCTAACCGCCGATATACAAGCCGACGAGGGGACGCAAATCGCCGTCAAAGCCCCACTTCTTGCCCGACCATCCCAGCCGTTACGCGGGGTGACAACACTTCCCCCGACATGCCAAAACTTTCTCCCACCTGGACTGGCGTCGCGCGTAACGCGACGGGTATAACCAACGTACTTGGGCGGTCAGGAGAGCCCCTTTTCCACTCAGATCAACACGCCGGCCGGAGGCCTGAGCGATGGACTGCGATCAAGTCTTCATGATTCTTACCCGGGGTCCGTTTCCAACGGGTGAGGCCTGGGATGAGCTCGTCGAAGAACACCTCGAAACTTGCGGCGATTGCTGGCGGCTTGCGGAAGCATTGCGCCCGGCCCTCGAGATCTTCCAGGAAGCCGTGCCGCCCTCCGAAGGCCGTGACCTGCCCGGCTATTGGGGCGATGCCCGCCCCGCCGCCTCGGTCGTGGCGGAAATCTCCCACAATGCCACCAGCCGCACTGCGATCGCCCCCGGCCTGCAGCGCGTTTGCCAGCAGCCTGGCAGCGGCCTCAGCCCCCGCCTCACTCACGAGCTTTCCAACACCAAGTTCCGCGCCATGGCAATCGCCGCGACCATGACGGCCGCCGCCGCCGCCCTCGCCTCCATGTTCAATGGCTAGGCCGATTGGGCCGCCGTCGGAATTGTTTGCCCCTGGGCGGTTTGTAAGCTACGTTTCGATAGCGGACCGAAGTCCACACGTCGGCACTCCATACGTGTCCGCACTACTTTTCATCGCGTCAGCGCGCGGGGCTGTTGGTGCCGCTGATCTAGCTGTTCTCGTCGTTGGGCACTGGGCCACGCGCTCGCTCCTTGCGCGAGTATTCTGCCAATCATGTTGAATCAACCATTCCAGGGCAAAGGTCCCCGCGCCACCGAACTCGCTACGGTGGCCGATCAAGTGGCCGCGCTAATATCGCGGCTTCACCCCAACGTCGCGATGGAACGCCGCCGCGACGACCGCTATCCTTTGCCCGTGCTGCTGCAACTCATCCCACTCGATGACGACGGCGCTCGTTGCCCACACGAGTTAATGACCGTCGTCGGCAAGAACATCTCCCGCCGTGGCATCAGCTTCTTTCACGAACACCCACTGTCGCACCGCCGCGTGCTGGTCGAACTCGTCGATAATGACCTCGGATGGTTCGCCGCCGAAGTCGACGTCACTTGGTGCCGCTTCACCAAGCCCGGCTGGTATGAAAGCGGCGGCCGCCTGGTTCGCGTACTCAGCTGCACAAGTGGCAACAAAACGCATGATCTCCCGAAGGCCGAATTGACGCAGTTGGCTAGTGAATTTTCGGGAGCGACTGGAAGTTTCGTCGCAGTCAATCGCTTGTCGTAACGGTCGTTCGCTTTCTCGGATCGGCCGCTGGCGATTTGAGTCCCCATTCGTGGGGTTTTCTACTTCCGGGCCATGGAGCTGACATATTCTTCGGTCAGGAGAGTTGCATGTAGCACACGACGGCGGTGAACTGCCGCCGCAGGACGCATTCGATCCGTCCATCGGGGTCGCCATGAGCTACGAAGCAGTTACCAACGCATTAACCGCTATTGCCGGTATCAAGGCGCACAGCCGGTCGCTATCGCAGCAAGTGCAAGAGTTGCTCGATGCGACCAATGCACCGCCCGATGAACGCCGCGCTCGTGATCGTTTCCCGATTCCGTATACGTTTCGCCTGACGCCGATCGATGCCCAGGGAAACCTCATGCTCCAAGACACCAATACCGTGGTCGGTCGCGACCTTTCCCTAACGGGCATTGGCATCTCGCATGACTACGATTTCAAGTTCAAGCGAGCCATCATCTCGCTCGACCATCCCAAGCTTGGTCGGTTCGCAGTCGAGGCCGAGATCGTGTGGACCCGCCCCACCCGCATCGGCCTCCTCGAAAGCGGCTTCCGCCTCATCCGCACCGTCGACGGCCACACCATGCGGACGTCGGGCTAAGCGATTTCTGTGCAGGTGCTTTGGTCTCGCCTGGTAGCTGAATTCGCCAGAATTCAGGGCCCTTCACCTGCACCCCTTACAGTCTCGTAGCTGAATTCGCCAGAATCCGGCTTGTCCGCCCTGTAGCCGCCCTCGCTACTTGCAATTTGACCGCCTCCGCAATAGTTTGCGACTTCGCTGGCGAATCGACTACCATCATTCCACTCGCGTGCGCACATCCATGCGCCCAGCACGGGTCTCGCACCGCACGCTTCGGTAGCTGCCATCGTCCCCATCCACGGTTCGAATTTCGAGGAGGCCGAGTTATGAATCGTCTGCAATCGCTTGCTTGCGGAGTCATGGGAATCGGGTGTGTTCTGGTCGCTTGCGGCGCCGCAGTTGCCGAGAGCACCATCGCTGAGGCGATTGCCGCGGGAACAGCGCCGGAAGGAAGCGCTCCGGCGAACGAACGTTCCATGCTCACGAACCCGCTCCAGCCCGAAGCACCGCAGAATCAATCGGCGCACGTGGCCTGCCGCTGCGGCAGCGAAGGCGATTCGGCTGCGGTTGCCAAAATCGAACAGGCCTTGAGCGGCATACTCCATTCACATGGCTGGAATTATTCCGAAGCTCCATTGCACGATTTCGTGAATGAGATCCAGGGTGAGTATGGTATCCCCATCCAATTCGACTACGCCGCGCTGGAGGAGATTGGCGTTAACACCGATGAGCCGGTGACGATCTCCATTAAGAACGTTTCCCTGCGTTCCGCCCTGCGGCTGGTGCTCAAGCGAGTCCAGTTGACCTACGTCATCACCGATGAAGTCGTGCTCATCACGACTCCAGATGCAGCTGAAGCCAATTTGAAAGTCTGTGTATATGACGTCAGTGAAGTCATCGGCAAAGGTAACGATCAACTGGACGCCCTCGTTGACGCCATTCGCTCGTGCATTGCTCGCGATACCTGGGCGAAAGACGATGGCGACGGTCCGGCAATTCGCGTGGTGCAGCCCAACCTCCTCGTCATTTCGCATTCCACCGGCGTTCAGGAGGAAGTGCGCGAGCTCCTCGACTCGGTGCGCAAACTTCGGCACGCCGGCGGCGGCACTTCTGAGATTTCGGGCGAAGGTGGCAGCGGCACTAACGCAGCTCAGGTCGTGACGCGCTCGTACATGCTTCAACTCAATCCAACCAACGACGTCCAAGCGATGCAGTCGCAAGTCCGCGAGCTAATAACCCGCGCTCTACGTAAGGAAACGTGGGACGGTGAACTCAACGACGGGGAAGGCGCTATGCTCACGGTATTTCACGACCGCATCGTCGTGAGGCATACCGCGGCCGTCCAGCAGAAGGTCGAGAAGCTTCTGCACGACAGCGGCATCGCCGCGCCGGCGGCTGGCGGCGAATCCGGCGGCATGATGGGCGGTTTGACCCCCGGCGGTTTCGGCGGCTTAGGCGCACCCGGAGGGTCCGGCTTCGGCGGCGGCTTCGCCAACCCCGGCCTGGCCCCAGTGGAACCCGCCGGCGACCCCAACGGCATCCCCGGCCTTCCCGGCGCCACTACCCCATAGCGGCCCCGCCGTCGCGGCCTCCGAAGCTCGCGCGGTCACTCGCGACCCAAGCAGCGACCCACAACTCGTCGCACGTCCTCCGCGCCCCACCTCTACCCGCAGCTCCCCCGCTACGGCCCATCTCGCTCCCCTGCTACAATCGCACCATGAAAATTGGCGCGACTGAAATCCTCGACACCTACGCCGAAGCCTTCGGCGCTCGTTTCACTCGACTTGTCATCACCGCGGCCAACGACCACTGGCTCGACGCCGCCCTCCGGTCGATCACGGGCTACGGCACAAGCGTGCTCGGCTGCGACGCCGAAGCCGGCGTCGAACGCCACCTATCGCCGGGCGAATCGCCTGACGGCCGCCCCGCCGCCGCCGTGCTGCTCTTTGCCTTCACCGCCGAAGCCGTCACCCAGGCTGCCCAGCATCGCGTGGCCCAGTGCATCCTTACCTGTCCCACCACCGCCTGCTTCAACGGCCTACCGAACACCACCGACACCTACTCCCTCGGCAAATACCTCCGCTACTTCGGCGACGGTTTTGAGAAGCAGGGAGCGTGGAGCGTGGAGCAAGGAGCGACGAACGAACAGCAGGTGCCTGTCAGCGATTCAGACTCCCCGCCCTCCGCTCCCAGCTCTCCGCTCGTCTGGTCCCTCCCCGTCATGGATGGCGAGTTCCTCATCGAAGCCACCGCCGGAATCGCCAAGGGCGTCGCCGGCGGCAACATCATTCTCCAAGCCGCCACGCAACAGCAGGGATTGGCCGCGGCTCAACGGGCCGCTGAAGCCATCGCGCCGCTCCCTGGCGTCATTACCCCATTTCCCGGCGGCGTCTGCCGCAGCGGCAGCAAAGTTGGCTCGAAATACAAAGCCCTCCGCGCCTCCACCGCCGACGCGTATTGCCCTACGCTTCGCAACCACGAACGCGTGACAACCGAACTTGTCGCGGGCGCAAACTGCGTCTACGAAATCGTGATCGACGGCATCGACGAGCCCTCTGTCGCCGCCGCCATGCGGGCTGCCATCGAAGCCGCCGCCGGCGGGGGCGTGCTAGCGATCGGCGCCGGCAACTACGGCGGCAAGCTCGGCAAACACCCTATTCACCTCCGCAAACTCTTCGCGTAATAGCGATCTCCACGTAGGACGGACAATGCTGTCCGTCCGCTCTGTAGCAGGCACGCTCCGCGTGCCGTAGCCTGTTTGCCGCTCCCTACAGGACCGCAGTCAATGTCAGTCCACCAATTCAGCCACGGCACACGGAGTGTGCCTGCTACATCATGCCCGACCCCGCCACTTTTCCGCTTGTTGCCCCGCTCCCGCCGCACCTGCTAAAGTGATGGGCTCGACCATTCGTATGCGAGCCAGAATATGAGCGCTGAAACGACCGAAAATACCTCCACCAACCCGGACGACGCGACGGAAACCGCCGGCCAACGCCCGGCCCAACGCATCCTCATCGGCACCCAACGCCCGGGCCACGCGGCCGAGGATATCAAAGCCAAGCCCGTGCTGCCGCCGTCATCCTTCACGCCAGCGCCGCCCGCGGCCCGCACCGAGGTCGAAGCCGCGCCTGCTCTGCCCGTACCACAGCCCGTAGCCGAGTCAGTGGCGACAGCTGGTCCTCCGCCAGCGCCCGAAGTGCCCGCTCCCTCAGAGCCAGCCCCTGCGCCGCCCGCAGCCGCCGCGAAGCCCACTCCGCCGGCGCCCAAAAAACAACGCCAGCACTACCCGCCGCCGAACATCCGCGCCCAGCTGACGCCCGATCTGGAGGCTGAATACTTGGCCGCCCTCGGCGACGTATCGCTCGACACGCTCATCGCTGAAGGCAGCACCGCCGACGCGGTCGCTGAACTCGTTCCCGAGACCCGTATCAAAGGCGTCGTAGCGAAAATCCACGGCGATGATGTGTTCATCGACCTCGGTGGCCGGAACCAAGGTGTCGTGCCCTTCCGCCAGTTCGAGAAAACCGAGCCCAAGCCGGGTGATGAACTCGACCTCATGGTCGTCCGTTTTGACGCCGAAGAAGGGCTCTACGAGCTCTCGCTACCCACCGCCGCCGTCGACATCGGCAACTGGGACGAAGTCAGCGAAGGGCAGATCATCGAAGTCACGGTCACCGGCGCCAACAAGGGCGGCCTCGAATGCCAGGTCGCCGGCATTCGCGGCTTCATTCCCATGGGCCAGGTCTCGATCTACCGTGTCGAGAACCCGGAGGAACTCGTTGGCCAGCGCCTCGCGTGCGTCGTCACCGAAGCCAACCGCGACCGCCGCAATCTCGTGCTCAGCCATCGGGCCGTCATGGAACGCCAGCGCAACGAGCAGCGCGAACAGCTGCTCGCCGAGCTCGCCCCCGGCCAACTCCGCGAAGGCGTCGTCCGCAGCCTGAAAGATTTCGGAGCATTTGTCGACCTCGGCGGCGCCGACGGCCTCATTCACATTAGCCAGCTCAGCTGGGACCGCGTAAAGCACCCCAGCGAAGTGGTCGAGGTCGGCCAGAAGGTCAAGGTCCGCATCGAGAAGTTCGACAAAGACACCGGCAAGATCAGCCTCTCGTACCGCGAAGTCGGCACGAGCCCCTGGCAGAATGTCGAAGCGAAGTACGCGGTCGGCGCCCGCGCGAAAGGCGCCGTCTCGCGGTTGATGGATTTCGGCGCGTTCGTCAAGCTTGAACCTGGCGTGGAAGGCCTCATTCACATCTCCGAGCTCGGCCACGGCCGCGTGTTCCGCGCTCGCGACGTGGTGAGCGAAGGCCAGGAAGTGGAAGTGAAAATCCTTTCGGTCGACTCTGAGAAGCAGCGCATCAGCCTCTCGCTCAAAGCCCTGCTCGCCGCGCCTGAAAGGCCCGGCGACAAGAAGGTTGAAGACGAAGATCTGCCGCTCCCGGCTGGCGCTCCCAAAGCACCGCCCAAACGCCACGCGGAACTCAAGGGCGGCATCGGAGGCCCCAGTGGCGGCGCCAAATTCGGCCTCAATTGGTAATGACGCGTGCCGGCAAACGTCGATGGCATCGGCTCGTCGTTCTTTAGTCCACAGATGACGCAGATCAACGCAGATGAGATATGCCAGCGCATATCGAAACTTCCTTATCTGCGAATATCTGCGTCATCTGCGGATTTAATAGACCAACAGCTGTTACAGATGATGTGCCGCCAATCTCGCAAGTTCACTCGCAAAGTTTCGCGCAATCGCCGAGCGACAGAGACTGAGCTTCCCCGTCATTTCTCCGAGCTCAAGCGAAAACGGCCGATCCAACAGCGAGAATCGATGCACCTGCTCTTCGTGTGCCGCGTTGACCAGGCACCGCTTAATCTCACTTTCATACCGCGCTTGCGTCTGCGGGCATTCGTTGCTCACGGGGGAGCCGTTCGCCGACGGCACAATGAGCGCCACCAGCCCGCACTGTCCGTCGCCGAACACCGCCGCTTGCTCGATCAAGGGCGACGTGGTCAACAACAACTCCACACGGGTTGGCACAACCTTTTTGCCCGTCGATAGTACAATCAACTCCTTTTTTCGTCCGCGGATGTAGAGGAAGCCGTCCTCGTCCAGCGATCCCAAGTCGCCCGTGTGGAACCAGCCGTCGACGATCATTTCCGCCGTGGCGTCAGGATTTCGCCACAAGCCGGCCATAATGTTCGGTCCGCGCACCAGAATCTCGCCGTCGTCGGCGATGCGAACATCGACGTCATCGAGCACGCGCCCGACGCTGCCCATCCGCCGCGCCGCCGGCGTCGACATCGACACCACGGGCGATGTTTCCGTCAGACCATAACCAACCAGCACCGGCATGGCGTGCTCGGCATACCAAGCCTCGGTTTCCGGCGAGAGCGGCGCGCCGCCGGAGTTCAGCAGCTCCATCCGCCCGCCGAAATAGGCACGCAAGTTTCCGCACTCGTCGCCGCCCGCTTCGCGAATTCGATCGGCCACGCGCTGAAACAAAAACGGCACCGCGTTGAGCGCCGTCGGCCGCACGAGTTGTAGGTCGCGGGCAAGCGTCTCGCGATGCTCGGCCAGCACCAGCTGTGAACCGCGAACCACCCACGTGTACAAGTCGCACGTCCGCGCATAGATATGGCTTAGCGGCAACACGCACAAACGCGTTTCTTCGGCTTCGGTATGAAAGGCTTTGGTCACCGTCGCCGCGTTCGACGCGAGATTCTCATGGGTCAACATCACTCCTCGCGGCCGGCCCGTTGTCCCCGAGGTGTACAGAATCGTCGCAACCCCGTCAGCCCCCGGCTTTGCCGGGGGGGCGATCGCTGTAGTACGCGGCCCGATGGAAACCCCCGGCAGAGCCGGGGGCTGACGGTCCCATGATTGATCGTCATAAATTTGGATTGGGAAATTGCCAGGCAGCCGCTCCGCAAATGTCGCCAGCAGCGCGTGCGTCGACACAAACACGAGTCGCGAGCCACTATCGACAATCTGTTCGGCGATTTGCTCGCCCGAGAGGGTCACGTGAATCGGCACGTGCACGGCGCCGGCCAGGTGCAGCGCGAGATCGACAACAATCCACTCGTAGCGATTCTCAGAAACCTGCGCCACGCGGTCGCCCGGCTCAACGCCGGCTGTCTGCAATGCCGTTGCCAGCCGCGACGAAGTGTCGAACAGCTCGCGCCACGTCAGCCATCGCAACTCGCCGCCGCGAATGTAGCCGAGCGCAAGCTCATTCGGCCGGCGCGCGACCGTAGCGCGGAAGGCATCAGAAATCGTCTTCAATCGAGCAGGCATGCCTCGCATCATGTTAGCCGGACCGGGAAAATGCAACCGATTCGCGGTGCAATGGTCTGCCGTCAATCAGAACACGCGTCGCAACGTCAATTCTGCTAGTGCTACGGGGTAAGTCAGTCCATAATTACTTAGCACCTCCGGGTGAACTTCGCCGAGGATGCCGAGGACTTTGCCGCTCACGGCAAATTCGGCCGCTCGGCCGGGAACGAATGTCGGATGTTCGATCGCCTGGTACTCCGGCTGCCAGCCGAGCTCGCGGAGGAGGGAGTCCATCGTGCTGCGGGCGACCGCGTAACCGCTATCGCGGCCGATTTCGACGAGCGCCACGCGGCGCTCCTCGGCTGCACCAGTTTCGGCGGCGTCATCGAGGTCGGTGACGTTATCGATTTCGAAGAGCCGCTGCGGCATCGGCCGGCGGCGATTTTCGCGGAGCGCTTCGAACAGGCCGCCGATGAGGTGCGTGCGAACCACGTTGTACGCCTTGAGCTTCGGGTTTGCGACCAGCGGATATCGCGCCGGCGGCGGAATCCGCAATCGCTCATACTGTTGCTCTTCCGTGGTGAGCGGCAAGCTCATGATTTCGCTGAAGCCGAGGCCGAGGAGCACCTGGCGGACGCGATCGCTCAGCAATTCTTCCGGCCGCGGCGTGCCCACCGTCATCGACCGCACCAAGCGCGGCTCGATGTTCGCGTAGCCGTAGCCGATGGCGACGTCTTCGAACAAGTCGACCATGTGGCGGATGTCGGTGCGGTAGGGTGGATAAGTGACGAGGAGCGAGGAGCGAGGACCGAGGAACGAGGAAGACGATGCGGAAGTCTTACTCACTCCTCGCTCCTCGTTCCTCGCAGCTTCGACATCAAACCGCATCTTTCGCAGCGCACCGGCCAGCGACGCATCATCCAGGGGCAAGCCCAGCCAGCGTTTGGCTTCGGCAACGCTGATCTCTTTGCTACGCGGGGCGAGGTCCGGCGTGGTGCGCTCGCTCCCATCCGCATCTTTGATCGTGACGGTCTCGATTCTTCCGCCGATCTCGGCGAGCGAGCACACGAGCGTATCGAGCGACTTTGTCACCGCGGCTTGGCTGATGCCGGTGACGTCGATGAACACCCGCGTCGTGCCTTGCTTGAGCTTTGTCTCATCGCTATTGATGATCGGCGGCATCGACAACACCTGCTTCTTGCTGTCGATGAGCAGCGGGTAGCGCTTGTGATTGGCGAGCAGTTCGGCGTACGCCATTCCCTTGGGATGCGACTCCAGAATTTGCCGGCCGGTCATCCGCTTGCCCGGCATGCCGAGCGGCACGAACGGATCCTTGTCGGGGTCCATTGTGCCGTAGGTGATGTTGCCGCTGATTGTGCTGAGGTCGTACACGCCGATCGACGCCAGTTTGCGGTCGCGGCCGACGCCCCAGTGCAGGTTCTCCTGCAGCTTCATGATCGCGACGAGGCTCGTCTCGTCGACGGGCGGCAGCGTCATCACGGCGCAGGCGATGTACGGCCGATAGCTCGACTTTTCGAGCACCGACTGGTCGACCGTCACGGTAAGCCCCGACGGCTTCACATCATACTTCGGCAACCCGCTCTCGATGCCGAGCGTGCCGCGCAGTGCGCGAGCCAACCCGCCCACGTCAAACAAATCCGGCCGATCGGCCAGCAAGTCGAGCCGCATCACTTGTTGCGAGCCGGCCCGCTTGAACGGTGTTTCGCTCTCGAAGCTGCAGATCGTGCAGACCTTCACTTCGTCTTGCCCGAGCGGATGCTCGACGAGCGAATTGCAGTTGGGGCACCGGCTGCGCTCGATGTCGACCACATCCTCGACGTCACAGCCGATCTGTTCGAGTGATTCTTGCAGCACAGCAGTTTCGTACGGCTTGCCCAACAAGCGGTTGAGCCACGCGAGATCGATGTTGACTATCGGCATGGGTCGCCTCCGGCGACAAGATGGAGGATGCGGGATGCGGGGGCCAGGCGGCGATAAAGGTATTGTTGAGTGCTGGCGTAGATGGCCACAACTCCTCCCTGGGGTTTTGGCCATCTACGGACTGGGCCGCCGCAGCCTGTGGTTGGCCCATTCTGTAGTTCTCGACTCATAGTACTTGCCGCTTTTTGTGTGAATCGTAGCCACCATAGCAAATAAGCGAGGCCATTTCAGCAACGATTTGTAGCCACTCAGCATTTTGTGAAGGCGACGATCCGAACAGCCGCCTAGCGGCATAAGGGCACCTGTTCGAGCTCGTTGAGGCTCGTGCCGTAGAGTTCGCGGATATCTGAGAGGCCGAAGCGGATCATGGCGAGGCGTTCGATGCCGAGTCCCCAGGCCAGTACGGGATATTTGCAGCCGAGCGGCAGGGTGACTTCGGGCCGGAAGATGCCCGCGCCGCCCATTTCGATCCACTTGCCGCGCGACTCCATGTAGACGACGACATCGACGCTCGGCTCGGTGTACGGATAGAACGCCGGTTTGAACTTCACCCGGCCGAAGCCCATCTTCGAGTAGAACTCCTGCAGCGTGCCCATGAGCGATGCGAGGTTCGCTTCTTCGTCGATGATGATGCCGTCGACTTGATGAAAGACCGGCAAGTGCTTGAAGCTGATGGTTTCGTTGCGATACGTCCAGCCGACGCAGAAGAACTTGCCGGGCGGATTGGGATTGGCCGCGAGCGCGCGAATGGTTGCCGCTGTGGTGTGAGTGCGCAGCACGACTTGCCGCGACCGCTCGGGGCTCCACGTGTAGCCCCACCCTTCGCTGCCGGTTTCCCAGCCGTCTTCGTGAGTGCGGCGGACGTTCTCGAGCACGGAGCGAGGATCGAGTATCGCGGATCGAGAGTCGGCAGATTCTTCGCGCTCCGCGCTCCTCGCTGGTTGCCTCTCCCCCGGCAACGGTGTCGTCGCCGGAGCGCTCATGTAGAATGTGTCCTGCATCTCCCGCGCGGGGTGATCCTGGGGCTGAAACAGCGCATCGAAGTTCCAGAACGCCGACTCGACCATCGGCGACACGACTTCGGCAAAGCCCATTTCCAGGAACGCCCGGCGAGTTTGCTCGATGATCTTGCGGAGCGGATGGATCTTGGCGGGGTAGATATCCTTTGCCGCGAGCGTCACATCGTATGGCCGCAGCTTGATCTCTCGCCAGGCACCGGATTCCAGGTCTTCGGGCGTGAGGGTGTTGCGCTCCTTGACCTGGCGGATGCGACCGGATTCGAATGCTGCCGACCCTTGCGATGTCAGCGACAGCGTTCGCGCTGTTCGTTTCTTGATCTTCGCCAACTCGGGGCGTTTGCTAAGTAGCTCGAGGATTCGCTTCGGCTCGTCCTCTGTGCTCAACGTGTCGAGAAAGCAGCTGCCGGCGTAATTCAACTTTTTGAGCAGCCGCAGATCGGCATCGGGTTTCTCAAGTGCGGCCGTTCCGGCGGAGGTGAGGGCGAGGACCGCGCCGCCATTGCCCTTGGCACGCTCGATGGTGCCGCGCGCCGAGCCCCATTTTATGGCGTCGTTGACGGCAATTCCGGCCTCTTTGGCCCACCCGGCGAAGTCCGACATCGGCAATGTGCCGCCGGAATCCGCCAACTTCTTGGCAGCACGTTGTTCCGGTAGGCCGGCTTCAATGAGTCCGCGAGCGCCGTCACTGACGGAGAGTTCTTCGCGGTCGGTTTCGGCGACGGCGAAGAATCCGCCCTGTGCGGCCTCGGTTGCCGCCGCAGAAACTTGCGCTTGATCAACGCCGGTGAGCTTTGCGACTTCGCCCAACTCGATCGGTCCGCTCGCGTGGACGGTTTGCCATACGGCATAGGCGGTTTCGTTGAGCAGGATTTCGTCAGGCATGGGATTCAATTGTGCATGGCAATGCGGGAGCGAAACGCCAAAACGTAACCGGACTGCCATGCGGTCCGGAGTCCGGAGGGCATGGCCCTCCGGCTACTGATGAAATGCGCTTGAGTTTTGCGACGTCGCCCAACTCGATCGGTCCGCGCGCGTGGACGGTTTGCCATACGGCATAGGCGGCTTCGTTGAGCAGGATTTCGTCAGGCATAGGATTCAATTGTGCATGGCAATGCGGGCGCGAAACGCCAAAACGTAGCCGGACTGCCAGGCGGTCCGGAGTCCGGAGGGCGTGGCCCTCGGGCTACTGACAGAGAGGTCGGAGCTTCGTAGTTTGAACGCGATTTCAGCGACTGCATCAGCCGTTGGAACTGGGCACCAATTTACCATTCCATGTGCGGGACTGCGACAGCGCATGCTGCGGGCGATATGCCGCGTGGCGCGCAAGCAAAACCCCCGGCAGAGCCGGGGGCTGATGGGGGTACCCGATGTAGGACTCAGTGCGTGCGGTTTCAGTGGCCGCTAGGCAATCGCGGCTTTGGCCTTTTCGACGATGGCGTCGAATGCTGCCGGATCGAAAATCGCGAGTTCCGAAAGGCTCTTGCGATCGAGTTCGATATTGGCCTTGGTGAGGCCGTTGATGAAATCGCTGTAGCGCATGCCCCGCTCGCGGCAGGCCGCGTTGATGCGGATGATCCATAGCTTGCGGAACTCGCGTTTGCGTGCGCGGCGATCGCGGAAGGCGAACGCTTCGGCCCGCACGAGGTTTTCTTTGACGGTCCGCAGCAGCCGTCGCCGGCCGCCGACGTAGCCCTTTGCCTTTTGAAACAGGCGGTTCTTTTTGCGGCGTCGTGCGACGCCGTTCGTAGTACGCATTGAAGGAAACCTTCGTTGCTGTGCGCGCCCAGGCCCCCGCGGCGATTCGTGCGGCGGGAGTTATTCGTGCCCGGCGGGCTTGTGAATATAGGTGTCGGGTGTCGGGTGTCGGGTGTCAGATTTTGATTTCCGACACCTGACACCTGAAACCTGACACCTTTGTTGTTAGTAGCTATTCCCCGCCAGCGCTCGCTTCACGGCTTTCACCATGCCCGGCGCCAGCGTGTCGGTACCGCGGAGCTTGCGAATGCGCTTTTGGTCTTTGCGGGTGGCCAAATGGCTGGTGCCGGCTGGGCGGTGCTTGACTTTGCCGCTCGCCGAGAGGCGAAAGCGTTTTTTTGTGCCTTTGTGTGTCTTTTGCTTGGGCATATTCCGACTCGTGTCGAATTTTGGGCGTTTGGGTGGAATCCAATAATTTATCGGTTTTGGGCCAGCGAGGGAAGAGGGGCCAGCGAAGATGAGCAGCGATCGGCCTTGGAGCCAGGCCGCTGTTTTCGCTAGGATTTCGCGGGTTTCCAACGATTTCCGCCCTCTCCCCGGGACAAGCTCCATGCATCTCGCTCGCTCCCAGTCTCTGTTCAAGGCTATCGCAGGCTCGTGGCTCGTTTTCACGGGCACAGTTCTGGAAGTTCGTGCTCAAGAAGCTACCGCCGGAACCGCTGCGCAACCGAACGCTCCCAGCGTGCTCGTGGGCGACCTGGGTGACACGCGGAAGCTGCAGTTTGACGGGCTGCAGCATTTCACGGCTGCCCAACTCCGCGGAAAGCTCGAGTTCGACGTTCGCTACCAGGCCGCTGCCCGCCCCTCGGCCGATCGCGAGCAATTCCTCCGCGTCATCGAAGAGCGTCTGCTCGCCGGTTACCGTTACTGCGGCTGCCCCGAAGCTCAAGTGCACGCGACCTGCGCCGATGGCCGCACCGTTCACGTTCAAATTGCCGAGGGCTCGCAGTACCGCAACGGTCAGGTTGAAATCGCCGCGCCGGAGCAGGTCGACCGTGCCGCCATCGTGCGCTGCCTGACGACGTTGCCGCAGCGCCACGAATGGAGCATCGAGCAGGACGGCGCGGACCTGGTGAAGTCGAACGACGACGCCATCGCCTGGAAACTGGGCGATCCCATCCACTACGACGAGTGGTCGATCGCGAATTTGAAGGCTGCCGTGCGCCGCGCACTCGCCGAGCAAGGTTTCGCGCGGTGCAAGTTCGAACTGGGCCTCGCGCAGCCGGATGCCAGTGGCAACGTGAACCTTCGCCTGCAGATTGCGGCGGCGCCCGAGCCGGAGCGCATCCGCGGCATCGAGATCGTCGGCCTGAAACGTAATACCCGCGAAGAGCTGCTGCAGTTCGTGCATGTTGCGCAAGGTGATGTGCTCAACGCCGCGCTGCTGGATCGTGTTTACACGCAACTCCGCGAGTGCTGTCGATTCTGGACCTACCAGGTTTCCGCCGTAATCCCGGGCGACGAACCCAAGCCTGATCACCTAGTCGCCGGCGTCGGCAATTTGCTCAAGATCGAGCTCGATGAGTACAGCGAAGTGCCGCCGCTCGGCAAGCCGCTGCCCGAGGTCGACGAAGTCCTGCGCAAATCTGGTCTCCTATTGGCCAGCCCCGTGAAGACTCAGGACTTCGTGGTTGAAGCATCGCGGCTCGAAGACGCTACGGCGGGCATCAAAGCGGTGCGGGCCGTGGTCGGCGGCGATGGCCGCGTGAGCATCGAAGCGCTCTCCGCGCCGAAGACTGCCTGGGACATCGATCACGCGGTCTTGATCTCGCCTGGTGCACTCGAAATCTACGACTGGCGCTCGCAGCAGAAGTATGTGTCGCCGCTGCCCGACTCAATGACGTTTCGACTCAAGGTAATCCCCGTGCTCGGCGAGCGGGGCGAATACCAAATGACGGCGGTGGTTGGCGCG
>JAXMBH010000031.1:0-56826 GCA_046349975.1 Pirellulales bacterium
CCCTCGAGCGTCACATCCTTGAGTTGGGAGTTGAATTGAAATGCCGGTGCAGCGGTGAGCGGGTCCACGTCATCGATCGCTGCCAATACGGAATCCTCAACATAAGTCACCGCATTTCCGCTACCAATGACGACGGTCGACCCCGGGTAGGCTTCGATTCGTCCGCCCAGAATGCTGAAGCTGGTGAAACTTGTATTCTGCGTTTCGATCTGCAATTTGCCGCCACCGTTGGCCACCAGCCGGCCGCGATTCTCGAAATTCGAGTTGGCAGGAGTCTGCAATAGTAAGGTGCTCGCGGGCACATCAGCCCGAACGATACCATTGTTGTAGCTTGTCGAGCCACTGCCCAATGTCAGGCGACCGCCACCGTGAATCAGCCCTGCGTTAAAGAGCGATGTCGCATTCGCTACCGCGTTGGCACCCCCGAGCCGAAAGTCGCCGCCAACGTTCAGCAACACCGAGCCATTCAATTGGGCGTTGCTCCCTTCTAGGCTCACCGCGCCGTCAACGAAGAAAGAACCATTAAAAATAGAGCCGATGACGGCGAGTGAATCACCAGGATCGATCGCTACGGCCACGCCGTTGACAAACGCCCGCGATTCCACGCGCACGTCTTGCGCAGGGGTGTCGTCAATCCGCACCCAGGAATTAGTGCTGGGAACCAACCCCGTCGACCAATTCGCGGGAACGTTCCACGCGCCCGTCGCCGGCCCGATCCAAACCGCCTCATCGGCCACCGCCAGCGCGGCATGCAGTAACAAGAACACGCCGCCGTAAACTCCCGCACGCGACATGGCCCACCCCAACAGAGAGAAATCTGGCACGAAAAAACTCCGCCCAACTAGCCCCATCCTAAGTTCGCTCTTGATACCCAACAAGTTTTGATCGATCGCGAAGCGGTTAAATCGACCACCGAACGGGCGGGCTAACTAAGCGCAATTCGCACTCATTTACAGCATTCCTAGCCTGAAGCCGATGACCTGTGCCACGGCAGCAGGCTAACAATCCGCATCGTGAGCACCTATAATAGCGGTTTCACCCCACCTTCGACGCAATGCCCAACATCATCTCCCCTGCCACCGACGTCACCCATCTCCGCTTCGCCATTCTTGTCGCCCGCTGGAACGAAACGGTCACCCGCAAACTGCTCGATGGCGCCGTCGCCACGCTGAAAGAGCAGGGCGTCGCCGACGCAGACATCGACGTCGCTTGGGTCCCCGGCTCCATGGAGCTGCCGCTTCTCGCCAAGCAAATGGCAGCATCAAACAAGTACGCCGCCGTCATCTGTCTAGGTGCCGTCATCCGCGGCGAAACGACTCATGACCAGCACATCAACCGGGCCGTGAGCCTTGCACTCACGCAGATCGGTCTCGACACGAACGTTCCCGTGTTGTTCGGCGTACTTACATGTGAAACAATGGAACAAGCCCTCAACCGCGCCGGCGGCCGCGTCGGCAACAAGGGCTCCGAATGCGCCGAAGCAGCGCTGCAAATGGTCGGCTTGCTCAAGGCGCTCTCCTGATTCAGGCATCGCTTCATTACAACAGCTAACCTTAGCTCTTGGTGTCGGGTGTCAGGTTTCAGGTGTCGGTCGGAACCATCTGACATCCACTCTCTCAACCCTGGCCTCTCACCTCTCGCCCCCTTCCTCAATGTCCCGCCGCTCCCGTGCCCGTGAAGTCGCCCTCCAAATCCTCTTCGAGGACGATGTCAATCCGCGCGCCACGGTCGCCGACATGAAGTCGTTCGTCCAGGGTCGCCTCCGCGCACCGGAGCTCGAAGAGTTTTGCCTGTCGCTCATCCTCGGCGTCCGCCGCAACCAGGGTGAACTCGATGCCCAGCTCTCCGAAATCGCCGACAACTGGACCGTCGCCCGCATGGCCGCGACTGACCGCAACGTCCTCCGCCTCGGCGCCTACGAAATCCTCTATACCGACACGCCCGACCGCGCCGCGATCAACGAAGCCGTCGAACTTGCCAAGCGCTTCGGCAGCGCCCAAAGCGCGCAATTCGTCAACGGCATTCTCGACAAATTTCTGCACCGCAAGACGCCACCAAATTCTTGAACTCCGCATCCGTTACGGATGTAGAGCGACGTTTGCCCACAACCGCGCCGTGTTCGCACCTGAGTTCGACAGAATCTGGCAGAATTCTCTTGCCTTCGCCGCCACAAGCTGTCAAAATGCCTTGGCAGTCGTAAAAACTTGATCTCACTCAGGAAAAGCTCTTTTCCGTAACAAACAATGACGCGATAGAAAGACGGCGCAATTCCCTTCTTCGGAAGTGATTTGCGCCGTTTTTTTATTGCCCATACTGAGTGCTGGTTGTTTGCCGCCACGTTCAAAACTTGTCGTTTTCAGTGCCCAGGGAGAGTACCGCGAGTGAATTGACCCAAAGAGTTTTTGCCTCGTTTCACTTTTTCGGTCTTAACTCCTTCGGAGACACTCGTATGTATTCCTCCCTTCGCGCCGTCGCAACGAACTCGTTTTCCCGCTTTTGCCCCAGGCGCCGCCAGCTTCAAGTCTTCTTTCAAGTTGCCGCGATTCTTTGCCTCACTTCGCTCAGCCAGGCGGCGATTTACCCGGGCTACAGCTTTCTCAGCCTCACCGACAACACCACTGGCGGCAACGCCGCATCGGCAACCTTCAGCGGCGCCAACGGCGTAATCAAAGTTACGCACACTTTTCCCGCCGGCGGCGCGGGCGTGTCCGATAATCAAAACGCGCTCATTTTCCCTTCGCAGTTTACGACGATGTTTCCCGGAACTGGGAACGTGCAGGGGCACTTGGCCCAAACCGTCTATGGCTTCACCTCCAAAGTCACATTCGACATGACCGGCTATACGATCACGCCCAACACGGTCTTCGGCATGTGGAATACGACCGATGAGGTCACCGCCCCTGTCGGCGGCAACCCGGTCTACCGCGTGCAACTTCTCGACATCTCCAATACGCAAGTCAACCCAACCACATTCAGCTGGATGGGCAACCAAGACAACCAGACTCAGGTCCAGGGTCGTCACTCGCTCGTTATGAACACTTCCACCGGCGCAATTACTCCCGGTGGGACGATCAATGGTGGAATTGGAACGCACACCGACGCCGCTTTTTGGCAGAACATTCCAACCACAACAAAACAGATCATGGTGTTCGCTGACTTGCCTCAACTAAATACCATTGGCGACGGCGTCGGCTACTACTTTGCTGAACGCGTCCCCGAACCATCGAGCGTGTCGCTGCTGATGCTTGGCGGAGTCGCGACGATTAATCTGCTCAGTCGCCGCCGCTCCAATACGACCTAATCGCAAGCACAAATGGCACGCCACAAAGTAGCCGGAGGGCCATCCCCTCCGGCCTTTCCCCATGCCTTGAGTCACGAGTGTATGTAAACTCGAATCTTGTCGGCAGCCCTTGACTTCCCTCACACACTCTGTGTGTGTCTTAGGCAAGACGAACGTGCCTTTCTCCTGAGCCCGTTTGATGTTGTGGCTCTACGCTAGTACTTAATCGCCGCACCGACGACATCCAACCTGTCGCATGTGCCGAACTGCACATTTCCAGATGTGCGATGACGTGCGTACTGCGCCCAGGGAGCACTCCCCCGAAATATGCTGCAATTTTAGCCATGAAAGCGCTTGCAGCGTCAGAGGATTTGCCTCATTTTGAAAAACGTGCCTCCCGCTGAGTTGAGAAGCAACTCCGCCGGGAGCCATTGGAAGGTTGGCTCCACTACGCCTAGCGTGTGGGGCGTGTGTTGCGTCCGCACGCCTGAATTTTTGTGTTCTCTCTCGTTCCTCTGGAGGTTGGACTAATGTTTGCAAAGAAGATCTTCAAACTCGCAGTCGTTATGCTTTCGTTTTACACGCTATCGAGCTTCGCGACCGCAGCCACGATCTTTGTCGATTTCGGCGACAGTGCTCAAATTACGGCTGGCAACTACAACAACCTAACTTTCAATTCGCCTTCCGTTCTGAGTATCCCAAATGCCGTCGATTCCACCGGCGCGGGGACTGGCATTTCAATCGCAGCGAGTGGTTTCTACCCAGGTTCGAACCAGAACGGCGCCACCGCCCCAACCGGCGCCGCCGCCGTTTTTGACCCTCAAGCGACTCGCGACAACGCCTTCGGGCACACCGGCGCATTCGGGGGCAACCCCGACGCCTCCCTCGCCACGGTCAGTCTTGCCGGCCTTAATCCAGCAGTCACTTACGATTTCGTCTTCTTTGGCTCGCGCACTGGCGTGACCGACAATCGCGAGACCGCTTTCGCCGTTTCCGGCGCTACGACAAGCACCACTTACTTGAACACGGCCGCCAACACCAGCAACGTCGCAGTGGTTACTGGCATCGCCCCGACGGCCTCTGGAACCATCGCGATCAACGTGAGCGCCGGCCCCAACAACAACAACGCCAGCAAATTCTATTACCTCGGTGCCATGAAGATCGACACCGTCGTCCCCGAGCCGGGCCTGATCGGCCTTGTCGGCATTGGCTTGGCCGCTGCCTGTCTGCGGCGTAGTGACAAAGGTCGCTCCTAAGCGAGTTCTCCTGAACTAAACAACTCACGAAAGGAGACCGCATATGAAACGCTACCCAATCAAACTCGCGCTGATTGCCAGTTCCCTCGCTATCGCATTCTCATGTGTCAATCGCGGCAACGCCGAGGAGGTCAAGGACATTCTCTGGTACGGCAACAGCTTTACCAACGCGACGTGCTGCGGCAGCTCGCGCTCGGTGCCAAACATTGTCATGGATATCGCCGTTGCGGCCGGCCACCCGGCGCCGCGCAATGTGAATGCCTCCGTCGATGGCCAGACTATGCAGTGGCACCTGACCAACAACACGGCCCGCATTAGCAACGGCATCGCTGCCGGCGAAAACTGGGAAAATGTTGTGCTGCAAGACTACTCGACCTGGCCGACTCACATCGGCAACCTCGCGCAGCATCTCTCCAGTACGCTCTCGATGTACCAACTTGTCGCCGCGCGCAGCCCCGGGGCCGTGCCGATCATGTACGAAACCTGGGCACGCGGCCCTGGCCACTCCGTATATGCCGGTGCGAACCCCAGCTTTCCTGGCGGACCAGCCCAAATGCAGCAAGAACTGCGCGACGGCTATCACCTCTCGACGAACAACATCAATAACTGGGCCGGCACGACCTTGGCGAAATACGCGCCCGCGGGCGACGCCTGGCAAAATGCCGGCTTCCCGCTGACGCTGTACGCCAGCGATATCTACCACGGCCAAAACCGCGGGTCTCTGTTGAACGCCCTCGTACTGTATAGCACGATTTACGGCGACCCGACTACGAGCGATATCCCGCTGACGAGCGTCTTCACGACGCTCGGGATCTCCCCAGCCGACGGCGCCTGGCTCACCGGCATCGCTGATCAGACACTCGCCACGGTTCCCGAACCCGCGGCGGTTGCGCTGATCGCGGTCGGCTTATTTGCGATAGGTGGTATTCGCCGTCGCGCCTGATGTGCGTGCGTGTCAGGGCAAAGAATCCGACAAATCGCGCGGCCTGCCGAGATAAATGCATGCTCCTAGCAGGCCGCCGATTTTCGACCGCTCGGCTCCTCAATGACCCATCAGTAAAGCCTCCCCGGTTTTCGGCACGAATTCTGCACGCTCTCGTCGACACAAGCCGCGGAGCATGTAAAATGTTGCCTCAAAGCGTTCGGTGCGAAGAGTGTGGTGCGACGGCCTCCGTCCGCGGCTGCGGTCGAATTGAGTACGACTGGCCAAAAACTCCTACCCCTAGTCGTACCACAGCCATTCCCACTGTCACGTTCGCCCGGTTGACCATCGATTGCCCCAACTGCGGCGTCCGGCCCCAAGATCTCTATTTATTAAATCGCCAGGCAAAGGCGCCCCGCCAGCGGGTAGCGGCGAGACGGCGCGATCCGTCCGCCCCTTCCACATCCACGACACGTCAGCGACCGCGATAAAGCGCGTGAATTGGTGCCGCCTTTTTTTCGGCCAGCGCACCCCTCCGCCCCTCGCGACCATCCACAAAGCCGCTAAGCCATAGAGCTTGGTTCCCTCTAGCGACGGCTGGCGACATCCTGTCGCACACGGCTGCTAGCCAAAGCGACTCCAAATGCAGCAATTCGACCCAGCCGAGGCGAAAGAAGGCCTCGAAGCCATCGAACGCAACGCCCGTGCGCAATCGCAAATGATTGCCGACCTGCTCGATGTCTCGCGCATCACGTCCGGCAAACTGCGGCTCGATGCCCAGCCCATCGACGCCGCCGCCGTGGTCGACGCCGCCCTCAGCTCAATTCTGCCCGCGGCTTCGGCCGCCCCCGCACGGCGTCCATTTAAAACTTTCTCGCGCGATTCCCCAGTCTGCGCTTCTCGCGGTAGCCGGAGGGCCAGGCCCTCCGCCGTCCCTCAACCACCAAGCCTCCGCCCCCTCCTGCGCACTCCGCTAAACACGAAATACCCCTTCCGCTCTTTTACCTCCACCTGCTCAAACCACTCCCCAAAATTCTCTGCGTACCATTCGGGCGCCTTCGCCACGACGAGCATCCGCCCGCCCTCGCGAAGCGCCGCCCGCCCCGCCTCCAAAAACTGCCTCGCGATCCGATATCCCGAGTAATAGGGCGGATTCGCCATCGCCAACTCAAACGATCCCGCGCCGCTGTAGTCGCCGTGTGCATTGAGTTCCACGGTCACGTTGCCGAATTCGTTCAACTCGGCTCCGCGGCGCGTGCACTCCACCGCCCGCACGTTCGCATCCACCGCGTGCACATGCACGCCATCCGCCCGACACGCCGCCGCCAGCGCCACCGTTCCCGCACCGCATCCGACATCCAATACACGCGCCCCGGGCTCCACGTGCATTTCCTCAATTAAATGCCGTGCCCCCGGGTCAATATGCCGATGCGAAAACACCCCCGGCCGGCTATACGCCCGAATCAACCGCCCCCGATCCCGAAACACAAACTCACATCCGTAATCCTTCACCTTCTTAAGCGGCTCAGTCTTCGTTCCCACATACATTGCTCCCTTCGCAAACCTCCGCCGCTCAAGCTTGCGAAACAACTGTCCCATCACCTCGCCTAACCAGGAATCCTTGCGATTGTCCGTCGCTGCATACAACCGACCGCCGGTGCGCAGCCGCAGATGTCCCGCCTGTAAAAAGTCGCGAGTGAGCTCCGCCTCTCCACTTGCCGCGAATGGCAGCGCCACGATGTCTGCCTCGCCTTCAGGAAAATCCGCCGCGCACGCAATCGTCAGATTCGGCGGCCATATCGGCCACGCTTCCTTCGCCAACCGCGCCCGATACGCATCGAAGTACGTGCAGCAGACCTCCGCTTCCGGCATCGCCCGCGCAGCTGCCTCCGCAAACTGTGCCAATCCGCGAGACGTACACACGACTCGCCTCCCGGCCATCTCCTCGATCGCATCAATTAGCAGCGCCTCTTGTACGTACGGCGCCACCGATACCTCTGTGTCTTTGCTCTTTCGTCGACTCACACCCGCCCTCCCATCCGCTATCAATTATTTGCCGCACCAGCGTCGCCTGCACCTTCGCCCCGAAAGCTCGACCGATAAAGTCGGCTCCGGGAGAGCGCGAATAAAGCGTTAGTGTGTCCAAACGCACTCGGCTTGCAGCGACGTTTCCAGGATACAGCGGCGTTCGTTGCTCGCTGTCGATAACGTCGCCCCATCGATCGAGGCCCTCCTCACAATCGCGACCAAACCGCGGGATTCGCCTCCTTTGGCGCCGGCACGTGTCCGCGCGGCGCCGCCCATGCGCTCAACTCCGCCAGCCCGCCACCGCAAAACAAGTGGTGCCATAACTGCGTCGAAATTACACCCATCAGCCCAAAATCGAGCGAAATCCGCCGCGGCGAAAAACGCCATCCGCGACGCTGTATCTCTCGCGCTCGGGCCACTCTTGCGGCATCGAAATAATCAGTCGCCCTCAGCGAGTCGCGACTCAGCAATTGGTCCACCCACGGCGGCCGATCATCGCCCAGGAACGCCTCACTCATCGAAGCCCGGAACATCTGCTTCCTTCGCGCCGCTATGCGCCCCGGCGCCACCCGCTCCGCCACCTGCCGCAACAGCCACTTACCCGTAAAACGCCGAACTTTGTATTGTGGCGCAAGCCGGCTGCAAAATTCCACAAACTCCTCGTCCAAAAACGGATAACGACCTTCCGTCGAAGCCGCCCGCGCCGGCCGGTCTCCCTTGCTCGCCAGCAAATGCCCTCCGAGCAATGTCTTGTACCCCACGTAAATCGACTGATTCAGCGGATCCCACCGCCGCAGCCGTTCACTGGGAAGCTTCACCTCATCGTACGCCGACCAATCTCCCAGCTCCGCCCACATGTTGGCCGAATACAACCACTCACGACTCTGCCCCACGGCTTCCCAAGCCATTTGCTGTGCGAATCGACGGCCCGCAATCCCGCGAAATTTCG
Source organism: Pirellulales bacterium (assembly GCA_046349975.1). Lineage (GTDB taxonomy): Bacteria > Planctomycetota > Planctomycetia > Pirellulales > Lacipirellulaceae > JABDGM01. The sequence goes on from JAXMBH010000031.1 coordinate 8,436, forward strand.
GCTCATGCGCCCTGCCGCCGCCGATCAGCGCCGACAACGCCACTCGTCGCAGCAAATGCTCGATCGGTCTGTTGAGCCGCTCCCGCACTGCGTTCGGTCGCGGCGACTTGAACCAGACATACCCCGCCAGCGCCTCATCTGCCCCCTCGCCTGTGAGCGCCACCTTATTCCCCGCCGCCCGATTCGCCCGCGCCAGCAGCATCATGCACGCCGCCGCCGAATCCATCACCGGCCCCTCACTCGCCGCGATGAGCCCCGGATAGGCATCTACAATATCTCGCTGCCGGACACTGACCACACTGTTCGGCGAATCGAATGCCGTGGCCGATTCCGCCGCCTTGAATCGTTCATCCGCCCGCCCGGCGCGATCTAGACCAATCGTGAACGACGCCACCGCCCCGCCGCGCTCCTCCGCGCTGAGAGCAAGCACCATCGTTGAATCGAGTCCGCCGCTCAAATAGCAGCCTATCGGCACATCGCTTACCAGCCGCCGACGCACCGCCGACCGCAAACACGCCTCCAGCTCATCGGCCGCAACACTAGCGTGCTCGAACCTCCGCTCCTCGCCCGCATCAGGAAAGTCGAGATCCCAATACTGCTGCGTCGAGACCACGCCGTCCTGAGCCCGTAAGAAATGCCCCGGTGCCAGCTGCCGAATCCCTTCAAAGCAAGTCCGCTCGACCGGCAACGAAAAGAAGTTGAACGAGTAATCAATCGCCCGCCGATCCGGCCGCGGCTCAACGAATCCCGACGCCAGCAGCCCCTTGATTTCGGATGCCCACAACAGCCACCCGTCTTGCACCGCATAGAACAGCGGCCCAATCCCCACGCGATCCCGTCCTAACAACACCTTGCGATGCCGCCGATCCCAAAGCGCCACCGCAAACTGCCCGCGAGCCTTCCCAAACACCTGTTCGCCAACTTCTTCATACGCATGAACCCAAACCTCCGTATCGCAGCGCGAGCGAAAACGATGCCCGCGCTGCGAAAGCGCTTCCCGCTGCTCGGCATGATCATACCACTCCCCCTCGAACGATACCCACACCTCACCGGTCTCGTTCGACATCGGCTGCCCACCGCCATCGACATCGATGATCGCCAGCCGCCGGCTCCCCAGCGCCACGCCCGCTTCAATATGCGCCTGCTCATCATCCGGCCCGCGGTGAGCAATCGCCGCCGTCATCCGCAACAACCGTTCGCGCGAAAACTCCCGCCGCCCCTCTAAATCAAACGCGCCCGCAATCCCGCACATTCAGAATCCGTTCCTCTCTCCGCCACTCAAAGTTGCCCGCCTCACCCCGACTACAACCCAACATCAGCCGCTACACAACCACCGCTCACCGCATTAATATATCCGATCACTTGCCGCAGCGGCCCTGGGAAATAACCCCGCCTCCTATTCGCGAATTCAAGTCGTCGAACCAAACCGTCTCCGCCTCAGTGAATCATGCCATCGAGGATGCAAGCAACGATGTCTGCGATCTCCACAGATCGATTTCCAATCATCCCAATCTTGCTGGCGATTACATCGCTATTGATCGCGAACCCCGCGCTCGCCACGTCCGATGATCCCACCATCACCGTCGCGGGCGACGCTGAAGTCCGCGTCGTCCCCGATGAAGTCATCCTCACCGCCGGCGTCGAATCCCGCGCCAAAACCGTCGCCGAAGCGTCCCAAGACAATGACACCAAAATCCGCGCCGTCCTCGACTTCCTGAAGAAGACCGGCATCGAAGACCGCCACATTCGCACCGAATACCTCACCATCGAGCCCGTCTATCGCAATCCTCGTTACTACCCACAAGGCAAAGCGAACGCTGCCGCGCAGCAAGCGGCCAACACCAGTCCCTTCGCCGCAGCCGATACCGACAATGAAGATTCCGAGAAAGTCGTCGGCTACAAAGCCGCTCGCCAATTCGCGATCACGATTACCGACCTGAAGCTCTTCGAAACCGTCTACAAAGGCCTCATCGAGCAAGGCATCAATCGTGTCCGCGGCATCGAATTCCGCTCGTCAGAACTGCGAAAGTATCGCGACAAGGTCCGCCTCGAAGCAGTTCGCGCCGCTCGCGAGAAGGCCGCTGCCCTGGCCACCGAACTCGGCGCTACGCTCAAGGCGGTGAAGACAATTCAAGAAACCCGCGGCCCCAGCCCCTCTGCCGGTGCCATGTATCAGAATCGCACCGACGACATCTTCGACGGCTCCGATACCAGCGCCGCCTCGTTCTCCGCCGGCCAAATCTCGATCACCGCCGCGGTCGAAGTCGTCTTCATTCTCGCCGACACCGAGCTCAAAGAATAGGACCCGCCTCACGCCGTCCGGTCAAAATACGAAAAGCTCCCCTGAATCTCCGCCCACGTCATCGTCAGTAGCCCAGCCTGAATCCCCCACGGGTTAAACATCGTGATGGTCTGATTCTCGGCGTCGTAGCTAATCACCGCATACGCATGGTTCTTCACCACGTCCGGCGATGTCGGCGCTGCCTTCGAACTGAACGCGATCATTTTCCCCTGGTTGTATGCGTCTACGAACAGCGCGAAATTCGTCGGAATCAACGTCGTCGTGAACGCGGTTGTCGCTTTCCCCGTCACTTGCGCCAGTACGGCGTAGGCGTATCCGCCGCCCAGCGACGTGTACGCATTCTCCCCGCTGCCTTTGAGAAACTGCCGAGCCCAGCCCATTTCGTTGAGCTGAGCGTAGGCCTTCTCCGCGAGCGCGACCCATAGCTCGTTCGCCGGGTCGCTCGCCAATTTGCCAACACCCGCATAGATCAACCGGCCCGCCGCGTCAACTGGCAAGTAAGAGTCAATCGTCACGTACGCCGTCTGCAAGGTGTTGAAGAACTTCACCGTGTACGTGCCGTCGCCGTTGACCACGAACATATTCACGAGCGTCGCCGGCTCATGCTGTGCAATCTCCGCCAATGACGCGAGCAAATAACAATCGCTGATATTGCCTTGCGTTATGTCTGTATATGCCGCTCCATCCACAAACAACGCGCCCTTTGCCAACTCATAGCCGTACGGCGTCGCCGGGCGATCGAGCCCCCGGAACCATTTATCGACCAGCTTCTGCATTTGCGCGGCCGATGTCCCCGCCGCCAAATTCCCCAACACCTCGCCCTGATAATGTTCGTTCGCCGCATTGCCGCTCACGACGTAGCTCGCCAGTACGCGCACTGCTTCAGGCGTACCGAACGTCGCCGAATTCGTCGCGATCGACTGCAAATCGCGAAACTCGGTCGCATCCACCACGCCGTCATCCTGGACATTCGTCAAGAGCGCGATCATGTCGCCCCGATCGATCACGCTATCCAGATACAGGCTGTGCCCCAACGACCGCAACGCGGCATCTTGAACGTTCGTGTCGAACCAATTTGTGACCGGCGGCGTTCCTGGCGCGGTCCCTGAGTTGCCAAAACCGGCCCGCCAGGCCGCGAATGCATTCGGATCGATCGACGCGTTACCGGTGCCCACGAAATCACCGGCCATTCGCGTCACCGTGCTCGCCGCCTTCCGCAGCATCACGTAATCAGCCGCGTCGACGGTGCCGTTATCGTTGTAGTCGCCGGTCACACTGCCGAAATTGGCGCGCCACGTGTCGCGGTCGGCCATCGTAACCACGCCGTCCCCATTTCCGTCCGCCCCCGTTCCCGCCACGGGCGCCGTGGCGTTCAAGGTCTTGCGCCACAGCACGTAGTCCGCCGCGTTCACATAGCCGTCGAGGTTGAAGTCACCCGGCGACGTGGCCGCCAACATCTCGCGCCCCTCGAGCGCTTCATAGCGGAGGCGGCGGCCGCCTGTCTGAGAAGAACCTTTCACGATGAGCCCCGTGCCACACGCCGATCATTGGCGTGCGATTAGAGTTCCCGAATTGCGCAGTCGGCCTCCCTGCCACCAATAAAGATCGGTTCTGCGCGCAGCACGAACCCATCGCCGATTGCTTTGAAAAAAATTGGCCCGCCAAGGTCCTAGAACCGGACCTCCATCCGCCGACAAGTCAAGCCAACCCTCCGCCAAGTCGAGAGCCAATGGGCTCAATCAAATCGTCCGGATGATTGAGAAAATGGTATCACTAAATGCTGGCAAAGCAATTCCGAAACTTTGTCCACCACCCCAATGGGCGGTGAAAGTCGGCTTTCCTCGACCTGCTTCAAAGCTTGGTCGCGCCGCGGCCGCCCACCCGCTGCTACGTAAATGGCCACCCACAAAAATAGCCCACCCAAACGCGGACAACACGGCCCGAAGACCGACAATTATCCCCGTGGTCAAACCCCGCCGTGAAAATTTTGACCGCCCAAAAGCAGCATCCGTACGCCGGTCCTCAAATACACCCGCCGTCGTCGTCATCAGCCACACACCCCCGCCAGTCGCCGGAAAACCACAGCTCCCCCGCACAAATTCACACCAAAACGTGCCGCCAACGCCCCTCGCCGCGCAGGTCTGGCCGTGCGCCTGGCTGTGCGCGGATCCCTGGCTGTGCGCGGGTCTCCTGACCCCGCACCCGCTGTGCGCGGGTCTCCTAACCAGCTGTGCGCGGGTCTCCCGACCCCGCACCCCCGGTTCCGCACCAGGCTTCCCGTGCTCTCCCCTGCCACCCCACCGCACCCGCCATTCGACCCTGGCTACCAAATATCATTACTGTAAATCTTTTCAGTATTTGGTTGAAAAGAGCCACCCACCCTGCTAAGCTCACCTCGAAATGACCACCAGGCACGAGTGATCCTGCAACGAACACTAATCCCCACTGGGTGCCCTGGGGCAGAGCCCCTTGCAATGCCTCAGTTCCCACGCCCGGGTGCCCGAAGCAGAGGCTCTGCGATGCCCCAGCCCGCACTGGTGTGCCTGGGGCAGAGGCTTTGCGATGCCCCAGTTCCATCCTAGCCCTACCACAATCGATACCACTTAACCGCGGGGGTTCAACGGCGCGAACACTACGCCGGGTGCCTGGGGCAGAGACTCTGCGATGCCCCAGTTCCATCCTAGCCCTCCCACAATCGATACCATTAACCGCGGGGGTCCAACCGCGCGAACACTACTTACCGACCACACACAACTCCGGCCCGAAGATGCGCAAAACCCTGGCGAGGAATTTTGCGCACCTTGGCCAAAACGCAATAAATCAATCCCGCTTCCTCGTCACTTGGCCTACCAATGTTGGCCCATACCGCAACCCGGCCCAAATCCCATAAGATAACCAAGTACCGCCCGCACCCTGCACCCTGAACCCGGCCCTCTCGCCCATGGGACTCTTCGACAAACTCAAACAAGGCCTCACCAAGACTTGGAAGTCGCTCAATACCGACGTCCGGGACCTCTTCAAATCCGAAGGCCGGCTCGTCGACGATGCCTTCCTGGACGAGCTTCGCGCGATGCTCTTCAAGACCGACATGGGCTATGACGCCGTCGAACAAGTCATCGCGCAGATCGCGACCGACTTCCGGGCCCGCGTCGTCACCATGGAGCAACTGCTCGATAGTGTCCGCGCGAAGCTGCTCTCGCTCTTGGCCCAGCCCGAAGCCCCGATTCGCTTCGCCGAAAGCGGCCCCACAGTCATCATGGTCTGTGGTGTCAACGGCAGCGGCAAAACCACGACGATCGCCAAACTCGCCCAAATGCTCAAATCGCAAGGCAAAAAGGTCCTGCTCGGCGCCGGCGATACGTTTCGCGCCGCGGCCGTGGAACAGCTCAATATATGGAGCAACCGCCTCGGCGTCCCGATTATCACCGGCGCCCCGAACGCCCACCCAGCGAGTGTTGCCTATCGGGCCGTTGAAGAGTCGATCAAAACCGGCATCGATGTGTGCATTGTCGACACCGCCGGCCGGCTGCAAACGCAGAAGAACCTCATGGCGGAGCTGACGAAAATTCAGGAGGCGATTCGTAAGCAAATTCCCGCCGCGCCGCACGAAGTCATTCTCGTGCTCGATGCCACCACGGGCCAGAACGGCATCAGCCAGGCCGTGAAGTTTACCGAAGCCGTCAACTGCACGGGAATCGTTCTCGCCAAGCTAGACGGCACGGCCAAGGGCGGTGTCGTCGTCGCCATTCGCCAACAGGTGGGTCTGCCGGTAAAGTTTATCGGCGTCGGCGAAAAACCCGAAGACCTCGCCCCCTTTCTGCCCGATGAATTCGTACGTGCGTTGTTCGATGAACTTACTGACGAACCGCCGCACACTTCATAGGTTCGCGCTGTGCCGGCAGCGCCAGGCGGAACCTTTTACTTCCCCGGCACCACCCGCAACGCGGCGTTTAGAACTACGGTTGCGCAAGAGCAGAGATTCACGCTAGCACGTAGCAGTTTCCGATATTTCTTCTGGACGAGCGACATTCGCACACCGATTGTCGTTTGATCTCCCGCCTCCCGTCCCGCCAGTTTTCCCGCCGTCTGTCACTCACGTTTTCAGATCGAATTGTGCCGGCCGCCCCAGCAGTCGGCAAAGGCGCGACAAGTCGATCCGTAATCCATCCTGCAATGGAGTACCCCGAATGAAACGCCTACTTACCCGCTGCGCCGCTCTCGGCGCCGGCCTGATGTGGACGAGCCTCGCGCTCGCCGCTCAGCCGCAATTTGAGCCGCCGCAGGGCGCCGCCCCGGCCAGTCGCGGCACGATGGCTTCTTACTTTGAAGAAGCCGACGCCAAGAACGACGAAGCCAAGCAAGACGAAGCCGCGCCGGCCGCACCCGCACCCGCCGCTGAAGAAGCGAAGTCGGAGAAATCAGACAACTGCGGTTGCGCCAACGAAGAATCTTCCTGCTGCGACGCTGCCCCGACGTGCGGCGACTCGTGTGCTGACCCCAGCTGCGGCTGCCCGGGCTGCCTAGGTTGCGAATGCAAACTATGCATCGATGACTGCTGGCCGTTCACCTGCTGCTGCAAGCCCGGCGACCCATGGACACTGCAGAGCTGCTTGGGAACGCCTTGCTGCTGCTGTGCCGAAGGCATGACCTACGGCGGCTGGTTGAGCATGGGCTTCTACACGAATAACGATCCACTTTCGTTCCATGACAACGACCTGCTCTCGTTCTGGGATAACCCGGGCGACCTGAACTTCGACCAAGAATGGTTCTGGATCGAAAAGAAACCCAAGACCGACTCGTGCAGCTGGGATTGGGGTTACCGCGCCGACTTAGTGTATGGCGTCGACGCTCAGAAAACGCAGGCCTTCGGCAACTCGGGCTTCCCGAATCCGCAAGGCTACGATAACGGCTGGGACAACGGCCGCTATGGTTGGGCCCTGCCGCAGTTGTATGCAGATTTCGCTAAGGGTGACCTGGACATCAAGGTCGGTCACTTCTTCACGCTCGTTGGCTACGAAGTGATTCCGAAGACCGGGAACTTCTTCTACAGCCATTCGTACACGATGTTCAACAGCGAGCCGTTTACCCACACCGGCGTGTTGGCCACGTACAAGATCAACGACGAACTGTCGGTGATGGGCGGCTGGGTGCTTGGCTGGGATACCGGCTACGACCAATTCCGCGATGGCAACGCCATTCACTCCGGATTCATCTACCAGCTGGATAAGAACATCAAGTACAGCTACATGATGACCGCCGGCGACCTCGGCTGGCGCGGCGACGGCTATTCCCACAGCAACGTCGTCGACTTCACGCTGAGCAAGAAATGGGAATATGTGTTCCAAAGCGACTTGCTCACCACCGATACCAACACGAACGCGCTCAACGACGCGTTGAGCTATGGCGCCAACAATTACTTGTTCTACACCATCAACGACTGCTGGAAGTGGGGAACCCGCATGGAATGGTGGCGGAGCAATCAAGTCACCAACGACATGACCTCCTTCTACGAACTCACCACTGGGTTGAACTACAAGTACAGCGCAAACCTCGTTGTCCGCCCAGAAGTGAAATACAACTGGTGCCCGGGTGAGGCCCAGGTTGAAAACACCGCCGGCGGCGATTTCAGCCACGTCATTTTCGGTATGGACGCGATCTACACCTTCTAACCACAAAGGAGTCTTAGCTGCGCTTCGACAACTTAAAGTCTTCATAAACCGGGGGCTGCCAAGCGGCGGCCCTCGGCTTTTTTTTCATTTGACAAGTTGAGCCAACCGTGCGCGGGACACATTACGCCAGGCGTCTACAATCGCTTGCACAATTAAGTGGAAGGGCATGCCCACCTCTTCGGCAATGACTGCCCCATCCATCGAGCTGCCTTGGTACGCCGAAAAAAACTCGGTGGTTCTAAGCTGTTTCGTACTAGGCACTTAGAGATGCGATTGCGAGACGATCTCAATCGTTCTGCCGCAGTGGCACATGCCTTGCTTTCTCTCACACGCGTCGAGGGGATAGCAATGAATACTCGCAAGGACGCGACCTACAAGCCAACCGAATGCCCCTGACGGCTTGGGTGGGTTTTCCGCCTGGCCCACCCAAGCCGGGGCATTTCGAGCCAACGCAGTGAAGCTTGCGAGAAGCAGATCGAGAGGCATCGTCCGCAACCCGGCGAATTAATTTCAGCCAACCGAATGCCCATCAAGGCTCGAGCGCTCTTATCCGCCTGGGAGCGCCGAGCCTGGGCATTTTTTTATTGCGCACTTTTCACGGGCGCGTGCGAGGTACGCCGGCCGTTGGAGCCAGAAGGATGCCCCAATGGCTTGGGTGGATTCTCCGCCTTTAATCTGCCCAAGCCGGGGCGTCTCTGGGCAAGAATAGTCGAATGTCGAGGGTTAAGAGTTGAGAGTCGGGGATTGCGCTACTAGCTCCACTCACGTAAAATGAGTTGGTTGTCGGCCCCTCAACTTTCAACCATCGACCCTCCTCAATGAAACTCATCATTGCGATTATCCAGCCGAGCAAGCTGGAAGATGTCAAGAAAGCCCTGTCTGAAGTCGAGGTCGTCCGCCTCACGATCATGGACTGTCAGGGTTTTGGTCGGCAGAAGGGTCAAGCCGAAGTCTTGTACAAGCGGAATGAGTTTACGCTGAACTTGCTCCGCAAAGTTCAGCTCATGATCGCCGTGAATGAGAGCTTCGTCGACCCGACGATCAACGCCATCATCAAAGGCGGCCGCACGGGCCCCACGGGCGAAATCGGCGACGGCAAAATCTTCGTGCTGCCGCTGGAAGACTGCATCCGCATCCGCACCGGCGAACGCGGCGGAGAGGCGATCTAAGGCCAGTTTTATCCTCGTTGCTCGCTGCTAACCGCGATGGCCTTTGCGGTCGATGTCTCAGAGCACGCCTTTATGGCTAGGTCGCGCTCCCTAGCGCATTGGGCTCTTTCCGTTGTTAGAATTGGCCCATCGGTGGTGACACGCGCCAAGTTCAGAGTTGCATAATCCAGAGCGGCAGATGATGACAAAGCTATTCGTTCGGTGCTTAATTCTATCCCTTCTCACACCAACCGCGTTAATCTGCCAAGCCACATGGGCGGCGGATTCAATTGAGCCGAGCGTCGTGAAGTTGCTGGTTACCAAACGGGAACCTGATTACTTCAAGCCTTGGACGAAGGCTGCCCCGGAAAAAGTCTCTGGATCGGGCGTCGTGATTGACGGCAAGCGGATTCTCACGAATGCTCATGTGGTGATGCATGCGAGCCAGGTGTTCGTGCAGATGCGTCGAGGCGGCGACCAGATGGCGGCGAAGGTGAAAGCGATTGGGCCGGGGATTGATCTGGCGATCGTCGAGTTGACGGACCCCGAAAAGCTCAAAGACGTGCCGGCGTTGCCGCTGGCGGATGAGTTGCCGCAGCTCAAATCGCATGTTAGCGTGTATGGCTATCCGGCCGGCGGCGATGATTTGTCGATCACCGACGGCATCGTGTCCCGCATCGAGTACGCCAGCTACAACTTCGCCACGGCCGGCGCGCGTATTCAGGTCGATGCGGCACTCAATCCCGGCAACAGCGGTGGGCCCGCCATTGATAACGGCAAGGTCGTCGGCCTGGTGTTCAGCAAGATCAACGAGGCGGAGAACATCGGCTATGTAATTCCCACGGAGGAGATTCGCGAGTTTCTCAAGCATGCGGATGAAGGCACGTTCGAAGGCAACATGTTGCTGCTGGATGACTTCCAAACGGCCGAAAACGATGCGCTGCGAAAGTTTTTGAAGATGCCGGCCGACGCAACCGGGATGGTCGTCACCAAGCCCTACAGCAACGACGATGATTATCCGCTTAAGAAGTGGGATGTCGTTACGCACATCGGCGAACATGTGATCGACAATCAGGGATACGTCGACGTGCGCGAAGGCCTGCGGCTGCGATTCTTTTATTACGTGGCACGGCTGGCGAAGGAGGGAAAGGTCGATCTTACGATTCTGCGCGAGGGCGAGAAGAAACAAGTGTCGGTTCCAGTGGCCGCGCATCGCGAGATGGTGATGCCGATGATGCAGGAGAAGTACCCCGAGTACTTCATCTATGGGCCACTGGTGTTCGAAGCGGCGTCGCAAGAGTACGTGCGAGCACTCGGCGGCAACGGCATCGGAGCCTTGCTAGCGCTGCAGAGCCCGATGCTCGACCGTTTATATGACAAGCCGAGGGAAAAGGGCGAACAAGTGGTCGTGCTCGCGACGCGAATGTTTCCGCACCCATCGATCAAAGGTTACGACAATCGGCCCCTGGGCGTGATCGGCAAATTGAACGGCGAGCCGGTGAAAAACCTGCGCGAGCTGGCAGAGACAATTCGCGACTGCAAGGATGAGTTCTTGCGATTCGAGATGAGTGAACGCAGCGAATCGCTCGTGTTTCGCAAGAGCGAACTCGACGAGGCAACGGAAGAGATTCTTTCGAACGAAGGGATTCGGTATCAGGCGTCCGATAGCCTTAAGGACGTGTTCGAGAAGCAGGAATAGCACTCTCGATCGCTGCGCGGCTGATGACCGTAACCACGTTTAACTCCGAGCCAGCGGCGAGGCCGAACGTCAAGTTCCGTCGCCGTGGGCTCCGAGTTAAACGACTCGGGATGGTTCATTCTCGAAGCAGTCACCGTAGCTTCAATGACAGGAGAAAAGAGAGTGGGTTCGCCTCTCTGTTGGCTCGGTTATCTCCTGTTCAGCAACCGAGACTGTGAATTCGTCGAGCGCGGCGCGAACGAACTAGCGGCGGCTCGCCACGCGCAATTGGCCGCGGGCTTGGGAGATTTGACGGTCGCGGATGGCGAGTTCGGCGTCGCCGGTGGCGTGGCTGTGGAGGGCGGCCTCAAGCTGTTGTTGGGCGGCCGCGGTGTTGAGCGCGCTCGCCGGCATGGCGCGGTTGGTGAGGACCGAGACCAGGTTATCGGCGACTTGGACGAAGCCGCCGTCGACGTAGAAGCGCGAAGTTTCGTTACCGTAGCGAACCCGGAGTTCACCGTAGCCCAAGCGGCCGATGAGCGGAGCACGGCCGGGAGCGATGCCGGCTTCGCCGTCGAAAAGCGGGAGGGCGACGAAATCGCACGCGGCGTCGAGCACCGTCGCCTCGGGGGTAACAATGATGCAGCGGAGGGCGGTGGTGGAATGCAGGTCGGCCATTGTCAGTCGTCCATTGGATATTGCAGTCAATCGCTAAATGACGAATTCCGAATGACGAATGGATTCGGATGTTCGTCATTCCGTCATTCCATCATTTCTTCTGCGACTTCTTCCACTGGGCTTCGGCTTGCTCGATGGCGCCGACGTACATGAAGGCATCTTCCGGGAGGTGGTCCCACTTGCCGTCGCAGATTTCTTCGAAGCTGCGAATCGTGTCGGCAATCGGCGTAATTTCGCCGGCCTTGCCGGTGAACACTTCGGCCACCAAGAACGGCTGCGAGAGGAACCGCTCGATGCGGCGGGCGCGATGCACGACGAGCTTGTCTTCTTCGGCAAGTTCGTCCACGCCGAGGATGGCGATGATGTCTTGCAGTTCACGGTAGCGCTGCAGGATCGTTTGCACACGGCGGGCACACTTGAAGTGGCGCTCACCGACGTACTGGGGGTCCAGCAAGCGGCTGTTCGAGGCCAGGGGATCGACGGCCGGGTAAATGCCTTTTTCCGAAATTGAGCGTTCGAGGTACACGAACGCATCGAGCTGGCCGAACGCGGTGGCGGGGGCGGGGTCGGTCGGGTCGTCGGCCGGCACGTAGACGGCTTGAATGGACGTGACGGCTCCGCGGGTGGTGGAGGCGATGCGTTCTTGCAGCGCGCCCATTTCGGTGGCGAGTGTCGGTTGGTAACCCACGGCCGAGGGCATGCGGCCCAGGAGGGCCGATACTTCGCTGCCCGCTTGCGAGAAGCGGAAGATGTTGTCGATGAACAGCAGGGTATCGGCGCCTGTCTTGTCGCGGAAATACTCGGCCATAGTGAGGGCTGAGAGGGCGACGCGGAGACGGGCTCCGGGCGGCTCGTTCATCTGGCCGAACACCATGCAGGTTTGATCAATCACGCTGCGGCCGGTGTCGCCGATTTTCGCTTCTTGCATTTCTAGCCAGAGGCTAGTGCCCTCGCGGGTGCGCTCGCCGACGCCGGCGAACACCGAGTAACCGCCGTGGGCGGAGGCGATACGCGCGATGAGCTCGGTAAGGATTACGGTCTTGCCGAGGCCGGCGCCGCCGAAGAGGCCGGCCTTACCGCCGCGGACGAACGGCGTGAGCAGGTCGATGACCTTGATGCCCGTTTCGAAGATTTCGGTCTTTGTCGAAAGGTCGGCGAGTGCCGGCGGCTCGCGGTGGATTGGCCAATATTCTTCAACGTCGACGGGGCCACGGCCATCGACCGGGTCGCCGGTGATGTTGAACACGCGGCCGAGCGTGGCGGTGCCGACGGGAACCTTCACAGGCTCGCCGGTGTCGAGGCAATCCTGGCCGCGCACCAGGCCGTCGGTGCTGCCGAGGGCGACGCAGCGGACACGGCCGCCGCCGAGGTGCTGCTGCACTTCACCAGTGAGGTTAATCTTCACGCCCTTATGTTCAGAGACAATTTTGACGGCATTGTAGATGGCCGGGAGGCGGTCTTCGGCGAACTCGACGTCGAACGTCGAGCCGATGACTTGGGTGATGTGGCCGATGTTTTGAGTGGCGGTTGCGATGGACATAAGATTTCGAGTTTTCTTGATAATGATAGTGGATAGTTGTTAGTTGCAGAGGAGTGGAGGTTTTCCAACTATCAACTAACAACTATCAACTATCTAGCTCAACGCTTCCACGCCGCCGATAACGTCCATGAGTTCGGAGGTGATGCGGCTTTGTCGAGCCCGGTTGTATTGCATGCTCAGGCGGTGAATGAGGTCGCCGGCATTCTCGGTCGCGGCTTTCATGGCAACCATGCGGGCAATCTGCTCGCTCACGGCTGAGTCGAGAAACGCTTTGAACAATTTGATTTTGAAGCTCGCTGGGACGACTTCTTCCAGGATGCTCTCAGGCGACGGCAGGAACTCGTAGATTGCGCGGCGGCCCGGGTGTTCGTTCGGGGCATGGATTTCCTCGGCCGCAGCCTTCTTCGAGGTCTTCGCCATATCGGTCGCGATCGCGCCGAGCGGCAGCAGGGTTTCAATCACCACTTGCTGGCGGGCGACGCTTTCAAACTTGGTGTAGACCACATCCAGCCGGTCGAGCTTACCGGTGGTGTACTCATCGAGGTAGCGGCTGGCGATTTCGTTGACTTCGTCGAACGATGGCTTGTCTTCGAACTGCGTGTAATTAGCGTCGGCCGCGATTCCGCGAAACTTGAACGCGGAAATGCCGCGCTTGCCGACGAGCTCCAGGCGGCAGTGCGGGATTGTTTGCTTGAGTTCAAGCCAACGGTGGAAGCCGGTGCGCTGCAGGTTGCCGTTGAAGCCGCCGCAGAGGCCGCGGTTCGCCGTGAGGACGAGCAGCGTGGCGTGGCGAACGGTGTCGCGCTTTTCGAGCAGCGGGTGATGCACCTCCAGGCCGCTGGCGAGCAGGTCTTGAACAAGCTTCGTCATGCGGTTGGTGAAGGCCGTCGCGGCGGAGGCTCGGTCCATCGCCTTCTTGAAGCGCGCCGTGGCGATCAGCTCCATCGTCCGCGTGATTTTGCGGATGTTGCGGATCGAGCGGCGGCGTTTATCGAGCAGGCGTGGGTTGGCCATTGGGGAGGGGCGAGAGGTCGGAGGTTAGCGTAGCTGAATTCGCAAGAATTCAGTTATCTAATATCGAACTATTTGAAATTCTACTTCTGGCGCCGTGCAACTGAATTGTTGCGAATTCAGCTACGTTCTCGGGTGTAATTAGACCGCTACAGTTTCACGGGTGCGCGAGTCGGACTTGGTTTTGCCGGAGGCGTATTGAGCTTGGAAGTCTTTGATCGCGGCCTCGATTTGTTTGGTGATGTCGTCGGTTAGATCTTTCTTCTCGGTGAGGGTCGCGACGAGCTCTGATTTTTGGTTGTGCATGAACGCGAGGAATTGCTTTTCCCACTCTTGCACTTCGGCGACCGGGACCGAGTCGACGTGGCCGCGGGTGCCGGCGTAGATCACGAGGACCTGGTCGATCACGTTCATCGGTTGATAGTTGGTCTGCTTAAGGATTTCGACCATGCGATAGCCGCGATCGAGGCGGGCCTGCGTGGCGGCGTCAAGCTCGGTACCGAGTTGTGCGAACGCTTCCAGTTCACGGAAGGCGGCGAGGTCGAGCCGCAGACCGCCGGCGACCTTCTTCATCGCTTTGATTTGGGCGGCGCCACCGACGCGAGACACCGAAATACCAGCGTTCATGGCGGGCTTCACGCCGGCGAAGAACAGGTCTGGCTGCAGGTAGATCTGGCCGTCGGTGATCGAGATGACGTTCGTCGGAATGTAGGCCGACACTTCGCCTTCGAGTGTTTCAATGATCGGCAGCGACGTGAGCGAACCGCCGCCGAGGGCGTCGGACATTTTCGCCGAGCGTTCGAGCAGCCGGCTATGACAGTAGAACACGTCGCCAGGGTACGCCTCGCGGCCCGGCGGGCGGCGGAGGAGCAGTGACAACTGGCGGTAGGCAACGGCCTGCTTGCTCAAGTCATCGTACACGATGAGTGCGTGGCCGCCGTTGAACATGTAGTGCTCGGCCATCGCGGTACCCGAGTACGGGGCAACGTACTGCAGCGGAGCCGGCGAGCTGGCGCCGGAGACGATTACGGTGGTGTAGTCCATCGCGCCCGATTCGTTAAGCTTCTCGATGACGCCGCGAACGGTCGATTCCTTCTGGCCGACGGCAACATAGAAGCACTTCACGCCGGAATCCCTCTGGTTGATGATCGCGTCGATGCCGACGGCGGTCTTGCCGGTCTTGCGGTCACCGATGATAAGCTCGCGTTGGCCGCGGCCGACGGGCGTCATCGAGTCGACGGCCTTGAGACCGGTTTGCAGCGGTTCGCACACCGGCTGGCGCTCGGCGACACCGGGAGCAATAATTTCGACGGGGCGGCGTTCTTTGGTGACGATCGGGCCTTTGCCATCGAGGGGGTTACCAAGCGGATCGACGACGCGACCGAGAAGCTCGTCGCCGACCGGCACGCTGAGCAAGCGGCCGGTGCTGCGGACTTCGTCGCCTTCGGCGATTTGCAGGTAGTCGCCGAGGATGATGATGCCGACGGAGTTTTCTTCGAGGTTGAAGGCGAGGCCGATGGTGCCGTTGGCGAACTCGACCATTTCCTGCGCCATGACGCCGGAGAGGCCGTAGACGCGGGCGATGCCGTCGCCGACTTCCAGCACGCGGCCGACGTCGCGGACGTCGATTTGCGATTCGAATTGCTGGATTTCCTGCTGAATGACTGAAGCGATTTCGTCGCTGTTGAATTTCATCTTATTCCTCGTTGTAGGCCGGTCGTAAATGCCGACCCTTCAATCGTTTCAACGATACCGCGAGATAGTCAGCCCCAGGCTTGGCTGGGGGTTTTGCGGACCTTTATTTTTGCTCCGATTCAACCCCCGACAGCGCGGGAGGTTATCGGCGTGTTGGCTACGTCCTACTCAAGTGCCTCATGCAACCGAAAAGCGCTCCGGTCGCGTCTCGATTTGCTCCGTTGCCAGGTTAATGATCTTCTTACGCGTTCGTTCGAACTGCGATTTGACCGAGCCATCGTACACCCGGTCGCCGACACGAATCACGATGCCGGCGATCAGCGATGGGTCGACTTTCACCTGCAGCACGGGTTCCGTCTTCAGTGCCCGCCGCACCAGCCCCACGATCTCTTGGCGAGCTTCATCAGTGAGCGGCGTGGCGACGCGGATTTCGATGTCGGTCCGGCCGCTCCGCTCTGCATGCAACTTCCCAGTCAACCGTGCTACCTGCTGCAGAATGCCGAGCCGCCTGTGCCGGGCCAGCACTTTCAGGAAGTTCAGCACTTGCTTCGAGGCCTTGCCACCGAAGATTCGCTCAAGCAATTGCTCTTTCTGCTCTTCAGAAACCAATGACGACCGTAGCGTTTGCTGGAGCTTGGGAAACTTAGCAACGACATCGTTGGCGGCCGAGCCGATCTCCTCGACTAGGCTATCGGCGTTGCTACCAGTACCGATCGCGCCGAGGAACGCTTGGGCGTACACTCGCGCGATTTGCTCTTCCGTGACATCCATCACGGTGTCGTGCTTCGATTTGCCGTTGGTCGAGTTTTCCATGTGCGTCGTCAACTCGTAGCTGAACTCGCCAGAGTTCAGTCTCCTCGGTGCATTTGAATTCTGGCGAATTCAGCTACAGCCGCTATCAGTTCTGGCTAGGCGCCGCGGCGCTGAGCTGGCTCAATGCGTCGCGAACGATTTGTTGCTGGCGCTCGGCGGAGATGTCCTGCTTCACAACAGTTCGGGCGAGATCGATGGCAACGTTGGCACTCGAAACGGCAAGGTCGTGAACCGCGGCGTCGCGGGCGCGGCCGATTTCTCGCAACGCGCGATCGAGTTCGTCCTTTGCGGCCTTGTGGCCATCGGCTTCGATTCGCTTTCGAGTCGCATCGGCATCGCGGCGAGCCTCCTCGAGCATTTCGCGAATCTCACCGGCGGTGGCTGCCAGCTTGGCTTCGTGCTCAGCGAGCACCCGCTTGGCGGCCTCAGTGAGAGCCTGTGCCTCGGCGATGTTCGCTTCCATCTTCCGCTCGCGCTCTTCCAAGGCCGCACTGATTTGCGGCCAGGCAAACGTTCGCAGCACTGCGAATAGCAGGATGAAGACCACCGCCGTCCAAATCGCGAGATCGGGATCGATCGCGAGCGGATTCGGTTCGCCATGCGCACCCGATCCGCCGTGTGGGCTATCTTCCATCGCCGCTTCGGCCGCAGCCTCTGCCTTGTGCTCCACGCCTTCGGCGCTCTGAGCGAATGCGACCGGCGGTTTGGCAACGCTCAGCGAAATCAGCCAGGCAGCGAACGCAAAGCGCAGCCAGCAATTCTTCAAAACAGTCATGGTAGACCTTCGCGCTAACGCTCGGTTACTTAGGCGTGTTGAACAACATGCAAACGATCAACGCGAAGAACGTAGCACCCTCGATGAGCGCCGCCGCGATGATCATCGCCGTTTGAATATTGCCAGCAGCTTCTGGTTGGCGGGACATGCCTTCGACCGCGGAGCTGCCGATTTTGCCAATGCCGAGGGCGGCACCAATGATGACCATGCCGGCGCCAACAGCAGCGCCGAGGTTCATGCGGCCGGGAGCTTCAGCAGCCCCAGCTTGAGCCATGGCCGGCGCGGCGGCCGCCAGGGTAACGATACAGAACACGGCCAGAATCTGAACTAGCTTACCCACTGTCTTGTCTCCTTGAAGGATCGGTAAAAGCGAATTTTTTGACTTTAAACAAGTATTACGAGCGGCCTAGTGCGGATGCACCGCCGTTCCGATGAACAGCGCCGCTAAAAACGTGAATATGTAAGCTTGCAGGAACGCCACCAGGAGTTCCAGCATGCTGAGGGCTGTTGCGCCGAGAACGCTTGTCGGAGCAACGGCATACCACCACGCGGAAGCCGCACTGGCGGAAATGAACGCGACGAGCACGGCGAGCACCACATGGCCGCCCATCATGTTCGCCAGAAGACGAACAGCCAGCACGCCGTGCTTTACAAACATGCCGAATACTTCGATGGCGAAGATCATCGGCACGAGAAAGATTTTGAGCACCGGCGGCAAATCCATGTGCGGCACGAAGGACTTCACAAAGCCGGCGCCACCAAGCTTCTTAATGCTCGAGACAACCACGGTGAAGAAAACGATCATCGCGAGCGCGCCAGTCGTCGCCAAGGAAGCCGTTGGCGAACCGAGCCAAGGAATCATGCCGAAGAGATTGCAGGCGAGTACAAACAGGAAAATCGTCCACAGGAAAGGCACGAAGTGATCCGCATCGTGATGGCCGATCGCCGGACGGGCAACGTTATCGCGGAAGTAGAACAAGATCGCTTCCAGCATGTTACGAAGCTTGCCGCGGGCGATAGCCCCGCCTTTCAGTGCCTGCCCCAGGCCGATGAACAGCACAGCAATGATAATCGCCGCCACCAGTTCGATCGCCATGTATTTTGTGAACTTGAAGTCGAGCGGCTCGATCGTGTTGTCGATCAGAGCATTGCCCGTGTGCATCTCGATCAATGGCTGTTCGAGCTTGAATGGCTGCGGCAGTGCAATGTGGCCATGAGGCGGCGCGAGTTTGCGCGGAACGTGCAGCTCCGTCGAGTCCTGAACGTGGCCAAACAGCTCGGTCGGGTCGAGGGCGTTGGGGGCGCTATGTGTGGCGTGCTCGGCCATGGGGGGCGATCAATGCAAAGTGTGCGGGAGGGCGGGTGCAACCGCAAGGCGGCGGACGGCGAGCCAGGTTTCCACTACGAGCGTGGCGAAGTAAAACGCCAGCAGGTAGCAAATAAAAGGCAGGTGAGCGCGACCGCTTGCACCACTGGCGGCGAGCATGAGGCAGAGCACGAGCGGCGGCAACATGCGAATCCCCATCCCGATCATCGTAGCGGCGAGCGGCGTTCCGGTACGTTGCAGAAAGCCGAAACGGCTTCAGCGCCAAGGCCAGCGCCCAAGCAAATCAAAGCAGCGATGCCAAGGCCTGCGAAGCTGCCTGAGCCTTCGTTCATATAGGCAACCGGCGCCAGCACAAGCGCAACCACGGAGAGGCACGCCATCAGCAGCAATGCAGATCGCATAAACCCGTGACTTGCAACTTGCCGGCTCGGCAACCCAGGCATTGTGCTTAAGCCTTGCGAATTCGACGATGACGGGGCGCTGTCGCGATCAGCCATCGAGTCCATCTTGATTACGTTTAGAGTCTGCCCGCGTCATTTGAATCAGGTGGACAACCGCGGAAGTTGTGCCGAACCCGAAGCCAACGAGGGTAAACAGAATCACCGTCCCAATATGTTTGTCGAGCCAGTAGCCGCCCAAGCCGGGCAGCACCATCTCCATCGCCACGACCATGATGCGCGAGGCCCACTGGTAAGCTCGCGCCATTGAGGAGCGGTCATCGGAAGGATTTGGCACCGTACCGCCCCCACGGGCAGGACGCACCTTCAACCACCCCCAGCAGGGGTCGGCGTTCACTGCGTCGACGTTCAAAACGAGAGAATTTCACAGCAAAACATGTGAAATTTTCGTCGTTGGCTCCGCAATTTATCTTTCATCATTGGCCGCTGTCAACGGGTTACGTCGAATTTGTGCTTTTTTTCACAAAGTTTTCTGGGGCAGTAGAACTTGGATCTTCGCGGTGTCGAAAACGCGGAAGCTAAGGCGTTTCAGGTGCGCTCGAGCCTGGATAGCACAGCGCCGGCGGGCGCGACATATCACTAAGCCCACATTCGGACGTAAGTGCTGGATGCATAAAAACTTACACTCAATGTGTCACGCTCAGAAGTAGTCGAAATAGTTGCAAAAGTCGCAATTTTCAACTAAGATCGAGCGTAGCGGGAATAGCGGATTTAAAGGGCAAGGGCACGCCCTCTTCGCGAACTCCGTTCGGCGGGCCGCACATTGCTGAGTCGAACGAGGCGCGTACGGTTGCGATCCCCCCCATATGTTGCTGTCGCCACACCTCGATGGCAGCGCCGCGTGGTTTTGCTGATTCATGGACGATGCAATTGCCGTTTTCGCACGTCCATTGGTTTCAGACAAAATTCAGGCGGAGTTGGTGATCGATGACCGCTTCTTCACTGCGTATGCAGAGCTGTAAAGATCTAGCTCAAATGGCCCGGGCGATGGGCCTTCCCGGCTGGCACTCGATGCGGAAAGACGAATTGGTTCGCGCGCTCGTGAGTCATGCGAAGCGCATGGGCAAAAAGAACGGCGTGCATTCGGCGTCGGCCGTGCTGACGAGGGAGTCGAATGCTGCCAATGGTCGGGCGGCACGATCGGCTCAGGAACAAGAGCGGCTGCGACAGTTGCGTTCGCAAATCGCCGATGCGCGGCAGCTTGCCACGGCGACCGACAATGAAGCAAATCGCCAATTGCAGGACCGGCTGGTGGTGATGGTTCGCGACCCGTATTGGTTGCATGCGTATTGGGAATTGAACCCACGCAGCGTCGAACGGGCTCAATCGGCGCTCGCTCAACACTGGCATGCGACGAAGCCGGTATTGCGGTTGTTCCGCTTAGCGCCCGACGGCGCGGCGGAATTGCAACGTGAAATCGTGATACATGGCGGTGTGAAGCATTGGTATGTGGATGCGCAGAACCCGCCGCAACAATATCGGATGGAGATCGGCTACCTCACCGCGGGCGGTCAGTTCTATTGTCTGGCCCGCAGCAACACGGTGATTACACCGCCGGCGGGCACGAGTGATTCGGTCGATGAGAACTGGGCGGATATTGATCAGAATGCCGATCGCATTTTTGCGATGAGCGGCGGCTATTCGGATCGCGGCACGAGCCTGGAGTTGCAAGAACTCTTGGAAGAGCGACTGCGCCGGCCGATGGGCAGCCCCATGCAAACGCGGTATGGCAGCGGAGCATCGCGGGTAATGACCGGCGCTCACGAGCTGCCGTTTGCGGTCGATGCCGAACTCGTCGTGTTTGGAGTGACCGATGCAGACGCCCATGTGACGCTGCAAGGGGAGCCCGTGCCGCTGCGGCCGGATGGCAGCTTTACGGTGCGGATGTCGCTGCCGGATCGGCGACAGGTGATTCCTGTCATTGCTAGTTCGCCCGATGGTGTCGAGCAGCGGACGATCATTCTCGCGGTCGAGCGGAATACGAAAGTGCTCGAGCGGGTGACGCGCGATCCTGGGGCGTGAAGTTGGTGCCGTGGGGTGCGGCAGGATTCTGCCGATTCCCTGTCGCGTTGAATTCGGCAACCGCGGGATAGCGCCCGGCGGCTGATCATTCTTCCGGTGTCCCCTTTATTAATGGCAATGTGTCCCAATGCCTGTACATAGGGCGGCAGGCGGCCCGGAGCGCCGCCACGCGGGGTGACACCGAAATCCGCGGTTTTCTTGGGATTCCGTTTGGAATACGATTCAACCAGTCGGTTGCCGCCGGCGCTACTTGATTGCGGCCGCCGGGTACCTTGCATCTCAACTCCGGAAGATCGTTGTGTCGTCCGACATCGAACCCATTTTGCAGGATTGGCCGTACCGTCCCGACGAAATCACGGTCCGCGTGATTGAGGGGACGGACGGCAGACGGAAGATTCAGCTGCGGCTGGATCTGGGCGTGTTGCAGATGGATTTCGATGGCCGGCCCGATGGGCGACGGATCCACGACGTTTCTTCGTGGTTTGAGTACCATCAGCGGCGGCAGAAGGACCACGATGCGGCAAACCCCGACGGTGCGCCATACTTGCTGGAGCCCGAAGATTGTGCCGAGCTGCTGCGGGAGGGAGTGCAGTATTATCACCGCTACATATGCTTCTGGCATTTGGGATTGTATGAGCTCTGCGCTCGGGACACGGAGCGGAATCTGCGGCTGTTTGCGTTCGTGCGGGGGCACGCGCGACGATCGCGACAAGTTGCGTTTCGATCAGTGGCGGCCATACGTGACGATGATGCATGCACGGGCCGTGGCAACGCCGCTCGTGGAGCTGGAGCAATGGGATGCGGCGGCAGGCGTACTGGACGCGGGGATTCGCGGCATTGAACAATTCTTGGAAGAGTACAATCAGGCGAATCAGGCCGCGCAGGTCGGCGAGTTAACTTTTCTTCGTCAATGGAAGGAAGAGATTCTCACGAAGATGCGTGGCGAGGATGCCGAGTCGTCAATCGACACTGCGATCGCCCCCACGACGATGGATCGCAGCGCGGAATTGAGGGCGCAGATCGAGGCGGCCGTGCATGAGGAGCGGTATGAAGATGCGGCACGGCTGCGGGACGAGCTCAAGCGGCTGGAGAATTGAGTTGGCGGGGCCGCGTCATTCTTCGTTATTCGTTCTCTCGTTCAAGTCGCTGAAATTGTCGTAGCGGATTGCGCTCTGTGCCCAACTAAATCCAGGCCAAACCGCAAGCGGATGGTGAGCTGGGCGTTTGTGCGGCGCTGGCGCCGTGGTTGGCGTATAATGCTGGCATGTCAAACGTCGGCGATGAACTGGTGGCCAAACGCGAGCAATTGCTAGAGCTGGTTTCTGGCTATGGATCGTGCGCCGTCGCATTCTCGGGTGGCGTTGATAGTGCTGTCGTCGCGAAGGCTGCCCAGCTCGCGCTCGGTGATGCTGCGGTGGCAGTGACGGGCACAAGTGCGGCATTGGCAGCTGGTGAACTCGACGCCGCAACGTCCTTGGCGAAGTTGATCGGCATTCGCCATCTCGTAATCGGCACTGAGGAGTTTGCCGACCCGAAGTATGTCGCGAACAATCCCGACCGCTGTTATCGCTGCAAGACGGAGCTTTATTTACAGCTGGGCAAGCTACAGGACCGAATCGGTGTCCGCGTTGTCGTGAACGGCGCGAACGCGGACGATCTCGGCGACTACCGCCCCGGGATGCGCGCGGCCGATGAGCATGCAGTGCGTAGCCCATTGGCGGAGTGTGGACTGACGAAGGCGGACGTTCGCGCTCTGGCGGCAGAATGGCAGTTGCCGGTCGCAGAGAAGCCGGCGACGCCGTGCCTTTCGAGCCGTGTAGCGTATGGCTTAGCGGTGACGCCGGGCGGCTGGCGATGGTGGACCAGGCGGAACAGCTATTGCGGTCGCTGGGATTTCGCGAACTGCGAGTGCGTTACCACGCGGATGACATGGCCCGCATCGAGGTACCGGTGGATCGCCTGCCCGAGTTCTGCGAAGGCGAGGTGCGATCAGCCGTTGTTAGCGAGTTCACGCGCTTGGGCTTCAAGTTCATCGCGCTCGATTTGGCCGGGTTCCGCTCGGGCGGTTTTGCAAAGCTGCTGCCGAGTGAGATGGTGCGGCGGTTTTCGTGACCTTTCGACGATAGCGTGGTTCTCATATTGGTAAGATATCATCTTACCAGCGCGGGCAACTGAAATGAGCCCTGAAGCGCTACTTGGGCGTCACGCCGAGGTGCTCTTCCCAGGCCTTGAAGACGTCTTCTGGTTTTTCGACCTCGCCCGATACGACATAGTCGCCGAGGATTTGCACGGGCAGGCCAAAGGTTTTGGCGCCGCCGTGGCTTTGTTGGCTGAGCTGGCCGTAGAGATCGACGTAGCCGGCGAGCTGCTTGTTTACCTCAGGACCGCGCGTCAGCTCGCGGAGCCTATCGGCGTTCACGAAGCCATAAGCTTTGGGGATGATTTTGCCCATCTCGGGCGGCTTCTCTTTGCCCGCCATGAGAAAGTCGTGGAACTTGGCGAAATCGCCAGGAGCAAGTTTTGCGAGCCCGATGACCATGCGAGCCGTGCCACACGCGCCGGGATGCGAGATTGTCGGATCGGTGATCAGTTTGTTGCAGTCTTTATCGAGCGGCACGGGCATAACGAGCACGGCCACCTGGTCGCCATACCGAGCGAGCGCATCCTCGACCATCGGGTGCATTTTGCGGCAGTGCGGGCAATCGTAGGACACCATCTCGATGACGATGTGCGGCGCCTCAGGCGAGCCGATGAGCGGATGCTTGTAGACATCGAGCGTAAGTTTGCCGCCGAGGAATTTTACGAGCCGCTGGCGTGCCGGCGGCGAAGCGGAGCTGGGAGCGGCGCCGGCATCGTCTGCCTTGGCAGCAGCGGATGGCGTCGAAGTGTTCTCCGTGTCGCTGGCGGCGCCGGCATTCTTCTGTGTTGCTTCATTGATGTTGGCGGCGGCCCCGTCGGTCTCACTTTCCGATGGCACCCGCATGGCGACGCGGGTTGTACCCTGCGAACCGCTTTCATTAGCGTCCGGCGATTTACCTTCGTCGAACTTGATCGCGTTGTTCAGGGCGACCTTTTCCGTTTGGTAGGTTTTCGTGGCGAAGAGAAGTTGCCCGCCGATCAACACGATCAAGAGCGGCAGCGCGCCGGCAAGTGAGCCCAGCAGCGATGGGGGGGGAACGGCCAGCGGTACGGCCGGCGCGTGCGCACGGCCGGCGTTCGTTGCTGGGCGCATCGATATCAGTCCAGCTGGAAGCGGTCGTGAACCAGCCTGGCCGCGAGCCGCAAGCATGGCGTTCAAGGTTGCGCCGACCGAAATCAGGCCGATCAAGATGCCTAGTCCATCGGTCACAAGGCAGAACTCGCAGTACGCGCCGATGGCGAACACTGCAACCCGATAAACCAAGTGCTTGCGCCGGCGGCAACAACGGCCAACAGCACAAAGGCCGTCGTGATCCAGCGGTTTGCCGGTTCGCGACGCAGGCCGAGCAGGATGCTTAACGAAGCGAGCGTGGCGTAGCAGCCGAGACCGAGAATAGCCACCGGCACGCCGAGCCACTTCGACCAGGAGCTGGACTGGACGACATCGCAACCGTTGGCGGAGGTAATGAGCCCGCAGCCAGCGACAGACGAACCGGTCACTGCGTGAAATGCGAGGTAGCCGGCGACGCTGAAGGCCAGCCACGATAGCACGACGAGCGTCCATCGCACGAGCGGCCCGAAAGCGGGCTGAATAGTACTCGTGGTGGCGCGACGGATTGCGCCGACCGGCAGCGGAATGTGGCTCATCGAGGGGGGCATCATTTCAATTTACGTTGTTGCCTGATCGGCTGCGAGTGCTCGGCGAAGTTCGCTAGCAAAGGATTGCAAATTGTGCTTAATCGCCGGAAAAGTCGGCTTGTCTTCTCAACGTCATCACCGCTACTATCCGATACTTTTTGGCAACCCGCATAACCGTAATGGGCGGGTTGCTGTCACGAATGCGATTCGCGACTGTTTCGAGCGCCAGCTTTCCCCCTCTAGCGAGAACCAAGTCATGAACATGAGCCCGAAAGTGCGGCCGCTGTGGCAGCGACTGCTCTTGATGTTCGGCACGAGCATGTTGTGGGCGTACAAGAGCCTGCATTTGCCGCGTTTCATTTTGCCGCGCGATTTCAAGTCGGTGGTGAATAACTGGACGCACGAAATGTTTTGGACGCTGATCAAAAGCCGCTTCACGGAAGCGTCGATCGATCAAACGTGCTATTTCAAAATGCCGACGTCATTCAAGCCGCGTGTGCAGCTCGCGCCGGAGCATAAGCAGTATCAATTGAGCGAACAGGACATCAAGCTCTTCTATACGCAGGGCTTTCTGGGCCCGTTCGATGCCTTCACGCACGACGACATGATGGATTTCAAGCGGGAAGTGCTGGCACTGGAAAAGGAAAAGAGCAAGACCTACGGCTGGGCGACGCCGCGCGACCGGCATTTTGAATCGCCGCGGTTATGGAACTACATGCGGCATCCGGCGATCACCGAACGATGCGCTCAGATTTTGGGCGAGGACCTGCTGGTGTGGCGGTCGCAGTATTTCTACAAGGGCCCGCGGGCACCGGCCATTCAGTGGCACCAGGCCAGCACGTTCATGGTCGAGGACTACCAGGATCCGGGCATTTTTCCGCCAGATCGCAGCGAAATTTTCCAGCTGACCGTGTGGGTGGCGATTGACGATGCGACGCCGGAACGCGGCTGCATGCAGTTTGCCCGCGGCACGCACGATCGCATTCGCAAGATTCGCTTTGGCGGTTCGGAAGGCTTTTATAACGCGGCCTACACGCTCGATTTCGACGAAGCGAAGGAAGATTGCGTGGTGCTGCCGGTGAAGGCCGGGCAATTCATTATCTTCACCGAGCGTTGCATTCACGGTTCGCCGCCGAACCGGACGGATCATCACCGGTTGGCATTCAACATTCGTGTGATCCCAGCGCACGTGCCCGCCTATACGAATAAGAAGTACTACCGCAGTGTGTACAACGGCGGAAAGTATTACCTCGACAAATGGGGCACCTGCCTGCTCCGCGGCGAGGATAAGCACCGCTTGAGCCGCGCGATTCCGCCGGCCGACCTGCAGACCGGCGAATTTACGCGGGTCATTCCGCCCGGCGAGCCGCTACCCATGCCGCAGCGGAAAAAGGCCGCGGCTTAGACACTGGAAAAGCTGTATTTCAACGCATGAAGCCGGTGAGTAAACTTCGCCGGCTTCGTGTGTTTTACAGGAGCGGGCGATGAAGGTAATTCGCGGCAAAAAAGCGCTGGTTTCGGGGGCATCGTCGGGCATCGGCCGGGCCATTGCGATCGACCTGGCACGCGAAGGCGCGGATTTGTTTTTCCTCGGCGTTGACCACACCGGCATGGAACGAACGGCAGCCCAGTGCCGGGCGCTGGGCGTGGAAGTTGTCATTCGGCACTGCGACTTGGTGAAAACGGCCGACGTTACCGCGGCAGTGGCTGACGTGCTGAATCGCTGGGGCGGCGTGGATATCCTTATCAACAACGCTGGAATCACCTACTACGGGCGTACTGAGCGGATGGCGGCCGAGCATTGGGACCGGCTGCTGCGAATTAA
The DNA here is from genome assembly GCA_046349975.1 of Pirellulales bacterium. GTDB lineage: Bacteria > Planctomycetota > Planctomycetia > Pirellulales > Lacipirellulaceae > JABDGM01. The sequence goes on from JAXMBH010000031.1 coordinate 35,154, forward strand.
CCTGCTCGCTCATGTGCAAATTACCCGCGAGCTGCTGCAATCGCTGCTGAAGCGTGAAGAGGCCCACGTGGTCAATGTGTGCAGCGTGCTTGGACTGGTGGGAATGCCGAAAGTGACGGCTTACTGCACCTCGAAATTCGGCATGGTGGGATTCAGTGAAGCGCTGCGAAATGAGTTTGGGCGGCTGGGCTTGGGTGTGACGGCATTGTGCCCGGGATTCGTGCAAACCAATTTATTTACCAACGCTCCCCTCGAAGAGAACATGACCGAGCACAAGCTGCCGCCGAAAATCATCACTACCACGCCGGAACGGGTGGCGAAGGCGGCGATCAAGGCTATCTACCGCAACCGGCGGATGGTCGTCATGGAGCCGTTTGCGAGGTTCCTGTATGCCACGAAGCGATTCGCACCGTGGCTGATGGATGCGATATTCCAGTTTGGGCGGAAGAAGAAAATTGCCCGGAAAATGGAGCAGCTGAGGAAGGCGGCGTAGGCGGGCCGGCATTTGGGCGTTTTTTTGCCTTCGCGGCTGCTTAGTTGCGAAGATTGTCGCCGCATCATCCGCACAGCCGGCACATTCGGAACTGATTCTCCAATCTGCTTGCCGCGCACCCTGCGCGACCTATGTTTTTCGAGCCTCAGCCGGTGATTGGGGTTCGCCACGCTGGCGACGTCACGGCAGGCAAGCGTACGCGAATGGAGATATTGGAATGAACTTTCCCCGAATCGCTTTGATCGTGGCCGCGTTGGCCTTTCCGTGCAATGCTTTCGCCTTCTTCGGCGGTAGCTGCGGCAGCTGCGGTGGCTGCAAAGTCGAATGCAACAGCTGCGGCAGCTGCGGCGGTTGCCACCTGTTCCAAGGCCATGGCAGCTGCGGTGGTTGTCTCAAGGGTCTCTTGAGCTGCTGCCATAAGTGCTGCGAACCGTGCTGCTCGTGCTGTGAACAGAGCTGCGGTTGCGAAGCCAAGAGCTGTGGTTGCGAACAGAAGAGCTGCGGTTGCGAAGCCAAGGTCGAAAACCATGATTGCGGCTGCAAGAGCTGCGGCGAAGCGCCGAAGAGCTGTGGTTGTGGCGGCGAAGTGAAAGACGCCCCGGCCAAGGAAGAAAGCAAAGCCCCCGAGGCGGCTGCCCCAAAGGCTGAAGAGAAGAAGTAGCATTCGCTCCGGGCCATGCTCGGGATAGAGCGAATCTCAAATCACGCGGCCCGCGAGATCCAGGTGGAACTCGCGGGCCGTTGTGTTTTTTGGCGCCGTCTGCAGCGGTCGGCACGCTTTAGAGCTTACAGACGTGATGTCGGCGTCGCTTCGGCCGCTGATATCGGCGCGTTTCTCGACCACCCGTTGCTAAGTAGCCATAATGCACGGCGAACCACTCGGCGTATCGTTCGCGGTCCATGTAGTTGGTGTTGCGGTCGTCGACCAAATGGCCAAGCTCATGGATAAGGATGTTGTTCAGGTAGAAATCCTGAGCAGCTTCCTCGCTCCAGGTGAGCGTCCAAACGCCAGGGGACGTCTCGTCCCAAACGCCGCCGTACATGCGGGCTTCGTTTACCAAGTTCGGTCGGGGGGGCTGGTCAAATTGCTCGACGAACGACTCTTCGATGGGATATAAGTACAGGGCGTTACCCCACTGCATGCCGTAGCAGGGGAAAGACTGCTTCTTGCGAGTCACGCGGCTAAGTTGAACTACCTCCAGCTGCTCTAGGAACTTCCGGGGCACTCGTGAGAGGCGTTCGCGGATCTGATCGGGCGTCACGACATGGCGATAGCCGGGCCCCGGTTCCTGCACGATAATGCGGTAGTTGGTCGCCCCGGTCGGTTCGTGCCAGTCCTCGGGAGGGGCGAATGGTTCGCGCGCATTGCGTTCGCCCATGCTCGATCGGCGAGCTTGCTTGGGCCGAGTCCGGTCAGCATGAGAGCGGATCGACGTATTGCGGCGCTTGGCCTGACGGCTGGAAGCTGACTTCGCGGTTTGGACACGACGGGTGTTCATCGAAGGGTGGCGAACAATGAGAACTGCTGGAGTTGTGGGCGACACGTGATCAAATGGCGATCATTCGCCACTGCCGGACAACCATGGCCAGCAGTTCCACCACGTCCGAATGGCGGGAAATAGGGAAAAGGGGTAGAGGCGGCCCCGTGGGCCTCTATTCCATCGTAGGCAATAGAAAAGCAGCGGTTCAAGAAAAAGCGCAAGTACTTTTGATTTAAGTACTTAGGAATGTCGCAGAAAGGCGACACTGGCCGCGAAATGGGAATTTGCAGGGCCCGGTTTTTACGGCAATAGCCGGGTTCGTCAGGGCTCTATTTGATGATGCATAAGACCGAACATAACGTTGTACTTTACTCGCGCGAAGGTTGTCATCTTTGCACAGATGCTGAGCAGTTGTTGCGCGACCATGGACTGCAGCCGTCGATAATTGACATCGATAATGACGCATCGCTGCAAGCGCGCTTCGATACGTGCGTCCCGGTCGTCGAGATCGATGGCAAGGTGCGGTTTCGCGGTCGGGTCGACGCCGTGTTGTTGCGACGCATCATTCGTTTGCATTGATCGGCGGCACAGGTGCGGTGGCGTCCCGGAAACCGTGCCGGAACACGCCGTAGAAGCTGGCCGTCAGAAAAGCGAACCACCCGCCGAGGACAGCAAACGAAATACCGCCAACCAATACGCCAACGGGAGACGTTCGATAGCCGATCGTCATTGCCAGCGCGAGGGCTCCCAACAGGCCAGCGACGCAGACCGCTGCAAGTACAAACGGACGAAGCCAGGGAAGCGCGGTTCCGCCGCGGGCATGCCAGGGCGAACGCGGTCGAGCGTGAACAGCCGATACATGGGCGTGGCGAACCGAGGTAGGGGCAATCGTGGCGATTGGCAGATGCTCTGCCACTTCGAATCGGTGCGCGGCATTCGCCCGCGATCGCAAGCGGGTTCCAATCGCGGTCGCGGAAACGTGGGCAACAACAATCGATGTCATGACCATCAAGACCAAGGCGGTTGCCCCGTCGGACGACGCCACTGCGGCAAGAAACGCACTGGCAGCCGCGAAAAAGAGCATCATTTGCCGCATACCGAACTGGAAAAGTGGCCGGTCTACCGCTGGGCATTGAATCTCCGGCACCCTCTCGAGTGGTGAAGGATTTTCGGTGCAGTTGACGAAATCGGCGGTAGACATGGTAAGGAGCATTGTCCGAAGATTTTCAAATTCGGCAAGTTTCGCGTGGCTGATGGCCGCGCAGATTACGGCTCAGCAAGGCGGGTGACCGATTCCGCCGTATCATGTGGCGACTTACAATGTGGCTGCCCGAGTGCGGCAATTTGCGTGCCCCTTAGGGTCGCGACCTGAATGCGGATGCGGCCAATTGAGCTGTTAGGAGCAAAAATGCCCTGGATTTCGGAACGTGCGACGGAGATTTCATGGGACCGGCTGCGCCAGCTGATAGAGCAAACGGTGGCAGAAGCCCGGCAGCGGATTTGCCAGCAGCCCAAACGGGTGTTGTTGCTGCCGCCAGACATCACGCGAATGCACTCGGGCGCCGGCCGGCTCACAGAAATGCTGTATCAACTGCTTTCGGCCGAGGCCGACGTGCATGTCATCCCGACTTTAGGGCAGCACGAACCGCATACGCTGCAGCAGAACCAGCAAATGTTCGGGAGCATTCCGAACGAGCGAATCCACGCCCACGACTGGCGTGGCGGCTGCGTGGAGGTGGGCGAGCTTGCTGCCCGGTTCATGGACGAGGTGACAGAAGGCGCCGCTGAATGGCCGCTGCCAATCGTGCTGAACCGCATGCTCATGCGAGAAAAATGGGACTGGATTATCAATATTGGGCATGTTGTGCCGCACGAAGTGCTCGGGTTTGCGAATCACAACAAGAACTACTTCATTGGGTTGGGTGGAAAAGACCTCATTTGCGCGGCTCACATGGCAGCGGCCGCCTGTGGCATTGAGAACAACCTGGGCAACCTCATTACGCCGCTGCGGGCGGCCTTTAATCGGGCGGAAGACGAATTTCTCAGCGATCTGCCGGATTTCTATGTGCAAGTTGTCCTGGCGCGGAATGAGAACGACCAGCTTGTGCATACTGGCGTCTACGCTGGCGACGACCTGGAGACCTATCTCGCCGCCGCCCGTCAATCGCGAGAGGAGAACATCACGCTGTTCGACGAGCCCCTCGAGAAAATCGTGTGCGTGATGCAGGGCGACGAGTTTTTCAGCACCTGGGTGGCGAACAAGTCGATCTATCGGACGCGCATGGCTCTTGCGGATGGCGGCGACCTCATTGTCATCGCCCCAGGCCTCAAGAGATTTGGCGAACAGGCAGATGTCGATGCGTTCATTCGGAAGTACGGCTACGTCGGCACGCCGAAGATTTCGGACCTGTATCGAAAAAACGCCGATATGCAGGACCTGGCCCATGCGACGGCTCATCTCATGCACGGCTCGACCGAAGGGCGGTTTAATGTGACTTACGCGCCGGGGCATCTCACCCGCGAGGAAGTCGAAGGCGTGAATTTTCGCTTTATGGACATCGACTATGTCATGAATCGCTACCAACCTCTAGGCCGCAAGCAGGGCTGGAATACGACTTCAGACGGCGAGCGGTTCTATTTCATCCCAACGCCGTCGGCCGGCCTGTGGGCGACGCGGGAAAAACTGTTCCATCGCCGCAGTGGGTTCGCCGAAGATTGAAATCCGACCAGCCGGCGCCACCGCTACAATTGGCATTAGCGGGTGGCGATTGTAGCGACTTTTTATATCGCGGTTGTAGCGTACTCCGCTGCCCGACTCTGGCCGATTTCTGGCGATATTGCCGGCTACAACGTACGTTTCCATACCGACTTTTTACGGCCGGCACTGCGCGCGATTTGCGACGTGGTGTTCGACCGCACCGGTCTGGTATGGGACCACGGACATGCCAACATCACATGCCGATATTCGCGAGCCTGGGCTGTTGGCATCGCTCTTGGCCGAAGACGTGTTCCAGCCGGCGGAGCCGCAGTCGATTGAACAGACTGGTATCAGCCCGATCATACTCGAGACGCTAATCTGCAAATACTTGCTGCAAGTTGGTTCGACCAGCGGACGAGAGATTGCGCAGCACTTGTGCCTGCCGTTCGGGATTCTGGAAGACCTGCTGCTGGCCTTGCGGTCGCGGCAAGTGCTCGTCCACCAAGGACAAGCGGCGCTCAATGACTATTGTTACGCCCTTACCGAGCAGGGCGTGGCCCGGGCTAGGTCGGCGATGCAAGCCTGTGCGTATGTCGGGCCGGCGCCGGTGCCGTTGGAAGAGTACGCGGTTTCGGTCGAAGCCCAGACGATTCGTGCCGAACCCGCCCGGCGCGAGCAGCTCACCACGGCCTTTCGCGGCATCAGCATCGAACCCGAATTGCTCGATCTGCTTGGGCCGGCGGTTAATTCTGGCGCGGGACTGTTCCTGTATGGTGCGCCGGGGAACAGTAAGACGACACTTGCCAAACGAATCACGCACTGTTTTGGCCAGCACATTTGGGTGCCGCGCACGCTGTTTGAAGACGGCCAATTCATCAAGCTCTACGACGCGGCTTGCCACGAGGCGGTCGAAGACTCGGAAAGCAGCATCATCAAGACAGTTCACGCCGACGATCGGTGGGTAAAGATCCGGCGGCCCACCGTAGTCGTCGGCGGCGAATTGACGATGGACAACCTGGAAATCCGCCACGACCCGCGGACGAACGTGAGCGAAGCGTCGATTCAACTGAAGAGCAACTGCGGTTGCCTGCTGATCGACGACTTTGGCCGCCAACGCATCGACCCAGCCGACTTGCTCAATCGTTGGATCGTGCCGCTCGAGTCGCGGCACGATTTCCTCACATTGGCGACGGGCAAGAAAATTCAGGTACCGTTCGAACAGCTGATTATCTTCTCGACGAACTTGGAGCCGCTCGATCTGGCGGATGAAGCGTTCTTGCGGCGCATTCCCTACAAGATCGAGGTGAAAAACCCATCGATTTCGGAGTTCGCCCGCCTGTTCGAGGCGGCGTGCCGGGCGTTCGGTTGTCGGTTTTTTCCCGAAGCGGTGCATTACCTGGTGGAAACGCATTACACGCCGCACGGGCGGCCGCTGCGACGCTGTCACCCGCGCGACCTGCTGTCGCAAATCAAGAACTACTGTTTGTACTACGGCCGGCCAATGGAACTGCGGCCCGATTACTTGGATCGCGTCGTGCGGAGCTACTTCACCGCCGTCGCCGCGGAGAGCGATGGGACGACACCTTCGGCGAGCGAACGGCGCGCGGCAGGGGCGAAGCCGCGACCGATCTACACTTCGTAGGAATTCCCCAAGATGCGCGACGTTGAAGTCAACATGGAACCGCTGCCCGGCTATCGGCTGATCGAAAAGATCGGCGCGGGCGGCTACGGCGAGGTCTGGCGGGCCGAAGCGCCAGGCGGGCTCACAAAAGCCATCAAGCTCGTGTTTGGTCAGCGGCACGAAAAGCGAGCAACGATCGAATTGCGTGCGCTGGAGCACATTCGTGGCGTGCGGCATCCCTTCTTGCTCTCGCTCGAGCGCATTGAAGTCGTCGACGATCGGCTGATGGTTGTCACGGAACTGGCGGACAGCAGCGTGAAGGACCGTTTTGACCAGTGCCGTCGCGACAACCTGCGTGGCATTCCGCGCGATGAGCTCATTTCCTATCTGCGCGATGCGGCTGATGCGCTCGACTTTATGAGCAGCACGCATGCGCTGCAACATTTGGATATCAAGCCGGAGAACTTGCTGCTGCTCGCCGGCCGGGTGAAGGTTGCTGACTTTGGCTTAGTCAAGGACGTTCGGCAATCGCAGGCATCGCTCGTCGGCGGCATGACGCCGTTGTACGCAGCACCGGAGGTGTTTCGCGGCACGCCCAGCCGGCACAGCGACCAATATTCGCTGGCGATTGTTTATCAGGAGATGCTGACCGGCGCGTTGCCGTTCGCCGGCGAGAGCGCGGCGGAGCTAACACTGCACCATCTCAATGATGAGCCGGACTTAAGTGCCTTGAGCCCGATGGACCGTTATTCGGTATCGCGGGCACTCTCGAAAGACCCGCAGCACCGCTACAACACGTGCCGCGAGTTCGTGGATTCGCTCGCAAATGCCGGTGGTGGAAACGTTGGTGAAAGCGCGGCTCCCGCGGATGCGTTATCAACCGTCTCCGCCGAACCCGCTTCTGCTGAGTATGCAGTGCGTGAATCGAAACCTACCGACTTTTTCGACGACGAGCAACCGGCGGAGTGGTCAAGCGGCGCGGCGCACGTGCTGGTCGACATGCCGGTGTCGGAGTGCCGGTTGGTCGAATTGCCGCCGATCGATCTGACGAATCAGCAGGAGCGTTACATGCCGACGCTCGTGCTGGGAATTGGCGCCACTGCGGCCTGCGTGATGAGCCATTTTCGGCGCATGGTGCGCGACGAAGTCGGCGCGATGGAGAACCTGCCGGCGATGCAGTTTCTCTTAATCGATACAGACTCGCGCACGCTGGGAGAAGTGGCACGCGACGGCGTCGAGTTCACCGCCGACGAATTTCTCTGCTTGCCGCTGCGACGACCGCAACACTACCGCGATCACTCGCAACAGCTTCTGCACTGGCTGAGCCGCCGGTGGTTGTACAACATTCCGCGTTCCTTGCGAACCGAGGGTCTGCGGCCGCTCGGCCGATTGGCGCTGGCTGATAACGCTCGCCAGGCTGGGCAACGAATTCGCCGCTCCATGGTGCAAGCTGTGGATCCGACTGCCATTGCGAAATCGGCGTCGGCACTCGGCAAAGAGTTCCGCACCGATCGGCTGCGGGTGTTCGTTGTCGCGTCGATCGCAGGCGGGACCGGTGGCGGGATGTCGCTCGATATCGGCTATGCGGTGCGGGCAATTCTGCAGAAGTTGGGGCTCAAGCACTCGCAGATCATCGGCCTGATGATGCACTCGACGGGCCGCGACGCCCGGCAAAGCGAGCTGGCTCGCGTGAATGCGTTTTCCTGGCTTGCGGAGTATCACCACTTCGAACAGCCGGAGAATCCTTATCCCGGCGATATGAGCTGCGGCCTGCCGTCGCACGCGCCGGGCATTTCAGCGTTCGATCACACTTACTTACTGCACCTCGGCTCAAACATGGACTCGGCCGAATTTGACCACGCCGCTCATATGGTTGCCAACTATATACGGCTGAATACACTCTCGCCCGCAAGCTCATTTTTCGATGCCAGCCGGGCGGCGGCAGAGGAAGCTGGGCCAGAGGGCAAGACGATTCGACCTTCGCTACGTTCGTTTGGCATTCACCGTGAGGCGCTCTCCGCGACGGGGAACAGCGACGAGCTGGCGGCAGCAATCTGCCAGCGGGTACTGCGACATTGGAAAGGTGTGGACGGAATCGGGACGACGGCCAATGAGGACGATGAATTGCTGCTCGTCAAGCGGCTGCAACTCGACGCTGGCGGCATCGCGGCCAATTGCCGCGCGTTTGTGGACCTCACGTTGGGAAGCGACGCCGGGCCGTTCGTATCACAATGCCTGAAATCATTCATGGCCAAGGCCGAGGGATCGGCCCAGGCCGTGTTAGGGCAAATCGACGAGTTTTTCGGGCGAACCGGTGGGCAAGCGGATGCGAAGACGACCCTCGCCGGCAAATTGCCGAGCGACATCGTCGCGCCGCTGGCTGAGAAGCTATGCGCGGGATTCCGACGGACGATGATACGCCATTTGGATGCGCCGTCGTCGCGGATTGCCGGCGTCCGGAGGTCACTACAGTGGCATCAAGCACATTTGCAGCAGGTGGTCGGCGAACTGCAACGAATTCGCCGCGCTGCGAACGAGCGATTGATGCAAGTCCGCGAAGAGGTATGGGGCGCAGGCCGCAGCGCGACGAGCATCAATGTATGGGCAACTTTGTTGGAGGAATACTTCCACACGTCGCTGGACCACACGACGATTCTCGCGACCGAACACGTTGCCCGAAGTCTGATCGCTGAAGCCACGGCGGTGGGTGACCAAATCACTTCGCTCGCCAGGGAAATCGATCAAATCGCGTTAGCGGGTGGATGGTCGCACGGCGACGCCGACCGCTCTGGAACGCGGGATAGTTCTGGGACCGGGGCTTCGCGTGAGGATCAGGATCCACAGCATGACGCCATGGTGGCGAACCTTGCCGCGCAAGTCGACGGTCGGCTGCAAGTCGAATGCATCGACACGAACGGCGGCCTGTTCAAGACAATTATGCAGGGCGGGCGGCCGCGGGCCCAACTGACTTCCAAACTGCGTGAACTGGCCCAAGTTGCCGTCCAGCGGGCGATCGGCCAAGAATCTGCACAACACTCGGACGGCATTGGTCAACCGAGCGCAATCGCACTGGCGACGCCCGCGCTGCTGGAGTATGGCGGACGCCGGCGCATGCTAACCATTGTCCCGGCGACGAACGGGATGAGCGGATCGCAAGATGGCAAAATGACTAACACGATCGCTGCGGAAAAAGAACGCGGCACGACGGTCTGTGTGGAAGCCGATACCCTGTCGGCGCCGCACGTGGCGCTCGATTTCGTCGAGCGTCGCCGCGATCGCGTGGAGTTTGCGAGTCGCGTACACTCACGCAGCGACATTGCGTGGCTACCACTAATCGGGCCGGAGCCGGCGATGGTCTCGACGTTTTGGGGCGATGAATCGAGTCGCCAGGTGCACACTGAACAAGCCGCAATGAATAAGACATTGGTGCTGTAATATGCTAAGTAAGTTGCTTCCCAACCAACGCGTGACATGGCTGCTCACCGGGCAGCTGGCGGAAGACCAGCCGGTGCGGCAGGTGCGGGTGGATGCGCCACGGTTTGTCGTCGGCCGCAGCCCCGGCGCATCGCTGTGCATTCCGAGCCCGACCGTGTCGCGCGAACATGCCGAGCTAACGGTGGTGGAGCGTGGGCTGTTGCTGCGTGACTTAGGTAGCACCAATGGCACGTTCGTCAACGGCGCGCGCGTGGCAGAACCGTTTACGGTGCACCATGGTGATTTGCTGCAGTTTGGTCAAATCGTGCTCCGCGTGGTGCAGCAAGACACCGAGACTGGGCCGCAGACGATTCAAGAAGATTCGTGCGACCGGGCACTCGCACTGATCCAGTTCGACCAACTCATGACCCAGCGGGCGGTCACGCCGCATGTGCAACCGATCGTGAATATGGACGATCGGGCCAGGTGGGGCTCGGAGGTATTGGCCCGCAGCCGATTCTTCGGGTTGAAAGACCCGCACTCAATGTTTGCGGCCGCGAAGGTGCTGAACCTGGAAGGCGAGCTCAGTCGTATTTTGCGCGAAGAGGGCATACGCTCTGGCCAAGTGCTCCCGATCGAGCACGCATTATTTGTGAATACCCATCCTGTTGAGATGGACGATATCGAGCTACTGATCTTTTCCCTCGGCGAATTGCGAGAGATCGAGCCGCGGCGGCCGCTCGTCCTTGAAATTCACGAAGCGGCGGTCACGAACGGCAGTGATATGCGAACCCTGCGGGCCGCGCTCAATGATCTGCAAATTGGGTTAGCGTACGACGATTTCGGGGCAGGGCAGGCGCGGTTGGTTGAGCTGGTCGATGTGCCGCCGGATTATCTGAAGTTCGACATGAGTCTTGTTCAGAACCTCGAGTCAGCCTCAATGGAACGGCAACGGATGCTCGGCAGCCTCGTGAAAATGGTTCACGATTTGGGCATCATGCCGCTTGCAGAAGGCGTCGAACTCGAGGGCGATCACAACATCTGCCGGCAGATGGGATTTAAGTACGGGCAGGGTTTTTTGTACGGCTATCCGATGCTGCCACGGAAGCTTGTCGAGGAAAACAACGACACACAGCGTGTCTCGCCGAAGAACTCGGCGGAACTTCCATAACCGCTGCCGAGGCCAATTCGTGGGTCGCAACGAGACGTGCCGTTAGCCGAACCAACCGCGTTTCATGAACGCGGCACGGGCGGCGGCCTCATCGGCATCGATGTCGAAGAGCTTGTCGAGCTTCGTGATCTTGAAGACCTGCCGAATCTCGGGATCGATGGAGCAGAACTTCAGCTTAACCTTGAATTCGCCGGCCTTCTTGTGAACCTGAATCAGCTTTCCCAGCATCGACGACGACATAAACTTCACGTTGCGGAAATCGAGGATCACGCGCTCCTCGGTCGTCTTGTTCAGCATATCCATTAGATCGCGGCTCAATTGCTCGAGCTTCGCTTCATCGAGAATGCGCGCATCCTCGAAGACGATGGTCAAAATTCCGTCTTTGGAATAGCTGCTTAGCGACATGAACCGGCCCACCACAATAACCACGGCGTGGGTATGAGAATAGCGGACCGGTCGCCGATTAGCAATGGCTTGCGCCGATTCTCACGTTTCGCCGAACACCGGCTGCGCAAAGCGACACAAGTGTTATCATCCAGCGAAAACCCACGGCGCCGGGCCGGAGCCACTGCACCGACCGGACCAGTTGCTACACCACCCGCCGCACGACACCCGTAACAATGCCAATCACTTGCGCGTTGCGGCTGTAAATCGGCTTCATCGAGGAATTGGCCGGCTGCAACCGGACCCGGTTCGCTTCTGGGTACCAGTACTTGAGCGTCGCTTCACCTTCGTCGGTCAAGGCCACCACGATATCGCCCTTGTGAGCAGTTCGGGCACGGCGGCAGATGACAATGTCGCCATCGGAGATTTGTGCCTCGATCATCGATTCACCCTTCACGCGGAGGGCAAACTGGTTCTTGCGCTGCGGAAACCAGTCATCGAAAGCGAACCGGTCGGCCTGCTCAATTGCCTCGGTCAGGTTACCCGCCGCGATTTGGCCCACCAGCGGGATGCCGCGATCGTCGCGATAGGCTTCGTTGATTTGGATCGCCCGCGACATATTCGGCTCGCGGGAAATGAGGCCCTTCTTTTCCAGTGCCTTCAGGTGGCACATAACGCCGTTGGGCGAGCTGATGCCGAAGTTGTCGCCGATTTCACGGACAGTCGGCCCGTAGCCGCGGCCAGTGATCTTCTCACGGATGAATTCAAAAATCTCTCGTTGACGCGATGTAAGCTCTGGCGCCGACATGGTAAGTCTCCAAAGATTGCGCTGCTGCACGCGGGAAATGTGGTCCGCCGTGACTGAACATAACTATAATATACGCCCGTACATCGTCAAGTCTAGTCGCGAGATATATTTCGAGCAACCACGCCGACATAGGCACTTTTGCAGGCCGATCGAATGTTCCTCGCTCCCGCCATTCGGGCCGGCTTTCGCCGGGCCAGATTCTCTACTATCGTGGTTTCTTTTGGGGACAAACCAATGATTCACGTGATTGCCACGATCGGCATTGCTCCGGGTCGGCGAGCCGAATTCCTGCAGGAATTTCATCGGCTGGTGCCGTTGGTGCGGGCGGAAACCGGCTGCATCGAATATGGACCCACGATCGACGTGGAAACCGGCATCGAGGGGTTGCCGGCCGCCCGGGACAACGTGGTCACCGTCGTCGAACAGTGGGAGACTGTCGCTTCGCTCAGGGCCCACCTTGCGGCACCCCACATGGCCAAGTATCGCGAAGCGGTAAAGGATATGTTAACTGGCGTGGATATCCGCGTTACGGAGCCCGTTTCTGGTTAACTTGACTGCCGCTGCGCTGGCAGCTGACGGAACAGTAGACTTTTTGAAAGAACTCATCCCATGCCCGACCCCGTACGACAGGAAATTGCTGGCCGCTCGAACACAATTGTCGTAAAGGTTGGCACGCGCGTATTGGCCAACGAAGACGGCACGCTCGATCAGAATCGCGTTCAGGCCATTGCGGAGCAACTGGTTCATTTAATGAACCAAAAGCGCCAAGTGGTGCTGGTAAGCAGCGGAGCGGTGGGGGCAGGTATGGGGCGGCTAGGGTTGCCGCAGCGGCCGACTGATTTGGCACATTTACAGGCCGTAGCGGCCGTCGGACAGACTCGTCTGATCGAATCTTATAACGTCGCCCTGCAGCCGCATGGCCGGCACGCCGCCCAAATTCTGCTCACGGCCGACGACCTCAACGATCGGATGCGATATCTGAACGTACGAAACACGTTGCTGGCAGTGTTTCAATACGGCGCGCTGCCGATCATCAACGAAAACGACACTGTTCGCGTGGATGAGCTCCAGCGGAATTTCGGCGATAACGACCGACTCGCAGCAATGGTCACCAATCTGCTCCGAGCGCCGCTGTTGGTGCTGCTCTCCGATGTTGAGGGCTTGTACGATCGGCATCCACGGTCGGAAGGCGCCACAGTGATTCCGCTGGTTGAACATCTCGACGAAGCAATCTGCGCTTTTCAGCGTCAAACGCCGGTTGCAACCGGTCCGAACAACCTTAGTCGCGGTGGGATGGCCAGCAAACTCGAGGCGGCGCGGCTGGCGGTAACTGGCGGCGAGAATGTGGTGATTGCCAACGGTCGACGTGCCAATGTGCTGGTTGATCTGATTAATGGCGAGACGGTCGGCACCCTTTTCGTCGCCCATGGACCGGGTGTGACATCGCGCAAACGCTGGATCGGCCTGACTGCTCAGCCAAACGGCCGGCTGGTTCTCGATTCAGGCGCGCAGCAGGCCGTGCAACAACAGGGACGGAGTTTATTGGCAGTCGGCGTAAGGCGGGTGGAGGGCAATTTCCAAAAGGGGGATGTCGTCTCCTTATGCCGCGACAATAACGACGAAATCGCCCGCGGACTGACCAATTATGGGTCAGAAGAGCTGCGTCGCATCGCAGGGCACGCCTCGCAGGACATCGTCGCGATTCTCGGACATTGTCCCTATGACGAGGTCGTCCACCGCGACAATCTTGTGATTTTGGGTTAAGACGAGTAAGCTAAGAAGTCGAAGTAGACTGGGATTACTTTAACGCCGCTAGCATCGCTGGCCACTCGTGGCGGGGCCAACATGCGTTTGCACAACCGGCAGATTTCCGTTGCTGCTTGGACTTCATGGCCTCCGCACTTGACTCGATTGCGCCCCCCCGTACCGCCGATTCCGCGCGCGTCGCGCGACCCTTGCCGATCGAGCGGGTTGATTTTGGGAAGTTCTCACAGGATTTATTGGGGAATTTTCGTTGGCTGCATCAAGAATTCGGTCCGCTTGCCGTGATCGAAGATGGCGGTCAGCGTGTCGCATTTCTATTCAGCCCAGAATTCAACCAGCAAGTCCTTTCCGATACGGAGCGGTTTCATGCCCGATTTTTCACGATTCGCGGACCGAAACGCAGTGCGCAGCGGCGCGTGACAAGCGGCCTGTTAGCGATGAACGGCGAGCAGCATCGTCGCAATCGCCGCATCGTGAAGGAGCCGTTCGGCCTGCGGGCAATCAGCACCTACGGCGACACGATCGTGCGTGTGACCGATGAGCTGCTCGATCGTTGGCAGCCCGGCGAAACGCGCGACATTGCTGAAGAGATGCGGCAGTACATGCTGCAGCTCACAAGCACCCTATTGTTTGGATTGGATGATCCCGAGACTGCCTGCCGGCTCGGAGACATGATCGCGAACTGGGTCACGCTCAACCACCAAGTCGGCGTCGGAGCACTGGTTCCGAACGACCGGTTCTCCGACGGCTACGAGCAACTTTTGCGGTATGCCGAAGTGCTGGAAGCTGAAGTCCTGGCGCTCATTCGCCGGCGTCGGCAGGAAGGCGGCCAGGGTCGAGACGTACTCTCGATCCTAGTGCGGAGCCACGATGAAGACGGCGGCCTGAGCGATGAGGAGCTGGTTGGCCAGGCTGCGGTGTTGTTCTCCGCAGCGCATTTAACGACGGCTCACTCGCTGGCTTGGACGCTGTTCCTGCTGGCACAACATCCATACGTCATGCGTGACCTCTCGCAAGAGTTTCAGCGCAACAGCGGCGATGCAGATATGCCTGCTGCCAACGGATCGCTGCCGAAAGGCGAAGAGCTGTCACTGCTGGACCGCGTGATTAAAGAGAGCATGCGAGTGCTGCCGCCATCGGCGTATTCGCAGCGGATGACGACCGAAGCGGTTCAGCTGGGGCCGCTGAACCTGTCGCGCGGGACCGGAATCGTATTTACACCAGTGATCGTACATCATTTGCCCGAATTGTACGCCGCACCTGAGCGGTTCGTGCCGGATCGTTGGATCAATCTTCGCCCGAGCCCGTACGCATATCATCCATTTGGCGCCGGCCCGCGGCTGTGCATCGGCGCCCCGCTAGCGACGGCAATAATTCGCGTGGCGCTGCGGCGGATTCTGTCGCGGTACCGCCTGACGGTTGTCCCAGGCAGCCAGATCGGCGCGCATATCGAATCGACGATGCTGTTTCCGACACACGGTGTGCCGATGCAGATTCATGCTGCCGACGGCAATTACTCGGCGAGCCCCGTGGACGGCAATATTCACGAGTTAGTCGAACTGAATGCGACAAGCGGCAATGCAACGGCCGGCGCAGCAGAATTACCGCGCAAGCCTCGCTAAACGCAAGACCCAGCGCCTGGCGGCATCCATTTCTCTACGTGTCATTCGCGACTCTTTCCGCGGACAAACACGGCTCGTGGCGGACCAGCTCCACGAGCGGCACCGGCTCGCGATCCTGCCCCTAGCGCTCAAAGAACTGTTTGCGGTCGGCGATCGTCGGTGGCCGCAAGCGTAACCGCATAACCAGGTTTTCGGCGGTCGGTCCATCGAGATCTTCTCGATAGTTTGGAGATGAATTCCGTTGGGTTAGGAGGTCTGCGCCGATTATCCGGTCCGCCGACCAGGCGGTTGTTGCAGAAAATCGACACGCGTTGAGATCACGTTGGCGGCAATTACGCTGAAATCTGCCCGCTGTCTAGCGATGGGGGACAGTTTTTTCACCTTGTCTATTCGTTGCCCGCCTACGAGTTTTCCATGCGATACACTCTCCTAGCCCTCGTGCTGCTCGGCGCGATCGATTTCCACGCTTCACGGGTGACTGCGCAAGACGCGCCGCTGGCCGTTCGGGTGGCCGCCCGCCGCGACCTCGAACTGGCGAAAACAGAGTTGCGTTATTACTGGCAGGTCGAATACCCGCGCAAATGCCGCGAACTCGATACGGCAATCGAAATGACTCGCCTGGAACTCGAAAACAACAATGCGCTTCTGCGTGACTATCGTCCGTACACGCGTTTCAGCACGGGGCAGCCATTCCCGATCACGGTGCGAAGCTTGGAAATGTGCGTCCGCGCAACGGAGATGCGACTCAACGATCTATTGGCTGAACGGAACGCGCTCATTCGGTTCCACTCGGATCAATACCGCATGTTGGAGGCGCAAGTGTACGAAGCTCGGCTGCGAGTCGCCGAGCTGGAAGCTGAGCCCAAATAATTCGCAAACGCCGGCACCGCCGCCGTAGTTCTGTCGTGTTTTTGCGCATTCGAACCTGCCACGATGATCGCCTCGGTTGAGGCAACCGCCACATCGCCCTAGAATTGGGTTTTGGAGTCGTGCCCAACCGGGGCGCGGCCCGACAGGGACGGTGGTGGCACGTTGATCGACCTATGAGCGAATTGCATCACGAGTGCGGGCTGGCGGCCGTTTACCATTTGCCGGGCACAGCGGTGAGCCCGCTCTGCCCGCCGCAGGGCCCAGAGCACATCTCGCGGTTGGTGCCTCGAATTTTGCTCGATGTGCAAAACCGCGGCCAACTTTCAGCCGGCATGACGAGCTTTTGTCCCGGTCGCGAGCAGCTGCTCGACACCTACCGCGGCTTAGGCACGGTCAGCGAAGTGTTTCGGCTGAGCCACCGCGGCAAGGCCGAAGCCATTATGGATCATTACTCCGGCCGGGCGGCGATCGGCCACGTTCGTTATGCCACCTGCGGGCAAGACGACCTCAATTACGCCCAGCCATTCGAGCGTCACCATTTGCAGAAGCACAAGTGGTTCAGCTTTGCGTTTAATGGCCAATTGGCGAATTATGCCGAGCTGCGCGATAAGCTGCTGGCGGATGATGACCATCATCTCTCGCGCGACACCGATACTGAAATCATCATGCACGAGATCAGCCGCGAGTTCTCGGGCGACCGCCGCCCCGCGCTGGTCGATGTGATGCGCAACGTAGCGAAGCGATTCGACGGCGCATACTGCCTGGTACTGCTCAATGCGCTGGGGGAAATGGTGATTGCCCGCGATCCGTGGGGCTTCCGGCCGCTGAGTTATGCGATTGAAGGTCCGCTACTGGCTGCGGCGAGTGAAAGTGTGGCCTTGTTGAATTTGGGATTCGCGAACGAGAATATCCGCTCACTTGAGCCGGGACACATGATTTCGGTCGTCGGCGATCGGATTAGAGTCGAACCGTTTGCAGACAGCCCGCGGCACGCGCACTGCTTCTTCGAGTGGATCTATTTCGCCAACGTCGCCAGCTCGCTCGATAACCGCAGCGTGTATTTGGCCCGCAAAGCACTCGGCGAAGAACTGGCTCGCTTGGAGGACGTGCCGATCGATGAAAACACGATCGTCGTACCCGTGCCAGACACCAGCAAGTGTGCGGCCGATGCGATGGCGTATCGCTTGGGTGTGCCGAGTGCGGAAGGACTCATTCGCAACCGCTATTCGGGCCGCACTTTCATCGAGGGTTCTGGCACGCGGGCTCACAAGGCCTCATCGAAGTACACGCCGCTGCGAGAGGTGCTCGAAGGCAAGCGCGTGTTTTTGGTCGAGGATTCCATCGTGCGCTCGACCACCATGCGGGTGCTCATTTCCCGCATGCGGAACGTGGGACGAGCAAAGGAAATCCACGTACGGGTGGCATGTCCGCCGATCATCGCGCCGTGTTTCTACGGCATCGATATGTCGACCGTGTCGGAATTGTTTGCGCCGAAATTCGTGCAGAACGGCCAGTCGCCGGAAGCTGCGTTCGGCGACATGGCCCGCGAACTCGGCGCCGACTCGCTAAAATACCTGCCCGTCGAGGCGATCGCCCGCGCGCTCGACCGCCCGGCAGAAGATCTCTGCCGGGCGTGCCTTACCGGCCGCTACCCGACGGCGCACGGGCAGCAGCTTTATCAAATCGCGCTGGCGAACGCCGAGGCCTGCGGTTCTTGCGAACCCGGCAAGGCGCGGCCCACGCGAACCTACGAAGCGCCCACGGCGCGGGTGTAGAAGCCTGGCCTACAGCGGCCAATCTCGCAGCAGGCGTTCGGTTTCCTCAAAGTGGCCCGTTTCGTCGCGGATCATATCCTCGAGCTGCACGACGAGGCCCTTGTCGCCGAATTCCTCGGCTTGCTTGGCGCGCTTGGTGTAGTCGGCAACGGCACGGGCCTCAGCGTCGCGGACTGCTTCCACCATTTTGCGGTCACCCTTTGCGGCGGGCACTTCACGGGCCTTGGTCGTCGGCTCGCCGCCGAGAGCCACAATCTTGTTCGCCAGATATTGGGCATGTCCCTGTTCATCGGGCACTTCATTTAGAAAGAACGCCGCCAGTTGCGGCCGATACGGACCGGTCGCCTTCGCGGCGTATGTGATGTACTGGATGATCGCGCCGAGTTCACCGGCCAGATCCTCGTTGAGCAACTTCACCATTTCTTGTTTGTCCATTTCGTACTCCGATATTCAATATCTGATGGAGGTTGGGGCCTTTCGCGACGTGAAGTCGTCGCGTCGGGACACATTGGCATAGCAAATGTAGTGCCGGCCCACGAGCTGCCGTAGCTGCACACCGCTACAAAATTCGCGGCTGAAGTGAACACGAACAATGAACTTTTTATACCCGGATGGTCAACCGCTGCTCAACCGCCGAAGAATGGGCCGAGGTGCCCGGCCAAATCAGGTATAGCGGACACCTTGGAATTGGGGCTCGAAGAACGCCGGCAGTAGCGAGTCGACTTGCAGGAGGCCGTTTCGCGTGAGTTCAACCCGGCCCGCGACGCGATCTACCGTACATAACTCATCCTGCTCATACTCGGCCCACGTGTCGGCCCATTCGTCGAGAATGTTTACGCCGAACTTCTGGTCAAAGTATTGGGCGTTGAGGTAGCCGCGTTTGAGCTGCAGAATCATTTCGCGGATCAAACGCTGATGCGTCGAAAGTTCGAGCCCGCGCAACAGCGGCAGTTCCCCGGCTTCCAACCGGCCGCAGTATTGATCCCACTCCGGATGATTCTGATAGTGAACGCCGGAAACATGACCGAAGCTGGCGATCCCGGTCGACAGCAGGTCGCTGCCTTGCCAGAGATTGTCTCGGTAGCTGAAGATTGCGCCGCGCTTCACCATCGTGTACGCGCTCGACGTAACATAGCCAGCCGCCGATAACGTATCGAAGGCATAGTCGACCCAGGCGCGCTTGGTAGCCCAATCGGCCACCGGCGTTTCGATAACGCCGCCGAGGATGTCCTTCGAGTACACGGTGTTGAACGGCAGCTCCATCTGGTAGATCGTGATGCTGTCCGGATCGAGATCGATCGCGCGCTGGACGGCGTCCCGCCACTTGTCCCAGGTCTCGCCAACCATGCCGGCAATGAGATCGATATTCGTATTCGTGAAGCCGGCCGCCTGTATCCATGGCCAAGCATGATAAATTTCGCCCGACTCGTGAGCCCGGCCGTTATCGCGGAGAATCTGATTGTCGAAATGCTCAACACCGAGGCTCAAGCGCGTGACGCCGATCTCGCGCAGTGTTTGAACCTTTGCTTCGGAGAGTGTGCCAGGCTCGCACTCGAACGTAACTTCCTCGGCCGCTTCCCACGAAACATTCGCCCGCAGCCGATCGACGAGCCGCGCCAGTTGTCGGGAGCTCAAGAACGACGGTGTGCCGCCGCCGAAGTACACAAAGCGGAACGGCCGGTTGCCCATCACGGGCAGTTGGCTGACCAGTTCTATTTCGCGTGACAGCGCGGCCAGGTAGCGTTCGACTTCGGCTGAGTTCTTATCCGTGAATACTTTGAAGTAACAAAACTTGCAGCGCTTGCGGCAAAATGGAATGTGTAGGTACAACCCGAGCGGAACATCTGCCGGCGGAACATTCATGGCCGCGTGCACATGAACCAGCTGGTCGCCGGTCCAGGCAGAGAAGGGCGGATAGTTGCTGATGAAGTAACTTCCAACTTCAGTTTTCGCGGTGCTGGTCGACATGGATTATTCTTATCACTTTGGCACAGAGACCGCGGAAGGGTCGCCGAGCTAAATCAAACACAGTGCCACACTAAACCGAAACAAACTCAGGCAAGGCCGCTAGCCACTGAATTCTGGCGACGTTACCGATCAACGATCGAAAACTCTTCGCGACGCAATCCAAGTTACTTCTTAGCGGCCTGCGCGTTCTCGGTGGCTTTCTTATCGGTGGCATTCGACTTCGAACCTAAGCAATACAAAGTACCGTCTGAGTTGCCGATGACAATCTTTCCATCGACCACCGCGGGCGACGCCACGAAATTGCCGCCAAAGTCCGACTCCCACCTCACGTCGCCACTGGCGACATCGAGCAGGTACATTTTACCGGACGTCGTGGCCGCGACCACGCGGTCCTCCGCGATTACCGGCGAACTCTCGACGCGAGCTCGCGTGGAAAGCTTCCATTTTTCCGTGCCGGAAGCACGTTCGAGCCCGTAAATCGCTTTGCTTTGACTGCCGTACACGACCACCTGTTCATTCACGGCCGCCGCGGCGCGAACCGGCTGATTTCGCTGCGGATCGTGATACGTCCAGGCGACAGCCGGTTTCTTGGCGCCTCCCGCTGCAGTGTCGATCGCGTAGAACGTGCCGCCCTCGGTGCCGAAGAAGACTTGGTCCTTGCTCATCGCCGGCGTAGAACCTGTCGGAGCGTCGATCGCGACGGTGTCGACTTCTTTGCCACCCGCGACGTCGATGAGATGCAATCGGCTATCGCAGCCGGCGAGAGCAACTCGCCCGCCCGAGATCGTCGGCGTGCATCGCAGCGGCGCTTCGATGTGGAACTTCCAACGCTCGGCGCCGTCGGCCGTGTTGCGGCAACTGAGCGTGCCCGCTTCGCAGGTGAAAAGCACATCATGACCAATAATTGTTGGACCCGCGTACACTTCGCCTTCGAGTTGTTGTTTCCATATTTCTTTGCCATCAGCCGCGGCCAGGCAATAAATCGTGCCATTCATATCGCCGATATACAACCGCCCGTTTTCAATTGCCCCGCCGGCGTCGAAGCCAGAATCGGCAAACTCTTTCTTCCACACTGCCGATCCATCGGCCAAGCGAATGGCATGCAGCGTGCCCGCGTTGTCGCCGGCGTAGACGATGCCATTGGCGATCACGGCTGTGGAATCGAACCCAGCGTCTGCGGCGGCGGAATACTTCCACAGGACTTCAGGCTGGGCGGGCACCGCGCATTTCGCGACGCCAGTCCCGAGGATGTCGCCTCGGACGAGCGGCCAGTCGTCGGCGTGAAGGGTCGCGCCGGCGCACAATACGCTGCAGCACCACATCAAAGCGACCAGGTCTCTAGGGCCAACGCGCCGCGGGCGGCACGCGCTGAAAGTGCGTGGTGACTTTGTCGGCAATCGACCACGCCGTTTCAGGGCGTGGCCTCCGGCGCTGCCAGCTATCGTCGAATGTTTAGTACGCCGCTTCATACAATTGCAGGAAGTCGCTTTGCGACAATTCGATGGGATTGAACTTACCTGTCCATTGTTCGGTGGCGGCCGCCGCGAGCTGCGGAAGCGACTCGCGGGGCACACCGCATTCACTCAGTTTACCAGCCAGGCCTC
>JAXMBH010000032.1:0-54679 GCA_046349975.1 Pirellulales bacterium
GGCAGTTGACATCGCGCACTGGGGGCTCGCTGCGCTCGACCCCAGCCACCCCTTCGCTACTGTACGGCGCGGGCGGTGAAATGGTGATGTGGACGAGCACCGATGAAGGCCGCACGTGGCAAAAGGTGAAGCAGCTCACGCACGACAGCAAGTTGAGCCACACGTACGCCCGGCGGCCGGTGGATGCGAATCCGGCTTTTTATGCGTTGTGGGCGGATGGCAACCCGCTCGAACGATCAGAGTCGCGGCTGTATTTCACCGACCGGGAGGGCACGCAGGTGTGGCGGTTGCCCGCTCACATGGCACATGACTTTGAGCGGCCGGAAATCGCGTGGTGAGCGAAAACAATACTCGCGTGGCGGCGGCGAATTGGTATTATTTGGCGTTGGTCTGATCGTGGTTATGGAATACCACGCGGCGTTCCAGTTGCGGGAGAAAGCCCTGCGATGTCGAAAAGTGGCCTCTGGCGAGGAACTACGGGCTTCGGGTGCCTGGTGCTGTTTGCGATTCCGTTTTTCGGCGTCGGGATCGCGGCGACGTGGTGGTCGATTCGGCTAGTGCAGCAGTTCACGGAGATGCAAACGTGGGTCGAGACGCCGGCCATAATCAAGAAGGCGGAACTGAAAAGCCACTCTGGAAAAAGCGACACCTACAAGGCGATCGCGGTTTACGACTACACGTTTGGCGGAAAGCAGTTCACTGGCGAACGCGTGGCGATCGACAGCGGCAGCGACAATATTGGCGGCTTTCAGCGGCGGGCGTACGAAAACCTGAAGCAGCACCAGAACACTGGCCAACCGTTTCGTTGTTACGTAAACCCGGCCAAGCCGAGCGACGCCGTGCTGTTTCGCAACTTGCGCGGCGAAATGCTCGTGTTCTACACGCTATTCGCCACACTCTTCGGCTCGGTGGGCCTGCTGCTGATCACCGGCTCGATCGCCGCGTGGCTCGGCAGTCCGAAGGCACGGGCCGAAGAACCACCGGCAGATCAACCGTGGTTGGCGAATCCACAGTGGGCAACTGGCCAGATTCGGGAAAGCGCCGGTGCGACCGTCAGCGTGCCGATCTTGGCGGCCATCGGCGTGTATTGGAACATTGCGGCGGCGCCGCTCTACAGTGCGCTGCGCGAAGTGTTTGCGGAAGACAGCAGCGGCTGGCGTTGGATTTCCCTGGTCTTTATCGCGATTGGAATTGGGCTCGTCATTGCATTCTTTCATCAATTCTTCAGCTTGCGAAAGTTCGGCCGATCGGTGCTCCAATTGGCCAGCACGCCCGGCGTAATCGGCGGTCAATTGGCCGGCGTCATCCAGATTCCGCGACCCCTGGATGCACCCGATGGCTTTCGACTCAAACTCAGTTGCGTGCAAACGACGGGCAGCGGCAAGAACAAACACGAGCATGTGCGGTGGCAGGCGGAGCGCATCGTTACGCAGCCGATGAACGACGGCGGCGGCACGACAGCAGTGCCGGTGCTGTTCGCGATTCCGTTCGATTGCCCCGATAGCTCGCCGCCCGACGGGTCAGGCCGCATCGCCTGGCAGCTGGAAGCATCGGCGCGGATGCCAGGCGTTGATTACAGAGCGAAGTTCGACGTGCCCGTGTTTAAGACGCCCGACAGCCGCGCCGATTTTAAGCTCGATGAGCAACTGGCGGCCGATTTCACGTCGGCACCGTCGCGCGAGGCGTTGTTTCGCGAAGCGCGGATCACGACCGAGCCGCTGGCCAGCGGTGGCGTGCGCATCAACTTTCCGGCAGCGCGACGAAACCTTGGCAGCGCGACCGCCATGCTCGTAGTGCTCGTGCTCTGGTCGGGCGCGATCTGGCTGATGCTCAGGCACAATGCGTTTCTGTTGTTCCCGATCGTGTTTGCGTTGTTTGAGCTGCTGTTTTTGTGGATCGTGCTCGACCTGTGGTTGTATAGCAGCACGGTCGAAGCGTCGCAAAATGGCTTAGTCGGCCGGGGAGGCTGGCTGGGGATGGGTCGCACGTGGTCGTTCGCGCCCGATGAGATTCGCACGTTCACGGGCGAACAAAATATGTCGAGCGGAACATCGGTCTGGTACGACGTGGCCGTGGTGCCGCGTTCTGGCAAGAAGCAAATTATTGCCAAGCGGATCAACAGCAAGCTCGTGCAAGAGGCGCTCATCGACGAGCTTAATAAAGCGCTGGAACGCGACGAATCGGCCGACTGAGCAAATTTCCAAGGTGGTGCTTTACACCGTTGCCGTGGCCGGATAGGGTACACAGCGTTCGACGTGCGTTGGTGGTTGGCAGCTATGGAGCACTGCTGGAAAAGCCGGCAGTGGCGCCCGTTTGGAGCTGTCGACAAACAGGGAACCCGGTGCGAATCCGGGACGGCCCCGCCGCTGTATTCGAGCACAATCGCTGAGCATTCTGTTGTCGGCCATTATTCTTTCGGTGCTTCTTACTGGTCGCTGAAGCGACCAGTCCAGAGGGCGGCGAGGGAGTGAGAAGGCGCCTGGCGATCGCTCGAGAGTCAGAAGACCTACCAACGCGTGGCATGTGGTAAGCCGCGAGGGACGGCTGCCGCGAGCGTTATCTGTTGTATTTGCGCTGTGCCGAACGTGATCGGTCATGCGCAGGCGTTTCGATATGCGCGCGTCGCGATTGCAATTAGCTGATCGTGGACTGCTGTCCGTTGCCAGTTGTCCGTTGTCCGTAGCAGCAAACGTCGAAGTAGTTGACGACGGACCACGGACCACGGACCACGGGCAACGTCGCGGCTTCACGCTCGTCGAGCTGCTGGTCGTGCTCGCGATCATCGGCGTGCTGGTGGGCATGTTGCTGCCAGCGGTGCAGGCGGCGCGCGAGACGGCGCGGCGGGCGGAGTGCCAGAATCATCTGCGGCAAATCGGCATCGCGTTGCATGCCTACCACGATTTGCACAAACAACTGCCGATTGGGTGTGTCGAGAAGCGAATCCCGAAAACGAAACCGAATGGCCGGCAATTGGCTTGGTCGGCCGAGATTCTGCCGCAGTTGGAAGAGCCCGCACTGTGGCAACAAGTTGATTTCAATGCCGCGTACGACAGCGTGGTGAATGCGCCGGCCGCTGCGACGGTCGTCAGCATCTATGTGTGTCCGAGCACAGTGCGGCTGGCGGCTGGTCGCGACGGCGCGATCGTTAGTGGCACGGTCGCATCGACCGGCAACGCGTATCGCGGCGCGGCGATCGATTACGGCGGCATCTACGGCGCGGCGCAGGTGTCGCCGGCGGCCAATGGCGTGCTGTTGTACGATCGGCCGGTGAAGTTCTCAGACATCACCGACGGCACGTCGCACACGCTGGCCGTGGCCGAGGACACGGGCCGCGGTTGGTTGCAGGATGGTGAATGGATCAACGGCGAGAACATTTACGATGTGAGCAATCGCATCAATACGCAGCAGCACAACGAAATCTTCAGCGATCATGTGAGCGGCGCGATGGTGCTGTGGTGCGACGGTGGGGCTGGGCTGCTGGCTGAAACCATTGAGTTGCCGGTATTGCAAGCCGCTTGTACACGTGCTGGCAATGACGGGACTGCGGACGCGAGGTAACCACATGAAAATGCCTCACGCCAAGGCGCGAAGTACTTGCGAATGTGCCAATTTTCTTCGCGCCTTGGCGCCTTGGCGTGAGGTCTGAGCAAAAACGAATCTGGAAGCAGGAGCCGATCATGCGTGGCGTAAGCCTTAGTGTGTGTCTATTGATCGCCAGTGTTGGGGTTGCGGCACCGGCGGGGTTTGTGAAAACGACGATTCCGCTCAATGGCTTGCCAGTGGGGTTGGCGTTCGACAATGGCGGCACGCTCTACGCGCTGGAAGGGGCGAGTTTTGGCGACAACGTGGCGACGCTGCGCGTGATTCACACCGACGGCACGTTTGGCGGTAGTTTTCCCGTGGCCGGCGACGATACGAGCAACTTCTTCGTCGGCAGCATGGCGTACGATGCCGTGGGCAACCGGCTGCTTGTTTCCGACAACACGGCCGACGGCCGGCTGTATGCCATTTCGAAAACGGGTGAGCAACAAACGATCGCGCACGATGTGGCCGGCATTGCCGGAATTGCCGTGCGCGAGAGCGGCGAAATTTTCGTGTCGACATCGCCGTTTGGCGTTCCGGGCGAGGTGCTCCAGGTGAACCGTGCGACTGGTGGCACGACCTCGGTGCTCGCCGGCCTCGGGTTCGGCGCGGGTCTGGCGTTCGACTCGTTGGGAAATCTCATCGTGCAAGATTCCAACACGACGACGTTCCAAGGCCGCCTGCAGCAGTTGCCGATGATGTCGTCCGGCAGCGGACTAACGATCGGCGCGGCCGTTCCGCTACTCGATGGCATGCAATCAGCCGCCGGGCTCGTGATGACCGATGATGATGCGATCTTCACGACAGGTGCCGGCGGGCTCTTTGAAGTCGTCGGCACGCCGCTGGCGGAGAAACTGTTCGATACAAATGGCACGGCGTCGCAATTCGCCACGGCGATTGCGTTCGACGCCGGCACGCAGCCGTTCGAACCGTTCGCTGGCCCGAACGGCGGGCGCCTCGCCTACATGGCCGACTTCGGTTTCGCCTCGCAGGACTCGTTCATCACGCTGCTCACGCCCGCGGAACCGGGCGACTACAACGCCGATGGGCATGTCGATGCGAATGACTACAGCGTGTGGCGTGCGGCGTTCGGCACTGGCAACCCGGCGGCGGATGGGAATCGGGATGGGATGGTGGATGCGGCGGACTACGTGCTGTGGCGCCCCCACTTGGTGACTCAATCCGTAGGCTCTGCGGGATCAAGCGTACCGGAACCGATGCTGCTCACGTTGGTTATTCTACCGTTTCTGGCAATCCAACTTCTTGGGCGCTTTCGGCAGACGCGCGCTGCGGGAAAAGGACTTCGATCCACGCCCAGCACATGGCCGCTTGCACGAGATAAAAGGCGTAGAAGTTAAACCCGGGAGGTACGGCAAGCAACGAACGGCAGACTACGCCGATCAGGAGCGCCGCGGCGAAACTACCAGCCAAACGCATTGACCAATGCGCAACGTTGCTTCGAACGATCAACATGGAGAGTAACAGCGTTCCGTTCCCAATTAACACTGCCATCAGGACGGAACGATCGCCGAGCAGATGTTCAGCTTTTCGTACCATGAAGCTGACGACAGCGACCAGCGTAATCAGAATTAGCAGATGAGCCGTTCCGAACTGCCATTTCGGCTGAGCTGCCGGATCAGCCCATTGCACCAGCCAGCGAGTTGGTTTCAACAGCCATAGCAGGCTTAGGCACACGATCACATGGCCCCACATAACAAGGGTGGCAGCGAGCATCGCCTCGGGCGGCGGATCGATATGGTTTGTTGTTGACGCGAGAAGCAGTACAAACAACACTCCTGCGACAAGCGGAACGAGCCAGCGCAGTTGCGCCGTGGGCGCAAGGATGACCGCCCATACCGAGAGGATGCTGAGTTCGGCAAACACGAGAGCGTAGTAAATCAAAAACCAGGTAGCACCACCATCGATATCGTTCCGAAGCCGATAGAGAGTGACGACATCTACCGCCAGCGTTGCGGCAAGCAGGAGCCCGGTAATAATCGATAATTGGTTCTTCATGTCGACTCGCTCGCCGTTTCAGAATTTGCCTTGCGGGATTAAAGGGCGAACGATTCCGCCCAACTCGATCCACGCGGCGATGACGAGCGCCTCGGCAATGAACTCAATGTTGAGTGCCGTCAGGAGCTCGCGGCGGTTATAAAACGCGAGCGCTGTGCCGACCGCTGAACCAAGTGCGACGTAACCGATGACTCGCACGAGCCACAGCACGTTAAGCTGCGAAAATAGCGTCACGCCGACCGTAACGGCCGGCGGCGCGAGAATTCCTAAAGCTAACGTGAGCGGCGCGAGTTGACCGTTTGAGCGCGAGCATTGTGCCACGAGGGCACAAAAAACTGCCGTGGCCGTGGTCCAGGCGAGCATTTGTCGGAGCGAGAACTCCCACTTCGCA
The DNA here is from genome assembly GCA_046349975.1 of Pirellulales bacterium. GTDB lineage: Bacteria > Planctomycetota > Planctomycetia > Pirellulales > Lacipirellulaceae > JABDGM01. The sequence continues at coordinate 5,990 of JAXMBH010000032.1, forward strand.
TGCGTCGCATCCGGCGCGAGCCAACGCCAGAACGCGGTGCACTTCACAGCCCACAAAACAATCATGGCTATGAACACTTGCAGACCTGTGCGGCAAGCGTAGTCGAAAACGCTAAACTCAGCGAACACCCCCAACTTGAGTCGCACGATCGAAACCGCTGCGAGCGCACCAATGAACAGCATGTAAAGCCCAACCCGCGGCCTCGGTGCGAACACGATGGCGACGCCGATCGCGCTCAGCTGGCCCAATGCAAGGGCCGTCTGCACGTTCACCGTGTACCAATCTGCCAGCGGAAACCGTTCGTTAATGGACCACCGATAGATGGCAAATGCATCAACAATCACGGTCGCAGCGGCCACGATCCAGAAGCTAATGCGGCGTCGGTTCGGCATAAGAGCGGCGTTGCATGGTTTCGGTCCAAGCGTCAAAATAATCCGATTCACACATTCACGCGAGTACAATTCCGTAGGGTGGGCATTGCCCACCATGCATGCACATTCAAGGCGGTGGGCGGCCCCCACTCTACACACTCGTGCCCAGCGAATCACTCATTGAAAAGTGCTGCTTGATCGCCAATCCGGCAGCGGGGAATCCGACGCAGTATCTGGTCGAGCAGGCGTTCGAGCGCGGCGGGCTCGACTGGCGGTTCATGACGTTCGAGGTCGACACCGAACGGCTGGGCGACGCGATGCGCGGGGCCCGGGCACTTGGCTTCCACGGCGTAAAGATCGGCGAGCCGTTTCAAGTCGAAGTCGTCGGGTTCGTCGACGAACAGACCGATGTCGCTCGCAAGAGCGGGTCGATCAACTGCATCACCGCGGTCGGCGAACGGCTCGTGGGCGACAACACCGAGGCAACGGCGTTTCTGTCGCTCGTGAAGCAGCACCTCGATCCGGTCGGCCGACCGGCGACGGTGCTTGGTTCGGGTCGGATGGCACGTGTTGCCGCGATGACACTGGCCGGCGCCGGTGCGTCGCCGATCACAATTGCAAGCCGCAATGCAGCTACCGGACAGCAGCTCGTCGAAACGATACAACAACAGTCTTCGTCGACAGCGAGCTACCTGCCACTCGGCGCTGGGATCGTGGAAAGCGAGACGGCGCTCTTGGTGAACACGACATCGATCGGCTCGACGAACCCCGACGCCAAGATGCCGCTCGACCTGGAGTCGTTCGGGCCGAAGCTGGTGGTCGCCGAAGTGGCGTTCAACACGGCCCGCACTTGGCTCACCGCGCAAGCGGCACAAAAGGGCTGCCGCATCATCGATGGGCTGTCGCTGTATGTGGAGCAGACGGCGCTCGCGCTCAAAGCCTGGACTGGCGCCGCGCCCGATACCGTCGCGATGCGCGAAGCGGCGGAAGAGTTCTTGGGCATTTGAGTTGGCAATTCACGCTCAGGAATTGAACGCCAAGCCGCGGAGAACGCCAAGGTAGTGCGAGGGGTGTTTCGCCTTGCTTAGTGTCTGGGCGTCCTTGGCGGTTAGTTTTTGCCTCAGATCATCCTACTCGTCTCCGTGAACTCCGTGCTTCCGTGGTGAAATCTTCTGCGAAGTGGTAATACGAAATGCCGAGCGGTTTGTTTATCACAGGTACGGGCACAGGCGTTGGTAAGACGTACGTTGGCGCGCTCATCGCTCGGGCATTGCACGCGGACGGCAAACGTGTGGGAGTTTACAAGCCCGCCGCCAGCGGCTGCGAAACGCGCGAGGGGCGGCTGGTTTCGCAAGATGCCGAGGCGTTGTGGCTTGCCGCCGGTCGGCCGGGAACGCTCGAAGCGGTGTGCCCGCAATTGTTTGCGGCGGCGGTTGCACCGCATTTAGCCGCTCGCGCCGAAGGAAAACGTGTCGATGCCAAGCTGCTGCGCGACGGCATTCATTTTTGGCGCGAGACGAGCGATGTCGTCATCGTCGAAGGCGCCGGCGGGCTCATGTCGCCGGTAAGTGATGACGATTTCAATGCGGATCTGGCCGAAGAGTTCGGCTATCCGCTCGTGGTCGTCGCGGCCAACGAGCTCGGCACGATCAATTCGACGCTGCAAACGTTGATTACGGCCGCGACCTATCGCGATGGCTTGAAAGTTGCCGGGATCGTGCTGAACTCGCCGCGGGCACATGCCGATGACGCCAGCGTCGACAGCAATCCCGATGAGATCGCGCGCCGCTGCGTGCCGCCGCTGTTGGCGATGGTCGAATACAACGGCGGATTCGACCGCGATGTCGATTGGCAGATGTAGCCGACCCGAGTCGGCGTGCGCGACAGGTAGGACGGACAATTCTGTCCGTCCGTACTTAAGAATGTTCAATGATGGACGGACAGAGATGTCCGTCCTACGCGCATGCGTTGCGAATGGCGGCGGGGCACCCAGCCAGGAGGGCTGGGCTATTTTTGAGACAGGCCCAGAGGGCTGGGCTATATGGCGGCGACCGCTTCGGTTTGCGGGCGGCGTTTTTCGGCCATCGAGGTGTCGATGCCGAGCGTCATCGTCGTGCTCCAACGGCCATCGCCGCCGGCGCGGATGATCCAGTGCGGATGCACGACCACCGATTGATGCACCAGCTCGAAACCGGCTTCGCTTTGGCTCACGGTCTCGATCGGAAAGGTCCAGATGTCGGTCGGCTGGTCGGTGCTGAATTCCACGTCGATGCCAAGCCACTCGTCCATGAGGCCGAGGTAATCGACCGATTGCAGGTTGAGCCGCGTGCCGAGTTCGCCGAGCGAGTTGCGATGGGCATCGTGGAAGATGCGATCGCCGCAGCCGGCCGGCAAGCCGGAGAAGTTGAACTCGACACCGAAGTGCACCGGCTCGCCCGGCGGCAGGCCTTCCAGGAGGTAGGCAATCTCCAGCGTCTGGCTGCCGGCTTCGAGCGTGAGGCCCTTGGTGATGCGCACCGCGCGGCCGTTCACGTGCCCGCCCCGCGTGAGCTGCGCCTGCATCCGATTCGCACTGCGTCGCAGCTTGGCATCGAACGGGGCGGAAACAAAATCGCCGAGTTCCTGATACTCGCCGCTCGTGAGCGACTCGACCGCCATGTTCACATCGTAAAAGTGATCGACGAGGCTCTTGCGGCGGTGGTTGTCGAACTGCAGCCGCTGGTCGAGGTCCTTCTGTTTGAAGACGACGCGGTCGTGAATGCTGGCGACGTCGGCGCCGGAATCGCGTTCGCCGGCACGCACCGAGTCGTGATACGCTTCTTCGTGCCGCGTGAGCGTGGCGAGCAAGTTGTGACAAATCGAGCGGACATCGAGTTCATACAACTGCCCGCCTTGCGACGGAGCGACGAGCGCCACCAGCCGATTGCTGGCCAGGCGCACTTCGGGGCGTGCATCGAAGTTGTAATCTTCGCTCGTGAGTTCGACCCACGGTTCGTCGCTATCGGCAAGGCCGCGGCCTTGCGCGGAGTCCAACAAGTTTTCAGCCGATATCAAGTGTTGGAACACGGCGTTGCGCAGGTGAGGCAGGTACGCGCCGCCGAACGCGCCGTGCCAATAGCCGCAGTTGCATTGACCGCGGTAGAGTTCGGCGCGGGCTTGGTCGATTAACGACTGATCGCTGAAGCGACCAGTCCGGGAGTGGCCGTTGGAACTCGAATTGGCCTGGGACAGCTCTTCGACGCGGCGGCTGACCATGTGCATCCGCGCGTACATTTCGTTGGTCTCGGGATACTTCACTTTGAAGTTCCGCCAGTATCCGCCGCGCACGAACGGCGCAACTTCCTGCCAGCGGCCTTCGTGTTCCCAATGGTGCTTCATCTGCACGAACTGTTTGAGCCGCTCGGTCGGCAGCGCCCATTCGGTCATCTCGCGGTAGCTGCCCTCGGGAATATAGATCTTGCCGAGCGGGGGCACTTGTTCGAGCGCTTCCGTTGGCGTCACGACGCTCAACCAACTGCGATTCTCGTTGAGCGTGTCGAGGAAGCGGCGTAACCAGCCATTGGTGTAGACGTGTTCCTTCGTGCCGGGCCAGCTGCCGAATTTTTCGCCGTCGTCGCCGAACACCACGACCGCGCCGGGTTGCTGCTCGGCGATCGGCCGCAGGTAGTCGATTGTGGCCTGTGGGTCTTGGAACGGAATCGTGTATCGCAACCGCTCGCTGCCCGGAAAGACCGAGAGCAGGTTGCCGTCGTCTTCGGTGATGTAGTATCCGTGCAGTTCGTTTTCACTGAGGCCGGCGTTCTTGAAGTGGAAGTCATCGAGCAGCGTGTACCGTACGCCGGCCTTGGCAAGGTCGGTGGTAAGCGTTTGTTCCCACACGCGTTCGGGCATCCACATGCCGTTCACGGGCGTGTTGAAGCGGTCGGACAGCCAATCGGCGTAGCGGGTGATTTGACCGACGCGATCGCGCGGCGGAATCATCGGCAGGATCGCTTCGTAGAACGCGCCGCCGACGATTTCCATCCGCCCGGCCGCCACCAGCGCGGCCACGCGATCCAAATATTCCGGATGTTTCGCCGCCAACCACTCCATCAGCGAGCCGCTCGTGTGGAGCGCGATCGGCAGGCCCGAATACTGCTCGAAGACATCCAAGAACGCCAGGTAGCTGTCTTGATACGCGCCTTCGAAAACGCCGTCGAAGTTGCCGATCGGTTGGTGATTATGCAGAACGATGACTAACCGGAGATTCGGACTCATAGTGAGAACATCCGTGCCGCCAACGACGCGCGCCAAGGGCAGCTCATTGGGAGGCCAATTGTATAAGCTGGGGGAATTTATCGATGTTACCGCAAGGCCGTGCAATGCGTCTACGCAGACCTAGCATTGCTATCAGCAGAATTGCCGAAAGACCCGGGACTGTGGTAAGCCGTACCGCCGATCGGCTTCGCCTCAGCCGTGCAGTTTACCGAATCGTCAGGGTCCTGGCCGCGAATCTAGAAAACTTTGCCAAGGCGCAATTGTAACGCCGCGCGTTCCGGCGGCAGCGCATTGAGGCGGGCAACGGTAAGCGGCCTCCGGCCGCCAAGCAATGCTGGCGACGTAAAAAATTCGGTCGGCCGACGGAATGTGGTGGTCGATTGTCTGCGGATGAACACGACCCAAATGGGCGTGCTGCAGTGGACACTCGGCACGACCGCTTCAAACCGGCGTTGGCTAGCGAAGCCCGTGGGAGCCAGTCGAGCTGGTCGCGTGCGCGGCTTCGCAACGGCGGTCCGCAACAAGCACGGTCAAGAATGCGAAGGCCGCCAAGCAGCCGGGCGCTAGCCCGCGGTTCTTCCCGCCGCAACCGCGGGCTAGCGCCCGGCGGCAAATCCGAGAGATTGTGACTGCGCACTAGCGAGCAGCGTTCAGCGGCGCGTGGGCGAGCGTGCGTTTGTAAAGGCGTACGTACTCGTGGGCACTGTGACCCCACGACCAATCTTGCTGCATGCCGGTGCGAATGAGTTGTTCCCAGATCGGCCGGTTGGCAAAGCAGCGGCAAGCGCGGTCGACCGCATCGGCCAGCGCCGTCACGTTGTAGGTATCGAAGCTGAAGCCATTCGCCGTCCCCGCGGCGAGCGTGGCTTCGGTGACATTCGTGATCGAATCGGCCAAGCCGCCGGTCGCGTGCACAACCGGCACGGTGCCGTACTTGAGACTATATAACTGGTTCAAACCGCACGGTTCGTAACGGCTCGGCATCAGGAAGATATCGGCGGCGGCTTCGATGCGGTGGGCGAGCTCGTTCGAGAAGCCTAGTCGCACCGCGACTTTCTCTGGATGCTCGCTCGCAAGGCGATTGAACAAGTCGTGGTAGTGCGGCTCGCCATTGCCCAAAATCATCCATTGTGCCGATGAGTTTTCAACCCAATGCGGAATGAGCTGCGCGACCAGGTCGTAGCCCTTCTGGTCGGCCATGCGGCCGATCATCGCGATCAGCGGCGCATCGGTTGCTTGCGGCAACCACATCGAGTGTTGGAGCGCAGCTTTGCACGCTTGCTTGCCCTCTCGGAAATTGGCCACCCCGTAATTGCTGCCGCCAAGGTGCACGTCGGCTTCGGGGCTCCACTCGTTGTAGTCGACGCCGTTCATGATGCCGAACAGGTCGCCATGCCGTTGCTGCAACAGGCCTTCCATGCCACAACCGAGCGGCCCGTGTTGAATCTCCTGGGCGTAGCGCGGGCTCACGGTCGTGATTACATCAGCAAACGCGAGACCCGTTTTCAGGAAGCTGAGATTGCCATAGAACTCCATTTGCCGCCAATTGAAGTGCTTCCAATCGATGCCGGTGAGCTCCATGTCCCAGTGCCAGAAGTTGCCCTGGTACGCGATGTTGTGGATCGTCATTACGCTGCGGAGCGAATCGTACAGCGGCAGGCCGCCAAGCTCGGTCTTCAAGTACGCCGGCACGAGGCCCGCCGGCCAATCGTGGCAGTGGATGATGTCGCACTGCAAATCGAGCAGGCGAATCGCTTCGAGCGCCGCGCGGCAGAAGAACACGAACCGCTCGCAGTTGTCGCGATAATCGTTGCCGCCCTCGCGGTATAACTCGGGCCGATCGTAATACAGCGGCTGATCGACCAGGTACACCGGCACCTGTTCGCCCGGCAGCGAGCTGCGCAGGAACGTGCCGCCCACGACCTTCCGCCCGATCGGCACTTCGAAATTCACGTACGTCGGCTCGATCGGCCGGCCGCAATTCACGGCCTGCCGAAACGCCGGCATGATCAGCGAGACTTCATGCCCCAGCCGGGCGAGTTCTTGCGGCAGGCTGCCGCACACATCGCCCAGCCCGCCGGTCTTGCAGAACGGAACCGCTTCTGAGGTGACAAACAAAATCTTCACAGCAAGGTCCCGATATAGACCAGCCCCTCTGGGCTGGGTGAAGTTCGCTTTCCGACGATTCGCAGCGCGAGCGACCAATCGGATGATTCGTCGCTCCGACCGCGGAACGAGTCAGCTATCTAGCACTCGCCGACACCGACACAACTTACCAGATCGGCAAGGTCTGCGGCATCGATTGAATTTGCCGCCAGAGGGCCGCACAACCATCAGACACCCTGCAACCGGAAAAGATCGCACGACCGGAGATGCGGCGACAGGTATTCCACCCGGCGGAAGAGCACGTGGCGCCGGGTTGAATGGAAACCATAGTTCGACAGGCAGAATGCCTGTCGCCAGGGGTCTCACCCCCAAATTGGCCACAGCCGGCCGCTGCTCGATACAATCCGCGATAGTCGTGTGTTGTAGACCGATTCGATCGTATCACGCGTAACGACCTCGCGCGTCGACCCCGCGGCCCGCACGCGCCCACCGCTCAGAATGAGCGTGTTCTGGATGCCCGGGACGATCTCTTCGATGTGATGGGTGACGAGGATGGTCGTGGGAGCTGAAAGATTGCGGATTTCGGATTGCGGATTGCGGATTGCCGTGAGCGATGTTGGTGTCTCTTCGGTCAGCCGCTCGTTGAGCCACGTCAGGAATCGCTCGCGCACGCCCGGGTCCATGCCGGCGCAGGGTTCGTCGAGCACCATGAGAAGCGGCCGCGCCATGCGGGCCCGCGCGATGAGCACCTGCTGCCGCTCGCCTTGGGAGAGCACGCCGAACGGCTTCTCGGCGAGCGACTCGCAGCCTAACCGTACCAACTCAGCCGCCGCATCGACGAAGTCGGCATCCGTCGGCCCATATTCGGGAAACCGCTTCAGCCCCACCTGCCCTAGCCTGCCGCTGACGACCGTTTCGAGCGCCGTATCGGTCGGCGGCACATCAGCAATCATGCTTGACGAAATCCATCCAATGCTCTTTCTCAGTTCGCCAAGATCAATGAGTTCCTCACCCAACCGCAGCACCCGCCCGCTGGTCGGCCACACATAGCCGCACGCGATCTTGAGCAGCGTTGTTTTGCCGGAACCGTTGGGGCCAAGGACGGCCCAGTGATGACCTGGGCTGAGTTGCCACGTGACGCCTGTCAGGATATTTAGCCCGCGCTGGCTGTAGCCAACTGCGTCGCAAGTAATGATATCGGTCGAACTCACGGCGGCTGCCTCGCGAGCGGACGAACGACGCAGGGAATCAGGTAACTATGGCTCAACTTTCCGGATTGTCTAAGAGCATCTTTAGCCGTGCCGCTAGTTCGCCTTCGAATCGCGATGGCCATGTGTCATCAATGAGTCCCACCCCAATCATATCGAGAAGGTGAACGCGATCTTTGAGACGATATGACGTGAGTTTCATTCTAACCAATGGTACGAGGTCCACCACGCGAAATGGACCCGCCGTATCTATTTCGGTAACATCCGGCGCCTGGGCTACACTATCAGCCTGAACTTTCTCGCGCGCAAACACGACGTGGATCGCGTCGCGAGCCTTGGCGTCGGCGCCGTCGAGAAACATGTCGATGCTCTTTACGTGGCGAAACACGAAGCCGACAGTGGCGAGTGCGATCTTAGCGCGCTCCAGATCCTCGCGGCGCAAGAGAATATCAACATCCTGCGTGTTCCGTACGGCCGCTTCATCAACGCGCGAGACCCAAGCGGCTACCGCGTTGCCGCCGGCAACGGCGTACGGAATGCCGGCTGCATCGAGCGCAGCAACGGCACGATCGAGTCGAGCACGCACTTTTTCCACGGCTCGAAGTATCCTTTCCCAGGTAATCGGCCCCAGCGGCACAGTAGTCATCGTTCGCAATCACAATCAGTCGAGTTGCGGAAGTACTTCAGCAAGGCAATTCTAGCTGAGTGCACGATCTAGAATCAACGAATTGGGTGTGCCGCTGGACCTACCGGTGAAAAATCGTCGCCGCCGGTCAACCCTTCACCACATCCGCAATCGCGTCGCACAATGGACCAATGTTCTGATCGGTAATGCCCGCCACATTGATCCGCCCCGAACCGACGATATAGATCGCGTGCTTCTGCTTAAGCGCCTCGACCTGCGGCGGCGTGAGGCCCGAGAAGGAGAACATGCCGCGTTGGCGGGTGATGAACGAGTAGTCGCCCGGCACGCCTTTGGCTCTGAGGGTCTTCACCAAAAGCTCGCGCATGCCGTTGATGCGGTCGCGCATCTGGCCGACTTCCTGCTCCCACTGTTTGCGCAGCTCGGGATCGCTGAGGACGGTGGTCACCAACTCTGCGCCGTGGGCTGGCGGGTTCGAGTAGTTCGAGCGAATCGTCACTTTCACTTGGCTCTGCACGGTGTCGGCCGCGGCCTTGTCCTTGGCGACGATCGTGAGCGCGCCCACGCGCTCGCAATACAATCCAAAGTTCTTCGAAAACGAGCTGCACACGATCAGCTCCGCGCCGGGGCGGCAAAAGGTGCGCAGGCCCGCGGCATCCTGGTCGATGCCCTCGGCGAAACCCTGGTAGGCGAAATCGAGGAATGGCAACAGGCCGCGGTCATGGATCACATCGGCAAGCTTCTTCCATTGCTCTGGCGTGGGATCAATACCGGTGGGGTTGTGGCAACACCCGTGGAGCATAATGACATCGCCGGCCGGCATCTTCTGGATGGCGGCAATCGTTTCGTCGAATGCCAGGCTGTTCGTCTTGGCGTCGAAATAGGCATAGCTCTTGGTGGGCACGCCGGCCGCGGCAAAAATTTGCGGATGGTTCGGCCACGTCGGCTGCGTGAGCCACACGGTCGCCTTCGGCAGGTGCGTATGAATGAAGTCGGCCGCCACGCGCAGGGCGCCGGTGCCGCCGGGCGTGTGGGAAGTCGCCGCCCGTCCCGACTTGAGCACTTCACTCCCCTCGCCGAACATCAGCTTCTGCACGGCCGCGGCGTACGCCGGTGAACCGGGAATCGGCAGATATGACATCGACTTGAGTCGTTCCAGGACCAGTTGCCCGGCCTTCCGCACCGACTCGAGCACGGGCGTCTTGCCGCTGTTGTCCTGGTACACGCCCACGCTGAGGTTGATCTTCTTCGGATTCGGATCTTCCTTGAAGGACTCGCTAAGGCCAAGGATCGGATCACGCGGAGCAGCCTGAATGTGGTCGAACATGTTTTCTATTCCTGAATACCGATTTGGAATGCGGTGTGATGCAACTATGCGATTAACTCGTCAGCCCCGGCTCTGCCGGGGGTTTTTCGTTCGTTTGTATTCCATCGTGCCGCGAACCCCCGGCAGAGCCGGGGGCTGACGGGGTCGTGATGCCGCCACGGATACACATGTGGGCAGCGGCCGGCTGGGCGCAACTTGACGCCTCTGCAATACCCGTGGGACAATCATAGAAGCCGCTGTGTTCGGTTCCTAGTGGCCTACCCTGCCCGAGTGGCTGCCGGCCGCTCGCCACCTGCACCCACCCGCGCCCGGTAGCTGAATTCGCAAGAATTCAGTACCCCGTGACTGAATTCTTGCGAATTCAGCTACCTCTCCCAATTTCATCCACAATGCCCTCCCCCCGTATCGGTATCTGGTTCATCGGCGCACGGGGCGGCGTGGCGGCAACCGCGATCGTCGGCCTCGCCGCATTGCAGAAGGGCCTCATCGACTCGGTCGGTCTCGTAAGTAGCCTGCGGCAATTCGCCGCGCTCGATCTGGCCGATTGGTCCTCCTTCGTCGTCGGCGGGCACGAGATCCGCGAAGGGACGCTCAACGAAGCGCTGGAACGCCTGCACACCGATAGCCGCGTGATCGATTCCGCCATCGTCGAAGCCTGCCGCGACGAGCTCGCCGCGATCGATACCCGCATCCGCCCCGGCAGCCTCGCCAATTGCGGGAAGACGATCGGCGGCCTCGCCGGCAAATCGCTCGACCGCTTCGCCACAGAATCACCCGCGGCCGCCATCGAACGCTTGAAGAGCGACCTGCGCGAGTTCCAGCAGCAAACGAAGGCCGACCGCGTCGTCGTCGTGAACGTGGCCTCTACAGAGCCCGTCGGCGATTACGCCCGCCTGCCCGAGCGTTGGGAACAGCTCGCCAAGCTGCTGCAAGACAAGTCGACCTCGCCGCTGCCGGCAAGTTCGCTGTATGCCATCGCGGCGCTCGACCTCGGCCTGGCGTATGTAAACTTTACACCGTCGCTCGGCGCGTCGACGGCCGCCATCGGCGAGTTGGCCCAACTCCGCGGCACGTGCCACGCCGGCCAGGATGGCAAAACGGGCGAAACGCTCCTCAAGAGCGTGCTGGCACCCATGTTCGCCGCCCGCAATTTAGAGGTCATGAGCTGGGTCGGTCACAATATCTTCGGCAACCTCGATGGCCTCGTGCTCGACGACCCCGCCAACAAAGCCGCCAAGGTGAAAAATAAGGACCAGCTCGTCAAAAGCATCCTGGGCTACGACCCGCAGACGCTGGTTTCGATCGAATACATCCGCAGCCTCGGCGACTGGAAGACCGCCTGGGACCACATCCACTTCAAAGGCTTCCTCGGCACGCCGATGACCCTGCAGCTCACCTGGCAGGGCTGCGACTCGCTGCTCGCCGCGCCGCTGGTGCTCGACCTCGTGCGGTTCGTCGAGTTGTCGCATCGCCAGAAAGAGGTCGGCGTGCTCGCTCATTTGGGAAGTTTCTTCAAACGCCCGCTCGGCCTCGATGAGCACGATTTTTCCCGGCAATTTCAGCTGCTTTGCGATTGGGCGAAGCAGCGTGGCGAGAAAAATTAAACCGCCAAGACGCGAAGGACGCGAAGAAATAGTCCAGCGTCGCAAGCCATTGTAATTGAGCGCGATCCGTCGGCCTTTCTACTCCATTTTCCTTGGTGTGCTTCGCGTCTTAGCGGTTAATCTTTTGCGATTACTCGCGACCATTTTGCAAAAGTTTTTGGGCGTCGCCAATTTCTTCGTGTAGTTCACCGCGGCACGCGCCGATAATACGTGCGTTGAAAATCTCACTAGCGCACTTCTCGCAATCACCACGAGCAACCAGGAATCGGCCAATTTTGTTCTGATTCGCCTTGACGCGCCCACCCGCAACTTGCTTCAATGCGCGCCATCGCTCTGGTGTGAAGGCCAATCACTCGCAGAATCGAACCACGCAGATAACTTTTCGCCGCCTGAAATGACCTGATCTGTGGCGGCGCTGAACCGACTTTTTGAATGTCTCTCCCCGATCGACGGCGCCCCTGGGGATAGACCAACTGGTGTGATGTGGGGGCGCTACAACGGAAGGAGCCATCAACATGGCAAAGAAGAAAGCCGCTAAGAAGTCAGCCGCGAAGTCGACGAAGAAGAAGCCAGCCGGCAAGAAGGCCGCTGCCAAGAAGTCGCCGAAGGCTCGCGCTGCCAAGAAGTCGACCGCCAAGAAGTCGACCAAGCGGCAAACCAAGTCCGCCTCCGCGGCTGCCCCCACCACGCTCTAGTGGCGGCGATGTCGGCCCACCAACCGACTCCCAGGGTCATTGAAACAACGACGAAAACCGGCTGATTGGACGCACGGGCGCCCAATCAGCCGGTTTGTTTTTGGCGCCCGCATCGTGATCGTTTCGATGCAGCGATGACATCGTAGCAGCGCGTGTTGTTGGCAATACTCCTGGCGACATAGATAATCACATTCCGGATATGACCAGCAACTTTGTCAAAGCATGCTTGTATACCATAGCCATCAGCGCGTGGGTCACCGCGGCGCTAGGCGTTTACGGACCGATGAGCCTGACAGCGGGAAGTGCGTATTTTGGTCTTCTGCTGATCGTTGCATGGTCAGCTTTTAAATATCACCAGCCAGGATGGATGGCGGGCGCTGGCTTCGCAGCTCTGACACTTACCGTTCCGGCATGGGTGATCTGCGCCTTCAAGCTTTGCGAAGGCCTCGGCCTCTTCGGTCCCTAGTGTCTACTGGCGAACCAGCGGTCGAACGCCGTAATGGCTTATTCGCCATGGACCAACTGACTTAATCCCCTCCACGAGAGCTAAAATCAGCCCCTGCCGGTTCTGCTATACTTGATTCCACCGGCATTTCCGCCCCTCACCTTGCCCCAGCCCCTCTTTTCCCGCTATTCTGCAGTGCTATCAAGCCTCGTTCCCACCTCAATCGTTCGCTGACTGTGCCCCACACAGATAAGAACCAACGCCAGAAGCCCGCGGCCGCCAAGAGTTTTGACCAATTGGGCCTGAGCGACGCCATGCTCGCCTCGCTCGAGCGGGCCAACTATCTGGAACCCACGCCGGTCCAAGTCGGCATCATTCCACGGGCTCTCGAAGGCGTCGATGTCCTCGGCCAAGCCCGCACCGGCACCGGCAAAACGGCCGCCTTCGCCATCCCGATCATCGAGCTCATCAAGCACGGCGGGAAGTCGATTCCGCCGCGGGCACTCGTTCTTGCCCCCACCCGCGAGCTTGCCGTGCAGGTCAAAGACGAGTTCGAAAAGCTTGCCCACGGCAGCAAGCTCGTGTGCGTGCCGATCTACGGCGGCAAACCCATTCGCGGACAAATCAACAAGCTGCAACGCGGCGCCGACGTCATCGTCGGCACACCCGGCCGCGTGATCGACCTCATCGGCCGCGGCGCCCTCGACCTCCGCGAGATCGAAATCGTCGTCCTCGACGAAGCCGACCGCATGCTCGATATCGGCTTCCGTCCCGACATCGAGAAAATCCTCCGCCGCTGCCCGAAGGACCGCCAAACGCTGCTGCTCAGCGCCACGGTCGCCCCCGGCGTCGAACGGCTGGCCCGCACGTATATGCACGAGCCGGAGGTGATGGACTTCTCGCCGAAGACCAAGGCCGTCGACACGATCGAGCAGTTTTATTTCACGGTCGACCAGGATCGGAAGTTCGACCTGCTCGTCGAGCTCATCAAACGCGACGACCCCGAGCAAGCCATCGTGTTCTGTCGCACGAAGCGCGGCACCGAGAAGGTGCACCGCAAACTTGCCAAGCACTTCGACGACACCGACATGATGCACGGCGACATGCAGCAAGGCGCTCGCGACCGCGTGATGAAAGCTTTCCGCGCGGGCGAAGTGTGGATCCTCGTCGCCACCGATGTCGTCGGCCGCGGCATCGACGTGAGTGGCATCTCGCACATTATCAACTTCGATATCCCGCAGTCGTCCGACGATTACGTGCATCGCGTGGGCCGCACCGGCCGCATGGGCCGCGAAGGCGTGGCGTACACATTCGTCACGACGGAAGAAGGCATCGAGCTCACCCGCATCGAAATCCTCATCAACCGCCTGCTCAAGCGCGACGAGATCGAAGGCTTCAGCACCGTGACCGCGGTCGCCAAGCCGGTCGCCGAAGCCGTTGCCGCGACCGAGACAATGAACGATGGGGCGCCACCGCCGGCCGCAGCGCCGAAACCACTCCCACCCGGCCGCCGCGCCCCCAAACGCCACCGCCGAGCGCTGTAGCGAATTGTAGCAGGCACGCCGGGCACCCTTTGGGTGGTGCCGTGGCTAGCGCAACACTAAAACGATGTCGTGCTAGGGCTGTTACGGCACACGGAGTGTGCCTACTACATTCCTCGATCCACTGCCACGCATTACCGCGCCTTCGCCCGCGCCAGCACGGCCGTGACATTATCCTTGCCGCCGGCTTCGAGCGCTAGTTTGATGAGCGCATCGCACGCCGCCTGTGCCGTTGGCGCTTCGTCAATGCACTGTGCGATCCGCGCATCGTCGACCATATCCGTGAGACCGTCGGTGCAAACAAGAATCTGGTCGCCCGCCGCGAGCCGCAGGAAATGGATATCGGGCCGCGCGTTCTTCGATTCGCAGCCCAAGCAACGCGTAAGCATGTGGCTGAACTTGCCGGCGATCTCCGGCGATACGCCCGCGGCAATGAACTCCTGCTCGATCGTGTGATCGACCGACACCCGCCGCATCGTGCCATTTCGCCACACGAAGCACGGCGAGTCGCCAATCTGCGCCACCGAGGCGAACGTATTGACGAAGTACGCGCTCGTGAACGTCGTGCCGCCGCGGCCCAAGTCTGGGTTCGACATCTGCTCGTCGACAAACGCCTGCTGCAGCATGTACACGTAGCCTTCAATCCGCTCCGTGAGATCATGCGAATCGAGATGATCGAGCTTCATCACCCAACTGGTCGCCCGGCCGGCCAGTTCCCAACCGGCACGCAGCGCGATGCGGCTCGCCAGCTCGCCACTGGCCTCGCCGCCCATGCCGTCGGCTACCGCCATCGCGTAGGCCTCATCCGAAGGCAGGCCAAGCTCCTCGGTCGGCATATTCGTGAGTAGCAGTTGCTGCGTCCGCGTGCGCCGCAGCACCAGGTAATGATCCTGATTCTCACTCCGACGCAAACCAATGTCGCTCGCCGCACCGAATTCGAACGTTAGCGACTGGGTGGAATTTACGAAGTACTTTGCCGCGGCCTGAGCCGGCTTCACGATTTCGACAGTCTCGGTGTCTTGAAGAGTCATCGCACTTCACCTCGGTGGGTGGACGAGTCCGCGTAGGATACCACGCGATGATTATACCGCCGGCCGCACAGGTGGTGAAAATCGCTGCAAATTGAGCGCCAAGCATTAACAAACCGGAGATGGCCCACCGCGGTCACGGCGCCGTAAACTCATTCTTCAAAAACTCCGCCGCCGGATCCCATTTGTCAGCCGCGGCGGCCCAATCGACCTTCATCGCCCGCACCTCCGGCGGAGCCTTCACGCGCGGCGATGCCGGCACGCCCGGCCGCAGTGGAATCTGCGCGCTAGGCCCGTCGGCCAGCTTCCGCTCCACGTCGGCAGACAATAAGTAATCCACTAACTTCTCGGCGTCCTGCGGGTTCGGCGAATCCTTGACGAGCGCCAGCGTGTTCGGAATGTAGAGCGTGCCGTCGTGCCCTTCTTTCTGGTCCGGGTAAACAATCGTCACTGGCATCCCCTTTTCGACCTCGACGATCGCATCATCGGTGTCGGTGAGCCCAAACGCGAGCGACCCCGCCGCCACCGCCTCGGCCACTTGTTTATTGCCAGACATGATCCGCGCGTTGCGCTTCACGCTGTGAAAAAACTCCTTCGCCGCATTGTCGCCCCAGGCCGCGAACAGGCAGGTTGCGTGCGTCGCCGTAGTGCCGAACAACGGCTTGGCGATGCCGCAGCGTTCGTACCACTGCGTATCGGTAAGATCGCGGATCGACTTCGGCAGCCGGTCCGGCGGAATCTGATTCGTATTCACGATCAGCACCCGCGCCCGCGCCGCAAACCCGAACCAAAGATTTTTCGCTGAACGATCCTCGGCCGGAAATGCGGCCGCCGCCGGCGAGTTGTACGGCCGCAACAACCCAGCCTTCTCCAAGCGCAGCGTGTTGAGAATCTCGTTGTTCCAAAACAAATCGCACCGCGGCCGTTCTTTTTCGGCCATGATCGCCTGCGCGAGCCCGACGGTCTTCGTCGACTCGGTATCAAACTTCGACCGCACGGCCACTTGCGTGGCATCAGTAAAGGCCTTAAAGATCGGCTCCGAAAACTGTTGATCAAGCGCCGTATACACCACGACCGACGGCGGCTCGCTCTGGCGACAGCCCGCGAAAACTGCCGCCGCGCAACAAAATAGAACCCACAACTTTACCCGAAAATCTGATCGCATAAACGATTTTTCCTCGTGTCCCACAACCTCATCGTCCAATTTTCTCTTGTTTACTCTGTTTTCTCCTGTTCAAAAATAAAATAGAACATGAGCCAACAGAGGACGCAGAGTATTTGACCATTCACAGAATCTACCGCTGGAATCTTTCGCCATGAAGGTCGTGCTCCTTGGAACCGGTGGCTATTTCCCCACGCCGCGCCGCCAAACTGCCTGCGTGCTGCTGCCGGAAGTCGGCGTCACTCTCGATGCCGGCACCGGCATGCACCGCATCGGCAAATACCTCCAGTCCGACCGGCTCGATATCTTTCTTTCGCACGCCCACCTCGACCACGTGGCCGGCCTCACGTATTTGATCAACGTCGTGCCGCAGCAAATTCTGCCGAGCACGGTCGTCCACGGCGACACAGCCGTACTTGCCGCCGTCCGCGATCACTTGTTCGCCAAGCCAATCTTCCCAGTTGCTCCCGCGTTTCGCTTCAGCACCATCGCCGAAGAATGTCCGCTGCCGCACGGCGGCACGCTCACGCCCATTCCGTTGAAACATCCCGGCGGCTCGCTCGGCTTCCGGCTCGATTGGCCCGGCCACTCGCTCGCGTACATCACCGATACGACCGCCACTGAAAACGCCGCGTATGCCGACTATATCCGCGGCGTCGACCTGCTGCTGCACGAGTGCTACTTCGCCGATGACGCCAACAATTGGCCGGCCATCACGGGCCACAGCGCGCTAACGGCCGTCGCCCGTTTGGCCGCCGCCGCCCAGCCGCGTCGGGTCGTGCTACTCCATATCGATCCACTCATCGAGGCCGCCACTCCGTTCGAGCTCAGCGCCGCTCGGCAGCTGTTTCCTGAAATCTCGCTGGGCAACGACCTGGACGAGTTGGAGTTCTGACCGGATTGGTCAGCCGCCAAGTACCCGCTGGGTAACTAGGCCCTGCTTCAATCAATCGCAGCCACTGCGACGCAATTGTCTGCCGCGCCGCCAGGAACTTTCCTGGAAAACCTGTCGAATTCGCCGGCTCGCCGCCGCGTAAAGGATTGCGCAAGGGTCTAGCGAAAACCCTTGAAAACCGGTGCTAAAGCTTCCCCAAACACGCCAATCTGTGTTTTTGCCCTGGAAATAATGGGGTGCTTTGCAGCTGGCACGGTTGACACCCGGCCGCCAAAGAGGAAGAATTACGAGTACAGGAAAACCCCTCTCAATGGGGATTTTTCTCCATGGCCGCCATCGTTCGGTTATTCGATCGGCGCGTCATCCCACCCTATCCCGGCCTGCAAGGAACGCTTGAACCACCTGCCCCGCGGCCGCGTTCAAGTGACATTTAGAGAAAAGTGGCGAAATAAATCACGCTTCTCATGGTCTACACCTGGTTGATTTCAGGAGGAACTGCCACCTAACCATGGAGCATCAAACCAATGGCGAGAAAAGCCATCTCGAATGATCGCTATCGCCTGATCGGCACCTACGAACGTCTTCGCAAATCGCTGGTAGAACGGCCCGACGATGGCCGGCTCGACAAAGCACTCTCCTATTGGGTTCTGCCGACCGACCGTCGCCTGCCAATCGCCTTCCTCGATCGCCCGCTGCGCGATCTGCTCTCGCAGCCGTTCGACGACCTCATGGCCACGCCCGGCGTAGGCCACAAGAAAATCCTCGGCTTCTTCGATCTGCTCAAGCGCGCTTCGAAAGCCGCCACGCCCGACGCGCCCTTCGGCATGCCGAGCCAGGACGCTGCCAAGCGCGCCAAACAACCGGCCGTGCCAACCACGGGGTTCGATGCCTCGATCGTGTCGGAATCGCTCTGGTCCCAATGGTGCGAAACCGTGCACCGCTACAACCTCGGGCCTGAAAAACTCGGCCGGCTAGCGCCCTCGCTGCAGTCGTTGCCGACCGTAATCTGGCACTCGCGGCTGGAAGAATACTCCGATCGCTCGCTGGCCGAAATCCGCTCGCTCAAAACGCACGGCGAGAAGCGCGTCAACGCGATCCTCGAAGTCTTCTGCACAATCCACGAAGCACTCGCCACGGCCACGTTGCAAGAGACGATCGACCTCGTGATCGTGCCGCGCTTCGTGCCGCCAATTTCGCGCTGGCTGATGGAAATCGTCGGCCAACCCGACCTGCCGCCGGTCGACGAGCTGCACAAGCACATCGTCAAGCCGATGATCAATCAGATCAAGATCGATCTGGGCGATCAGGTCGCTGGCCTGGCCACCGCGCGGCTGTGCCTCGACGAAAACTCGCCGAGCGTCAAGCAGCAGGCCGAAACCATCGGCGTCACCCGGGCCCGCGTCTACCAACTCTTGGAAGACTGCGCGAAGGTGATGGACGTCCGCTGGCCCGAAGGCCGCTGGCTATTCGCGCCGCTCGCCACGCGGTTCGGCTCCTCCGACCCCGAAACCATCGGCCTTATCCACGGCATCGTCGACCTGTTCTACCCCGCCGAACGCCCCGCCGGCACACCGACGACCGAAGACCAGGAAGAACTCTCGCTCTCATAATCAACATTAGCCAACCGCTGACAGCAGTCCATTCATAGTGGTTCGGTCCCCTTCCCTCGACGGGGAGGGTTAGGGAGGGGTGAGAAACCGCCGTAGGACGGACATATCTGTCCGTCCTAACCTTGCCGTCTGCAATCGCAACCAAAAGGCACTTCAAGCCGGCGCGATCACGAGCGTATGTTTCGACTTGGGAACCCGCTTCCCAAGCTTCTGCAAACTTTCCAAGTGCAGATCGAGAGCCTCACACGCATTGGCGAACGCACTCTCAAGCGTGTCGCCACTCGTAATGATCGGCGGAAAATCAACAAATTCGACCGAATACACCGGCTCTTTCGGCTGATAGGCAATTTTGAAAACGTAGCCGCGGTATTCGTGATGTGTTGTGGTCATATTGAGCGCCTTGCTACGGCTCGCCCACCAAGTTCAGCCCCACATCAATATACTGCCGCCCGCCCGCCTGATGGCAATGCACGGCAATCGTGTTCTGGCCTTTCCGCAGCGCTGAACTCGTTGTGGCATCCAGCATCGTCGGTCCGTAATGACGCGACGTGCCTTCGAGCTTTCGCAGCAGTACGCCGTTGAGATACACCTCGGCATCATCATCGTGATGCGCGACGAGCATGATTAGCGCCTTCTCTGGCACGCTGTCGGCATTGAATGTTTGCCGCAGCCAGATATCCGGCGTTTTCCAATCGGTGCGCACGGGCGTCCGCGGCGACATCCCCGCGCCGAAGCCGGCTTTGCCTGTGGACCACTCTTTGTCGTCGAACTCCGGCTTCTCCCAACCGTCAGCCGGCTTCGTCGTCGTATAGCGCCACGTCTGCGGCTTGCTCTCGCTCGTGGGAAGCAGCGTCTCCATTTTCGGCGGCGGATCGTGGAGCTTGCGGGCCGCTTCGATCATCCGCGCTTCGTCCATCTTCACGCGCTCGCGATCGTACGTCATGAGTCCGTTGACTTCGATCTCGACGTCGGTCGTCTGCGTATACACGGCGGCCGACAACCCCCGGCCGATGAGCGGGCGCATCATCGTGAGCAGGTTCACGTAAGCGTCGGTCAACTTATCGACACTGTCGTACGACACGTAGCCCCAGTTCTTTTCCGACTGCCACGTGTGACCCTTCACTGGCATGCCGAGGCCGCCGAATTCGCCGAGCACGCTCACGCGTTTGTCTTCAGGGTTGCGCATGCCCGGGCCTGGGTAGTTGTGCATATCCGAAACATCGCCGCTGCCCTCGTCATTCCAGCCGCTGGCTTCGTTGACCGGCCGGCTCGGATCGTACTTCTGCACCCACTCCGCAACCTCCGGCGTGTCGTACTGCCCCCAACCTTCGTTGAACGGCACCCACATGACGATCGACGGGTGATTCCGGCAGGCGTCGATCATCGCCTTCAGCTCACTGCGATAGTTTTTCTTGCCTTCGTCGCTTTTGTTGACGTCGCCCGACGGCATATCCTGCCACACGAGCAAACCCAGCTTATCGCACCAGTAGTACCAGCGATCCGGCTCGACCTTCACATGCTTGCGGGCCATGTTCATGCCGAGCTTCTTCGTCATTTCGATGTCGTACTTCAGCGCCGCATCCGTCGGCGCCGTGTACAAGCCATCCGGCCACCAACCTTGATCGAGCGGCCCATACTGAAACACCGCTTTGTTGTTGAGCATCAACCGATTGACGCCCTCAGCGTCCTTCTTCACTTCGATCTTGCGCATGCCGAAGTAGCTGTCGACCGAGTCGACCGGCTTGCCGCCCGCGAGCAGTTCAACTTTTAAATCGTAAAGATGTGGCGAGTCTGGCGACCACAACTTCGCCTTAGCAACGGGCACTTCGATTGGCTTGCCGGGTGCGCCGATCTTGCTGCCGACTTCGGTCTTGCCGTCGAGCGCGCGAATTCGCACTTCGTTACCGGCTTTTGCGTTGACCGTCACGCGCACAACTTGCTTGTCGACGTCCGGCACAATCAGAAGCGACTCGATGTGCTTCTCCGGTACCTTCTCCAGCCAGGCTGTCTGCCAAATGCCCGTGACCGCCGTGTAAAAGATGCCGTGCGGCTTCAGTACTTGTTTGCCGCGCGGCTGCGTACCGGTGTCGGTGGGATCGGTCACGGCAACGATCAGCTCGTCGCGCGCTTTCTGTTCACGATGCACTGCGTCCGTAATGTCGAACGTAAACGGATCGTACCCGCCCGTATGATGGCCAACTTCTTTGCCGTTCACCCACGCCCGGCATTCCCAATCGACCGCCCCAAAGTGTAGCAATAGTCGATCGTTGCTGCCGGCTAACATCGGCGTTGGAAGCCACCGCCGATATAATAGCCGCTCATTCGTGCGCACAGCCTTCTTCACGCCGCTCAGCGCCGACTCGATTGCGAACGGCACGAGAATTTCGCCGTCCCAAGAGCCCCAAAGCGGGCCCCTCTCCTTCAGCTCTGCTTCCGACTTCGGCCGAATCGCGTACTGCCACAGCCCGTTGAGGTTGGTCCAGTCTTTCCGCACCATCTGGGGCCGCGGATATTCGGGCCACGCCTTCTCGGCCGACACGTCTTTGGTCCACCGCGTCGTCAGCGGCCCCTCGGCCGGCTGCCAGGCCCAAGTGTCGGCCGCTGCCGCCAAAGCCAAAATTGCGATGCAGAAATATTGAGAAATCGTGCGAAGCATTCGCCTGCCCTCCGAAATGCGATTCTGGGCCGGAAAACGGTCACGTGCCCACTACCGGCTGGTCATTGTAAGTTGCCGGCCCTCGCTGTTCTACCGACACCCCCCTTGACAGCGGCCTCGCGGGTTAGTATACGTCTGTACATAAACCGCGTTTTTGCGGTGTTCTCCCATTTTTCCGCAACTCCCACATATCCGCCCGTGGCCACCACGTCGACTGCCAACTCTGATGCCGCGACTGTCGCCTTAAATTTGCGGCGCATCATGGCCCGCTCGGCCCTCACGTTCGAAGAGGTCGTCACCGCGACCGAACTCGACGAACGCACGATCCGCGGGCTCGCGCGTGGCATCACCAACCCGCACGCCCGCACACTTCACAAGCTGGCCCAGGGCCTGGGTGTGGCGATCGATGAGCTCTTCCGCCCACCCGGCCAGCATTCGCCGCGGCGATTTGACCGCGCGACGAACATGCTGGTGGAGAGCATCGTCGCCCGCCACGCCGCGAAGTTCGCGAAGTGGAGCGAGGCCGATTTCGACGAGCTCTACAGTCGCTTTGGCACCGGCGGCCAGCTCACCGAAGAAGGCGTGCTGGCCGCGGCCGAAGCGACCAATGCCCGCCGCGATCTGTGGCGGCAAGTGAGCGTCATTCTCGAAAGCGGCGAAGCGAAGCTGCTCACCGAATTCGTCGACATGCTCTATCGTCGCGCCACGAACGGCTCGAACTCCGCCACCGGTTGAGCTTTCCCTGTTCTTACCCTTCAACATTCGCTCGTTGCCATCCATCACGCGGATCGTCCGACCACCGCGATTGTGTTCCCCAACATTTGCCGTTCGACGAACAGCACGACATAAATCATGCTCTCGGCATCGGTCACTGAATCTCCGGCCTGCAACCCGACGCCGGCCAGCGCCGCGGCATCCAAATAGAAAATCACGTCGGTGGCCGCCAGTTCCACGTATCGCTCGATATTTCGTTGTGACGAACGACTAAGCGGCCGACGCAGAGCTGGCACATCTGCAACCGCCGCGGCGCTCGCCGGCGTATACGTCACAAACTCTCGGCCATCGAAAATCGAAAACTCGGTCGTTGGTGTTGGCATCAGTAACCTCACGCACAAATTGCGCTGTTAATGTAAAGACGGCCTCTCCCGCTCGGCGCGGCTCCGCACGCTCGACGCGGCTCCGCGCGCTCGGCGCGGGTCCGCGCGCTCGGCGCGGGTCGCGCGCTCGGCGCGTGTCTCCCGACCCCGCCGCACCCCCGCGCTCGGCGCGGGTCTCCTGACCCCGCCGCTCGCCGACCGCAGGTCTCAATGAATTTCCATATCGCGCTGTGCGCAAGTCTCCCGACCCTCGCCGACCGCAGGTCTCCACGGCAGTTTCATGCTTCGGTTGAACATCTGGAGACCTTCGGTCAGCCGAGTGTGCGGGGTCGGGAGACCCACGCCCAGCGCGGAGACCCACGCCCAGCGCGCCGGGAGTGCGGGGTCGGGAGACCCACGCACAGCGCCGTGTGACCCGCGCACAGCGCCAGACCCGCGCACAGCGCCAAAGCGCCAACCGCGCGCGTGGGGAGACCCGCGCACACGCGAATCGTAAAATCCAACGAATGGCAACCGTTCCAATCGCCGCCGTCACGTCATCCCTTGCGAACGCACCTCAAACGGCTCCGTGTTGTTCAACTTCTCATCGCACCAGTCGACCGTCTTCTCGAGCGATTCGGCATACTCTTGCCAGTGAACGCGCTGGCCGTCGATCCAGTACGTCGGCTTCGGCTCGGCCCGCAGCTCGGCAAGCTGGGCGAGCGATTGGCTGCGAATCGAGCGAATTTGTTCCACGTCAGTCATGGCCGTCATTCCTTATGCGAAAGCGGACGAACGTTCGCTCGTCCGTGGTGTGGGTAATCAAGTACTCAATCTCCAACCGCGCGGGTTCGCCGCCACCGAGCGATTCTGTCGGCACTGGCAATTCGTGGCGGAAGTTGAACGGGTCGCCACTCGGCGTCCAATCGCCGGCCTGCCGCCAGTCGTCGACGATCACCTCGGCGACCGACACCCGCTGGCGAATAGAATTCGCTGGCGTGCGGACTTCACGTTCACCGGCGCAATCAAGCCGATGCACGACGAACTCGATCGAACGGATATCGTCGGCCCCAATTGCGTCTCCATCCCGATCCACCAACCGCGCCAACAGCACGAGCGTGCCGGGACGCGGCGATACACGTCGCTCCATCATTCCATTCACAACACATCCCCCCGCCCAGGGCCGAGAGCCAGCACTCGCCGGCCCTCGACCCTCGACCCTAAGCCCGCGACCCTTCTATCAGCCCGTGTTCTTCACGACATACCGCGGGTTGAGCACCGCGGCCGCCCCGCGTTCGCTCGCTTTGAACCGCAGCACGATGTCGTTGTTGAACTCGGCTTCGCTGCCGAGCGGCGCTTGCGTGACGGTGATCGGCCAGTTCTCCATGTAGGCGAACGCCCGGCGGAAGTCGCCGACGAACCAGTACTTCTTGGCCGTCGCGGCCGCGATGCCCGCCGCAACGATTCGGCGATAAGCGAGCCGGCTGTCGAACACGCGGTAACCGCTGAGCGGATTCGCCGAGACCGTGGCCGTGGTCGATCCGGCCGCGGTGAACGTCAGCTCGGCCGCCGAGAACACGCGGTGCGCCGCGTGGCGATAGGCCGGCATCACGAGCACCGTCGTACCGCGCACGAGAATCGGCTCGCCCGTGTTCGGGTCGAGCATATCGGCGAACAGCTGCTCGGCCTTGTCGACGTTTGTCCAATCCACCAGCTCGTTGGTCGCCAGTGAATTGATCCACGGCGTGCTGGTTTGGTACGTGTTGTAGGTCGTGCCCTTCCACTTGTAGTTGTTCGTGACGCCGATCACGAGATCGACCAGCCGCTTCTCCTTGTTGAGGCCGAGCACTTCGCCGACTTCGGCGGCGCGGCTCAGCACCAGGTGCGTGCGATCGAAGAAGATCGCTTCCTTCGTCACCGGCACGATGAACCCCCGCTTGGTGGTCGACGGCGTCTCGATGTAGTCTTCGCCGAAGCCCAGATGCGGATACGGCATGCCGGGCGCCACCTCGTCGATCGTCTCCGTGATGCGCGAAATGCCGGGGATCTTCTCGCCATCAAGCCGCGTGGGAATCGTGTCGACGAGCTTCGACACAATGAAGGCCTCTTGCGTGTAAGCCTCCATGATCTTCGAGTAAATCACCTGGCCGGTAATATTGAGGAACGCGGTCACATCGACGCCGCCGGTCGATTCCAGCACGCTCACGCTGCCGGCGCTCCGCGGGTCGAGCAGCCGCACCCATTCGTGGCCATCCGGCACCAGGGCCTCGGCCAAGTCGCGAATGCTGAAGTCTGCGGGCTTCAAGTGCCCCTCCCGCAGTGCTTCGGAAAGATGCGAAACGGTTTGGTCGGCGCCGTCGAGGTCGTAGCGGCGCTTGAGTTCTCGGTACTTAAGAGTCATCGATTGTTTGCTCCTGTTCAGATTTGATGTCTATTGGAGTGCAAGGTGTCGGGTTTCAGGTGTCAGGTGTCAGAGAAGTCGAGGATGCCAAAATCTGACACCCGACACCCGACACCTGACACCTATCTCTTACAGCGCCGCTTGCGGGCCGCCTTTGAGGACGCCGCTGACGATGTCAACGAGTACGCGCGTGCCCGCGGGGTTGAGTCGCTTGGCACAGCGGCCGATGGCGGCGTTGGGATTGCCGACTTTGGCGACCGTCTGATTCAACAGCGCGACGCCGGCGACATTTTCGTCGGAACTCATCAAGTCGCCGACTTCGAGCGTCGTGCTCAAGCAATCGAATTCGAAGACGCCGGCCGTCGCGACGCGAATCGGCTGCGTGTCGCCGCTGCGCGAGGCTTGCATGGCGACGCCCGCGAATACGTCGTGAAACAGTTGCTGGTTCCCGATTTCCGTGCTCTGGTCGGCCTGGGCTGAAGCCGGCTTGGCGTCATCGACATCGAGATATACCAAGTCGCCGATTTCGATGACCGTGGCCGAGTCAACCGGCAACATTACCGGGCACGTATCGCCGTAGCGCCATCGCATTGTGTTGGCCATGTGGGAGTTCTCCTGTGTGAGGTGTGAGTAAGTGAATAAGTGAGTAAGTGAGTAAGTGGGGCAGGCATTCCTGTGTGTCTGCGTTTCGCGTAGGACGGACCTATCTGTCCGTCGATCTTGGTGGACGGACAGAAATGTCCGTCCTGCGGTGCATCTGCTAACCGCGCACGACCGCGGCGAAATCGGCCGCGGTGCGAATCGGTGCTGAATTCGTCGCTGGGCCCACCGCGTGTTGACTCTTTGCCTTCGGGCGGCCGTTGTTAGCGGCTGCCCAGTTTGCCAGTCGATGCGCAAGTGTGATGACCTCGGCGCGTTCCTCGACCATCGCGCGAACCGTCGCTTCGTCGGCAGCGTTCAGCAGCGATTCGATGAACTGCGGCGTCGTGAGCAGACTGTCGAACTTTCCGTCGGCAGTGGGCAGCGGCAGCTCATTTTCTTGGAGCACTTCGAGCACAAACTCGCGCCGCCGAGTGGCCGCCTCTTTGGTCGCTGCCGCCTCCAACTGCGCGCGCAGCTGCGAAATCTGTGTTTCGTACTTGTGCACGAGTTCGTCGACGAGCCCCGGCTGAAGCTTGCGCAGTTGTTCGAGCGTGATCGAGTCACGAGTCACATGCTGCGAGTCGAGAGCCAGCCGGGGCCGTCCATCCTCTGGCTCTTGACTCTCGTCTTTCAACTCTTGACTGACGGCATGCTCATACAAGCCGCTGGTGGTCGCGGGGTCGGCGACCAGGTCGATGCTCTGCACTTTCGTGATCGCTTCGACGAACGTTTCATCGCCAGCCTGCTTGGTGCGGGCAAGCACGTTGTGCGACATGCCCAGGTTCTGCGGCGCGTTCTCGGCATCCCACACCAGCTGCTCCGACAGCGGATGTTGCGGATTGAAATGCAGATCGCCGAATAGGCCTTCGCCGGCGCGAAACTCGACGCCGCGGACCATGCCGAGACGGTCCTGGTAATCGCGCGGCGCGAGCGGATGGCCTTTCGGGTGATTGATGTTCACCTTCGCGCCTTCGTACAGGCCGATCGCGTCGACGAGCGCGCGCTCGCGATATCGCCGGCCGTTGCGCGACGCGAGCCCGAGCAACTTCACGCCGCGAATCACGCCGGCGTCGCGGTCCACCCGTAATCGCTGGCTGTTGGAACTGACGAACTCTTGAATCAACTCAGACATGCGTGGTGCTCCTTGTAATGGTGGGCTGTCGGCCGTCAGCTATCGGCTGTCAGCCAAACCGTTTGGCCGAATGCTGACAACGAATAGCCGACAGCCAAATAAAAGAGCCCACCGGAAAGCGCGAGGCTTTCGGATGGGCTCGATTCGATAGTCGTGGCGGCGACCTCGAAGGCGATACCGGTTGGGGGCTGTCAGCTATCGGCTATCGGCTATCAGCCATATCCTCTGGCCGATAGCCGATAGCCGATAGCTAATTGCCCTATTTAATCATTCTCTCCACGGCGACGCGGATGTGTTGGATGCGGCCGTCTTGGACGCTCATCGTGAGGCCCGCTTCGCCGTAAAAGCCGCGCTGCGATAGATCGGCGAGCAGCTTCGCCAGCGCGGCCTCGAGCTGCTCGATCTTATTTCCCTGATTAGGGTACTTTTGTACACGTGTGTCAATCATGGCCTCACTATAGCAATTTCAAATTTCATTTCCACAACAATTTGTAGCCACTTGCGATTTTTCTGGCGGGCCGATTTTGGTCGCTGAATTCTTGAGAAATCGCTAAGTAGGGTGGCTGGTTTCTTCATGGGGTGGCTGGGGTCGAGCGGAGCGAGCCCTCAGTGCGCTACGTCCACCGCAGGGACTGGGGGCTCGCCTCCGGCTCGACCCCAGGCACCCCGCCATGTGTAGTAGGCACACTCCGTGTGCCGTCACGGTATTACGCTCGATTCTCCTTTCGAGTGGAAGCAACGGCGCGGAGCGTGCCTGCTACAGTGCGCTGTGCGACGCCAGGTTCTTCTGCTCCTGGTCGTAATCGAGCCCGAGGTGTTGGCTCCACGTTTGCGGCGAAAGCACGCCGCTGGTGAAGGCAATGCGATCGACCTGGGCTTGTTGCAGTTGGTCGCGCACGTGCAGCGACGGCGGCACCGCTTGGATACTGACCCAGTTGTGCACATCGCGCGGCAATTTGCCGGCGGCCACGGCGTTGTCGATCACCCGCCGCATGACGGCCATGTCGTGTTCAATCATACTGGCCTGCAGCCGTTCGAACATTTTCATCGCGGGGCCCTCGGCCACGAGCGTCGACGCGAAGTTCGCGTTCGACGCATCCGACGTGAACATGAACTCGGGCATCACGAGCCTCGCGGCGATGGCTCGCAGCTCGGCCTGCAGCACGGCGACGAAGCTCGCCGCATCGAGGCCGCGGGCCGGGAAGTCGTATTCCATGCCGGCCGGGGCGTCGAGAATCGTGCCGGGGCCGTATTGCGTGTAGTGCCGCGTGCGGCCGTTCGTGCCATTCGTCGTCGTCGCGTCGGCGTCGTTGGCGATGAACTGCTCGATGCCGCTGCGGCTGGCGCCGCGGTGTTTGCGAATGAGCGCGATGGCCGATTGGATCTCGGCGACAACGCTCATGTTCCGCAGCAGCCGTTCGGCTCGGCGCAGGTTCTTGCGCACGGGTGCGAAGAGCGGCAGGCCGCGTTTGACGTTGAAATCGACGTTCGCCCGGCGATGCTGCACGTCGGCAGCGTCGACGAACTCGCCATCGACATAATAACCGAGCACTTGCTCGACATCGTCGGCATCGGTTTGAATGCCGAAGCTCGCCGAGGCGTCGCCGGCGAGGGTTGCGGGCGTCAAGATTTGATCGGGCTCGATGAAGCGGATCCGCGTGAGGCCTTCCTGGTCGACGAAAAACCGCAGGAACGCTTCGCCGTCGCGGTCGATGCGGCGAACGATTTCCTGCTGCCGCGACTGCCAGCGGTTTTCCTGCTGAAATTGGTCAAGCAGCTTCTGCACTTGCATCGGCAGGTCGTTGGTCGCCTCCATGCCTTTGCAAACGGCGGCGCGGTAACTGTGGCCGGGGCCGACGATGTAGCTGATGCGGTTTTCGTGGCCATTGATGGCGAATTCGTTCGTGGCGGCAAGTTGCCGGCATTGGGTGCGGAGTTCGGCGAGCGATTGATCATTCACGATACCGCTGGTGCGCTGGGCGCCGCCGGCCGACACGCCAATAGGTTGCCACCAGGAGCCGTCGGCGTCGGCGTACGCTTCGCGCGGGTCGACGAGGTCATCCCAAAGGGCGTCGAAGACTTCGAGGAGGCGGGTTTCGAGGTTGGGGGCGGTAGTGGTCGCGTGCATTGTTGGGCTCCGTTTAGTAATGTGTTTCGCAAGGTGTCGGGTGTCGGGTGTCGGGTGTCGGGTTTCAGGTGTTCGATTTAATCGCCTTTTCTGACACCCGACACCCGATACCTGACACCTGACGCCTAAATCTCTTTCATCCAATCGGTAATCGATCGCCCAGCCCATCGTTGGCGGTGCGGTTGTGCCACACGTCTTCGGCGAGTCGAAGGGCCATTTCCAGGGCGTCGGGTCCGTCGTCGTGGGCGGCGATGGGAAAGTCGCGGAGTTGATCGACGAGTAATTGCGTATCGGGCGAACGAGCGAGGAACCGCAATCGGCGGCGCGACAGGTACGGTCCCAGCCGGCGGATGCGCACAAGCTTCGCCGCGTGATTGTGAATCGCGGCCGGTGTGATGTGGTTAATGCCGCGGTGGGTGAGCTCGGCAGCGAACTCGCCGCACAGCAACTCTTGGAATTGATTTGCTTCGACGCCGAACGACTGAGGCTGGAAACGCACGCACAGGTCGACGCCGTCGGCGACCATTTGCGGCGTGGGCCGGCGGGCCAGGTTGGCTTCGATGTGGATCACACCGCGCGAGTCGATGCCGAGCAGCACGTAGGCCGAGTAATCGCCGCGGCCGGCGTCGCGGCCTTTGCTGGGATCGAGCGCGATCGTGCGGACGGTGAGGTCGGCCGGCCACTGGTCGAACCAAATGTTCCCATCGAAGTACGAGTCGGGCCATTCGCACGCGCTCGGGTTCGCCGGCGAGCCCTGCTTTTCGCGTTCGAAGGCGGTCTCGCCGATCTCGATGCGCATTTGCATGAGCGTGTAAAGGTCTTCGACGGCCGGCCACAGCACGACAGCCCCGGCTTCCATCGCCGCACGGCGTTCGTCGAAAAACGCGCGGGCAGTGCTCTTGGCTTTCGGGTTGTCGACGTCGCAGTAGAGCGTGTCCCACTCTTGCCACAGGTCCATGTTCGTTGGCCAGCGTTCGATCGCGGGGAAATTCCGCGAGGTCCAACCGGCCGCGCGGTGGAGTTCCATCGCGAGCGCTTCGCGGTGTAGCGCGGTCGCGAGGTTGACGATGTTCGTTTCTTTTGTGCCGGCGTTGAGAAGCGTGCCTTGGAACCATTGACGCGAGCTTTCGCGCTGAACGCCCGAGGAGATATGCGAGTCGTTTTGCAGGTCGTCGCACACAATAAGCGTGGGACGGTCGGCGTTGTGGCGCCGGCCGCGGATCGCCTGGCCAGTGCCGTACGATTCGATCACGACGCCGCTCGCGAGCTCGATCGACGTGCGGCGCCAATGTTTGCCGCGTGTGATGGCGCGACCATAGGCTTGGTGCAGCAGCGCGTTGTCGGCGAGTTCGGCCTTCACATTGGCAAGGTGCAGTTCGGCCTGCTCTTTGGTATCGGAAACGATCCAGATGTAACGTTCCCAGCTTTCGGCGGCGACGTGGAGCACATGGGTGAGCGTGGCGATCGTCGACTTCGCGCTGCCGCGCGGGCCGATGACGTTGATCTTTGAGCCGCGGCTCTGGCGGAGCGCATCGAGCTCGGCGCCAAGCCATTCGTGCATTCGTGAAGCCGGCTTCGCAAAGTGGGCGGGCAGGAATTTGCGGCCCCAGGCGAGCGTGGCGGCAGGGCGGTCGATGGCGCTACGATGCGTGGCGCTTGCCGTGCTCGATATATAGGAGCCCTCGACGACGCATCCCAAGCGCTCGAAATAGCCAGAGGGCAGCACCTTCGTGTCGGTATTGTGAAGTTGTAGTTCCATCGTGGCAGTTACAAATCGAATTCGGGGAGTATTTCGGCGGTGGCGGTCATGCTGTCCTCGGCGGCTTCTGTGTTGACGGCTCGCGGAGCGTCGTCGCACTCGAGCAGTGCGAGGCTTGGCGACGATGGGTCGTCGAGGCGCGGCGACGAACGCAGCAAATCGTCGGCGAGATTTTCCGCCAGGGACCGAAACTCGACGAACTTGGCGGCCACGCGTTCGCGGTCATCGGCGTTATGGATCGAGTTGCCGAGCGCTTCGCCAAGGAGAGTGAGATAAGCTTTCAGGTGGCTGACGGTGACCGTGCCCGCGCCCCGGCTGGCAAAGCGTTCGGGTGAGCGTCGTTCGAGCCACCACACAGCGGCCCGCCAGTTTTTCTGATCCGTCACCTCGCTATAGATGACTTTCATGGTGGCGAGCTCGACCCCAGCTTCGTGCCGGCGAACCTCGGCGGCAAACGCAGCGTCGGCACGCATCGCGAGCATGATGTCGTCCGGCGTGCGGCCGATCATGTTGGCAGCGGTTTCGCGATCGCAGCCGACCGAGAGGACGCCAAGGATCTTGCCTTGTTGCTCGGCCGTGAGCGTGGGGAGTTCCAGGGGCTGTGAGGCTTCCGTAGACATGGCTTTGTTGGGGTTCTGAGGTGTCGTATTTTTAGGTGTCAGGTGTCAGGTGTCGGAAAGAAGTTAGAAGCCGATTCGAAAACGTCGGGCACATCAGATCTAAACCTCTGTCCCCCGTATCCCGTATCCCGTATCCTGTTCCCACCTCCTACACCTGACACCCGACACCTGGCGCCTTTCTTCCGACATACTCAAACGACACGACTGCTCGCCCCGTGGAACTGCGGTACGCGGGAAAGCGGGCGCTCGGGCGCGAGCCGCCCGCTTTTTTCACGTTCACGGTTCGCCAAGCGGGCGAGTTCCGGCAGTGGCGGATGAGCGCGGGATGGCTGCTCGTGACGTTGATGCGGTGGCCTTCGGCGCGGTGCAGTTCGGCCACGGCGGCAACGGCCCGCATGCCAATGCCGAGGCCTTGATAATCGGGCAGCGTGACGATGCGCGTAAAACGGCGATGACGCCGCTTCATGAACACGGGCAGCGTCGCACAAAAATTCACGGGCACGCCGTTCCAGGTGGTAAGGTAGCAGCGCGAGCTCGCGGCGAGCGAGCCGTTCAAATAGTGATGACGCTTAAACAGTTGCCACGCAGCCAATTCGCAGCGATGGATTTCGAGTTCGATCGGTGGGCGGCGAAACCAGTGGTCCGTTGTCCGTGGTCCCTTGTCCGTTGCAACGGACCACGGACAACGGGCAACGGACCCCTCCACATTCGCTGTTGGTCGCCAATGGAGCATGCAGGTGGCCATGTCGACGATCCAATCGGGCTCGAGCCACGCGGCGACGTCGTAATGGCAGGTGACGGCAACGAAACGGCAGGGGATGTGGCCGCGACGAATGCCCTTGGCGATCGCCGCGGAACAGACCTTCGCGACATTGCGATCGACGACGCTCGTGAATTCGTCAAATACCACGGGCTGCCGGCTTTCGGCTATCGGCTCTCGGCCGGAGCGATCGTTTGGCTGACAGCCGACAGCTGAGAGCCGATAGCCTTGCGATAATGCACGCGCTAAGTCGCAACGGAACCGCTCGCCGTTACTTAGCACGTGGTACGGTTTCACCCACGAGGGCGGTGAGCCGAAGCCGACGGCGATGAAGAGTTCGACGACGTGGCGAATGGGGACGTTGTCGAAGCAGTCGACGACAGCCCGGTCGGCGGGCCAGCGAGGAGAGTCAAGAGTCGAGAGCTGAGAGTCGAGAGCTAGAGACGAGCCATTCAATTCTGGCTCTTGACTCTTGTCTCTTAGCTCCTGACTCCATCGGCGTGCAATCGTGCTCTTGCCGCTGCCAGAGGGGCCGACGATGAGGCCGATTTGCCAACTTTCATCGTCGCCGGGGACGTCGACCTCGAAGTCCTCCGTCGCGCGCTCGGCGAGCGGCACGTCGAACATGCCGGCGACTTGTTGGACGCGGAAGGAATCGTGGATGGGGCATGCTACGGTCGTACGTATCGTTGGCATGGCTGATTTTTCAAAAAATGGTGTAGCGATTCATAGTCACTGGAGTTGGCCGAGGATGCGAGAAGGAGGATGCCGGTGGCAGGGACAAGGCGTCGGACTTCCGACCCTGCACCCGGCATCCCGCATCCTGCATCCTCAAAGTGTCAGCACGCGGCAGCGGTAGCCTTGGCCGCGCATGTGGTCGAAGACTTGTCGTTGATCGGCTTCGTCGCGACATTCGACGACAACTTGGTAGCTTTCGGGGATGGTGGCTTCGGGGATCTGTTCCAACTGCGATGAAGAACTCCCGGCCGATCCGGGCGCTGACGGGGTTAGGTCATCGCACATCGCGCGGAGGGCGGCGCTGTCGGTGTCGAGTTCGGCGAGTAATGTTTGCAGGTGCTCTGCGGAAACGGTGGCCATTGCGGCGAGCGGGTCGTGGGTGAGCAGGATCTTGTCGGCTTCTTGTTCGTCGACATCGAGCACGAGGACGGGCACGATCGCATCCGGCGTGGCTTCGGCGCGGAGGTGGCCGTCGATCAGTAGGAGCGTGCCGTCGGCGAGTTCACGGGCGAGGAGCGCGCTCGCGTAGCCGACTTCGGCGAGGATGCCGCGAAGAGCGTCTTGTTGCGCGGGCGGGTGCAGCCGCCAGTTGCGCGGGTTGGGACGGAGCGTGCCGGCGGGCACGCGGCGGAGTTCTTTGATGCGGTCGCGAATTCTCATGATTGTCAGTTGTCCGTTGTCCGTTGTCCGTTGTCAGTCGTCCGCTGCAACTGACAACGGACCACGGACAACGGACGATCGAGTCATTGGTGTATGAGGTCACGAATTGTGCTTTGCAGCTCTTTAATATCCGCGCGGATTTCGGCGCGGAGCACGTGGTGCGCTTGTTCCAGCGCGATGAGCCGGGCGCGGAATTCAGCCAGGTCGGTCGCGCGGGCGTAGACGCGGCCATTCGTTGGTTCATGGCTGGGCGCGGCCTCGCGACGCGACATCAACTTGAAGATGCCGAGGGCGAGCGTGCCAAGCGTGCCGAGCAGTACGGTTGCGACGGGCCAGTCCATTGCGGTGCGAGAGGCTGAGGTCGGGGGTGTGGTGAGTTGGCTCGGAGTGCTCAGGCGGAAGGGGTAATGTGGAAGGGGAAATAAGTAAAGCGCTTCGCGCTGTGCGCGGGTCTCCTGCGCTGTGCGCGGGTCTCCTGACCCCGCACTCCCTTGTGCTGTGCGCGGGTCTCCCGACCCCGCACTCCCTCGCGCTGTGCGCGGGTCTCCTGACCCCGCACTCCACTGACCGAAGGTCTCCCGCTCCCTCAATGGCTTCTGCGGAGACCTGCGGTCGGCGAACGGCGGGGTCGGGAGACCCGCGCCGAGCGCGGCAGTTACTTGCTTTGCTTCGTTCCCCCTTCCGCCTTCCGCCCTCCCCCTTTGCATTCCGATTGGGTGGCTGGGGTCGAGCCGGAGGCGAGCCCCCAGTGCGTTTTGTCAACCGCCACGTCACTGGGGGCTCGCTGCGCTCGTCCCCAGCCACCCTGCGGTTAATTCACGGTCCGGGGGCGGCGGGAATGACGGGGGCGGCGGCGTTCGAGCTCTCGCCGGTGGACGTTACTCCAGGCATCGTGCCATCGGTGCGCATGGCGGCGTAGAAGTTCGTGAGATTGGTGGGCCACGGCTTCAGTTCCGGCAGCTCCGTGACGGCGATGCCTTCGGCCAGCACTTCGAGGCGGTCTTCAGTAAACACACGGTCGAGGCGCGGCACGGTGTCGACCATTTCGGTTTGCGTGAAGAAGTCGCCGGGGTTGTAGGCGCTGAAGTCGGCATCGGTGAGTGCGAAACCATCGGTCGTGGCAACGGAGCGCGGCTTGCCGAACAGCTCGATCGCCATGTTGATGTACACGCGCTTGATATACTGGCCGACCTGGCCAGCGAAGGCGGTCGAGATCTCGAGGCTCTTGCGGTTCTCGGTGTGCTGCATCGCTTCGGCGAGCGACATCAGGATGAGCTCGGCCCAGCGGCGCATGAATTGGTTGCGCACCAGGAAAAACGGCACGGGAAACACACGGAAGACCTCGCCGGCCGGACGGGCGTGGATGACTTCCATATTGTTCTCGCCCGGCGGCACGGCCCGGCCGGCGAGGATGTTGCCGGCGCGGATGTAAAGCTTGTGGATCCGCTTCACCGTGTTGATCGACGGCGGGATGCGCAGATCGGCATCTTCGTGATGCATGATGTGGAACAAGTTACGGCCGACGAGATACGTCCAATCCAGAATTTGCGGATTGAGACTGCCGAAGTCGTTCGACCAATTCGGCACGGCATAACCGCATTTGCCGAATTCGCCGACGTTGTACCAGAGGACGGCATCGGTGTTGGTGACGGGCATGGGACGGGCCTTTCGTGATGTGAGGGGAATGGGAGTGGTAAGGTCTGTGGTGGAACGAGGTGTCGGGTGTCAGGTTTCAGGTGTCGGAGAAGAGCGATTGGCCTGACACCTGACACCTGACACCTACTTTCCGGCGAGATATTGTTTGATCAACGAATCTTGAGCTTGGAGGACATCCGCCGCTCCGGGATATTTTCTCGCGACGTGTTCGCTCGCCCATTGGTGGGCTTTGGCGAAGGAATCTTTTTCGATAGGGACGTAGTGAGTTTCGGGGATGGTGCGTTGGGGTGGTGGCGGGGTGTCGATGGCGATGGGTTGTGACTCGAGAGCTGAAAGTCGAGAGTCAACAGCCGGAAGTCTTCTGGCTCTTGACTGTTCGCTCTTGACTCTTGACTTAACCCTGGCGCCGAGGAGGCCGACGGCGAGGATGATGGCGGCCGCAACTGGGCCCGAGAGGCCGAGGGCGCCGACGGCGACTTTGGCGATCGAGGCGCCGCTGAGGAAGCCATCGCGGGTGGTGGCGATTTCGTCGACGTGCTCACGAACGGATTCGACGACGGAGTGCACCGATTCGAAGCGCGACGTAAGCGCGGTGAGTTTGCTTTCGATTTCGGAGCGCGGGGCGAGCGGCGCAGTGAGTTTTTTGGCGTCGTCAGTGCGGAGGTACGCGTTCAGGTCGCCGTGCTGGAGGTAGTCGCCGCGGTCTTGCTTCTTGGCGTCGAGGGCGCGGAGGCGGGCGTCGAAATCGTCGGCGAGGGCTTTGAGGTCGATCGTGGGCGACGAAACCCCCGGCTGAGCCGGGGGCTGACTGTTGGGTGGCGAGGTTGCGATTGGCGGTTGGGTTTGTTGATTGGCGAAGGCTTTGTTGCGGGCGCGGTTGAAGAAGTCGAAGACGGGGCGGCCGCAGGTGGCGTAAGTTTGGTTGTCGCGCTGGCCCCAGATGATGCCGACGAGTTGGCCGCGGGTGTTGAGGACGGCGCCGCCGCTGTCGCCCGCCCGGACAGTGCAGGCGATCGTGGTCGAGGGAACATTCGCGCCGGCGGCGATGGCCTGGCCGGTGATGGGGCCTTGGAGGCTGCGGAATGCGCCGTTGGGGCCGTAGCCACAGGCGGTGAGGAGGCCGGCAGGTTCGGCGTCGCAGATCGTGAGCGGTTCCACATCCGGGCGGCGAATGAGGAGCGCGGCGAGATCGTTCGCGCGGTCGATTTCTAGGAGACGGGCGGCGAACCGACCTGCTGGCGGAAATGAGACGACGATTGTTGAGGCGTTATCGCTAAATAAGTGGGCGCAGGTAATGACGAGGCCGAGCGATTGATCGCGGGCGACGAGCGTGCCGCTGCCGAGCGTGCCGTCGGCGACGCTGATGCGGCAGTGGGGGGATTGGTCGAGAGCTGAGAGACAAGAGTCAAGAGCCGGAACCGAGGGCTGCACGAGAAATGCCGGAGCACGGGCGCCGGGCGTAGCTCCCGGCGCGTGCGTGCAAACCCGTTGGCCCGTCACGGGGTCGATATAGCACTGCGCTTGCGCGCGGATGGCGACGGGCATCGTCATCGCGAGTGAGAGGGCAAGGCGGTGCATCGTCCGGCAGTTCGTAGCTGGGAGTTGATTGTGGGTGTTCATGGAGACCTTCGGTCGATTCGGGTGCGGGGTCGGGAGACCCGCGCACAGCGCGTTGGATAGATGTCGGGTGTCAGGTGTCAGGAAAAGTGCCTTGTCTGACACCTGACACCCGACACCTGACACCTTGCGATACTGACTTTCCACTAGGAAAGGCGAAGTGTTAGGGGATTAATGTGAAGGCGTATTCGTAGAACGGGCTGCGGGCGAGGTCGGCGGGTTCGGTGAGGCGGTCGGCGAGGTGCGGCACGGGGTCGATGCCGCCGCCGAGGCGGTCGCACATGACGCAGGCCTGGCTACAAAACGGCGGCCGGCGATCGATCGCGTCATCTTCTACATTCGCTCGCACGGCCATGCGGATGAACGGCAGGTGGAGCATGGCGGCGGCCAGCACGGCGGTGTAACCGTAATCACAGCCGGCAAGGCGCCGCATCAACTGGGTGGAGCGCGTTCGATCGTACTCCGGCCACCGATTTGCCGGATTCGTGTGATAGACATCGATGCGGCCAGGGTATTTTTCGACTTGGCTGGCGAGCGTGACGGCGCGGCCGCCGTGCCACTCGCGGACTTCGACGCAGAACAGTTCGTCGTCCCACCACGTAGCTTTGGCGGCGTGGGAGTGGGTGCCGCGGCCGGCGATGGAAATCAGGCTGCGGCGGCGGAAGAGCAAGAGGTCGGCGTCGTGGATGACGTGGCGTGCGTCGGCGAGGGATAGGAGGCGAGTTTGGTGGTTGTCGGTTGGCGTGGAGACCTGCGGTCGTTCGAAGTGCGGGGTCAGAAGACCCGCGCACAGCCGGGGCAGGGAGACCTGCGGTCGTGCGGCGTGCGGGGTCGGGAGACCCGCGCACAGCTGGGGAGTCGGGGGACCGGCCCATAGCGGGTCGTCGACGAACGAGACGCACTTGCCCGGGCTACCTGTCTTTATCATGGCAATCTCTTCGACGTTTGAATGTCCGTAGTCCGTGGTCCGTGGTCCGTTGCAACAACCCGCAACGGACAGTGGACGACGGACCACCGACCATCAACAAAAAAAGCCCGAGTCCGGACGCGTTCGTCCGACCTCGGGCTCTGGGGATACGTTGCCGGCCACCTTGGAAAGTGGCGTGCGGCTTCGCTCCGCTGGATACCGTTCAGTGTTGAGAGGAGACTATCACAAGTAGTGGCTCACTTTCAACAAAAATCTTTTCGAGTTTTTTGAGTGCATAGTTATAGTTCGAACTACCTTCTGGCTCACGGTTTAAGTTAGTCTCTGTGAATGTAGAGCCGTGTTTTACTGGTAGCGGTTGTAAAACCGCGGGCTAGCGCCCGGCGGCTAATGCATGGCAGTGCGCGAAGCGCTGCTGCGCGGTTGTTCGGCAACGTAGGCGGCGGGTTGCATGGGATCGGGCGGCGAGGTGATCGATGGGCTCGCTTGAGAGACCAGCGGGCCCTGGTCGGCGGATGGCAACAGGTCGCGGTGGATCTCTTTGTCTTTCGGCTGCCAGGCGGCGCCGGTGACGTTGTCGACGAGCAGACCTGGAATGCCACCGAAAACGACGTTGCCGAGGATCCAAGGGTTCATCGTCGAGCGAATCGGCACTTCGGCCGTTTCGTAGCCGGGCGATTCGATGCTGGCGGTGTAGCGCGCGGGCAGGCCCCATTTGCGATTGCGTTTGAGCGAGACCGTGCCGGGCGTGGTGCAGGAGGCGACATCTTTGCCCTGGTCATCACGAACGACGACGTGCGCATTGGATGGGTAGCTATTGATCGTGACATCGGCGCGGCGGCCGCTGACGATCGAGGCGCAGCCGGTCGACAACAGGCAAATCAGCGCAGCGATCGCCGCGCATGGTACGACGTTGGTCTTCATCGAACGGACCCGTGGTAGTGAGCGCTTGCCGAGCAGGACGTGCTGGCAAGAGACGAGCGAACGTTAGCAGGCCGGCGGTGTCGTACTAGAGGAGTTCGATCGTGGGATCACACTTTAGATCGGATGATAGCGTCGACGGTCTGTAATCTATGCGGTTTTCCCGCGGAAAACAGGCATTTGGAGGCCAACGCCAGCAGGCCAGTTACCTTGTGGCGGCGGCCGGAATTTGCTAGAGTGATAGCTTCTGCTGCAGTTTTCGCACGCGCGATTCTCTACGAACTGCTGAATGAGACGGGGTGTAGCTCAGCCTGGCTAGAGCGCTTGGTTCGGGACCAAGAGGTCGCATGTTCAAATCATGTCACCCCGATTTTTCTTAAATCTAAGCTGAATCGAGACTTGGCTTACCTGCCGGCGTTGCGTTTCAGGGTCGATACCAGTGGCCATGCCATTTCAACGCCGTGTTCTCATCGTCGTCAGCTTGGCACTGTGCTCGTTGGTCCCAGGTGAGCTCGCGCGGGCCCTCGACTTGATCGGTTATGTGCCCTATTGGGAAATGGGTAGCTCGTATACCAACGGCACGCTTCCCGCTCAGCTCGCAATGCTCAATGAAGTGCGATATTTCGGGCTGACCGCGGGCAGCGATGGCACGATCACGCCGCTTTCAGGCAGTGGTACTTTGCAGTCGCACTTGGATCGAATCAGCACGCTTGTGCAAAAAATCAGCGCGTTACCGGCGGGGCAACGACCGCGGTTAGACCTGACATTGGGCGGCGCCGGTGAAGCTGCCAATTTCGCAACGATTGCGGCAAGTTCGACGCTACGCACCACGCTGGCGCAAAACATCAGTGCGATTCTGAGCCAGACGGGCGCAACTGCGGTGGATATCGATTGGGAGCACCCGCAGGGCGCCACGCAGTTCAATAATTACGGCTCGCTGCTGCAAACGATCAAGCAGCAAGTGGGCAGCGCGAAGCGGGTCTACGCGACCATCGATCCGACGGTTCGGGTGCCGCTGAGCGTGTTCAATGGACCGAATGCGATCGATGGCCTATCGCTGATGACTTATGAGTTAGGCTGGTGGGCCAATGATCCGGCTGATCCGAATCGCGGTGAACACTCGTTGCCACAGTACGTGACTGACTCGGTCGACGACTGGACGAATGCACCCGGAACGCCCAACCGGCGACCATGGGTGTTTGCCCAGTGGGGACTCGGCGCGCAGCCGCAAGACCTGGGCATCGGTCTTCCCTTCTTCGGTCGCGTAATCGGCACGAGCCAATCGCCGACCGCCGGCACGCCGTATAGTTACAGTGAGCTCGTCGCGGGAGGCGTGCCAGACGCCTCGGGCAATTATTACACCTATCAAGGGCAAACCGTGTGGGTTCCGGGACCGAGCCTGGCGGCCCAGCGCGTGCAATTCGCTCATGATCGCGGCCTCGACCATATGATCTTTTGGGAGCTTGGCCACGACGTCGCTCCGACTAACTCGAAGTCACTTCTGCGGGCCGCCTTCCTTAAGAACGAAACGCTGAGCGGCGACTACGATGGGGATCGCGACATCGACGCTGCCGACTACACGGTTTTCCGGATGAGCTTTGGGTCCACATCGGATCTGCGCGCCGATGGCAACGGCGATGGTGTTGTCGATACAGCGGATTATGTCGTGTGGCGCAGCAACGCGCCCGGCATTGGCGCCTCACTCAGCGGCTTCGTGCCCGAGCCTGCCATCAGCTCTCTGCTGGCATGTGTCTCGGTTTTCCTCAGTTGTGTACGGCGGCCGCTACGCTGCTGATATGGATTCTTCACCGCAGCATCAATCGGGGTACGTGGACTCGACTTACCAGGAATGGACCCAACTCGAATTCAGTTGCTATGACACTTACGCCGCTCGACTGGTCGGTCATCGCACTTTATTTCTTTTTCAATTTGGGTATCGGGCTCTACTACGCGCGGCGCGCCCGCGGTAGTACCAGCGAGTTCTTTCTCTCGGGTCGCGACGTGCCCTGGTGGTTGGCGGGCACCTCGATGGTCGCTACCACATTTGCCGCAGACACACCGCTGTTGGTCACCGGCTTGGTCGCCAAGAATGGCATCGCCGGCAATTGGCTGTGGTGGAATATGGTCATGAGCGGAATGTTGACCGTATTCTTCTACGCCCGGCTATGGCGACGAGCTGGCGTAATGACCGATATCGAATTCGCCGAGTTGCGCTATTCTGGCAAACCGGCTGCTTGTTTGCGCGGCTTTCGCGCGCTCTACCTGGGAATCCCAATCAACTGCATCGTGCTGGGCTGGGTGAATCTCGCAATGATCAAGATCCTGCACGAAACCCTGCAATTCGACTCGCTGGCGCAAGGCACGGTGTGGGCCAGCTGGCTGCATCGCATCTTCAATTCCGATAACCCGGCATCGCTGCTGATCTTGATCGGCATCCTCTTCTTCACCGCGTACTACACGACAATTTCCGGCTTGTGGGGCGTGCTGGTGACTGACCTGTTTCAATTCGCACTGAAAATGGGAATGGTGATTCTGCTGGCGGTGTGGGCGGTCAATGCGGTCGGTGGAATCGATTCTCTGCGAACGCAAATCACCGCGCTCGACGCGGCCAGCGGCCACGCCGGTTCGCGTCTCGATTTCTTTCCGCGACTTGATTCGGCTTGGATGCCGCTCGTCGCCTTGTGCGTTTATTTGGGCGTGAGTTGGTGGGCAACCTGGTATCCCGGCGCCGAGCCGGGCGGCGGCGGCTACGTGGCACAAAGAATCTTTTCAGCGCGCAGTGAACGCGATGGATTGCTCGCGACGCTCTGGTTCAACGTGGCGCATTACGCGCTGCGGCCCTGGCCGTGGGTGCTCACGGCACTCGCCACGATCGTGCTGTACCCGCAACTGGCCGACCGTGAGGCCGGCTACATCAAAGCGTTAATGGACCCGGCCGTGTTCCCCACATGGCTGCGCGGTTTCATGATTGCGGCATTTGCAGCCGCGTATATGTCTACCATCGGCACCCAGCTGAATTGGGGCGCATCGTACGTAATTAACGACTTCTACCGCCGGTTCCTCGTGAAGAGCGCGAGCGAGCGGCATTACGTGATTGCTTCGCAGGTCGCCACGCTGGGACTCATGCTGCTCTCGCTGTTGATCACGGCCTATCTATCGTCGATCGAATACGCTTGGAAGTTGCTGATGGTAACAGGCGCGGGCACCGGCTCGGTTCTCTTGCTGCGCTGGTTCTGGTGGCGGATCAACGCCTGGTCGGAAGTGTCGGCGATGATCGTGGCCGCCGCTGTTTCGCTGTTCCTGCAACAGTCGCAGCATGGCCCGCGATGGAATAGCGACGAGCCGCAGCAGTTTGCGTACTTAATGCTGACGACCGTCGCCATCACCACGGTGAGCTGGGTCCTCGTTACACTGCTGACACCACCCGAGTCGATGGAAACTCTTGTGGCCTTCTACCAGCGCGTGCGCCCGGCAGGCCCAGGATGGAAGCGGGTGGCACAACAGGCGGGTGAAGTGGCTGGCCGGCCCAGCGAAAGCTTGGGACTGCAATTCTACAGCTGGATTCTAGGCTGCGTCCTCATCTACGCCACCCTGTTCGGCATTGGGAAGCTGATCTTCAAGGAATGGCTGAGCGCTGGGATTTACATCGCCGTTGCGATCGTCGCCGGGGCGTTAATTTCGCGCAACCTCGCCAATACCGACTGGAGCGAAACTTCGAATGCGGACCAAGCCTAAACTCTGCGGCGAACGTGTTAAGGAATAACTCAAG
This sequence comes from Pirellulales bacterium, assembly GCA_046349975.1. GTDB lineage: Bacteria > Planctomycetota > Planctomycetia > Pirellulales > Lacipirellulaceae > JABDGM01. The sequence continues at coordinate 48,342 of JAXMBH010000032.1, forward strand.
AATAACTTCCGTCGAACCAGAATTACCACGGAGGCACGGAGGTCGCCGAGAAGAGGTTGATCCACAGAGGACCATCGCTGGCATTCGTGTGGTGAAGCCGGACTTCCCGGGCCGCGATTACAAATTCAGTCCTCCGATCGCGAGGCGACGTCAGCAATCGGGCTGATTGTCTCTAGGCATTTGTCTGTGTGCATTTAGCTGTGTTCTTCGTGTCCTTTGTGCCGTGGTGGTAAATTTCAGGTGCGGAATTGTTTTTGAGCCATTCCTATAAGAAAAGCCGCGCGACCGAAATCGTCGCGCGGCTCGAAGAGGGACACTCAAGCAAGCTTCTAGCTGCGTCGGCGCCGGATTAACGATCCGAACACCACGGCGCCCATGCTCAGCATACCAATGGTGGCTGGCTCAGGTACGGTGCCGACAACGCGCACATTGTCGATGTAGACCGTCAGCGGGGCGTCATTCGATTTATTCAAAAAGAACTGCACGCCGGTCGGGATGACATCGTTCGCTCCACTGCCGACGGTGCCAAAGATCTGATTGAAGCTTTGCCCCGTAGCAAATGTTAATGGATGCGTAGCCGAATTCAGGTCGATTTGCACGGTGTAGGTGCCGGGGGCCTTGCCATCGATGTGTTCAAAATCGGCGAACTGGGCCTGCAGACCGAATTGCTGGCCGCCAGGGTAATCGGGCTGCGAGGCGCCGAAGATCGTGACACCCACGAGCGCGAAGGCGCCTGGGAATACATCGTTGGGGCCAATCGTCATGTCAAACAACAGTGAATTGACGCCGGGAGGATCGTTAATCAACGAGTTTACGTTGCCGGTGAGGGCGCCGACAAAAGTCGCGCCGGTCACAACAGAGGCCTTCAAAGAATGGGTGCCTTGGGTGGCGCCGATCGTATCTTGGGTGATTGTCACGCCGGCGCCATTGGGTCCGAATCCATCTGGATTCACGGCTGGCGATTCGAAAGAGTAAGCCAGCTGGGCGTGGGCACTGCCCGCGTACATCAAGATCGCAGCTATCGCAACCGCAGCGCATCGTACTTTCATTGGACGCTCCTCAAAGCATGGTGATGGTGATCAACAGAATCGTTTGCCTAATCAATGTTGCCGTTCCGTTGTGCGAAGCAACCGCCGCGTGCATCCCACGCCAGCAGCAACGAATATCAGCAATCCGCCCGCCGGCTCGGGAATAGCAGCGCTACCGAGGCCGCTCGCTGGCGCGGTGTTATTTCCAAATCGGGCACGCCACGCCGTGTAGTCACCGGGTTCCACGGTGCCGGGTGTGACTACTTCGTTGCGGAAATTTGTGTTTGGAGGCACGGCGCCCGGCATGTCGCGCCACAAAACATAATCCGCAGCGTCGACGACATCGTTGCCGTTGTAATCACCAGGAATGCTCTTGCCAAATCGCACATTGTCGACATACACCGTTAGCGGGAACGCGGCGCCTGAAGATTTGTTAAAGTAAAACTGAAAACCCGTGGGGATAATATCGTCTGGCCCGCTGCCCACCGCGCCGAAAATCTGGTCAAACGTTTGCGTTTCGAATGTAAGCGGGTTCGTCAGTTTATCCAGATCGATGCGGGCGTTGCGATACGTGCCAGGTTCGAGATTTCCGATCGGGAACTCATCCTCGGCAAGTTGGGCGATTTGCGCTTGAACGGCCTGCTGTCCACCAGGGAAATCCGGTTGCGTCACGCCAAAAATCGTCACGCCCATGCGGGCAAATCCTAACCGATCTGGCGGCGGCGTTGGATTCGGCTGATCGAACCGTTGCACAATCGTAATGTCGAAATGAACGTGATCGAAGCCGGCCGGTTGGCCGAAAAGTGTTTGATCCAACGTGGGCGTCAATGCACCTACGAACGTCGCCCCGCCAACGACCGCCACTCGCATTGAATGCGTGCCGTCCGTAGCGCCGATCGTATCTTGGGTGACTGTGACACCGCCGCCGTTGGCCCCAAATCCCTGTAAGTCGTCTTCAAAAGAATAGGCGAGTGTGTCGACAGCGGGCGCCTCACTCGCAGTACCTGCAAACGCGAAGCAACACAACAACGTTGACGCCACGCGAAAGCGATGCGACATCTGCGCAAGAACGCGGTAAGAACCTACGGTCATTTGCGACGACCTCCGCAGAAGGTGTTTGCCGGCACGTGAAGACGCGCGCTGCGCCGCTATTTATATCATGGTCTAAAATAATTGCAAGATTTTACCAGTATTTTTGTAAGTGTTCCGGCCAGCAATGGTGAAACTGTTTCCGCCGCGCACGCAACCTGCTGTCGCTTAATAGGTTAAACACGCTATTGCTAGATTGCGTTTTTGGTGCCTGATTGCTGGTGAACTCGGAACTAGGGCGCAAAACTTTCGAGAACACCACTCTAGCGCTGCACCGAATCGAGACTTACGGCAGTTGACTCAGATATTCTAGATCATTTAAGATATGGGGTGCCCATCGGCGGCAGCCCTTCACGCTGCGCGCTTGCATGGGGACATTTCTAGGATGACGGCGCGACTCGCTCCGGCCCTCGTCAAATTCGCTCGATGAATACTCCGCAATCCTATCGCGAGTGGTTTCGCGCGGCCGTTGCCGCACTGACGCTGGCCGCAATTTTGTTCACCGGCTGCGGCCCCCGATCGGATCGGCTCGCGATTCACGGCAAAGTGACGCTCGATGGCACGGCCCTCGACAACGGTTCCATTCGCTTTTCGACGGCCGGCGGGGGCAAGTTGTTTTCGTCCGGCGCGATGATTAAAGACGGTGCCTATGACATCCCGCAAGAGAAGGGATTGCCGCCGGGCAAATATCGAGTCGAAATCAGTTCCCCGGATACGAAGGCCAAACCCATCGTAATACGCAGCGCGCCCGGTGAACCTCAAGCGCCGCCGATGGCGCCCGAACGCATTCCGGCCGAATACAACGTCAACAGCACCAAGACAATCGACGTCGATGCAGCCAAGGACAATGAGTTCAACTTCGACATTGCCAGTCGGCCTGCGAAGTGAATGACGGTAGGCGATTGGGTAGACGGAGTGCAATTGCAATGAAACGAAACTCTCGAGCGTTTACGCTGGTGGAACTTCTCGTGGTGATTGCCATTATCGGCATCCTTGTAGCGCTCTTGTTGCCGGCGATTCAATCGGCCCGTGAGGCCGCTCGCCGCAGCCAGTGCATCAACAATCTCAAACAGTTGGGAATCGCCGCAGCGAACTATCACGACGTGCACAAGACGCTGCCGATGGGCAACTTCAGTTGCTGCTGGGGCACGTGGCAAATGGCGATCCTGCCGTTCATCGAAGAACAGCAACTTGCGGATCTCTATAAGTGGAACAAAGACCCTTCCTCTTTCGACGACGAATATCGGTACGATCGTAATTCGACGGTCGTGCCGACGCGAAATTTGCAGGTCGTTCAAACGCGAATTACGACGCTCACTTGTCCGACTGACGAGAAACAAACGAACACCACTTTCGTGCCTGGCGGCACCTACCACAACTACGTGGCCAATTATGGCAATACGAATCACATTGGCAGCAGCTGCCTGGCGGCAAGTTGTGTGAAATACGCAGGGAGCCCGTTCATCGGCTACGACCCCGATCCCACTCCGAAGCGTACACCGTTTAAGAAAATCGTTGATGGCCTGAGCAAAACGATGATGTTCTCGGAGACCGTGCAAGGGCGCTACGATGACTTGCGCGGGTTCACGTGGTGGGGCTGGTCGGCAGGATTTGAAACAACTGCAACGCCAAACAGCAATGATTCCGACTTCTTACAGAGCGTCCCAGATTCGAAATACTGCGATCCCACGTTGCCGAATCCACCATGCGGCAGCGCAACCGGAGCGAACGTCTTTCGCGCCGCCGCCCGGAGCCGGCACCCGGGTGGGGTGAACGTGGTCATGTGCGACAGCTCCGTTCAATTCGTGGTTGATGGCGTCGATCTCTCGACCTGGCGGGCCGCGAGTACGACCAAAGGCGGAGAAGTCTACGACGCGCTGGTGCCGTAAGCCGAGCGCGATTGAGGTGACGACATCGTATCGTTAGATTAACAGGCTGCTTGATGCACTCAAATCGCATTATCGTTTTTGGCGATTTTCGGCGCGAGTATGCTCGCCGACAAACGGCGGGCGCCTGCTTGAGGTAAGCCGCGTGTCCAACCTATCACCGGTCCAACCGCAACTCTTGAGCCGCATCAATGAAGCGCTCGTACTGCGGGCGGTCCGGCAGCATGGCCCTTCGACCCGCGGTGAACTTTCGCAATGGATGGGCGTCACGTTTCCGACCGTGGCGAAGGCGGTTGGCTCGCTGCTGGATGCGCGCCTGCTGGAGGAATTCGACGACGTAACCGGCGGGCCGGGGCGGCCGGCGAAACGCTTGCGTCTTTCCCGCGAGAACTCCCAAGTCGTCGGCGTGACGGTCGACGTGCGGACCTGCGAAGTGGCCGCCGCCGGTTTCGACGGCGTGCTGCGCGAAGGCAGCCAAACATCGTTTGCAACGCCGCACAGCTACGATGAGCTGCTCGATGCAATCGTCACCCGCGTCCAGGCCCTGCGGTCGGCGGATATGCCGATTCTGTGCATCGGCATCAGCGTGGTCGGGTTGGTCGATTACCGCGAGCAGGAAATCCGCTTGGCAGCTAACCTGCATTTTCTCGATGGTAAGAAGCTCGGGCACGATGTCAGTGCGCTACTCGAGGCTGAATGCGTGCTTGTGCACGACGCGCACGCGCTGTGCCTGGCCGAGTATGTTTACGGCGAAGTCAGCAATTTAGAGAGCTTTGCCGTACTGGATATGTGCACTGGCATCGGCCTCGGTGTGATGGTCAACAACGTGTTCCTTACCGGTCACAATGGTTTTGCAGGCGAGTTGGGCCACATTCCCATCGTCCCCAACGGCCGACGCTGCCATTGCGGTCGCCGCGGTTGTTTGGAAACGGTGGCGAGTGAATGGGCACTGCTCGAACGCCTATCGAAACGTTTCGAACGCCCAGTTGAGTTTGAGGAGGCGATCGCGCTGGCGCGCAAAGGCGACAAGGTTGTTCGGTCCGAAATCAACCGGCTGTGTAAGTATCTGTCGATCGGCATCGCACAGGTCGTCAACTTGTTTGATCCCCAATATGTCTTCTTTACCGGTCGGCTGTTTGATCAGGTTCCTTGGTTGCGGAAGAACCTCTTGGCCCGCACACGACAAGCTGCTCTGGAACCGGCCGTTGCCGAGTGCAGCTTCTTGGCGACGAGCGGATCGCACTTGCTCGGCGCAGTGGCGACAGCCATCAGCGCCGTTACGTCGGCGCGAGTTCATGAATTGAAGGATACGCTGAGCGGAATCGCCATGACGGTGACGAGAAAGTCCGTCGTGTAGCTATGGCTGCCAGTGTCGAGCGCCAGTGCCCAGAATTTACGATCTTTGGTTTTGCACCGGCAAGAAAGTGCACTCATGTTTCGCTACTCTTGGATCCTCGGCCTTCTGATCGCCGCCACAATGACGTCGCGAATAGCTGCCGCTGCCAGCCTCGAGCCGCAGCCACAGATATCGGCCTCTTGGCGATTGATTGAGAACTTTCCCGATGTGCACTTTACCGCGGAGTTGAAGCTGACAAATCGCGGCCGGGCGCCGCTTGATCGCAACTGGACGTTGTATTTCAATTCGGCATCCAAGCTGCTGCCGGATTCAGTAGCGCCGGATTTTCGACTAACCCACATCAACGGTGATTTTTACGCATTGTCCCCGGGCGACAAGTTTGAGCCGATCAAACCAAATGAAAGCCGGACGATTGCCTACGGCGCGAAGGGCTGGGCAATGACGCTCAGTTACGCGACGAGCGGTTTGTATTGGATCGCCGGCGATCCAGCCGATCGCGGCAACAAACCAAACATCGTGCCGCTTCGCGTGGAGCCATTTCCGAGCGCGGATAAACTGCAACGTGGCCCGAATGACATTGTGGAAGTTTCCTCGGCCGAATCGCGCTTCCAACAGAATGAACACCTGCACACGCTGCGCCACGATCTGCTAACCACGGTCACGCCAACTCCCGTGAGCAGTCGTGCGCTGCCTGGCCAGCTTACACTCAAGCGTGACACCAAGATCGTCTTTGAACCAGCGGTCGACCGCGAAGCGAAGTTCTTGGCTACGTCGTTGTCTGAATTACTTATGAACAAAGTACCTGCGGAATCTATGAAGCCCTCGGGGCGTGCGCCAAGCCCGAACGAGATTCGCCTTCGAATCGCCGAAGTTGATGTTGGTGGTTCACGCAAGACGGCAGGGGAAGAAGCATACCAACTTACCATCGATCCAAAAGGCGGCGTGGAAATCGTCGGCACCGATCCAACGGGAGTTTTT
>JAXMBH010000033.1:0-52608 GCA_046349975.1 Pirellulales bacterium
ATCGCGGCTCGAAGACGCAACGGCGGGCATCAAAGCGGTGCGGGCCGTGGTCGGCGGCGATGGCCGCGTGAGCATCGAAGCGCTCTCCGCGCCGAAGACTGCCTGGGACATCGATCACGCGATCTTGATCTCGCCTGGTGCACTCGAAATCTACGACTGGCGCTCGCAGCAGAAGTATGTGTCGCCGCTGCCCGACTCAATGACGTTTCGACTCAAGGTAGTCCCCGTGCTCGGCGAGCGGGGCGAATACCAAATGACGGCGGTGGTTGGCGCGAGTTCCCAAGCGTCCGAGGGCGGTTCGAACGGCGGCGAAGGCCCTTGGCAAATTCAGGTCGAGCCCGTGGTTGCCCTGCAACTTGCTCATCATAAAGAAGGCAAGCGGCCCAAGATTTCGGTACGCAATGGTGAGCTCAGCTACTCCGATGGTCACATCAATTTGCGGCTGGATGCAGCAACCGGCCAGCTTAAAGAACTACGCTGCACGGCCGGTAATTGGATCAAGCGTGATTTTCTCGTCGGCCGGTTGGAGCAAGGCGCGTTCGACAAGACCGCCTCGGCGCTGCGCGCCACCGGCCAGCCGTTCCAGAATCGCTATGATGAACGGCACCGAATTGGGTCGGGTTGGGATTTCGCTTTGTCGGAGATTGAAAAGCAGCCACTCGTGAAAGAAACGCCTGAATTGGCGATGTACTGCCGCCTGGCGCGGCAGCTGCGCACAAGCCCAACGCTGGCGCTCATCTGGTCGCGCTGGCTCGAGCTGGCGGGCGAAGATGCGGCGAGCTTCGGCATTGCCAAGACCGACCGCGCGCGCGAGTTCCGAATTCCGACTTCGTTCGCGAGCGTGAAAAAAGATGAGATGGCCGCCACGCTCGACAACAGCCTGCCCGGCGTGCCGGCGATGGCCGACCTTCTGTTTGCACGCGGCAGCTGGCCCTGGACGATCTCTCGCGAAGCCACGTTTTGGAAGCTGCGTGAACGGCTCGACGGCAGCCAGGCGGGAGCAGCCGCTGCAATGATGGCCAACGAATTTCGCCGCATGGCTGGCGGGCCGGTTGGACCACTTGGCGCGCTGGCACTGGCTGAGAGCATTAAGCAGCTCGAATCCGGCGACCAGCGACAGATTAGCGCCATTGGCAGCTGGGGCGCCTCGCTGCTCTCGCAAGAAGCCTTTCTGCAGGACGTCAAATTAACGACCGACGGCGACAGCAGCCTCGCCGTGGCTTGCCGCGCGATGACCGAGTATCTCGGCAAGCTCTCAGACGAAGAACAACAAGCAGTGATCGCCGTTCTCCCCGACGGCCTGCAAACCACCGCCGCCCGTATCGCCAAACGCCGCAAGGAACAACCGGCCGAGCTGCCCGGCGCGACGATCCAAGCGACGTTACTGGAAAGCTGGAACGGCGGCCTGCGCGATGTTGTTGCGGCCGAACTGCATGAGATGGAAACGCAAGTGGCAACGACGCCGGGCGATAAGAAGAACGTCAAATAGCTGGGACATCGTTTGCGCTACGGCAGCGTAGTCGGCACGCTCGGCGAGCCGTAACTGTATCACGACCGACGACAATCTTGCCGGGGGGGGCGTTGCAACAGAAGAACGTTTAGCCACGGCACGCGGAGCGTGCCTGCAACAAAATTACTTCGGCGCGAAGATCACCACGATCCGCCGGCCCTGCATTTGCGGGTTCTGCTCGAGCTTCGCGACGTCTTCGAGTTCTTTCGTGAGCCGCTGGACGAGCTTGAAGCCTTCGTCGGTGTGGGCATTCTCGCGGCCGCGAAAGATGACCGAGAAGATGACCTTATCCTTCTCGGCCAGGAACTCCTTCGCCCGGTTGACCTTGGTCATGAGGTCATGGTCGCCGATTTTCGGGCGCAGGCGCAGTTCTTTGTTCTTGCTGTGATGCGTGTGGCCTTTGTGCTGCCGCTTTTTTTGCTGGTATTTGAATTTGCCGAAATCCATGATGCGGCAAACCGGCGGCTTCTCTTGGGGGGCCACTTCCACCAAATCCAAGCCGGCTTCGCGGGCCCGCTGCAGGGCCTCCACGGTTTCGATGACGCCTAAGAGGGCGCCGTCCTGAGCGATGACACGGACGGGCGAGACGCGGATTTGCTCGTTGATCCGCTGGCCTTTGCGATCGAGGGCGATGGCAGAATCTCCTATTGGGTGAGAGAAATGGGTTCGAGTTCAGGGCGGGCCAAACGCTCAGCCGCCACAGCGGCGGCATTATTCCAGCTACAAATCTTGTGCGGAAGGGCGTTATTCGTCAACTATACGTTGTAAATTACTCGGCCGATCGACTACTCCTCGCTCGGCTGCTATCGAGGGGCCCGTGAACCTTCGATAACTGGCCTAATATTCATTCTGCGTGTCGCGGTCGGCGGCGCTGACGGCCTGCTTCTTCGCGACCTGCCGCACGGTTTTGGCGGCGATTTCTTCGCGGAGCTTGGCGATGGCGGCCTCCAGCGACAGCGAGCCTAAATCGCCTTCCAGCCGGTCGCGCACCGCCACGGTCTGGGCGTCCCGATCTCGCTCGCCCACGACGAACATATACGGAATCAACTGCACCTGGGCATCGCGCACCTTGGCGTTGAGCTTCGCGCCGCGGTAATCGCCGCTCACGCGCAGGCCGGCTGCCAACAGCCGCTTCTCGACTTCCCGGCCGTACTCATCTGACTTCTCGCTCACGGTGAGCACTCGCACCTGCTCGGGCGCGAGCCACAGCGGGAACGCCCCCGCGAAGTGTTCGATCAGCACGCCCACAAACCGCTCCAGTGAGCCGAGCGGCGCCCGGTGGATCATCACCGGCTGATGCGGCTGGTTGTCGGTGCCGATGTATTCGAGCCCGAACCGGTCCTTGCTCGGCAAGTTGTAATCGAGCTGCACGGTGCCCAATTGCCACTCGCGACCGATGCAGTCGGTCACCACGAAATCTGCCTTCGGCCCGTAGAACGCGGCCTCGCCCGGCTCGATCGACATATCGGGCAGGTTCATCGACTCGCACACTGCTTTGAGCGAGGCCTCAGCGCGATCCCACACCGCGTCGCCGCCCACGTACTTGTCGCTTTTCGGATCGCGGAACCCAAGGCGCACGCGGTAATCGTTCATGCCGAGCGCCGAGAGTACGGTTTGAGTCATCTCCAAGCAGTTGCGGAACTCGTCAGCGACTTGGTCCTCAGTGCAGAAGATGTGGGCGTCATCCTGCGTGAACCCACGGACGCGGGTCATGCCCGAGAGCTCGCCCGATTGCTCGAACCGATACACGGTGCCGAACTCAGCGAGCCGCACCGGCAAGTCGCGATAGCTGCGCGGCTTCGACTGATAGATCATGATGTGGTGCGGGCAGTTCATCGGCTTGAGCAGGTAGCGCTCGCCGTCTTTCATCTCGATCGGCGGGAATTGGCTGTCGCTGTAATACGGGAAATGCCCGGAGATTTGATACAGCTCCACGCGCCCGATGTTCGGCGTGAACACCGCGTCGTAGCCACGCTTCCGCAACTCGCTCTTGATGTACTCCTCCAAGGTTTGTCGAATGATGGCCCCTTTCGGCAGCCACAGAATCAACCCCGAGCCAACGGTCTGATTAACTGTAAAGAGCTCCAGCTGCTTGCCCAACACGCGGTGATCGCGGCGTTTGGCTTCGGCTAGCTGTTCCAGGTGGGCATCGAGTTCCGCCTTGTCAAAAAAAGCAGTCGCATACAACCGCTGCAGCTGCTCGCGGTCGGCGTCGCCCTTCCAATACGCGCCCGCCACCGAGAGCAGCTTGAACGCGTTGCCGATATGCCCGGTGCTCGGGATGTGTTTGCCGCGGCACAGGTCCACAAATTCACCCTGCCGATAGAACGACAGCGACGCCTCATCCGCGAGCCCACTTTCAATGTGCTCGACCTTGAACTCTTGTTTCAGCTCGCGGCACAGCTCGATCGCCTCGGAGCGCGGCATCTCCAGTCGTTCGAAGCGCTCGTCGGCCTTCACGATCTTCTGCATCTCGGCTTCGATCTTTGGAAAGTCTTCTTCCGAAAGCGGATGTTCGAGGTTGAAGTCGTAGTAAAAACCGTTGCCGGTCGTCGGCCCGAAGGCGAGCTGCACGCCGTCGAATAGCCGCATCACGGCCTGGGCCATCACATGGGCCGCGCTGTGCCGCATTACGGCCAGTGCCTCCGGATCTTTCTTGGTGAGTAGCCGGAGGCGGACTTCGCCGTCCTCGGGCAGCGGGCTGTGAAGATCGAAGAGCTTGCCGTCGACCTCGGCCAGAATCGTGGCCTTGGCGAGCCGGGCGCCAATATCCTGCGCTACGTCAAAAGAGGACACCGACCGGTCATATTGTTTCCGACTTCCGTCGGGAAGGATCACGGTAAGCATAGTTGTGCAAAGTGTTTAGCGTTGGCCGGCCGAACGAAAGTCGCGCCGCCTGGTCGCTCGGGAGAAACAGAGTCACGACTCCGGAGCCGCAGGTTCGGCCGCAATAAGCCGCTCAGTATAGGCCGCTGTGGCAGATGCTGCCAACGCCGCCTGGGGGTGAGCGACCGCACCGGTAGCCAAAAATATTCCGAGAATTTCGTGCTCAAATAGTTGCGGCCCTGGTTGCTTTGTTTATAACGTGGAGTGGGGGCTCCCGGCCGCGGGGGCTTTGGGCAGTGTTGGCGGCGCAGCGGCGCCGGTGGCACGTTGGGCATACCGGCGACGAAAAAGGCAGGAGTTTAGCTAATGACGATTAGAACATCCGACGCGACATCGTTTGTTTCATCCTCTGCGCGCGCTTCATTCATTGGAGCCGTTCTCATTGGTCTTCTGGGTCTCTGCCAGCAGTCCCTCGCCGCACCAATCAACTACGGCAATTTCTCCGGCAGTACGATTACCTATACCCAGGTAACGGAAGATGCCAATTCCGCCGGCGATAACCCGCCGCTGTTCGGCGCCCCCTCGGTCGCGGGCGACGCCCTGTCGTTCAGCCCGGTGGGCTTCAAAGCCGCTTCTGCTGCCGGCGTTGCAGATATCACCGACGGTCAGCTCTCGTTCGGCATCAACGCCAAGCCGGAAAACGTTATCGCCTCGATCCAACTCGGCGAAGGCGGTGACACGACCCTGGCCGGCTTTGGCACCAATGCGACCTTCACCTCGGTGACGGCTCACGTCTTCTTGAATATTACGGAGGTCGATTTCGTGCCGCTCGCGAGCCCGCTGCTCGGCCTGCCGTTCGACCTCACATTCACGCCCTCCGGTGGCACGTTTGGCCTCGCCAGCGATGGGGGCGGCGGACCGATCTTCACCAGCGCATGGACCGGCAGCCTGAACCTGAACATTGCCAATATCCTCACGGCGAATGGCATCCCGTTCTCCGGCGGAGCGACGAAGGTTTCGATAAACCTCGATAACACGTTGGTTGCGCTCTCCGAAGCGAACACCCAGTCGCTCATTGCCAAGAAGCAGTTCGGCGGCCTCACGGTGACGGTCAACATTCCGGGTGGCGGCGTGCCGGAACCCACTTCCGCGGTGCTGATGCTGCTGGGCTTGGCCGGTTTCATCACCCGCCGGGGCCGCTAACGGTCCAAATTGGTTCGTGCACAGATCTTGCGGCAGTCAGCGCGGAAAGACTCGCGCGTACGGAGTGGTACGGTGAGCGGCGTGCGCCGCTCGCGGCATCGCTGAAGCGTTGCCCAACTTCAATTATCGCGCTTGGCGGTGGGTTGGAGGGCGCTATCTCGCTTCGCGATTTTCGGCGAAAAAATGTGCCTAGCGACCAAGGCGCAACGCCGTTGTAAGCACGCGCAATTCTGCCTCTGACGTTCGATTGCTCGGCCTCTGCCGCTCGCGCCGGCCGCGGAAAAGTTGTTGAATTCATGCACCGGCCGCATGACCGGCATCACCCGCATCACCGGCAGCACGGCTAGAACGCTTTTGACCCAAGCCGTGCGGCGGCGTATATACCGGTAGGAATTTCCCGCGTTTTCACCGTCGCTCGCTGTGTGCATACTCGAGGACGAGTGAGCCGCTTGCGGTTCAGTTTTTTGCTGAGCCGAGCACCTGGATTACGCATGGAAGAGCAAGCTTCGACACCGTCCCCCGCGGAGGCAGCGTCCTCGCTGTCGGCTGCCGCCCTGCGCAACTTGCAGGAGCGTGCCCGCGCGGCGCTTACGGCCAGTCGCGAGCAAACGGCCCGTCTCGAAGCCGATATCACCCGGCAGCTCGATGAGCTTGCCGCCACTCTGGCCGAGCCCCCCGACAGCGTGCCGAGTTCGAGCTCGAGCAGCGAGTTCTACGACGCGGAAATCGCCCGCCTGACCAGCGAGCTCGAAACCTCGCGTGAAGCCTGGCAAAACGAACGAGCCTCGTTGCGCCGCGAACGCGATGAGCTGAAGAAGCAAGCGATTGAGCTGGAAACCCGCTACCAGGCCTCGCAAACGGAGTGGCGCAATCACCTCGTCGATTTCGAAGTTCGCCTCCGCGAGCAGCAGACATCGTGGCTCGATCAACGGGCCAAGCTCGGCGGCGCGTACAACGAATTGGATCGTGAGCGCAACGAAATCCAACATAAGTTCGAGCTCGCGTTGGAAGACGTGCAGAGGTTGCGGGAGCGCATCGCCGAGCTGGAACAGGATCTCGCCCGCCGGCCCGCCGTCGCCCAGGCCGATTCGGCCGAACTTGTTGCCTTGCGAGCCGAGCGCGATGAACTCGCGCACCGTGTGGCCGAACTGGAAGAGCAGCCCATCGCGCCGCTCGATCCCGATGTCGAACAGCAGATGTCCGATCTGCAGCGGCGATTTGAAATGGCCGTCGAAGACGTCCGCGATCTCAAAACGAAAAACGCCAAGCTCGAAGCCAAGCTGGCCGCCGCCCGCGAGAGCGGCGTTGCCCCGTCCGGTGACTCGTCCGGCATGGATTGGGAATCGCAAAAACGTCGCCTGCTGGCCTCGCTTGAAGGCCAGCACGGCGAGGATGCTGATTTCCTAGCGGCTGAGGAGCGGGCGTCCATTCAAGGCACAATCGACATCACCGACGCGGTCATTGCCGAAAAGGACCGCGAAATTGCGGCGCTTGTGAGCGAACTTCAGGCTGCTCGTGAGCATCACGACCACGCACCGGCGGCCGTCGATGACTCTCACGTTCACGAACTGCTCGACACCGACGAAGTGATCGCTCAACACCGCCTGCGTGCTCAAGAACACGAGCACGAAATGGAGCGAATGCTCCGCGCCGCGGAGCTGGAGCTTTCGATTGAACGGGCGAAGATTGCCCGCGAGAAAGTTGAACTTGAAGAACTCCGCGCCACACTTGAACAGCAGCGGCAACGCTACGAGTCGACTGGCGGCAAACCTTCCGAAGGCCCTCCCAAACGTCGCTGGCTTTCCAAACTGGGAATCGATAGCAAGGAATGAGGAACGAGGAATGAGGACCGAGGAGCGAGCAAAAATCCAATGCTTGGCCAAATGCTCGCTCCTCGCTCCTCGCTCCTCGATCCTCGCTCCTCCTCAGCCCGCCGACTCTCCTTCCATGTGGTAAATCGCGAGGTGCTTCCCATCGATCACGAACTCGCGCACCTCGAACTTCCCTTCGACCGCGATTGGCCGAATGGTGAAATCCGCCGTCACCCCCGGATTCATTTCCACCAGAATGCAATCGTATAGCGCCGCCCCCGGGCCAAAGCAGCATTCCTGGTTGTCGCGGACAAGCACGAACTGCGTGATTCCGTGTTTCTGGGGCGTCGGCAGAATGTAACCGCGAATCCGCACCTTTTGCCCGTTGAGCTGCTCGATCTCTGCGGTGAGCATCGACCGCTGAAACTTCTCGCCGACGGTCATCTCAAACCGCAGGTCGTCGAAAGTTTTGTCATACGATCGGTCGCCGGCCTTACCGAGGACCTTCGTCCGCGCCCCCGGCTTCAACTTGGGACGTGGCGGGGTGGCAATGTTGGCTGCCGAAATCGGCGTTTCGCTGGCTGCCGGAGCTTGCCCAGCGGCGCCGGTATCCGCAGCCTGTGGCGGCCGATCTGCGGCGACCGTACCACCCGCCCCAACTTGCGCCGAATTACAACCACCGAGCGCGAATATGCCGGCCGACAACACTAAGGCCATCCCTGAAACAGTTCGCATAAGGAATCTCGCTCCCTTTTAGGGAGGGGCCGGGCAAGGGTTCGGCAAAGGGAGGGATAAAACGCCCGGTAACAACAATTCGACCGCCCCCACCCGCGCGCGCCGACTAATTCCGCGCGTAATCCGCTTTCAAGCCAAACACCGGCGCATCTGGCCCGAGCCCCAGGTTCTCCGGATGAATTTCCAATACGCCGCCCATCCGCAGCAGGTCTAGATTGTCATCCACGCGATCGTCGCTCGTGATTTGCACGACCATTTGATCGAAGTATTTCACTTTCGACAAATCGCCAAAGCAACATTGGTTGTTGTCGCGGACCAGTAAGAAGCGATCGATATTCGTACGCGTCGTCGAAGATCCCGGGCGGACGTAGCCCTTGATGAAGACTTTCTTGCCTTTGAGCGCCATGATCTCCGGAGGTATCGCGACGCCCGACCGTTCCTGTAGTTCATCCGGTTTCATTTCATTGAACGAGATGCGCGTATAACCATCCGGCACTTCGGTCGCATACACATAGCCGCCATAAGCGATGCCGCCGACGAGAAAGATGAGCGACAGCGCCATTCCCGCCTGCGCGAGGGGCGCGCCCGTGTATTGATCGGGAAACGCGCGAATTCGCGCGAGCGACCGCGCGCCCAAGAACAAGCCGAGCGCTGGAATCGGCGCGGCGACCAGGCACCATTCAAAACTGCTTGCGGCCGATACTACGACGAACACCGACACGATGCCCAGCACCAACGAAATGAGCGCGCCCGTGTGCAACGAGCGATACTGCAGCGCGTCGTCCTCGCGCTCCACATCCGAACCAACTTCAGCCATTGCCACGCTCATAAATCAACCAATCTTAAGCAACGACGGGGAATCAATTTTCCGTAGCGAATTCCAATCCCAATCAATTCGCCACGCCAACCGTCAGCCCCCGACAGAGCCGGAGGTTTCTGACGGTGCGAATGAAAGCGGCACTCCGACCATTGTAATACGCCAGCAGTGCCTCCAGGGTTTACACAGCCCCCGCCCGCAAGATTAGCCAATAAATCCCCGCCAGCAGCACGACGGCCGCGAGTGGAACTCCGGCCACAATCACCGGGCTAATCCGCTGTGCTTCCGGCGTTGGGGAAGGAACGGCGGCCGGCGTTGCCGCCACGGGCTTTGCCGCGACAATAGCGGCGGCCGTTGTTGCCGCATTCGTAGCACCTGCGGCATCCGTCACTTTGCCGCCCTGCCCGCTCGCTCCAAACGTTGCCGGATCAGGTATCTGGCTTGGATCGGTTTTCTCATCATCAGCCGAGGCCCCAAATCCCTGTTTCGCATCGGTTGCTGAAGCTGCCTCGGTCGCTGATGTTGCGCCCGGCGTCTTGCTGCTCACGTCGCTCGGGCCGCCGCCGGTCGGTGCTGCAGTCGCACTCGAAGTTGCCGCATTCGGATCGGGACTCTTGGCCGGCGGATTTGCCGAATTGGCTGCCCCGCGGGCCCGGCCCAGCGCCCCGAACGCCATCAGGCTGCGGGCCGTCTTTACGGTTTCCGGATCAAGCTTTTCCAGGTCGGCAATCGCGGCCTTCGCCCGCGTGCCAACCTCACCCTGCTGCTCGCTCGCCACCGTGAGATAACTCACCACCGGTTGCCGCACGTAGCCCTTGGCATCCGACTTTTTGAACATGTCCACCAGCCGGTCCATCACCGACCAATCTTCCCAACGCGATAAATCCAAAATCACCTGGTCGGCGAAATCGCCGTTGTCCAGCAGCAGCCGCATCGCACCGAGCAACCGCTCACGCGGGACCACGCCGGTGTTCTCATCGCCGTGGAACCGCAGCGCCATGATCGTCGAATACACGTGCGTGTACTCAGCATGAGGATTCTTCAGGAATCGTTGCTCCACCAGATCCATGCCGTCGGGCCCGCGCAGAATGAGGTAGCAGGCCACGAGCGCATCGAGTCCCAGCTTCTTTCGGCGTTCGTCTTGCTGTACGCCTTCGATCACCGCCGGCAGCGAAATCGGTCCACCCATCACCATGCCCGTGCCGACTTGCCCCACGAGCGCCGGCT
Source organism: Pirellulales bacterium (assembly GCA_046349975.1). Classification (GTDB taxonomy): domain Bacteria; phylum Planctomycetota; class Planctomycetia; order Pirellulales; family Lacipirellulaceae; genus JABDGM01. The sequence continues at coordinate 10,130 of JAXMBH010000033.1, forward strand.
TCATTTGCTCGAAGTCGGAAACGATCATCGCCTCGAGCATGGGTACATCGTCCTTCGTGCCGCACACGCCGAGCATGGTGAGATACAGCCGCCGCCGGCTCGGGCTCACCTCGGGATCAGCTACCCACTTTACGATCTTGTCGTGATGCAGCTTCGGTTTGAGCGCCACGAGCTCGGCATATGGCGCCCGCCCGAACTCGTCATAGGCATCCTGCGCGAGTAGTGGGTCGGCGTTCTCCAAATAATCCTGGAAAAACTCGAGCCGCTCTGGCCCTGCCGCCGGCACGCCCGGCAGCCGCTTCACATACTCCACTGCCGTCGCCGAGAGGGGCAGCGGCGTCGTCCAATCGATCTTATCTTTGCCCAGGCCGGTGATGAGGTACGTCTTGTCGCGATTCGAATCGCCGAAGAAGACGACCTTGATTTCCTTCGCTGGTCCGACCGTATCCTGGCCCTTAAGTGTTTCGACAATCTCGAACGTCGCCATGCCCGAGTTCGGATCCGACGGGTCGGCCGTCGGCGGTGCTTCCTTCAGCAACTTCGCAAGCACGACCGCGTCTGCGCCCTTTGTCTCCTCGGTCAGCGTTTGCGATTCAACGTTACAAAACGGGCAAGCATACGCGGCAGCTCCCATTGCGCCGAAGGCAAGCCCGACCGCCGAAAGGAGTACCTTTGTCTCAAATCGCATGCGCATCATGGCACCTTCAATTTTTCATTAAGTCCTAAACGACAGCGGTAGCCGCTAATGAACGATCATACTCGCTAAGCAATCGACACGGATTAGTCGCGAGCAATTAGCGACCATTCGCGGTGAAAATCATTCCGTAGCCACGCTCCGAAAGCCCCATTCTAACCGCTTAGCGACTACCGGCCAGCGACTTCGCCACGTCGGTGCGATAGGCGGCGAGCGCCGGCAAAAAGCCCACCAGCGACGCCAGCACCACGAGCCCCGGGATCAGCACCAGCTCCTGCCAGTCGAACGCGAACGAGCTGAGCACGACGCCCGTGCGTTCGATCACATACGGACTCGCCACGCCCAAGAGCCCATGCCCGAGCAGCACGCCAATTAGTCCGCCGCCGACGGATAGCAGTATCGACTCCATGAGCACGATGCCCATCACGGCATTGCGACTGGCCCCGAGCGCCCGCATCACGGCGATGTCGTGGCTTCGCTCCGCCATCGAGTTGTAGATGCTTACCAAAATGCTGATGCCCGCCACGATCACCACCAACACCGTGAGCACCAAGAGCACCACGCGAATCGGCCCCACGATGCTATTGAGCAAAATGCTCACCTCGCGAGCGGGCGGAACCGCCTGAGCGATGCGATCCTGCCCCTTGTTGACGGCCATATCCAGCGCGAGCGGCCCCAGTTCGGTTTTGCACAGCACCAATATCGATGTGACCTCGCGCTGATCAATCGGCAACGGCTCATCGATATGCCCATGATGCTCATGGCCTGCGTGAGCATCGTGCTCATCGTGCTCCTCGTGATGCTCAGTATCTGCAGTCGCGCCATCTTTGTGTTCTTCGCCTGCGTGCTCGTCATGCTTCTCTTCGTCAGCATGCTTCGCGTCGTCTACGTGCTTTGCTTCCCCACCGGCTACATCTTTGTGCTCATCCGCGGCGTGCTGTTCCCCGACCTTATGCTCAGCATCATGCTCATGCTCCGCCTCATGTGCATGCGCCGCAGCATGCGTTTCCCCCTCTTTCCTTTCCACCTCGTCCGCGAGCGCATGTCCTTCGAGCCGGTAGAACCCCTCGATGTTAATAAACACGGCCCGATCATTCGCCGTGCCCGTCGGCTTCAATATCCCGACGATCTTGAAGCCCTCGTGTTGATGCCCGTCGCTACCGAGCCCATGCGTTGGCTGAATCTCATCGCCCAACTTAAGCCCCGATTGGGCGGCCACCACCGACCCGATCACGGCCTCAAAGGCGGCTTCGTGAAACGCTTCACCATGCAGCTGGCTCGCATCGCGCAAGTTCCGCCCGCCCGACTGAAACTCATACTTGAGCGGTTTGCCGTTCTTCTCCCGCCCATACTCGATCTTGTCGAACAAATCTGGCGTCGTGGCGACCACGCGAAATACGGTCCCGTTCGGCGACTTGTAACCGTCGCCCAAGCATTGCGGAATGGCGACCGCCGTCACGTTCGCAAACTCACCGCCGGGCTGAAACTTCTGGTAGTAGGTGTACGGAATCGGATACAGCGGCTGCCCGATGTAATAGACCGTGCTTAGCACCAACTGCAGCGCTCCGCCCTTGCCGCCCACGATGAGATGATACCCTTGTGCATTTTGCTCGAACTGACGCACTGCCACCGAGTAGATAACGATCACCGCGATCATCACGGCGACGCCGAGCGCCATCGAAAACGCCGTCAGCGCAGAAGCCAACCCACGCTGCTCCATATTCCGCCAAGCAATCTTCCAAAACGGCATAGCTATTTTCCCAACTAACCTTCGACCAACATTTCCGCTCCCTCATAGGGAGGGGCCAGGGGAGGGTTCGCCCACTAAGAATTCGATCTCACCGCTGACCTCCGACCTCTACCCCCGTCCTCACGCGATTCCCGCAATCACGCGGTTAATTTCCTCCAAATGCTCGACGCGATCGAACTGCTCGGTCACATCATCTGAATGCGTCACGAGCAGCATCGCCACATTCTCTGCTCGGCACACATCGCGAATGAGATCGATGACTTGCTTCTGATGTGCTGGATCGATGTTGGCCGTTGGCTCATCTGCGAGCAGCAACACCGGCCGATTAACGAGCGCCCGCGCCACCGCCACGCGCTGTTGCTCACCGACCGACAGTGCCGCCGGCTTGTGCGACAGCCGATGTGCCAACCCCACGCGATTGAGCAGTTCAGTCGCCCGCGCCGGATCGCGCGGCTGCCCCGTGAAGGTCATGCCCAACAACACGTTCTCGAGCGCGGAGAACCCGGCCAGCAAATTGAACGTTTGGAACACGAATCCGATATGCCGGGCTCGAAACCGGTCGCGTGCCGCCTCGGGCAGCCGCGTGACATCGGTCGTGTTGACGACGATTTTTCCGGAATCGGATGTGGCTAGCCCGGCAATCACATTGAGCAATGTCGTTTTGCCGCCCCCACTCCGGCCGCGAATCACCACCTGCTCGCCAGCCTCCAGCGCCAGCCGAGGCACATCCAGAATCGGCAACAACTCGCCGCTCGGCTCGCGGTAAGCCTTCTTTACATTTTCAACCAGCAGCATCGACTGCATTCCCTACGGGCAGAGAGTCACAAAGCATTGCACTATAAAGCCTTACGCCGGGCCTGACCAGCCGCACAGTTTAGGAGGCACGCTCGGCGTGCGGCGGCTAGAAGCGCAGCCAATCTCTGCCTGATTCTCGTTCCCACGCCCTGAGTGGGGATGCACTGCCAGCCCGCTTCAGCAGCGCGCAACGGGGCATCCGCCGCCCGCCCGTACGCACTCGAGCAACCCAAAGTTCGCTAGCCCCACCCGGCGGCGGCACCTTTTACAAAGCGCGGCGGAAGCTTTTACATGCTAGCACGCCACGATTAACGTGTGCTGCGGCTGCTGCCAACTGCGGTGAAAAACGCGTAAACCCAAACGTACCAATCACGTGCGGCATATTTTCGAAAAACTTGCGGCCGGGGCACCGTCCTCGGCACGTGCTGTGCAATTCCTACGCGACGGTAGAAGAGTGAGGACGGAGGCCTGGGCCAATCCCGGGCGGGTGCATCGAACCGCGATTGATGGCCGACGTCCAGCAGATGAGTTCCGACTGTAATTCAACCAGGGCTGCCCGCCGGCAGTCCAACCAACTCCCCGCTGAGGGCCGACGAGGATTCCCGCACCTCGCCGGCCCTTCTATTTTGCGCGGACGGCGAAATTCAATGTGTAGGCGCGACTCTTTGCAATTCGCACCGAGGGCGGCTGGATTCACGAAATCGCGATGACGTTGAAGTCGCGCCCCACCGGGTGCTATCGCGTGGCCGATGGGCACGGCAACTGGGGGGCCGCTGCGGCTCGACCGCAGGCATCCTGTGAAGTTGTCGGGCACTCGCTCGGCATTACCAGTGGGACGAATTGTAGAAGACTAGCGGAAAAGGCGGCTGACCGATTCGTTGCGGTGAATGCGTTTGATGGCTTCGCCCAGCAGCGGGGCGACGGTGAGGACGCGGGTTTGCGGCAGGAAGTGCTCGTCGCGGATTGCGATCGAGTCGGTCACCACCAGGCTCGAAAGATTCGCGGCTTTGAGGCGTTCGATGGCCGGGCCGCAGAACACCGGGTGCGTGGCAGCTACGTGGACTTCCTTCGCACCGTGTTCGTGCAGCACTTTGGCGGCGCCGGTGATCGAGCCGGCGGTGCTGATCATGTCGTCGAACATGAGGGCGACTTTGCCTTCGACCTTGCCACCCAGGATGTGGGCCTGCACGGTGGTGTCGGCGCTCATGCGGCGTTTGTCGATGATGGCAACGGTGCCGCCGATGCGCTTGGCGTGGCCGAGGGCGCGTTTGATGCTGCCTTCGTCGGGGCTGACGATGACGGCGTTTTCGAGATCGATGCCGGAGTTGATGAAGTGTTCGTTGAGGACGGGGGCGGCGTAAAGGTGGTCGACCGGCACGTCGAAAAAGCCTTGGATTTGGGCAGCGTGCAAGTCCATGGCGAGCACGCGGTTCGCGCCGGCGCGGGTGATGAGGTTCGCGACGAGCTTCGCCGTGATGGGAACGCGGCCTTCATCTTTGCGGTCCTGGCGAGCGTAGCCGAAATAGGGAACGACGGCGGTGATGCGTTCGGCGCTGGCGCGGAGTGCGCAGTCGATCATGACCAGGAGCTGCATGATGTTCTCATTGACCGGCGGGCAAGTCGGTTGGATGAGGAACACATCGCGGCCGCGGATGTCTTCGGTGATTTTGCACTGGATTTCGCCGTCGGGGAACTTGCCGAGGGCGATATCGCCGAGCGGGACGCCGAGGTAATCGGTAATGCGGCGAGCGAGGGGCTGGTTGGCGGTGCCGCTGAAGATTTTGAGGTCGTTCATGGGAGAGAGCGGGAGAGCGGAAGAGCAGTAGTGGAGTAGGGCAGTAGAGGAGTAGGCAGTTTCGGGGTCTGGCTACTCCACTGCTGCTCTACTCCACTTCTCAACTCAACCATTGGTCTGTTGGCGTTTCATTTCGGCTTCGACGGCGGCGAGTTCTTCCGGCGTGTTGATGCTCAGGGCTTCGCAGGGCTGGAGTACGCACAGGGCTGCGACGCGCTGGCCGTCGTTTTTCAGGACACCGGGGCAGTCGGTCAGGTAATACTCGCCTTGAATGTTGTTGGCCGTAAGTCTTTCTAGTGTGGATAAAAGTGCGTCGGGGCGGAAGACGTAGGTGGTGAGATTCACCTCGGTAATCTGCCGCTGTTCAGGGGTGGCGTCACGTTCTTCGACGATGCCGGCGAACTCGCCGGACGAGGTGCGGACGATGCGGCCGAGGCCGAAGGGATTGGCTTTTCGGCCGGTGCCGAGGAGGCAGGCGGGCTGCGTTTGGGAGTATTCGGCGAGCAGGGCGCGGAGCGAGTCGGCCTGCGTCAGCGGCGAGTCGCCGGCGAGGATAACCACGGGGCCATCGTGATTTTGGAGCCAAGAGCGGCACATCATGACGGCGTGGCCGGTGCCGAGCTGTTCGGTTTGCAAGGCGAATTCGAGGCCGGGTTCGTCGGCGAGTTCTTGCTGCACGAGTTCGGCGCGGTAGCCGACGACGGCCACCATGCGGCGGATGCCGGCGGTCCGGATGGCGTCGATCACATAGCGGACCATGGGCCGGCCGCACACGGGCACAAGGACCTTGGGCAGATCGGAGGCCATGCGCTTGCCTTTGCCGGCGGCGAGGATGATGGCCAGGGGTTCGGTCATGGTGGTGGCGGCGTGATTGGGCGCGGGCGGGTAGAGAGGATGGCAGATGCGGTCGGGCCATCATGCCACGAAATGGGGTGGTGGGCCAGTCGAATGTGGCGGGAGAGAGAAGTGAGCGAGATCCAGCAGGACGGACAATTCTGTCCGTCCGAATCATTTCGAACGCGTTGCTGCGGAAAACTAAGAATGAATTGGCGGACGGACCTCGGTTCGACCTTGTGGGGCGGCTCGTTGACCCTGGAAGTTGGCGTTTTTAGAATACGGGATTCGCCGCGGTTTTGGGGCGTTTGCGGGCGGGTGAACCTCGCCGAGCACGGCGGCGTCTTTCTATCTCCCTTGCTGTTTGGAATGCCGTGGTTGAAGTCGTTCAAGAAGCTATTGAGAAGGCCGATCTGCTCATCGAAGCGATGGGGTGGATTCGTCAGTTCCGCGACAAGATCACGGTCATCAAGCTCGGCGGCAGCGTGATGGAGGATCCGGAGGCGCTGCGGCACTTGCTGGTGGATATCGTGTTCATGGAGACGGTCGGCATGCGGCCGATCGTGGTGCATGGCGGCGGGGCGGCGATTTCGCGGGCGATGACCGAGGCCAAGATCGAGCCGCGGTTTATTCAAGGCCGGCGGTACACCGACGACGCGACGCTGAAGATTGTGGAAAAGGTGCTGGCGGGCGAGATCAATGAATCGATCGCCGCACGAATCGAAGAATTCGGCGGCCGGGCGATGCCGCTGAATTTCGTCGGCGATCTCAATAACAACGTGCTGTTTGGCGAACGGATTACGCTGGCTGGTGAAGATGGCCAGCAGATTGATTTGGGACATGTCGGCCGCGTGACGCGCGTGGATCGCGACACGATCGAGAATTTGTGTTACGCCGGGCAGGTGCCGGTGATTCCGTCGATGTGCGAAACCGAGACGGGCGAACGGCTCAACGTGAATGCCGATACGGCCGCGACGGCCGTGGCCCAGGCGCTGGGCGCCGAGAAGTTGGTTTTCCTGAGCGACGTGAACGGCGTGCGACGGGATAAGAACGACCCGGCAACACTGATCAATTCGCTCACGGCGAAGGAAGCGCGGCGGCTGATCGCGGAGAAGGCAATCGAGGCGGGCATGATCCCGAAGGTCGAGGGCTGCCTCGAAACGCTACAAAAAGGTGTGCGGAAGATTCACATTATTGATGGTCGGATTCGGCATTCGCTGATGCTCGAGATTTATACGAACCAGGGTATTGGCACAGAGATCGTGGCGTCGTAGCGGAGGCAGGGAGCGAAGAAGAGATAAAGCTATGCGGACGATATCAGCCAAGATTATTGATCCAACGCATTTGGAGTTGAGCCAGCCGATTTTGGGGCTGCCAGGAAACGTTATTGAGATCTCTGTGCCAGCTGAGGAATTGAATGAGGACGCCGTGTGGCATGAGGCTGCAAAACGGCATTTGCTAGCCGCGTATGCCGACGAGGATTCAATTTATGACGAACTATGAGTTCGGCGATGTCCTGCTGCTGCATTTTCCGCAGTCAGGTTGGCCGCTCGAAAGCAAAGGCCAGGAGTCGTCGTACTCGATGTTGGAGACGCGGACGTGGTCATTGCACCCGTAACCTCCAAGTCTCGCTCTGGCACGGGCGATATAGCTCTGAAGAATTCATACGCCGCCGGTTTGGTACGAGTATCGTGGGTTCGCTTGGGAAAGGTGGCCACATTGTTGAAAGGTGATGTCGTCAAGAAACTCGGGCGGCTTGACGGCTCGGAAAGAAATGAAGTCGCGACGAAGTGGCATGAACTCTACAGCGGATTTGTTACATACTTGATGGGTGGCTGTATCGGCCACTCGAGGTCAAACTATTGGCGACTAATAATTTAGGAAGTTCTGTGGCGACATTAAGTGCGAACAGCATGAAGTCTGAAACCGCGGAGTTGTTCGCGCGGTATGTGGTGCCGAATTACACGCGGTACCCGGTGGCGCTCGAACGGGGTGAGGGCTCGTACGTTTGGGATGACCAAGGCAAACGATACCTCGATTTCTTCCCGGGTTGGGGCTGCAATTTGTTGGGACATTGCCCGCCGCGGGTGGTGCAGGCGATTCAGGAACAAGCGGCGTCGCTCATCCATGTGCCGAACACCTGGCATACGCAGGCGCAGGGCTTGTGGGCGAAGCTGCTCTCGGAGCGGAGCTTTGGCGGCAAGGTCTTCTTCTGTAATTCGGGCGCCGAGGCGAACGAAGGCGCGATCAAGCTCGCGCGGCTGCATGCGAAGAACGGGCGATATCGAATCATTACGTTCCGCGGCGGGTTTCATGGCCGGACATACGGGGCGACGAGCGCGACCGCGCAGCCGAAGTATCATGAGGGCATTGGGCCGCTGTTGCCGGGCTTCGCGTATGCACCGTTTGGCGATATTGATGCGGTGCGGCAGCTAGTTGATCGGGAAACGTGCGCGATCATGATCGAGCCGATTCAGGGCGAGGGCGGCATACGGATTCCGCCGCCGGGATTCTTGCAGCAACTTCGGGAAGTCGCGAACGAGCACAAGCTGCTGCTCATCTTCGATGAAGTGCAAAGCGGCTGCGGGCGGACGGGCAGGTGGTTCGCGTATCAGCATTCGGGCGTGGCGCCGGATATCATGACGCTCGCCAAGAGCTTGTGCGGCGGCGTGGCGGGCGCGGCGCTGTTGACGACAGCGGAGATCGCGCCGAGCCTGCGGCCCGGTATGCACGCGGCGACATTCGGCGGCAACCCGATTGCGGCCCGTGCCGGCATCGCGACGATTGAGACGATTGATGATGAGGGGCTGCTCGAGCGGGCGACGCAAATTGGCGAGCGGTTCCGGCAGCGGCTCGCGCCGCTGGTTGAGGAATTGCCGATCGTCGCGGAGCTGCGCGTATGCGGCTTAATGATTGGGCTGGAACTCAGCATTGAGGGCAGCCCGATTGTGGGCCGCTGCTTGGAACGCGGCCTGTTGATTAATTGCACGCAGAGCACCGTGATTCGCTTGTTGCCGGCGATGACGCTCACCGACGAGCAAGTGGACGAAGGCTGCGCGATTCTGGCTGATGTGCTGCGGCAACACGCGGCTCAGTTGAAGTAAGTGGTGATCGAGGTCGCCTTTCGAATGAGGCGGCAAGCCATCGCGTTCGATGGCGTCTTTATTTGTGGGATGACATCTCATGCGACATTTGTTGACCCTGGCAGACGTTTCCGCGGCCGAGATTCAGCGAATTTTTTCGATCACCGAAGACCTCAAGACGAAATTCGCCGAGGGCTTGCGTGAGCCGCTCTTGCCGGGGCGGGTGCTGGCGCTGTTGTTCGAGAAGCAGTCGCTGCGGACTCGCGTGAGTTTCGAAGCGGGCATGGCTCACCTGGGCGGCAGCAGCATGATGTTGGGCGAAGACGCTGGCTTCGGCAAGCGTGAAAGCATGGCCGATTTCTCGCGGGTGCTCAGCGAGATGGTCGACGTGGTCGTGATTCGTGCGAAGAAGCATTCCACGGTGGCGGAGTTCGCGGAGTATTCGTCGTGTTCGGTCATCAACGGCCTGACAGACCTCGCTCATCCATGCCAGGCCCTCGCCGATTTGTATACGATGCGCGAGCACTTCGGTGCACTGCCGGGGCTGCACCTGGCTTGGGTGGGCGACGGCAACAATGTGGCGCGGAGCCTGGTCGAGTGCTGCGGACATTTGGGGGTGAAGATTTCTGTGTGCACGCCGAAGGGTTACGAGCTCGACGCGGATTTCGTGAAAGGGTCGCGGAAGAATTTCCCAGGGCTAGAATTGGTCACGACGCATGACCCGCGCGAGGCGGTGCGGGGCGCGTCGGCCGTTTATACCGACGTGTGGGCGAGCATGGGTCAGGAAGCGGAGAAGGAAAAGCGGCAGCGCGACTTTGCCGACTACCAGGTGAACGCGAAACTTATGGGCGGCGCGCCGCGGGAGGCGATTTTCCTGCACTGCCTGCCCGCGCGACGCGGCGAGGAAGTGACGGACGACGTCATGGACAGCCCGAACAGCCTGATTGTAGCGCAGGCGGCCAACCGGATGCACGTACAAAAAGGTGTGCTGGTATGGCTGCTCGCGGCAATGGCGTGAGCCTTCAAGTCACAACGCTGCCATAGATTGCCCGGACTGCGGTGGGCTACTGACCAAAGCCCGTACCGGTGCCGGTGCCCGTGCCCGTGCCGCCGTTGGTTTGCTGGGCGTTGCCGGCGAAGGTGAAGGTTTGGACGTCGCCGATGGTCGAGAACAGGGGCTGAACGGCGACGCGCACATAGCGCCGATCGGCTGACACGACGCCAATGGCCGACATGCTGGTGCCTTGGGGCAGCGTCTGGACGATTGGCTGGAAGCCTACGGCGCCGCCGCCGAGGAACGCGCCGCGGCCGGTGAACGGATTGAACCGCCGCCCGCTATTGGGAACGATGCTCGAATCGGAGCCGCTGCTGAGTTGCTGAGCGAGCACCGAGCGGCTGATCTTTTCTTGCCGCTTCATGGCGCCGGCCAATTGGGCCGTTTCGATGGGTTCGCTGCGCCGGCCCTTATTCAGGTCAAAGACGACCAGGGCGTCCTTTTCGCCGACGGCTAATTGCTGGCGTTCGTGCTGCATGTCGCCGGACCGCAGGTGGGTGTAGACGTCGACCGTGACTTTGCCGGCGGCGACTTCGCCCCATACGCGGTGAATGTGAACGCGGTAGGTGCCCGCGAAACCTTTCGGGCACACGTAAACTTCGCTGGAACCGTCGTTTGGTTTGCCGGAGGCCGAGTAGCTGTCGCCGAGCTGCACACCGCCGCCGATTGTGCGTGGATCTTCGGAGGAGCAGACGGTGCCCGTTGGCTCGTCGACCGCGACGTCGATATCGGCCTCGCCGGTCCAAGACACTTTCACGACGCAATCGCGGACGACCGCTTCCTGCAAATCTTTGAGGAATGCTTCGCGTTCTTCATTGCGGCCTTCGCTCGCCAAGCGTTCGAGAGTGGCTTTAGCGACGCGCGAGGCGGTGAGTTCGATTTCGGCCATGTTGGCCGGCCAGGCCTGGCTGAGGATGCCAACCGTGGCCCAGCGGACGCCGGCGAGGTCATTGGTTTGTTCTGCCGAGCGGAGGGCGAGCGCGTACGCTTCGCGGCGCAGCGGTTCGAGCTTGGCAACTTGCTGGCAAACGAGCATCGCGCGGCGATCGAGGCCCAGCCGCGAAAGGTACTGAGCAATGTACATGAGCTCATCGGCAGAGGTGCTGAAATCGGCGGCCGACATAATCGTGCGTTCGATATCGGCCTTCGAGCTGCCGCCAAGTTCCATGGCGATGCCGAGCGATTCGTACATCCAGGGCTGAGGCTGGCCATTGCGAAGTGCGGCGTTAATCATGGCGATCAACTGGTCGAACTTCTTGGCGGCCATGAGCTGGCGAGCCGTTTCGCGCACTGTGTTCGCTTCGGGATGTTGGTGAGCAAAGTAGCCGTTCCAGAAATCGGCGGGCGATTTCGTGGCGTCGATCGCGATCGGCGTAGCCGGCGACTTGGCGGAGGCCGCGGCGGCTGTGTTCTTCGCCGGTTTGTTGGCAGGAGTCGACTGGGTCGCGGGCCGCTGGGAAGCAGCATCTTTGGCCGGCTTGGCCGCGGGTGTTTTCGCGTCTTCGGGCAGGCTGAAGAAGCCACCGCCGCCACCGCCAAGGCCGCCACCGCCACCGCCGAAGCCACCGCCACCGCCACCGAGGCCGCCCCCGCCGCCGCCAAAGCCACCGCCACCACCGCCGAGGCCGCCCCCGCCGCCACCGATACCGCCACCGATGCCGCCGCCCGAGGAACCTCCGAGCAACGTGGAATCAACAGGCAGCACGAGGTCGGCGACCGGGTACACTTTCACGACGAGATTCTTCTCGGCGGCATCCTTCGTGGTGATCATGAGCACTTCATCTTGCACGATGTAAGTGAGCTGCACGTTCTTGAGCATTAGCCGAAGGGCCGAACGCAGCGAAACGTTGCGGAGGTTGACGGTCACAGGCTCATCGGTGTTGACGCCGACCTCTTCGAGAGCGGCGTTGTCGATCTGGATCGGGATGCCGTAGTCTTCTTGCAGCTGGCTGATGACGTCTTTAAGGGGCGTTTCGACAAAGTCGAGGCCGGTGGCATGCAGCGGCGAACGGAGCGCGCGTTCGATGCGCTGCTCGGCTTCGCCGGTGGCCTTCAAATCCATCGCGCCATAGCGATCCTTGCGGCGATTGGAAAGTTCTTCCCACACCGGTGCGGAAGGATAAATGATGGGAGGATCGTCGGGGAATGGAACCGAGGATTTTTCAACTTCGTACAAGGTGTCGAAGTAGTTGGTCCACCGAGCAGCGCGGGTGAGCTGCATCAGGTAATCGTTGCGGCGGAACTGGCTGGACACGACCGCGACGACCGGCGTTTCGCCGGAGGGATCGACTTCGTGAATTGTGCCGGCCACATCGAGTGCTTCGTCGTAGCGGCGTTCGTCGACGAGGGCATTGAAGCGGTCGACGAGTTGCTTTTCTTTTTCACGATCGCGGGCCATCCGGTCATTGAGCAAGCGACGCTCGCGAGCCGCGGCGAGTTCTTCTTCGTGGGCTGCATCGAGTTCGTCCTTGATGATGGCCGAGTGCTGCGCTTCGCGGAGGGCGGTCTGCAGTTTGTCAACGAGCTGCGAGCGCACATCCGGTGCGAGCGCTGGAGCGGCTTCGACGTTTTGCAACGCGAGCTTCAGGTTCTGCATCGCGGTTTGCGGGTCGTCGGCCATGACCTTGCGGGCGTCGATCACGGTGTTCTCGACCTCGCGGCGGAGCATCTGGCCGTAGACGCGGCGCTGCTCTTGTACTTCATCGAGCAGCGCGCCTTGGCCGGCGAACTGATCGGTGAGCGAACCCGCCGCCGGGGCGCCGCTGGCGGGAGGCGCCGGCAGATCTTGATTGGCTGGTGCGGCCAGTTGGGGAGCGGGTTCGCGAACGAGGCTGAGATCGTTGTCTGCGGGGGGAGCGGCCGCGGGTAGTGCGGCGGCCGGGGCTTGCGGCGGAACGGGCAGCGCCGCGGCCGGGGCGGCTTGAGCAACTTGTTTGGCATCGGTGCGTTGCTTTTCGACCAGCCGCTGCACGGTTTTCGCTTTGATATTGCCGGGGTCGCGGGCGAGCACGGCTTGGGCGGCGACTTGAGCAGCTTGCGCATCACCGGTCGCGACGGCGCGTTCGGCGAGATCGGTCATGTTGTCGACGCTCGCTTCAGCGAGGCGACCCGTTTCAGCGAGGCCGGCCGAGCCGACGCTCGGCAAGGAGATGCCATCATCGGCCTTCGCGAGCTGAATGATCTTCGGCAGATAGGCGTATGCTTCGCCGCCGGCCTGGGGAGTTGCCGTCCACTGGAGCGTGACGGGCTTGCCATCGGCGACAAACTCGCCCTTCAGCGCGAGCGGTTTCTTCAATGCGGCGCTGGCGCCGATCGCAACGGTATCGCGATCGGAGCGGAGCGGCGTGAGTGTTTTTGGATAGGCGCTCGCTAATTCGTTGGGCAACGCGGCCTGGGTGGGCCAATAGACTGTGGCGCGAGTCCAATCCGCCATCGCGGCACCGACCGAAGCGCCGCGACGAGCGTTTTCTTCAGTAGCGCGAGCCGGTGAAATTTTCTCAGCATCGTTGGCCTGAGTCATGGCTTCGGCAACGTACAAGTTGCCGCCAGTTTGATTGGCAATCGCGGCGAGCAAGCGGCCGTCGATTTGCGGGCCGATGGCGTAGCTGCTCACAGAGACGCGGGCCTTCGTCAACTCACCGACGAGCGTGCGGAACGAATCGGTGCCGAGCAGGTTGGCGCTGCTCAGGCCATCGCCAATGTAGAACAGCACGCGGCCGTGGGCGCGATCTTTGTCGAACTTCGCGGCGGCCGTGCGGAGGACGCCTTCCATATCCGTCGAGCCCAGCGGCGATTCGTTGCGGAGCGAAGCGACGGCGGCCTTCAATTCGGCGCTGCCAGCGGCCACGAACTCTTCCGTGAGCGGGCGAGCGTCGAGATCGGCGGCGAGAAGCTGCACGCGATCTTGCGGAGCGAGCTTCGCAATGCAGGCGTCTAGCGCGGCGAGCGCGGTTTCACGATACGGACCGGCTTGGCTGGCCGAGGTGTCGAAGAGGATGACGATGTCGTGCGGCGCTTTCGATGGGGCGGCCGGCGGCATCAGGCTGAGGGCGAAGTAACTCTGGCCGTCCTCAGCGGTGTAGGTCTGCAGTTCCGCATTCGCGCGGTCGCCTGCAGCCAGGGCAGCTTGGGCAGTGAGCGCCACGGCGCATGCACCCAGCATGAGTTTTGAAACCAAGCCTCTCATCCACTCGACAGACAACATATTGACGCTCCGCAAATGCATCGATCAGCACGGCGACCGCTGCTCCGGCAGCCGCCGAATCGTTTCAGCTCAAAAAAATCGGATTGGAGAATCGGAAGGGGGCGCAAGGCGCCTGGGTTGGGCAAACACCCGTAAGACCGGGTGACATAACCACTTACTCTCAGTTTATTCAGGTCGCTGGGCCAACGCCAATATTTTTCCCAGTTTTCCAGGCTTCACAAGGGGCCGCAAGCGGGCGATTTCGCGGGCGAATCTGCCGATTGTGCCGTTCGATTGGGCCGGGAACGCTTGGAAGCAGACCAGGATGAAGACTGCGGGTGGGCCGTGCGCGACCGCCGTAGAAGAAATTCGCCGCGAGCGGCAAGAATTCTTCCCCTACGGCCATGAACCTGCCTCGCCTTTCTCGCCGGCGAAGAGCAGCGACAGGTGGTGAACGAAGCTACGAAGAGGCGTCGGGCTCGTTCGATTTGGGATGCGGTCTGATATTTGCGAACGATTCTGGCGGTTATATCGTATTGATCTAGGTCGTCGCGAGAGCGCGAGAAGCCTGCAGAACTTCGGCTGTCGCGGCGATCTCACCGACGCCCCTTTGGCCGGGCAGACCCACTCTTCACCGCTAGTATTACCAATTACGAAAATGACCAAAAAAACCATTCTCTGCTGCGTTCTAAGTGCAGTGCTGGGCGGAGCATTTGCTGCCTGGCTAGTCGAAAGCGATAACCCGTTTCAGTTGGCGGCCCTGGGGCAGGAGTTCCGAGCGTCGGGAGTTTCCGCGCCGATTCTACCGGCCGCGTCAGCGCCGAGTCCTCAGCTCACGCCGGAGGAATTGACGAACATCCGCGTGTACGACGGGGCGAACCGTGGCGTGGTCAACATCCTGACGAAAACCGTCACCTCGAATGGGTTCTTCATGATGCCCACCCCGGGTGAGGGCGCCGGATCGGGAGCCGTGCTCGACAAGCAGGGTCACATTCTGACCAACTTCCACGTGGTGGAAGATGCGAACAAGGTGTGGGTCACGCTGCCAGGCGGCAAAGACCCGTATGAAGGCGAGGTTGTCGGTCAGGACCCGGACAACGATATCGCTGTGCTGAAAATCAACGCACCGGCGGAAGAGCTGTTCCCGGTGACGCTGGGCGCTTCAGACAATCTGCGCGTTGGACAGCGGGTGTACACGCTGGGTAACCCGTTCGGCTTGGAAGGCACGCTCACGACCGGCATCATCTCGAACTTGAACCGCACATTGCCCAGCCGCACGGGTCGCGAGATGAAGTCGATCATTCAGACCGATGCTGCCATGAACCCGGGCAACTCGGGCGGTCCGCTGTTGGACACGAGCGGGCGGATGGTCGGCATGAATGTGGCTATCGCGACGAAGACGGGTCAGAACGCGGGCCTGGGCTTCGCGATACCAATCAATCGCATTCGCCAGATCGTGCCCCAACTAATTGAGCACGGCAAAGTGATCCGCGCGGATATCGGCATTGTAGCCGTGAAGGAGATTAACAAGGGCCTACAGATTGTGGAAGTCAATCATGGCGGGCCGGCTGAGAAGGCGGGTCTGCAAGGTTGGAAGCTGGTGCGCAAGCGGGTGACGCGCGGGCCGCTGGTTTACGATGTGGAGCGGCAGGACCCGAGCGGCGCGGATATCATCGTGGCAGTAAATGGACAACCCATCGACTCTGCATCAGGGTTCGTGGAGAAGATTGAAGACCATCAGCCTGGGGAGCAAGTCGTACTCACCATCGTGCGCCAAGGACGCCAGCTGGAAGTGCCGGTGACGCTGGGATCGAGCTGAGCCGGTTCACCAGATATTGGCGTTGTCAAGTGGCGGGGTAAGTGTTCCCAGAGCGCGCACTCCGCCTATCTAAACACTGTTTTCGTTTGGCACAAAGATTTATTTTTGACCGCCTGGCGAGAGGAAAATCAGCAGGAGGACTTTGCGCAAACTCTAAAATTATAGGGGTCTAACGGGATGTGCTAGCACCAGACCCCCCAGTCAGTTTTAGCTACGAAATCTTCGCCTGCGGAAGAGTCGCCCCCTCTTGCCCCCTTGTTGGGCTTCCGCGATTGGCTAACCATCGAGGGTACCTTGAGCGTGCAAGATCGCACGGTTTCAAGGCACCACCTGCCGTTTTAACCCTCCCCGTTTCGCTTGCGGAACACGACCTTCGGTCATCACTGGCAAACGTCGCTTCGCCCTGCCAGGTGTTCCGCTCCCTCGAGAAGTTTTTTTGACAGACTCTGCGGTGCTTGCATCGAAGGGTTGTGACGGCTGATTTTGTTTGCAGTGATGCAGCTCGCTCGGAGCAACTAGGAGGAAGGAGAATCTTCATGATTAATTTCATCGCGATAGCCACCATGGCCGTCACGTTAACCGCGTCGACCCCGAAGGCGCCTCAATGGGAGCAAAGCTACGGCAAAGCTCTCGAAGCAACTCGGGCCGGCCAGGATCCGCTTTTGGTCGTTTTGGATAAGCCCAATAGTGACGATGCTCGCCTCGAGCCCGCCCTGTTGAGCGAAGACAAGACCGAGGGCGACACGTCAAAGCTGCTAAGCCCGTACCGGTTGTGCCATGTGGATGTGTCGACCGAGTATGGCCAGAAGGTGGCCAAGGCTTTCCATGTGAAGACGTTCCCGCACGTAGCGATCATCGACAAGACTGGGTCGGTGGTCATCTACAAGAAGTCGGGACAGATCAACGAGAACGAGTGGAAGCAGATGCTGAAGAGCCACAAGTCGGGCGAGCGTCCGACGACGGCATCGAGCGAGAAGCCGTTCTGCCCAAATTGCCAGCGTTCGCAGTTCTGACCGAATGATTGGCCGAGAGGCCACGGTTAGCTGGACGCTGGTTCGCTAGCGGCCGCGGGGCGGCTGGCGGCGGCAGGATGCTTAATCGTCGGAAGGAGCCGGGTTCTCGGTAATTTGGGCGAAGCAAACAGAACGCGGGTTGAACGGAAGTTCGGCCCGCGTTTTTTGTTGATATGGGATGTGTTCAATCCTCGACTCTGGGTGGCCCGGGCAGAATCTTTGATGCCCCTGATCAATACTATTCGAAGCGGCGTCGACTGGGGCATCGCAGAGCCTCTGCCCCAGCCACCCATCTGTAAACAAACGGCCGGAGGCTTATCGTGTGGCAGCGCGTTCGGGGCCGGGGTTGATATCGAGCGAGAGGTCTTCGAAGAGGCCGGCGCGGAGGCGTTCGATCGCGATTGCACCCATGACGGCGTTATCGGTACAGAGTGATAACGGCGGCACGTGGAGTTCGTAGCCGTTGGCCTGGGCCGATTCTTCGAGCCGGGCACGAAACCGGCTGTTGGCCGCGACGCCGCCGCCGACACACAGGGTTTTGTAGCCGGTGCGGGAGAGGGCGAGTTCGGCTTTGCCCACGAGGCAATCGATGACGGCTTCTTGGAAGCTGGCGGCGAGGTCGGCAAGGTCCCCGGCGGAGAGCTGAGCGACTTCGGGCAGGGCGGCGCCGCGATCGGGCTGACTCGCGCGAAGAGGGTGGGGAGTGATCTTGCCGGGGCCGGTGATTTGGTAGCGGACGGCGGTTTTCAGGCCGCTGAAGCTGAAATCGAGGCGGCTGGGGTCGTCGAGAAGCGGGCGCGGGAAGCGGTACCGCCGCGGGTTGCCGCTCCGGGCGGTGCGTTCGATCGAGGGGCCGCCGGGGTACGGGAGGCCAAGGAGGCTGGCGACTTTGTCGAATGCTTCGCCGGCGGCGTCGTCGATGGTGCCGCCGAGTGGTGTGAAATCGGTTGGGCCTTCGCAACGGTAGACATTGGAGTGGCCGCCACTGACGACAAGGCCAACGCAGGGAAAGACATCGCGTCCGCTGGCGATGCGGCAGGCGTAGATGTGGGCCTGCAAGTGGTTCACGGCGATCAGCGGCAGCTGGCAGGCGACGCACAGCGTTTTTGCCGCGGTCAGGCCGACAAGTAATGAACCGGCCAGGCCGGGCATGTTGGCGACGGCGATGGCGTCGAGTTCGGCAAGCTTCGTATTCGCCTTGCGAAGTGCTTCGTCGATCACCGGCAGGATGCGTTCGACGTGGGCGCGCGAGGCGATCTCCGGCACGATGCCGCCAAAGCGTTTGTGGAGTGCATCTTGCGAAGCGACAACGGAGCCGAGGACCTTAAGCTGGTCGGTAATGACGGCGGCGGCCGTCTCGTCGCAGGTGGTTTCCAGAGTGAGGAGTTTCAAAGGGGGACTGGGACTGGGGTTAGGGGCTGGGGAAATGGCGGCGGAGGTTTGTCGGGTGGAACCGACCTCGCAAGGGTTCAGTTCGAAGTGCCGCGACTGAATTCTGGCGAATTCAGCCCGGGTTGAATCAGCCGGTAGGTCGCACGTGATGGACCCAGGCAGGCGGAATGTTGGCGAGGACGAGGTCTCGGCGGAGTTCGGATTTCGACAATAGGTTGTGCAGGATTGCGGCAATGCCGCGGAGGCGGTCGCGGTCGGCGCGGGGGCTGACGATCGCTTTCGCGCGGCGGATCGCAACGTACTCAAAAAAGCTCAGCGTGCCGCCGGGGGCGAGCAGCGAGAGCATCTTGCTGAGCAGTCGATCGACGAGTTCAACACTGAAGTTGTTGAGCGGGAGGCCCGAGACCATAACGTCGAATGGTTGCTCGCTCGGCAACTCTTCGACGCCGCTGTGGATGATGGTGATGCGGTCGCGAGCGGGTTGGAAGGCGGGGTCGGATTGCAGACGCTCGCGCAAGTGTGCGACGAAGTTGTCGTTAAGCTCGACCAGCGTGAGATGGTCGGTGAGACGCATGCCACGGAGGATGTGTGTGGTGACGGCGCCGGTGCCGGGACCGACTTCGAGGAGGCGGCGGGGCGGTGGTGAGGGATTGGGAGTGGGGGTTACGCCGCCCGCTGAACCGGGCTCGCCAGGGGTGCGGACGAAGTGGGAGAGGGCGCGGCAGAGGCTTGGGCCGCTGGGGAGGACGGCGCCGGTGGTGTGATATTGCTGACGGAATTGCCGCCAAAAAACGCGATAGTCAGCCAATCTCTGTCCCATGGTTGGCATTCTACGGGAGGAAGCGGCCAGTCGTAAGCGGCGCGAACGACTTCACACGGCTGAATGCGTTGGCTCAAGGATCACCGCGTTGAGGCCCGGGCTATCCTGACACCTTGGCGTCTCCCGCCTGATCCCTTTCCTAGAAGTCGTACCAAATGCCGACGCCAAATTGCTGCTCGAATTGCGTGAACGTTTGGTACTGGCTCGACCGGCCGTTGAAGTAGTGGAAGCCGGTGCGGAGGACCTGGCCGTTGTTGCCGCGCCAGAGCCAGCCGAGCTGCGAGCTGACGTCGCCGCCGAAATCAAGTTCCTGGCGGAGGTGGCCGTTGATGGCGAGGAAGGGCGTGCCGCGGGGTCCGGTGGGCCCGGGCTGCGAGAGTTCGGTGCCGAATTGAATTTCCCAGGGTTCGGCGCCGCCGTCGGCGTTGAATGCCCAGCCGACTTCGGAATACAGCCGACAAACGGGCACCGGGTAGTAGGACGCACCGAGAACTAGTTCATCGCGCACGTAGTTGATGCGGTCGGCGAGGCTGCCGGGATGGGCGATCGCGTATTCATCGCCGAGGTGCGAGCTCAAATGGTAGACGGCGAGTTTGAGTTGCCAGTTGTCGACGCCGTAAGTGAGCGGGATGCCGACGCGGTAGTCGGCGGTTTCAAAGTCGCGGACTTCATCGAGTGTGAGCCGCACGAGTGCGGCGGCTTCGATATCCAGCTGGTAGCCTTGCGGGTTGATGCCGTTGCCACTGCCGTAGCGTACTATGCCGGCGCGGCCGCCGGCGGTGCCGTCGATAAATGAATCGCCGTGCTCGATGTGCTGCAGCACGCCACCGATGCGCGGTTCATGGACGCCGGCCCAGTACGAGTGGTAGATGAGTCCATCGGGAAGCACTTGCCAATACCAGGTGTCGGATGGGCACGGCACAATCACGGGTGGGCCGCCCCAGCCCGGATCGGTGTAGTTGGTCATTGGCGGCGGCTGTTGCTCGTAGGAATTCACCATCCAACCTGGCGGCGGCGCGGCTTGCATCATGGGCGTGCCTGGCCTGATCGGTGCTCCCGGCATTTGCTGCGCAGGAACCATTGGCGATGGGTAGCCGACGAGGCCGTTGTCCCATTGGGCGGCAGATGCGGCGGCGGCGCCTTGGGGCAGCATTTCTTGTGCGCGAGCAGGGGAAGTTGCGAGCGCGCACCATCGTACCGCGAGCGCAAGTGCGAGCGCGAACATCATCACGCGGCGACAACGATGGCGGCGGATCATAGCGGATGCCGGAGCGGCAGAAGCGGGTCTACATCCTGCGACAGGCGGACGCGGCCACGGGACTGCCGCGTTCACTGGTCATTCAAGGCGGAAATTAGCGGAAACGTGGCCAACCGCACAGAGGAGAAAGGCCAAGTGATAGCAGTGGGATCGGGGCAAACCATGCGTGGGAGCGGTTGCCGTGAAGGTGCGCGCATCGACGCTGAAATCGCCGTGGTTTACAATTTGAACTGCGCGTTGACGGCGGTTTGCTAGCAAGGTTTGAATTAGCGTTGCCAGAGCTGGTTCGTGCTGGCAAGAACGCAGCGTGCGACTTACGGAGCCGAAAGAGTTCCTCGCCATGGTGCTATTGGAAATGTCGATCACGCCGCTTGGCAAGGGCGAGAGCGTAAGCCCGTACGTGGCAGAGTGCGTCGAGATCATCCGCCGCAGCGGGCTCGACTTTGAACTGCACGCGATGGGCACGATCGTCGAGGGTGAATTGGATCAAGTGCTCGACCTGATGCGGAGGTGCATCGAACAAGTTGCGACGCGCAGCGATCGGGTAACATGCGCGGCGAAGCTCGATTACCGCCGCGGCCAGGCGGGCAGAATTCGCAGCAAGGTGGCGAGTGTGGAGCAGAAGCTGAAACCACAATGAAACGCTGAAGTTGATTCGAGGTCAGCCTCCGGCTCTGCCGGGGATTTTTTCAACGACAGGCGACATAGCCGCGATGACGAATGTTGATGTGCGAACCCCCGGCAGAGCCGGGGGCTGACGGGCGCACGAGTCGCCTCACAGCACGCTGATTCAAACTCTTCGGAACGCACGATGAGCACGACAAGACCGTTCGACAAAGTCATCGGGCAGATCCCGAGTGGCATTTTTATTTTGACGATCGGCACCGGCGCCCGGTCCACCGGCATGCTGGCGAGCTGGGTGATGCAGGCCGGCTTCGAGCCACCGATGGTGAGCGTGGCCGTGAAGCAGGGCCGCTATGTTTGCGATTGGCTCTCGGAGGGACAGCCGTTCGTGCTGAATGTGGTTGGCGAGGGTCAGAAAGAGCTTCTGCGGCATTTCGGCAAGGGTTTCGATCCCGGGGTGGCGGCGTTTGACGGGCTCGACATTACGCACTGTGCCCGCGGCGTGCCGATTTTGAAGGAGTCGCTAGGTCACCTCGAGTGCGAGCCGGCCGGGCATGTGGATTCGGGCGACCATCGCATCTTCCTGGCGAAAGTCGTCCGCGGGAAGACGAATGACGATGAGGCCAAGCCGATGGTTCACATTCGCAACAGCGGAGCGAAGTACTGACTGAAGAATTGGCGATTATAGAACTGACGCGATCGTTCGAAGTAAGAAACGACAGAGGTGAGGCATGCATCGCCCAAATTTGTTCAAACTGCAGATCGGTTTGATTGTCCTGGCTGCGATTTGGAGATGTTCGTCTGCATGTGCTGAGGACAGGGATCCGAACTTAAGCTTAATTCGCAGCGCCTGGAACGAGCGACATAATTCGATCAAGTCATTTCGCTTCGAATGCGCACTCGAACAAACCAAGAAGGTCGTACATGGACGGACCGATAAGTTCGACAGGCCGATCGATCGATCCTCACCCGTTCTGGATGAAACCTTTCGCAAGACGATGACCTACAGCTTCGATAAAGGCAAGTTGAGTTTGCAGCTTGAGGGAGAAGAATGGGACTCAAATAAAATCGCGAAAAGTTCCTATAAACTTAACGCAGCGTTTAGCGGTGACGGCAACGTTCTGCTGTTTGGACACAATGACATTCCGCTTGCGTATGTCGACCATCGAACTGTTGCGGATGATCAACTTGCTGCTTTCACGTCGCTCCTTGCATTTCATCTATGGTACGATCCAGAGCATACTCTATCGCGCGTAGGATGGGAAAACGGCAAAAGAGCGACTGTGCAAAAGTCGCTGCGCGATGATCAAGTCGTCGTCGAGTTTCCGCGACGCTATGGACGCTCGATTGGAAGGCTAGTGTTGGATTCAGCACGGTCCTATTTACCAATTCGGTTTGAACTCGGGAGTGGCGGAAACATTGATAGCGAACTCCAAATTGAGTACTCGACAGAGGCACACATGTGTACGCCGAAAAGCTGGGAGCGGAAGGATTACTATAAGCCGAAAGATCTAAGCAGCCGGCAATTCGGCGCCGCATTGAAGTGTCAGGTTAATGCAGCATTGAAAGATGAGCAATTCGTCGTGAGCTTTCCAACAGGCACACACGTTTCGGAAGATTTCGGAACGAAAATGCAGTATTTTTGCAAGCAGCCCGATGGATCGCTTAAGCCAATTGCGCCGGAGCAATTTGGCAAGCGCGATCCAGGAGCGTAGTCTCTCTGAATGTGCGCTAGTGTACCGGGGCCACGCTGTCGCGGCGGCTGCATCACCTGGACCGTTTATGCTCGATGCGATTCAAGTCCGCGGCGCCCGCACGCACAATCTGCACAATGTCGACGTCGACATTCCCCGCAATCGGCTCGTGGTGATTACGGGCGTCAGCGGTTCGGGTAAGAGCTCGCTCGCGTTCGACACGCTGCTCGCCGAGGGGCAGCGGCAGTATGTGCAGAGCTTGTCGCTATACGCGCGGCAGTTCTTCGAGCAAATGGAGAGGCCTGATGTCGATCGCATCGAGGGCTTGCAGCCGACGATCGCCATCGACCAGAAGCCGGCCGCGCCGAATCCGCGGAGCACGGTCGGGACGATCACGGAGATTTACGACTATTTGCGGCTATTGATGGCCCGTGTCGGTACGGTGCTGTGCCCAAACTGCGGCACGCCGATCGCGCAGCAGACGCTGGCTGAAATCGAGCAGACGATTCGGTCGCTGCCAGGGGATACGCGTGTCATGCTGCTAGCGCCACTCGTGCGGGGGCGGAAGGGCGCGCATCGCGACGTGATCGAATCGATCCAGAAGGCCGGGTTCGTACGAGCTAGGATCGACGGCGCGACGTATTCGCTGGATGAGATTCCGAAGCTCGCGCCGCAAAAACTGCACGATATTGAGGCGGTGGTCGATCGGCTCGTGATTCGCGACGGCATCGACGCGCGGCTCGGCGAATCGGTGCGGCTCGCCGCGCGGCATGGCGAAGGGGTTGTCGTCATCGTGTATCAGGCGAAGGGCGACGAGGCGTGGCAAGAGCGGCTGCTCAACACGCGGTATGCCTGCCCGCGGTGCCAGACGAGCATCGGCGAGATCGAGCCGCGGACCTTTAGTTTCAACAGCCCGTATGGCGCATGCCCGACATGCCATGGGCTGGGATCGATTGACGTAGCTGCGGGTGGCGCGCCGGCAAATTGGGTGGCTGGGGTCGAGGGCCGCGAGCCCCCAGCGCGCTCCGAGGCAGGGCCGAAGCGCCTTGGGGGCTCGCCTGCGGCTCGACCCCAGCCACCCCAAGAGAGTGAAGCAATCGTTTGTCCGGACTGCGGCGGTTCGCGATTGCGGCCCGAGGCGCGGGCCTGCCGGCTCGCCGGGCTCGCGATTCAGGAGATCACGGCGCTCAATGTGACGGCGGCGATGAAGTTCTTCGAGGAACTCACGTTTGCCGCCGATCAACGGCCGGTGGCGGAGCCGATCGTAGCGGAGATTGCGCGGCGGCTCGCGTTCTTGGACCGCGTGGGCACGGAGTATCTCACACTCGATCGCGCGGCGGATACGCTGAGCGGTGGCGAACGACAGCGCGTGCGACTGGCGACAGGCATCGGCTCAGGGTTGGTGGGCGTGTTGTATCTGCTTGATGAACCCTCGATTGGTTTGCATCCGCGCGATAATGATCGGCTGATTTCCGCACTGCGTGATTTGCAGAAGCAGGGCAATACGGTGGTGGTCGTCGAGCACGACGAAGCGCTCATGCGCGTGAGCGATCATCTCATCGATATGGGCCCCGGCGCGGGGCACTTGGGCGGCCGGGTGGTCGCGCATGGAACGCCGCGGGAAGTGGGGCGACTCGAAGGCTCGCTGACCGGCGCGTATCTTTCGGGCCGGCAGCAGATTGAGTTGCCGCGCGAGCGGCGGCCGGCTGCGAAGTCGCGCATGCTGCAGCTGAGCGGAGCAACTGCGAACAATCTGCAAGATGTGGAAGTTGAGATTCCGCTGGGTTTGTTCGTGTGCGTCACCGGCGTCAGTGGGTCGGGTAAGAGCTCGCTGGTGGTCGACACACTGGCCCGCGCGCTCGCTCGCAAGCTTAATGGCGCCGAGGCTCGGCCGGCGCCGTATCGGAGTTTGCGCGGCGTGAATCAGCTCGATCGGCTGGTGGAGGTCGACCAATCGCCGATCGGCCGCACGCCGCGGAGTAATCCGGCGACATACACCGGCGTGTGGGACGACATTCGCCGCGTTTTTGCCGGCACCAAGCACTCGCGGCAGCGGGGCTACAGGGCGGGGCGGTTCAGCTTCAACACCAAGGGCGGGCGATGCGATGCCTGCGAAGGCCAAGGCGTTCGCCGCGTGGCGATGAACTTCTTGCCTGACCTGGAAGTCACTTGCCCGGCGTGTCGGGGCGCCCGGTTCAATCGGCAAACGCTCGCTGTGCGATATCGCGACAAGTCAATTGCCGATGTGCTGGCGATGAACATCCGCGAGGCGGCCGAGTTCTTCGAAAATCATGAATCGATCCGCAGTGTGCTCGCGACGCTCGTCGATGTGGGGCTGGGGTATCTTACGCTGGGGCAGCCATCGAACACGCTCTCGGGCGGTGAAGCGCAGCGGATCAAACTGGCGACCGAACTCGCGCGGCCGGCAATGGGGCACACGCTCTACATTCTCGACGAACCGACGACCGGGCTGCACAGCGATGACATCCGCCGGCTGCTCGTGGTGCTCAATCGGCTGGTGGATCAATCGAATTCGATGCTGGTGATCGAGCACAATCTGGACGTCATCAAAACGGCCGATTGGGTGATCGACCTGGGGCCGGAGGGCGGCTCGGGCGGCGGGCGGATCGTCGTGGCTGGCACACCGGAGGTGGTCGCTGGATGTGAAGCGAGTCACACGGGGCAGTTTTTGCGGGGGGTGTTGGGAGGCGCGAGCGGTGAGGAGTGAGGCGCGCGTTGTGCAGAGCGGCGCGGCCGACCGATGCGCGACGTTGGTCGATCGTTTCATGGTGGGCGGCGCCCGCCTGCGAGTAGGTCGCGTTTCTGAGTTCCCATGCGGCGCGTGGGAACAAGAATAGAGGCCGGTTGTAGACGTTTTCAGGCGTGCGAGTTACGATCAGCGGGAAGCTCTCTTTTTCCGCTGCCGGAGTTGCCGTTCATGCAAGCGCCTCAGTCTCTTGAAACGCCCGTCGAAACAGCCGAAGCCCCGCCCCAAGTGTTGTTCGTCCCGCCGACGCCGCTGTCGTGGCGCTTGGGTATTCTTGCGGCGATTGCGGTTGTGGCGTTGTTTGCGTACCTGGCCCGCGATGTGATCGGGCTGCGCGGTCAGGCGTGTGCCGGCATATTGTTCTTCTTCGGTATCGTTGCGGCGTTTTCGTCGAACCTGCGGGCCGTGAATTGGCGCACGGTTTTTTGGGGCGTTGTACTGCAGTTGATACTCGCCGTGCTCGTGCTCAAGGTCGGTTTCGTACGGCAAGGTTTTGAAGCTGCGGGAACGGTGGTGAAGCACTTCATCACGTTCTCCGATGAAGGTTCGAAGTTCGTGTTCGGCAACTTGTACGATGCGCGGCCCGCGGACGCCGGCGGGACGTGGTCGCGGCTGTTCCCGGACGGCCGATATATGTTCCAGTTCGCCTTCGTGGCGTTGCCGCCGATTTTGTTTGTGTCCGCGTTCTTCACGGTGTTGTATCACTTCGGAATACTGCAGTGGTGCGTGCGGATGCTGGCCCTCGTAATGGTGCACTTGATGGGCACCAGCGGCGCTGAAACGCTGTCGGTCGCCGCGAACGTATTCATGGGCCAGACGGAAGCGCCGCTCATCGTGCGGCCATATGTGCCGCGAATGACGAATTCCGAGCTGTTCGCGCTGATGGCGAGCGGCATGGCGCACATTTCCGGCGCGCTCATGGTCGTGTATATCAGTTATGGGGCCGATCCAGTGGCCGTGCTCACCACGTGCGTCATGGCCTGCCCATGCAGTTTGTACTTGGCGAAGTTGTTTCTGCCGGAGGTGAGCAGGCCGGTGACTGGCGGTACGGTGCACACGGGGAAGGAAAAATCGCCGTACGTGAATGCGATCGACGCGGCGGCGACCGGCACGAGTGACGGCTTATCGCTCGCGCTCAACGTCGCTGCAATGCTGATAGTATTCATCGCGTTCGTGGCGATGTTCAACTACATGCTCTCGAGCATCAAGCCGGGGCTGCTGATGATCGGCGTGCCGGCAGATTCCCTCACCTGGTGGACGGACGACTTAACTTTGCCGAAGGTTTTCGGCTGGATGTTCTCGCCGGTCGCGTTCCTGATGGGCGTGCCGCTCGAAGACGCGCCTAAAGTCGGCAGCCTGCTGGGCTCGAAACTCGCCATCAATGAACACTTTGCGTACTTGCAGATGAAAGCGCTCAAGGAGATGGCGACGCCGCAAATGACCGAGCGATCGTACAAGCTGGCGGCATTCGCGCTCACGGGGTTCGCGAATTTCTCCTCCGTCGGCATTCAACTCGGCGGCATCGGGGCAATGGCGCCGAACCGCCGGCACGACCTGGCACGCTTGGGTATGCGTGCGTTGTTTGTGGGCTTCACGGCATCGCTATTGAATGCGGCGATGGCCGGCTTGCTGAACCCATAGCGCACGACCGCTGCTCGAGCATCGGCAACGAGTCGTTCGAACCGCGGGGAGGCTACGCTTCGGTGTGCGCGACAGCCGGCAGTGGTTCGGTCGAGGCATCGGTTGCGACAGCGCCGCCGGCGCCGGGCAACTCGGAGCCGCGGCCGAGTTCATAGGCTACTAACGCTGCGATGGCGAGCCAGATGAAATCCCAAGTGGAGAACTGGCGCGGGCCGCCGCGGGCTTTCATATCGACGTGAGCCATCGGCGCCTGGGCGACCGGTGGCGGCGGCGTCGCAGGTGCGGCCTCAGCGTTGCCGGTGCCCTCGCCTTCCTTGTCAGCGGCAGTCGTGGCAGGCACCGGCATCTTTTTTGGCGCGTTCGCGCGAGCGGTGGCGACTTGGGCCACGAGCATCCAGCCGCCAATGTACGCAGCGAGGGCCAGAATCATCGTGACCGCGCCGCGAGCGTAGCTGGCGTGACCGCTGGTGCTCACGAGCATCCGCACGCCGAGGCCGGTGATGATCGCGAACGGAATTGCGAGCCACACTTGGTCGAGGCCGGCGGTTAGATACAGTACGAGGAGGAGCCCGATCCCAATGGCGCCGCCAACTACTGCGCCCAGAACTGCTTTACCTAATTGCATCGCGAGCCTCCCGCCTGAAACCGTTGCCTCGGCCGATAGCGACCGCATGAGAAAAAGAACTCCGTCAACGTTGATCGACGGCGCAGTGGAAGAGAGAAGATCGAACGACTCCGTCCCGCGTGCCTCGATCTGCATGCGCTGCCCGAGCAAGATCGGTATGGCAGCCAATGCTCACTCTAAGTCCGCCGCGCGGCAGGGTCAAGACAATCTTGCGCAGAATGGGCGCCAAGTCAGAAGGACGCACCGCTTTGCGCCGTGCGAGCGGGACCCCAATTGGGTTAGTGGGGTAACAGCTCCTGGTGGAGCAGTGTGCAGGAAAGTGATGGCCAAAAACGGCTGCCGGAGGGATCGAACCACCGATCGCACGGATGAGCGCGGATAAGGATTCTTTTTCCGCGTCCGTGAGATCGGCGTCATCCGTGGTCAAAACTAGCAGAGCATCGCCAGTTCGAACTATTCTCTCAAACGCGTTCGAAAATGACCGCGATGCCTTGGCCGACTCCAATGCACATCGTAGCGAGACCGAGGTTGGCGTCACGGTCGCGCATGGTGTGGATGAGTGTGGTCGCGATGCGGGCGCCGGACGCGCCGAGCGGATGGCCGATCGCGATTGCGCCGCCGCGTACGTTGACTTTCGATTCATCGGCCTTGAGCATTTGGATGCAGGCGAGTGCTTGGGCGGCGAAAGCTTCGTTGATTTCGATGAGGTCGATATCGCTGAGCTGAAGCCCGGCCCGCTGGAGCGCTTTCTTGGTTGCGGGCACGGGGCCGGTGCCCATTACGGCCGGGTCGACGCCGGCGACCGCGGTCGCGCGCACTTTCACGAGCGGCGTCAGTCCCAGCTCTTGGGCGCGGGCTTCGCTCATCATCAGCAGAGCGGCCGCGCCATCGTTGAGCGGCGAGCTGTTGCCGGCGGTGACGGTGCCCATGCCCGGCATGAAAGCAGGCTGCAGTGCGGCGAGCGCTTCGATGCTGCTGTCGGCGCGAATGCATTGATCCTGCGTCACAAGCACACGGTTGCCGGTTTCATCGCGGCCCCATACGGGCACGATCTCATCGGCAAATTCACCGGCTGCAGTTGCGGCGGCGGCTTTTTGATGGCTCACGAGGGCAAAGCGGTCTTGCGCTTCGCGCGAGATGCCTTGCGATTGGGCGAGAAACTCGGCGGTGATGCCCATCATCAGCGCCCCTTTGCTGGTGCGCGTGAAGAGCTTGGGATTGAGATCGATGCCGGCATCCATGGGAATGTGGTGCATGTGCTCGAGCCCGCCGACGATTTGCACATCCTCGGCTTCGGCTAAAATCGCGTGCGACGCTTGAGCGAGCGCCTGCAAGCTGCTGCCGCAGAGGCGGTTCACCGTGGCCCCGCCCGCTTCGACCGGTAGCCCGGCCATAAGGGCCACGGATCGGGCGACGTTGAAACCTTGCTCGCGCTGCTGCTGCGTGTTGCCGAGAACGACATCTTCGATCGCGGCCGGATCGATGCTGCTGCGTTCGACGATCGCTCGCACCACGGCGACGGCGAGGTCATCGGAGCGAACGTCGCGAAAGACGCCTCTCTCGGGATGAGCACGACCGACCGGCGTGCGGCAGGCTTCAACAATGACAGCGGTTTTCATCGCAGGATGCGGGGGCTGGGGAGTGGCGATTGACGATTGAGATAGTGAGGTGTTGGGGGGCAAGTGCCGCGATAGATCAATCGTAGAAGCGTCCATTACTCGCGGCGAGTTGAGTGAGCATTGCGGTCGGTTCGAAGCGTTTGCCGAGCGGGGCGTACTTTGCGAGTTTCTCGACGATTTTCGCCGTTCCCGTTTGGTCGGCCCAGAAGAACAAGCCGCCGCGGAACGGTGGAAAGCCGATGCCCAGGATCAAGCCGAGGTCGACATCGCGAACGTCGGGGACGATCTTGTCTTCGAGCACCCGTGTGGCTTCGACGAGCATTGGCAGGAACAATCGGTCGACAAGTTCTGCCGGCGAAAACTTGAGCGGGCCGCCGCTGCGGTTGGCTTCAATGATCTTCACGGCGTCGGCGCTGTCGGCGCCGCGGGGCGGTTTGCCACCCTTCGAGGGCGCATAATCAAAAAAGCCTTTGCCGACTTTTTGGCCGAGACGGCCAGCCTTGAACAACGCCTCGAGAATCGGTGCCGCGACAACGCGATCGGGGAAGGCCTCGGCCATGGTGCGGCCGGCGTGGACGGCGACATCGAGGCCGACCACATCGTACAGCGTGATCGGTCCCATCGGCATGCCAAAAGACTTCGAGGCTCGCTCGATTTCCTTGATGCTTGCGCCTTCGCCCAAGAGCAGGGCGGCCTCGTTCATGTACGGCAGCAGCAGGCGATTCACGAGGAAGCCGGGCCCGTCGTTCATGACGATCGGCGATTTGCCGAGTGTACGGGCATAGGCGGCCGCGATCGCGATTGTTTCGTCGCTCGTCTTGCGACCACGGATCACTTCCACCAGCGGCATTTGCCGCACCGGGTTGAAGAAATGCAGGCCGCAGAAGCGCTCGGGGTGTTCGAGGCCGTTGGCGATCAGCGATATGGGGATAGTGGACGTATTCGAGCAGAGGATTGATTCGTCGCCGGTAAGCGGTTCGACGCGGGCGAACAGCTTTTGCTTCGCCTCGCGTTTCTCGATGATCGCCTCGATGATGATATCGGCGCGGCTGAGCTCCACGTCGGAGAGCGTGCCGTTCACCAGCGGAGCGAGCTCGACCGCTTTGTTCACATCCGGCGCTTTGAGCTGCTTGTTGTAGGCGACCTCGGTGAGAACGCCCTGCACGCCGCGAGCGATGGCCGCCTGATCGGTGTCCATGAGGGCGACGGGGATATTCCGTTTCACGTTCGCGGCCGCGATGCCCTGTCCCATTACGCCAGCGCCGACGATGGCGGCGGACTTGATTTTCCGCGCTTTGGCGGCGGTGCTGCCGGCTTTCTTGTTGCGGTCGTTGAGGAAGAACACGTTGAGCAGGGCGCGGTTGATCGGCGAGCCGAAGAGCTTGGCAAACTCAGCCGCTTCCATTTCGCATGCCTGGTCGACGTCGACGCTCGCGGCGCTGAGCATCAGCTCGAGTGCGGCGATTGGCGCGGGATAGTGCCCCTTCGTTTGTTGCTGGATATAAGCGTTCGCCGTAGCGCCAAGAAAACCAAGCTCGGTGTCGCTGATTTCGATTGGCTTCGA
This sequence comes from Pirellulales bacterium, assembly GCA_046349975.1. GTDB lineage: Bacteria > Planctomycetota > Planctomycetia > Pirellulales > Lacipirellulaceae > JABDGM01. The sequence continues at coordinate 41,154 of JAXMBH010000033.1, forward strand.
CCAACGTTCGCGGTCGCGGCGGAAATCTTGCGACTGCTGTTCCGCCCGGATCATGCGAATCGCCGCCGCCAGGAGTGTGTCGCTATTCTCGGTTGAAAGACTGACCACGTCGTTCGCCAACTCCATGAGCGCGAGCGCCTTGGGGTCGAGTGTTTCGCCGCCGGTCACCATTTCGATGGCGTTCGCCAGGCCGATCATGCGAGGCGTGCGGGCCGTGCCGCCCCAGCCGGGGAACAGGCCGAGTTTCACCTCGGGAAAGCCGATGCCCGTGCGGTCGCTGGTCGTGAGGACGCGGCGATCACACCAGGTGGCAAGCTCCGCGCCGCCGCCGACGCACATGCCGTCAATGGCCGCTACGCTCACGTAGTTACCGCGAGAGAGCCTGGCGAATAACTGTTGCCCTCGGCGGCAGTGGCTCGCGATTTGGTCTTTCGGCACATCGATCCACTGCAAGAACTCTTTGAGATCGGCTCCGGCAATGAACATACCCGGCTTGGCCGAGCGAATGACAAGGCCAGCCAGATCGGCACGTTTGTCGAGTTCGTTCAGATGCTGTTCGAGCGCGGCGAGGACGTGCCGCGACAGCACATTCGCGCTCGATTCGGGATCATCGAGCGTGAGAACAGCGATATCGGATTCGGGAAACGACAGTGTGAGTGTGGTTGCCGCCATGGCGACAAGATAACGCACAAACGTGCTCGCGGGCAGTCCTAATGACGGGTGTCTGGCCATCCGGTATAAGACAGCGATGACCCCTCGCGAAAGTGAAGACCGCGGTACGTGCTCGACCGGCGGCAGCCAGTGGCGATTGCCCGTGCTGTTAGCCGTCGTATTGGCGGCGATTGTGTTGTATCGCCTGTGGTCGCCGGCCGAAACGCCGCTGGCTCCAACGCGTGACAAACCGGGCGCCGAAGCTGCCGAGGACACGTCGCCGCCGGACGAACGGGTCACGCTGACGGTCGATTTCGGCAATGGCAAGCCGCGCGAGTTGCCGGCGGTCAGGTGGCTTCAGGGAATGACCGTGGCCGATCTGCTCGGCCAGGAACCGGACCTGCAAGTCGTGCAGAAAGGTTCTGGCGCCGGCACGTTCCTGGTGTCGATCAACGACATTGCCAATGAGGATGCCGCTGGCCGAAACTGGACGTACGAGGTCAATGGCCAACCTGCCGACCGCAGCTTCGCCGTGTACGAATTGCAGCCGGGGGATCGCGTCTTGTGGACATTTGGATTACGGCGATAGAATACGTTGCCCGATAGTTAAAGTGCACTGGGAGCGACCAACATGACGCCCGAACGCCGCCGCAACTTGCAAGATTTGGTCGTATTTTGCCTGCTGATTGGCATCGGTGTGGCCGGCCGCTGGGGCCAGCCCGAGTGGTGCTTCACGCCGACCGCCGCGGTGGCGATGTTTGCGGGCTGGTACTTTTCGCGGACCGCGATTGCGGTCATGGTGCCGGTGGCCATTCTGGCGATCAGCGATCTGTTGCTGCCGGCCTACGACAGTATTCCAGTGCTCGTGGTGACCTACGCGGTGATGACGTTGCCGATCGTATTCGGCCGCCTTCAGCAGCGCTCCCCAACGCGTGGTCGAGCAGCCGCTCAATGGGCGTTCTTTGGCATCGTGCCGGCGACTTTGTTCTGGCTCACGACGAACTTTGCCGTGTGGCTGTTCCACAGCGACTATGAAAAGTCGCTCGCTGGTCTCGGGCGCTGTTATACTGCGGCGATTCCGTTCTATCGCTGGATGCTTGCCGGCGACTTGTTCTACCTGGGCGTGCTGCTCGGCTGCTGGCTGGTCGCCAGCTCGGCCGCATTCGGTCGCGAACGTGCCGAAGCGTAGTTAAATTGCCTCGGAATGTAGCTGAATTCGCAAGAATTCAGTCGCGCCGCGCCAATGCCGGCGTTTCACATGCTTCGGGAGCTGAATTCTCGCGAATTCAGCTACGAGCACTGCCTAAAATTAGAAGACGGTGGCGTCCTTGGCTTTGTCCTCGGCCTTCACCGGGCCGGGAATGGCGGTATTGATGGCGGCCGTCATCGTGTGGATGGCTTGAGCCAGCGTCAGGTCGGTGTCTTTGCCGGCGGCAGCGTTGATCACCGGCGTGATGGCGGCCAACACGGCGTCGACCTTCTTCTGGCCGTCGGGCGATACACCGCCCTTCACGGTCGTGAGGCCGGTCTTGATGCTGCTCAACCGGGCGAGCGTTTGCCGACGGGGATAAGCGTTCGGATCGTAAGTGCTGCCGCCCGTTGTGACACCGCCCGGCTCAAAACTCCGCCCCGGCACAAAACCGCCTGCGCCGCCGCCTTGATCCTGGAAGGTATCGGCCCGCTTGTCTTCGGCAGCGGCGACGTCGCGGGCCAGCGCGAATATCGGTTCGAGCGTCGCGGAATCGTCGAGCTTTACATCTTTGTAGTTGATTTTCTCCAACAGCGCGAGGGCGGCGCAGCGGTCATCGAGCGACTTGTTCGTCGCCGCCAGTTTCACGATCGCATCGTGCACGGCATTCTTTTCGCCGACGCTGCCCATGCGGGCCAGCGCGCTCGCTGCCCGTAGCCGCAGCCAGGAGTAGGCGTCGCGGTCCATTTCCTGAATTGGATCGGCATGTGTCACGAGCTTCAAAAGTGCGGCACGCATGGCATTTACCGATTCGGGCGGCAGGGTGTCTTTCAATTGTGCATGGCGCTCCAGGCCGATGATTGCCCCCAAAATCACGGCCGGCGAAAAGCGGTTGGCGGTGGTCGCTGAATCCACGACGGCAATGAGCGCCTTATTGGCTTGGAGCGATGGTTTCTCCGGGGCGGCGTAGGAATCATCGAGTTGGCCGAGGATCAGGATCGCGTTGTACCGAGCAGCCGGGTGGCAGGGCGGGTTTTGCGCCCCCACGATCTTGGCCATGCTCTTAAACGTGAGCTCGGTCAGGTCATGCTGCAGCTGCGGATCCGTGGCCTTTAGAATGAAGTACTTAAACAGGTCATCGCGCACTTTGCCGACATCGCCGAGCTTATCCGGTTCGGTGCGTGTCATCGACGGAAACATGAAGTTATTGAAATACTCATCGAATTTCGCCTTATTCGCGGCATAGTAGGCCGGATCCCGGAGGCACTGCTGGGCCACGGCCCGATTCTTACCAGCGTTCGGATCGAGGGGGAGCGTCAGGTACTCCTGGGCCAACGTCGTGGCCACGACATTTATCGCTAGGACAGCGGCCAGAATCGCGAGTGCTGTGGTGCGAGCGGATCGGTGATGAACTTGATAACGATGCGCGGCAAGCATCATGCGCTTCCTCTGCCCCGAAGGGAAAATCTACAGGCTGAACCTGTCGCCATGAGCGGCGACCGTCAGATAAGATAAATCGCTGATTGGACTTACAGTTAATTCCACTGTACCAGTGGGTGGGCCTCCGTTCAAGTTTTCGGGGCCTGGGCAATGGGTTATTGCAGGCGTGAAAACGGCCGCGAAACGGCCGAATATCCGCGCTTTTTCCGTTGCCAATGCCACCGGCCGAAATCGCTCTTCCACATGACGCTGCTCTACTACGATTCTCGATTCCTGGACCACGACACCGGCTCGCATCCGGAGCAGCCCGATCGCTTGCGGCGGATCATGGCCCGGCTCGAGTCGACGCATATCGCGTCCGAATGTACGCGGCCGAAGTGGCAGCCGGTTTCCCGGGTGCGACTCGAACTGGTGCACACACCCGAGCACATCGACCACATCGCGGCCGTGTCGGCCCACGGCGGCGGACACGTCGATTCGGATACGATCATTTCACCCGCCTCGTACGAAGTCGCCCGACTAGCCGCTGGCGCAGCGTGCGACGCAGTCGATCGCGTGCTTGCGGGCGAAGCGAAGACGGCGATGTGCCTCATTCGGCCGCCCGGGCATCATGCGGTCCGTGATCAGGCCATGGGCTTCTGCCTGTTCAGCAACATCGCGATTGCCGCGGCGGTTGCACGCGATGAGCACAAGCTCGACCGCGTGCTCATCGTCGATTGGGACGTGCATCACGGCAACGGTACGCAGGACATCTTCTACAGCGATGGCCGCGTCGGGTTCCTCTCGATCCACCGCTGGCCGTTTTACCCCGGCACCGGCGACGCCGACGAAACGGGCACTGGGGCCGGCCTCGGCGCCACGGTGAACCTGCCGATTAAATTCGGCACGCGACGGGCCGAGTTCCGCGATCGGTTCAAGTCGGCGCTCGAGAAGTTTGCCGACAAGGTGCGCCCGCAGCTGATTCTCCTTAGCGCGGGATTCGATGCCCACGCGGCCGACCCGATCGGCTCGCTCGGCCTCGAAACCGAAGACTTCGCGATGCTCACCGATATGGTGATCGATGTGGCTAAGGTGCACGCGAACGGGCGGATCGTCAGCCTGCTCGAAGGCGGCTACAACCCGCCGGTGCTAGCCGAGTGTGTTGAAAAGCACATGCGCGAGCTGTTGCACTAGCCATTATTTAACGGGGTGGCACGTCCTGAAAGGGCGTGGTGAGCTCGTGGGCAAGGCACCACGCCCTTTCAAGGCGTGATACCCCTTGTGTGCATCCCATCCACCCGGCGCTTATTGATCGCCGAACACGCGCGTGCTTTCTTCGCGGCGGATGGGCTGTTGCAGGTCATCGGTGTTGACCTGCACGGTGATTCGTTGGTCGCCCGGCTGCAGACCTTGGGCTTTGATGCGGAACACGGTGTCGGCCTTCGGCGCGAGTTGCTGAATCGGATCGAACAGCAGCCGGCCGTCTTGCGCCTTATGAGCGGTCTCGCCTTCGGCGGAAATCAATTTGAGACCCGGCGGAATTTCGACCGCCACCTGCACATTCGTGGCGGCCTTCGTGCCTTGGTTCACAACGCGAATTTCGTAGCCCGTTTCGCCGCCGACCTCGATCGGGTCTTCCAGGTCGCGCACTTCAAACATGATCGCCGCGAGGCCTTCGACGACAATCTCGCGCTGCTTGCGATCGCTCAGTCCCTGCTGGGCATGGCTTTCGACTTGCAGCGTCTGCGGGCCGGTTTCGGTCGGCATCGCAACGAGCTCGACCTTGCCAGTCTCGCCCTTCGGTAACTCAGCGAGGCTCCAATACACGGCGTGCGTGGCCGCATCGTATTCGCCCATGTTGTTCGCTCGCACGAACTTCATGCCCTTCGGCAGCTTGGTGACGATTTGCACGTCGTGGGCGGCCGCGGTGCCCGGGTTTTCGACGCTCACTTCATACGTGGCCGGCCGCTCGAGGTAGCGACGCTCCGGGCCATTGAGACCAACCGACAGTGCCGGAGCGATGACTTCGAACTCGACTTGTTGCTGCACCTGCAAATTGCCGTCGGCTTTTGCGGTGAGCGTGTTCACCACCTTGCCGGCTTTCTCGGCCGTGAGCACGAGATCAAGCTCGCGTGTTTCGCCGGGTCGAAGCGTGCCGATTTCGAACTCCAAAGCCGGCCCCGCGACGTGCTTCACGTTTGGCGGCACATTCTCGAACAGCATGACCCCGGTCGCCGCGCCGCTGCCCGGATTCTTGATTTCGATCTTTACGTGCTGTTGGCTGCCAACCATGACTTCGCTGGCGGCCGTCATGCGAATTGCGAGCTGTGGCATGGTGCACCGCGTTTTCACGGAAGCCTGTGCGGTATACGACACAGTCGCCACGCTGCCGATATCGCCTTCACTCGTCGGCATGAGCTGCATTTCCACAGTGCGGTCTTCGCCCGGCGAAAGCTTGCCGATTTGCCACACGATTTGGCTGCCTTCGGGCGTGGCGTTCGGCGACGTGCTAATGAGCTTGGTGCCTTGGGGCACCTCATCGCGAATCGTGACACCGTCGGCCGACTGGTTGCCGGCGTTGCGAATCTGCAGCACGAACTTTGCGGTCTTGCCGACTTGGATTTCGGCCGGCGCGAACTTTTGAATCACGAGTGTTGGTTGCTGCGGACCTTCGAGCGCCTTTTCGCCGGGCTTGCCTGAGCCGTCGCCCGCCGGCAGCGGCGTGATGTCGTTCGCGGCGTTATTCATTCCGCTTGGCGGCGACTGCAAATTGCGACTGTACGGGCTTGCGCCCAGCGGCCGTGGTGGCGATTGGCCAAGCGGTCGCGACGACAGATCGCGGCTGGCAGTGCTATTAGCGGTCGAGCCTTCGAGTGGTCGCAGGCCGCCACGCGGTGGGCTGAGGTCGTTCGCCGGCGCGCTCGCGCCGGTGTGCGCCGTGCCGGCGTTGAGTTCGGCTGGCGATGGCGGCAATGGCTCGATAAGACCGGAACTCGCTGGCGCCGGCGGCGTGTTGCCGGCGGCGAATGGATTGTTGATCGCACCGCCGGTCGGCAATGGCTGTGGCTCGCGTGACGACGGGGCCGTATCACCATAGCGATCGGCCGCGCCGGTTGTTGGCGTATTACCGAACGCTTGCTTGGCGCGATTCGGGCCGCTGTCGAGCTTTCCGGCTTGCGCCGGCTGAGCAAGCGGCTGCGGTTCGGCGAGCGGCTTCGTGTCGGCGGCGATTCCGTCGAAGGTCGAATTCAGATCGTTCGCCGCGCCGCCTTGTTTGCCGGTGGGGTCGTCTTGCGGTTCTTGGCCGCGCGCGATGGGCGACTTTTCTGCGGCAGCGGCAGGTTTGTCATTCTCGGTAACTGCTGGTTGCGAAACCGCTTGCACCAGTTCCACCTTTGTGGTTGGCGTCGGCTCGGCGGCAGCGGTGCCGACGGTCGCTTTGCTCGCATCCTTCGGCGGCGTTGACTCCGTCACGTTTGCAACGATCGGCGTCGTGTCGGTCGCGTCGTTGTGCCTTGCACTTCTTTCCGTGGCGACCAGCGGTTCCGGTGACGGCTCGGTTTTCGCGGCGTCACTCACCGCCGGCGTTTCGAGGGCGTAGCGATCGCCCGCGATCGCGCTCGAATCGGCAGCAACTGCAACGGGCTGTGCCGAGCGGGCAACGGGACTCGAGAGCGCGGGATCCGGGGTCTTTCCAGCAGAAGATTTTGCGGTAGGAGAACTTGTCGGCTCCGACCAGGCGCTGGCAACCGCATCGAGTTCACCCGTGCTCGCCGCAGGCTTTTCAGGCTTCGCTTGCAGGAAGGTGGGCAAGGTGAGGCCGTGAGTGGTGTAGTAATAGCCGCCGCCTGCCATCGAAGCTAGCAACGAAGAGCCCAGGAACACTTTCGCGGCGAAACGCATCTTTCCGGCCATATCGCTCACCCTAAACAGACGAATTCAGTCCACGGCCCACCGGGCGCGCAGCACTGCGGTGCGTTAAGTAGCAAAAGTAGGGCGGCTATCAAAGGGCAATTGGCAACTGGCGTGGCCGGCTGGAGGCAGATTCGCTATATCACGCGGCCTGGTGCAACTTCTCGAAGCGACATCCGGATATGCCAGGGTTCGTAATCGCGCTGTCGCTGCTAAAAGCGGCGGTGAGCGGGCAGCGGCTTCCTGCCCCACTTAGTAACTGCGCTCGTTGGCGCTTGATTTGACGAAGGGACGCTACGGATGTTCGCGAACTTCATGGTGCTCATGGCCACGGTTGTGACCAATCCGAGCACGTTTGATCCGATGGCGTTCAATGGCTCGCCGCCGCACGTCGTCCGCCCACTCTTGTCACTGAGCGAACCGGCCACGCTGGTGCTGGCGATCACCGGCGTTGCGTTGTTCGCGCTCAATCGCCGTGCGCGTACCTCGGTGCCAGGCCGTCGCGACGATGCTGCAACCAACGCCGCCGCAATGCAGGGGAAGAGGGCAGGGCGCACCATAGCGCAGACGCCGAAACGCGGAGCGGCTTAGGATTAGTCAACGCCGGCAGTGAGGCCGCTCACTTCGCACGATTCGCGAACCGCCGCGCTTGTTCGGCGATGTCGACGCCCACGCCGGCGCTCCAAGCTTGGAGCACTTTCTTAAACGCCGGACCGGGGCGGCCGTCGCCGATTCTCTTGCCGTCGCATGCGACGATCGGAAGCACGCAGATCGAGGTGCTCGTGAGCAGGGCTTCATCGGCGGTGCAAAACTCGTCAACCGAGATTGGGCGCATGCTAAACGGAATGTTCAGCATCACGGCGAGTTGCTTGACGATCGTGAGGCTGACGCCGGCCAGGATATGCTCATACGGCGGCGAGATTAGGCCTTCCTCCTCGCGATAGATAACGACGTTCGCCGTCGTGGCCTCGGCCACGTAACCTGCTTGATCGAGCACGATTGCCCGCGCGCCGGGCTGCTTGGCGGCCGCTTCACGGTCGGCGAGGAAGTAATGCATCCGGCTGCGGCATTTCAAGTCGGCGGGCCAGCAGTTCGTGGGCACCTGGCGATACTTGCTGACAACCACATGCACGCCGCGCTCGAACTTGTCCGCCCATTGGTGGAACGGCAGCGGATTGCCGTGCACGCAGACGGTCGGCCGCTGCGATCGGGTGCTGCCGGGGGTGGCGAACGCGATGACGGCCCAGTCGTCGTTCGGATCGAAAAGTGCTTGGTTGCGAAGCAAGAACTCAGGAATCGCCGCGGCGACTTCCTGCAGCACGGCCTCACGATCGAGGCCCATGATATCGAGCGAGCCGCTGAGCCGCGCGATGTGATCATCGAGCCGGTAGATCTGGCCATGGAACGTGCGCAGGCGTTCGGTGGCCGTTGCGCCGAGCAGGAAGCCCAAGTCATCAACGGCGATGTGCAGCTCGGAACTGGGAATCCAATCGCCGTTGAGGTAAGCCGTGATCGCCGCCATGCACTCAGTATAGCGCTTCGCGGGTGACGGGCTAGTTGCATCAACCAATGCTGAGACCGCGAAGGTTCGGCAGCCCCCGGCTCTGCCGGGATTGGTTTTCGGTGTTCACAACCCGCCAACAAAAACCCCCGGCCAAGCCGGGGGCTGCCGAGCAACTGGTCGTTCGATGGGGGCTAGTTGATGCTGACTTTCTTCTCAACTACGAATGCCGAGCCGGCGGTGTAATCCCAAATCAGGCCGGCGTCACCAGGAGCGCACAGGTAGCGGATCAGGTCATGCTCATTGCCTACGTAGCAGCTGACATCGCGATTGACGATCTTCTTCGCGTTCTCGCGGCTGATGCGCGTCGGACCGCAGTAGCCCAGCGCTTGCGGTCCGCCGCGACCGGGCTCGATGAAGTCGTAGTACTTCATCGCCGGGTCCTGGGAATTGTTAATCAGGCACAGGCGGCTGACCTGGGTCATCGCGCGGCCATGATATTGATTGTCGCCTAACCAGTACGAGTGCAGGGCGCTGGCCATGAGGATAACGCTCATCTGGGGACGATCCGGATGAACGCGCTCGCCCAAATGACACGAGCCGCCGAGGCTGCCGCCGCCGAGAATGTGCAAGCTGCCGGTGATAATCCGGGCGCCAAAGCTGAAGCCCACAAACGACACCGGCGTTTCGACGGGCAACTGATCCACGAGCCAGGCCAACTGGCAACCAGCCGGCCCAGTGCGGGCGGCCTTGATGCGCACATCTTGCAGCAAGCCACCGACTTTCGACGACGGCCACGAGAAAATCACAAATCGAATCCGCGGTGAGTCGGCGCCGTTGAGAATCATGCGGCGATACACACTAAGGCCTTCGCACTTCGCATCGCCCGGCGTGATCTGGTTGCCGTGCACGAAGATCACGGTCGGCACGCTCGCATCGAACGCCAGGAAGCTCGCCAAATCGCTTTGGCGCCAACTGCGGTGGCCCGTGTCGTCGGTCACGGCGTAATCCTCGACGGCTACTCCGTTGCGCAGCCGCTCAGGATCGCACGATCCGCAAACATTGCGGACATTCACAACAACGATCTCGTCCTGCAGGCGGATGCCGCTGGTGAACACATTGCCGGGCTCTGCGGCGGCCGCTTGCATCGCGCTGGCCAGCAGCGCAAGCGCGGCCAGCCATGGCAGGGCCGGCGCAAGCCTCTTGGTCGGCATAGCCGCTGCATTGATCAGCATGGTGCTCATCAGTATAAAACTCCCGCGCCTATATAAATGTTGCTGGTTGCGATCGTTGTAGGGCTGCGCCGCAAGTGTACCACATGGCAGGTTGGGTATGTTGCAAAAAATAAATGTCGTGTGCCGGGCGTACAACGACCCCCTACCCCGTTTGTGGAAAAAAATCAGCGCGTGCGTTTGCACATCGCACCGCGCGATGTAGAGTTGCTCAGCCTGCCGTCTCGACCGCACCGGTACGAGCAAAATCCGATCGAGCTGCACCGCGTGACCGATCGGCAAAATGCACCACGCATGATGCCGGCCGCTCGTTCGCACCAGTTCGAGGCCCCGCCATAAGAGTCTGAATCGGATCATCAGACGTTGTGACCCAAGCAGTAATCCCCTGACTGCTTTGTGAGGAGACACAAAATATGAGAAAAGTGCTGATCTTGCTGGCCGTAGCGGCGCTCCCCCTGAATGTGGGCTGCTGCGCGCGGTTGTGCTCGACATGTCCGCTGTGCCCGTGCAATTGGTTCAACCGCCAGCCGGTGTGCGCCCCGGCGCCAACATTTGCTGCCCCGCTAGCGGCAACGCCGTGCGCCCCGACATACGTACCTTCGCCGTGCGCTCCGGTGTGTGCCCCGGCCCCGGCGGCCGTGTCGCCGCTGGCTGCCACGGTCATGCCGCAATACGTGGCCCCGCAAGCCATGCCCATGATGACGCAAGCTCCCCCTGTGTGCTGCCAGCCAGCCCAGATGTGCTGCCCGCCTGAACCCAGCTGCTGTTACTCGGCCGAACCGAGCTGCGGTGGCCCGTACATGGGTGCGGTTAGTTACGGTCCGGCTGACTGCGGCGGTTGCGGAAGCTGTGGCGGTGGCTGCGGCGGTGGCTGCGGCGGATCCAGCGGTGGCTGCAGCAGCTGCGACGGCGGTGCTTCGGCCCCGATCGCGACTCCTGCACCGGCTCCCTATAACAATCCTCCTGACCCAGCCCCGGCCCCTAACTAAAACGACGGTCCTAACAAACTATGTAACGCGACGTGCGAGCGGAGCCGCTTCCCCGCCCTCCCACACCGGCCCGCTCACGTCGCGAATGGGGTTGAGTGTCGTCCGGGACACTCAACCACCGAAAAGCCCTGCTCGGCTGCTCCATCCTGAAGGCAGCCGGGCAGGGCTGTTTTTGTTGGTGCCATCAACTCAAGGCGGCAGCCCAAAGTGTGGCACGCCCGCCGCCTGCCGTGTCAAACGCCACGTGTGGTCTTTAAATGCCGGCTTGCTATTTGCAGCCGCTAGACGGCGCCAATCATCCGTGGCACAACGATGACGGCTGCCGGGCGTTCATCGACAACTCGCCATTGTGGGAGGATGATACGTGGACATTCAACACGCCGGTTCTCAATCTTCTGTAACAGGTTCACCTGACTGGTTCACAGGCACCGTACGAATCGACCCATTGTTTGATCGAGCGGACCCAGCACGGGTTAGCGGCGCGAGCGTCACGTTCGAGCCGGGCGCTCGCACTGCCTGGCACACGCATCCTTTGGGGCAGACAATTATCGTGACCTCCGGT
>JAXMBH010000034.1:0-50834 GCA_046349975.1 Pirellulales bacterium
GTGATTCGGCTCAACATCCCGCCGCTCTCGGGCGAAGTACGCCGCAAGATGGTCGCCCGCACGAAGGAGCTTGCCGAGGAAACAAAGGTCGCAATTCGCAACGTCCGCCGCGATGCGAACAAACAGGCCGAGCAAGAAGAGAAGGACAAGGAACTTACCGAAGACGAATGCGCTTCGACGAAGGAAGAGGTGCAGTCGCTTGTGAAGAAGTTCGAAGATAAAGCGAACGATCTGGCGAAGGCGAAAGAAGCCGAGGTGATGAACGAGTGAACGCGCCACTCGAATCTCGTATTCAGTACGTCGCTGACGAGCGCGGCAAGACCATCGCGGTTATCGTGCCAATTGAGTTATGGTGCGAGATCGAATCGGAACGCGAAACGGCTTATCTTCTGAAGAGCGACGCAATGCGCGAGCGGCTTCTTCTGGCCAAGGAACGATCGGGAGGCATTCCAATCGATGTCGCCTGTGCGAAACTTGGTATTCAATTTGACTTCACCCCAGATCGTGAGGCGTGACATTCATGTCCTTCGGTGACGATCTCAACAGTGAAGCCCCGTGGCGAGGTTCGCGTCTTCGTTTCAGTCTTCTGGCGCTGTTGATTGTTGTTACGCTGGTCTCGCTTGGGCTCGCGTGGTTCGTGCAGCCGAATCGTGTCGTGGCGACGACGCTGTTTCAGGTCGACAGCAGTGAGTCGGATGGACTGGGCGGACGGCGTGCGCTCACGAGCGGGGAGTTCGAGATTCTAAAGCAGACGCAAGTTGCCAAGCTGAAGAGTAACTTTGTGCTCACGGCGGCCGTGCGTACGCCAACCATTGCCGGCTTGGGTGTACTTGCTAATCGTAAAGATCCAATAGAATGGATTCACGATCATCTGGAGGTCGATTTTCCGGGCAATTCCGAAATCATGGCGATTCGATTGCACGGTGTTGAAGAGCATGCAGCCGACTTGGTGGCGATCGCCGATGCAGTAGCCAAGGCTTACCGCAGCGAAGTCGTCGATGAAATGCGGCAGCGTCGTTTGGCCGAGCGGGATTTGTTGGGGCGGAATGTGGAGAAACTTAACCGCGAGATCAAGCAAAAGCTGGAGATGCTACTCGATATCAGCCGCGAGACGGGACGGCCGCTGGGCCGCGGGAATGCGCTGTTGGAAATCGATGCAAGACAATTTGAGCTCAATGCAGCGGAGCTTCTGCGGCTGGAGTCGGAGTCGGCGCTGGCGGATTCGACCGACACGTCGGACCGAGCCAAGAAGCTGGAGAAGCGAATCGCGCAGTTGCGCGAGGCTCAAATGGAGCTTGCGAAGAGGATCAACGCCGGCAGCGACGTGTCGGCCGACACAGAGCTTCGCCAGAAGGAGTTAGAACAGCTCCAGCGTCTTTCGAGTGACATGTCGGTCAAGCTCGAGCAGTTGGAGATCGAGTCCTCAAGCCCGGAGACCATTCGCCTGCTGCAGCCCGCGGTGATTTCGCGGGAATGACGGCGATCTTAGAGAGCAGAGTTGTGCCAGCAGGGGGCTGCTAGCATTCTAGCGGGCTTGGCTTGCCGTGCTTTCGCGGCCTTGCTATTCTTCGCCGCTGTCCCGGCGACGCGTGGCGTCGCGGCTGTGGAGAGAGATTATTCGTTGTGGCGCGGAGATGCGCCGCTGTCGACCCGCGAATATCGGTTTATGGAGAAACCGCAATGACCCACACGCAAACTCAGTCGAGTTCGAATCAGAGCCAATCCAATCAGGGCAAAGGGAAGCGACGGCTTGTGTTCGCTGCGAGCGGCCTTGCGGTTGTGGTGATTTGCGTTGCGGTGAAGCTCGCCGTAGGCAGCAAGAGTGCGAACGCTGAGTTGCCGAATCCGTTCCGGGCGAAGCCGGCGGAGAAGACCGCGCAGCAACCCGCCAAGCAACAAGCTCAACAAGCGAGTGCCGAGCAGGCGCAATCGACGAAGCCGCAGCACGACGTGATGGCCGTCGTGAATGGCCAAGACATTCGCCGCGATGCGCTCGCCACGGCCTGCTGCGAGCGTTACGGCAATGAAGTGCTCGAAGGCCTCGTGAATAAGCGTCTGATTCAGCATCATTGCAAGAATCGCCAGATCGAAGTAACCGACCAGGAGGTCGAGGCGGAGATCGATCGCATGGCGAAGCGGTTCAAGATCGGCAAAGAGCAGTGGCTGCAGATGCTGGAGAAAGAACGCGGCATCAATGCCGCACAATACAAGCGTGATATCCTGTGGCCGACGCTCGCGCTGCGGAAGTGTGCGGCCAAGGACTTGGTTGTGAGCGACAAGGAACTATTGGAAGCTTACGAAGCGCAGTACGGCGCGGCGGTGAAGTGCCGCCTGATCGTCGTCGCAGAAAAGCAAAAGGCGGAGGAGTTACGTCGCCAGATCGCCGATCGACCGGCCGACTTCGCGCGGCTGGCGATGCAGAACTCGATCGACGTGAACAGCGCGAGCATCGGCGGCCTCATTCAGCCGATCCGGCATCATGTGGGCGATCCGAATATCGAGCAGGCCGTGTTCGCCCTGCAGAAGGACCAGGTCACGCCAATCATTCCGGTGGGCGAGCAGTTCGCGATTCTGAAGTGCGAAGGCACGATCCCGGCTCGCAACGTGCCCATCGAAACCGTGAAGGATGAACTTGCCGAGCGGATTCAGGAAGGCAAGCTGCGCGACGTGGCCGGCACGCTGTTCAAGCAGTTGCAGGATGCCTCGACCGTGCAGAACGTGTGGAACAATCCGCAGCTGCGAGCGCAGATGCCCGGCGTGGTGGCCACGATCAATGGCGAGCAGATTCCGTACTCGGAACTCGCTGAAGAGTGTTTGCTGCGGTATGGGCAGGAAGTGCTCGATATCGAGATCTCGCACTTACTCTTGAAGCAGGCGCTCACGAAGGCGAACCTCACGGTAACGGAGCAGGACATCAATAACGAGATGATCCATGCGGCGCAGCTAGCCGGCGTCGTCGACAAGGACGGCAAGCCGGATATGGAGAAGTGGATCAAGACCGCCACGGAAGAACAGGGCATCACCAAAGACCGTTACCTGCGGGACTCGGTCTGGCCGTCGGCCGCGCTCAAGAAGCTCACGGGCGGAAGCATTCAGGTTACCGAAGACGACATGACGAAAGGCTTCGACGCGAACTACGGCCCGCGTGTGCGTTGTCGGGCGATCGTGCTGTCGAGCATGCGGCGGGCGCAAGAAGTGTGGGGCAAGGCGCGGCAGAATACGTCGATGGAGTACTTCAGCGACCTGGCGGAAGAGTACTCGGTTGAGCCGAGCAGCAAGGCGTTGCGCGGCGAGGTGCCGCCGATTCGCCGCTATGGCGGGCAGCCGCAGTTGGAAGATGTCGCGTTTGAGCTGAAGCAAGGCGAGCTTTCGGGCATCGTGCAGTTGGGCGACAAGTTCGTGATCCTCAAGTGTGAAGGCCGCACGCAGCCGGTCGAAGTGAATGCGCAGGAAGTGCGTGAGATCCTGCGGCAGGACATCTTCGAGAAGAAGCTGCGGATGGCGATGGGCGAGAAGTTCGACGAGGTCAAGGGCCGGTCGCGGATCGACAATTTCCTGGCGGGCACGTCGCAGTCGCCGGACCGCGTGAAGGCGGAGCCGGGGCAGACGGGGCAAACGCCGCGGATCGATGAGGCCGTGCGGCAGACCTCGGCGCCGGCGACGCGGTGATTGGGATCGGGCGCAGCCTGCAATGTAGTAGGCGCACTCCGTGTGCCGTAACCGATGCTCCGTTTAGTTGTTTGACGTCCTGCGGAAGCGTATAGCCAACGGCCCTGCGGCTACGGCACCGCCCAGAGGGCTCCCGGCGTGCCTGCTACAAACTCGGACGTTGCTATCTAAAGCGCGGTGATTGGGCGGAAAAGCGGCATCGGCTATACTGAATCATTCTTAGTGCGAACCAACGCCTTGCTCCCACGGTCTGCGTGGGAGCACGTTGCGGGTTCCTAACGATTCAGAGTAGCTTCCGATGTCTCAAGTCGATTCCACCCAGTCGTCTGGCCGCCCGTTTACGATCCAGGTCGCTGAACGCGTTACGCGGCTGCCGCCGTACCTGTTTGGCCGCATCAACGGGATGCTGTACGCCAAGCGGCGAGCCGGCGAAGATGTGATTGACCTCGGCATGGGCAATCCTTCGGACCCGCCGGAGGAGTTCGTCATCGAGAAGCTGGTCGAGGCGGCGCGCGACCAGCGGAATCACGGCTACAGCAAGTCGAACGGCATCGCCAATCTGCGGCGTGAGGTGGCATCGAAGTACTTCAAGCGGTTCGGCGTGCGGCTCGATCCGGATGAAGAGACGATCGTGTGCCTGGGCTCGAAAGAAGGCTTCAGCCACATGTGCCTGGCGATGATGGGGCCGGGCGACACGGCGATCGTGCCGGCGCCGTACTTTCCGATTCACGTGTATTCTGTGGCGCTGGCTTCAGGGAATGTTATCGCGCTCGAAGTGCGCGACAGCGAGAAGTTTCTGTCGAACATCGCGTACACGTGCGAGCATTTGTACCCGCGGCCAAAATTGGTCATCCTGAATTACCCTCATAATCCGTCGACGGCGTGCATCGAGCAGTCGTTTTTCGATGAGATCGTAAAGCTTGCGCGGCGGTATGGGTTCGCGGTGATTAGCGACTTCGCGTATGCAGATGTGGCGTACGATGGGTATCAGCCGCCGAGTTTTTTGGCATCGCCGGGGGCGGCGGACGTGGGCGTCGAGTTTACGACGATGAGCAAGGGCTACAACATGGCCGGGTGGCGCGTGGGCTTTTGCTGCGGCAATCGGCAGATGATCAAGGCGCTCGCCACGATCAAAGGCTACTACGACTACGGCATGTTCCAGGCCGTGCAGATTGCGGCGATCATGGCGCTGCGGCAAGGCGATGCCGGCATGGAGCGGCAGGCGCAGATTTATCAGAGCCGGCGCGATGCGCTCATCGATAGCCTCGCTCGGATTGGTTGGCCCGTGACGCCGCCGAAGGCCAGCATGTTCTGTTGGGTGCCGGTGCCGGAGCCGTGGCGCAGTCGCATGAGCACGATGGACTTCGGCATGATGCTGCTGGAGAAGGGCAACGTGGCGGTGAGCCCGGGCAGCGGGTTTGGCCCGGCGGGCGAGGGATTCTTGCGGATGTCGCTCGTCGAGAATGAGGCCCGGCTGCGGCAGGCGGTGCGACAGATTCAGCGGTGCTTGCGCGAAGCGGAGGGGCAGTACTCTGGCGGCGTGAGCGGGGCGGCAGCGCAGGCGGCGCCGGTGGTTGGGCCGTCGGTTGGAACGGCCTGACGGATGACACGGATCAGTGTCGTCGTTGGCTCGATTCTCTAGCGTTGGGTCGTCGCTTGGAAAGCACTTCTTGACATTGCATGTGACTACTGTTACACTACTGTGGTCACTTGGAAAAGCGGCTTGTTTCCCCGATGTATTTGCGAATTGAAAAAGGCTCGGCGGTGCCGATTTCGCGGCAGATTGCCGATCAGATCGCGACGTTGTGCGCATCGGGCGGGGTGAAACCCGGGGAGCGGTTGCCGTCGGTTCGGGAGCTCGCGCGGGACTTGGCTGTGAATCAGAACACAGTGCTGCGCGTGTACGAGCGGCTGTGCGGCGAGGGGCTGTTAGAGATGCGGCACGGGCAGGGGACGTTCGCTACGGGGCGGATGTCACCGTCGCGGATGGCGACGCATCGGGCGCGGCTGGTTGATGAGTTGCGGCAGATCGCGCGGCAGGCGACGGGGCTCGGGCTCTCTCGCGACGAGCTGCATGAGTTGTTAGCGGAAGCGATGAACGGGGCGGTGGCTGCTGAGCCGGTCGTCGCGAGCGAGGACTTGAAGTCATGAACGAACTAGCGATTGAATTGCAGGCGGTTCATAAGTCGTTTCGTTCCACCGAGGTGTTGCGTGGCGTGACGATGAGCGTGGCCCGCGGCAAGACGTTTGCGTTTCTCGGTCGCAATGCGGCGGGGAAGACGACGACGATTCGAATGCTGCTGGGGCTGCTGAATCGCGACGACGGGGCGATTCGCGTGCTGGGCCTCGATCCGCAGCGTGAGCCGATCGAGTTGCGGCGGCGGATCGGGTATCTCGCGGAAGACCAGACGATGTACGGCTGGATGCGGGTCGAGGAGATCGTGCGATTCGTCGCGCCGTTCTATCCGACTTGGGATCACACGCTGGCGCAGAAGTATCTGCGAGATTTTGAGCTGCCGCTGCGGACGCGGATCAAACATTTGTCGAAAGGGCAGAACGTGCGGCTGGGGCTGGTGCTCGCATTGGCCCACCGGCCGGAGCTAGTGATTCTGGATGATCCGGCGCTGGGGCTCGATCCCATCATGCGGAAGCAGTTCAATCGCGATCTCATTACGCATTTGCAGGGCGAAGGGCGGACGGTGTTTTACAGCTCGCACTTGTTGTATGAGGTCGAGCCGGTGGCGGATGAGGTGGCAATTTTGGATGAAGGCCGCATCATTCGGCAGGCGGAAACGGAAGTGCTGCGGCGGGACGTAAAGCGGTTTATTCTGAGCCGGGAGTCGATGTCGCGGGTGCGGCAGGAGTTGCGGGTGCTCGACGAACAGGTGGATGTGGCCAGCGTGGTGGTCGCGGTGGAAGGGGCCGAGCGGGCGGAAGCGATGCTACGGCGCGAGGGCGTGGAGTATCGAGCGGTGGATCTTAATTTGGATGAGATCTTTGAGGCGTATGTGGTGGGTCGGCGCGAGGGGGGCGGGGAAGCTAAATCGCAAGTGGAATTGCAGGCGGTGGTGTGACGCGCATCGGTTTAGCGCACGAACGCTTGTGGGTTTGGTAAATCGAAGGATGACGAAATAGCCGCGATGCTACGCATCGCCGGGGCGCGAGTATGAGAACGATCTGGCACAGCCTGGCTTGGCGCGAGTGGCATGAGCACAAGTGGAAGCTCGCGGCGATCACTGCGGTGTTGTGGGGCGTGGCAGCATTCGCGCTTAGCACCGACGGAGTTCGCGACAGGCTGGATACGCTAGTGCCAATGGCATCGATGTGTTTAATTCCACTTGGCGTTTTCGTCGGTTTAGGCAGCGCCGCGAGCGAGCGGTCGCGAGGCACGTTGGCATTTACGCAGTCGCTGCCGGTGCCGATGTGGCGAGTGGCCGCCTGGAAACTGGTCTCGGGTCTCGCGACGCTGGCGACGCCCGTCGTTCTCGGCGTGGCTGTTTTATACGCGGCGACGTTGATTCCAGTGCTGGGTGCTAATATCCAGCAGTCCGTGGAGCGATCCAGCGATCGCACGGTCACCGGAAGTGTGTTAGTCGACATTGGGATCTTCTGCACGGCATTTGCGCTGAGTTTCTATATTTGGGCAACTGCCTGGGGCGTCAATCGCAGAGATGAAGTCAGCGCGGCGGCGATTGCTATTCCGGTGATGGTTGGCTGGGGTATGATGCTGGGAGTTGGTTGGTACTTAGTTTTTTGGCTAGCGTTGGGCGGATCCACAGTACCTGGCAGTATTTCGAACTTCATTTCGACGATGATGATAGCGACGGTTCCAGGCGGCTTTGCTGTCGCCGTTGATAGCAGAAATTCTACCGGAGAAGTTGTGATTATCTGCGGAATCGCAGTCATTGTGCATGCGATTCTATTAGCTCGTTATTTGTCGCGGTTCGGAAGGGTGGCGAGTTTGGAAGTCACCTCGCCAAAGGCGGCACACGAAGAGGTTGCAGGCGCTTGGCTGAACGAGCCGCGCAAGTCGGCGTTCAGCGCGATTGCTTGGAAGCAGTTTCGCGAGAGTGTGCCGTTGGCGTTAGTGGGGTTGGCAGGAGCGGCGGCATGCACGTTGGCGTTCATGGTGAGCGATGAACTGCTTTACCTCTCACATCCTGAGGAGTTTGCCAAGATGTTTGCCGGCACCAGCGTCGTGATGGGGTTCTTCGTGGCTGTTGTGGTTGGCATTGGCGTGTGCTTGAACGATGTCAGCCCGAACATCAATGCGTTTTGGCGATCGCGGCCGATCAATGCGGACTTGTGGTTTTGGACGAAATTCGGCACAGGGCTCGGCGTGTTGTTGGCGTCAATCTATGTGCCGGTGCTGATTGTTGTGTTCGTGTTGCACCCGGAGCCGTTGACGTTTCTATTCGATCCCGATTCGCTCGTTATGCCCGTAGTGCAGATCGCTGTGTTCGCCGCTGCCGTGATGACGACCTCGTTGGTTCGGCAGGCGGTCTATGCCGCGATATTGAGCTTGGCGACGGTCTATCTGGGTGTGATTTGCGGACTTTTATTGTGGTGGACCGCCGGGCAAATTGGATGGGTCGCGCTTGACTACCGCCATCCATTAGAATCGGAAAGCACTTTGCCGACGGCATTGGGGTTGGTGCTTTCTACGCTGGTGAGCACGATCCTGGCATGGTTGGCTGTGCGGAATGATTGGGGGCGGAAGTCGCGGTATTGAGAGTGCGACTTGCGAGCGGGCGGTGATTGGAATAGAGCGAGGGTGGCACTTGCTTGCGCTGGGGGCTTCCTTAGTGGAGGGTTAAGGGATAAGAGCGAACCCTCCCTCGCCACGGCGAGTCACGAGCGACCTGGCCCGTCCCTATGAGGGAGGGGAATGTCGGTCGTCGCTGATTAGTGGCACGAAGCCGAAGGTGCCTAGTTCGTCGCGGTGGAATTTGTCGGCCTGCCTTGTGAGGCGGAGCATTTGTTGGTGGGACGTTGGGCCGACAGGGATGATGAGGCGGCCGCCTTCGGCGAGTTGTTGTTGGTAAGCGGTCGGCAGCGTTTCGGCGCCGGCGGTGCAGATGATGACGTTGAAGGGCGCTTCGCTGGAGAGGCCGGTGGTGCCATCATCCAAGTAGCAGTGCACGTTCTGGTAGCCGAGGCGGACGAGTCGCTCGCGGGCGGTGCGGTGCAGCGCTTCGATTCGCTCGATTGTGTGCACTTCGGCGGCGAGTAGCGAGAGGACGGCGGCGCAGTAGCCTGAGCCGGTGCCGATTTCGAGGACTTTATCCGTAGCGGCTAGCTGAGCCGCTTGGCACATAAAGGCCACGGTGTAGGGCTGCGAGATCGTCTGTTCGAGGCCGATGGGAAGGGCGCGATCTTCATAGGCGGCATCGACAAGTTCGGCCGGGACGAACTCGTGCCGCGGGACCCATTCCATCGCTTCGAGAACGCGCGGGTCGCGGATGCCGCGCCGCTCCAACTGCTCGACGACCATGGTATGGCGTGCGAGAGCGTGGTTCATAGTGATGGCGAGTAAGTGAGCCGGTGAGTAAGTGAGTAGGTAACGCGATGTACTTACTCACCTACTGGCTTACTCACCTATTTACCAGGAGTCGGGCCACCCGCCGCGGCGGGCGACTTGTCGCCGCGGCAACCGCTCTAGCGCAGGTTGGCAGTGTCACCGAGCGTTAGTCCATTTGCACTTTCGAGACGGTCAAGGAAGTCACGTCCACGCCCTGTTTTGAAAAACTGCTCGCGCTGACATGCCAGCGCCCTGGTACCGAAAGTTTCCGAATATACCAATCGCCAAGGTGCTCCAGACTTCGTAGCCTTCGATTCCCCCGCGTTGTGACGGTGCAATCGGTCTTCAAGATTCGCGCACGATCCAACATACCGACGCCCAGTAACTTCGCTGCGCAACACATAAACGAAGTATGTGTCGGACATCTGCCGCGCTACGTTGTAAGGTGCGAATCGTTGCCAAGTTTCAAAATCAGAGTCGGGGCGACATGATTCGAACATGCGACCTCTTGGTCCCAAACCAAGCGCTCTAGCCAGGCTGAGCTACGCCCCGTAGTCAAGTTAATCGTAACTGTGCGACCTGTCGCCGCGGCGACCGCTCTAGCCAGGCTGAGCTACGCCCCGTAGTCAAGTTAATCGTAATTGTGCGACCTGTCGCCGCGGCGAGCGCTCTAGCCAGGCTGAGCTACGCCCCGTAGTCAAGTTAATCGTAATTGTGCGACCTGTCGCCGCGGCGACCGCTCTAGCCAGGCTGAGCTACGCCCTGCGATTGTGTCGACCGGGAACGCCAGTTTGCGGTTCGCGGTCGAACTGTATGGTAGTGGTTGGCGGGCGGATCGGCAACGACGATCGGCGATGGGAAGGCGGCGAATTCGGCCGGTTTAGGCGGAAATTCGGGCCTGTGGCTGGTCGAAACCGCCGTGGATAATGACGGCCCGCTCGAGGGCGGCATCGAGGTGCGGGGCCAGGTTGCGGCGGCCGACAAGCTTCACCAGGTTCGATCGCTCAATGAGTGCGCTCGGTTGCGATTGCGCGCCGCAGAGGACGAGTGAGCGGTTGGATTCGATCAGCCGTTTGGCGAACTTCTCGATGGCGTGGATGCCCGTGCCATCGATCGCCGACATGTACGTCATTTTGAGAACAACGATCTCGCCGAATTTGGACACGTCGGCGGTGGCGTAGTCGAGCTTCTCGGTGGCTCCGAACAGGAACGGGCCGCGGATGCGGATGACCGAGCAGTAGACCGGGATGTAGCGGTCGGTGAGCACGCGCGGTTCGCCGTCGCCAATGTTTTCGTCGGTCACGGTGCCGACGGTCGTGGTGCTGGCAACGCGGTGGATGAAGAGCAGGGCGGCGAGCAGCATGCCAACTTCGACGGCCACGGTCAGGTCGGCGAACACGGTGAGTGCAAAGGTTGCGGCCCACACGGCGCGGTCGGCGGCGGAGAGTCGGAGGATCGACGGGATCTCGTGCCATTCACCCATGCGGTAGGCGACGATCATGAGGATCGCTGAGAGCGTGGGTAGCGGGATGTAGCGGGCGAGCGGGGCGGCGACGAGGACGATCGCTAGCAGCGTGAGACCGTGGACGATGCCCGCGACGGGCGAGGCGGCGCCGGAGCGGATGTTGGTGGCGGTGCGGGCGATAGCACCGGTCGCGGGGATGCCGCCAAACATCGGCACCAGCAGGTTGGCAACGCCTTGAGCGAAGAGTTCGGCGTCGGGTTTGTGGCGATCGCCGCTCATGTTGTCGGCGACGACGGCGGAGAGCAGGCTCTCGATGGCTGCCAGCATGGCGACGGTGGCGGCTGAAGGCAGCAGCGGCAGGATGAGATCGGCGCGGAATTCGGGTATCGACAGCGGCGGGAGGCCGAGCGGGATGCCGCCAAATCTGGAGCCGATCGTGGCGACGGGGGCGGCGATCAGCGCGCAGACGATGGTCGTGAGCGCGAGACCAATAATTTGGCCGGGCACTTTCTTCGTGAACCACGGCCACGCGAGCACGATTGCTAGCGTGGCGATGGCGGTGATCGTGGCCGGGGCGTTGATCGTGGCGATTGCCCGCCCGAGCGCGGCCATGCGGGGCAGGAACTCGCTCGGCACGTTCACATCGAGGCCAAAGAAATCCTTGATCTGCGTCGAGGCGATGAGCACAGCGATGCCGTTGGTGAAGCCAATCGTCACGGAGCGCGGGATGAATCGCACCGCGGTGCCGAGACCGGTGACGCCCATCACGACGAGCATGACGCCGGCCATGGCAGTACACATGAGCAATCCAGAGACGCCAAACTTGGCGACGATGCCGGCGACGATCACGACGAACGCGCCCGTTGGCCCCGCGATTTGGCAGCGTGAACCACCGAGCGCCGAAACAACAATGCCGGCGATGATGGCGGTGTAAATGCCGGCTTCGGGGGTGACGCCCGAGGAGATGGCGAAGGCCATCGCGAGCGGCAGGGCGACGAGTCCGACCGTGAGGCCGGCGATCAGATCGGCAGCGAGTTGCGGGCGCGTGTACGAGGGGAGCGTGTCCCACAACTTGGGAATGAGTCGTGGGGGGATGATTTCAAACATGCGTGGTTCGGGTTGTTAATCCTGCAATACGGGCGGCGAAGGAAGTGTGCACGACGATGAGCATTTTCGGCCACCAGCAAAGTCGCGGATGGTAGCCGAATGCCCTAGTATTCGCAACGCAAATACGCGGGATCAAGCCGCTCGCGTGGTTCGGCAGTCGGCTTGTTGCCAGTATTGCCCACGGCGCGATAAGCTGCCTTTCTGTCGCGATTACTTTTCCTAATACTCCGAGCGAGCACGGTGTGTGAAGCAGCGATGAAGAACCACGCGATCCATTCGAGAATTTGCCTTGGTTTGTTGGTCTTCGCCGTACTGGCCACGTGCGTGCAGGCGGGCGAGCGAGCGGGCGGTGATAGCGAACGCATCGTGGTGTTGCTGAGCATCGACGGGCTGGCAAATTTCTATTTGGACGACCCGAAGGCAGAGATTCCGACGATTCGGAAGCTGGCGACCGACGGCGTGCGGGCCAAGAGCATGCGGGCGTCGAACCCGACGGTGACGTGGCCGAACCACACGACGCTGGTGACCGGTGTGTCGCCGGGCGTGCATGGCGTCATTGGCAACAACTATTACGATCGTGTCACGGGCGAGAAAGTGACGCTGTTGTGGGACCCGGTTCTCGACATGGACAAGATCGTGAAAGTGCCGACGGTGTTCGATGTGGCAAAGGTGGCGGGATTGAAGACGGCGGCGATTCGTTGGCCGGCGACGCGCGGGGCGAGGAACATTGACTGGAATAGTCCCGATCTTGGCGAGGACAAACTTATCTTGAAATACACGACGCCGCAGGTGTTCGCGGAATGCAAGGCGGCGGGGTTCACGCTGCTGCAGAAGCCGGATGCCACGGGCAAGATCGGCAGCCAGACGCTGAAGGAGAGCATCGCGGCGGATGAGTTGTGGACAAACGTTTTCAATATGGTGATCGAGAAGCATCGGCCTAATTTGGCACTCATGCATGTGGTGGAAGTTGATCACACCGAACATGCCGATGGCCCGCGGTCGCCGGAGGCGTATGAAGCCATCCACGCGGCGGATGGGCAGGTGAAGAAGATATGGGATGCACTTGAGAAGCATTTCCCGGGCAAGGCGACACTCCTCATCGTTTCGGATCATGGCTTCTCAGCGAACAAGACGGCCGTACTGCCCAACGTAGTTCTCAAGGAAGCAGGGCTTGTGGAAGCGACGGGCAATAAGGTGACCGGCGGCGCGGTGCAGGTCTTGCCACAGGGGGGAAGTGCGTTTGTATATGTGCTGGATGAGGCGAATCGGGCAGCGATCATAAAGCAGCTCAAGAGCAAGTTCGCGGCGCTGGAAGGTGTGTCGAGCGTGATCACAGCCGACCAATTTGCTGAGTACGGCGTCGGCGATCCGCAGCGCGATCCGCGCGAGCCGGATATGGTGCTGTTCGCGAAGATGACTTACTTTTTCGGCGACACGGTCGCGGGCACGCTGCCGATCGATACGAAGCCGGAGCGTAAGGGCAGCCACGGGCATGACGCCAGCTTCCCCGATTTGCATGCGGTGTTCGTGGCGTGCGGCGCGGGCATCAAGCGTGGTGTGGTACTGGGTGAGATCGACAATCGTTCGGTGGCGCCGACGATAGCGAGTCTTTTGGGATTTGAGATGCCGGGCGTGGAGGGGAAGGTGTTGGAAGAGGCGCTGGCGAAATAGCGCGATTCATTACGGTGGCGTTTCCTCCAGTCAGCCCCCGGCTCTGGCGGGGGTTCGCGCACAGCAGAGCTGGCACGATTTTCAAACCCCCGGCAGAGCCGGGGGCTGGCAGGTCACGCGAGGTGGCTTGTCGCTGTATTGCTGCAGTTCGCTGGGGGACTCGGCTTTGCCTCGACCCCAGGCACCCAGATTGGGACGCACCATTAATATAAACAGCGAGCCCCCAGTGGGCCGGATTGCTCCAGCGCACTGGGGGCTCGCCTGCGGCTCGACCCCAGCCACCCATTGGTGGCGGCACGTTTGCATCAACATGCAACTTGCTGCTGTTGTGGTATCTCGACCGGGGCGAAGGATGCTGTCGTCGTCGTCAGCAGCTGGCGGATGCGTTCGAACTCTTCGTGAGATGTGAAGTGAATTGTGATCTTGCCTTTCCCCTTGGCCGACTGCGTGAGGTCGATCTTCGTGCCGAGGGCCGTGCGGAGTTCTTGTTCGAGCGAGGCGATCTGTTCGTTGCGAGGCTTTTCGACGGGGCGTGAATTGCCTTCGGCATCGACGATGCGGAGCTGGCCGTCTTCGAGTGCATTCACGCGGTCGTGCACGCCTTGCTCGGTGGCCCGGACGGAGAGGCCTTCCTTCTTGATCTTGCGAGCGAAGTCAAGTTGCTCCTGCTCATCGCCGAGCGGCAAGAGGGCGCGGGCGTGGCCTTGCGAGATGTCGCCTTCTTGAACCATCTTTTTGACGTCGGCGGGCAGCTCGAGCAGACGGAGTAAGTTGGCGACGGTCGAGCGGTCGATCTGCACGCGAGCGGCGAGTTCTTCTTGCGTGCATTGATATTGACTGATGTACCGCTGGAACGACTCAGCCTTTTCGATTGCGTTGAGATCCTTGCGTTGGACGTTTTCGACGATGGCCAACTCGGCCATTTGGCGGTCGTCGACTTCGCGGATTTGCACCGGCACTTGGCGCCAGTCGGCGGCCTGGGCGGCCCGCAAGCGGCGTTCGCCGGCGATCAGCTCGTAGCCTTCGCCTTGGCGGCGAACGACGAGCGGTTGCAAGATGCCGTGGGCGCGAATGCTATCCGCGAGATCGGCGATCTCGGCTTCGTCGAAAGTTTGCCGCGGCTGGTAGGGATTGCGAGTGATGGCATCGCAATTCAACCAGACCTGGCCGTTCTCATCGCGGGTGACGCGTTCGTCGCTGGTGAGGTCGACCGAGCTGCCCTCGGCCGGAGTGGTTTGCGGTTCATCCCAGGAGCGTCCCAGCAAGGCTTCCAATCCACGTCCCAAACGTCGCTCTCTCGACACGGCCAATCCTCCCTGAAACGCGCGGCTGACTTCGAAAAGCTGCGGAGACTTGCTGGCATCCTTGCCGGCGGGGTCTCGGCGATAGCGGCGGTTGGCGATAGCAGCCGAAAACTGGGGTCACCTCGCCGCCTGACATTAATCGGCTAAAGACCGGCCTGGGTCGCACGGTTTTCAGTCGCGATGCACACAGATTGCTTGAAGCGCCGAGAGTGTCGCGGAAGCGGGGCAGGGGCGGGAGAGCGGGGACTTGGGGCTGGGACTGGGGAGCTCGCAGCAGGGAGCGGATGCATGGGAGCGGAGAGCGTCGAGCGCGCGGCAGGGGAGAGCAGCCGACGCGGAGCGGATGGGACTGTTAGGGACAAGGTCGCTGGCAGCCCGCGACTCTGCCGGGGCTTGGAACAACGCTTGTATTTGAACCGGAGCGCAAACCGCCGGCGGAGCCGGGGGCTGCTTGGTTGTGGTGGGTTGCGATGGATGGCGGTCTGCGGTATTCCATGCAAGATGATCAAGACTCGATATGATGAGTCTTGATCAACTTCATGTTCGCCTGACCGTTGCAAGGGGCAACAGTAGACAGAGTTTTTCACCTGGCAGATATACAATGGCCACGTCAAGCGCCAGGGTAGATTGCGGTTCACAAGGAACGATCGGTGGCTAGCGGAATCTCGTCACGACAAGTCGATGGGTCTGAGTCTTCAGCGGACTACTATCATCGTCTGTGGAGCGATGATTGGCTATGGATAGCCGGCGGCATCGTTCGTGCTGCGTTCGCTTACCCGATTGTTTTGGCAGCACTCACCGTCGCTTTTGGATTGGCGGCCGCCGTAATTGGGTTAGTGCCGCCCGGTGTGGGAGTTGTGGCAGCGAGGTTGGAGGCGATTATCCCACTGGCA
This sequence comes from Pirellulales bacterium, assembly GCA_046349975.1. Lineage (GTDB taxonomy): Bacteria > Planctomycetota > Planctomycetia > Pirellulales > Lacipirellulaceae > JABDGM01. The sequence goes on from JAXMBH010000034.1 coordinate 15,631, forward strand.
TTGGTGACGCCGGTGGCCGGAATTGGTGCGGCAATCATCAACACGGTCGCGACACCTATCTTGCATGGGATGTTGCGGACTGTTCGGCTTCAACCAAGAATTGAATGGTTTGGCGCGTTTAAAGGCGGTCTCGTTGGATTTGCGGCTACTAGCCCGACCCTGTTCTTTGTTCCGGTGTGGGACAGTTTGGACGCGGCGTCGGTCGTTCCGATCTTGGCTGGACCCTGCTTAGCAACCATCATCGGCCAGGTTGGCGGCGCTTGCGGCGGCCGCAATGCGGGCTGGTATAAGCGAGCAGTCTTAAATTACGAAGTGCCGCGTGCGTGTGACGCGATGGCAGGAGTTGAGCTGGGCGATCATCACTCGCCTGATCAAGAGCAGGACGGCCTGAGATTTGACATCCGCCAAATGCTGTGGGTGACGGCGTGGGTTAGCGTGCTGCTCACGATTGTCCGATTCACCGGTCGGCCGTTTCTTCAAACTCTCTTAGTGCTCTGCATTTGGTTGGTGTTTCAGTCGGCCACGTTGTGGCTGGGCGCGCGGCTTGTGCGGCGACTGGGGCCGTGGTGGTTACGCCATCGGCAAGGTCGTTCCACGTGAAACAGTCGCCACTGTTTCACCAGAGTGTGTGTTTCACGTGGAACACGCGAAACGCGCGGAGCGCTTAAAGCGCGAGCGAGCGCTAATCGGCGCAGAGCGCGAAGTCGTTTCACGTGGAACACTGGGGATAGTGGATAGTTGCTAGTTGATAGTCGTGAAGGATGGTGGGTCCGAATCCTGTTAGCAACTAGCAACTATCCACTATCAACAATCGCTCAGCCTACTCCAGCGGGTTGATGACGAGGCCGCTGAGAAGCTTGGGGTAGAAGTACGTGCTCTTGGCGGGCATGCGTTCGCCGTGACTCGAGATGGCGCGGATATGCTCGACGGTGGCCGGCATGACGAGGGCGGCCAGTTCGAAGCGGCCCCCGGTCCCCGTTTGACCAGTGGCGTCGCGGCCGGCGGCATCGCCTTGTTGGAGGCCGGCGACGACTTCTTCGATGTCGCGGACGTATTTAGGAGCGAGGAGCGAGGAGCCAGGAGCGAGAAGAGTTTCGATGATCAGGCGGTGGAGGATGCTGACGCCGAGTTCTTGCCAGTCGGCGGAATGTTCGCTGGCGACCTCGGCCATGCGGCGCTGGCCGGCGTCGGTGAGGCGGACGAGCGTCCACTGGTCGTCGGCGGCGGTGTAGAGGCCGAGCGTCGACTGCTCGCCTTCGAGCTCGATCTCTTCCCAGAGGCTACGGGCGCGGTCGGGGCCGGCGCCGGCAGGCTCGGTGGTAAACGATTCGCCGAGCTTTTCGATGAGCTGAGGCGCGGTCATGGGAGCGAGACCGCGGAAGAGGCGGTGGGTGGCGAGCACGAGCATGCCGGGGTCGCTCATTGAGACGAGCATCATGAGGACGTGGTTAGCGGGGTGGTCGGGAGGGAGGGTGTAGTCCTCTCGCTCGGCGAGAGGATTCGTCTCGCGGAGCGAGACGGCTACACTCTTGGCGATTTGGTCGCGGAGGGTGCAGGCGGTTTCGTAGCGGTGGTGGCCGTCGGCGATGTACACCGGCCGGTCGCCCATCGCGGCGATGACGTTAGTAATTGCGGTCACATCCGTCACGGGCCAGATGCGGTGCACCACGCCGAGGTGGTCGGTCGCTTCCAGCGGAGCGACGCCGGCGATCGCGTTCTCCAAGATCGTTTGAGCCTGGTTCGTGTCGTCGGGGTACAGGCCGAAGATCTGACTGAGGTTCGCCTTGCACGCGCTCCAAAGTTTGAGGCGGTCGGCCTTGGCGGCGCCGTGCGTCTCCTCGTGCGGGTAGATGTTGCCTTCGCCGAACCGCTCGAGCTCGACGCGGCACATGAAGCCGCGGCGGGTGTACTCGATGCCGCCCTCGCGGAAGATCTGGTGGTACACGTAGATGGCGGGGTCGGCTTCGGTGAAGAGCACGCCGCTGCGGAGCCAGGTGCGCATCTGGCGGGCGGCGCGTGTGTAGCGGTTGTTGTGGTCGTCGTCGCCGGGTTCGTCTTTGTTCAGGATGAGGCGAACGATGTTTGCCGCGTGCAAGTCGTAGAGGCGCTGTTGCAGCGCGGCGTCGATCACGTCGTACGGCGGCGCGACGACGTTACTGAGCGAGCCGACGTGGGCGAGGTTGTAACGGATGCCGCGGAGGGCGGAGATGTGGGGCATGGTAGGCAGGCTGGGTGAGCGTCTCAATTGTGGAGACGTAAGCCTACCAAATTCCTTCTTCGCCCATCAGGCCGTTGATGGCGCTGAACAGGCCGCCGATGCCAGGAATGGCGAGGGCGACGATGCCGCGTGAGATGCGGCCGGTCGCCATGACGAGTAATCCGGCGAGGCCGCCGAAGACGACGAACGCAGCGAGGCCGGCGACGACTTTGCCCCAGTCGGCGCCCCAGGCGACGCGGTTCTCCTTTTTGGGTTTGGGCTTTTTCGGCTTCGGCACATCGGCGGCCGAGCGTTTTGCAGCCTGTGAAGCGACGAGGCCGGGGCGATTGAGGCCGGCGGGATTTGCAACGGGCTTTGAGCTGGCTGGCGTGGCTGGGATTTCGTCATCCCAGAAGTCGTCGGTGGCGCTTGCGGCCGTCGCGGCAACGGCTGGCCTGGCCGCGGGTTTGGCCGGAGCGGGGGCAACGGGTCTCTTGGCAGCAGGCATAGCTGCGGCTGCCTTGGTCGTGGAAGTGGCGGCGGCGGCGTGCGGCTCGTGCGTTATGGGGGCAGTGTCTTTTGGAGCCGTGCGTAGCTTGAAGCGTTTGCCGCAGGCGCACTTGGCAACTTGCCCGGCGGCAGTTGCCGGAAGTTTGTACTGCTTACCGCAGCTTGGACAGGCGATGGTTGGCATAAGTTGTCCCCCCAGGAGCTTATGCCGCTTTCTGTTCCGCGTGATGGGGATAGTATACCAGAGGCTGGCGAGGGCGCAAAAAAACCCCCGGCGGAGCCGGGGGCTGACTAGCGCGTGGTTGCTTTACGCACGACAGCTTAATACCGGTAGTATTCGGGCTTGTACGGCCCTTCGATCGGCACGCCGATGTAGTCAGCCTGGGCTTTGGTGAGCTTGGTGAGCTTCACGCCGAGCTTGGCAAGGTGCAGCCGCGCGACTTCTTCGTCGAGCTTCTTGGGCAGCACGTGGACGCCGAGTTCGTACTTGTCGGTATCGTTCCACAGGGCCAACTGGGCGAGCACTTGGTTGGTGAACGAGTTGCTCATCACAAAGGACGGATGGCCCGTGGCACAACCAAGGTTCACGAGGCGGCCTTCGGCCAGGATGAGGATCGAGTGGCCGTCGTCGAAGGTGAACTTGTCGACGGCGCCGACGTTGCTCGGCTTGATGTTTTCCTTTTTCACGCGGCCGGCTTTCACTTCGCCTTCGAGCCAAGCCATGTCGATCTCGAGGTCGAAGTGGCCGATGTTGCACACGATCGCGTCGTTCTTCATGAGCGACATGTGCTTGCCGGTGATGATGTCGCGGCAGCCGGTGGTGGTGACGAAGATGTCGCCCTCTTCGACAGCCTCTTCCATCGTGGTCACCTGGTAGCCTTCCATCGCGGCTTGGAGGGCGATGATCGGGTCGATCTCGGTGATGATGACGCGAGCGCCGAGGCCGCGCATCGAATCGGCACAGCCCTTGCCGACGTCGCCGTAGCCGGCGATGACGACCACCTTGCCGGCGATCATGACGTCGGTCGCGCGCTTGATGCCGTCGGCCAGCGATTCGCGGCAGCCGTAGAGGTTGTCGAACTTGCTTTTGGTGACCGAGTCATTGACGTTGATCGCGGGCACTTTGAGTTCGCCGCGTTCGTGCATTTGGTAAAGGCGGTGCACGCCCGTGGTGGTTTCTTCCGAGAGGCCGCGGATGCCGGCCAGCAATTCGGGGTATTTGTCGTGGACCATGGCGGTGAGGTCGCCGCCGTCATCGAGGATGAGGTTGAGCGGTTCGCCCGAGGGGAAGAACAGCGTTTGCTCGATGCACCAATCGAATTCCTGGTTGTTCATGCCCTTCCACGCGTAGACCGGGATGCCGGCTTTGGCGATCGCACAGGCGGCGTGATCTTGCGTGGAGAAGATGTTGCAACTGCTCCAGGTGACTTCGGCGCCGAGTTCTTTGAGCGTTTCGATGAGGACGGCCGTTTGGATCGTCATGTGCAAGCAGCCGGCGATGCGCGCGCCTTGGAGCGGCTTGGAGCGGCCGTACTTTTCGCGGAGCGCCATGAGGCCGGGCATTTCGTTTTCGGCCAGAATGATTTCTTTGCGGCCGAACTCGGCGAGGCGGTTGAATTCCGCAGGCGAGCAATCGAGGACCTTGTACGGCAATTTCGTGGCGACTTGCGACACGGCGAACTCCTAGTGTTGAAAGCAGCTGTTTGCGAAACCCTCATTGTAAAAGGTGGCTGGCTGAAGCGGCAAGCCGAGGGGGTCGCGTGGCAGGGAATATACCGGATTTGACGGGGTTATTTAACGGCCTGGTGAAATGTCTCGTTCGATGGCCCGGAAGGCATGCCGAGCGGCGGAAGTGAATTCGAGGACGAGCTGGCCGTCTTTTTTTCCAGGTGCGAATTCGACGCCGCTAGCGACGTCGACGCCATCGGGACGAACGACAGCGATTGCGGTGGCGAGGTTTGCTGGCTCGAGGCCGCCGGCGAGGATGAGCGACAGGCCGTGGAGCGTTTCGCGTTCTGCGGCGATGCGTGGCCAATCGGCGCGTTGGCCGGTGCCGCCAAATTCGGAGCCGGCGTTCGCGTCGATGAGGACGGCATCTGGGGTGCGGCCGGCGGTACGGCAGGCGTCGAGATATGGGCGAAAAGGCGCGAGGCCATCGGCGCCGCAGCGGAATGCGCGAATGACGAGCTTGTCGGAGGGCAGCTCCGAAAGGATGGAGGCTGGTTCATCGCCGTGGAGCTGGATGCCGTCGAGGCCGACTTCAGTTGCGATGCGCTGGATGTCGGCGGCACTGTGGTTCACGAAGACGCCGATCTTCAGCACAGTGTTGGGCAGCGCTTCGGTCGCCGCGCGAGCGGCCGCTAGTTCGACAAAACGGCGGCTCTTCGGGAAGAAGTTGAGGCCGATCGCATCGGCGCCGGCGCGGGCCGCGAGGTGGGCGTCGCTGGCGTTGGTGATGCCGCAGATCTTAATTCGGAACATGCGTCAATCATACGGTGTGGCGGGTGGGCGGGGCTAGCATGGGGCGGTTGCCGGTGGCACGTTCTGAAAGGGCGCGGCTGGGGGGCGACGAGATTCACCGCGCCCGTAGGGCATGCCACCCTTACGCTGTTGTGAACTTGCGTAGGTCATGGGTGCGGTGACAGCAGCGAATATCAAATGAAACTTGGCGCGCAAGTCGCATTTGCAGGTTTCGGCCTGAAGCTGGTTTCTGTTGGCTGCCGATTCAAGACGACGGTCCCCTGCTTTGTCGGGTCGGGTTGCGCGATAGCAGCGGGGATCGCCGCACGAACTTGGAATTTGGACAGGACCATCGATGCGAACCACACCGTCTAAAGGCCTCACTCCTCTTCAGCTGGTCGAACGCGAGGAGCGAGTGTTTCCTACTTATCCGCAAGTCGCTCGTTACTTCCCGGCGAACACGATCGAGGATGCGCGGCATCGCTTGGGCCGGGCGATCGAGCGGGGCGATGGGCCGGGGCTGGTGATCGGCGGACCGGGCACCGGCAAGTCGCTGCTGCTGCAAGTGCTGGCATCGCAGTATCACGAGAAGTTCGATGTGGTGCTCCCGGCATGTGCGCGGTTGTGCACACGGCGGGCGCTGTTGCAGGCGATTTTGTTCGAGCTAGGGTTGCCCTATAAGGTGCGGGATGAAGGTGACCTGCGGTTGAGTTTGCTGGACCATTTGTTGTCGCGCGAGCAATGCCCGACAGGACTCTTACTATTGGTTGATGAAGCGCAGACGCTGCCGATCAGTTTGCTGGACGAGTTGCGTGTGCTCACGAATCTGGTGCGCGGGGGGGCGCCGCGGGTACGGCTGGTGCTGGCCGGGTCTTCGGCATTGGAGGAGTGTTTCGCCAATCCGGAGTTGGAGTCATTTAGCCAGCGACTCTCGGCGCGGTGTTATTTGTCGCCGTTTGGACGCGACGAAACGGTGCAGTTCGTGCGTGCTCAGATTGCCGCGTCGAGCGCGTCGCCGGATGATTTGTTTACGCCGGATTCGTGGGACGTGATTTTCGAGGCGACGGACGGCGTACCGCGCCTTATTAACCAGTTGTGTGATCGAGCGCTAATCCAGGCGAGCGCGGAGAATCGGAATCGGATCGACCGATCGGTGTTGCAGAGCGCTTGGGCGGAGATTCAGCAGTTGCCCGCGCCGTGGGAAACGCCGCCGCCGACGACCGAAGCTCCCGCGCCGTTGCAGGTCGTTGAGTTCGGGAGGCTCGCGTCGGCGGATGCAGACCCGACACCGAGTCTGGATGAACTGTTGGTGTCACGTGAAACCGAGGATGTTGAGCTGCTCGATGCTGAGTCGACCGAGCTGGATTTGGAAGATGTCGTGGCGACGCCAAATCCTGTTGGGGCGAAGCAGGTTCAAGAGGAGCCAGTCGTCGCGACAGCGCCGCCGGTTGTTGACCCGTTCGCCGAGGAGTTCGATGAAGAAGAAGTCGTGCTCGATAGTTTCGCAAGCTGGGACAACATGTTTCGTAGCGAGGCTCCGCGGGTGGAGAATCGTCGCGATCCGGAGTTCGCGACGCTGGTTCAGGCGGCGATTTCAAGTGCGGATGTGAGCCAGTCGATTGCCTGCGCGTCGACCGGTTCGGCGCTGCGGATGCTCGACACGGGTTGCGAGGATGAAGAAGCTCATCACGCACCGGCGGCGAGCAAGAAGGCCCCTACTGGTCGGGAAACGGTGGATTGGCCGCCGTTGCGATTGGTGACGGAATCGATGGCGGGAGTGGCGGAAGTTGCCTCCCCAGCGTCTCCGACGGTGCCTGCCGCGAGTGCCTGGAACGTTTGCAAAATTGAGCCGGCGGGAAGTTCGACATGGTCGCGGGTCGAACCGGCACACAGCAGTGCGATGGTTGAAGACTTGGCGCAGTACGAGGCTGAGCCTGTGTTAATCGTCGAAGACGATACGCCCGCACCCAAGTCGCCAGTGCGGCGTGAGGAATACCGCAACTTGTTTTCGCGGTTGCGTAGCGGCTGAGCGATGCGTGGTGTATGTTTGCCTCGATGGGAACTCACCTCGTTACTGGCGGCGCTGGTTTTATTGGATCGCATCTTGTAGGCGCGCTAGTCGCGCGCGGCGATCGGGTTCGCGTGCTCGATAATTTGAGCACAGGGCATCGACGCAACATTGATCTATACCAAGGGAAGATCGAGTTCCTCGAAGGGGATTTGATTAATTCACGTGATGTCGAGCGCGCGCTCGACGGCGTGGAGGTGGTGTTTCACCAAGCAGCGTTGGCGTCGGTGCCGCGCAGTGTGGATGCACCGCTCGAGACGAACGCGGCGTGTGTGACGGGCACGGTCACATTATTAGATGCCGCTCGGCGCGCGGGAGTGCGGCGGGTAGTGTATGCCGGTTCGAGCAGCGCGTATGGCGATCAGCCAACGCCGGCGAAGCATGAGCAGTTGCTGCCCGGGCCGTTGTCGCCGTATGCGGCGGCGAAGTTGGCGGGCGAGTATTACTGCCAAGCATTCACGGCCACTTACGGTTTGGAAACCGTTGTTATCCGATACTTCAACGTGTTTGGGCCGCGGCAGGATCCGAAGAGCCAGTACGCCGCGGTGATTCCGAAGTTCATCACGGAGATTCTGGCCGGTCGGCGGCCGACGATCTTTGGCGACGGCCAACAGTCGCGCGACTTCACGTACATTGATAATATCGTGCATGGCAACTTGCTGGCCGCGGAGGCACAGGACGCCGTTGGCAAGACGGTCAACGTGGCGTGCGGCGAGTCATTCAACTTGCTGCAGTTGATGGACGGCATCAACGCGGCGCTCGGCACGAAGGTTGAGCCGGTGTTCGAGCCAGCCCGCGCCGGCGACGTGCGCGACAGCCTGGCGGCTATATCGGTTGCGCGAAAGTTGTTGAAGTACGAGCCGGTCGTAGGATTCGAGGAAGGCCTGCGACGTACGGTGGAGTACTATAAATCGGCAGCGCGCGGTTAATGCTATGTCATCTCGCCGCGTATTGGTCGCGCTCGCCACGTACAACGAGATCGAGAATTTGCCGGCGCTGGTCGAGGCGATTCTTGCCGTCCTGCCGACGGCGGATGTGCTGGTGATCGACGATAATTCGCCGGACGGCACTGGGCGGTGGTGTGACGAGCGGGCATCCATCGAGCCGCGACTATTTTGTTTGCATCGCGCCGGCAAGATGGGGCTGGGGTCGGCGACAATTGCCGGCATGTGTTGGGCGGTGGAGAAGTCGTACGATGTATTCGTCACGATGGACGCCGATTGGAGTCATGACCCGAGCCATTTGCCGCAGTTGGTCGCGGGGACAGAAACCTGCGACGTGGCGATTGGTTCGCGGTATTGCGATGGCGGGCAGATTGAGGGCTGGCCGCTGAGGCGCCGCGTCATAAGCCGGGCGATGAACGGTCTCAGTCGGCTCATCTTGCGATTGCCGGTGCACGATTCGAGCGGGGCGTTTCGTGCGTATCGGGTCGATGCGCTGCGGCGGATCGCGTTGGATAAGGTGCAGGCGACCGGATATGCCTATCTTGAGGAAATCGTGTGGCATTTGCGACGAGTTGGCGTGACGTTTGTGGAGACGCCAATTACGTTTCACGAACGGCGTGCCGGGCGGTCAAAAATCAACATCGGTGAGGCCGTGGCGAAAGCTCTCACGCTTGTCCGATTGGCCACAAAGAGATGAGCACTGAGCGGCGAAACTACGAGCGGTTGCTGATTGACCAGTGGATGTTATCAGAGGCTTGGCTTAGGTTCACGGTCTTCGCCTGAATCGGTGGCGGAAGTATCTAGCGACTTATTTGAGATGCGAGAGCCGGGCGTCGCCTCTGGGGCATCGCACCCTCTGCCCCGGGCGCCCAGCGGGGAGCGACACTGGGATTGGAGTTCGACGCCATTGGCAGTGCTTCAAGTTGGCGCCGTCGCTGATTTCGTGGTTCGGGGCATCACTGAGCCGTCGCCCCAGGCCCCCGCGGCAGAATGAGAGGCTTCAAATCCTCGGCGAAACCAAATTGGCGAGCGTTCGGTGGTCGGCTAGAATCGAACCTCTTGTCTGTTGGCCCGTTGAGTTTTTCAGTTCGGTTGCGAGGACCAGGCGATGGCGGGGAATGCCGAATCGGACGATCAAATCGACACGGTGATGCATGAGAAGCGGCTGTTCGCGCCGCCCGAGGAGTTTGCACGACGTGCCCGGGTCGGGTCGCTGCAAGCGTATCAGGAATTGTGGGATCAGGCGGCGGCCGACCCTCCCAAGTTCTGGGCCGACTTGGCGCGGGAGGAACTGCACTGGTTCCAACCATTCGAGAAGACGCTGGTCTGGAACGAGCCGTTTGCCGAGTGGTTCGGTGGGGGCAAGACGAACGCTTCGTACAACTGCCTGGACTTGCATTTAGCAGCCGGGCGGGGCGACCGCACGGCGATTCTATGGGAGGGCGAGCCGGGCGACACGCGGACGCTCACGTACGCTGAGCTGCATCGGGAGGTGTGCAAGTTTGCGAATGTGCTGAAGCAGTTGGGCATCGCAGGCGGTGATCGCGTGTCGATCTATATGCCGATGGTTCCCGAGCTGGCCGTCGCGATGTTAGCGTGCGCTCGCATTGGAGCGATTCACTCGGTGATCTTCGCGGGCTTTTCAGCCGAGGCGATTGCCGACCGCAATCGCGACGCGGCGGCGAAGCTTCAGATAACGGCCGATTTCGGCTGGCGTCGAGGTAAGGCATTGCCGCTCAAAGAGACGGTGGACGAGGCGCTCGCGAAGAGCCCGACCGTGCAGAAATGCGTGGTGTATCGGCGAGGAACGCCGGGCGGGCCGGAGGTAAAGATGCAAGCCGGGCGTGACTTCTGGTGGGATGAGTTGATGCAGCAGGCGTCGGCCGATTGCCCGGCGACCGCGCTCGACAGCGAAGCGCCGCTGTACATTCTGTACACCAGCGGCTCGACGGGGAAGCCGAAGGGCATCAAACACACGACGGCAGGATACAACTTGTACGTGAAGAAGACGTTCCAGTGGGTGTTCGATCATCGCGACGAGGACGTGTACTGGTGCACGGCCGACATTGGCTGGGTGACCGGGCATAGCTACGTGGTGTATGGGCCGTTGTCGGCCGGCGCGACGATTCTCATGTATGAGGGAGCGCCCAACTATCCCGATGAAAGCCGGTTCTGGCAACTCATCGAAAAGTACAAGGTGACGATTTTCTACACGGCGCCGACGGCGATTCGGGCGTTCATCAAGTGGGGCGAAAAGCATATCGAAAAGCACGATATCTCGAGCCTGCGGCTCTTAGGCACAGTTGGTGAAGGCATCAATCCCGAAGCGTGGATGTGGTACCACCGAGTGATTGGCAAGGAGCGATGCCCGATCGTCGATACATGGTGGCAGACCGAGACGGGCGGCATCATGATGAGTCCGCTGCCGGGAGCGATCGCCACGAAGCCGGGAAGTTGCACGAAGCCGCTGCCGGGCGTGATTCCGGCCGTCGTTGGGCATGGCGGCAAGCCGGTCGGGGCGAATCAAGGCGGTTGGCTGGTGATCACGCATCCTTGGCCCGGCATGTTGCGTGGAATTTGGGGCGATGATGATCGCTTCAAGGAAGTTTATTGGAGCAAGGTCGCCGGCAAGTATTTGGCTGGTGACAACGCTCGCGTGGATGAGGATGGCTACTACTGGATCATGGGGCGGATCGACGATGTGCTAAACGTGTCGGGGCATCGGCTGAGCACGATTGAGATTGAGAGTGCGCTGGTGTCGCATCCAGATGTAGCCGAGGCTGCGGCGGTCGGGCGGCCGGATGACCTCAAGGGCGAGGCCGTGGCAGTGTTCGTTACACTACGGCACGGCGAACCAAGCGACGCGCTGCGTGAGGAGCTCAAACGGCACGTGCGGCATGAAATTGGTGCGCTGGCGCAGCCGGACGACATTCGCTTTACTGGCGCACTTCCGAAGACGCGGAGCGGCAAGATTATGCGGCGGCTGCTGCGCGATATTGCGGCCGGCAAGGAAGCCAGTGGAGATACGACGACGCTGGAGGATTACAGCGTGCTGGCGAAGCTGCGTGCGGACGATGAATGATGCGGCCGCCGCGCGGCGAATGAGATACGTCCACGCGTGGGCGGGGGCCGGGTGACGCCAACTGAGCCGCTATGAATTCGCACTTGAGCCAGTTGGTGTATTTGATTCAGGTGAGCCGGCCGATCGTGTGGCCGGTGCTGCCGCTGGTGTACGCGCTCGGGGCTCACGCGGCGGGCGCGGAGTTGCGCGGGGCCGCGATTGGCCAGTTGTTGATGCTTACGTTTCCGATGAATCTCATTGGTTGCGGGCTCAACGACATTCACGATTATGAGTCGGACCGGCGGTCGGAGCGGCGGCGGGCGATTTGGGGGGCGGTGGTCACGCCGGTGGAGCGGCCGCTAGTATTTCACGCCTGTGTGGCGATGATGCCGCTCGTGATCTTGAGCGGTTGTTTGACGCGGAATCGCGACAACTTCATGGCGACCGTGTCTCTCGTCGTGATGGCGTGGATTTACTCGGTACCGCCGTATCGCTTGAAGGAGCGGCCGCCGCTGGATTCGCTCGCGAACGGGCTGGGATACTTTCTGTTTCCACTGATGATGGGTTACAGCCTCAAACTCGATCCGCAGGAGATGCCGCCGCGATATTATTTGTTGGCGCTGTGCGTGGCGGGTGTGCATGCCTTGGCGACAGCGGCGGATATTGACGCCGATCGCGCGGCGGGCCATAAGACGCTGGCGGTGATGTTCGGCCGGCGAACGGCGGCAGCGTTTGCTTGCGTAGCATTTTTGCTGACGTTCGTTTATGCGGGATTCAGCAGCGCAGCGGTGCAATGGTATTTGGTCACGAGCGCGGTCGCGACTTTCGCCGCCACGGCGGTGCCGCGGGGTCGTGTTATTGCGGCGGCGTGCGCTATTGTATTTGCTGGGTTTCTTGTTGCCGCAGTGGCGCACTTGTTGCTGTTCTAGCGGCTCAATCTTGTGGCTGGATTCGCAAGGATTCGGGTTCTCACCCGTCCCACTGAATTCTTGCGAATTCAGCTACTAATGCGCTGCCTTTCGATCGACCGTTTGACCCGTCGCTAAGCTACTTGATAATTGGTTTCCCTAAAGCCAGGTCCCTAACAACGTCCATCTGCAATCGAAGGAGCTGAGTATGGCCGCCCAATCGCCCTCGGAACTCGTGCGCAAGAAATGCAAGCCGTGTGAAGGCGGCGTGACGCCCTACTCCGCTGAAGAGGCGGAGCAACAGCTCAAGCAATTAACAGGTTGGAAGCTGACGCACGATGGGCAGCGGATTCGCAAGGATTGGCGCGTGAAGGACTTCTTGGCAGGGATGCGATTCTTCAACAAGTGTGCTGAGGTAGCGGAAGCGGATGGCCATCACCCGGACCTTCACATTGAAGGGTATCGCAACGTGTCGGTGGAGTTGTGGACGCACGCGATTGGCGGGCTCAGCGAAAATGACTTCATTTTGGCGGCGAAGATTGATGCGTTGCCGATTGAGGTGAAGGGGTAAGGGAGAAGGCGGATACGAATAATTAACGTTGCGCTGAAGCGGGGTATGTTGAATGGTTTCACCTGATCGGTTTCCGTGCTTCATGGTTCGTAAGGTTGCCGATGGCAGCATTGCGGGGCATGTTGAGGAGATTGGGGTTGGCGATTTGCCCGCGGGTGACGTGCTGATTCGCGTGGCGTATTCATCGCTGAACTACAAGGATGCCATGGCTTCGCGGGGGCACCCGGGCGTGGTGCGAACCTTACCGCATGTGCCGGGGATTGATTGTGCCGGCACAGTGGAAGCGAGCGAGTCGGCGGAGTTTCGTCCGGGCGATGAAGTGCTGGTCACAGGGTACGAACTCGGGGCAGGTCACTGGGGCGGGTTTTCGGCGTTTGTGCGCGTGCCGGCGGAATGGATCGTACAATTGCCGGCGGGACTGACGGTTCGCGACGCGATGATCTATGGGACCGCCGGCTTCACGGCGGCGCAGTGCGTGTCGGCCATTGTGGATCGTGGAATCGGGCCAGAGCATGGGCCGGTGCTTGTGACGGGGGCGACCGGCGGCGTCGGTTCGATCTCGGTGGCAATTCTCGCGAGACTCGGCTACGAAGTGGAGGCGGTCAGCGGCAAGAGCGACCAGCGGGAGTGGCTGCAGAGTCTGGGCGCGAAGACGCTGCTTGGTCGTGAGGAAGTTTTCGATACGAGCGAGCGGCCGTTATTGTCGGCGCGGTGGGCAGCGGCGGTGGATACGGTCGGCGGCCAGGCGTTGGCAACAATCTTGCGTTCGCTCGCGCACCGCGGCTGTGTGGCGGCTTGCGGAATGGTGGCCGGAAGCGAGCTGCCGATCACGGTTTATCCGTTCATTCTGCGCGGTGTCACGTTGGCTGGGATTGATTCGGCGAAATGCCCGCGGCCGCAGCGGCTGAAGATGTGGGAGCAGCTCGCCGGAGCATGGCATGTTCGGCAGTTGGGCAAGCTGGCGGAGGAGATCACATTCGATGCGTTGCCGGATCGAATTGAGAAGATCGTAGCGGGGAAGAACGTGGGGCGGACGATTGTGGTGCCGCGGGTGGGCGGCTGAGCAAGGGAAGCCGCGGCGGTTGGCGGGGCACTGGTGGTTCGCTTCGGGTCGAACCCGAGCACTCCGGCTCGATCCCCACGCACCCCTTGGGCGGGTGACTGGGCTGAGAAGAAGGTTGTGAGTGTCGGCAGGGCACTGGGGGCTCGCCTTCGGCTCGACCCCAGGCACCCCTTGGACGGGCGGCTGAAAATTGAGGGTGGTGGCAAGGACACTGGGGGCTCGCCTTCGGCTCGACCCCAGGCACCCCTTGGACTGGTGACTGGGCTGAGAAGAAGGTTGTGAGTGTCGGAAGGGCACTGGGGGCTCGCCTTCGGCTCGATCCCAGGCACCCCGCGTGCATGTTGCGGACTATTCGTGTTGCTTAGCCTTCAGGGAATTGGCGGCAGTATTCGTAGAGGGTCATGCCGGTGGCCGTGGCCACGTTGTAGCTGTAGGGCAGGCCCCACACGGGAATTTCGACCACGTCGTCGAGATGCTTGAGGAGGTCTTCGGTAAGGCCAGTGCGCTCGTTGCCAATGACCAAGGCCGTACGACGTTTGAATTCGTAGTGGTGCAGGTCGCGCGCATTCGTCGTTTGTTCGAGGCCGATGAGGCGATAACCTTCGTCATGAAGTTTTTTGAGAACAGGCTCCAGCGTTCGATGGCTTTCGATCTGCAGCGTGTCGGCGGCATCGCGGGCGATCTTGCGGTCGAGTTTGGCGGGGCCGCAGACGATCAACCGTGTAATGCCGCAGCAGCTGGCTGCGCGGGCGATTCGGGAGAGATTGATGTTGCTGCGCATCGGCGCGCACACGATGAGCAACTCGCGCGGCCGGGCGAGCTGTCGTGGTGGTTTGTGGCGTTCGTGGACGAAGTCGGTCATTCGCGTTGGACTGCCGGGATTCGCGACTCGACAGGAGGACGATCCGCTGCGTTAATTGTCGCGTATTGAATTGTAATTGGCCCATTGGACCTTGTCCCGGTACATTACGATCATGCGTGGACGCGCCTGGTTTCCCATCATGCTGGTTGTCATCGGCCTTAGTTCGGTCGCCTGGGCCGTGCTGCGCGTGCGGTTGCCGCCGGCGGATTTCACGTTCATCAATGAGACCGAAGTGAAGTCGCTCGATTGGGCGGCCGTCACCGGTATTCCGGAACATCGCATCATCGGCAACATTTTTGAAGGGCTGACGCGGCTCGATGCCAAGACACTCGAGCCGTTGCCGGGCGCGGCGGAGCGTTGGGAAGTTTCCGAAGATAAGACGACGTACACATTTCAGCTGCGCAAGAACGGCCGATGGTCGAACGGGGAACCGGTGACGGCGGAGGATTTTCTGTATTCAATGCGGCGGTTTCTCGATCCGCAGACGGCAGCGGAGTATGCGTACCAGGCTTGGTATCTAACTAACGCTCACCGATACAGCCTCGGTCCGAAAGGAATTTCTGCCGGCGATGCGGTCGAAGTTGAACTGAACGATCGGCCGAAGGGTGCGCTGCCGTTTGCCCGTGGTGAGGTGCTGCGTGGTAGCTTGGTGCGCACGGAGGGTGATGACCAAGCACGCATCTTTGTGGTTGATGTTGATGGGCAGGAACGCAGGTTTCGACCAGGCAAAAACGGTAATTCGGCAGCGAAGATCGAGCCGTGTTTGCAGGTGCTGCTCGATTTTCGCGAGGTCGGCATCAAGGCGCTTGACGATTACACGATCGAGATGCGGCTCGAGAAGCCAACGCATTATTGGCTGCAGCTTTTGGCCTATCATGCGTTGTTACCGGCGAATCAGAAATGCATCGAGACGTATGGCACTCCGGCGTGGACGTATGCCGAGAATATTGTGTCGAACGGGCCTTATCGCGTGGCGTTTCGGCGGATTCGCGACCGCATTCGGCTGGTGAAAAATGAGCAATATTGGGATCCGGAGCGAGCCAAGTTGAAAGTGATTGACGCGCTGGCGATCAGTTCGCAGGTGACGATGTACAACCTGTTCGCTACCGGAAAGGTTGACTGGATTACCGACGCGCCGGCGATTGTACTGCGTGAGCTCATCAAGACCGGAGCGGCGCAGGGTGAGTTCAATCCGCAGCCGTACCTTGGCACGTACTATTACCTTCTCAATACGAAGCACAAGCCGCTGGGTGACGCGCGGGTGCGGCGGGCGCTGGCGTTGGCACTCGATCGCGAGGAAATCACGCGCACGGCGACCGGTTCTGGCGAAGTACCGGCGTACAGCCTGGTGCCACTTGGGATTGCCGGGTACACGCCGGAGAAGTTTGGGAAGGAGGACGTGAAGGAAGCCCAGCGGCTACTGGCTGAGGCGGGTTTTCCTGACGGCAAGGGCTTTCCGTCGCTCGAAATTCTGTACAACACGCACCAGGCGCATCAGACGATTGCCCAGCTAGTGCGGAAGCAGTGGGAGAAGAACCTCGGCATAACGGCGACCACGCGAAATGAGGAATGGGGATCGTATCAATCGAGCGTTCGGCAATTTGAGTTCGATGCCGCGCGGCGGGCCTGGATCTCCGACTATATCGACCCGAATTCGCACCTCGACATGATGCTGACTGACGGTGAGAACAATAACACCGGATGGTCGAATGCCGAGTACGACCGGCTAATTACGGAGGCTCGCGGCGAGGTGGACGGAAGCAAGCGAATGCAGCTGTTCCATCGCGCGGAGCGGATTCTGATGGATGAAATGCCCCTGATTCCGATCTACTACTATGTCGACAAGAATATGGTGAAGTCGCACATTCGGGGGTTTTATCGCAATCCGCTGGATGAGCATCCTTTCTCCGCCATCTCCAGCGAATCAGCATCTACGGATTCGACTCCCTAGCGCCGCGCATGTTGAAGTTCATTCTCAAGCGATTGATGTGGATGGTGATCACACTGTGGGTCGTTTTCACGCTATCGTTTTTTCTGATGCGGGCGGTGCCGGGGGGACCGTTTGATGGGGACCGCCGCTTGGAGCCAGAGATAGAGCAGAATATGAAGCGGCGGTACCACCTCGACGAGCCGCTGATTCAACAGTACGGCCGCGAGTTGTGGAATGTGGTGCGCGGCGACTTAGGCTATCCGTTCAAGCTGCGCGACTACACGGTCAATGGGGTCATTGCCGAGGGGCTGCCGATCTCGGCTGCGTTGGGGCTGCTCGCATTGGCTTTTGCAGTCAGCTTAGGTCTAGTCGCTGGGATCACGTCGGCCACGCGGCGAGGATCACTGGCCGATGTTTCGCTGATGACACTCGCAACGATCGGCATCGCGCTGCCGAATTTCGTCATCGCGGGCGTGGCGATCATTCTGTTCGTGTTCCTAATTCCACTCTTTCCCGCAGCGGGCTGGGGATCGTTCGATCAACTCGCGCTGCCGGCGTTGTGTTTGGGCGCACCGCACGCGGCCGATGTGGCTCGCATCACGCGTACAAGCATGCTGGATGTGTTGTCGCAGGATCACATTCGTACGGCGCGGGCCAAGGGGCTCAGCCGCAGGCAAGTGATATGGGGGCATGCGCTGCCGGGAGCGCTGCTGCCAGTTGTCTCCTATCTTGGCCCGGCGACGGCGTACATTCTGACGGGATCGCTCGTCATCGAGCAGATCTTCGCGATTCCCGGGCTCGGCTCGCACTTCGTCGAAGCGGCGCTGCAGCGGGATTACACGCTCGCGATGGGTTGCGTGCTGTTGTACACGGTTGTTCTGTCGACGATGAATGCCTTGGTGGATTTCTCGTACACCGTACTCGATCCTCGCGTTGAGTTGGACTAGATGAGCGCCGCGCTGTCGCCGCAGAAGGATGAAGTTGGAGTATCGCTCGGACGCGATGCGTGGCGGCGGTTGCGCAAGAATCGCGTGGCGATGCTGTGCCTGGCCGGGCTCGTGATGATCGCGGGACTGGCGTTTTTTACGCCGCTGTTGCCGCTGCAACCGCCGGATGCGATCGACACGCCGAAGCAGTATGCGCGGCCGAGTTTCAGCCCCTTGTGGGAGAAATCGCTGGCGGTGAATCTGAAGGCGATTCAAGCTGGCAATGCCGCCGATGCCAGCGCCGTGCAGCGGCCGTATCGCGACGCGGGCTTTCCTCAGCTCGGCGCGCTCAGCCGCGCGATGGTGCGGGCCCGCTGCAACGTATTCGGCGAGTGGCAGTTGGCTTCGATTTGCGGCCGCGATGAGTTGGGGCGTGATCTCGTGTCGCGGGTGTTTTGGGGGGCGCGGATTTCGCTCATTGTTGGCATCGTGGCCGCCGCGGTGTCGCTTGTGATCGGCGTTACCTACGGGGCGATCGCGGGCTATATCGGCGGTCGGCTGGATAACGCGATGATGCGGGTTGTCGACGTGTTGTATTCCGTGCCCTTCATCTTTATCGTGATTTTTCTGCTGACGATTCTGGGACAGGAGCAGGTGAAGGCGGATCTGCAGCGTTGGGGCATCAATCGGCTGACAATTTTCTACTTGGTGGTCGGCGCCATTTACTGGCTAACGATGGCCCGCGTGGTGCGCGGCCAGGTGATTTCGCTGAAGACCGAGCCGTTCGTAGAAGCCGCCCGAGCGATGGGCGTTTCGCAGGCGGGCATCATCGCGCGGCACATTTTTCCGAATCTCGTCGGCATTGTGATCGTGTATCTGACGCTCACGATTCCGCGGGTGATGCTGTTCGAAGCATTTCTCTCGTTCCTGGGGCTGGGGGTGGAGCCGCCGGACGTTTCGTGGGGACTCCTGGCGAACGAGGGCATTAAGGTAATTACGCCGGTGCGTGTTTACTGGTGGCTCATCGTGTTCCCTGGCGCGGCGCTGGGGGTGACACTCTACGCCTTGAATTTCCTGGGCGACGGGCTGCGCGACGCGCTTGATCCGAAGCTGGCTGGACGACGTATATGAGGCCGGGGTGACTGCGCCGGGTCATGCAGAGGGTTTCTTCGCCGCTGATTCTGGCAAGCCGACGTTCGAGGGAACTTCGGCGGCATGCGGCAGATAGAGCTTCAGAGCGACCATCAGCTCATCGACATCGGGCGGGAACGGTACGAAGAGGCTATTGAAGACGTCGAGCGGCGTGGGATTTGTGCGCTGAAATAGCACGGCGCCTGTCGTTCGCAATTGGTAGGCGCGAATCGACGGCCAGGGATAGAGACGGACGCTGTTGAGAATCCGGCGCCGCAGGCCAAATGTGGTCACTTCAAACGTCGTTGGCAAGAAGAATGTACTGAGAGCGGCTGCCAGACAGACGCCGGCGGCAGCGCCCAGCAGGATACTATCGGCACGTCGATAAACACCGAAGCTAACCGCGGTGATCAACAGCGGGACCGCCCACGACCAGTGTGGCCGGTCAAGCAGTGGCCAGCTGCGCCAGCGCAGCGAGCCAGCGCTTAGCTGAGGCGCTTCTTCCGACCAATTAGGAGTGCGGACGGTGGATCCCATG
Organism: Pirellulales bacterium; assembly: GCA_046349975.1. GTDB lineage: Bacteria > Planctomycetota > Planctomycetia > Pirellulales > Lacipirellulaceae > JABDGM01. The sequence continues at coordinate 34,800 of JAXMBH010000034.1, forward strand.
GTTGTGAACGTGCAAGTTGGCTGACGTTGGCTGTTTACTTGTTGTTGGCGTTGGCCGCGGTGCTGAGAGCACCCGTGATCAGCCAGGCCGCGATCCAGTACAGCAGAGACGTGAATAACGTCGCGCCAAGGAGCGAAACGGTGAAATAGTCCCGCATCAGGACCAAAGCGGGCGGTTCACTGCTTTTCGGCACGCGCCGCTCGACCGGCCCTGGTTTCGACTGTTGCGCGATGACGTCTTCACGCCACGTTTTCCATTCTTCGAGTGCTGTGGATGTCGACATGGTCGCGAGCACTTGCTGGCGTTGCCACAACATCGCGCCGATAACGGCCGTCATGAGCGCGAGATAGCCCACGAACCATACGGCGATCCATTGTCGGCGATTCCAGCGGAACATGATTCCTAGTTCTTCGGCAGTAGCTCGGTCACGCAATCGACGAGCGCTGGTACACCAACGACTAGCGATTCTTCGGCATCGGGATAGTAGAGTGGCGAGTGGAGCGAGGTTGGCGGCACGTGTTTCGCAGCGAATTCGTCGAGCCGCTTCTGGTTGACCGCGCCCAGGCGAAGCATGCAAATGGGCACGCCCGTAGAGCCGAAGCGGCCGAAGTCTTCGCCGCCCATGACGGGTTCGCCTTCCCTAACGTTGTCGTCGCCGAAGTGTTTTTTCAAGACCGCCGCCAAGCGTTGTGTGAGTTGCGGGTCGTTGAAGAGCGCGGGCGTACCTTCGGAAATCGAGACCGTGGGCTCCGGCGCGCCGGCGCTGGCGGCTGCTGCGAGGGCTTTGCGGCGCACAGCATCCTGCAATTTCTTACGAACCTCAGGCGTGAGACTGCGCAGCGTGATTTGCAGGCGGCATTCATCGGAAATGACATTGTGCTTCGTTCCGGCGTGGATTGAACCCACCGTGACGACAGCCGGTTCGATAGGTTTCATTTCGCGGCTGACAATCGTTTGCAGATCGAGCACCAATTTGGCGGCGATGACGATTGGATCGATCGTGGAATCGGGACTAGCGCCATGGCCACCGCGGCCTTTGATTACGATGTCGACGCTATCGACGTTCGCCAGCGCGAAGCCGGCCAGGTAATCGATCTCGCCGGTTGGCAGGTCGGCCGAGTCGTGAAGGGCCACGGCGAAGTCGGGCCGTGGGAAACGCGCGAACAGGCCGTCGCGGATCATTCCGTCGGCGCCGGCGCCGACTTCTTCAGCTGGCTGGAATACGAAGAGCAGCGTGCCGGACCAAGCGTCGCGGTTGGAGGCGAGATAGCGTGCGACGCCGATGAGATTGGCCATGTGCAAGTCGTGACCACAAGCGTGCATGACGCCGACGACGGCGCCGCGAGCATCTTCGGTGCGCACCTTGGAGGCGTAGGGCAGCCCGGTTTGCTCGGCCACGGGCAGGGCGTCCATATCGGAACGAAGGAGCACTGTCTTGCCGGGGCCGTTTTCGAGCACGCCGACGACGCCGAAACCCCCGACATTTGGTGTCACCTTCACGCCGGCATCTTGCAGTTCTTTGGCCATGCGAGCGGAGGTCTCTTTTTCTTTGAGAGACAGCTCGGGGTGCTCATGCAAGAATTTGTAAAGCTCGACAAGCTGCGGAAGATTGGTCTTCGCCCAGGCAGCGGGATTGACGGGCTCGGCGGCGGAGCATGTCCAGAGCGACGGCCACGCTACAAGCGATAATAGGCCGATGATGCACGCCGCGAATCGACGGGGGTTTCCACCGGGAGGATCGCCGAGTGACGATCCAAAAAATCGCATTTGAAAGCACTTGCGAAAAAAGCACGGGCGCATTATGTTGCTCGCATTCATTTCTCTCTCTCATTGAGCCTGTTCCGGCCCATCATCGTTGCCGACCAGGCTCTTCTAGTTTACCAGCTGGCAGCGGCGATTGCTGCCGTTGCCGTGGCAGCGTTAGGCGCAGCTGCGCTAGCTCCCGGTTTCTGCGGTTCAAACCACGGGCTATTGCCGTCGCCTCATTCGAAACGCACGATTTGAAGAAACACTACGCGCGTTCGCTTTCCAAGTTGCCGAGCACCTGCAACAGCTTCGGCACGATGGCACGCAGGGCGCGCGAGCGATGGCTGAGCACCTGCTTCACGCGTACGCCGAGTTCGCCGAATGTGCGATGGTATTCGACGACCTCAAACAGCGGGTCGTAGCCGAACCCGTTCGCGCCGCTTGGTTCGAAGCGGATCCGGCCGCGGCACACATCGTGGCTTTCGGCGCGAATGACGCCCGTTGGATCGGCCACCGACACGTGGCAAACGTAGTGGGCAGTGCGCTTCTCGAGCGGAAGGTCGCCGAGATCGGCGAGCAGCCGCCGATTATTGTCCTCATCGGTCGCACTCGGGCCGGCGAAGCGGGCGGAGTACACCCCGGGCGCGCCGCGTAAGGCGTCGACGGCCAGACCGCTGTCGTCGGCCAGGACCCACTGCCCGAGATGCACGGCCTGCTGCGACGCCTTGAGCGCCGCGTTGGCAGCGAAGGTGTCGCCATCCTCGACGACCTGGATGGCGTTGGGAAATGCGTCGAGCGTGAGGACGCGAAAGCCGAGCGGAGTGAGCAGGTCGGCAAGTTCCTCGCCCTTTTTGCGATTATGCGTGCCGATGACGAGCGTAAACGGAGTTTTGAGCACCACGATGCTGATTCTTAAGCGTTGCAGGAAAGCGAGATCGAATTCCAGCAGCTTAACAGTCGGTTCGTGGCACGCAATGCGTAATCGCTATTGGCCCGCGTAGGCGCTTGACACGCTTCGTTTTGGCACGTCCATGACTTCGGGGTGGACGTCGAACGGAATGATGCGATCGACCGCGAGGCTCTTGCCACGGCCGTGCACGATTTTGACGTGCTTCGGGTTGAGGCCGGGCACGATTTGGGCCTGCTTGCTGCCGAGTTGCATGTTAATCTGCTGCTCTTCTTGGGCGACACGCTGGCGCGTGGCGGCGTCATTGCCGATGCCGCTGAGCGGGTCGGCGGGTGAGTCGTAGCCTGCGTCGAATGTTTGGACGATTTTCTGCACTTGTGGAATCACGACGATGCGGCCGTCCGGCAGGCGCTGCGCTACTTCGGCAAACGATCCAATCGTGACGACACTTTCGGTGCGATCGTGAAACTCGTATGCTTCCCAGCCATGGTCGCGGAGTTCCTTCGTAAGGAGGTGGGCGTTCTCGGCGGCTTCCACCAGCGGGTTCACGTCCTCTTTCTTCTTGCGGCCCCAGAACGACGAACCTGAATGGTCTTCCTGGGCAGTCGTTTGCAGGATCGTCTTGCCGCGGAAGGTGGCGACTCGGATCGTTTGTCGGCCAGGACAATCGAGCAGACTGTGCTCGACCCCCTGGTTCATTTTGGCCACGAACGAGTCGACGCCTTTCGGTACGAAGTACTCGCGCGGCAACAGCGGGTTCCGCGTGAAGAACGCCTGGCCCATTGGCCCGCGCTTTCGCGATTTGCCCGTTTTCTCAACGAGTGTGTCTTCGAACTGTCGAACTTGGGCCATCGTTTGCGTGGTTTGTTTCAGGTCGACCTGAAGTGCTTTTGGTTCGAGCGACTTGATGCGGGTCAGCATTTGCTGGGCGTCCGGATCGTCGATGGACTGGAAGTTGCCGACGAGGACGGAGATTTCACGAGCCTGATCGCCGCGGCGGTAGTGGCGTTTCGTGGGAGCGCCGTAGTTGTCGAGGCCCTGGCCAGGGTTCTGATCGCCGAATTTGAAGCTCATCTCGTGGACGTACGCGGCGATGCGGTATTGGCCGCGCAGCTCAGCGGCGAGTTCGCTCGCTTGTTTTTCCGCGCCATCGCCGGAGAAGCTGGCGGCGACGATCAGCCACGGGCCTTGGTCTTGGGTGAGCGCATAGTCGCCGCCCACAGATGGTCCGTTACCTCCGCCGACGTCGTCAATCGAGCCGATAGAACGCATTGGCGCTGGCTGCTGCCCAGGGTTTGCATCTTTATTGGTCGATTTGCCGCTGGTCGGCAGGAATTTACTCCACAACTGTGCCTGCGTGGGTTCGGTGGCAACGAATGCTGCGGCGCAGACGAACATTCCGGCAAAACGAAAGCTGGGCGAACGCATTTGGCGCACCTACAGTTGGTGAAGCGGCACGTGTAAATCGGCCCGAATGGGAGTGCTGGCAGAAGGCCAGCGGTTGAATAGGGCGGGAACTTTAACAAAACTGCCAACAGGCAACCAGACGAAATCTGCCGGGCGAACGGGTGGTACCGTGAAACGGGGCCGGTAAAATGGGAGGGTTGGTGGCGCGACTCGATTAGGATCTTGGCCGAATTGCCCAGTCGCCAAGGAACTTCTTTGAATTCCCTCTGATGGCATTCGAACTGCTGTCAGCATCTCTCCTGAGGACTGCTTTCATGAACGACGGCTTGCACTCGCGGCTTCGATCGGTGTTCTGTTTTGGTACTTTGATTGCGGCACTGGCGTGGTGGAACCTTGGATCTGTGCCAAACGCGTTCGCGGACGATACTCCGGCGGCGCCGGCGCCGGAGAAGAAGGCGACGCCGGATGCCAACCCCTTGCCGTCGCAGCCGGCGAAGGAAGTGCCGGCCGCGGAGTCTAAGAAGGACGCGGTTCCTGCGACTGAGAACAAGTCGACCGCGGATAGTGAAAAGTCAAAGGACAGCGCCGACAGTAAGGAAGGCGACAAAGAGAAGTCAAAGGATGCAGATAAGTCGTCGAGCGACTCAAAGCCGAAGACGGATGATAGCGCCAAGTCGAAGCACGAGTCGAACGGCAAAGCGGAGAAGTCTGCTGCGAAGCACGACAAGATTCGCCTGGCAATGCTGACGCTCAAGGACGCCATCCCCGAGAATTCTGCGCAGTCGGGGCCTTTCAGCGACGCCCGACTCGATTTGCGGGAGATGATCAAACGCCTGGAGAAGGCTGCGAAAGACAAGACTGTGTCGGGCCTCGTGCTCGATATCCAAAGCCCATCGATTGGTCGCGGGAGGATCGAAGAGTTGCGGGCTGCGATTGGGCGCTTCCGCGCTTCGGGCAAGAAGGTGTACGCGACGCTCGATTCGGCGATGCCAGCCGATTACTTGGTGGCGTGCGCTTGCGATGAAATTGTGATGCCGGAAACGGGCGAACTCATGTTGCCGGGCATTCACGCCGAGGCGATGTTCTACAAGGGCCTCCTGGCAAAGGTCGGCGTCGAGGCCGACTTCATCCACATCGGCGACTACAAAGGCGCAGCCGAGCCGATGACGCGAGAGAACTTCAGCGAGCCCGTTCGGCAGAATATGACGTCGTTGATCGACAGCCTCTATGACGAGATGATCACCACGATTGTGAAAGATCGTCCGGTTTCGATCGCCCAGGCGAAAGAGGTCGTGGATACGGGTTTGATATCTGCCAAGCGCGCCAAGGAACTGGGGTTGATCGATCGTATCGCCTACCCGGATGAACTGCGCAAGGAGTTGGCGGATAAATACGAAACCGATTCGCTGGCCTTGGTGCGCAATTACGGCAAGAAGGAAGTGGACACGGACTTTTCGGGTCCGATGGGCTTCATGAAGCTGCTGCAAGTCATGATGGGAGGCAGCACGTCGTCTGGCGAAGGCCGCGGCAAGAAAATCGCGGTGATCTACGCCATCGGTCCGATTAACACCGGCAAGAGCGAGAGCGGCATGTTCGGCGATCAATCGCTGGGTTCAACTACGATCATCGAAGCGCTGCGCAAAGCCGACAAGGATAAGAACGTCGTCGGCATTGTGCTGCGGATCGACAGCCCCGGCGGTTCGGCGCTGGCGAGCGATCTGATTTGGCACGAAACGCAAGCGATCAATAAGCCGATTGTCGCGAGCATGGGCGATGTGGCCGCTAGCGGTGGTTATTACATTGCAATGGGTGCCGACAAGATCATTGCGGCCCCGAGCACGATCACGGGTTCGATCGGGGTGGTCGGCGGCAAGATGGCCGTGAAGGGCTTGTACGACAAGATCGGCATCACCACTGAAACGATCGAGCGCGGCAAGAACAGCGGCCTGTTCTCATCGAGCGGCAAGTTCACCGATTCGCAGCGCGAAGTCGTGAAGAAGATGATGGAAGAGACGTACGACAACTTCACCGAGAAGGCTGCGAAGGGCCGGAAGATGCCCGTCGACAAACTTCGCGGTCTGGCAGGCGGCCGCGTGTACTCCGGTCGGCAGGCGAAGGAGAACGGACTTGTCGACGACCTGGGAACGCTGCACGATGCCGTGATTGAGACGAAGAAGCTCGCCGGACTCGAAGCCGACGCCGACGTTCGCATCGAGGTGCTGCCGGAGGCCACGAACTTCTTCGAGTCGCTATTTGGCGACCTGGAAGCGGAAAAGGAAGTTCGGCTCACGACTGGGCTGGAAGCGGTCGCTCCGGAACTCACCGCACTTGCCCGCAAGGCAATGTATTTGCGGAAGGCATTCGACCGGCCGGCGGCGCTCATGATGCCGTTTGACCTGGAAATCAAGTAGTCGATGGCCGGTCAAGCGAGGGCGGCGGCGTGTGCCTGCTGGCTAAATCGTTGTGAATTGCCACGATGGCGGGCCGGTTTGCACCGCTGAGCGGCGGTTTCGTGCCGGTGCGCGTTGCGATACAATGGCTACGTTTGAGCGCAGCGTGCGCCCAACGCACGCCTCTGGAGTCTCGGCGGTTCTTGAAATGTCTGGCACTTGCGTTATCGGTCTGCAATGGGGCGACGAAGCCAAAGGGAAAATCGTCGACCGGCTTACCCGTGAACACGACTTTGTCGTTCGGTACCAAGGTGGTGCGAACGCGGGTCACACGGTCATGGTCGGGGATCAAGTCTATAAGCTCTCGCTGTTACCGAGCGGCATCCTCACGCCGGGCGTGACCTGCGTGATCGCGTCTGGCGTGGTGATCAATCCGGCACGTGTCATCGAGGAGCTGGATGAGCTTGCGAATCGCAGCGCTGGGAATCCCCAGAACCTGCGAATCAGCGATCGGGCCCACGTGATTTTCCCCTGGCATTTTGCGGAAGATCGCGCGCTGGACAAGAGCACGTCGGATGGCGAGAACATCGGCACCACAGGCCGCGGCATCGGCCCATGCTACCGCGACAAGGTTGGCCGCGCGCACGCGATTCGGCTCGGCGACCTATATCGGCCGACTTTCCGCACGCAAGTTGAACATATCGTGGCAGCCAAGAACAAAGTCTTGAACGTGTTGTATCCGCCGGGCGAGTTTCAGCCGCTCGATGGGGGCGCGATATTTCGCGAGTATTCTGGATATGCCGAACGGCTGCGGCCGCACGTATGCGACACGACCGAGTTGTTGCTGACGGCAGTAGAGGATGGCAAACGGCTGCTGTTCGAAGGCGCCCAGGGGGCGCTGCTCGATGTGGATCACGGGACGTATCCGTTCGTGACGAGCAGCAATAGCTCGGGCGTTGGCATCGCCAGCGGGTCGGGTGTGCCGGCGCGGCATCTCGACCGGTGCATCGGCGTCGTGAAGGCGTATTCAACGCGGGTCGGCGGCGGGCCGTTTCCGACCGAGCAGGACAACGCGATCGGGCAGTATTTGCGTGATCGCGGCAACGAGTACGGCACGGTCACCCGCCGACCGCGGCGCTGTGGTTGGTTGGACGCGGTCGCATTGCGCTATACAAGCCGGCTCAGCGGCGTCGACACGCTAGCCGTTATGCTGCTTGACGTGCTCAGCGGCCTCGACGAACTGAAAGTGTGCACAGCATACGATATCGACGGCAAGATCTCCGCGCGGTTCCCGAGCCATGTCGATGATTTACGCCGTTCCCAGCCGGTGTATGAGTCGCTGCCGGGCTGGCAGGAAGAAATCACGGCCTGCCGCACGTACGAGCAGTTGCCCACGAACGCCCGCGCGTACCTCAAGAGAGTCAGCGAACTAATAAAGCAACCGGTCGGCATGGTCTCAGTTGGTCCGGAGCGTGACCAGACGATCATCGTTCCCCCAACATGATGACGATGACAGCAGCCGTGGCACTGCCGCCATTAGAAGTTCCGCCCGAACGTCGTCCCCGGCATATTGCCATCATCATGGACGGCAACGGCCGTTGGGCCGAGCGACAGCAGTTGCCGCGCGTCGCGGGGCATCAGCAGGGCGTCGATTCCGTTCGCCGCACGACGGAAGAATGCGCGCGACTCAAAATCGAGCAGCTCACGCTGTACTGTCTCTCCAGTGAGAACTGGAAGCGTCCGCAGACGGAAATTAGTTTCTTGATGCACCTGCTTGAGCAGTACATGATCGCAGAGCGCGAGACGATCATGACGAACGACATTCGCGTGCGCACGCTCGGGCGGCGTAATGATATTCCCGATCAAGTGCTGCACGAACTCGACAAAACCGTCGAACTCAGCAGCCATAACCACGGGATGTGGCTCAATCTCGCGATCAACTATGGCGGGCGGGCCGAGTTGGTCGACGCGGTCCGCGCGATCGCGCTCGAAGTGGCAGCGGGCAACCTTGAGCCCGCAGCCATCGATGAGCGGCTTATTTCCTCAAGCCTTTACACGGCTGGCGCGCCGGATCCCGACCTCTTGGTTCGGACGGCCGGTGAAATGCGAATCAGCAATTTCCTGTTGTGGCAGATCAGCTACGCGGAGATTTGGGTTACAGAAAAATGCTGGCCGGAGTTTAACGAAGCAACCCTGCACGACGCGATCCGCGCTTATTCCACGCGCCAACGGCGGTTCGGCGGTCTAGCGACTTGAGTCGGCGATACCGCTACGACAAGGTTTCGTTCTTTACTTGCTCGGCCATTTTCTCATGGTAAGCCGCGAGCTTCTGACGCAGCTCGGGACGCGACGTGGCAAGAATCCGAATGGCGAGGAGCGCCGAATTCTTAGCGCCGGCCGAGCCGATCGCAAGGGTGCCCACGGGAACGCCGCCGGGCATTTGCACGATCGCGAGCAGCGCGTCGAGTCCGCCCAAGGCACTGCCCTGCATCGGCACGCCGAGAACTGGCAACAGTGTTTGAGCCGCGACCACGCCCGGAAGATGTGCGGCCAGGCCTGCCGCGGCAATTAACACTTCGATTCCGCGTTTTTCGGCTGTCGTGACAAACTCCGTGACTAGTTCCGGTGAACGATGTGCCGAGGCCACCTTGGCTTCGTGGGCGATGCCGAACTCGGTAAGAATCTTGGCGGCGGCCTGCATCGTTTCCCAGTCCGATTTCGAACCCATTAAAATTCCGACCAGCGGCCGAGACGTGGTATCGCTCATCGATGTACCTGCGAGGCTCAAAGGGCAACGAAGTGATTCACGCGACATCCCTTGACGATGTCGACAAGCCCGTTGTATTGATTTGGCTGCCGCCGTCAACCGGCAAACGAATATTTCTGGATACGATATCGCTGTCGCTGTCAGCTCGCAGTCGGCTTGGCGTGCACACGCCGCAACACGCCGAGCAAATCTTCGTGCGGCACAGGCTTCACAAGGTGGTCGTCGAACCCTGCCTCGCGCGAGCGCTGGCGGTCATCGGGTTGACCGTAGCCGGAAACCGCGACGATGGTTTCCTTCGTAAAACCTTCGGACCGCAACGTGCGAGCGACATCGAAGCCGTTGATGCCCGGCAGACCGATGTCCAGAAAGATGGCTTCTGGATGAAATGCGCGGGCTGTTTCTAAAGCCGCGAAGCCATCAAACGCGGTTTGAACCTCATGGCCCAACGCTTTGAAGATCGAAGCGCAGGAAGTAGCGGTGTCGCGATTGTCATCGACGACGAGAATCTTGCGCCGCCCGACGGAGCCCGCGTCATAGTTCGGCGACGTGGATTCATCGCGCACGAAGGGCTGCTCGGCGAGCGGCAGCCGCACGGTGAATGTCGAGCCGCGACCAACGCCATCGCTGTGCGCTTCAATCGTACCGCCGTGCAATTCAGCGAGTTTCCGGGCAACCGTGAGGCCGATGCCGAGTCCACCTTCAGCCCGGTCCAAGGTGCGATCGGCCTGGGCGAACAAGTCGAACACGCGGGTCAGCAACTCTGGTGGCAGGCCGATGCCGGTGTCGATTACCTCGATGATCGCCTGGTGCGACTCGGGCCGGCAACGGACCGTAATGCGGCCCTCGTGGTTGGTGTATTTCGCCGCATTCGTGAGTAGGTTGGCCAGAATCTGCTCAGTGCGAGTGGGATCTACAAACAATGCGATCGGCGAAGCCGGGATTTCGAGGCTGAGGCTGTGACGCTTTTCTTCCAGCAAGGGGCGAACGGTGGCCGCGGCCGCATTGACGACGGCGGCTACGTCCGTCGGTCGGCGCCGGAGCGTGATCTTGTCGCGGCTGATGCGCGAAACATCCAGCAAGTCGTCGATCAAGTGAGCCAGATTACCGGTTTGCCGGTCGATGATGCCGAGCGTTTCAGCGGGTGATTGATCGGGCGCGAGCTGGCCGAGCAATACGGCGTAGCGAATCGCCGCGAGGGGGTTACGAAGCTCGTGGGCGAGCATTGCGAGGAATTCGTCCTTCTGCCGACTGGCCTCCTTCACTGCATAGAACAATCGCGCGTTATCGACTGCCACGGCCACGCGTTCGGCAAGGTTTTCGGCTAGTGCAACTTCTTCCTGCGTATAACGTCGCTCTGGTTCGCAAGCCACCAGTCCGATGACGCCGATGGTGCGGTCGCGAATCTTCAACGGGACGCTGATGACCGCATGCGGCCGGAGTTGCGCAACCATTTCTCGGTGCTCGTCCGTCTGCGTGAAACTGCTCAGCAGCGGTTCGGGCAGCTCGGCCATCAATTGCGATTGGCCGGTGCGCAGGGCTTGCACAGTCGCCGTATTGGAACTCCAATCCAGCGGAAACTTGTTCAGCATTTCGCCCAACAAGCGATCTTTCGCGGCGTCCACGTGGGCGTGGGCGTGGTACTCGATGTCGCCATCGCCATCGACGACGTAGACAACACACCAATCGGCGAGAAAGGGAATGGGCAGCCGAGCGGCTTGTTGCAGGGCGCTTTCCCGGTCGACCAGTGCGGCGAGGCTGGTGCTGGCATGAGCGAGAAAGGCGAGCGACTCTTCGGTTCGTCTGCGGTTTTCGGCAATGAGTCGCTGCCGTTCTTCTTCACGTAGCGCCACCTGAATTGCTGCTTGGGCGTCACGGTTCGCCCCAATCAACTTGCTTCCCAACCAACCGGCGGCCAATGAAACAGCAACGTAGAGGCACAGGCCGACTCTCAGTTCCAAGGCGTCGATTTGAAATGAGTTGACGGGCTCCAGGATCAAATAGGCGATTAACAGAGAGCTCAAGAGTACGCCGAAGGACGTGGGTCGAAAGCCGCCCCACAGTGCCAGCAGGAACATCGCAGGAAAGAACGTGATAAATGGCAGATAGCCATTCAACGAGGCGTCGAGCAACCAACGCCCCATCCAAGCAAGCAGCACAACCGCGAGTGCCACCGCGAATTCAACGGCAATGCGCCGACGGTCCCACATGTTTCGTCGTGCAATCACGTAGATCAGAAGCTCTGCAGAAAAGCTGGCATTGAGATGGCGAAAGCCACCTTCGCGCACGCGGAAATCGTATGCTCCGCAAATTTAACTGAGCTTACCCGGTCGCCCGATTATAGCGGCCGAACACCATTCGGCCGGCGCTCGTTTGCAGTACGCTCGTCACCGTGGCGGCTACTTGCTCGCCGATATGCTCGCGGCCGCCCTCAATTACGACCATTGTACCATCTTCGAGGTATCCGACGCCCTGCCCCGCTTCTTCGCCGGCTTTGACGATCCGCACATCGATGCTTTCGCCCGGCAAAAACACGGGTTTGAGCGAATTTGCAATGTCGTTCAAATTGATAACGCCGACATTGTGAAGCTTAGCCACTTTGTTGAGGTTATAGTCATTTGTCACGACCTTCCCTTCGAGCTTCTTTGCCAGCAGGACTAGCTTCTGATCGACGGGCTGACCGGCGAACTCGGGCAGCTCGCGGTCGTAAATCATCAGATCGACTTTCGGATCGCTGCGCAACCGGTTAAGAATGTCGAGCCCGCGGCGCCCGCGATTGCGTTTCAACTTGTCGTTCGAGTCGGCGATTGCCTGCAACTCAGCGATGACGAACTGCGGCATGACCAATTGGTTGTCGATCACGCGCGTTTCGACGATGTCGGCGATCCGGCCGTCGATTACGACGCTGGTATCCAGCACGTAGGGCTTCAGCCCCTTAACCTCTTTTGCAAATTCGACGTACGGAATGATGAAGCGAAAGTCATCTTTCGTTTGCAGGAGCACGCTAATGCAGGAGTAGCAAACCACCGTCGCCAGCGCCAGACGCAGCCAATCGGCCAGCCAGCTGTGCGGGCTCGGCAAGATGGGCGTAAGCGCGAGTTGGAAAACGTACGTCAGAAACAAGCCAATGATCGTGCCGAAGTACACTGCCGTGATCGTATCGAGTCGCTTGCGGCGGATCTGGACATCGGCCGCGATGACCGCGAACGCGGCCAGCAAGACGCCGAGAAACCCGATCCACGGAAGCGCTTGGTTCTCACCTCGTAGTAAATCGGAGCCCAACAGCTGAAATCCCAGCGCGATCGCAACCGCGAGGAACACGCAACGCAAAATAACGAGGGCCATTAATTACAGAACTCCGGTTCCAGATAGCGCGCACGACGTCGCCGATCGATTCCGAGGCGCAACTGTGCAATGCGGAACTGCCCGCCAAGTCGCGATAGCTTATTCTATCAACCGGTCAGGGGGCCTACCAATGGCCGCTCGCCGACCACGCGCCGATGCTCTTCGAAGGCAAATCGGTCGGTCATGCCGGCGATATAATCGGCGGCGGCTCGCGGTACACCATCGGTCTCCGCGATGTGCTGAAACTTCTCCGGCAGCAGTTCCGGACGCGCCGTTAGGGCATTAAAGAGTTGCAAAATGGCTTGTTGCGCGAGCCGCCGTTGAGCGAGCAACTCCGGGTGCCGATACACATTGTCGAAGAGAAATTCTTCAAGATTTGCCTTTTTTTTGGCAACTGCAGGTGATGCCGTAACGATCCAGGAAGCCTCCCGGACGTCACGGACATCAGCGATGCTCTGTTCGCCGAGACGGCGAGTAGCGTTCTCAATGACATCGTTGACTTGCCAGTCAATGACTTCGTGGACGATCGCTTTGAGACATTGGTGGTCGTCCCACGAAGTGGACCGCTTTTCGATGCGGGCCGACGCCTCTTGCCACAGCGGCACTTCTGCCAGTTGGGAAGCGTTCAGGATTCCGAGTTCGAGCGCATCATCGGCATCGTGCGCGTCGTAAGCGATGCTGTCGGCCGTATCTACGACTTGAACTTCGAGTAGCGGAGTGCGCTGCTGGGCACCAACCGATGCAGCAGCGGGCCGGCGCGCTTTCTTCGTTGATCGCTGTTGTTGGCCTTCCAGTACTTCGTGGGTCAGGTTCAAGCCCGGGTACTCCCGGTAGCTGGTTTCCAGCAGCTCGCAAATTCGCAGCCCCTGAGCATTGTGATTAAATCCGCCGGAGCCTCGCAGGCATTCATTGAGGACGTCTTCCCCGGCATGTCCAAACGGCGGATGGCCGAGATCGTGTGCGAAGGCGAGCGCTTCGACCAAATCTTCGTTCAAGCGCAGAGCGCGAGCAATGGTTCGGGCGATCGAGGCCACTTCGAGCGTATGGGTGAGGCGAGTGCGATGATAGTCGCCCATTTCGCCAGTGAAGACCTGAGTCTTGTGGCTCAGGCGGCGAAATGCCGAGCTATGCAGAATACGATCTCGATCGCGTTGATAGGGGCCGCGATAAGGATGCCCCACTTCAGGATGTCGACGGCCGAGCGAATCGACGCTATGCATCGCGTACGGGGCCAGCAACGATTGCTCGCGGTCGACAATGAGCTTGGCAACTTCCATTGCGCTGTGGTGGTCCTAATGCCGCCCGAAATCCTCGCTCTCGAGCGCGTCGCGCAATAATTCCCACAACGCCTCGAGCGACTGGGGAATAACGCGAATTCCCGCCAAGGCGGGCATGAAGTTGGTGTCGCCGGCCCAGCGCGGCACCAGGTGCCAATGGAGGTGGCCCGGTAAGCCGGCTCCCGCGACGCGCCCCAAATTTAAGCCAATATTGAAGCCCTCGGCGTTCAACACTTTGCGGTAGAGTGTCGTAAGTTGGCCAAGAACCTCTATACATTCGAGGTGCTCATCTGCGGAAAGTGCAGAGAGCTCGCCCGCGTGCCGCAACGGGGCTACGAGCAGGTGGCCGTTGTTATAGGGAAAGCGATTTAACACGACCATCGTCGACTTTCCCCGTGTGACCACCAACTGCGCCCGATCGGCAATGTCATTCGACTCAAATGTGGCAGCGTCGCGGCAGAGGAAACAGCTGTGATCGGCGTGCGGCAACCAACTGATCGGCTCCGGCAGCTCGATTGCCTTCTCATGCTCGCCCGTCACATACGCGAGTCGCCACGGCGCCCATAGTCGTTCTGAGCTCACGTGGCTGAATCTCCACAGTACGTAGCATACGACGGGACGATTACGCTAATGGAAGTAGGCACTGCCGGAAACAGCTGAGTCGTCTTCGTTTCAGGTTCCGCTGTTGGCTGGGGCGCTGCGTCGCGCCGCAGAACCCATACAAGAGCTACGGCCAGTGCGATTACCATGCACAACAGCATGATCGCGATTTGAAGTTGCCGACGCTGCACACGTTGCCGGCGGATGATGTGCGGATTGTCCGGCGTTTCATCAGCGTCGGTGCTCGACTGAGGCTGAATCGAGTGCGCAGCGATGATCGAGTCGGGGAGGGCGTCGCCAGCTGGGGCCGGCTGCGAAATAGGGACTGGTTGCACCTCGGGCGGCGCGGCCTGGTTGGGCATGGTTGCAACCACGACGGACGGCGACGCAAATTCGACATCGGAGTTGGGCAGTATTGTGATGGAACCCGAGGCCAGCGAGCTTACAGTTGTTCTCACTGAATCGGTCGAAGCTGTGCCACGCTCCTCGGCGTCGGCGGGAAACGGCACGAGCACGCGAGCGCCGCAATCTGGGCAGATTGCACGCTTGCCAGCTAAGAATGTCTTTACGTTGAGCTTGTGCCCGTTCGGACACAAGAACCGGATACCCATGGCTACTTAAGCACCAAGGCCGACGCATCGAATTGGTCCTGGGCTCATTATACGGCGAGCAGGTCGTCTCGAAAAACGATTGTCGCGTATCTCTACTTAGAGGAAGGGGGAAAGCGACGTCGCAGGTACTGAACTAGTGCAATTACATCAGCGGGTGTGGCTGCCACTCGATCGCTTGTAGCGAATATAGCGAGATTTCCGGTAACTAATGGAAGTTCGAGGCCGAAACATGCCCAAGAAACTAGCACGTTTTTTGCATTTTCCCTAAAATAAGACTCGTGCTGCGGTTCGCGAAGCCTCGCAGTCGGACTCCAAACGGAGATTCACTTTTTGGCGCGGGAACAACTGGCATTTCGCAGCGGCGGGGCAGCAACAGAGAAAGCTACTTACTATGAATGACCGAGCAGGGGACGACGGGCCGGTTGAAATTGCGATCGTCGGCGATCTGACCGACAGCGAAGCGGAACTTACCGACCGGTTGCTGGGCGTTGAGCCGGGAGGCGAATGCACGATCTATTTCGACTCGCCAGGCGGCAGCCCATATTGCGCTGTCTCGCTGATGACACTGATTAAGCTGCGGCGGTTGCAGGCGACCGGCATCGTTACCGGAGAATGCTCGTCTGCGACCCTGTGGCCATTTGCCGCGTGCCAACGCCGAATTGTCACGCCGTTTAGTGTATTGCTATTCCATCCGATGCGCTGGCAGAGCGAAGAGAACGTGGGGCTGGCTGAGGCCTC
This sequence comes from Pirellulales bacterium, assembly GCA_046349975.1. Classification (GTDB taxonomy): domain Bacteria; phylum Planctomycetota; class Planctomycetia; order Pirellulales; family Lacipirellulaceae; genus JABDGM01. The sequence goes on from JAXMBH010000034.1 coordinate 50,585, forward strand.
AGAATGGGCGCGTCATTTCGCCCAGCTCGAACAGGACATGGACAACCTGTTGGCCCAGCTCTTCCAGGTTTCAGCCGAGCTGATGCGGAAGTGGATCATCCCCGGACGCTACGTTTCTGGCCGCGAATTGGCTGAGGCCGGCATGGCGGAGCTGGTCGAGTTGAAGGATATCCATCGGCTCTCGGTGAACGGGGAGGCCGTTGAGGAGGCTGCCGGAATGGCGAACGGCCGACGTGAAGCGCGGCGTCCG
>JAXMBH010000035.1:0-45426 GCA_046349975.1 Pirellulales bacterium
CAACACGCGCAGCTTCCCCTTCGACAGCGGCCTCAGCACGGGCCACCGCAACGCCTTCGCTACGCCGCGCAACAAACAACTTGCCGCGAACTTTGTCGGGGGCATCACAGCCGACGGCGGCACCGACCGCATGGCCGCCTTGCGCGACGCCATCCAGATGTCGCCCGACGTCGTGTTCTTCCTCACCGACGCCGACGACCCGATGTCGACTACCGAGCTTGCCGAAATTGCCCGCCTCAACCAGCGAGCCCACACAGCGATCTGCGTCATCGAATTCGGCCGCGGCGAGTCGCCCGCGCCCGACAACTTTCTCATGCAGCTCGCCCACAACAGCGGCGGCGAGTACGGCTACATCAACACCGCGACACTTACGCGCTAGTTGGCGCCACATCTCTTCGCAATGGCACGTATTTGCCACCGCGCGTGCCAAGTACCGCGAAGCGGTTCAAGTCCAGAGCCCAAGGTCGCCGCAGGGCGGCGCACCCGGGGATCGTAGCGCCTTTCGATTCGTTTACTCTGAAAGAGTTACACATTCGTAACGCACTTGTATATAACGCCGTCAGCGTAACCCCAAGACCAAAAACGGCTACCCAGGGTGCGCGGCTACGCCACGACCCTGGGCATTAGAGTGAAACGCCCTCGGCGTTCGCTTAGTGGCAGACAATCACCACGGTCCGCGCACTGGGTACACGCCGAATTGCGTGGTGTCGCTCGGCCACAGCGGCGTCGGGCGGAACGGGCCGCCAAACTGGGCGTTGCCAGGGTAGTTGCGTTGGAATTGGTGATCAATCCGCGAAATCCGCGAGCTCGCCACGCCCCAGCCATAATTGGTCTGCAACTGGGCCGTCGGCGGCACGATCAGCGCGACCGGCTGGCCGTACTCGGTGTGAGCGTAATTGCGGTTCCAGTTGTAATACTGAGCGCGGCGGATCGGCAGCATGTAACCGCAATCGCACACGGTCGGGGTCCAACAATCGCCAGCGCAGGCCGGCGGAGCGGTCGTGCTCATTTCGCCGCAGGTTATCACCGCGGCGAAAATCGGCAGCGTAAGATGTCGCAACATAAAACTCTCCGTGAGGAGCCGGCTGCAATCGCGGGAGATTGCAGCCGGCTATTAGTTGGCGGGATTCAATCAGGCGGGATGCGAACAGGCAGGAATGAAGCAGGCAGAAGACTTCAGCCGAGAGCGCTTGTGGCTATGGTTCTGGCCCTCGACCCTCGACCGCTTACCACCGAATACCGGGGTAGAAGAAATCGTTGTGCAAACCCCAGATGTTGTTGCTCATCGGGTAGCGCAGATCGGCGAGGTTTTCTTCAGCCCACAGGCCGCAGGTGCCGTAGCGCACGTTGGTGCGGCGCCACCCGGCGCCGGGGTTGTATGTGTAGTACGACCGCTCGTGCTTGTAGGTGTACTCGTGCGGCATGAACGGCTGATAAGTCACGTACGTGTGGCCCACGAACGCCGGCACCGGTCGCGGGCAAACGTACATCTGCGCCGCCGCGCCGTTGTACGGGCCGGGCTGCGCGTAGTAGTTGTAGAACAGGTCTTTCTGTTGCTGATAGCTGATATGCCGCTTGCCGTCCCAGCCGGCCTTGGGGAATTCGGCCATCGCGACAGATGACAAGACAATCGGGACCACGGCCAACGCCAGCAGGGCGCGGCGCAGGGTGAGCGCTGTAAACCGCATCGGGATTTACCTCCAACGGGAAGAGTGTCGGCCCTCGCGGTGCGAGAGGCGACCGCACGCTGCGGCGGTCTGTGACACTTCGGGATATTTACGGGAGGCGGCAGGCGAGTTGGGTCGGGCCGCCCGTGGCAAGTTCTATCAATGGTGTCGGCCGGGCGTACACAGACGGGTGAGTCTTTGTGTAACGGATAATCCCAATACAAGCGTTATCGGGACCTCGCGGTGTCAAAATGTGTCTGGGTCGTTCGGAAAAGGACGGCTATAATCCATACGATCGCTACAACTTACCAAGCGTTGTCCAGGGCCCGGCGATCGAACGCGCTCGCTTTCCCGGCACTGCCCGGGGGTTTGCATCGGCAGATTTCGGCCGCAAGTTCGCGCGCCGCAATGGGAGCATTACCGAGAGACGATCCGAAAGTTCCCACCGACAGCCCCCGGCTCTGCCGGGGGTTTGCTCGTGTTAACGAATGTCGCTGATTCGACCCCCGGCAGAGCCGGGGGCTGTCGGCACAAGGACTTTCCAACACGTTAATACACCATCGATTGTTCGCAGCGGAGAGAGAAGGTTGGCCGTCAAGCGTTTGAAAAAATCGACCAAACGGGGAACACCGAAGTCAGCGTCGGAAGCGGCGGCCGAAGCGGGCGGCAAGCGAAGCCGCTTGCCAAGTCCGAGCACCAACGGCGATGCTGCGCATGAGGACGAGGAAGAAGAAGTCGTCGACGACTCCGATGCGGTCGACGAAGTCGAAGCGAACGGCAAAGCGACTTCTGATACGCCGGCCGCGCCGAAGCGCCGCGCGACCGCGCAGTCGATGGCAGCGAAGCAGCGCGATATCAGCGTCAGCGAATTCTTCGCGAAGAACCGCCATTTGCTCGGCTTCGATAACCCGCGCAAAGCGCTGCTCACGACGGTGAAAGAAGCGGTCGACAACTCGCTCGACGCCTGCGAAGAAGCCGGCATCCTGCCGGAAATTTGGGTCCATATCGAAGCCACCGGCAGCGATCGCTTCAAGGTCGGCATTCAAGACAACGGCCCGGGCATTGTCAAGAAACAAATCCCGCTCATCTTCGGCAAGCTGCTGTACGGGTCAAAGTTTCATCGCCTGCGGCAAAGCCGCGGGCAGCAAGGCATTGGCATCAGCGCGGCCGGCATGTACGGCGTGCAAACGACCGGCAAGCCGGTGAAGATCGTTTCCCGCATCGATGCGAAGAAGCCGGCCCATTACTTCGAAATTCAAATCGACACGAAGCGCAACGAAGCGAAGATTCTCAACGGCAAAGGCGAAGGCGAAGACATTCCGCCAGGTGAAAAGGGCAAGGCCTATCGCGAGAAGAATGGCATCGAATGGGTCGACATCGCCAACGGCACGCGCGTGACGATCGAGCTCGAGGCCAAGTTCATTCGCGGCCGCGGCAGCGTGGATGAGTATCTCGAACAAACGGCGATCGCCAATCCGCACATCACGCTGCACTACATCGACCCGGAAGGGCAGCTGCGCGACTATCAACGCTCGGCGGAGAAATTGCCGCCGGAGCCGAAGGAAATCAAGCCGCATCCGTACGGCGTGGAGCTCGGCCGGCTGGCCGCCATGCTCACCGAGGCGGAAGGCGTGAGTATCACGCAGTTTTTGATGAACAACTTTTCGCGGGTGTCGTCGGGCATCGCGCGAAAGATTTGCCACATCGCGAAAGTTTCGCCGCGGGCATGGGCGAAGAAAATGGGTCGGCAAGAGGCCGACGCGTTGTTCCAAGCGATTCAAGGTTCGAAGATTCCGCCGCCGGCGACCGATTGCATTTGCCCGATCGGCGAAGATCTCATTCTCAAGGGCCTGCACCAAGTGGTGCCGGGCGAGTTTTATGCAGCGGCCACGCGACCGCCGGCCGTGTATCGCGGCAATCCGTTCGTGATTGAGGTGGGGCTCGCGTACGGCGGCGCGGCGGCCACGCAGAACGTCACCAAAGATCTGCTCATCGATTTGCTTGAGGAGACCGATGCCCGCACCGTGCGGCAATTTCTCATCAGCACGTTCAATGGGTTGGGAACCGACGCGGCCGACCGCATTTTGAAGGCGGCCGAACTCGGCACGCGGCAGACCCCAAAAACACTCAAGCCGAAGGAACGCGACCGGCTGCTTAATGCGATGCAGAATGTGAACGTGGCGGAAGGCCAGAACATGGAAGTGCTGCGTTACGCCAACCGCGTGCCGCTGCAATTCCAGCAGGCGGCCTGCGCGATCACGCAAACGATTATGCAAACGAACTGGCGGAGCTACGGGCTGCAGCAATCGCGCGGCGGCCTGCCTCGCGGACCGGTCACGGTGATGGTCCACATCGCCAGCGTGTGGGTGCCGTTCACGAGCGAATCGAAGGAGGCGATCGCGAGCTATCCGGAGATTCAAAAAGAGATTCGGCTCGGCCTGCAGACGGCCGGCCGCAAACTGGGCATGTATCTCAATCGCCGGCTGCGTGTGAAGCAGCAATCCGATCGCCGCGAAATCTTCTTGCGATACCTGAAGGAAGTTTCGGGCGCGGTGAGCGATATCAACGGCGCCGCGCGAGACGCGCTGTACGACGAGCTGGTGAAGGTCGCTCGGAAGGTGACGGCCGATGCCGACATGAAGATGGACGACCGCGGCCGCAAGATTTCGCCGGAAGAGACGGAGCTGGCGAACGACTCGGCGGTATTGATTGTTGATCCGCTCAATGCGGCGGCGGCGATCAATCGCGCTGCGACGACCGAAGCAGCGCCGGTGGCGGAGGAAGAAGCGGCCGAGCAAGAGGTCTCACGCAAAGGCGCGAAGGCGCGAAGAGCCCGTGCAAAGGAGGATGCGAAATGACACGTGTCACGGTCGATGCTAACGTGCAGCACTTGCTATTGAACTTCACGAAACCGCTGGAGTTGTGCGATGAATCTGGCGCGGTGCGGGCGAAATTGGTTCCGTGCCCCGCGGACGACTCAGATGAATGGATTGATTTGACGCCTGACCTAACAGACGAAGAACTGGAAGCAGAGATTGACTCTGGCGAAGGCTACAGCACGCAGGAACTAATTGCAGAAATCAAGAAACTGCGGGGGATATAAGCGGATGAACGGAGACAGCTCACGCAGAGGCGCAGAGGACGCGGAGTGATCGAATTTGAGTTTTGCTCTCTCTGCGATCTCCGCGCCTCTGCGAGATACATCTTTGAAGCGAAAGAACTGCATGGCAAAGAAGAAACCCGCCGCTGATTCCAGCGCGAAAAGTGCGCCCGTTAAGCTCTCGGCGCGCGATAAGAAGACCAAGGATTCGCTTGTCGGCCTCGCTGATCGCGTGGTGACCGCGGCCAAGAACCGCAAGGATCCGTACGTCGAGATTCCCTCGCGTACGCTGGCGAACGTGCATTATTCGCCGCGCAAACGAATCATCGAGATGGGCAACGCCAAGAATCGGCGGCAACTCTTCGATTTGTCGCAGGCGAAGGCCTACATGCGCACCATGCTCGTTGCCAGCGGCTGCAAGAAGCTGCTCATGCAGGGCAAGACCACGAGCTTGCGGGGTCTGTTCTACATGCTCAAGCACACGATCGAAGGCGTGAAGGAAAACACGTTCGACGTGCAAGAAGAGTGCGACACGATCATCGAAGACGTGGAAGTGCTGCTCAACTCGATTCGCGAGGAGCTGCATCTGTACGCCGAGAACCGCGGCGCGATGGTCGGCAACATCACGTTCACCGACAAGGGCGACGAAATCAACTGCGCTCGCATGGGCTCGGGCGGTTACGCGATTCCCTCGATCTGCGAGCCGGAAGTGATTCAGCTCGATGCGTCGAAGTGCAAAGCGAAGTTCATCCTGCATGTCGAAAAGGGTACGGTCTGGCAGCGGTTCAATGAGGATCGGTTCTGGGAGAAGCACAACTGCATCCTCACGCACGGCAGCGGCCAGCCGCCGCGCGGCGTTCGTCGCATGCTCTATCGGCTGCACAACGAACTGAAGCTGCCGCTGTATTGCGTGCTCGATAACGACCCATGGGGATACTACATCTACAGCGTCATCAAGCAAGGCTCGATCAACCTGGCGTTCGAATCGCAACGCATGGCGATCCCCGAGGCGAAGTACCTCGGCCTGCGGAGCATCGACTTCGAGCGCTGCGAGCTTTCCGATAGCGTGAAGATCGCGCTGAACGACACTGACCGCAAGCGCGCGAAGCAGGTGGCCAAATACCCCTGGTTCGAAAAGAAGCGAGATTGGCAGCGCGAGATCGAGAAGATGATCAAGAACGACTTCAAACTCGAAGTCGAATCACTGATTTCGAAGGACATCAGCTACGTGACGGAGGAGTATGTGCCGGCGCGGCTGGCGGCGCAGGATTGGCTCGATTGATGAGTGGTCGAGGGTCGAGGGTCGAGGGTTTAGAGCCGAACGAACGAAAGCAGAGCGAACATCGAGACTAGCCGGACCGCCACGCGGTCCGGCGCCGGAGGGCCTGGCCCTCCGGCTATCTTGTGATGCGCGAAGGCCTTGGTTGTCTGTTGCAGTTATATTCGCGCTTCCGCCTGTTTTCTTGGCAGGCGTTGCCTGGGAATTGGGCGAAAATGGGCGGTAGGGCGAAGGTGGCCCCAGGTGTCCAAACATCAAGAAAGCGTAAAAAACAGGGGTTTTTGGCTGTGCTAGCGCGCGCGGCACATTCTTTGCTTTACCCGGCGCGATGCGTCTGGCGGGACGCAACAACATGCGCTTTCGAGTGGTGAATTCCTTCCTTCTGGGAATTGCCGGTGTGCATCGAGCCGCGTTCTGGGCGGGTCGAACCGGCTGACTTCGCAGGGTGGGAACGCGCCCTTTGGATGCTCGTCCGTCGGCTGTGTGCAGCAGCCCGATGGTTCCCAACCCTTCTGATGCGGAGATTCTATTCATGCGAAAAGCGAGAGACTGGGGGCGGTATCGGCCGCTGTGGTTTGTGTCAGCGGTGTGCGGCGCGATAGTCGTCGTCTCGGTGGTCGAAGCAGTCCTAGCTCAAGAAGCAGCTGCCCCGGCGGCACCGGCTGCTGCACCCGCAGCTGCGCCGGCAGCTCCCGCTGCTACGCCGGCAGCAGAACCAGCTGCTCCAGCTGCGGCAGCTCCGGCACTTCCGCCCTACTACACGCCCGATCCTTCAGCGGAGAAGAGTCCGTGGCCCGATCCGACGGGCGGTGCGGCTGGTTACTGGATCACACCCTCGGCAACTCCCGGCGACGATGACCCCGCGAAGATTTCGACTGGCGGTCTGTACGATCGCATTGCCCACAACATGTTCTCGATCAACCACGTGTGGGTGTTGGTCGCAGGGTTCCTCGTGATGTTCATGCAAGCTGGTTTCGCTTCGGTGGAAGCCGGTTTGTGCCGCGTGAAGAATTCGGCACACACAATGACCATGAACATGATGATCTATCCGCTCGGCTGCCTCGCGTTCTATGTGTACGGCTTCGCGATCGGCTGGGGCAACTGGTGGAATGGGCCTGTTGCGCCTGGCTGGTACCCGTCGCTCGGCCCCGGACTGTCGCTGCTGAACGCTGGTTGGGGAATCGGCGCTGATCCCAGCACCGCCGGGGTATTCAAGTACGGCATTATGGGCACCAAAGGTTGGTGCTTGACGGGCATGGAAGATGTGAGCGTGCTGACAATGTTCTTCTTCATGATGGTATTCATGGACACCACCGCCACGATTCCGACCGGCTCGATGGCCGAACGTTGGGCGTGGAAGAACTTCTGCATTTTCGGCCTGTGGGTCGCGCTGCCCTACTGCTTGTACGCCAACTGGGTGTGGGGCGGTGGCTGGCTCGCTCAGGCGGGAAAGAACTGGAACTTCGGCCATGGCGCCGTCGACTTTGCCGGCTCTGGGGTGGTGCACTCCATGGGCGGCGTGATAGCCCTTGCCGGGGCGATTATTATTGGTCCTCGTATCGGCAAGTACGGCGAAGATGGCAAGCCGCGCGCGTTGCCGGGCCATAACATACCCATGGCCATCATCGGCACGTTCATCCTCGCATTCGGCTGGTTTGGGTTTAACCCTGGCTCGACGTTGTCGGGCACCGACCTGCGGATGAGCCTTGTCGTGGTCAACACCATGCTCGCCAGCGTTACTGGCGCCCTGGCGACGATGTGCTACTTGATGGCCACCGGCAAGAAGCCTGATCCGTCGATGCTGCTCAACGGCATGCTCGCCGGCCTGGTGGCGATCACCGCGCCGTGTGCGTTTGTCGAAACGTGGGCCGCGTGCGTGATCGGCGCGATCGCTGGTGTATTGGTCGTGCTCAGCGTTAACTTCTGGGATAACGCGGGCGTCGATGATCCTGTGGGTGCGATTTCCGTTCACGGCGTCAACGGCCTGTTTGGCGTTATCTCCTTGGGTATCTTCGCCAGCGGCAAGTACGGCGCTGGTTGGAATGGCGTCGATCGCTTCACTGCCTTAAGCGACGCTGATAAAGAAGCGTGGGTGAAATCGGTCGGAGTGGCATATGATGGTGTCCGCGGTGCACTGTATGGAGACATGAGCCAGTTGTGGGCACAGCTGATTAGCGCTGCGACCGTTGCCCTGTTCGGCTTTGTGATGGCCTGGGTGTGGTTCAAGATCAGCAACTTGATCACGCCGATTCGCGTGCCGCGCGAAGTCGAGCTGCAAGGTCTCGACATCCCAGAGATGGGCGCCGTTGGCTACGCCGGCTTCGTGCTCGAAGCCCCAGAATGATTTTGTCCTCAAACCAGCGGACGCCGGGCAACCGGCGTCCGCTGTAGCTCCTGTGAGCCGTTGTAAAGCGATTGTCCGAGGGTTCAATTTGCTTGAACCTGCTAAATGGGAGGTCGAAGCGGCGGCTGAATTTGGTATAACCGTGCCGAAGGAAGCCGTTGCGGCGACTAACCGACCGGGCAATCAACGTTGAACTAAGTTTAAGCGTGCCGATGCGTCGGCCGCGATACGCGCGACACAATCAATCGACCTTGGAGCCAAGGACATGAAGAAAATCGAAGCCATCATACGGCATTTCAAACTGGAAGATGTGAAAGGCGCCCTGATTGAAAAGGGCATCACGGGCATGACCATCACGGAGGTCCGCGGCTTCGGCCGGCAGAAGGGCCACACGGAAATGTATCGCGGCACCGAGTACCGCGTCGATTTCGTGCCGAAGGTGAAGATGGAAGTCGTCGTCGACGACGCCAAAGTGCAAGTGGCCGTGAACGCGATCGTGAAGGCCGCACAAACGGGGCAGATCGGCGACGGCAAGATCTTCGTTACGAACCTCGCCGAGACGGTGCGCATTCGCACGGGCGAAACCGGCGCCGACGCGATCTAAACCGCAACTAACGGCGAAGCCTTGTGGAATTCTCGTAGGCAAGAGTGCTGCTGCGCTCTTGCCTCTTTTTTCGTGAGCAGCAGTATCAACGCGCCGCTGAATTCGCCAGAATGCAGGCTGCGGCGGCAGCGCCACTGAATTCTGGCGAATTCAGCTCCGAGTAATTGCGTTGGCAACTGCGATCAGCGACGGAAGTGAAGTCAGTCATCGATGGAAACTAACAGCAATACCGACGACGGTCGGCAACAGTCGCGGGTGCCCGTTGTGCTGTTGTGTATAGCAATCGCGTATGCCGTGGCGGTCGTAATTGGTTGGCCGCAAGCCGGCACACGGTTGGTGGTCGCCGGCATGGAGCATCCAGCTCACGTGTCGGCGCATGCGGCCGGCGAGGCGGTCGATGTTGGGCAGGCAATCGAAGCGCCGCCATTTTGGACCGTGCTGCCATTTGTGACGTTGCTCGGTGGCATCGCCTTGCTGCCCCTCATTCCGAAAACGGCGCATTGGTGGGAATCGAATCTCAATCGCTTCAAGGTGGCTGGCGGGCTGGCGCTGGTGACCGTCGCATATTACGCCTTCTTGCATCCTGCGGCGATCGAAGGACACTGGCCGGCGCAGCATGTGGCGACGCCTTCGGGCGGCGTGAACATCGAGCTCGTCAACGCGATTCTCGGAAACGCCATGCTGCAGGAGTTCGTGCCGTTTATCGTGCTCTTGTTCAGTCTATACACAATCAGCGGCGGCATTCGGATTGTGGGCGACCTCGAAGCGCGGCCGATGACGAACGCGGCGTTCATGGCCGTGGGCGGCCTGCTCGCGAGTTTCATTGGCACGACGGGCGCCGCGATGTTGCTCGTGCGGCCGCTATTGGAAACGAATCGAGAGCGCAAGCATGTGGCGCACACAATGGTGATGTTTATTTTCATCGTATGCAATTGCGGCGGGTGTTTGCTGCCGATCGGCGATCCGCCGCTGTTTCTCGGCTACTTGGAAGGCGTGCCGTTCCTGTGGACGCTCCAACTGTGGCGAGAATGGCTATTCGTCAACAGCCTGTTGCTGGTTGCTTACTTGGCAATTGATGGGCTGTGGTACCACCGGCGCGAGGCGAAGGCCGACATCGCCCGCGACGTACGCACGACACACCGATTACGCATCGCGGGTTGGCAGGTGAACGCGCCGCTGCTGTTGGGTGTAGTGCTCGCGGTCGCGCTGCTAGATCCGAGCAAGCCGTTTCCGGGCACCGATTGGCATCCGTGGCTGTATTTGCGCGAAGTGGTGCAGTTGTGTCTGGTGGGCGTTTCGCTATGGCTGACGAGTCACTCGATTCGCGACGCGAACATGTTCACGTACGGCGCGATCATCGAAGTAGCGGCGCTGTTTGTCGGCATCTTCATTTGTATGCAGCCGGCGCTGCAGATTCTTTCGGCGAACGGTGCGGCACTGGGGCTCGTGACGCCGGCACATTTCTTTTGGGCGTCGGGCAGCCTGTCGAGCGTTCTGGATAACGCGCCCACGTACCTGGTGTTCTTCAAGGCCGCCCAATCGCTGCCGCGGGGTGCGGAAGTGGCGGCGGTGGCCCATGTCGATCCGCTCATTCTGGCGGCGATCAGCTTGGGTTCGGTGTTCATGGGCGCGATGACGTACATCGGCAATGGCCCGAACTTCATGGTGCGGTCGATTGCAGAGTCGGCCGGCGTGAAGATGCCGAGCTTCTTTGGATACCTCATCTACAGCTTCGGAATCTTGCTGCCGATCCTGGCGATTACGGTGTGGATGTTCTTGATGTGACGCGGTCGCGGCGGCAATCGGCCAGGGTCGCAAGAGCGACGTGACGATTCAACGGATTTCGCGGTCGCGGTCTTGCGTTCGCCCTTTCGAAGGGCGTACACTGTCGCCACCCAAGGTGGTGTGGAGCGCGCAGACGCTCGTGATGCGCGCAGCGGAAGTGGGCTGCGAGCGAAGGCAGACTTCAATATTTTGTGCGGCGGGACCGGCGTAGCGGCGTTCGGTGTTCGGCGGCATTTTTTTCGGGGAGATTACGCGATGGACGGAATGTCGTTGCGCAGCTGCGTTCGTAGCCTGGCTATTTTTTGTGGCGCCGTAATAGTCGGCACTCAGGCGGGCACGTTCGGCGCGTTCGCCCAAGCCCCCGCGACCCCAGCCGCCACTGCTGTCACGTTGGAGAGCGTGAACACGAAAGCCGACGCGGCGGCGCTAGCCGGCCACAACGCCTGGATGCTCACGAGCTCGGCGCTGGTGCTGTTCATGACGGCCCCGGGCCTGGCGATGTTCTACGGCGGCCTGGTGCGAAAGAAGAACATCCTCAGCGTGATGATGCAATGCCTGTTCTTGATGGGTCTCATGACGGTGATCTGGGCGCTCTACGGCTACTCGCTGGCGTTCGGCGACCCGGAGAGCGCGGCGCTCAAGCCGTATATCGGCGGCGGCGATTACCTGTTTATGAAGGGCGTGGCCCGCACGTGGCCAGAGGGGGCGACCGCGCCCGTGGATCCGCCGCTCATTGGCGCGATTCCGCGCGCCACGCACATGCTGTTTCAAGGAATGTTCTTTATCATTACGCCGGGGCTCATTTGCGGGGCGTTTGCCGAGCGGATGAAGTTCTGCACGATGGTCTGGTTCTCGATCCTGTGGGGCACGTTCGTGTATTGCCCCTTATGTCATTGGGTGTGGGGCGGCGGGATGCTCTCCTATACGCCGGCCGCGGGCGTGACACCACTTTTGGGCGGCGCGCTCGACTTCGCCGGCGGCACGGTCGTCCACATTAGCTCGGGCGTATCGGCGCTCATTTGCGCGCTGTTGATCGGGCGGCGGATTGGCTTTGGCCAAGAGGACATGCGGCCGCACAATCTCACGTACACGGCGCTCGGCGCCGCGATGCTGTGGGTGGGTTGGTTCGGCTTCAATGCCGGCAGCGAGTTGGCGTCGGATACACTTACCTCGAGCGCGTTTGCGACAACGCACTTTGCCGCGGCGGCCGGGGCGATTGCCTGGGCTTGCTATGACTGGATTACCCGCGGCAAGCCGACCGTGCTCGGCACGGCCTCGGGCCTCGTCGCGGGCCTCGTGTGCATTACGCCTGGCGCTGGCTTTGTGAACTTGATGCCGGCGCTGCTCATAGGCGCGCTCGCTGGTATTTTGTGCGCGTTCGCCAGCAGCAAGATGAAGGCCAAGTTCGGCTACGACGATGCGCTCGATGCGTTTGGCGTGCACGGCGTGGGCGGCACCCTCGGCGCGGTGCTCACGGGCGTGTTTGCGACGCGGGCTTGCTGGGATATCGGCGCGGTGAACGGCGCTGCCGGCACGAAGCTCGGCCTCCTCGAAGGCGGCAAGGTGCTCGGCGGGCAGGTAGCGGCCGTCGTTGTGACCTGGGTGTTTAGCATCGTTGTCACCTTCCTCATTCTCAAAGTGCTCGATGCCGTGATGGGGCTGCGGGTATCGCCGCAGGACGAGTCGCTCGGCCTCGACGTGTCGCAGCATGAAGAAGAGGGCTACATCTTTGTGTAGCGGCGGCTGATGCCGATAACCGCGATGAGGGACAGACAGAATTGTCCGTCCTACGGGGAAGCGGTGTCCTTTGCTATGCTGTGGGGATGCGGCAATTCGTAATGAGCATCGTGTGGCGCGGCGGCATTGCCCTGGTCGGCGTGGCGCTGTGGTTTCATTCCGCGGCGGCGAGCCCGTTTGGCGGGCTGGTGGTGTTTGGCGATAGCCTGTCGGACATCGGCAATATCTCCTCGGCGACCGCGGGCTTCGTACCGGGCTCAACGTATTGGAACGGGCGGTTCTCAAATGGGCCCGTATATGCCGAATCGTTAGCAACGGGGCTCGGTCTCCCGCCCCTCGCGCGGAGCACGAATGGCGGTGGCGACTTTGCATACGGCGGCGCGCAAACGACGGGCACCGGCGGGCTCGATGGCTTCTTCATATCGGATGTCGATGAACAAGTGACCTCGTTTCTCTCGTCGCGTACGACGAGCGCGACGACGCTCTACGTCGTGTTTGCCGGAGCGAACGATCTGATCGGCGGGCAGACGAACATGAGCGTGCCGGTGAATAGTTTGGCGACGAGCATCAACCGGCTGGTGAACGCCGGCGCGCGGCAGTTTCTGGTGATCAATCTGCCGCCGCTGGGCGACACGCCCCGCTTCAACAACAACGCAAGTTCGCGGGCGACATACAATGCGCGAGCGCAGCAATACAATACTGCGCTCGCCACGATGGTGGCGGGGCTGCACACGAGCAATCCAGCCGTGACGACCTACCAGTTCGATTTGTTCGCGCTGATGAGCCGCGTGATCACGGATCCAGCAGGGTTTGGACTGGCCAACGTGTCGAGTTCCGCCGCGCCAGGGTTATCGCCCGGAGCTTCGTCGTATGATTCGAGCAAGATCGTGGCGAATCCCAATCAGTATTTGTTCTGGGACGACTTGCATCCGACGACGGCGGTTCACGCCGTGTTCGCGCAGCGCCTGCTCGATTTATTCCGGTTGCCCGGCGACTTTAATAGCGACGGCTCGGTCGACGCGGCCGACTATGTGAGGTGGCGCAATGGCGCGAGCCCATCGCACATTCCCGATGACTACAACGTATGGCGCGAGCATGTGGGGCAATCCTCAGGCGCCGGTACCGGCCGCGCAATGGTTGGTCAATTCCCCGTGCCGGAATCAACCACAGACATCGTTTTGAGCCTCATTCTGCTTTACTCATTGTGCGGACTGCGGATCAACCGCACTAGTTTGTGTTCAGCATAACCGTGAGTAAGGCAAGTCTTCCGGCCACCGAGTGTGGTTTTTCTCGCTGGCTTTGCCCGCTTCGAGTACAATGCCAAGGACTGGGCTACTATATTCATCGTGGTCGACTTCCGGCTTGAGCTGGGCGAACTAGTGATGTGACTCTTGTGAAGCACACTGCAATCATTATTGTCGTCACCGCTCTGTTGTGCCTGCTCCGTTGCCGGGCGGCGTTCGCGCTCGACGGCGGCACGGTGCGTGTGAATCCGCGGAATGGCTGGCGGGCGTTCGAGGTGATTTCCACGGGCGACAATCCTGCGGGCGATGGTGTCGACTGGGCGATGCCGCTGAGTTTCGATGGCATTGGCGCGTGGCTTCCGAACGCGAACACGCTGCGGTTGAACGTTAATCATGAGACATCCGACGCCACGATGAGCGAGGTCAATCTCGACCTTGCGAACTTGCGTACGGCGATTCGCAATGTGATCGGCACGGGTGCGACTGGGGGCATATCGTTCGTGACTTCTGCTCAGCAGGCGTATGGGCGCTGGAGTGCGAATGGCGGAGCCTCGTGGACGGCGACAAGCAGCGCTGCGACGACGGCGTTCAGCCGATTCTGTTCCAGTCAAACGTTTGCTCCCGACACGTTCGGCAGCGGCCGTGGTGTTGTTGACTATGTTCACATGACGGGTGAGGAGGCATCCGGCGGCCGGCTGTTCGCGCTCGATTTAGCGAATCGCGACCTCTATCAATTGAGCGGTGTCACGGGAAGCGCCAGTGGCGGAATCGGTGGTCTGCCGTTCGATGACTTCGAGAACGCCGCGCTCATCGACACGGGCGATACCTCGCACGTGGCCATCCTGCTGAACGCGGATATCGCGGCGCCGGAGACGCGCAACCCGTGGCTATATATTGGTGACAAAGGCAAGGATGCGGCCGGCAATCCGTCGACTAGTTTTTTGGCTCGCAACGGATTGGCGTATGGCAGCTATTACTATTTGAACGACACGCTGCCAGCGAGCGGTACGTCGAGCGATGGGTTCTTCGATACGTCCCCGGCCGACGCACTGGTAGCGTCGAAATTCGAAGACATCGATACGAGTCCGACCAACCCCACCCAGGTCGTCATGGGTGTGCAGGAGACCGGCCTGTTCGTGCTCGACTTTCGGCTCGACTTTAGCGGCGGCGGGTTCAATGCGGCGGCATCTGGTTTTTCGATCACGAAAATCCAGAACCAAAACAACAACATCGACGATGCATTCGGCGATGCCGACAACGTCGACTGGTCGGCGGCCACGACGCTCGGTGGCGTGGACTACCCGAGTGGCCTCATCTTTGTGAATGAGGATACGGGAACAAGGAATGGCGAGACGTGGATGATGTTGCCCAACGGCCGATCACTGACGAAGATTGCCGACACCGCGCCGACCGATACGGCAACAACGGAGACTTCAGGCATATTGGATATTTCCACACTCGTTGGGTACAAGCCGGGCAGCGTTCTGGTGACGAACAATCAGGGAACGGAAGCGTCGCTGAGCGTGCTGGTGAATCCGAATGCGACGCTGGCGGGCGACGTCAACGGCAACGGCATAGTCGATGCGGCGGACTATGTGGCGTGGCGCAATGCGAGCGGAGCGTCTTCTTCGAGTGGCTACGCCAGTTGGCGAGCGCAGTTTGGCCAAGCAATTAGCGCAATCGGCAGCGCGGCCAACCGCGCCCCAGCCGCTGTGCCCGAGCATGTTGCCGGTGTCTTCCTAATCTGGTCGTTGGCCAGCGTGTACGGAATGCGGAGAGTCAGGTGCGCGAATTTCTCTTGATTGCCGGGCCTCGTCGCAACACAGTGAGACTCGGGAGTATCGTATACCTCGCGGGAGCGAAGCATGGTCCGCAGCCGGTTTCTTCATCTCTTGTCGCTCGGAGTTATGGCATGCGCGACGCAAGCCGCCCGCGGGCAGATTACGCTTGATGCTAATTTTGACTATGGCTCATTGAAGAGCTACTCGATTGCCGGCAACACGATCAACTTGTTAGGCCGCACCAATTTTTCCGGCACGGGCAACAACGGGAAGTGGCGCTGGATGTACTTCAAAGCTACGGGCGTGCAAGGAACGACGCCGCTGTTCTCCGTCAATCAGAATTTTGGCGGCGATCTGACGCAGGGACCTCACGAGCTGCGCGATCATGAGATGGTGTACTCGTACGATAACGAACACTGGTCGTTCTTCGACAACAATCAGCTGCTCGCCACCAACACCGATCTGTTTCAGTTCTCGAACAGCTCGCCGTTCACGCAAGACACCGTGTATGTGGCGTACGCGATTCCGTATTCGTATGGCCGCTCGGTCGCGCACACGCAGTCGGTGCTGGCTACGCCGTGGGCCGAGCCGACTTATTCCGCGGCGACGTATAAGGCGAGTCATCCTACGGCAGCCGAGGGCGTGATTGGGCAGAGTTTTCCGGGCACGGATGACAACGACGTGCCACGTAGCATTCCGGCGCTCGATTTGTTTGCGTATCGAGTTACGAACCCGGCCACCGACGGAGGCGCTCCGAAACATAAAATCGGCATCACGAGCGGGTTGCATGCGGGAGAGCCACTGGGCACATACGTGTTTGAAGGGCTGGTGAATTGGCTAGTTTCCGACGACCCGCGGGCGGCGCGGTTGCGCGATGTGGCGGAAGTGTTCGCATACCCGGTGCTGAACCCGGCCGGGCGATATGCCGGGAATAACCGCGCGACAATTGCAAATCCGTTACGCGATCCCAATAGCCCGCTGTGGAGTTCGTCGAACTGGTCGAGTTCCTCGGTTGGCTGCGGGAGCGATCATTGTCGCGAAATTCGTGTGACCGCGCAAGCAATGGCGGCCGATGTGTTTCACGATACGCGGGCTGGGCTCGATGCGTTCATCGATTTCCACTCAACGGTGCCCGACTACACTGGCGACGGGGTGTATAACACCGGAGAAGAGAATCCGCCGTATGACTTTGGCTATATCGACATCGCGGGCGGCAAGGCGAACGCGGCGTGGTGGCAGAACTTCCGAGCGCTCGCGCCGGATACGTATCAGTGGCAGGGGAGCACATCGTGCTGCACGACGACGGGCTATGCGGTCAATTCGCTGGATGCCGCAGTATCGGTCACGTTCGAGACGCAGTTCACGTGGGAACGCAACATCGATTATTACCACAAGGAAGGCGAGAATTTCGGCATTGCGTTCTACGAGGCGTGGGTGCCGCAGGTGGCGGGCGACTTTACGGGTGATGGACTAGTGGACGGCCGCGACTACGTGTTGTGGCGCGACACGGCCGGCGCAACCGGGCCCGCACTACAGGCAGATGGAAATCACGATCAGGTCGTCGACGGGAACGATTACGAGATCTGGCGAGCGCACTTCGGACAGTCGGCGGGGAGCGGCGCGGCTGTCGAGAGTGCGGCGGCGCCGGAGCCGGCGTCCGTGTCATTGATGGTATTTGTGGGGGCGATGGCAGTGGGGTGGCGGCGAGTTCGGTAGATGGAACTACCACAAACTGAATTTTTGCGAATTCAGCTACGCGTTTGATGCAATGTTGAGGTTAGCCGGAGGGCCACGCCCTCCGGACCGCGTGGCGGTCCGGCTACTTTTCTTTCGATGTTGCAGCAATGTAGTAGGCACGCTCCGCGTGCCGTAACTGCAGTCGCTTGTTTTTTGTTGCGAGCAGATGGATTGGTGTGTCTTGCGTTGCGCTGCTGCGGCACGACGGAGCGTGCCTGCTACATTGGGGCGGCTACACTATTCCAAGCCGTAGGCACCGGCGGGTGGAATCTCGATGCCGGTTTTGCGCGTGGTGTTCAGCTTCGGCAGGGCCCGCGGTTCGATGAGGAAGTGAGCGCCGACGGTGCCCTTCGATTCGTCGACGTTCGCGCCGATCGTCGTGAGCAGCGATTCGCCGATGCGGGTGATGCCGACCGACTGGCCGATGTTGCCGGTCGGGCCGAAGTCGACGCTCGAGCTCACGGAGCCGATCCACTTTTCGGTCATCCGATAATTGACCGCCGCAGTCAGCACGTCGGATTCGAACAGGCCGGTGGCGGCGCGGAAGCCGAGGAAGAAGTTGCCGGTTTTCGGGCGGTTAATGAGCAGGCCGATCGACGCCGTGCGGAGGCCGTCGGCGAACGTGTCGGCGTAGCCATCGGAGAGGATCGAGAAACGATCGCCGAGGTACCAGCGGAAATCATAGTCCAGGAGCCCGACATCCTCGCCGGCGTTGTCGCGGTCGGCGTTCGGGAACCACGTGGCGTTGGCGTCGAACGTGATCCAGTCGACGATGCGTTCCTGGCCGGGCGCGCCGTGCTTGGTTTGCAGGCGATGATGCATGCCCATGCGGAGGGCGGCCATGTCGTCGGCGATTTCGCTCGACGGCGACGTCACCCAATCTTGCAGACCGTAGCGGAGCGCGTAGAACCGCGGGTCGAACTTCGGATCGATGACCGACGGCGAGCCGGGGATGTAATACTGGCCGGCGAGCGTGCCGCCGAATGGAGAGAAGAACATGCGACGGCGGAACTCTTCCACCGAGTCGTCGTCGAGCTCATCGTACAGCGGAAAGCGGTTGAGATCCTGCGTGGCATCGGCGAATGAGAGCTGAGCGTCGAACACGACTTTGTGGGCGAGGCCGTTGAGGTTGAACAGCGGATCGCGAATCGACGGATCGGCATACCAGAACGGAATGCTGGCCCGCACGCCGCCGTTGACGAACGCGCGGTCGACCGACTGGGCGTTGATATCGTCGCCGGCATGGTACAGCTCGCCAAGGACGAACGGCACGACTTTGAATGGTGCGAGGTCGATCGGGTAGTCGAGCTCTTGGCGGGTGACGAACCGCTCGCCCTTGCCGCTGATCGGGTTGCCGAGGCTGTCTTCTTCCCAGGGCAGGCGTTCGAACTGCGAGAGCAGAACCGGGTTCGTAGGGTCGCTGGCGATGCCGATGTCGGCGTACGCGAGACTCGAGTGCTCGAACCACGTGATTTGATCGTTGATGAGCGGTTCGCCGAGCCAGTTGTGATCGAGCCGCGGGAGCCACTGTGTTTGCGTGAAGAAATCGTTGACGCGGCCGTTGGCTTCGATCGAGATCGATTGATTGTCGTACGTGCGCTTGAGCCGCACGCCGGTGAGCTGGTCCTTGTTCTGGTCCCACTCTTGTTCGTAGTACTGTTCGAGGAAGGTGCGGTCGCTGAGCCAGCCGACTTCGCCTTGCACGGTCCAGTCGTCGAGCAAGCCGCCGACGAGGTGCTGGCGGTGATTCCAGAACGCGCGGCCGCGGAACGTTTCCTCGGGCACGATGTCGCGACGATCGCGGCCAAGGTTGTCGTGGCCGCGATCGCTGATGAACCACACGTCGGCGCGGCCGGTCGTGGGGCCCTCGAGCGCGAAGAAGGAGTCGCGGGCGTATTCAACTCCGGTGCCATAGCCGAAGCCGCGCTTGCTGAGGTAATCGAGATCGAGGTCCCACTTCGTGCCGGCGGGGGCTTGCATGCCGAGGAGTTGGAAGGCGTCGAACTCTAACATCACCTGCGTGCCGAAGACGCCATCGTTGCGGATGCGGACGTTATCGATGTAATAGCTGGGTTGTTCGAGGTTCGTCGAAAGCGTGGGCCAGTAGAAGACGGGCACGTCGCCGACATAGATATAGTTATTGCTGCTGGTCGCGAGCCGCTGGTGGGTGGCGGCGGGCTGGCCGGTGGCGGGATCGATCGCGGGCGTGCCGGTGAGCGGGTCGACGATCGGTTGCTGCAGGTCTTCGAATTGAATCGTGTCGGCGGTGAAGGCGTAGCTGGGGTCTTCGAGGCGGCTGGTGGTGACGAGGCCATTTTGGGCAACGAAATGGGCGTTATCGAGTTGGCGCAGCGCCGAGGCGCGCAACCGCACCAGCCCGGCGTAGGGCGTGTTACCGATTTGCGGCACAGGGGCGAGCAGTTCGCCATTGATAAGCAGAGCGCGATGATTGCGGACATCGAAGAACATGCGGTCGGCGAAGAAGGTGCGATCGCCCTGGCGGAAGACGATGTTGCCTTCCATGTAGATTTCGAGCGGCTGGTCGCCTTGCTGCGTGGTGCCGCCGAGGCCGGGGGTGACGTCGGCGCCCCAGATGACGATGCGGTCGGTTTCGATGTCGATATCGCCGAGCGGGCCGAACGCGGTCGGGATGTTGTCGCCCGAGAGACCCTGAATGACGATGTTCACGCCGCCTTTGAGCACGGCGACTTTTTCGCCGTTGGGCGTGGTGATTGTGTCGACCGAGGGCCCGACGCCTTCGGAGCGCGGGAAGACTTGAATGCGGCGGAACGTGGTGGCCGGCGGCGCGGAGGGCTGCGGCGCCGGGACGGTTTGAAGTGGGGTGAATGGCGTTACGGGGAGCTGCGCCATTTTGATTGGTGAATCGGTGGCGGGAAGGCGCTGGAGGATGGGGGCGGCGGAGAGGCCGGGTTGGGGCGCCGGAGTTGCTGTGGCTGTTTGAGCAAGCGATTGATTGCAAAATGCAAATTGCAAAATGAAAATTGCAAATTGCAGAAGGCAGGCGGTCGTCGTGTTTAGCCGCGAGACGGAAGCTCTGCGGAGCCGAGCGCGCAGTGGTGCGAACGCGCGGCGCGCTGATTGAGCGCAGCCGTTGCGGCGCGACGCGGAGGGGCGTCTGGTGTTCGAAGAGGTTTTACGCGACGAGATCAGACCGGCATCCTTGCCTGGAAAAGTTCGCTCGTGAGAGCGCGCATTCCACCGACTGCCGCCCCTGGACTTGCTCTGCGCGACGCAGGTCGTTGGCCGAAAAGTGGGCGACAGCTCCGGAGAAAAATGCGGCGGATTATAAGAGCGAATTGCGCTAGTGGTCAATTGCGGTTAACCAGGCTAGCGTGCGTGGCAAGTTGTTTGCAGGCAAGGCTTTCGCAGCTCATGCATGCATAGCTCGCGTCCCTGGAAGCAGGGAGGTGGATCGCTTTCACAAAGTGGCGAGAGCGATTTAGTCCTACAGCACCTCAATAGGATATGTCATCCAGATGTCTATTTGATCGAACCGCGCCTTCAATCGTTCCTTGAACTGCACGAAGAAAGCTCTGCTGGCATCCGTATCGGGTGTGTCGACGAACACACGAATCAGCTCGTCGCGGAAGACTTCCGCTTCGTGCGTCCAGATACCGCGAATCGTATGGCTCTCGCAGGAGACGGCGCCGAAGTGACTGCGCAGTTCAAGCACGGTATCTGCGACGAATTTCGCTGGGGATTTCGTCGCCGTCGTTAAACCGCAGGGGCAGCAGAATCTCGAATCTGCGGAACGACATGTTCATACGAAGCCCGACCGTCGACAGAAAAAGAAATGTTGGCTAGTGCGAGAGCAGGCAGAGCAGCCTCGGGCACAAGTGTGTAGCCTTCTGCGAAGGTCTTGAACGAGTAGCGGCCGGCGAGATAGCCAATCGCTTTGCGTTCCGTGTCGGAATTGGGAAAGCGGAGTTTGACCATACATTAACTATAGGACAGGGGCGGTCATGTAACAAGCGAGAGAGCTATGACGCGGCGGAGCGGGCCTGCTGCAATCTCGCGGCGACGCTGTCACTGATTCAGCGAATACAGCAGCACGTTGAGGCCAAGGCGGGCGGCGTCTTGTTGGGTGTAGCCGCGGCAGCCGACGGCCTCGTGGCTTTCGAGGGCGCAGCTGATGTCGTAAGGCGAGAAGATGACGGCCCAGCGGCCGCCGAGCTCGATGCCTTCGAGTTGCGGCTCGACGCTGCGAACGCGGGCCGCGACGGGTTGCTTGCCGTCGCCGGCTGCTTGCGGATCGCGGAGCGAGACTTTGCGCGTGTCGAAACCGCCGAAGGCGTTGGTAAAGATGCGGTCGTCGGCCGGAATGCGAACGAGCGGCTGGCCCGGCAGGGCGGCGGCGACTTCGCGGCGGAAGGCATCGGTGAAGGCTTTGCTGGCGCAGATCGAGTCAGCGAGGATCGTGCCGCCGCGTTCCAGGTATTGCCGCAGCTGCGTGCGTTCGGCTTCGGTGAAATGAAAGTCGTAGCGGCCGTGCATGAACGCCAAATGATAGCGGAAGATGTTGGGGTCAGAGATGTTGATCATCTCTGGCGCGGGCCGCACTTGGAGCTTGAGTTCGCCTTGCGAAGCGGTGCGGAGCAGGTTCAGCAGCGCGCCGGGCGCGTCGTTGCACCCGCCGCCGTGGCGGAGTTTGGCGACTTCGATCACGCCGCGAGACCCTTCCGCTGAAGCAGACGCAGCGTCAGCATCGGGCGTGTTGAAGCTTTGCTCTTTGCCTTTGGGCTCGCGGTTGGTGGCGTAAGTGAGGACGTTAACGCCCACGGCGAGGGCATCGCCGATATGCTTGACGACGTTGGCTGGGTAGTGGCTCCATTGGCCGGGGCGGGCGAGTTCCCAGTAGCAGGAAAGATCCTGATCGCAGTAGACCACGCACGTGCGGCAGCCGTATTCGACGCCGTACAAGTGACCGGCGTAGGGCGAATCGGGGCGAACCATATCTTGCATGCGCCACACAGGGTGGCCGGGAGGCACGGGCTGGAGTTTGTACTCGGGCTCTGGGAAGACAGCACTCATGAGCTGACGGAAGGCGGAGTCGAAGCGGCTCGAATCGCTGCAGCAAGCTTCGGCAAAGATGAAGCCGCCGCGGTCGACGTAATCGCGCAGCTTCTGGGCGTAGGGCAACAGCGCCGGCGCTTGGCTGCCGCTGATATAGAGCACGGGCGCTTGGAGCAGGTCTTCCACGTTGACCTTGGCCGGCTCCATTACTTGCCAGGTGAGGCCGAGGCCCCAAGCTTCTTCGGTGTACTCAGTGAGGTGGGCGGCGTCGCGGCGGTGTTGGTTCCAGGCGTCGCCTTCGCCATAGCGAATTTTGGCCATGACGATTGGCCGGCGGCCCTTGGAGAGAAAGAGCAGCGCCATGGCGGTGCTGATGCGCGGCTGCTGCTCGGCGTACCAATTGCCCTTCCAGAAGTGGGAGAGCGTATCTTGCTCGCGGACGAGCAGCTCCGCGCCTTCGCGGTACCAATCGTGTTCGCCGATAAAGCGGCGGGCGGTGAGCCGACCGGCGCGCTCCAGGCCGTAGAGATAATAATAGAGGCAGGCCTGACCGCCGCCGGCGGGGCGCGGGTTGCGCGACACCGAGAAGTGAGCGGCGAGCCAGTCGATCGCGCGGTCGAGGTTGTCGTCGGCCGATTGCGGACGGCAGCATTCGACCTTGCCGTTTTCGACCATGGCGTCGCCCGACTCGAGGGCGGCGGAAGAAACAGCGAGCCCGCCGATGCCGGCGCAAGTCATGCTGCCGGTGCCGGCGTCGCCCGGAACATAGCCCCATGAGCCGTCGTCGTTTTGCGTGCGTCGCCAGTAGTCGGCGGCGAGCACCCAGGTGTCGCGGCTGACTTCGGCGCCCACGCGCTGGGCATCGTAGAGGGCGAGCACAGCGAACTGCGAGTTGCTGTTATCCGCCCCGTCGCCCACGCCGGGATACGACCACGCCCCTTTGCGTGGCCCGTTCTTCACTTGCGTTTCTTCGAGCCACTTCACGTTGCGGCGGATCGTGAGCATGTCTTCCTTGGGCTTCGCAGCGCAGAGGACCATGGTCTGCAACGAAACGGTGTAGGTCTTATCGAGGTTGAGACCGCGGAGGTATTCGAGACCGCGGCGGACGACCGGATCGTCGACCGGCACGCCGGAGTTAAGGAGCGCGAGGGTGCAGAGGGCGGTGACGCCGCCGTCGTAACCGGGGAGTTCGTCCCAGCGGCCGCGGGGGCCCTGGTCGCGTTTGAGATAGGCGACGCCGCGGTCAATCGAGGAAATGACCTGGGCGGCGTCGATTTGCTTCGCCGCTGGTTTTTGTGCCAGCGTCGCATGAGGCGCTACAATTGCTACAATCGTTACGATTGCAGTGGTAACCGGCGCCGAATTGCATCTCATCTCGCATCCTTCGCGGCGGAGGCCGCAGAGCGTCCGTAAGTAGTTTACGATTCAGAAGTTGGCGCGGCAACGCGGGCGGCGCGGAGATTGTCGGTCGTGTGGGGCACCGATAGAATTCAGGTTGAAATTGCTGTCAGTTGTCCCTGGTCCGTGGTCCGTTGCAGCCGGAACGGAACATCTGCCGACAATTTCCTACTTGCTACGGACCACGGACAACGGACTACTGACAGAGACGCATGTCGACATCGACGCCGCCATCGACGCAGGGTACCAAGACGCGCAACCTCGGCGACGTGCTGCAGGAGTTTCGCAATCATCGGCTCGTGATGCAGCGCGAGCTGCAGAAGGTGATTGTTGGGCAAGACCTGGTGATCGAGCAGATGTTCGCGGCAATCTTCACGCGCGGGCATTGTTTGCTGGTCGGCGTGCCCGGGCTGGCGAAAACGCTCATCGTGAGCACGCTGGCCCAGATTCTCGATCTGCAGTTCAAGCGGATTCAGTTCACGCCCGACTTGATGCCGAGCGACATCACGGGCACGAACGTGCTCGAGGAAGAAGAAGGCGGCCGGCGGGCATTCCGGTTTGTGGAAGGGCCGATCTTCACCAATATATTGTTGGCTGACGAAATCAACCGCACGCCGCCGAAAACGCAGGCCGCGTTGCTCCAAGCGATGCAGGAGCGCGAGGTGACGGCCGGGCAGACGACGTATCAGCTGCCGAACCCGTTCTTCACGATCGCGACGCAGAACCCGATCGAGCAAGAAGGCACCTACCCGTTGCCGGAAGCGCAACTCGACCGGTTCATGTTCAATATCAAGGTCGATTACCCGTCGGCCGCCGAAGAAGAACAAATTCTCACCGCAACGACGCGGCAGGATCGGCCGGAAGTGAACAAGGTGCTCTCCGAGCGGGCGATTCTCAACTTGCAGAAGCTCGTGGGCTCGGTCGCGGTGAGCGAGCACATCATCAAGTACGCGGCGTCGCTGGTGCGGGCGACGCGGCCGAAGGATGTGTCGGCGCCGAAGTTCGTACAGGAGCTGGTCGACTGGGGCGCGGGGCCGCGGGCTGGGCAGTTCCTGATCAACGGCGGCAAAGCGCTCGCGGCGATGGATGGCCGGTTCAGCGTAGCGATCGACGATGTGCAGAAAGTGGCCGTGCCCGTGTTGCGGCACCGCATTAGTACGAACTTCCAAGCGCAAGCCGAGGGACTGACAACGGAAGATGTCATTGCGCGGTTGCTGCGAGAGATACCGGTGCCGGCGATACCGAAGTTTGCGAGCTGAATGAAGAGGGGGAGAGGGGGAGAGTGGGAGACGGGGAGAGTGGGAGATTGTTTCTCCTGGTCTCCCCCTCTCCTTGTCTCCCCATCTTTGAATGGCGTCATCATTCCCGCGCTACTGTTATGTCAACTGTCGAGAAGTATCTGAAGCCGGAGGTGATTCGGCAGATTTCGCGGTTGGATTTGCGGGCGCAGTTCATTGTGAAGGGCTTTTTGCACGGCCTGCATGCGAGCCCGTTTCATGGGTTTTCGGTCGAGTTCAGCGAGCATCGCAAGTACACGCCGGGAGATGATCCGCACGATATCGACTGGCTCGTGTATGCGAAGACGAACAAGTACTACGTTAAGAAGTTCGAGGCCGAGACCAATATCACGGGTTACCTGGCAATGGATCTCAGCGAGTCGATGGCGTACACGTATCGACAGGAGCTGACGAAGCTTGATTACGCGATTTGCCTGGCGGCGGCGCTGGCGTATTTGATGGTGCACCAGAACGACCCGGTCGGGGTCGTGACGTTTGCTGAGAACATTTCGAATCACTTGCCGGCGCGGAGCAAGCGGCAGCAGATCGGGAATATCTTGTCGTTGCTCGCGCGATTGCGGCCAGCGGGGAAGACCGATGTTGGCCGGAGCCTGGTGCAGTTGGCGGCGATGCTCAAACACTCGAGCCTGGTGATGGTGTTCAGCGACCTGCTGGCGGAGCCGGAGCCGATTATCAATGCGCTGCATCGGCTGCGGCACGGCGGGCACGATGTCATTCTGTTTCACATTCTGGATGAGGCGGAGGTGGCGTTCCCATTTTCGGGGCTCGTCGAGTTGGAAGAGCCAGAGACGCACGTGCGTCTGGAAGTTGATGCCGACGGGTATCGGCGGGATTACTTGCAGGAGATTGAGCAGTTTCGCGAGACGTATCGCCGCGAGTGCTTCCAGAGCGGCATCGATTATGTGCCGCTCGATACGAGCATGCCGTTCGACCGGGCGCTGACGGAGTACTTGGCGAAGCGGCAATCGCGAGGATGACAAGAGCTTTTCGCCACGGAGACACAGAGGACGCGGAGAGAGAATGAATTGAAAAATGCAAAATGCAAAATGTAAAATGCAAATTGCAAAATGAAGAAATGATCTCGGCAATTTACATTTTTCAATTTTCATTTTGCAATTTGCAATTGCTTCGAAGCACTCTTCGTGGTCGTGCAGGCATTTGCGCATGGGATTCGTAACTCCAGCATTGTTGGCCGGTGCGGCGCTGGTGGCGGTGCCGATCGTGCTGCATTTGATCATGCGGCGGGAGTCGAAGCTGCTGAAGTTTCCGGCGCTGCGGTTTGTGCAGCAGCGGCGGTTGGTGAATCAACATCGGTTGCGGCTGCGGCAGTTGCTGCTGCTGGCGCTGCGGTGTGCGATCATCGCGCTGTTGGCGTTCGCGCTCGCGCGGCCGACGCTGCGGGGCTCATCGGGCGGGGGCAAGGATTCGAATGCGGCGGTGGCGACCGTGCTCGTGTTCGATAATTCGCTGCGGATGCAGTATGAACAGGAAAGCCAGACCCGCTGGCAAAAGGCCCGAGATTTGGCAAGTTGGCTGGTGCGGCAGCTGCCGCCGGACGCGCCGGTGACGCTGGTGGACCGGGCGGGCCGGCAACGCGGGCAGGATCTCGGCCGCGATGCCGTCGAGATGCGAATTGAGCGGTTGGAACTTAGCGCGGCAGTGCGGCCGATGGACGATGCGCTGCGCGACGCGATGCGGTGGCTCGGCACGAAGAAGGATTTTCGCGGCGAGGTTTACGTGTTCACCGATATGGCCGGCGAGGCATGGCCGGAGGGAACGGTGAGTGCGTTCGCCAAGTCGCTCGATGAGACGCCCGGTGCGAGTGTGTATCTCATCGACGTCGGCGTGCTCGAGCCGCATGAGCGCGGGCTGGGACCGCTGAAGCTATCGGGTGATCGCGTGGCATCTAGCGGAGTGCTGCAGCTCACCACCGAGTTGTCCAGCACCGTCGCGAGTGACAAGGAGCCGGAGACGACGGTGGAGCTGTATCTTGGCGACCGCGCAAACAAGCCGGAGAAGCGCGGACAGCAAGTCGTGGGGAGTGCAGCGGCGTCGACGCCGATCGAGTTTTCGCTGTCGGGCCTGGAGCCGGGGACGCACCAGGGTTTTGTGCGGATTGTCGGCGGCGACCCCCTGCCCTGCGACGATGTGCGATATTTTACGGTGGATGTCGAGCCGCCGAGCAAAGTGCTGCTGCTCGGCGAGAAGGCCGACGACACGCTGTTCTTGCGTGAAGCGCTCGCGCCGACGGTGGCGGCGGGCGCGGCGAAAAGTGATTTCGCTTGCGACGTGCGGCTGTATAGCGACCTCGGAAATATTCGGCTCGCGGACTACGCAGCCGTGTTCCTAGTGAACCCACCGCCGCTGCCGAACGCGGCGTGGGATTCGCTGGTGAGCTTTGCGGAAGCGGGCGGCGGCGTTGGCATTTCGTTAGGCCGCAACGCGCGGGCGCAGGAGATGAGCGCTGGGGAAGCGCAGCGCCTGCTGCCGGCGAAGTTGCGCTGGCAATCGCACGAGGCGACGTATTTGCGGCCCGTGGCGATCGAGCACCCGGCGCTGCGCGAGCTCGCGGGCACGGCAGATAGCGCACCGTGGTCGGAGTTTCCGGTTTACAAGTATTGGGAGTTGGAGCCGGGCAGCGAGCCGGCGCAAGTCGTGGCCGCGTTCGCGAACGGGAAACCGGCGATTGTGGAACGGCAGCTCGGCCCGGGCCGGGTCGTGATGATCACAACCAGCATATCGGATTACGCGTCGCAGGACGCCTGGAGCATGCTGCCGACGGGGCCCGATCCGTGGCCGTTCATCGCGCTGGCGAACGGCATCGCGCGGTATCTCGCGGGGGCGACGCAAACGCAACTGAATTACCTCGCGGGCCAGACGGTCGTGTTGCCGCTCGCGCCGAACGAGCAAGTGACGAGCTACGTGCTGCAACTGCCCGATAACACCGCCGTGCGGCAAACGTTGGTGGCCGGCGTGCGCGATCTGTCGATCGCGTCGACCGATGCGGTCGGCAACTATCGCGTGCGGGCCGGCGGCGAGCAGGAGAAGCTCGATCGCGGATTCAGTATCAATCTATCGCCCGAGGCGGCGCGGCTCGATCGCGTGGCGGTGCCCGAGTTGGTAAAGGGCTTGGGCGCGGAGCGGACTCGCACGGCACGCACGCAAGATGAGATCGAGGTGCGTGTGGGCGTTGGCCGCATGGGCTACGAATTATTTCCGGCGCTGATTCTGGCGGTGGCGCTCCTGATGGCGGCGGAGCAGCTGCTCGCGAATCGGTTTTACGATTTGGGCGGCCGAGAGAAGCCGGTGCTGTCGGGGTCGGATGTGACGTCGCGGGTTTCGCGCTGGAAGCGGGAGATGAGCGGGCCAGCGGCGGGACCTTCTACCACACCGGTCGCGACGAACGCAGCGCCGCTGCCGCCGCAAGTGCCTGCGGAATCGGTGGACATTCGCGCATGATCGAACTGCGACTGCAACCCGTGGCGAGCGTGCCGGTCGTGGTGGCCGTGGCGGCGGTGCTGTTGGCACTGCTCCTGGTGCGGCCGCGACATGTGCAGTTGCGCGGGCGGCAATGGGGGACGCTCATCGGCATGCGGCTGGTCGTGGTCCTGCTGCTATTGTTCGCGCTGTTGCGGCCATCGTTCGTGTACACGAAGGTCGAGCCGGTGCAGGCGTCGCTGGTGGTGCTCGTCGATGGGTCGCGGAGCATGCAGGTGGCCGACTCGCTGGGCGACAAATCGCGGTGGGACGCGATGAAACTGCTGCTCGACACGGCGGCGGGCGACGTCGCGAAGCTCGGCACGAAGTGGAACATCAACGCCTACTTGTTCGACAACAACACGACGAAGCTGGAACTGCAGGACGGGAAGATCCCGCTCGCGAAAGAGCCAGCTGGCGAAGAATCGGCGATCGGTGCGGCGATTGGCGATGCCCTTGATCGCGAGGCGAGCAAGCGCGTGCTCGCGACGCTGCTGTTGAGCGATGGCGCGCAGCGGGCGGCGCCGCCGCGCGATACGCCGCCCCAAGTGGCGGCCCGGCGGCTCGCGGCAGAGAATATTCCGCTCTATACGTTCACGTTCGGCAAGAGCGGCGGCAGCGAGCGGGCGGATTTGAGCATCACAGATTTGGTCACGAACGAGACAATCTTCACCGAGACGCCAACCGAAGTGCGAGCGCGGCTCACGGCGGAAGGATATGCTAACCAGCGTGTGAAGGTGCAGCTGTTATGGGAAACCGCGAATGGCATGGAGGCCGTCGACACGGCGCAGGTCGATACGGGCATCGAAGGCGGCACGACGCCGATCGTGTTGCGGTACACACCGGCGAAGCCCGGCGAGTACAAGGTGACAGTGCGCGTTGAGCCGCGCGAGGGTGAGCTCATCACCACGAACAACGAAGCGAGCACGTTCGTGACGGTGCGGCCGGGCGGGATCAACGTGCTGTATCTCGTGGGCGCGCAGCGGTTGGGCGGCGGGCCGAGCCCGGAGCAGCGGTTCGTGCGGGCGTCGCTCGCCCAGTCGCCGGATATCGTGGTGACGCGGCGGCTGATCAACTACGAACCGCTGAATGTGGATGTGACGGATGCGGTTGGTAAAGGCGTTGGCGCCGCCGCGGGCGATGCCGATGCGAAGCCGAGTGGACCGCGGAATGCGGTCGCGCCGCCGGATGTCGTGGTGCTCGATAACGTCGATATGCAGGGCCTCAACGGCGCGAGTTGGCGTGCGATTGCCGACCGCGTGCAGAAGGGGATGGGCCTCATCATGATCGGCGGTTATCACAGTTTTGGACCTGGCGGATTTCGCGGTTCGCCGCTGGCGGATGTGTTGCCCGTCGAAATCGGGCCGGCGCAGCGGCAGGAGTTTGGCGAAGCGTTGCGGCAGGATGTGCAGTTGAAAGGGCCGCTCAAGATGCGGCCGACAGCGCCGATGGGCATGCAGCATCCGGTGATGCAGGTGGAGGGGACGACGGAACGGGGACGGGGGACAGGGGCGGCGGCAGGTGGAGGTGGCAATGTGTGGGCGCAGTTGCCGGCGCTCGATGGGGCGAATCGGATTGAGCGCGGCGAGCTTAAGCCGAACGCGCAGGTGCTCGCAGAGGCGGATGATCCGCAGAAGCATGCGCTGCTGGTGGCGGGACAAGCGGGCGAAGGGCGGGTGCTGGCGTTTGCCGGCGACTCGACGTGGCGGTGGGTGATGGGCGGCGCGGGCGAAGCGCATCGGCGATTCTGGCGGCAGATCGTGTTGTGGCTGGCGAAGAAAGATGAGCACACGGCGGGACAAGTGTGGATCAAGCTGGCGGGGCGGCGGGCGGCCCGCGGGTCGAAGGTTGAGTTCACGGTTGGAGCCGAGAATGCGCAGGGTCAACCGGTGGCGAATGCGCAGTTCGATATCGCGGTGGTCGGGCCAGATGGAAAGAGCGAAGCGGTGCGGCCGTCGAAGACATCGGATGGCTATGCGGCGACGTTTCGGGGGACGTCGAAGCCGGGTGATTATCGGATCGTGGTCAAGGCGAAGGACGGCGTGACCGACTTGGGCAGCGCCGAAGCGCGGTTCCTCGTGCCGAATCAAGATGTGGAGCTCGATCGGCCGGCGGCGGAGCCGACGCTCATGGCTCAGCTGGCCGAGATGACCAAGCCGGCGGGCGGCGCGGCGATGGCGGCGGAGGAGTTGCCCGATCTCTTGAAGAAACTGGCCGCGAAGCCGCCGGAACTCAAGGAAGAAGTGGTCGCGAAGGTGACGTATTGGGACCGGTGGCCGTTCTTCCTGGTGTTTGTGGGGCTGCTCGGTGGTGAGTGGTATTTAAGGAAGCGGTGGGGGTTGGTGTAGTTAATTATAATTAGCCCGAAAGCTCATCGAGTTTGCGAGCTCCGTGGTACACGCGAAGAATATGCACAGCGTCCGGCAACGCGTCGTAAAAGATCAGGTAATTGCCTTCGACAATCCTGCGCGTATGTTCACCGAATTGCGGTTGCCGTTCGCCCAAGAAAGGGTACTTGGATAGCGACTCGATCCGGCGGTCGATCTTCTGGAGCCATTGAGTCGCCGCAGCAGTATTATCTGTCGCGATGTACCGCCATATTGCAATTAGATCTCTCTCGGATTGGGCTGAGCGGACTATTGGAAGCATGCTACGAGACAGTGCCAGAGCTTTGCTGCGCCTTGGCAATCACTTCCCCGATCGATGCTGTTGAGACCTCACCACCGGCAATCTGACGGCGAGCCACCTCAAGCCCCTCGCGAATATACCCTTCTTCCAGCTCGGGACAATCGCCTTGTTCCAGAAGGACATATATTTTGTGCGTCGTCTGGTCGACGATATGAATCGGCTGACCAGAGTTCATTTGCAGCGCTTCACGCTGTTCGGGCGTTAATTGAAGATTTGTGGTTTGCATAGACTTCATTATACCACAAAGCGTTGCCTAGCTTGTATTCGAAGTTCTACTGGATTGCTTTGCGTAGCTCGTACTACTCATCCTCCAGACTACGTTCGTAGCGATCGACTTCTTCAGTCAAATAATCGTACCGTCAATCGATTTCATCAGGATTGAGTTCGCACGCACCTGAATGGAGTGCTCGCATCATTCGGTATATGCGGGGGATGTGGGCGAGTTTTGCCGTGCGGTCGGAGATCCACAGCGACTTGGCCTCGGTCGCAGCCATCTCGCGCGACGCCGTAATCGCATCGGTCCTGCAAACCTGTTGAGCTTCGTAGGCGGCCAGCGTGTACTTCAGTTGCTTGCGAGCGGCGCGAAGTTGCACATAGTCGCGAATCACGACACCGGCGATGGCAATCGCTGCCATAGCACACAACATCGTGCGAAGACTGAATCGTTTTGGTATGAATAGCGTCACTGTTACGGCACGACGGAGCGTGCCTACTACATTGTTGTGGCTACTACACTGTTGCGACCCAAGTCCAGTGGCGGTCGGAGGTCATGCGGACGGTATTTCGCGCGAAACCGGATTTGGCGACGAGGTCGGCCATTTCTTCGGCGGTGAGGGCGGCGTGGAGGGACTCGGCGAAGAGGCGGCGTTGGTAGGGCGTGGTGTCGGCGGCGTAGATGGCGACGAGGTGGTCTAGTGTGGCTTCGTCGTTTGGGCGCGCTAGATCGCGGTGGAACAAGAGGCCGCCGGGTGTGGTGACGCGGATCGCTTCGGCGAGAACTGCGTGCGGTTCGGCGATGTGATGGACGATGCTGTTGCTGATCGTGATGTCGAATGTCGCGTCGGCAAAGGGGAGGCGTTTGGCGTCGGCGAGAGCGAGGTCGATGCGGTCGGTTAGCGGTGCAAAGAAAGAACCCTCCCCTCGCCCCTCCCTACGAGGGAGGGGAATTTCGGCGGCGGCGATGTTTTGGCGGGCGAGCGCGAGCATGCTTCCGGCGGCGTCGACGGCGGTGATGTGGAGGTTCGGCGCGCGGCGGGCGAGCTCGATGGGGATTTGCGCGGTGCCGGCGCCGAGGTCGAGAACTTTCAATAAGGGAATTGCATTGTCGATTGGCAGTTTCACTGGTCGCTGAAGCGACCAGTCCGCGAGCGCGGTGAGGAGGTCGGTGACGAAGATGCGGTTCACCGCCGCGTGGTCCATCGAGTCGTACTCGTGGGCGTCGGCGGGTGAGTCCATCACTTCGGGTTCGAGAGTGCGCGGAAGCATACGATCCTTTATTTCACCACAGTGTGCACAGAGTTCGCAGAGAGCAGATTGAGAGCAATTAAAGGATTGAACCGCCAAGTCGCGGAGGACGCCAAGTCAATACAATCACGCAGTTGTCTCACTTCGCGTCTTGGCGTTCTTGGCGGTTTAATTGTCTTGATTCTCCGTGCTCTCTGTGCCTCTGTGGTGAATCTTACGGTTTGATGACGATCTTGCCGGCGAGCGCGCCGGATTTTCCCACCGTGCTTTCTTCTTGCAGGCGGTGGGCGGCGGCGGCTTGGTCGAGAGGCATGATGCGGTCGATCCGCGGCTTGATTTGGCCGGCGGCAAGCCAGCGGTTGATGTCGACCGAGGCGGCTTGTTGCTCTTCCGCGGTGGCGTTGAACATGGCGAAGCCATAGAGGTGGCAGCCCTTCACGTAGAACGGGCCGACGGGAAACGTTGGCTTGGCGTCGCGGCCGGCCATGAGAATGAAGCGGCCGCGCGAGGCCAAGAGCGGCACGGCCACTTCGAAGTTAGGTTCGCGCAGCGTTTCCCACCAGACGTTAACACCGTTCGGCGCGGCCTCTTTGATGCGCGCGGCGACATCATCGGTCTGGTAGTTGATGGCGACATCGGCGCCGAGTTCGCGGCATTGCTGGACTTTTTCATCGGTCCCGGCCGTGGTGATGACGCGGGCGCCGAGGGCTTTGGAGATCTGCACGACCATCGAGCCAACACCGCCGGTGCCGCCGTTGACGAACAGCGTTTCGCCCGATTTCAGTTTGGCATCGCGGACGAGGCCGAGGTGGGCCGTGATGCTGACCAGCGCGCTTGCGGCGGCGGCTTCATCGCTGACGCCATCGGGCGCGAAAGCGAGGAGAGCGGTTGTCGTCTCCCCGTCGGATGCTCGAAGATCGCGCCCCATCGCGTAACCTTGGAACTCTATGGTCGGCGAGAGCGGGTTCGCCTCAGTCACTGCGTGGCTCGCTCGGAAGCCGACCTCGCGGACCCCTGCGCGTCGTGGCCGTTGAGTCGCTCACAACCGAGGGCCGCCTTCAGGCCTTTTATTCGACCTGCCCGGAAGCGACCGCTCAACAAGTGCTGGCCTGGTATGCGGCGGTGGGCCATCGAACAGACTTTTCAGGAGACGAAAGGTTACTTGGGCTTCGAGCAGCCACAAAGTTGGACTCGTCGCCGTGGAGCGTACTGCGCCCCCTGGCCATGCTGCTGTACAGCCTGATTGTGCTCTGGTTCGCTGATCATGGTCATCGCTTATGGCAAGCTCCCGAACGGCCCTGGTATCGCTCAAAACGAGGACCAGCGTTCGTCGACATGCTGGACATACTCCGCACCGAAACACTTCGCTCGAACATTATCTCACTAGGTCTACAAGGACCAGGCAGTCGAAAAATAATCCAAACACTACAACAGGTCAGTTCACTGGCCGCTTAAAAGTGCGAAACTAGACCTGTGCCTCTGTGGTGAATCTTACGGTTTGATGACGATCTTGCCGGCGAGCGCGCCGGATTTTCCCACCGTGCTGTCTTCTTGCAGGCGGTGGGCGGCGGCGGCTTGGTCGAGGGGCATGATGCGGTCGATCCGCGGCTTGATTTGGCCGGCGGCAAGCCAGCGGTTGATGTCGACCGAGGCGGCTTGTTGTTCTTCGGCGGTGGCGTTGAACATGGCGAAGCCATAGAGGTGGCAGCCCTTCACGTAGAACGGGCCGACGGGAAACGTCGGCTTGGCGTCGCGGCCGGCCATGAGAATGAAGCGGCCGCGCGAGGCCAAGAGTGGCACGGCCACTTCGAAGTTAGGTTCGCGCAGCGTTTCCCACCACACGTTAACACCGTTCGGCGCGGCTTCTTTGATGCGCGCGGCGACATCATCGGTCTGGTAGTTGATGGCGACATCGGCGCCGAGTTCGCGGCATTGCTGCACTTTTTCATCGGTCCCGGCCGTGGTGATGACGCGGGCGCCGAGGGCTTTGGAGATCTGCACGACCATCGAGCCGACGCCGCCGGTGCCGCCGTTGACGAACAGCGTTTCGCCCGATTTCAGTTTGGCATCGCGGACGAGGCCGAGGTGGGCCGTGATGCTGACCAGCGCGCTGGCGGCGGCGGCTTCATCGCTGACGCCATCGGGCGTAGGGTAGAGCCAGCATTCGTCCACGGCGGCGTACTCGGCGAAGGTGCCCTGGCGGCCGAGCAGGCCTTGGTTCGTGCCCCACACGCGATCGCCGACCTTGAACTTCTTGGTATTCGGCCCAACCTTTTCGACGACGCCGGCGAGGTCGCAGCCGACGACAAACGGCAGCGGGATGTTCATTTGGATGATGCCGGCGCGGATGTACGTATCGACTGGATTCAATGAGGCGGCATGAACGCGGACCAGCACTTGGCCGTTTTTGGGCTCGGGCGTGGGCAGGTCGCCAACGAGGATGCTTTCAGGTGGACCGGGTTGGTTGATGTAGGCGGCTTTCATGGCGGTGGGGACCTGTTGGTGAGGCGAGTTTGATCGGTATGGTTGCGAGAGGGGGAGACACGGAGAGTGGGAGAGGGGGGAGAGGGGGAGATCGTGCGACTGAGTTCGTGTCGAATGTCCCCACTCTCTTTGTCTCCCACTCTCCCCTGCTCCCACTCTTCCGAGTATCGTGGCGGGGGATTCGGGCGTGCGCCCGACGCTAATACTTTGCCTATAATACTCCGATGTCCCAGTCGCGAACTACCACCGGCGTGTTCCTTGTGATATTGCTGGCGGTGATTGGTTACATTCTCGTCATGCTGCCGCCGCAGCTGGTGGAACAGTATTACCACGCGCATACGATCAGCCCGTGGATTGCTTATGTGTACGCGGGCATCGTGGGCGTCGGGAGCTTGCTGCTCGGCGGGCTCTTGATTTCGATTCTGCTGCACATCTGGAAGAACACGCGGCAGAAAGCGGCAGAGCGCGAGCGGCGGAATTTGAGCCCGAGTGCGATGTCGGGCCGCGATCAAGAGCAGGAATTTGCTGAGAACCTGGCGGCTGGTCGCGAATACGCGAGTGCTGGTCGCGTGACGCCGGAGATGAAAGCCGAAATCGCGGCGGCGGTGGCGGAGCTCGAAGCCAAGCGCGAGGCGCGGCGGATCGAAATCGTAGCATTCGGCACGATTTCGAGCGGCAAGTCGTCGCTGCTCAATGCGCTCGCGGGGCGCGAGGTGTTTCGCACGAACGTGGTCGGCGGCACAACCACGACCCGGAGCGAGATCCCGTGGCCGATGGGTGATTGCGTGGTGCTGGTGGATACGCCGGGGCTAGCCGAGGTGCGGGGTGAGACCCGGGCCGCTGAAGCGGCACTCGCCGCTAAGAATGCCGATCTGGTGCTGTTTGTGGTGGATGGGCCGCTCAAGTCGTATGAGTCGGAGCTGCTCGGCACGCTCGCGGCGATGGAAAAGCGAATTGTCGTTTGCCTCAACAAGGAAGATTGGTACGACGCGCAGCAGCGCGAGGAATTGTTGCGGCAGCTGGGAGAGCAAGTCGTGCCGGCGGTGCAGGTGGCGGATGTGGTCGCCGTGCGCAGCCGGCCGGCGAAGCGGCGGCGAGTTCACGTGCTTGCGGATGGCACCGAACAGGAAGAAGAAGTGCCGGTGGAGCCGGATATCAGCCCGCTCGCGAAGCGGATGATGTCGATCGTCGAGCGTGATGGCCGGCAGCTATTGCTGGGGAATTTGCTGCTGCAGTCGCGCGGGTTAGTCGACGAGGCGAAGGAACGCGTGCTCGCGGCGCTGGATGAGCGGGCCGACGAGGTCATCAGTAAATACATGTGGGCCGCGGGCGGCGCGGCGGCGATCAATCCGTTTCCGATTCTCGATCTGGCGGGCGGCAGCGCGATCACGGTGAAAATGGTGCTCGATCTGGCGAATGTTTATAGCCAGAAGATCGACGCGGACACGATCGTCACGCTGCTTGCACAACTCGGCAAGAATCTGGTCGCGATGGTCGGCGCAACTGCCGCAGCACCGGCGCTCGGCGCGGCGATCGGTTCGGTGCTAAAAACGGTGCCGGGCATCGGCACGATCGCTGGGGGCGTCGTGCAGGGTCTGGTGCAAGCGCTCGTGACACGGTGGATCGGCCGCGTGTTCTGCCAGTATTTCCGCAACGAGATGCAGCCGCCGCCGGGCGGTTTGGCGGAACTAGCGCGGCGCGAATGGTCGGAGGTCACTCGGCCGGAGCAGCTCAAGAAGTTGATTCAGTTGGGGCGGGAACGATTGTTAGCAAAGGACTGAACCACGACGACACGACGAACACCACGGACGAGAACGTAGCTGCTCTTACAATTCCGGTATTGCACAATATTAGCTGCGTTGTGCCCGTCGTGTCGTCGTGGTTGAAATTGATTGGACATCATGGAATTGCCGACAAACTCAGCGACTCTATCTGGTCTTGATAACGACTATGAAGCCGCGATGAACTCGGTGCGCGAGGCGATTGAGCGGTTTCGCGGTGGGACGCCGGACGAGCGGGCGGCGCTGGCCCGCGATCTTGATCAGCTGCATGCGATGGCCGAGAAGCTGGCGGCAGGCCAGGTGGAGATCGTCGTGTTTGGCGAGATCAGCACGGGCAAGAGCGCGCTCATCAACGCGCTGGTGGGCGAAGCGGTCGCGGCCGTGAATGTGCGTGGCGGCTGGACCAAGGATGTGTGGAATCTCAACTGGAAGGGCGCGGGGTATTGCGTGCCTGGGCTGGCGGATTCGCAGGTGGTGCTCGTCGATACGCCGGGGCTGAATGAAGTGGATGGCGCGCAGCGGGCGGCGATGGCGCATGAGGCGGCGGCGCGGGCCGACTTGGTGTTGTTCGTCGTGGATTCGGATCTCAATGAAGTCGAGTATTCAGCACTTGTGGAGCTCGCGGCGACGCATAAACCGATCATTCTGGTGCTCAACAAGGCCGACTTGTATCCGCCGCAAGAGCTGGCGGAACTGATGTCGGTGTTTCAAGGCGGGCGGCTGGCTGGCGTCGTCGATCCGCAGAATGTGGTCACGGTGAAGGCGGACCCGCGGCAGGTCGAGTATTACGTGGAATCGGCCGACGGCACCACGCGGCAAGAGTGGCGCAAACCGAAGCCAGATGTGGAACGGCTGCGCGAGCGGATTTTGGAAGTGCTCACCATCGAAGGCAAGGCGCTCGTGGCACTCAATGCCGCCATGTACGCGGCAGATAAGAGCGACCGCATGGGGGCGCTGCGCGTGCGGATGCGGAACGAGAAGGCGCAGCACACGATTTGGGCGTTCATGGTGCTCAAAGCGATCGGCGTGGCGACAAACCCGCTGGCGGTGGCCGACGTAGTGGGCGGCACCGCGCTCGACGCGGCGATGGTGGTGACGCTGGGCCAGGTGTATGGGATCGACATTACGACGTCGAACGCCCGCGAACTGGCGACGAGCATTTTGAAGGCGGCCGGCTGGGTGATGGTGAGCGAAGCGGCGGTGAGTTACACATCGTCGTTCCTCAAAGCGGTGACCGGTGGCTGGGCGACGCCGATCACGCTGTTGCCGCAAATGGCGGCGGCGGGGTGGGGTTCATATCTGGTGGGCGAGTCGGCCCGCTATTACTTCGAGCACGGCGCGAGTTGGGGACCTCAAGGGCCGAAGCGTGTGGTGACGCGGATTCTGGAAAACACCGACAAGCGATCGGTGCTCGAGCGACTAAAGACTGAGATCAAGAAGAAGATTTCGCTGAACCGGTACGCGGGGAAGTGAGGCTGCGAACGCAGAGCGCGTCGCTCAAGTAGTTTCGGACGACCGCCGGACCGCCATGCGGTCTGGACCGGAGGGCATGGCCCTCCGGCTGCTGGCGAAACGTAGCGTGCGTGCCGCAAGCGGAAGCTTATTATTCGCGGCGTTGCGGGGGCCGGACCGTTGCCGCCGGCCAGTAGATGGCGGCCAGAGCAAGTAAGATGAACAATCCGGTGATGCCCCACAGTGTCCACAGCAGGTATTGGGTCTTGATGATCGCCGATTCGACCAACTCCAGGTTTGCGACCTGAAACATAGGAATGCCGCGCTCGGCCATGGGGCGATAGTACTCGACCCAAGCTTGATAAGCGCCGGCAGGCGTTTGGATGTACGACTCGACACGCCGCATGCGTTCGGCAGGATCGAATTTTGGCATGACGGGCCGCGTCCACCACACGTAGCCGCTCCATGCGAAAAATGCCGCGGCCGCAAGCAAACTGGCCGTCATGATGCCCTGGCGCGCTCCCCAAACGCCCCGGGAGCGGGGGTTTTCTGGCTCCGCGGCGCGTGGCAAGTGGCGGAGTTGCCGCAGTGTCGGCACATCAAGCTGTGTTCCGCAGCTGCAGCTAACTTGGCCGCCGGCTTGGCCGAGGTCGACCGGCACCGTCTTCCCGCACGAGCATGTGAGTAGATAGGCTGACATCGTTCGTGCTGGGTCTTTCCGTAAAGCCTTAATCAGCTTGGAGATATGGCAAGGCTCTGGTGAACAAATAGCGTCGCGAGTGCGGCGGAAGCTGGTGGCGTGCGACGTGGCCGACCTCATTGTAGTTCGCGGCCAGCCGTCTGTGCCGGTGCTATCGCCAGTCATCATCGTAGCAATTTTTTTGATCGTGCCTATGGACTCGAATATAGGGCTGCTTAGAATTGAAAGGCTTGACCTCCCAGCACGGGCAGCATTCGTAAAGTCCATGGACGCAGCGTCATAGGGAGGCCGCGCGAATTGAATCGCGGCGGGGCGCGAGCGCTCTGACACAGGCCAAGGTGCGAAGACAATTGGCCCCAGGGAAGCGATAAAGGGCTGGACGTATGGGTGCGAGTCCATTGCCATCAAGCACGCTTGCCTTTCAGCGCGCTTTCACTGTCAGAGAGTTCCCACATAGCGAGTTCGCAGCAGCGGTGAGTTTGACCGCGCGGCAAACTTAAAATTCGGCGGCGGAGCTGCAGATGCGCTTCGCCGCTGACGAGGACCGCAAATGGATTTCTCGCTGTGCGAAATCGCACGGCGAAAACATAAGACGTAACGATCGGGTTGACATCGACGCGCGTTGTTAGAGTTTGTGCCGGAGTAATTTTTTACCAAATGTCGCGGCGCTGCGGACAGCGAAGTTGTCGGTGTTAGAATTACTCAATTCACCGCTTGTTGAATTGGAATTAGAGCAGAGTTTTGTGGAGGTGCGATAGCTGCTGGCCGAAGTTCGGCTCGATCTCGCGCGTGTGTTTCAGGGGGCTCTTAACCTACCAAAGGCGCCTGCACCACCGGGACCGGAGCAAACGTCGACCACCGCTAACGCGTTGTGCCTTGTCACCTGTTTGGATTTGTCTCGTTGGCCTAATCATTTGGTAGGAGTGTTATCTTGTACGATTCTTTACTGGATCATGACCTAGAGGATGAATCGACGGTCGTCGCTGATGTCGCCACGGATTTGGACGATAAGCCATTGGACGACGAAGATGAAACCGATGGTCTGACAGAAACCGACGAACACGACGCGTCGGAAATTGATCCGAATGATCTGGATACGGAAGGCCTGTTAGAAGGGGGCGACGGCGAGTCGTGGTCGGATGACCCGGTGCGGATGTATCTCACGCAAATGGGTGAGATCCCGCTGCTCACACGCAAAGAAGAAATCCACCTCGCTCGCAAGATTGAAATCACCCGCGCGGCGTTCCGCCGCAAGCTGCTGTGCTGTGATTATGTAATTCGCAGCGCCGTAAAGGTGTTGCATCGCGTGCATCGCGGCGAGTTGCCGTTCGATCGCACCGTGCAGGTGTCGGTGACCGATCGGCTCGAGAAGGACCAGATTCTCGGCCGGCTGCCGCACAACTTGACGACGCTCGATCGCCTGCTCGAGCGGAACGCGGAAGATTATCGCATCGCGACGAGCAAGACACAGAAGCCCGCCGACCGCAAGGCCGCGTGGAAGCGGCTCAGCCGCCGGCGCTGTCGTTCGGTGCTGTTGGTGGAAGAGCTTGGTTTGCGCACGCAGCGCATCGAGCCGATGATCGGTCAGCTGGAGCAATTCAGCGCCCGGATCGATCAGCTGGGCGTGCAGATCGAGCAGATGAAGCGCGACAAGAAAACGCCGGCCGAACGCAAGCCGCTGCTAATCGAACGCCGCAATATTTTGCGAGCGTTGCAAGAGACACCATCGAGCTTGCGGAACCGCATCATGGACCTCAAGCGGGTCTACAGCGAGTACCAACGCGCGAAGCGCGGCTTGTCGGAAGGCAACTTGCGGCTCGTCGTGTCGATTGCGAAGAAGTATCGCAACCGCGGCCTGTCGTTTCTCGACCTCATTCAGGAAGGCAACGCCGGCCTGATGCGGGCGGTCGACAAGTTCGAATATCGCCGCGGGTTCAAGTTCTGCACGTACGCCACGTGGTGGATTCGCCAGGCGATCACCCGCGCGGTGGCCGACCAGAGCCGCACGATCCGCATTCCGGTGCACATGGTGGAAACCATGAGCCGCGTGCGGAACGTTTCGCGGCAATTGCTGCAGCGGCTCGGCCGCGAGCCCTCGATTGAAGAGACCGCTCGGGCGGCCGATTGCACGATTGAAGAAGCCCGCCGCGTGCTGGCGATGAGCCGCTACCCGATCAGCCTCGACCGGCCGGTCGGCAACAGCGAAGACAGCCACTTCGGCGACCTGCTGCCCGATTCGGGCGCTGAGAGCCCGGCGATTGGCGCCGCGCAGGAAATGCTGCGCGGCCAGATTTCGAAGGTCTTGAAGACGCTCAGCTACCGCGAACGCGAGATCATCAAGCTGCGCTACGGCCTGGGCGACGGCTACAGCTACACGCTGGAAGAAGTCGGCCACATCTTCAAGGTTACGCGCGAGCGTATTCGGCAGATCGAAGCCAAGGCCGTTCGCAAGCTGCAGCAACCAAGCCGCAGCGGGGAGCTGATTGGGTTCTTGGATTAGCGAAACTGGCAACGGCCATCATGTCGACCGACAGTTTGAATGACTTATCCGCTTTCGTGAATTTCGCGGAATGTCACCTGCGCGACGATGGCGCGGGCTTAACTCCGGAGGAGTGCTTGGCTCTATTCCGCGCGCAGCAAGCATCTCCCGAAGATATTTCGGCGGTGCGAGAAGCACTCGACGCGATGCACCGCGGCGACGTGGGCATGGCGTTGGAGGAATTTGATCGGCGGTTTCGCGAGAAGAACGACATTCCACCACGCGCATGAAGCAGATGGAATATCGGTCGGCGCTCGCAAATGTGGATCGAGCGGGATTTTCCGTCCGGTTGGCGTTGCCGGCTGACCAGCGAGTCTATGAGAAGATCAATCAAGAATTGAGCACGTCGAAGTAATGACAGATCAAGGCAACTCGTTTGCCTTCTACCAGAGACCGGGGCGTTCCCGCACGCCCCGGTTTCTTTTTTGCGCAGCATGTCGCATCGTTGAATTTCGAGACCCTGAAAGCGCCTCCTCTTTAGCTCATGTGGCCCAGCCGATAGTCAATCACTTCGTGCAAGAAGGTCGCGGTTTGCCAAAACCCTTGACATCTCTGCAGGGACTGGCAAGCTGAGCGAATGAGTACGATAATTTGTTGCTGTATCGCACCACGACGGTTATCCCAATGCCTACCATAGCTTCTTCGCTCGAACTCTCCGATTACGTTCCGATCGAATTTGCGGTTTTTGATGACCCGCAAACAGCGCTGCCCGCGCTGGCGAAGAATAGAGGAGCGATGGAACGGATTGCCGAGGCTGTAAAACAAATCCCCACAACACACAAATTAATTCGCGGTGATTCTCGCGAGATAACCTTGCCGCCGGAATCGGTACATTTAGTTGTCACCTCCCCTCCGTATTGGACTTTGAAGCGGTATTCCGATGTTGAAGGTCAGCTGG
The DNA here is from genome assembly GCA_046349975.1 of Pirellulales bacterium. GTDB lineage: Bacteria > Planctomycetota > Planctomycetia > Pirellulales > Lacipirellulaceae > JABDGM01. The sequence continues at coordinate 42,492 of JAXMBH010000035.1, forward strand.
GACACCATGAAGACTATGACGGGTTTCTTGTTGAACTGGACCGTATATGGCGTCGCTGTTTCGATGCGTTGGTTCCCGGCGGTCGATTGATTTGCGTGGTCGGCGACGTTTGTCTTTCGCGACGCAAGAATAACGGGCGCCATACCGTGGTGCCCCTGCATGCGTCGATCCAAGAACATTGTAGAAAAATGGGCTTCGACAATTTAGCACCCATCATTTGGCATAAGATTTCGAATGCAGTATTTGAAGCGACTGGAAATGGAAGCTCATTTCTTGGTAAGCCGTACGAACCAAACGCTGTAATCAAGAATGACATCGAATTCATATTGATGCAAAGAAAACCGGGCGGGTATCGAAGCCCAACGGCCGCAGCGCGCGTATTAAGCTTGATCTCGGACGACGACCATAAGCAATGGTTTCAGCAAATTTGGAGCGGCGTTACTGGAGCTTCGACGCGACATCATCCAGCCCCATATCCCATTGCGTTAGCTGAGCGACTGATCAGAATGTTCAGCTTTGTAGGCGATACAGTCTTAGACCCCTTTCTTGGAACTGGATCAACAACCCTCGCGGCTATGCATATTGGACGGAATAGCATTGGCTGTGAAATTGACAGCGGATACTTTGAGCGCTGTGCAAAAAGGATTCTCGATGCAAGAGGACTGTTCGATAGTGCGAGGGTACTTATTGATGGATGATCTCGAAGCCAAAGTTCATGAAGCGATTAAACTCTTTTGGACAACGAGGAACAAACAGTCGAAGAAGCAGGGCTCGAAAACGGGCAAGAAGGATGCAGGACTCCGCGCAGCTGTCACTGGCGGCAAGCATTTGGATGGATTCAGTGACATTTGCAGAAGTCTGTTTTCGACAGCGGGTGTACCAGAGGCTCACATCTACTGGCAGCGCAAGAAAGACTTGCCTGGATACTACCGAGCCGAAAAGAACTGGGATTTGATTGTTGTAGCGGACGGACAATTGCTAGCCGTGATAGAATTTAAGGCTCAGGTCGGACCGTCGTTTGGGAACAACTTCAACAATCGCTCGGAAGAAGCCATTGGAACCGCGACCGATCTTTGGGCCGCGTATCGCGAAGGTGCTTTTAAACCATCCGCTCGCCCTTGGCTTGGATATGTCTTCATCCTTGAAGACTGCACAGGCTCACGAGCCCCTGTAAAAGTAACACAATCACACTTCGCTGTGTTTCCCGAATTTCAACATGCGTCGTACGCAAAACGCTATGAAGTTTTGCTGACGAAGTTATTGAGGGAACGGCTGTACGATGGTGCCTGCCTTCTGCTTACCGACAAAGTTAGCGGTAAGAAGGGTCGCTTCCACTGCCCATCCGAAGAGTTGAGTTTTCGTACATTCGCGGCGGGGTTATCTGCTCGGGCTAGCGCGTTCGCCAAAGCTCAATAGACGGAGAAGCGGTGCGTGAAAACAGGCTTCATCGCATTTGCAGTCGTCTTTTGTTCTACAACTCAATGTTATTGCGCCGAGCGGGCTGGCGGTTATCGCGGCATCTGGTACGCGAACCAGGCGACGGGCGACGAATACCGCTTCAAGTACAGCGGCGGGTTTGCGACGTATCCGCAGCAGCACGTGCCGATTGCCATTTACAACGCGGCGGCGAACAAAACGTTCTTCTGCTACGGCGGGAGCACCGGCAAGCCGAAGGAGTTGGCTTGCATGGTGTCGTTTTTCGACCATGCGACGGGCACAGTGCCGCGGCCGAGTGTGGTGATTGTGAAGCATACCGACGATGCGCATGAGAACCCAACAATTTCGCTTGATGATGCGGGCCACTTGTGGGTGTTCTGCAACACGCACGGGCCAGCGAACAACTCGTACATCTTTCGCAGCAAGGCTCCCTACTCGATCGACGAGTTCGAGCAAGTCGCGCGAACGAATTTCTCGTACAGCCAGCCATGGTTTGTGCCAGGGCGCGGATTCTTCTTCCTGCACACGCGTTACGACCAGGGGCGACGTTTCTTGCATTGGATGACGAGCGCGGATGGCTACGCGTGGTCAGAGCCCACGCTGCTGGCGGCGGTCGAGATGGGCCACTACCAGATCAGCAATCGGCAGGGCGAACGGATTATTACGGCGTTCAACTATCATCCGCTGAAGGGCGGGCTCAATGCACGGACGAACTTGTACTATCTCGAAACATCGGACTTCGGCCGAACGTGGCGCACGGCCGCTGGCAAGAGTGTAACGACGCCGATTCGCGAGAAACGCAACGAGGCGCTCGTATTCGACTATGAAACTGAGGGGAAGCTGGTGTACTTGAAGGACATCAATTTCGATGCCGCGGGACGGCCGGTGGTTCTCTATCTCACGAGCAAAGGTTTTGAGCCGGGGCCGGCGAATGGGCCGCGTGAATGGTTTATTGCACATTGGAACGGAGAGACGTGGGAACGCACACCGTTCACCACAACGGATCACAACTACGACTTTGGATCGCTCTATATCGAAGAGAAGTTATGGCGGATCATCGCGCCGACCGATCCCGGGCCGCAATCGGGTGGCTGGGGTCGAGCCGAAGGCGAGCGCCCAGCGACGCGGCAGTTGACATCGCGCACTGGGGGCTCGCTGCGCTCGACCCCAGGCACTCCTTCGCTACTGTACGGCGCGGGCGGTGAAATGGTGATGTGGACGAGCACCGATGAAGGCCGCACGTGGCAAAAGGTGAAGCAGCTCACGCACGACAGCAAGTTGAGCCATACGTACGCCCGGCGGCCGGTGGATGCGAATCCGGCGTTTTATGCGTTGTGGGCCGATGGCAACCCGCTCGAACGATCAGAGTCGCGGCTGTATTTCACCGACCGGGAGGGGACGCAGGTGTGGCGGTTGCCCGCTCACATGGCACATGACTTTGAGCGGCCAGAAATCGCGTGGTGAGCGAAAACAATACTCGCGTGGCGGCGGCGAATTG
>JAXMBH010000036.1:0-41937 GCA_046349975.1 Pirellulales bacterium
CGATTGCCAAGCAGATATTCGCCGATGCGGTCGACCCGTAGCTGATCGGCGGCAACGAACTCACCGACGTTGCAGCCAGCATTGCGCCGATGTTTGGCACCAGCTCCGAGGCGGTCGCGGCGCTAAAAACTGGCACCGACGAGCGCGACGAAATCCCTTCCAAGAAACCCGGCGCGCAGCGCATGCGCAGCGCGCAAGAGGTTGCAGGAGGTTGCACCGTGTTGAAAGGTGCTACACGTATTAGTCCGGGAGGGATTCGAACCCCCGACCAAGGGATTATGAGTCCCCTGCATACATCTGGAAAGGTCGATGTTTCCTATGACAGCGCAGCGCAAACGACAGTGCTGGCGAATTTGCCCGCTGATCTTCGCGAAATTGTCGCATCCTGGGCCGAGTACTCTGAGGCCAAGCGTAACGCGATGCTGGCCATTCACAATTCGGCTATCTGACGCGCCGGCAAAAAGCCCTACCGTGGACCGATGATCGAGGACTGGCGAAAGCCGGCCGGGGACTGAGCCCCTCGGATACCTTTTCTCGATCGCCTCACGTCGCCAGCGGCGTGGGGGTCCATGGAAACACGCAAATGCCCGTTTTGAATCTCGATGGCGACGCGCGCGGCGCAGTCCAGGCCACGAACCAATTCACCGAAGCGGTGAAGAAAACGGGCAAGGCGTTCGATGAGACGGCGGCCGCGGCGAAGAAGCTCGAAAACGAAGCCGGCAAGATCGTCCGCGAGAATGAGACCTCGCAAGAGCGCTACAATCGCAAGGTCGAGCAGCTCGGCAAGCTCTTTGTCGCTGGGAAGCTCAGCCTCGAACAGATGGACCGGGCGCTCGCCCGGTACCGCAGCGAGCTCGAGCAGGTTGAGCCGGTCCAGGAGAAGGTATTCGGCTCGTCGGCTCTGGAACAGGCCAAGTCCTATTTGGGCGGCATTGCTTCCGTCACGACGGCACTCAGTGCTTTTCGCTCGGAGTGGAACGCGATTGCCGAGCGCCAGCGGGCCGTCACGCAAACTCAGCTCGATTCGGCGGGCGCTCGCGACCTGCTCAAACAGAACATCTTCGGTCTGCCGGACGATCAGCGAAAGGCAATCATTTCCCAGGCCGACGCGATCGGGGAATCGACGAAGCTTCCCCAAAAAACGATCGATGTGGCGATCGCCAATACGGTCTCATCGCGCGGCGGCGATGCGAAGGAAGCGGCCAGGTTCGTCGAGTTTGCCACGCGATTTACCCGCGATCCGAACGCCATTGGTGAGATGGCTGGGTCGCTTGGAGATATTGCGAATGCGATCGCGACCAACGATCCACAACAGGCGCTAGGATTTCTCACGACCACGATGCAACGCGGCCGGCCCACGGACCTGCGACAGGTGGCGACGAATCTGCCCAAGCTCACTCAAGCCGTGCGTGGCTACGGCGGCGACCCGCGTTATGGCGCCGGTCTGTTTGCTGGCCTCACGGTCGGCTCCGCAGACACCCAGGGCGATATCTCACGCACGGCCGGCATTCGCTTGTCCGGCGCAGTGGGCGAGTTTTTCGAAGGGACCAAAACGACCGGGTTCGACAATCAGCTTAACACACTGCTGAAGGACCCCCAGCTAGCGCAGAAGTTCCTCGACAAAAACTCTTTCGAAGCGGGCGCAACGCCGGCTATTCGGGCCTTGTTGCTCGACAGGGATTCTGCGGCCCGTAAAGCGTTTGAGTCGACCGTGGTGGCGTTGGGTAACCCCGACGATCAGCGGGCGGCGGGAGCCCGCGGTATCGAGTTCATGGCGGGCGGCAAGCTCGCGAGTACTCGCCGGGCCGATGAATTGGTCGCGTCGCGCATGGAGCGATACCAGTTAAATTCGGACGCGATGTTTGCGCCGGAACGCCGCGAGGAAATCAAAGAGCTAGTTCGAGCGACCACGGGCCAGCCCGCGTTTTTTAACACGCCACAATTTGCAGCTCGCACTGGGCCCACGCTGTCGCTCGAAGAGGCGGTCTCGGAACTGACTTGGGCGCTCAAGAACAAAGCCGAGCCGCACAATCTTGGCTACGATGCCGAGGCGCAACGGCAGGCAACCCAGTTGCTCCAGGAGCTGATCGAGCTGCAGAAAGAACAGCTCCGCGCTACTCAGAGCCTCGATAACAAGACCAGCAGCGTTCCGATTCGGATGGGAAGGCAGGAGTAATGAGCGCGCTACTTAACATCAAGGGCGATAGCACGGCCGATTGGTGCGGGCGCGTCATCATTCCTGGCCCACGTCCGCCGATCGCGCAGCCGATGGTGGTTGCGCGCAAGCACAACGCGTCGCTCCTGATGTCGATCGGTGCGCTTACGGAAAGCGGCAGCGTGATGCTCGGGGCTGTCATGCTCGAAGAAGCGCGGCGCCATTCCAACGACTTAGTGTATTTGGTGCTCGGCATTCCGGCCGGCCGGATCGGCGGGCTGCGGTTGGCTGGCGACTCGCTTCGCGAGGCGGGGCGGCACGCCGCGATCATCGTTTATTTGCAGGAGTGCTGTTTTGGGCCGGGGCTGTGGCTCGCTCACCAATGCAACGGGCTCGTGTTCAGCCATCCCGCCACGCAAATCGGCTACCTGCAGTGCATCGATGCCGAGAGGGGCGAATTCGACCCCGAGGCGTCGCTCGGCATGGTGATGGACATGCACGAGCTCAACCCTGAGGTGTCGACCACCAAGTGGGCGAAGCTGGCCGATCAATCAATTAGCGCGGAGCTCGCCGAGGCGAGCGGCATTCTCAAAGAAGGTTCGTTGAAACGCGACGTGTTTCAGCTCAGCGGGTTCGATCCCAACGTGAGGCTCGCATGACGATCGAGGCTTTAACTTTTGCCACTTCGGATTTGTGGTGCATCGCGCCGGCATACGCAAACAGCGCGTATCGGCCGGGCCGCGAGCCAATCCCAACCAAGGGCAAGGGCGACACCGTCGCGGTGGTCGAGTTGTTCGGCACGCTCGACAAGCGGGCAATGGTACCAATCCGTGAACGCGTGGCAGCGCTGGCTGCGAATGAAGACGTGGCCGAAATCGTGTTGCTGGTCGATTCGCCAGGTGGCACCGTCGCCGGAGTTCACGACCTGCACACGATGATCGCCCGAGCGGCTGAAAAGAAGCGCGTGACGGCGGTTGTCGAAGATCTCTGTTGCTCTGGTGCAGTTTGGGCCGTCGCTGGGGCAACGGAGATCGTTATTGGCGAAACGTCGACCATGGGCAGCATCGGGGTCTTTAATGTGGTTATCGATCAATCGAAGCTCATGGAGAAGGTGGGCGTTGAAGTGATTGTGATCCGCAGCGGCGAACATAAGGGTGCCGGCGTCTCGGGGGCGAAAATCTCGGCTGAGCAGCTCACCGAACTGAAACGCCGCGTTGACGTGCAGGCCCGCCACTTCACCGCCGCAGTGGCTCGAGGCCGTCGCATGAAAATTGAGAAGGCCGCGGAACTCGCCGACGGTCGCGTATTTATTGGGCGTGAAGCGGTCGCGGCTGGCCTGGCCGATCGTGTGGGCATGTATGAAGACGTGCTGAGTGAAGCGGTTAAACGCACTCGGCCGTACGCGATCAATCGACTCACGGGAGCGGCGGCATTAGCGAAGTTTGACGAGCTGGTGGAAGAGAAAGCGATCGGGTTCGTGACGCCCGAGGCGGCAGCCGAGCAGCTGCGTTATCAGTACCCTCAACTCGCGGCCGCGGCGGAAAAACATCGCCGGGAGGGGACACTTACGAAATCATCTTGGCGGCCGGGGCTGTAGCCGGCGCAGTATTTTACACCTCATTTTGGGAGCCATCATGGCAAAGAACGACAACCACCGCCCCGAACTGGCCGAATTCACGGCCCTCGTCGAATCGACGATGAAAGAGCGATCGATTCCTCGTGACCAAGCGTCGGCGATCGTCGTCAAAAAGTATCCCAAGCTGCACGCGCGCATGATCCGCGAAGCAAATGCCGACCGCCCGCGGGCACTGGCGTTGTCAGGTTTCGCCGACGACTCGCCGCGAGCTGCATAGTAAGCCTTTGGAGTGCCGGCTCGTAGCCGGACGTTTCGGTGACGCCAGGCGGCAGTGTGGTAAACAAGGGTCCCACGCTGCCGCCGGCGTTGGACTTTTAATCGACTGGAGTTTGAATTATGGGCCGCCACGGTCTGACAGAACCCGCTCAGCGTTTTCCCACGGGCGCCAGCTCGATCGCTGCCAATCGAATCGTAAAGCTCGCGAGCGACAACACGCTCGCACTCGCTGGAGCCAGCGACGAAAACGCCATTGGCGTGACTCGTGGCGCGTGCGCCGCTAACGCCCCGCTCGACAGTGGTTCACTCGTCACATTGTTCAGCAATGGCGGCGGCGAATACGTCGAGGTTGCTGCGGGCGAAACTGTCACGCGCGGAAACGTCGTCTACCAAGCTGCCTCAGGCAAAGTTGCGGCGACCGGCACCGTGCGAGCTGGCATCGCAGGCAGCAGCGGGACGGCCGGCGAGCTAATCGAGTTGCTGTTCATTCGCTAAACGGCCGCCCACGTCATTCGCAACGTGGCAGGCCTCAACCAATCAGGATTCAACATGAGCACCGCGACCAAAGAACAAAGCAAACTGGGCGACCAAGCGATCGCCGATCAGGCCGTCATTGAGCAACAAGCCATCTTCGAATCGGCTGAGGCGATTTTGTGGAACCTCGACCCGCAGAGTCGGCCCAACTCGCGTGAGATGGCCGTGCTCCGCCAAGCCGGGATTGTCGATAGCGTGCAGTTGGATGCCGAGCGCGGCCGGGTTGCCGCCGTGAAGGATTTACTCGTTGCCGCCGGCTCGCCGGAGGAATTCGAGCAGGCCAGTCGCGCCGCGATCGCAGCGGCGAAGGCGCAACAGGAAAAGGCCCCAGCCCTCGAAAAGCAATTGGCGGAGCTGCAAGCTCAGCTCGGCCAGCTCAGCGGCGACCGCGATCGCACCTCACGTGCTCTTGGGCGGTTCACGTCGGCACGTGAGCGCCTGCGCGGGCTTAGCGTGCTGCCCGCCTTCGTGCGTGAGGCGTACGAAGCGGACCTGGCCGCACTGCGTTCAAGTGCCCTCGGTCGCCGGATCAGCGAGCTCAAAACGACGATCGGGATTATCGATAACCTGCAAACGATTGCGCCCAGTAGCCGAGAGGCGTTGCTGCATTGCGAGACGGCCAAGCCCGAGCTCCTGCAACGGCGAACAACGTGTAATCCGCAGTCGCAGAATCAGGTTACAAACGTCAAGTTCGACGAGTTGGGGTTCGTCCAATATCGCGAGCGACGGTTGAAGGTCGAAAAGCCTCAGCTTGAACGTGAGCTGGCCCAGCTCAGCGATGAGTACAGCCACGAGCTACGTCGTATCGAGGGGCAGCTCGATTTCTACATCGACCAAATTTGAAGCTGGCTCGGCCGTGCGCCTCTTGTTTCCATGCGCGCGGCAACTGACCGTCGTGGGGGTGCGGGCGTGAGTCCATAACCGCCCCCCATGGCGGTTTTTCATTGCGCAACGGACCATGCCGGCTAGAGCCGCCAGGCACTAGCCGGCTAGAGCCGACCGCCGGCAGCCCCGGCAAGTTTGGCAAGTGGGGTCCTTCTGAGGGGGGCACGGGGGCCGCGGAGCGGCAGGATCGGCGTCGTTTTTCGCGGCAAAAAAAAATTTGAGTAAGTAAGTAAGTGCAAATTTTGCGGAGGCGAAAGCGCGAGTAGCGAGCGCGAATGCGCAGCGACTTAAAGCGGCCAGAATCGCCCCTACCGCGTTCCGATCGGCTGATCGATTCGACCTGCAGCTGCCCGCGCCGCCCGCAGCGTGCACGCCAGGCACGGCCAGCGATCGGTCATCGCGCCGCATTCACAGCGACGCCACTTCGGGGACAGCGTACGACGAGCCAGGCGACGCACTGCCGTCGGATCGATCCCGACTAGGTACGCAATCGTCGGGTGACTCTGGCCCATCGCAGCGAGCCGCAGGACCCTCTGGTGGATCGCTAGATCGACGCCGCGCCCGCGGCTCTGAAAGTTCCCGGCCATGAACGCTCATTGTAATAAGTTGCCGTTCCAGCCGTGCTCGCCGATCTAGCCGCGCCTGCCCGCGAATCAGCGAAACGCCGACGCAAAAGCCGCTATTAAACGTAGAACGGCGTGTTAGAGTGCCCGTTGCTGAAAGGCTGCTCAGAAGCAATTCGTGTGCGATAGATAGTTTGGGCGTCTACCCGCTAGGCGCCACCGCGGCCACAGGGGCCGCGGTGGTCTTTGATCTATTGCACACGGAGAATCCGAAATGCGTTCACGCAATTGCCGCGGCGAACTAGTTGCTGGCTGGGATGAAACTTCACTTCTACGCGCGTACTACCTTTCCGAATGTCGACCGACGATCATCGATCGCTACTCCTCTAAGACGGTCCAGCGATACGACCAAGCTCTGCGCCGCTTTGAGAAGTTTGTTGGCGGTCGGCCGCGACTCGGCTCAATTACACATGAATTGCTGCTGCAATTCGTGAGTTCGTTGCCATCGCGGCGCTGTTCGGCGCATTACGCGAAGATGCTCGGAGGATGCATTCGCGCGGTCGTCAGGCATTGGCGTGGCGACCTGTTGCCGCGCCTGGAAATGGTTCCTCCCCCGTCCTCAGGTACGCTGCGTCATTGGTTTGAGCAGCATTATCGAGTTGAGGAAATGTACGACTGCAAGTCGAGTAGCGTCGCCGACACTCGGCGGGCACTCGTGGCACTCCGAAAATTCTGCGGCAATGAAGACGTGATGATCGAATCGTTGACCAGCAGTCTGATCGCCAATTTCCTTCAGCATCTTTGGGAGGGAGGAAAACCCCCGGTGTCGATCAACAACAAGTATCGAGCGCCGCTCCTCGCCGTGGCAAATCATGCACTCCAGACACTCGGCCTAGATCGTGCTATCCGCGTGAAGAAGCTGCGCGAAATACGCAACCCGCCACGTGCATGGACGGTTGAGGAAATGAAGCGATTGTTGGCAGCAGCGCAACGCTTTCGGCCTGGAAATTACTATGGCACTCTACGCTGCGATCAGTTTTGGACCGCGCTGATTCGCGTGTCCTACGAAACCGGGCTGCGACGGGCGGCTCTATTCGCCATTCAACAAAATAACGTCGACCTCGAAAGCGGTTGGCTCACTGTCGATGGTAACACGCAGAAAGCTCTCAAAGGGCAATGCTTCAAGTTGAGCGACGATACGATTTCGGCACTCGCATCAATTTGGGCCCCCCATCGCGAGCTGCTTTTCAGCGGCGTATCCCTGAGAACAATCGACAAGCATTTCGACTCGCTGATCGATGCCGCAGGCGTGCGTTACACGCGACGAGGCATGAACAAGTTCCATGCAATTCGTCGCACGGCGGCAACGCAAATCTGTGCTCAAAAGGGCATCGCGGCGGCGTCCTCGTTTCTGTCGCACAGTGATTCTCAGGTCACGCTTCGCTACATCGACCCCACGCAGCTGCGGCACGACGTGACTAATGTGCTGCCTTCCCTAAGCGCGGGCTAGTGTCGTTTCCCCTGCAGCCACGTCGCCGGTGACGTGGGTCGACCCACGTCATCGAGGGCGTGCACCGCGGCCGCGCTGATTTTGTGTCTTGTCGATCGCGTGGCGGATTGTTTGAATGAACTTAGCACGGGCGTCGTTATGCGGGTTCGAAACTGCACAACGATTGGCCCACTGGCGAGTTGGTTACCTCCGTGGCCACTCGCCGGTGGGCGATCCCTTTAACACGGAGGATTCTGGTTTGATTTCCACTCAAAGCCGACCGCCTAAGCGCGGGACCCTGTTAGGTCACTTCTATCGCAGCGTCCGATGCGAGATCGTCGCGAGCAAGTCAGTTAGCTACGTCTGGCTTTATGACGCCGCAATCAATCGAGCCGCGGAATGGTGCGGTCCGGTTGCTCTAGCTGCCATCGATGAACAGTGGTTGACGTGTTTTGAGTCATACCTGGTCGCAGACGGCGTGCGTCCCAAATCAGCAAACAACCTGATGCTATGCATCAGGCGATTGGTGTCGCGAGTGTACCCATACCGATTCTGTGTAAAGGCTTCATGGGGCGAAGTGGAGCGATGCTTTCTCACGCAGCCGCACAAATGCGTAGGAAGTTATTACGTTCGAATTTTCGAGCCGAATTTGCCCTACGGAACGTCGCAGCGAAGGCATCTTCGGACAGCGATATGGCGGTTTCATTTGTGGGCCGGTCGCGCAGTTGCGCTGCATGATGTCGATAACGACATGCTTAAGGAATTTGAGCAACACGAAATTGAACGTGGGACTAGTAAGACCCAGAGCCGTCAGCTGCAGCGGTTCATGCGGCAAATCGTGAATCATAAGAACCCACGAAAAATTTCGCGCAAATATGATCCTCCAGCCCCACCAATAACGAAAGCCGGGACGGTGCAGCACTTTGCGGAAAATGTCTACCTGCCGCAGAAGAAGCTGGCTGGCAAGCGCCTCCTGCGATTTAGAAAGGCTGTTCGGCTTTTTCACAAATACTGCGGTGAGAGGGGCGTGCCATTCGCACGATTCACGAATGAACTTTGCTCAGAATTTTTGGAGTGGTGCCTCAAAAAGGGCAATGATGGCAAGCCAGTCGGTGGCATGGAAGTGAACGAAGGAATTCGATTTGTGCTCGTCTCGCTATCTAAGGCGGCCGTCACGGCCGGGCTTATGAAACGCCGTCTTCATTTAGAGCCGGTCGGGGAAGTGCGGCGACGACGCGTGAATAGACGTACCCCCATCGAGCCAATGCTATCTGAGCAGCTGCAGGAGGCTCGCCGGAAGGGCGGTAAGAACCGACGCAAGTGGACGCCTGAGGTCGATCAAATTGCCAGAGAAATAAACGCCGGCTTAGGCACTCTTTCAAAGCACGCCCGTTCTAATCGCATTGCCGCTCGACTAGTGCAACATGGCTACACTTTCTCTTCGAAAACCGTCAGCCGACGTTTAGAAGAATTGGACATTGCTTAGCAATGTCGAACTTTTTCAGGCGTATTGGAATGCGTGCCCGAAATGCGTCTGGGCCAACAACTTACGCTAATCTCTTAGTTGGACATTGCTAAGCAATGTCCAACTTTCTTTTCGGACATTGCTGAGCGCTGTCCGTCCGTCGCGCACAAATCAGCGACGCTCATCTTCATCGAGAGGCGTTCGCACAACCTGCATCGTCATCTCATGGTCATTTCATCTTCATTTCATCCGTCATCAGGCGGCCATGTCATTCCACTCCGGGAAATTCGCCCAGGAACTTTCGCGAGCGAGCGAGCGGAAGAGCCTCGATTCGCTCGACGTAGATCGAGTGTTTGTTGTCGCACGTGAGCTGCGGCGCTATGTCCGGGCTTGGAACGTGTTCGACGAGGCAATCGTCAGGATCGCGCGTGGCATTGTGGAGCGGCGAGTTTCGCCGGTTCGCGTGGCCGAGATTATCGAGGCGACGATGATCCGGCTCCGATTGCCAGCGGGTCATAAGCACCGGCCCCGAAACCCGGGCGCCTATTTCATGGTGTCGGTGAAAAAGGAATTTGAGCGAGCCGGTTTCCCGTGGAAATCTGGCGAAGAGTGAGGTTTCAATGTTGAATCTCTGCAAACCGCCGGCGGCCACGTCGGCTGCGACGTGGAAGGATCCGTTTAGCTGCGAGCGGTGCGGATTCGACGGCTACGTCGACCATCCGATTCACAACGGCGAATCCACCCGCCGCGATTGTGCGCGGTGCGGCCGTACGGTTGGCTTCCCGGTTTGGTATGGCGAAGCAAACCCGGTCAACACGCGGCTCGCGGCCGTAACGTCGATCGCCCCGCTGATCGGGTCGATGCAATGCCAGGTGCTCGATTTCATTCGGGAGCGGGGCGAGCGCGGCGCCATCGATGAGGAAATCGCGGCCGCACTCAAAATGCGAGACGCGACCGCCCGAGCTCGCCGCTGCGAGCTCCGCGACGCGGGTTTGGTTAGAGATTCAACCCGCCGTCGGCGATCGACTGCCCGTCGGTTCTGCGCTATTTGGGTCGCTACGAATGCGTGAACTCCCGATCAAATCGAAACGCCGAACGTCGGTGCACGTCGAAGCGCTGTTGCTTCGCCGTGAGGACGCAGCACGTTCGCTAGGAGTGTCCGCTCGCACGCTCGATAAGTGGGTGAAGCTCGGCCTCGTGCGGCGGTTAAACGTGGCTGGCGTGGGGCTGTTCGCGGTCGAGGACTTGCGATTGTTCGTTGAGAAACTTCGCGGCGAGCAAAACGCAGAGCGCAACTGAAACGGCTAACTCGTTGGGAGGCTTCAACTTCGCCGGATGCTATGGATGCTAGCACCGGAACTCTAAAATGAACGCTACTTCTGCCACGTTCGCGGCGTGCTCGGGACTGACACCCCGGCCGCCGCGGGCGTGGCGCGTGTCAGAGGAGAATAATCGTGGCGTCGGTTTTCAAGCGTGGTGGGTCAAAAAACAAGAACGGCAACTGGCTGATCCAGTACATCGATCACACGGGGAGCGTGGTCTGTCGATCGAGCCGAACTCGTGACAAGCAAGCGGCACTGGATGCCGCCAATCGAGCAGAGGCAGAGGCCGCTCGTCGACGCTGGGGCGTTATCGATTCCACATTGGCCGACGTTGCACAACAGGCGGCGCGGCCGATCGATTCTCACCTGCGCGACTACGCGGCCAAGCTGATGGCTTCCGGCCGTTGCGAGGGACATATCGATCGCCAGGTGAATCGGATTCGATCGATATGCAAGATCGTCGGCTTCGAAACGGCCGGTGATATTTCCGCGGATGGCGTGAACTCTTACGCGGCAAAACTTCGAGAACAAGGGCGGGCAGGAGCGACAATCCGCAACCACTTGGTGGCGCTCACAGGCTTCACAAATTGGCTCGTTGAAGGCGAGAAGCTTGTCCGCGACCCGCTCGCATCAGTTCGCTTGCCCAACCCACAAACCGATCGCCGATACGAGCGGCGAATGCTCACGCCGAACGAATGGCCGAATCTTGCAGCCGCGACGATGAACGGTCCCGAGCGCTACGGGATGCCAGGGTGGGAGCGCATGCTTTTGTATCGCACTGCGATTGAAACGGGGCTCCGCTCAGGCGAGTTGCGTGAGCTTACTCGGACAAGCGTTGTTTTGCATGGGCAGCGCCCCTTTATACGTGCGAAAGCGGCGACGACGAAAAACCACAAAGAAGCCCAGCAGTTCATTGAACGCGAGCTGGCTGAGCAACTTCGCATGCACGTCGCGAAGAAAGCGCCGCAGGCGAGTCTATTCGATTTGCCCGAGCCGTGGGACATGGCGGCCATGATTCGCGAGGACGTGGCAGCGGCACGGGCGGCGTGGGTCGACGAGACTCGTCGCAACGCTGAGGAACTCGTGCGACGCGAGCAGAGCGAGTTTCTCGCTGAGAAGAATCATGCGGGCGAGATTATCGACTTTCACGCGCTACGCGTGAGCTGTGGCGGCTGGCGTCGTCTCGCCGGCTGGGACTTTAAGCAAATTCAAGAGCTGATGCGCCACGCATCAATCACGACCACAATGAACATTTACGGCCGGCTGCTGCCGAATGAGCTCATCGAATCGACAGCGAGCATTGGGCCCATGTTTAACGTCGATCGCGAAGCCCAGGCCGCGCGGAAAACTGGCACCGACGATCGGCCGATCGTCCCCCTGCGGCGCACCGCGCGCAGCATAAACGACAGTGCGCAGGAGAGCGCATTGAGTTGCAGGGTTGAGAAAGAGCCTACACGTAGTAGTCCGGGAGGGATTCGAACCCCCGACCAAGGGATTATGAGTCCCCTGCTCTAACCGCTGAGCTACCGGACCGAGGACGGTCGCGTTTTGCGATCGCCGGTTGATGGCTTCATTATTTCGGCCGATTCGGACTACCGCAAGTTGTTGAAGTTCCTACGATGTTCGTTTCGCCGTCACACACGTGTGCCACGTCGTCGAACGCCCCATTGCCAATAGGTTCGCAAATCGCCAATATATGACAGCTTGCTAGAAGTCTTGCCAACCGCAGGTTCGGCCAACTCGGTTCCACCGCCTGCCGAGTGTGCCAATCGGGGCAGCAAGTGCCAGCGTTAGATGAGCAGGATGCTGAGGACGCAATTAAATAAGCAACGAGAATCCACGTATGTCTACATCGAATCCATTCGGTAAGCGACTTCCAGCTGGCGCCAAGCAGCACTCTACGGCTGGGCCGTACTCTCCTGTGCTGGAAGTTGAGGCGAGTCAGCTGGTGGTAATATCTGGTCAAGTCGCGCTCGACGTGGAAGGCAACACGGTCGGCAACACGATCGAAGAGCAAACAAGAGTGACGCTTGAGAACTGTCGTCGCCAACTTAGCACCGCGGGGTGTGGTTTCGATGACGTCTTCAAGGTCAACGCCTTTATGGCCAATCTTGACGAGTGGGACCGCTTCAACGCTGTCTACTGTGAAATGCTGCCCGAGCCGCGCCCAGTACGCACGACGATTGGCGCAAAATTGCTTGAAGATTTCTTGATCGAACTGGAGATGTGGGCGGTCAAACGCAAATGAAGGAAACCGAGGTTGGTTGTGTGTATAGCCTGACGGTTTAAGCTCCTACGAACATGAGCCGCCGCAGATAAGCGGCAGCAACCGCTACATCGAATCGACAATTGTTGCATCGTGGTAAAATGTCCGCGTCGGGTTGATGAAGGCCCACATCGTCGAAGCGAGCAAGAAGGTTGCCGCATACACGCAGAAGAGCGCATCCCACCCGAATACGAGCGCGATCTTTTTGCCGATGTACGGCTGAATTGCGTTGCCCATGCAGCCGAGCGTATTGATGAACCCCATCGCGATGCCGGCGTTGCGGCCGCCGATGTCGACAACCGACGCGATATTTGCGGCTTGACCCAAATCGAAAGCAAACGAAGCAATGCACATTAGCAGCGTCGCTTCCCTCGCCGTATGAGCGTATGGCATAGCGAGCATGGCTGCCGCGGCAGCCATGCATCCGCCGACTGGAAATACCGCCCGGCCGAATCTCAAGCGGCCGGTGCGGTTCACCATAAAGTCGCTGCACACACCACCCACGAGGCATGCGATGCCGCCAGCGACGAAAGGTAGTGCGGATGACCATTCCGATTTGTCGAATGTGACTCCCTGCACGTCCTTCATGTACTTCGGCATCCAACTAACGAAAAACGACCATCCGAAGCTGCCCGAGATGTAGTATAGCCCAATGGCCCACAACGAAACCGAGGAGAACAACCGTGCCCAGACATTGGCCGACGCGCGGTGGCTGGACACAATCTGACCGCGTCCGGCCTCGATGTATGCCCGCTCGCTCTGGTTGACGGAAGCTTTCTCGGCGGGCTCATCGCGGAACCAAGGATAGAAAGCCAAGCACCAAGCCACCCCCAAGAGACCCGAGATAAAAAAACCTAGTCGCCACGATGGGATCGTGGCCAACCAGTCAAGGCCGAGTGAGCCACTCAGTATTGGCTGCCAAGTCTCGATAGTTCGTGTCAAGCTTCCGAAGATCACTGGCGCGAACGCCGCGCCGAACCGCGCGGTGAGCCACAGCAAGCCGGCGGTTCTGGCACGCTCAACCGTGGGCAGCCAACGTGACTGGATGCGTGCCATGTTCGGGTAGGCGCCGGCCTCACCAACACCAAACAAAAAGCGGTAGAAGACGAGCGAGTAAAAGCCTGTCGCAGTTCCTGTAAGCGCGGTAAACAACGACCACGCGAGAACGATGCGAGTCAGCGTGAAACGAGCGCCGCGACGGTCGCCGATCCAGCCGCCGGGAATTTCGAAGATCGCGTAGGCGAACCAGAAGGCGCCGAAGATGATGCCCATTTGTTCGCCATCGATGCGAAGCGACGATTGAATCGTCTCTTGGGCCCGCACAATACACACGCGATCGTAGTACGTGAGAAACGACAGAACGCAGAGAAACAGTAGTACGCGGAATCGAACTCGCGTGGGGCGCTGGCTAGTTTGAAGGGCAACATTCGGCATGTCGACAAGCTATCGTGCTGTTGAGGCAATCGCAAGCAGAATCGCCGAAACTGACGAATCGGATGGAGATCATCCCAGACGAAGCTCGCAGGTCGGCTGGCTGCAACTGGATGTTTGGCATGCGGCCAAGTGGCAGACTGAACAGACGCGTGTTACATTCGGATACTGACTGAGATGAATGCGTAGCTCCATAGTTTGCTGCACCGACGACCCCAACGAGACTGCTTTCGATGCGACCGACTCTGATATTTGGCTTCGCCGCGATATTATCGGCTGCTGGTTACACGGCAAGCGCACGGCCAACGGCAAAGGCCGACATACTGCTGGAGAACGGCACCATTTACGACGGCACCGGCGGCCCGTCGTACGAAGGTAGCGTCGCGATCGTTGGGGACCAGATCATTGCCGTCGGGAAGGACATCGAACTCGCCGCCGGAAGGACGATTGACTGTAAGGGATTGGTCATCGCACCGGGCTTCATTGATCTCCACAATCACAGCGACGACACCATTCTCAACGGCGAAGCTCGCCAGGCTCGCTGTTATCTTACGCAGGGCTGTACCACGCTCGTCACCGGGAATTGCGGCGGCGGGCGCGGCGATGTTGGGAAATTTTACGATGACCTTGCCAGCGGCGGCGTAGGCATCAACATTGCGCATCTCATTCCGCAGGGAGAAGTGCGCGACAAGGTGATGGGCAAAGTTCGCCGCGCCCCTACGCCGGAAGAACTGCAGAAGATGCGCGACCTGGTCGAGACTGGTATGCAGGAAGGCGCATGGGGCATGTCGACGGGCTTACAATATGTACCTGGTTCATTTGCGAAAGTGGATGAGATCGCCGCACTCGCGCAGGTCGTAGGCCAGCACGGAGGAATTTATGCCAGCCATATTCGGGACGAGGGCGACGAACTGCTCGAGTCTATTCAGGAAGCGCTCGATGTTGCCCGTGGCGGCAATTTGCCCTGCCACATTTCGCACCTGAAGTCGAGCAAGAAACCGAACTGGGGCAAAGTGCATGCGGCCGCGCACATGATTGAAGAGGCTCAGCACAGCGGGATGCGCGTGACGGCCGATCAGTATCCTTACACCGCCTCGTCGACGTCGATCATGGCAATGTTGCTCCCAGATTCGGAACGCGAGGGCGGCGAGCAAGCGACGGCAGAGCGACTCCGCGACCCGAAACAAGCCGAACGCTTGCGGCCAATCATCGCACTGTCGATCGCGTCGCGGGGGCCGCTGATGGTGGCTCGCTACGACAAAAACGAGAAGTGGGTCGGCCGCACGATTGCCGATATCGCGGCGGCCGAGAAACGCGAACCCTTGGAAATTGGCCTTGAGATCATTCGTGAAGATCCTGACGCGGCCGGCGTGAACTTCGGCATGGACGAAGCCGACGTGCGATATGTAATGACCCTCCCGTGGGTAGCGACAGCTTCCGACGGCAGTGCGAAGATCGACGATGGTTCGCGGCCGCATCCGCGGAGTTTCGGCACATTTTCGCGAAAAATTGGCCGCTACTCGATACAGGACAACACTTTGCCACTGGCCGCTGCGATTCGCAGTGCGAGTGGCCTGCCAGCCGATATCCTCGGCATGAAGGACCGAGGTTATTTGCGCCAGAATCTTGTTGCAGACATCGTCGTGTTCGATCCAAAGACGTTCATCGATCGGGCGACCTACGAAAAACCATTCGAAGAATCGGCTGGAGTGCGGTGGCTCGTGCTAAACGGCAAACTCGCGGTCGCCGACGGCAAATTACAGGATGTTCTCGCAGGCCGGCCGCTGCGGAAGCGATAGGAAGCCAGACTGGGCGCAAAGCGCGTCGTAGGATGGGCACTTCTGTTCGTCCGAAGCTTCAGTGATGGACGGACAGAATTGTCCGTCCTACTCCGTTGGGCCGCGTATATCCGCGAGCAGCGCGTCAATCTCGGCTTCCGTCGTGGCCCATGAGCACATAAAGCGAGCGCCGCCGCGGCCAATGAACGTGTAGTAATGCCATCCACGTTCCGCTAACCGCGCGTGGCAGGCTGCCGGCAACTCGGCGAATACGGCATTCACCTGGCTCGGATACAGCAGCGAGACGCCTGGGACGGTTTTCAAACCAGAGGCTAGCCGTTGTGCCATCGCGTTCGCGCTGGTCGCGTGACGCAGCCACACGGAATCTTCCAGTACGCCGAGCCAAGGTGCCGTGAGAAATCGCATCTTCGACGCGAGTTGCCCGGCCTGCTTGCAGCGATATTCGAAGTCCGTAGCGAGTTCCTTGTTGAAGAACAAAATCGCTTCGCCGAGAGGCAGGCCAATTTTGGCACCGCCCAAACAGAGAATGTCAACGCCCGCCTTCCAGGTCAGCTCACTCGGTGCGGCATGATGCGCGGCAACGGCGTTGGCGAAGCGAGCCCCATCCATGTGAAGACGCAGGCCATGCTTCTTCACGAGCGCACTTAACTCAGCGATCTCAGTGACGCTGTAAACCGTGCCCAATTCAGTGGGCTGCGTAATGCTTACGACGTGCGGCTTAGGATAATGGATGTCGCTGCGAACCGTGATAAGGCGTTCAACAGAACTAGGCATGAGTTTGCCATCACGCGACTCGGCGACAAGTACCTTCGCGCCGCCGGAAAAGAACTCCGGTCCGCCGCATTCATCGGTCTCGAGGTGAGCGACATCAGCGCAAATCACGCTGTGGTACGGCTGGCAGCAGGTGGAAACGGCGAGCGAATTGGCCGCCGTGCCATTGAAGACGAAGAACACTTCACAGTCGCATTCGAAGATCTCCCGCAGCCGGTCGGCGACGCGGGCCGTGATGGTGTCGTCGCCGTACGATGCCGCCGCTCCCGAGTTGGCGTCTAGCAGTGCTGCAAGCGCTTCGGGGCAAATGCCCGCGGTGTTGTCGCTGGCGAATTGATAACCTGGTGTCACATCGGTGGTAGACGCATTGCTCATGCGGCATATTGTGGCAGGCCGGCCTAGACAACGAAAGCCGCCACCCGGGTTGGGCAGCGGCTATTCGGTTCGAGTTATTGTCGCGAGTTCATCGATGTGCTATCGAGCGAACTTGCGGCCTAGTGTGAAACCTACGGCCGGACGAATGTTACCTGGCCGCCTTGTCGCTCGAGCACCATCTGGCGGCTGTCGAATTCGACCAGCTTGCCCAAGAGTACGTCGGCGTCGCCGCCCGTAAGCTTGAGTTCGTTGTCTTGGAACTCGATCTTGCGATTCGAAGTTGCGGGCTTGCCATCGGCGCCCGGCACCGTGAGCTTGGCCCAGCCGTTGTCATTGAGCAGCAGCTCTACGGTCGATAATTCGCCATTGCCCTGCCGTGAGACGGCCATCCACGGGCCAACCAAGCCCTTAAGAGTGTCGGGGATTTTCGAGGGTTCGTCTGTCGCGGGCAACAGGCCTGCGAGCATTTTTGCCGGATCATCGCCTAAGGGAACAGCCGACTTGGCGACTTCTTCTTTCTTGGGTTCAACCTGCGGCTCGATTTTTGTCTCTGGCTTCGGCTCGGTCTTGGCGACTTCTTCTACCTTTGCTTGCGGCTCAGGTGTCGCCGGCGCGAGCTGAATCCGGGCGACCGGCGTGGCCGGTGTCGCGTCGGCCGTGACCACGGAGATCCGGGCCTGTGGGACGGCCGGAGTGACCGGGACAACTGTCTTTGGAATCTGCGTAATCACCGGAGCGACCGGCGTGGTCTTCGTTGTCGCGTAGGTGGTTTGGTACGACGGCGTGTAGCGAGGCTGAGCGTACGAACTAGAACGGGAAACACTACCGCCGGGGCCACAGGCCACGACGGTCGCACACAGTGCGAAAAAGGCCGCTGCGGTCGTCAGGGCATGGCGGTTCAAACGTGACATGGCAAATCTCCTTCTGGCAAAACTGCCGATTTTCTAGGGTTAAAACGCCGCTTGGGCGTTCTTCACCCTCTCATACGAGGAGATTGTGAGCTGTTACGGCCCACTGGAAGAATTTTCTGGGCCAAAATGCGTTTCGCTCGGTCACATTTACTGGAGGCCGCCGAGCTGAGATTCCACATAATCCCGAATGACCTCGGCGTCCTTGCGATCTTCGGGCGGCATCGTGTCGATCCTTCGGATCAGCTGGTCGCGAAGGTCGGAGAAGCACAACTTGGCGTATTCGTCGTTGCCGCGAACCACAAACGACTGGGCATACTGCAGCCTTTCGACAAGCTGGCGGATCGCGGCGTCCTTCTTAAGCGAGCCCCGCACAATTTCCTCGAAGCTCGCGCGGTTCACGGGCGGCGCGGCCTCGAAACCGCCGGTTTGATTGAGCAACAGGAGGCCGCCGGTCCCGACTACGCAAACGAGAATGACCAGCATTTGAATCATCGACTTCGATGACGCTTGCTTCGCCGCTTCGGGCGTGGCGGCGGAAGATCCTGCGGTCGCGATCTCTGGCTCGTCGATGCCGTCATCCGTACGCGCTTCAGGACGGGGCGATGGCCGCGAATCGCCGTCAACAGCCAGCACCAACCGCAAATCGCCCGGCAGCACCAGCATGTCGCCGTCGTTCCACGCACCCGCGGTCCCAGGCTGGACAATCGATCGGCCGATGTTTACAGGCGATGAACCGCGATTGTACGCGCGATAGGTGCCGCTGCGGAATTCCAATGTGAGCGCGTGCGGCGCAAGCTCGGCGCTCGGTACGCAGATTTCACATTGCGGATCACTGCCGATCCGCAGCACGGGACGATCGATCCAATAGCTCGTGCCGGCGGCGATGCCTGATTCGATGCGTATGCTCGCACTCATGAAGTCACCTTCCTACAACAGGGCCAAAACGGCCGGCAACACGATGGGGGCGATTACGACCAATAAGCACGCAATCATAAGCACCATACCCGGAAACACAATTTTCACTTCCGCTTCCGCTGCGGCCTTTTCGCCGCGCTGCGAACGCTTGAGTCGCATCTGCTCGGCCTGATCGCGCAGGATGGCGCTCAGTGGCGTTCCGAGTTCTTCACCCTTGTTGATGGCGAACACCAATTCATTGATGTCGTCATCGTGCAGCCGGTCCTGCAGCGCGGTGAGCGCTTCATTCCGCGGCCGCCCCAAAGATATCTGGCGGAGCACCTCGGCCAATTCATCGGTGAGTGGATGGTTTCCGTTCTCGGCAACGGCTGTTTGCAGGCACTCCTGAAAACCGCCTCCGGCTTCCATCGTGAGCGCAATTAAGTCGACGGCGAACGGCAGGCGGATGCGGATTCGCCCCAACCGTTTGCGCGCCCGATCCTGCACCGACTTGGGTGTGAGCAGGCCATAGACCAACGCGACACTCAGACCCAATATTACGGCCGTGATGGGCCAGTTCCCGAGCCACAACATCAAGCAAATGCCGCTGCCGAACAGAACCGCTTCCAGCCACTTCGCCGCGATGAATTCCTCGGGCTTCCATGGCAGCTTTTCGCGGCCGGCCGTGAGGCCGCGACGCAGCGATTCCAGCGCGGGATTCTCACGCCGCGTGAGCAGCGGGGCCACCTCATCAACGATAGGTTCGAACCAGCGGTAGGCGAAGCTGCCGGCGCGAAGCTCCGCACGCCGCTGCCGTTCAAACGGATGGGTATCGCCCAGCAGGTCGCGCGGGTACGTCACAATCGACAGCAACTGGTAGCACGCCCAGGCCGCCGCCACGGCTACGACCGCCGAAGCGATCATCCAGCCATTTTGCTGGAACCACGGGTTGTTGGTGAGTGCGTCCATAAGTTCACTGTAAGCCGCATCGCGGCGAACGACCGTCGACGTGTTAAACCTCGATCGCGAGAATCTTTTGACTCCAGCGGAAACTAAAATACGTGAGTGCGATCACGACGAGCATGATCACTTGGCCCGAAATCGAGTGCAGCAACGTCGCGGTGCCCTCGGGGTTCGTGACGTACGAAATTCCCAGGAAGAGCAACGGAAACACCGTGAGGATATAAACCACCTTCGTACCGCTCGCGGTGTCGACTTCCAGTTTTCGCTCAATGCGCTGCAGTTCCTGCAAGCTATGGCTGATACGCTCCAGGGCATCTGTAATGCGGCCACCCCGTTCCAGACACACGAGGATAGCTGCCGCGAACAGCGTGAAACTTTCAATCTTCAACCGTTCCTTCGTGGCACGAATTGCTTCGGATAGCGGCCGCCCATGCCGGTATTCGTGCACGATGCGGCGCAGCTCCGTCGACAGCGGCTCCGGTGTTTCATCGCCGATTGACTCGAGCCCTTGCGCGAGCGATAAGCCGGCGCGGCTCGTGTTCGCGAGCGCGATTGTCGCCGCCACCATTTGGTCGCGCAGCATCGCGCGGCGTTTGCGGATCATGAAATCCAAAATGATCCGTGGTGAAACATAAACTAGGTACACGGCCGCCAACGCGACCGGCGGCATCCGCAGCACAAATGCTACGATCACAAAGGCCGCCACGAGCGAAATGCCCCAAATCCTCATGTACTTTGGCAGCGTGCTGTGATCGATCGATAGCGAGTCCAGCATCGGCGTAATGTCGGCGACATATCGCGATGTGACGGTGTCCCAAACACTGCCGCCCGACTGGCACGCCAACAGGACGGCAACAAACACGAGCAGCGAGCTGATGATGATGACGGCCATGGCGAGGTTTGGAGCAGGCGGCGGAAGGGCCTTTATGCGGCGGACGGCTGATCGGCGTAAAACGTTTTCAGGTTTAACATCCCTGTGGAAATGAGCTCGTCGATAAACGTCGGCAGTCGGCCCGTCGGCTGCAATTGAGCTTCGCCGGCTTCCGGGTCGTCCAACAAGAACAAGTCACGCATTTCCAGCTTGCCCGTGATCGGGTTGATCCCCGCGACCTCGGTGATCTGGCTCAGACAGCGACGGCCATCGCGCATGCGCTTCAGCTGCACGATGACATCGACGGCCGAAGCGATCTGGTGACGAATTGACTCGACGGGCAAATCAGCCGCCATTTGCACCAGCACTTCAAGTCGCAAAATGACGTCGTTGGCGTTGTTGGCGTGGATCGTGGTGAGCGAGCCGTCGTGGCCGGTGTTCATTGCCTGCAGCATGTCGAGTGCTTCCGGCCCGCGGCACTCGCCGACGACAATCCGATCGGGCCGCATTCGCAACGCGTTCTTCACGAGATCGCGAATCGTGTACTCGCCTGCGCCCTCGATGTTTGCTGGCTTCGTTTCGAGTCGCACGACGTGTTCCTTCGCCAGCTGCAGCTCCGCTGTGTCTTCGACGGTGACGATGCGCTCTTTATCAGGAATAAAATCACTCAGGCAATTGAGCAGCGTCGTCTTACCCGTGCCGGTGCCCCCTGATATGAGGACGTTTTTGCGGCCCAGCACGATGGCTCTCAGAAACTCCGCCACGGTGCGCGTCATCGCTCCCTTGGCGATGAGATCGTCGACGATCAGCTTCCGTTCGGGAAACTTACGAATTGTCAGCGTCGGACCGCTCACAGCGAGCGGCGCGATAACCGCATTCACGCGGCTGCCATCGCTGAGACGGGCATCCACCAGCGGCTGGGAGCGATCGATGCGGCGACCGACATTGGCCACAATCCGCTGAATGATCGCCTCGATCACCGCGTCGGAAATAAACCGCCGCCCCGAGTTCTGTAAATTGCCGGCACGCTCGATGTAAATGTGTTGCTTGTCGACGACCATGATTTCCGACACGTTCGGCAGGCGCAGCAGATCTTCGAGCGGGCCGTAGCCGAAGACGATATCCTTGAGCTCCTTCTTGAGGTGCCGCAATGAGAGGTATGACTTGAACCCTTCATGAATGCGATCGCCAATTGATTCCCACGCCGGCCAGAACTTGTGTTCGACTGCATCGACCCGCTCGGTGAGACCGCAATCCGTGCTCGGCAGAATCAGTTTCTCAACGTATTGGGCCGTGGCATCAACTTCGTTCTCGCGTTCGGGCACGGAGGTCACCAGCCGGCTCCAATGCCGTTCCGTGAAAAGACCGCGCTCCTTCTTGGGCCCAGTGTCGGTCGTCAAGCTCGCCAGCAGGCGGTCACGCAGCCCGTAGCCGGCCAAATGGGCGACTAGCGTCGAGCTCGCGTTGTTAAGGTCTTCACGACCGCGAGCAATGTTGTCGATCGTCCGCTCTAGCCGCAGCAGGTATTCATCGTCCGATGCCATCGAAGCCGCCCCATCGCCGCTCAGGTCCATACGGCGCAGCAATTCCACATGCACATCGCGAATGAGTATCGACATTCGGTCGTCGAGCAGCAATCGCTGGTGCTCCCGCGTGGTCTCCTCGGCTGTTGGCAGGTCAAGAGTGAGCGAGTACGGGAACAGGGAGATTGTTTGGCTGCCTTTGATATCGCAGCGCTCGCCGCCGAAGAGTTGCCGATCGCCGAGCGTAACTCCGTTGATACCGAGCGCCACGAGTTCCCAGCCCGTATTGCGGCGATAGAGAACAGCGGCCTCGTCGGCCACGTAGGGACTATCGAGCACAATCTCGTTGTGCGCTGCCCGGCCGATGCGAATCCGATCGCCCTGCACTTCCACGACATGCCGATCGGTGTCGATGATGTTGTTGTACCAGATCTTCATCGTCCTCTCGCCTATCGGGCGCCATGCGCCGGCACAACAAATCGAATCAGGTCACCTGCCAGCAGCACGCTCGGCACGTTTGCGATCCCCTCTAGTTGCACCGTTTGATAAACGACATTCTTATCGTCTGGCGCCGGCGTCTTGCCTTGCTCCTCTTTGGGCACGACTTGCACAGCTATGATTCGCCGCGTTTCGTCGCGTAGCGGCGACTGTGTCGGATCGACAATCTGCAGCAGCCGCCGTGTACGTTCGTCGAAGTTTGCACTTACGGCGATTGTTATCGTGTTGCCGCTGGAATCGAGCTGATCTTCGCCTTCCTTAGCGTTGGCTTGGGTGAATCGCGAACCAACGCTGATGAGCTTGAACGGACCCAGCACTTCAAACTCGGCGAGTTCTTGCGGGGCCTTGAGATCGCGCTGGAAGAACATATCACCCTTCACGTAAGTCCGCGAAGCCTTTAGCCCCAGCAAGATCGCACGGTTTTGGTACGGAATCAACGACGCGCGCAATTGGTCGAAATCGCCCGGCACCGGCACCGGCGACAGCATTTCATCGCTAATTGTCTCGCCCGCGGGCAAATCGGCTGCCGCCGCCACAAACTCGGGCGGATGCTTTTCGGCACTCAGCCAAACCGCATTCAACCCGGCCGCGGCAAGCGCCAACACGACCGCAAGCGACAGCTTCATCACATTGCTCATACCAAGACACTCCTCAATCGTTGGGAATCAGCTTCTGAGCCTCGAGTTCCGCTGTCGTCGGACTATGCACCAACATGATGTTTTGTAGCTTGTCGATCGGGTTCGAAGACCAGGCGTAAACGACTTCATCGCCTTTTCGGCAGAGGTAACTGAAACCGTTGCCATTGCTGAAGCCGCTAGGTCGCACTTCCCAGCCATCAGTTTTCCAAGCCGCCTGCAATGCGTCTGACTTGGAATCCAAGGATACTAGTTCTAGCAACAGTCGGCCATTGTCGGCAAATCGGCCGCCTTGCCGCCGCGCGCCAGTCGGCATTGGGAGCATATGGGTCTCAGTATCGGCCGACGTGGCGGCAGCCGCTCGCGGTGTGAGCTCGAAGACCTGCCAGCGCTTACCGTCTTGCGGATATGCGCCCACAAACGAAATCGCTCGCGGATGTCCATCTACCTTGCGCACCAGCAGTTGTGCTTTCAAGTTCGCACGGTCAATGCGGTACAACTCGCAGCCATCGTGCTCGGCTGGCTTGAGTTGCAGGGCGTCAATCAAATGGAGCAGGTCGTCGCTCACATCCGGAAATGTCGTGGCATCCTGCTGCGGCGGTTCCGCCAACGCTTTCAATCGCACGCTCAACTGCTCGCTTGTGACGACGCTCGATCTCAGGTTCCAGTCCAAATCCGCAAACGTCCACGGCCCATCGAGCGGCAATGCGCCGGCGAGCGGCATCATTTCAAAGGCGGGCGTTGAAGGCGTTTCAGTCGGCTGCGACCCTTGCCGCCATTCGCGAAACAACTGGCAATACCCGTAGGCGACATAGAGAAACGCAGCGATCGTGACGACCATGAGGCTACGTCGAAACCATTCCACCAGTCGCGCGGCACGGGAGGTTGAAGTCGGCCCGCTCGTATCAGTTGGCGCAGTGCTGATCATCGTTGTGGCAGCATCGTCGGTTGGTGAAGGCAAGTCCATGAATTAATTCAGCGCTTTGAGTTCTTCTACCGCATCGCGGATTTCGGATTCGATGCGTTGTTTCTTGCCTTTTTCCAAATCCAAATCGCGGCGGAGTTTGTCGATCTCCGCTTGCTGCTTCTTGGCGGTTTCCTCATCTTTGGATTTCGGAAGCTGCTCCTTGGACGCAAGTTCCGCTTGCAGGCGAGCGATCTCATCTTCAGTCTGATCGAGCTGTCCACCTGGGGCCGCTTGTACCTGGTTCGTCAGCGGATTGACAAAACCCCCAAGCTCACGAATCCGCTCCTGATATTTGCGTTTTTCGGCTTCACGATCACGCTCGTTCTGCTCCTTTGCCTGGCCAGCTGATGCTGATCCCGAATCGGATGCTGCATTGTTGCTGTCAATCTGTGTCATGCGGCGGGCGTTTTCGGCGAGGATGTTCGCTCCAATATCCTTGAGCCGGCCAAGCGGGTCGCTCAGATTCGTCAACCACGTTTGCACGCTGCCGCCTTTGCCGCTCGCGGCGGCGGTCGCCATGAGTTTCCACTCCGGCGGCTTGTCGAGTGGCATCGCTCGGTGGTCCCACGAGCCGGCCAAGATCGTGTGCGACGCTTCCGGTCCGGGTACACCATTGAAGATGGGGCTCACCTGGACCTTTTGGGTCGCTCTTTCGGTCGCATAATCGGCCTCGGTTGAATAGAACGGATTCTTGGCAACCGACAGACCGCTCGGAAACATAAGCGGTCGTTTGGCTTTGTCATCGAACCGTTGCTTCCATGCTTTGTTGCGAGCCGTGACCAGCACTTGCGTTTGGCCGATCACCGAAAAACCCAGCCACGTGATGCCCACCATGAGCAGCAACAGTACTGGCAGCGCCATGGCAAATTCAAGCGTGGCGATGCCGCGGCGGGGATGCTGGTTCGATGGTAGGAAAACAACTGATTGCACGGGGAATCCAGGTTCGTTATTTGCTTTTAGTCCGCAGATGACGCAGATGAGAATGAATGAAAACGCTGAGCTGAATGTTGCGGTAGCTGAATCTGCAAAAGTCAGCTGAGTACCAGCGCTATCTGAATTCTTGCGAATTCAGCTACGCGGTTTCGAAACTGTACTTCCATCGCTCTTCAGTCGGCCCTTCTTTATCTGTGTTCATCTGCGACATCTGCGGACTCGATGGGTTTGATTAAGGTCTCTTACGGTTACGCGACGAACTGTTACAGGAGCGGAATTGGTGTTGCCCGCTAGTGCGTCACCATTTGCTTGAAAAACAGCTTCGCCTTAACCATATTCGCTGTCATTTTCGGGTTCACCAAGCTGGCTTTGGTCGCCTGTGTGAAGCGGCTCTCGGTCACCGGCATCAGCTTCGCCTGCCAGTTAAGCCGGGCCCGAGCCGTGCCGAGGAATGTGGTGTCGCTATCAAAGATTTCCCAAGGCCATTTGGCACTCGATTTGAACGGCGGTGCGCCCCACTCTGGCGTGTTTGCTGCAGGGTCCCAGTTGAGCGTATCCCAGCCGACCTTGGCCTGGGTCTTTGATTTCGAGTTGACTGGCTCGGGCTTCTGCTCATTGCTGTTGTAGTAAATTGCCTGGGCAAACGTAGTGATGCCATCATCGGTTGCCAGCGGATAGATCACCGGCGAAAAGAGCGCCGTTAGGTCACGCTGAGTGATGCCAATCACGGTGAACAATTTCTCGGCTTGGTCTTTGCCGTTTGCTGTGGCAAGCGTCCACGCTTCGTGGCCCTTCCGGTCGCGGCGCTCGCCGCTCTTGGCGAATGAGTCGACCATCACGTACATCTGAAGCGGCTCGACGGTCGCGTCCTTTTCCCAGTGACCGCTGTTGTCGCTATCGCGGCGGAACCGGAAGCCGCTGCGGAACTGCCAGGCTTTCGTGAGCGCATATCGATCGGTCCACTTGCGGAAGTGTTCGGCCGCTTTCGATTCACTGAGCACATTGTCGAATTGCGACAGCAGCGGGGCCCGGAACGAATCAACGTACGGATACGTCGCCCGCACCCATTGCGTATACCGCTCTTCCGATTGCTTCATCTTGTCGCGGGCCAAATGAGCCGCTTTGGCACTGATATTCCCCGACCCCGGCGCGACCGGCTGCCGCAAACTGGCTACAGCCGAGTTAATCTCGTTCTGCTGCTTGTTTAATTCGGCGAGTTGCTTCTTGAGCTCGGCGATGCGGGTCTGCTTCTCGTTGCGCGCCGTGGATATTTCCTTCTTCTCATCGAGAAACTTCTGCCGTTCCGGCGGTTGCATATCCTTGGCGTCAGCCAGCGTTTTGTCGATATTCGACTCGAGCTTGTTGAGCAACGCGACGCTTTTTTCCAGCTCGGCAATGCGGTCGGAAATTTTCTCTTTCTTGTCGTTGATGTCATCCTGAAAATCGCCTAACAAGTCCTCCGCTTTCACGGTCGGCAACTCGTCGCTGCCCCATTCTGGCTCGTCTTTCTGCGTGCCGCGCAGCGACGGCGCCGGTTCCGCCTCGATCGGGAGCCGGAAGTTCGTCGCTCCGGGAAAAATGGCCGCGTCCACATGGTACACATCACCAAGATGTTTGAGCGCGTCGTTCACCGCGCCGTTCACGATGCCCGGCCCAGGATCGGGCTTTTGCTTAGCACCTTTACCGACACGTCCCGCTACAAAATCGCCGTGCGCCGCGAGAGCCGGAATTAACTGGCCTTCAATCAGCTTCTGCTTGAAAGTCTTTACCACTGGATTTACAGCCAGAATCTGCAATCCCTCGAGAATTACATACTCTACGCCGATTTTCGCGAGCTTCACGTTCGCGTAGATGTGAACGCCGTAAGCAACGGCCGCCGAAATGTAGCCCCACGGCGGCGGCACGAAAAAGCCAATGTTCGCCACCGACTTCGCGATCAAGTACTCCGTCGTACTCTTCTTCAGCACAAACTTCGAATCGTAGATCGTCGCGAAGGCCCGGAATTTCGCCCGATCGCCCTCCGGCGAAACCAACTGCTTGACCACGAATTCGACAAACTTCTGATCAATGGGTCGCAACGCCGTGACACCGTACACAGGTAGGCCGTTCATGGGCGCCGTCGTTGTCAGGCTCCGGTTCACAGTGTCGATTGTTTTTGGCTGAGTGGGATAATCCTCCATGTTTTGATCGGCTTCAGGACCACCCAGCGCTTCGATGACAACTACCAGCCCGGTCGACTCTCCGAGCAAATGATTCGTCGCCGTCACGGCGTTCATGCCGCGGGCCATCCATTGGGCGCTCGAAAACGCGATGGCATCGGCCGCATTCTGCGTGTTCACTTTGGTCGTTACCACGTGTCCGGCGTTGCCCACGAAGCCGGCCATCACGATCAGCCCGAGGATCGCAAACATGGTCACAATCGTGACCTTGCCGCTCCGCGCGCGCACGCTTCCGCTTCTTCTCCCGTTGCGAGAGAGCTGGGGCGAGGGCAGCGCTACCAAAAAGCAACCATACCTCTTCGCTCGACAGGCGCAAGTGCGGACGATGCCGCGTCTCGACTTCGCGTTCTTGTTACTCGAGCGTGCCATAGCCAATTCCTATCGTCTTGCGATCGTCTTGCGGGGCCTCGTTGGGCATTTCCGCGGTTGAAGTGATGACAAAGTAAAAGCGGCCATCGATGCCGCGCCGGCCGAACATTCGGCCGATTCCAGGAATGTTGAACGGGAACTCGTACGTGACTTTGGCAATGATCGGGGCGTTCCACGACGTCGGCGGGCCGGCGATATCGACCTTCAAATGCTGCTTGGCGTAGCCATATTTCTGCAGCAGAAATTTGTCGGAAATCGCCTGCTTGCCGTAGGCCTTGAACGCAGCATCGTAGGCCAAAGCGTCAACAGACGCCGCCTGCGCGAGACCGCCGTGAGTGCCGCTCGCAAAAGGCGCCATGGTCTTTGTGGCGGCCCATTTGGCCTTGGCCATCGTCTTGTCCCACGTCGTCGCCGATGACCATACCGAAGCCGTACGCGCCGCCGCGAACGCCGAGTACACCGTGCCCAGCTTCGCCGTGAGCATGAGCACCGATTCGATGATCATGCAGATGAGAATCGCGTAGACCGGAATCACCATGACGTACGACAGCGTGTACGCCGCGCCTTCCTCATCGTTATGGAGTTGGCGGAGCGTCGGCCGGCGTCGGGCGCGACTCGTTCGACTATATTCGGTGGGCGTACTCATGACAGTCTATAGGAATGGCCAGGAAACCAGGGTTCCAATCGCTTGATACAGGGCTGCACAAATTTTGACTCCGGTGAAGAGCAGGGCCGCCGCAATTGGCACCATGACCGCGATCGTGGTCACAACCTCAATGCTCATCATGCCGCCCCGGATGCGGCGTGAACTTCGGCGGAATCGTCGGGACGTGGTCATGTAGGCACAACCTCCAACATCACGAGCAGCGTGCCAATCAGGAAATATGGGCCCAGCGGCACTGGCGTGAGCAAAATCTTGGTATCTTCTTCGCGGGCAACGTGGGGCCAGAACGGAGCGATGTAGCGGGCCACTTTCCGCAAGCCCACCATCGCCAAAGTGAACGGACCATGCTTCCAGGCCGACCACACGACGATCGCGATTCCCGCGACCACGTAGCTATAACCGATCGCGAAAATCCCAGCATGCAAGCCGAGCAGCAAGCCGATCACGCCCGCGAGCTTCACATCGCCAGCGCCGCCGCCCGAGAGGTCGTAGCCGATGAGCGTGACCAGGAAGCACAACGCCCCGCCGGCCAGGCATTCGCCAAGGCCAATGCCGCCAAGGGCGTGCGGGCCGATGATCGAGGCCGGCTCAAGCGATGGCAGGAACGACCCGTCGCTGCCTGCGGCGATTGTTGCCACCAGGTTGATCGCAATCGCCCAGAGAGCAGCAGAATAAGTAGTCCAGTTGTAAATGCGTTGGCGACGAACATCGGTGACCGCGCTGGTGAAAAGCGTGGCAATCAGGATCAGGCTGGCCAGCGTACCGAGCCGACCGTCGATGCCCCGCCAGCCGAAGCACCACGCCGGTCCGACAACGGCGGGAAATAGCAGAGCGGCAGTCCAACGGGCCTTGGAAGTCATGGAGAACGCCGCGATCTGAGGAGGTTTTGCGATAGTCGTGGTCGCTGTGTTCATCGTGGCACCGAAGGACTAATGTAACCTGAATTGGGGGAAGACAAAAACGAAGCCAGGTGGCCCGGCGAGTTTTTAAAGTCGACCGAACCACCTGGCTAGGAAACTTAGGACGGCGGACGTGACTACTTGCCGCCACCGGTCAGGTCTTGGCCCTTGAGTTTGTTCCAGTTGGTCTTCATCCAGGTGACGGCCGCCTTGCCAATGGTGCTGCAGGCGATCATCACCATCGCCGCAATGGCGATAATCATCACAACTTGCAGTGCTTCGAGGCCCTCTTCGTCATTGTGGAACGTGCGGAACGAGTTGATCAGTTTCGTGGTCATCGGAATAGCTCCTTGTCAGAATATGCGAGGCTTTGTTCGTTGCTTGCAGGTCACTGTTTCCTGCTGACAATGGCTATTACGGGCCCTTTCCGCGGTGTTACAGCTCAACGGAAAAATTCTTCTTTCAGACACCCACGATCCCTGCAACTGACCAATCTACCTAAATTCCCTGGTCTTTTACGGGATGGGTCAGTAGCCGCAGGGCCACGCCCTCCGGCGTGCTACGTTTACCCTTTCCATATCTCCAATGCCTCAGCTCCAAAAAGCCAAGCGGCCGCGGCACATTCCTGTGCCCGGCCGCTTCGGTAGCCTGACTGTATGGCCGTGGTTTTACTTGCCACCGCCCGTAAGATCCTGGCCCTTGAGCTTGTTCCAGTTGGTCTTCATCCAGGTCACTGCCGCCTTGCCGATCGTGCTGCAGGCGATCATCACCATCGCCGCGATGGCGATAATCATCACAACTTGCAGTGCTTCGAGGCCTTCTTCATCACGGTGGAACTTGCGGAGCGAGCTAACGAGTTTCGTGGTCATCGTACGATTCCTTTATGGGAAACTGTGAAAGGTTGAGGTCCTGAACTAGGTCCTGCGACACCCTCTCGTACGACTGCCCAAAACGCTGTTACACGCGCTCGAAGAAATTCAGAAAATTGCCGCGCCAGGTCACAGGCTACGGTATTTCAGCCTGTCCCACGCCGCAGTCCCTTTTGCCCCCAGCCCCTAATCCAGCCTCTAACCCCCAAACAACTTCCGCGACAACTTGACGCGATCCTGATAGCCCATCTGTCCAGCCTCGGCGGCAAATGTCGGTATTGCCCCAGTCGGCCGCAGCTCACCCAACAGCTTTCCTTCTGCGTTCAACCCCTCGGCCTGGAACTCGTAAAGATCCTGAAATCGATAATTCCCCTTATCATCTAGTCCGAGGCATTCGGTGACCGCTCGAATCTTCCGCGAACCGTCCAAGAACCGACCAATTTGCACGATCACTTGAATGGCCGACGCCACCTGCTGCCGGGCGACGTGCACCGGCAGGGCCACGTCGCTCATCAGGCTCAGCGTTTCGAGCCGCACCGCCGCATCTTGGGCGGTTGTCGCATGCACGGTCGTTAGTGATCCGGCATGGCCCGAAATCATCGATTGCACCAGGTCGAGCGCCTCGCCGCGGCGGATTTCGCCCACCACAATTCGGTCCGGCCGCATCCGCAGCGAATCCACGAACAAGTCGCGGATCGTGACCCGTCCCGTACCGTCCGGCTTCGCCGGCTGGGCCTCCAAATACACTGTATGCGGCTGGTTGAGCTGCAATTCCGAGCTGTCTTCGATGACCACAATCCGCTCGTATTCGGGAATTTCCGCCGAAAGTGCATTGAGAAGCGACGTCTTCCCGCTGCCCGTTCCGCCGGCGATGACCATGTTCTTGTGCAGGAGCACACACAGGCCGAGAAACTCGCGGCCCTCGTCGCTCATGCTGCCCGATTTCACCAAGGACTCGAGATTGAACGTCGATTTCTTGAACTTGCGAATCGAAATGCACACACCATTTCGCGAGCTCGGCGGCACGATCACATGCACACGCGACCCGTCGGGCAGTCGGGCATCCATGCTGTGATTGTCGTCATCAATTGACCGGCCGGTGAATTCGGCAATATTCCGTGCTGCTGCCATTAGTAGCGCCGGGCTAGGGAACGCCATCCCATCGGCACGACTTAGCTTGCCCTCGCGCTCGAAATAAATTGTGCGATGGCCATTGATGAGAATTTCCGTCACGCTCGGATCATCAAGCAGCGGCAACACCGGCTCCAAAAAGTGCCGGACTGTTTCGGAGTAGATTTCCTTCGTTTCCATCAATCGCTTCCAATATTACTTCCAACAGCAACTGGGTGGCTGGGGCAGAGGCTCGGCGGTGCCCCAGTCGACCAAATTTCCATGAGTAACGAGACGGCTTCGGCCGCCCATTGTAACACTTCGCCCCCCCAGCGGTTTTACATCCTGGACGCGCAATTTGATCAGCCCGCCAGCGAATCTGAAGGCCTGTCCGCGGCGAGTTTTCGGGCCGGGAAGGAAATCTAGCCGAACGTGGTCGATAAGCTGGTTAAGGGCGTGCCTGACCGCCGTGGCTGGGGCGTTCGTTAGAATGCGGTCTAATTCCCAAAGCTTCGACGCAATCGCTCTGGCGGACGGCAGGGGCTTTGGCGCGGGTGTCGCCTCGATCTTCGCTGCCAACTGGTCACGCTCCCTCTTCATGGCCAGCAATTGCTGCTGAAGATCGGCAACCAACGAATCGTCCACTTTCAGCAGCCGGTTTGCCGCCCGTGCAATTTGCTGCTCCAGTTTGGCCAATCGCTGTGGTCCCGACTCTTCAACCGGGTGTGTGCTACGTCGCTCTAAACGCCTCGCAATCGCCGCCTCCAGCCGGTCGAGTGACCCCATCAGGATTTGCTGCCGTATCTTCGCGGCCACAGCCGCCAGCATCGAATCCCGGTCCACCGAACAACAGCCGCACGTTCCATTCACCCGGTACGATCCGCAGAGGTAGGTATTTCGAGCGGATGCGTACATCGTCTTACCGCAACGCCCGCATACCAGCAGGCCAGCAAGCGCCGCACCTTCGTTGCCGTTTCTGGCGTGTGCCTTCAGGTTCCACTTTTCCTGTACCCGATCCCACGTTGGCTGGTCGATGATCGCTGGGTGGGTGTTCTCAATCAACTTCCGCCCTTCAATGACCCGCTCATACCTGCCACGGGCAAATTCACCGATGGACGTGTGCCCGATGTAGCAAGGTCGCCTCAGCATTGTGCGAACGGTATTAGCTGCCCACCGGGCGCCGCGGGCGGTTGGCGTGTTGGCCGCGTTGAGTTTCTTGGCGATGGTGAAAAACCCATACCCGCGGGCGCGCAAGGCGAAGACTTGCCGGACGGTATCGATTGCCGTTTCGTCACCCAACTCCAGACGGCCGTTATTGAGGCGATACCCGAGCGGCGCCGTACCAACCCAGCGGCCCGATAGCTTTACTTTGCGTAGGCCACGTACACTGTTGCGAGCCAAGTCGCGCACGTACTCCGCTTTGCCGTGCTGAACTACCGACGCCTTCAACCATTCGCCTAGATCCTCAAACCGCAGCCGGCCCTGCGCCACGGTCGTCAGGTGAACGCCCGCACGATCGAGTAGATACCAATAGTGATTCGCTTCGAGAACCGGGAAGCGTGAGAACCGGTCCTGATCCCAGCACAGCACTGCCTTGAACTCGCCGCTGTTGGCGTCCTCAATCAGCTGTTGGAATCCTCGCCGCTGTTCGGCCTTCCAACCGCTAATCCCTTCGTCGAGATATTCGCGGATGATCCTGTAGCCATTCTTGGCTGCGTACTCTTCCACGGCAGTGCGCTGATCCGCGATGCTGCATTCTTGTTTGTCGCTACTCATTCGGTAGTAGGCGACCGCGTTGATTTTGCTCATCGCTATTTGAATACAATTGTATTCACTCCGTTTGTGTCCTCGTGGTGGTGATAGGTTCCGTAAATATTACGGAACCTATTGCGGCCCCCGGCCCTGCCCGCCGGATCCCGCCGTGGTTGTAAGACATCCCGGCCAGTCGCTCGCATACGTGGCCACGCTGCCTAGCGACCAGCCGGCGTTAACGGTTACTCAACAATTCGCACGACAACCATCGCATACTGCTCCGCCTCGAAAATGTCGGCCGGTTGCTTCCGAGCCATCAACCGGAGCAACAGAAGGTATTCTTCGCGCGTGATGAACGTCGCGGAACGCAGCTTTTCGACAAACCGTTCAGGTTCAGTAATCGAGGTATGCTCTTTGTTTGCCACCGCCAGCCAGCGGAGCTTGCAGCCATCTGCCAGCGCCTCGCGCAGTGTTTCAACTGCGGATGCGTACATGCCCGTTGCAATCTGCATTTGGGCTATCTCGCATTTGTAGCGAGCACGCTCAATCGCGCTGGCATGAACTTGGCTTGGCGACAACGGCAACATTTCGTTGCGGCGTCGTTCGTTGCTAATGATGCCACGGCCATAGCCGCGGGCCTGCGCAAGGCTAGTGTGAGGGACTGTGCAACTCTTCATGGTTGCCTTTCCACACCCAAGAACGGGTGTCCAAGAAAAGTGCGAAGGTCGAGGTCGGTATCGGGTGGAATCAAGCCACCCCCATCCAGCCCTTACGGCAGGCGGACGCCCCCGACCTTCGCACTTGAATTTTGATTGTCCGGCAAGAACAAATAGATGCTTGATTTGCCCCGCAGTGGATGGTTGCCGGTTACGTCCGCTGCGTTGAATGGGCGTTGATGCCGCCATTTTGGCTAATCGCTCACATAAAAGTCAACTCCACTCAAAAACCGGCCTCCGCCTTCGCCCGTTGATATGTGGGTCCGCTCATGCCAACGGCAGCGCCGACTTGTTCGCGTGTTTGGCCAGTTTCGTTATGTTCAGTAACTTTTTCTGAACGTACCTTTCCAGGTCTGCCTTGGCGGTCCTTGGCTTTTCTCTTCGCCAACGGTTCCAATGCCATACCCATCGCAGCGGCCTCGCTGGGCGTAAAATCTTTGCGGCAAGTGTTCTCGTCTGAAAAACCGTCCACCACAATCGCGTCTCCCGCGTCCCTGCCATCACTTCCACCATCTTGGTCGCTCAATTGCTTTATCGCGTCTGCGGGGCTGCCAGGCGTTGCGGCCAATAGCTCACGCTCGGCCGCTACGCCAACTGCCGCTATTGCTTCAAAGTCTGCCGCCGGCCAATCACTTCTAAGCCGGTGCCTTGTGCCATGATTACCATGCCGCCAGCAACGTTGGGTACGTCGGCGGAATTCGTAATGCCCGCGTTCGCCCCTGCGGAGCCCGAGCCGACGACTCGCCGTATCGGGCGAATTCAGAACGCGCGGCCTCCAGCGTGTAATTGCAACGGTGGAAGTACAGCGCGTCGGCTTCTGGGAACTCGCGGCGGAGGTCATTAAGTGACGGAATGACGATTGGCTCGCGCTCCGGAGCACTACTTGTCGGGCGATTTTTGGCTGGCGTCGTCGGTTTGGCTGCTGGTCTAGCCTTCGGTGCCAGTTTCGTCGCCGCCGGTTTCTGTAATGACCCCAACAGTGATTTCAACCGCGCGGCTTGTGCTTTCGTCAGCGGTTCCGGCAGAGGTTCCTTGTCTTTCGGTTCCTCATCTTTCAGTGGTTCCCCGTCTTTCAACGGTTCCTCGTCGGGCAATCGTCCGTCTTCGGGTAACGGCTCGTCATCCGTGAGACGTTTCCGAGGTACTACCCCCCCTGCAAATTTGATTTTCATTTTCGATTTCCTCGTGTTAAGCGGCGCCGGGAGCTCAGCCTCTGGTGCCGACGGTGTTTCGCCGTGGTGTAATTGATAAATGCCGGTGATGAATGCCGCCACACCGGCATATCCCGGTGGTATCACTCCTCCTCTGCCCTTCCGGCCCACTTTGAAGTGACTGGGAGCGTTGGGTCTGAGTTTCATCGTCTACCCTTTCGCGCGAATGAACTAACGGCCTTGCTGACGACGCGGCTAAGTATTCGTATCGGTGCGGTGAATCGGGGGTAAATGGGCCCGACGCAGGCCGATCGCTCTGGGGTGGCGCAAAATACTTTGGCCGTTGTTCTCGGTTCTTCGCGCGAGCCACGTTGCCCGATCCAAAACACGCCTTTCGCGAATCGGATACCCCTCATGGGCGGCTCAGGTCGTCGCCACCCTTTAAAATATGTAATCTTCATTGGTAGTCCTTGGTTGTAGATAGCCCTTTCCCTGCGCAGGGAAACTGGCAGTGTTTCTAACTAAAAAGGTGGGGGTGCCGTGGTGGTCGGTAATCCCAATGCCGCCAGCAATTCAGTCCAACTTGCGTACTCGTTGGCCATGGTCCAGACCTCTGGTCGCACAGCGGTCGTGAGTGTGAAGTAACTGACCTTCCCCGGCGCTAGGGAACTGGGGCCGCGGACAACTTTGCCATCGATCGCACCGGGGACGGATGCAATCAAGGCTTGCTGAATATCGTAATTTCTTGAGGCCATTTTGCTTTTTCCTTTCGTTTGTCAAAAAAACGCGGCGGCGCGACGCCAGGCGTTGGAGGACCCGGCATCGCCTTGCGGCTAACCAGGCACCGCCGCGTTGTTGCGCGTAAAACCGACGCCGATTCGGCTTCACACGCCTTGTACGTAGTTTTTGATTTCCCGCGTCATGGGCAACTGCAACAGCAACGTGTCCATTTGTTCGCGTGGCTTTCCGCCAACTGACCAGTAGTCCCCCAAACCAAAAAAACCGATTTCATATTCGGCCGCCGCTGTTGCTAGCGCTTCGATCGTAGAAACGTGTTCTCGCAGCAAAGGCGACTTGCCGAGGCCGATGCGTTGGGCCACGATCGACGCCCGGCCCGAGAGGTTGACAGGCGTACAAACGTAGGGCTGATCGACGCCGGCCAGCGCCGCGATACGGCGTTCTGACTCGCTGGCCGGGGGCTGCCAATCAATGCGGATTTGTTCCAGCATCGGCGGCGTGCCGAAAGATCCTTTGATGGCCTCGAATCCGCACTCGCAGCGATAGAACCACGCTTCGATGGCCATGACGCTCAGCTCTTGCCGCGCCTTGTTCCGAAGTTGATCGGCAGCGACATCGAATTGGCCAAGTTGGCCCGCGGGCGTGGTTTCCGGCGTCACGCCATAACTGGCGAATCTCGCCAGCTCCATCGCGATTACCGTTTCGACTTCCTGCCGTGCTCGCTCAACAGCGTTTTGATGAGGCTTGATCAGTTCAGGGATCAGCGCCATTCTCGACCACAACAGCCCTATCAGGCGTTGGGCAAGCGCGTCGCGGTCCGTCTGCAATCTGTCGCCTGCGGCCATTGCTTCGGAAATTCTGTTCTTCTGATTCCGCAGGAGTTCGTCCCGCTTCGCATGCAAGGTCGCGACGTCGCCTTCCCATTGCCGGGAGTCGGCAAGATAAGTTTCGATTTTCTTGGCCAGCGGTTTGCCTGGATCAATCGTAGGTTCAATCGGCAGCCGGAGATCGTTGTTCGCAGGCTGCGGTGGTTCCCATGTGGCACCGATAGATTGCATGATGGTCGTTGGTCGGTCGTCTAGGGTTGCGGTGGTCATTCAATTCCTTTCAGGTTGTGCCGCGTCGGCGGCGAGTTGTTGGGCGACTGTCGCGCCCTCGTTGGTGAGTCGAACGTGTGTGCATTTACGGCCGTGGCGACGAAACGTGATAACCAGCCCAGCGGCTTCGAGGCCCTTCAGGACGCGAGTTAGGCGCACCACCTCTGCGTTGCTGTCCACTTCGCGGAACCACTTCGACGGAGCCCACAACGGCCCGTACTGGCAGTCTGCTTGCCACTCTTCGCGGTCATGCGGTCCCCACCACGTCTGTGGCGTCTGCTGGGCGATGACTGCCGAGAATCCCACGATGGCCCGCAGGATTCGGCGTTGGTCGGTCGTTAATTTGGGTTGTTGGTTGGTCACTGTATGAAACTACTTAGGTTTGCGGCTCTTCCTGTGGACCCGGCCGAAGGCTGACGGAAAGTAGTACCTACGGATCAGAACGGAACTCCATTGCAGCCGTTGAGGGTCTGCCGTTCATGTTCGAACTCTTCGTATGTCTCTAATTGGTCGTCTTGTCGTCTATGTATTAATTGGTCGTCTATGTGAGAGTGCTCTGCATAGGCGACAAGACGACAAGTTTCCGGTGTACCCTCCGTCGTGTCGTCTATGGGCAGGGACCACAGCCAAGCGCCGTTGATGCCCTTCCTGGAGCGCTTCCCGCCGATGGTTTTGAACGCTCTTTGCAACAGCCGTTCATTGATGCCGGCCCGCTTCGCTTCGTCGATTAGGGCGCTCGCCATCCGCTGTTGTCCGTTCGGTAATCGTTCACGCAACCACTCCTCAGCGTGCGTGCGTTGCTCTGGCTTCGGCCCTGGCTTACTTCCGCTCAACGCCGCGTCGGCCGTCATCCGCACTGGCTGAGAATCCCACGCAACCACCGGAGCGCCGCTGTCGCCGTATCGCTCGATTGAGTAAGACAAGCCGGCGGTGTCCTCCGCCAGATTGTTCTTGAGGGGCAGCAACAGCCGCTTGCGGCCCGTCGTGTCGGTGGGGTCGCGGCAGACAACGAACGCCGCTCTGGCAGCCGCTACGAACGCGAGACTGCCCATCGTGCGATGGATGGCCTCACCGTCCCCACTCTTCCGCAGATGGCTTACCGCAAGCACACTGATGCGCAGGTCATGTGCCAGTGTGGCGAGCGCGGCGAGTACGTTGCGAACTTCTGCGTTTTTGTGGGAATCGACTTTGCCCATGAAAGCGCTGATGGGGTCAACAATCAGCAGCTTCGGATTCTCCACTTCGTGGAATGCCGTCCTGATGTATTCCAGATGGCAACTCAGGTCGATGGCGTATGGTGCGGCGTCCTCATCGTCGGTATCGCGCAGTCCGTCTAATGTGACGATGCGATTGAGGTCGGCCCCGTGAGCAATGAGCCGCGGTACGATGGTGTCGGCGGTGTCGTCTTCAGCGTTGCATAGCACTACGCCGCCTGGCTCGTGGCGCTCGCGTGGTGCATCTGGCCAGCCCTTGCCGTTGCTGGTGCGTGCCGCAAGGTCGGTTGTGACGAAAGATTTTCCGAGCCCTGGATTACCACACAGCAGCGTCACCTTGCCGACATAGAGTTTGTCTTTCCATAACGACTCAACCGCTTGGGGTTTCACTTCCGAGAGTCGCGTTATCTGCGGTTTGAATAGTCCATCGCTGTCGGCCCGTGAGTCGGCAGCGTCGGCCTTCGCAATAATCTCGGCGTCCAACGCTTCGCGCAGTTCTGGCGCGTCGTCGAAACCAAACTTGGTTTGCGCTTCGCCGGTGAACTTGCCGCGGCGAAAATCATCGTCGGTATCGAATCGGCCGCGGTGCTCAATGCCGTACATCGTGGCAATGACGGTGCGGCGTCGGTTGTCGTCCGCTGGCCCACAGTGAACTTGCAGGCGCTGCGGATTGAACGCTAGGCCCCGTGTCGGATCGTAGTCGAGCTGTTGCTCGCGTGTTGGTAGCTTGCCCATTACGTTCGCCGCCTCCACTCACGCTCAATCTTGGCGGAGACGTTGGGGGAGGTCGCAGAATCCC
Source organism: Pirellulales bacterium (assembly GCA_046349975.1). Lineage (GTDB taxonomy): Bacteria > Planctomycetota > Planctomycetia > Pirellulales > Lacipirellulaceae > JABDGM01. The sequence goes on from JAXMBH010000036.1 coordinate 38,700, forward strand.
GTTCCGCAGGATTCGGCGAAACGGCAGGGTTGCCAGAATTCCGGCAACTCTTTCCCAGCACGGCCGAACGCAGCCGCTCACGAGTCCACGCCGCATCTTTGGTGTTCATGTGGTTGAGCCGCACGCCGGAATCGAGCCCGACCGCAATCAGTGCCAGCTCCTCGGCGAGTGTGCCGAGCTGCGGTACGTCGCGGTCCTCCAGCGTGGCATCGGCGTGGTAGCCGTACTGGCGAGCGGTGCGTTCTATCGCTCGCACGGTTCGTAGCTTGCTGATAAAATCCATTTGTTGATCCCTTGCCCGGTGCGTGTGTGGTAGCGCGTGCCGGGCATTTACTTTTGGTCTTCCGAGTTTTCCGCGTAGTCGCACAGCAGAGCCGCCAGCGCATCGAGGGCGGCGTCGGTCAACTCGCCTTCGGTGGGGGCGATGTCGAGGGCTTCGGTGATTTCGGCAACAGCGTTCAACCGGCCACCCACTTGCGTTGGGGCACACGTTGCTGTGTCCGTCGCCGGGCCCGCTCCCCTGCACGTAATGATCGCAGCAGGCGTGACAGCGTTGTCCGCTCCGCGTCGAGGTCGGCAAGGCGAGATTCAATCTGCTCAGGTGTTAGCTGGCGGATTGCACTAAGAGCGTCGGCCTGAATCGTTGTGCTCATGCTTCCACGATAGGAAGCGCCGACTGGCGTAACTACGTAAGTGTTACGTCCTACTTATGTCAAGTTGATTCGACTGCCGCCACCGGTACGGCTTTCGATTATCTGGTCGATGTCGGGTGGCAGATACTTGCGCAGCCTATCGGTGCGAACACCATCAAGCTGGTTATCGAATTGCACTAAGTCTGATCCGCTAACCCACTGGCCCACGCGGTCTGCTAATACCTTGATCCACCGCACGGCCTGGGGGCTAGTGATGTCATGGCGAGTACCTTTGAGAATAACCACCTGTTGTTCTAGATCGACCACAAGCGGCGGTGGCGGCGCATCGACTTCAGGAATTAACGCGCATTCACGCGATGCAATGTCAACCAGTGGACCCAAGTCCATTTCGGGCAGGGATGCAATGGCGTGTTGCAGCCGCTTCCAATTGCGGATTGGCAGGAGTGTTCCGCCGAGAGAATCATTCGCCGCGGCCGTCGCCATTATCACGCCATCGGCCAAGTCGTAGAGGCATTGGTGGGCGCTGGTGAACCGCCGGCCACCGAATTCAACCGACACCCGCATATGGGCGGTGTTCGCATTGGTGAACGCGTCTCGCATTGCCTTGAAGTGCGGCCCAACGGCTTTTGCAATTCTGATGGCTTCGGCGTACTCGCTCTTAAACGCCTCCTGATCATTGGCCCTTGCGGCCTCGATTACCGCCGCTGCCCGTCGCCAATATTCGATTACGCCACGGCTAACAATGCGGGCGTGTTTGCTGTTCGTGCCGGATGGGCTTAGCGAAGAGTCGCACGATACAAAGTAAGCCCAAGCCTCATCGTCAATTGCACTCTGTGATTGCTTTCGAGCCATTGCGTCACCTTTCAGCCAGGCGACCAGCCCCGTCGCTGCGGTGACGCCGACAGCCACGGGGCCGATCATGTGGGAGCTACCCACAACCCGGCAAATTGCTTTGTAACAGATGTTCAAACGGTCGTACTAGCGTGTAGCTAAGCCACCGCAGCATAATCGGTACTGGAAATCACGATGTGTTTCGTTGTTCCCAAGCGGTAATACAGCCCCAGCCGTATTATGCTACAAAGGCACTCGGCCAGCCGTCGACGAGGGCGGCTCGCCTGTCGCCACGGCAGGCATCGCCACATGCGGATTGGCAATTCTCTCGCGTTTCGATTTGATTGTGCAGGTCCCGGCAATGAACCAGCATCCAGCGTACGAATTATTCGAAGAGCTTGGCCGCGGTGCGAACACCGTTGTGTATCGCAGCTATGACCTTACGCTTGGCCGCGAAGTCGCCATCAAGGAACTCGACGAAAATAGTCGCCGCGACCCGCGCCAGAAGGAACAGTTCCTCCGCGAAGCCCAATTCCTCGCCCAATTCGAACACGACAACGTCCTTCGCGTGCACTCGGTCGATCCCGAACGCGGCTGGATAATCATGGAGCTCATGAAGGGCACGCTCGCATCGGTTATCGCCGCCGGTCCGAGCGATCCTGACCTCGTTCGCAGCGTGCTCAAACAAACGCTCGATGCGCTCACGTTCCTGCATGAGAAGAACAAAGTTCACGGCACAGTCCGCCCGAGCAACCTGCTCATTAACGACGCTGGCCGCGTCAAGCTGAGCGAATTCGAGCAGACGGCTTCCGGTGGCGAACTTCGGGCCCCGAAGGGCAGCAAGAAGTACCTCGCACCGGAACTCATCAAGCCGGAGTTCGGCGACTTCGGCCCGCCGCTCGATCTATACTGTCTCGCATTTACCGCGCTTGAGCTCTTGAAAGGGCCTCAGTTCGAAACGCTTTTCCCGGGCACTGGCAAGGGCGCGATCGACGCCGATCTCGCCTGGCTCCGTTGGCACAGTTCGCCGGAGGAGCTGCCGCCGCTCAAGAAGCTCGTGAAGAACATGCCCGATGATCTCGCCATTGTCCTCGATCGCATGTTGAAGAAGCATGTGGCCGACCGCCCGCAGTCTGCCCAAGAGGTGCTGAAGGAACTAGCCGACCGACCGATTATCGCCGTGCCCGTCGAAGGCGTGGACGATGCCGCCGCTGCAGCCGACGGCAGTCGGCCGCTCGCCCCGGGTGTCGTCCGCACGATTTCTGCGCCGCAGGCCATCACGCCGCGCGGCATAAGCCCAGCTGTTGCTTTGGGTGATACGTCGTTGTCTCAGCACAGTACTGCCGCCAAGTCGACCGTCCGAAGCACGAAGTCGGCAACCTCGGCGAACAAGCTGGCTCCCAAACGGTTCAGCAAAGACTGGTTCAATCAACAACTCGGCCGGCCGTACGTGCTGTACCCGCTGTGTGCGCTGATCATCGTCGCTGCCGTATGGGCCAGCTTCGGCAACCCCTTTGCCGGTGAATCGGCAGAGCCGGTGGCCAAGGAAACGCCCGAAAAGACCAAGCAAGTGACGACGACGCCCCCGGTACCACCCAAACCAACCCTGGTCGGCATCGAATTCGACATGAAGCCCGATGCAAAAGACGTCCAAATACTCAGCGGTGCTGCACCCATTGCCGCCAACGCTGAGCACAAGTACGAATTTCCGCCCGGCAAGCGGGCCTTCACGTTCAAGAAGCCCGGTTTCGAAG
>JAXMBH010000037.1:0-38713 GCA_046349975.1 Pirellulales bacterium
ACAACCGACCAGGCCTGCGCCGCGCTGGTGAAAGATCTCAAGCAGCGCGGCCTGCTCGATGACACGCTCGTCATCTGGGGCGGCGAGTTCGGGCGCACGCCCATGGTGCAAGGCGGCGGCGACGACGGCCGCGACCATCACCCGAACTGCTTCACCATGTGGCTCGCCGGCGGCGGCGTGAAAGGCGGCGTGACGCTCGGCGAAAGCGATGACTTCGGCTTCAACGCCGTCAAAGACCGTGTGCACGTCCACGACCTGCACGCCACGATCCTGCACCTCCTCGGCTTCGACCCCAACCGCTTTACGTACAAATTCCAAGGCCTCGACCAACGGCTGATCGGCGTGGAGCCGGCGCGGGTGGTGCAAGAAATCGTGGCGTAGAGCCGAATTCCTCAGCCCCGTGAGAACTAACGCACCAGCATCTCGTCAATGACCTGCTTGACCGCTGCCACCACTTGCGGCCGCACCTTGCCGAGTCGTTTGATGACGCGCCCCTTGTCGATAGTGCGAATCTGATCGAGCGCGATCATGCCTTTCTTCTGTTGAAAGGAGATGGGCACGCGCCAAGGATATCGATGGGTGTTCGTCGTCATCGGCGCGACCTGCACCGTCCGCAGTGAATCATTCATTTCATCGGGCGAAATAAGAACACACGGACGCGTCTTCTTCATTTCGGCGCCGATCGTCGGGTCGAGGCCAACGAGAACGATATCGTATTGCTTCATGACCACTCGACGTCGGCATCGTCTGCGAGCGAGTCTGGAATGAGCAGCTCGTCATCACCGGCGGCTCGCGCCTTGGCGGCGGCCTCGCGCCAGCCCTGGCGGGGCTGCTCCGCAACCGGGCTCACGATAATCTGCCGGCCCTTCACCGATACCTCGACCGCCTCGGTCATTTGGCACTGGTCCAAGACCGCTTTGGGAATGCGGATGCCACGGGAATTTCCGATTGGAACCAGCCGTGCGATCATGGAGATATCCCCGGGAGTAATTACAAAGTAATCATAGCTCGTCTCGCGCCGGAAATCAAGCCGAGGATTAGCGCAGCGGCAGTTACTTCCCTGCCCACGACCCCATCACCCGCTCCACGATGTCATACTTCTCCCGCTCGTTCGCATCGAGCTTGTTCTGGTGGCGATAAATGTGCACGCCATCCGCCACCGGGTAGGCAAAGTTCATCACTTGCTCCACGTAAGCCGGCGTCGAAGGGCCCAGCCTGCTGTGCCGCGTGGCATAGATGTCGACGATGACCGGGAAGTCGCCGCCGAACCGCTCTTTGAGCGCCTGCACTTCGGCGACGACAGACTTCGCGTCCTCGAAGCCCGGCTTCGTCGATTCGCTCCGGTACGGAAACAAGATGCCGTCGAAGAACTCGCGATACTTGGCCGCGAACGCCGGCGTCGCTTGCTTGAAGTAAATGCACGGCACGAACGCGAACTGCGGGTTCTTCGCCCGCTGCGCGGCGATGATCTTCTGCATCGCTTCGGGCGTGAACGTCGACGAATTGTAAGCGAAGTCGTCGATGCTCCACGCCACCAGCGCCGGCTCGCGTGTCGAGAGAGCGGCGAGTTCGCCGGCCCACTTCTCGTAATCGAGCCGGAACGGTTCCGAAAAATTCTTCGTCCGCGGCGGCGACTCAGAGGGTGGCAGCACCGTCACCCACACCCGCAGCCCCCGCGCCTTCGCCAGCGGCAAAAACGTGTGCAGGTCCTCCCAATCCTCCTTGCCGCGCGCAATCAGGAAGTTGTACGTCGTCGCGTGCATCTCGCCGAGTTCGGCGATCAGCCGCTCGCAATCAAGGCGCCCGTCCGGCTTGCGCATGTCGCCGGCGTACGTGCCATACGAGCGCAGCAGCACGGCTCGCCGCGCGGCAGCGTTGTCGTCAGCCGCAGCCATCGTGGCCACGGTCCCTAACACCCCAATTACGACGGCGAAACGGGCGATTGGCTTCATAATGATAAACTCACATTTCGAACTCGCCACCTCGCTGCACACGACGCAGCCCGAGGGTAGAATGCAAAGCATCCCACCATAATATTCGCCGCTGCCGCCTTGCGGAATCGCCAGTTCGGCGTACGCGGCTCCGACCACCCGGCTGGTTCTCCATGCACAGGCTCCTTCTGTTCACCATTCTTGTTTCGTTTAGCGCAAATGTTCCCGCCGTCGCAGCGCCCGACCGGCCCAACATTCTCTGGCTCACGTGCGAAGACATGAGCCCCAACCTCGGCTGCTTTGGCGACACGTACGCGACGTCGCCGAACCTCGACCAGCTCGCCGCTCGCGGCCTGCGGTATGTAAACGCCATCTCCAACGCGCCGGTTTGCGCCCCGGCCCGCACCACGATCATCTCGGGCCTCTATCCACCCGCGACTGGTTCCGAGCACATGCGTTCGCTCGTGCGGCTGCCCGATCGCTTTCACTTTTTTCCGCAATACCTGCGCGAGGCCGGTTATTACACGACGAACAACAACAAGGAAGACTACAACCTCAAGGCGACTGGCAAGCCGTGGGACGACTCCAGCCCGCGGGCCCACTGGAAGAACCACCGCCCCGGCCAGCCTTTTTTCGCGGTGTTCAACGACACGATCACGCACGAGTCGCAGATTCGCAATGAGATCGACGCCGCCGACCGCACACACGACCCCGCCAAGGTGCACCTGCCTTCGTACCATCCCGATACGCCCGAAGTCCGCGGCAATTGGGCTCAGTACTACGATCGCATCACGATGATGGACAAGCAGGTCGGCAAGAAGCTCAAGGAACTCGACGACGCCGGCCTGGCCGACGACACGATCGTGTTCTTTTTCAGCGATCACGGCTCGGGCATGCCGCGCAGCAAGCGCTCGGCCTGCAACTCGGGCCTCAACGTACCGCTCATTGCGTACTTCCCGCCGAAATGGCAACACCTTGCGCCAAAAGAGTATGCTGCGAACGGCACTTCCGACCGACTGATCAGCTTCATCGATCTGGCGCCAACAATGCTCAGCCTGGCGGGCGTTGAACCCAAGAAATGGATGCAGGGCCACGCTTTCTGCGGCCAGTACGCAACCGACGAACCGGAATACAGCTACGGCTTTCGCGGTCGCATGGATGAACGCTACGACCTCGTGCGCAGCGTGCGCGACAAGCGGTACATGTACGTTCGCAACTTTATGCCGCACCGCCCGCACGGCCAACACAACGCATACATGTTTGCCACGCCGACGACCCGCGTCTGGCGCGAACTGTTCGACGCCGGCAAGCTCAACGAGGCACAATCGCAGTATTGGCAAGAGCCCAAGGCCGTCGAGGAGCTGTATGACCTCGCCGCCGACCACGACGAAGTGTATAACCTCGCGCGCGTGCCGGAACATCGTGCTGATTTGGAGCGTCTGCGTGGCGCGCTCGATGCGTGGCAGCGCGAAATCAAGGATGTCGACCTCCTCTCCGAATGGGAGATGCGCGAGCGATCGAAGGGCAGCACCCCGTACGACATCGGCCACAATCCGCAGAAGTACGATTTCGAGGCCGTGTTCGCCGCAGCAAAGCTGGCGACGTCGCTGCACCCCGGCGATCTGCCGAAGATCGTGGAACTGCTCAAGAGCAAAGACGGCGGGGTGCGCTACTGGGGCGCAGTCGGCCTCCTGGCTCAAGGCCAGGCCGGCGTGGCCGCGGGGCACGATGCCCTCGTCGCCGCCCTCAACGACGCGTCGCCCATCGTCTGCGTGAACGCCGCCGAAGCGCTCGGCCGTTATGGCGACAGCCGCGATGCCGAGGCGTCGCTCACGGTGCTGCTGGCGTACGCCGTTCCAGAAGCTGACGCCTACCTCTCTTGCGCCGCCTGGAACGCGCTCGATTACCTAGACGCTCGGGCCGCACCCGCCAAGCGCCAACTGCAAGACCTGTCGCCCGACCCAACGAACGAGCCGCAGCGTTACGGCGCGTTGAATCGGCCGCTCAAAAAGCAAACCCTCTCCGACCTGCCGTGAGCGTTGTTCAGCTCGCATCACAACACATGCTGTCGTAACGACCGCCCATTAACTGTTGATAGGATTTTCGATGCTCAAGCGCCCTGTTGTCGCGATTACCACGATGCTCTTCCTCGCCATGTGCCCGGCCTTCAACCTGACCGCCCAAGAGACCGCGAGCGCCTCGCCAGCGCAGATCGACGGGCTCGTCGCCGCCGGCAAGTTCCACGAAGCCGAAGAGCTGCTGAAGGCGCAGATCGCCGACCCGAACGCGCCAATCATCGATCAGCCGGCCGCGATTCAGCTGGAAGTCCTCCGCCGCACGCGACAAGACTTCCCGCTCACCAACGAGCAAGTGCTGGCCGAGCTCAAACAGAGTATCCCGAATGCGACGCAGAAAGATGTCGACCGCTGGCGCGAGAGCGGCGACTTGCAAGCCCGCACGATCGATGGCGAGCCGCGCTACTTCACGCGGGCCGTATCGAACCTGTTCCGCTTCAACCAGGAAGCCCGCCGCCGCCAGGTCGATAGCGACGCCGCCAAGAACAAATTCAACGTGCCGGCGCTGCTCGAGAAGATCGTCACGCTCGCCGAATCGTCCGGCAAACCGTTCGTCTACCCGGTGAAGCATCACCTGAACTACGAAGTCGCGGTGAAGCCTGGCAACCCGCGGGTGAAACCCGGCGCGAAGGTGCGAGCGTGGCTGCCGTTTCCGCAGGAGTATCGCCACCAGCGCGACGTGAAGCTGCTCGGCAGCTCGCCCGAGGGCGGCCACATCGCGTCGAACGGTGCGCCGCAGCGGAGCATCTACTTCGAGCAAACCATCGGCGACGACGTTCAGCCGCCGCGGTTTGCGATCGAGCTGGAGTACGTTGCGAGCGCGTACTGCGCTCAGCTCGACCCCGCGAAGGTGCGCCCGTACGACACGAGTAGCGACATCTATCGCGAGTTCACAGCCGAGCGCAAGCCGCACATCGTGTTCACGCCGGAAGTGAAGCGGCTCGCGCAGGAGATCGTCGGCGACGAAACGAACCCGCTCGAAAAGGCCCGCCGCATCTTCCGCTGGATTTCCAAAAACGTGCCGTGGTGTGCGGAGATGGAATACAGCATCATTCCAAGCCTCTCGATAAAAGGTCTCACCGCGCGGCGAGGCGATTGCGGCGTGCAAGGCACGAGCTTTGTCACGCTCTGCCGCGCGGCCGGCGTGCCGGCGCGATGGCAAAGCGGCTGGCAAACGAAGCCGGGCGAATCGAACATGCACGACTGGTCGGAAATCTATATCGAGCCCTGGGGCTGGCTCCCGGCCGACGCTTCGAACGGCGTCCAGAAGCACGTTGACCCGCGGGTGCGCGACTACTTCTGCGGCCACATCGACCCGTATCGCATGATCGTGAATCTCGACTACGGCCGCGAATTCGATCCGCCAAAGTCGAGCTTCCGCAGCGAGCCGACCGACTTCCAACGCGGCGAAATCGAAATCGACGGCCACAACTTGTACTTCGATGAGTGGACCTGGAAGTTTGATGTGCAAACGACGCCGCTCAATGATGCGGCGAAATAAGCGCGGAGCGCTTGCTTCAAAGTAGGACGGACATTTCTGTCCGTCCGCTCTCATTCTTCCTTGATGGACGGACAGATATGTCCGTCCCACACATCGCTTTTTCGTGGGGTGGCTGGGGTCGAGCCGCAGGCGAGCCCCCAGTGCGCCACAGTCGACGCCGCGTCACTACTAATAGACATACAAGAACTGTCCGTCCTACGCCTTTCATTTTCACGGGGTGGCTGGGGTCGAGCCGCAGGCGAGCCCCCAGTGGCGCCACGGTTGACGCCGCGTCACTGGGGGCTCGCTCCGCTCGACCCCAGCCACCCTTTTTCTCTTCAACAGGCGTGATACGACCGCAAGTGCCAGCACGCTGGCGTGCATGCGGCGGCTGATCTTGTCCCGCTGGCAGAATCGTTAATCCGACGCGTCCGATTATGCCGACTGCGCTAGTAGCGGTCGCGCTGCGCGCTCCCACGTCGTGGGACGGACATATCTATCCGTCGCAGACTTCACTTTTTCGTGGGGTGCCTGGGGTCGAGCGGAGCGAGCCCCCAGTTGCGCTACGGTTGAAGTAGGGCCACTGGGGGCTCGCCTGCGGCTCGACCCCAGCCACCCCATGCCGGTCTCCGTCCAAGGAGATGCTTGTGCCTCGGTCGTATCCTCTGATCTTGGTCGCGCTCATGTCCGCGGGCGGGTGGTATTTCACCAAAGGCCCCGGCAAAGACGTCAAATTCTCCGACGTCCTCCAGCGCGTCACTCAAGGTCAGGCCGGCCAACCGAGCGGGCTCGGCCAGTTCGGCCAGTACCCCGCCCAAGGCAACTACGCGAGCGCCGGCCAACCCGGCAACAACTACAGCGGCTACACCGCCCCGCCTACGAACTACCAGGCTTATTCTCAGCCAGCCGGTTCGGTGCCGGCCACGTACACATCGCAGTCACCGCCAGCCGGGCCTCCACCGCCCTCGCCCATGTTCGGCGGGCCCGCGATTCGCATCGCGTCGTTCAACATCCAGGTGTTCGGCGATGCGAAGGCGGAGAAGAAATATGTCATGGCCACGCTGGGCATGATCATCCGCAACTTCGACGTCGTCGCGATCCAGGAAATTCGCACGCAAGACGAGTACTTCATCGACAACTTCCTGCGGACGTACGTGAACCTCGAAGGGAAAACATATGACCGCGTCGTGGGCCCACGGTTGGGAAGTACGGTAAGCAAGGAACAGTACGCGTTTATTTACAATACGGCGACGATCGAGGTAAACCCGCGTAGCATCTACACGGTGAACGACCCCGATCGGCTGCTGGAGCGCGACCCGCTCGTGGCGATGTTCCGAGTGCGCGGCCCGCCGCCCGATCAGGCGTTTACGTTTGTGCTGGTGGATGTGCACACGCGGCCGCAGCCCGATAAGGCCAAGGAGGAGTGCAACACCCTCGCCCAGGTGTACCAGGTCGTTCGGCGGGCGGCCGGCGGCGAAGACGACATCATCATGCTCGGCGACTTCAACGTCGACGACAAGCACCTCGGCGAGCTCACGCAGCTCGACGGCGTGCGGCCGATCGTGCGAAACGCGTTCACGAACACCAAGCAGAACAACCAAGAAGACAACATCGTGATTCACGCGCCGTCCACGGCCGAGTTTAGCGGCCGCTGGGGCGTGTTCGACGTCCAGCGCATCTATAACCTGCGGCCCGAGCAGGCGCTGGAAGTGTCGGACCACTATCCTGTGTGGGCGGAGTTCAGCGCGTACGAGAGCGCAACGCCAGGCCGCGTGGCAAATCGCGGCGGCACCGCCGTCGTGCAATAGCGGTCGGAGGGGGCGAGGGGTCAGGGGCCAGGGAAAAGCGATCACGGCTGCGGCATGTGGTCTTGTGGCGCGGGCTACTGGTTATCTAGAGCCGGTAGTGTGCTAGGGAATTTTGATACTCGTGGGCAAAGTCATTTTCTATTGCAATAATCCTGGGATTTTGCGCCACGGCAGATCGTAAAAGCTCTACGAGTTAAGGGCTAATCGCCAGCTGCCCATTGCAGAAGTCGAGGATTTTTGAGAATGGCACGGGGGCTCGCTGCACAGCTATTTGCGCGATCACGTCGGGGTCGTGATGTGAGTCTGCTCGGCACGCCTGTGCGCACACGTTGAGCGCCACGCCGAGAACGTTGTCTGTGGAGTCAAGTTATCAAAGAGCGAATGCGGATCTTGTGCCGCGTGGGGGAATGTAGCAGGTTTGGTGGCTCTTTTCTACAAAAATCTCTTGCCGCTGTGCCGGCGTGAATTGGCGGCGGGTTTTGGCGGCGTGGCTGAAGCCCTAGCATCGAGAAGCCCCATGAATGGGGCTGCGTTGTGCGTCTTTGGCGGTTCCGGTACCCGCCGCAAACGGCCGGGCCTAGTATCGCTGCGCGAGGACGGGCGGTGAACCGCCCCGAGCGCTGGGGCGCAAGGGGCGCGGTATGATGTTCGCGCGGATGTGCGACTGGAGCGACCGCGACGCCGCCCACAATGGTTGCCTCGCACCAACGCTCGGCTGAAGATGGACGAACACAAACAACGCGAGCGGATGAGGCAGCGCCGCGCAAAATGATGGCGATCGCGGTCGCTGTGGTGCTGGCGTTTTTTGCGCTGCCGCTTGCCGGCGTGATACTCTAGGGCGGCGGAGCGGCGGCGCTGCGTGGTCTGGGGATCATTGATGTGTTGATCGCAGTTCAGTATCCGTTGATGCGTTTGATCGTGCGGCGGAAGAAATAAGAACGCGCTGGCCGCACGGCAATATAGTTGTCCGCGAACGTGCGGACCGTCGAAGGACTCGTTGAGAAAGCGGTGCCGAATGTTGCTCGCAAAGTACTATGCTATACCGCTGCCGATTACGCTCGTCGCTCTCGCGGTGCTGATTGTCGTCGTAATTCTTGCGGGCGGGGGGCGGAAGAAATAGATTTCCGTTACGTTGGCCGACAGTGAGAGCGCGTAATCGGGGTAACGTGTTGTGGGGCGTGGCTCAAGTCGTGACACCGAGAAGCCCCATGAACGGCGCTGGGTTGTGCGTAATTGGCGGTTCGGGTACCGCCGTAAACGGGCGGGCCTAGTATTGCTGCGCGAGGAAGGGCGGTGAACCGCCCTGAGTACTGCCGTGCATTCGGATGCAGCGGCGGTTGGCGGCGGGGCACTGGGGGCTCGCCTGCGGCTCGACCCCAGCCACCCCGCGAAAAAGTCGAAGTGGCGATGGTTGATGGATGCGCACTGGGGGCTCGCCTGCGGCTCGACCCCAGCCACCCCGCGAAAAAGTCGAAGTGGCGATGGTTGATGGATGCACTGGGGCTCGCCTGCGGCTCGATCCAGCCACCCGTGAAAAAGTCGAGGTGGCAACGGTTGATGGAAACGCACTGGGGCTCGCCTGCGGCTCGACCCCAGGCACCCCGCGAAAAAGTCGAAGTGGCAATGGTTGATGGAAGCGCACTGGGGGCTCGCCTGCGGCTCGACCCCAGCCACCCCGTGAAAAAGTCGAGGTGGCAATGGTTGATGGAACGCACTGGGGGCTCGCCTGCGGCTCGACCCCAGCCACCCCGTGAAAAAGTCGAGGTGGCAATGGTTGATGGAACGCACTGGGGGCTCGCCTGCGGCTCGACCCCAGCCACCCCGTGAAAAAGTCAAGGTGGTAATGGTTAATGGAAACGCACTGGGGGCTCGCTGCGCTCGACCCCAGGCACCCCGTGAAAAAGTCGAGGTGGCAACGGTTGATGGAAACGCACTGGGGGCTCGCTGCGCTCGACCCCAGCCACCCCGCGAAAAAGTCAAGGTGGCAATGCTGCCCCAGGCACCCGCGCTGCGAGCTTCGAGCGGGAAGAGAACTTCGGCGGACGGACCGATATGTCCGTCCTACTGTTCCGTAGCGGCTTTGGGTTCTGCGGTGGCGGGATCCGGCGGTGGTGCGGCGGCGTCGGTCGCGGGCGGCTTGGAAGTATCTGCCGCAGCGGCGTCCGGCTTGGGTTCTTCCGCTTTCGGAGGTTCCACTTTCCCTGCATCCTGCAGCGCGCCTGCTGCCCCCTCGCCCAGCACTTCGTCGATGATGCGTTTGAATTCGTCAGAGGGGTCGACGGCTTCGGCTTGGGCCGGAATTTGGGCCGCGTCGGCGCGGGCTTTGGCTTCGGCGAGGGCGGCGCGGAGTTCGGCGTCGGTCACTTGCTGACGCATCTTCCATTCACCGTTGCCCTGGCGATCGGCGACGTGGGACATCACGGCGTCGATTCCTTGTTGATCGATCTTCTTATCAATCATGCCGCGGGTGAAGCGTTCGAGCGAGACGCGGCCTTCGCGTTTTTCGTCTTCACTGAGGCCGCTTTTCACGATGTAGCCTTTGTCGATGCCATAGACGACGAGCATCGGCAAGAGCGGCGACTTCTGCATGAGATCGACAAACTTGCTCGCTTGCTCGCTGCTGATCCGGTTTTGGCGGAGGGCATCGGCCACCCGCTTCACTTGTTCTTTGACTTCGGCTTTCTCTTGAGCCGGCAGGCCAGAGTCATCGATCGTTTGATTTACGACTTGGGTGCCGATATTGGCGGCGAACTCGCGCCAGTTGCGGCTAAGCCAGAACAGGAAAATGGCGACCAGCACGATGCCGATGACCAGGAAGATCAGGCAGCCGATGGCACAGGTCATCCATTTGCTGCGTTTGCGCTCGGGGGCAGATTGGTCTGGGAAGACATCGAAACGCGGGTCGGCGGACATGGATTCCCCTCGGTTGTTCTATTGGCGATTTGTAGTTTGATGGTGGACGGCGCCCACCGTGTCGAGTCGGTTGTTTGGCGGTGGTCGGCGCCCGCTCTACTGCTGATTCGTTTAAGGGTGACTGATCTTGGCCCACACGGCAACGGCACGTGGCTCCGCATTGCGCTGCGAGCTTCGATCCATGAGTTTTGTTCGGACGGATAGATATGTCCGTCCTACGTACTCGATCCTCGCTCCTCGTTCCTCACGCCTCGTTGCTCGCCATTATGCCGATTGCGGTGCCAATTCCAAGTGAGCCCCCGCTGGTGTACTATGCTCTTTGGGGCAGTTTGTAGGGTTCGGGCGAAATTTATGACGGTCACCAGTCGCGGCCTATACGCTTATCTGACGATCCTCACCGGCAACCGCGCCGGCACCAACTTCGCCCTGGATGCCCGCCGCAACACGCTGATTGGCCGCGGGACCGATTGCCATATTTCGCTGCCCGACCCGCTGTGTTCGCGCGTGCATGCCACGCTCACATTCACGCCGGAGGGCTGGGTCATTCGCGATGCCGAAAGCCGCAACGGCACGCTGGTGAACGGGCAGAAGATCGACGAGGCGACGGTCGTCGACGGCAACACGATTCGCGTGGGGTCGGCCGAGTTCGAGTTTCATGAGTCGGAGGAGCCGCCGACGGCCAAGGGCGACGACCCGCAGCTAATGCAGACGATCGTGCAGGATATGCCGATCGCCGTGCAGGAATCGCACGAGGACGCACTCGCGGGGTTGCCGAGCACCGAGCAGGTGAAGGAGCTGATGCTGCTATATCAGCTGTGCATCAAGCTGTTGGGGTGCGACGACCCGAACCGCGTGCTGGAGATCGCGCTCGACCTGTTGCGAACGCGGACGAAGGCGTCGGTGGTTGGATTCTTGTCGGTGAGCGATCAGGGAATTTTGCAGCCGAAGCTGGTGATTCCGCGCGATGCGGCAAACCGGGTGACGCTCAATCAATCGCTCACCGAGCTGGTATCGCGGCAGGGGCACGCGGTGTGGGTAGCGAATCAATCGTCGAAGGAGGGGACGCAGGATCTCGGGCATTTTGCGGATGCCGTGTGTGCGCCGCTCGTGCGGCGGGCGGATGGCGAACGGACGACGCTCGGGGCAATTCATGTTTATCTGGAAGCAGGGCGGTTTCGGCAATCGGATTTTGATTTCATCATTTCCGTGGCGAATATCGTGGCGATTGCGCTCGTGCGGGCGCGGGCGCTCACGACGCTACAGAGTGATTATCAGCGGCTGGTCGAAAAGTCGCCGGGGCATGATGAGCTGATCGGCAACTGTGCGCCGATGCGCGACCTCAAGGCCAAGATCAACCGCGTGGCAAAGGCGCCCGGTTGCGTGTTGGTGCGCGGCGAGAGCGGCAGCGGCAAGGAACTGGTCGCGCGGGCCATTCATCGCACGAGCCCGCGGGCCGATCGGCCGATGGTGAGTGTCAATTGTGCGGCGATTCCCGGCGAGCTGATTGAGAGCCAGTTGTTCGGGCATAAACAAGGCTCGTTCACCAGTGCCGATCGCGACCACATCGGGTTCTTTCAACAGGCCGACCTGGGGACGCTGTTTTTAGATGAAGTCGGCGAGTTGACGCTCGAAGGACAGGCGAAGCTCTTGCGGATTCTGGAGGGGCATCCGTTTCTACCCGTGGGGGCGACCGAGGAAGTGAGCGTCGATGTACGAGTGATCGCGGCGACGAACCAGAACCTGCAGAAGTATGTGCGCGAAAAGCGATTTCGCGAGGATCTGTACTATCGGCTGAGCGTATTCGAGCTGTATCTGCCGCCGCTGCGCGATCGGGGCGAGGATATTGGGCTGTTGGTCGATTTCTTTCTCGATCATTTTCGGCGATTGCACGGTCGGCCGGGGCTGACGCTCACGGATGCGGCCCGGGCGATGCTGCTGGAGTATCGCTGGCCGGGAAACGTCCGGCAGCTGCGGAACGTGCTCGATAGCGCGGTGGTGCTGGCAGATGACGAGGCGATTCGCCCGCATGATTTGGCGCTTCGCGACTCGGGCAGCAGCGAGCTCGAAACGCTGCGGATCGACGAATGGGAGAAGCGGCTGATCACCGAGGCGCTCAACCGCACGGGCGACAACGTGCCGGAAGCCGCCAAGCTGCTCGGTATCGGCCGGGCGACGCTGTATCGCAAGATCGAGCAGTATCATATCGAGCGATAGGCTTTTCTGTTCTCACGCAAAGGCGCGAAGGCACCAAGCTTGGCTGAGACTTTGTATTCACCACGACGGACACGACGGACACGACGAAAGAAGGGAAGATTTGAACAATGACGCCTATCGTTCGGAACGTCGTGCTCGTTGTGTCGTCGTGGTTCACATTCCTTCGCGCCTTTGCGTGTGGGCGTGAGGTTCATCTGAGCTTGGCGTTGCTGTGTGCTATCGTGCCGTGCGCAGTTAGTCGCGCGGAGAATTGGGAGCGGTTTCGGGGGCCGAATGGGGGTGGGCAGAGTGAGGGCGCATCGATCCCGTCGGAGTGGCGGGCGGAGAATTTCTTGTGGAAGCGGCCGCTGGAGAGTGTGGGACACAGTTCGCCGGTGATTTGGGAGGGAACGCTGTATCTTACATCGGCGGATCCCGAAACGGGTGCGCAACTGGTGTTTGCGTTCGATGTGGCGACGGGGGAGACGCGGTGGCGGAAGCGGTTTGATGTCGGCATGTATCACATCAACACGCGGAACAGTTTTGCCTCCAGCACTCCAGCGGTGGATGCGGAGCATGTGTACCTCACGTGGCTGGATAGTGGGCGCGTGTTGCTGGTCGCACTTACGCACGACGGCAACGAAGCGTGGCGGCGCGAGGTGGGACCGTATGAGGAAGTGCACGGGTACGGGCAGTCGCCGGTGGTGTACGGCGATTTGGTGTATGTGGCGAATGATAGTGGGGCCGAGAGTGCGGTCGTGGCGTTTGATCGCCGCACGGGCCAGGAGCGATGGCGCGCGAAGCGTGAAGCGGGGATTACATCGTTTGCGGCGCCGTGCATGTTCGATAAACCGTCGCAGGCCGGTGGGAAGTTGCTCATCACTTCGAGTACGGCGTCTGGTCTCGCGGCACTCGACGCGCTCACGGGCAAGGTCGCGTGGGATGCGTTCAAGGACGATTTGACGACGCGGTGCGTGAGTTCGCCGGTGGTGGCGGGTGATATGATCTTGGTCGCGTGCGGCGAAGGCGGGAACGGCAAGGTGCTGGTGGCGGCCAAAGCGGGCGACGGTAATTCAGCCCCCGAGACGGCTTACAAGCTCAAGCAAAGCGTGCCGCAGGTGCCGACGCCGCTCGTGGTCGGCGACCTATTGTTCCTGTGGCACGATCGCGGCGTGGTGTCGTGCTGCGAGTTGGCGACCGGCAAGCAGGTATGGCGCGAACGGGTCGGCGGCGATTTTCATAGTTCGCCCATTCGACTCGGCCAGCGGATTTT
The DNA here is from genome assembly GCA_046349975.1 of Pirellulales bacterium. GTDB lineage: Bacteria > Planctomycetota > Planctomycetia > Pirellulales > Lacipirellulaceae > JABDGM01. The sequence continues at coordinate 13,674 of JAXMBH010000037.1, forward strand.
ATGTTGCTCGCAACAGGGCGATGCGATCGTGCTGGCTGCCGAGCGTGAGTTCAAGTTGTTGGCACGCAACTCGCTGAAGGAAACGTGCGTCGCAACGCCGGCGGTCGCGGGAGGGCGGTTGTATGTGCGGACAGATGCGACGTTGTACTGCATCGGTAAAGCGGTGGAAAAATAGAGGGGGAGAGCGGGAGAAAGGGAGAGGGGGAGATCCCCGTGGGCAACGTGCATGGGGTGGCTGGGGTCGAGAGGAGCGAGCCCCCAGTGAGGCGGCAGTTGACCTCGGCGCACTGGGGGCTCGCCTTCGGCTCGACCCCAGCCACCCAAGCGCTGCACGCTGCTTCACTGGGGGCTCGCTGCGCTCGACCCCAGGCACCCCCAGAAAATGGTAGCCCTGGATTGCATATGACTTCGACTGTTGATGACCGCCGGGGATTGATGCGACTCGATCGCACTGCGCTTTCCGCGCTGCAGCTTGAGCGGCTGAACCAATTGCTCGTGGAGATCTTGCCGCAGAATGCGTTTTATGCGCGGAAGCTCGCTGGGTGGCCCGCGCGGATCGAGAGTTTGGAGCAGTTGGCGGCGCTGCCCTTCACGGCGAAGGAGGAGTTGCAGCCGCAGGCAACCGAGGAGCCGTTCGCGGCGAATCGCACGTACGGAATCGAGCGGTATGTACGGAGCCATCAAACCTCGGGCACGCGCGGGCGGCCGCTGGTAGTGGTCGATACGGCGGAAGATTGGCAGTGGTGGCTCGAGGCCTGGCAGTTTGTGCTCGATTCGGCCGACGTGCATATCGGCGATCGGGCACTGTTGGCGTTTTCGTTTGGGCCGTTCGTCGGGTTTTGGAGTGCGTTCGATGCGCTCGTGGCGCGCGGGGCGCTCGTGGTGCCCGGCGGCGGGCTCAGCAGCTTGCAGCGGTTGGAATTGATTCGATCAATGAGTGTGACGACGCTGCTGTGTACACCGACATATGCGCAGCGGCTGGCGGAGGTGGCGGCGGAGCATCATATCAATCTCGCGAGTTCCAGCATTGAGAAGATTATCGTGGCCGGCGAGCCGGGCGGCAGCGTGCCGGCGACGCGCGAGCGGATCGAGTCGGCCTGGGGAGCGCGGCTCGTGGATCACGGTGGGGCGACGGAAGTCGGCCCATGGGGGTTTGCGGATGCGGCGGGCCGCGGGCTCTATGTGAACGAGTGCCAGTTTCTGGCCGAGTTCGTTTCAGTGGAGACCGCGCGGCCGGCGGCGGCGGGCGAATTGTCTCATTTGGTGCTCACGACGCTGGGGCGCGGTGGCGCGCCGGTGATTCGCTATCGCACCGGCGACCTGGTGCGGCCGATGTGGTCTGCCGACGGCGCCGGCTTCGTGCTGCTGGAAGGCGGCATTTTGGGGCGGGCGGACGACATGATGATCATCCGCGGGATGAACGTGTACCCGACGGCGATCGAGCAGATTCTGCACAGCTTTCCCGAGGTCGTAGAATATCGAATGACAGCCCGTAAGCAGGGCGCTCTCGACGAACTGGTCATCGAAGTGGAAGATCATTTGCAGCAGCCGGGGCGGATCGAGCAGGAGCTGCAGCTGCGGCTGGGGCTGCATGTGGAAGTGCGGTGCGTGACGACGATGTCGCTGCCGCGGTTCGAGGGGAAGGGGCGGCGGTTTGTGGATGCGCGCTCCGGTGCTGCGGACGGTTGATGCTCGTAAGGACGCAATGAAAAGGGACACATAGAGGGGGAGAGGGGGAGACACGGAGAGAGGGAGATTTGATAGAACATGCAACGAGGTGGCTGGGGTCGAGCCGAAGGCGAGCCCCCAGTGACGCTGCGATTGACGGCAGCGCACTGGGGCTCGCTGCGCTCGACCCCAGCCACCCCGCGTCAACGTGGACCATGAAAAAGGAACGAAAGAGTGGGAGAGAGGGAGACACGGAGAGGGGGGGATTTGATAGAACATTGACTTGGATTTCTCCCCCTCTCCCTATCTCCCACTCTCCCCCTCTTGCATTTCAACAAATGACGCCGACACCTACGAAGCTTGAACTTTATACGCCGAACCGATTGCGGATCGACTGGAGTGATGGGAAGACACGCGAGTATCCGCTGAAGGAGCTGCGCGAGCGGTGCCCGTGCGCGACGTGCCGGGAGGAGCGGAATGCAGCGCCGCCGTCGCCGCTGCAGTTGCCGATTATTTCGTCGGCCGAAACGGCGCCGCTGCGGATCACGGCGATGAAGCCGGTGGGCAGCTATGCATACTCGATCGACTTCAGCGACGGGCACAACACGGGCATCTACACGCTCGAATCGCTCTACGAACTGGGTTACGACGTGACGCAGCCGTAACGGCACTTGGTTTGCAGCGGCAATGGGCCATGAGCTGGTTCCATTCGCTATCGGACTGGTTTGGCGACCACAGCACGGCTGTGTGGTGCGTGTCGTGCGTGTCGCTGGCAGTGTTGTTGCTCACACCTTTGGCGGTGCTGTGGCTGGTGATGCGGATGCCACGCGATTATTTTAAGCGCTCGGAGCCGCGTGCGCTGGCATCGTGGGATGAGTACCCGGCGCTGCGAATGATTCTGCTCACGGCGAAGACGATGCTCGGCGTTGTGCTGATCGTTGCCGGCGTGGTGATGCTGGTCGCGCCGGGGCAAGGCGTGCTCACGATTCTTGTGGGGCTGGTGCTCGCCGAGTTTCCGGGGAAGCAGCGGCTGGAGCGGTGGCTCGTGACGCGGCCGCAGGTTTGGAAGTCGATGAATTGGCTGCGGCGGCGGGTGGGAAGACCGGAATTGGTGCGGCCGGAGTGATGATCACGTTCGAGCAATTGGAAGCGGCACGCGCAGCGACAGCCCCCGGCTCTGCCGGGGGTTGAACGGCCGATAACGACACCCAAACGCGAACCCCCGGGGAGCCGGGGGCTGGTTTGTGATGGCAGGCGTAACGAGTCTCAGAGAAGTTAAGTGTGCGTGTTGTCACCCCTCCCGTTTCGCTCCGCGAAGCGACTATCGCACTGCGCTCGGGCGACTTAGGTCGCCCGTGCTCGTTTGATCCCTCCCCGTCGAAGGGGAGGGAACCGGAATGATATTCACGTGGTTACTTCGTTGCGCCGGGGATTGATGGCAGGCCGGGGATGCCGGTGGGTGGGACGGCAGCGCCAGGCGCGCCTGGGGTTGCGCCGGCGGCATCTTCCTTCTTCTCCTTCTTCTTGATGAGCTTGTCGCTACTCACGCGGACTTTTTGGAAGACGTTGTCGTCGACGACGAAGTACCAATCGCCGAAGCGGGCGTTGAGATCCTTCACGTTCTGCTGGCCCTTCTTCACGAGCGCTTGATACTCATCGAGCTTGCGCTGGTTTTCCTTTTCGATGCGTTCACGTTCGGCGATGACCTTTTGGATTTCGCTGTTGGGTTCGCCTTCCTTCTTGGCGGCGGCGTCGTCTTTCTTTTCGGTGCCGTCGGCCGGAGTGGCTGGCGGGGCGTCCGTCTTGGCGGCGTCGCCTTCGGCAGGCTGGGCCGGATCAGCGGCGGGGGCTGCTGCGGCCTTCGCTGGATCAGCCGGTGGTGCGGCGGCGTCTTTGTTTTCGGTTGCCGGCGGCGTGTTTTCGTCGGCGTCGGCGCCCGCGCCGGGTTTCACTTCGTCAGACGGATTCGGCGCGGCGGCTGGGGCGTCTTTCTTTTCGGCCGGAGCTTCGCCTTCTTTCGCGGGTGCGGCCGGCGGCGTGGCGCCGGGAGCTGGTGCAGCGGGAGTGGCGCCGGGAGCTGGTGCAGCGCCGGCGGCAGGCGCAGGCGGCGTAACGCCCGGCGGCAGGTCGGGCAGTTTCACGAGCTCGGGTTGCTTGATGGCTTTCTCGTTGAAGCGGGCCATCGCAAACAAGTAGCGATGGACGTCGCTCTTGTCGCCTTTTTTATCTTTGTCGGCGGAGGCAGCCTTGGTCGGATCGGCTGCATCCTTGGCGGCCGCCTCGTCTTTCTTGTCGCCGGTGCCGGCAGTATTCGTGAGGTTGCCGAACCGCAGCACGTACTCGGTGCCGTTCTTCATTGTGGCGATGACTTCGCCATCGCTGGAAATGAGATCGCGGCCGGTGCCTTCTTGGTTGGCGGTGGCGGCGAAGCCTTTGCCCATCAGGTCCTTTAAGGCTTCTGGATTGTTCAGAAAGTCTTCGCCAGCCTTCAGGCTATCGCTCAGACCCTGCGGCTTGCGTTTGACGTCGACGATCTTCAGATCATCGAGCGCTGTCTTAAGTGCGTTCAGCGTTTCGGCATTGAGCTCTTCGTCCTCGGCGAGGGTAAAGTCGACATAGTCGCCGTTCTGGCCTTGCTTGGGGTCGAACTTCCGAAGTTTAACGGGGGTCCATTTCGCATCGGCGTCGTTGTAGGCCACGGTGATATCGGAACGCGGATCCCAGGCGACGCCGATCGACGGCCGACCGCCAGGGCCCATGACGAGCTGCATTTCGGCGGAGTAATCTTTCACTTCGACCTGCTGCATATCCCAGGCGTTGAGTTTGAGCAGGTCTTTTTCGATCCAGTTTTCGAAATCGGTCGAGAGCTTGGCGGGATCGATTTGGATGATGTACACCACATCTTGCCCGGCCTTGCGCACGTAGCGTTGGCCTTCGGCGCCGCGAACACTCTTGCCGAGGATGAGGTCGGCCAGCGGCTTGCTCTGTTCGTCGCTCATGATGACGCGGGTGCCGACGCCTTTTTGGCCCGGCTCGAGCTTGGGGGAAAGCGGATCGATAACGCCATATTGTTCGTGATCGCCGGCGTTGTTGCTGGCGACATCGAGGATTTGGCGATCCATGAGCGACGTGGCGGCTTCGGCCATTTGCTTGGCGGCGTCGGCGGGGTAGCCATCTTTCGACGGGATCGACCAGAGGCCGTCCTTTTCGGCCACTTCGAACTCGCGGAGCGTGGCGGTGTCTTCATCGAACCGCACGATGCGGAGACTGCGAGCGGCGTCGGGATCTTTGAACGTGGCCGTGAGGTTCGTGCCTTGCAGCGATGCCTGATCGACTTCAGCGCTTGTGGGGCGCGAGAAGATGCCGATGACGACGGCGACGAGGCCAATGAGGACGAAGGCGATGGTTTTGGCGTTTTCGGACATGTGTTGGCGGATTGGGTTCGGAATTATTTACCACGGAGACACAGAGAGCACGGAGAGTGCGTTCTGTGCTGGGATCCTGTGGTTTGGATGTTGCATGTTGGTTGGGTTTGATTGGGGGCGGGAGGAAACAGAGTGGTGCGGAAATCGCTCTGCTGCGCATCGCGGCTAAGCGAATTGAAGTTTGTCCTTTGGGTTTTCTCTCCGTGTCCTCCGTGCCTCCGTGGTGAAAATCCGTTCGTTGCTTACGCGGTCTTCTCTTTCTTGCCGTAGCGGAGGCGGTTGGCGTCGACACCTTCTTGTTCAGCCTTGCGGCGATTGAAGAAGACGAAGAACGCGAGGAGCACCGGTGGAATCGGCGGCAACAGCACGGCCAGGAGCTTGTAGCGATCTTGCACGCCACGAATCGTAGCGGCCAGCTCGCGCTCGCTCTTCTTGACGTCGGCATTGCGCTTCTTTTCGAGCGCGGCGATTTGCACATCGCGGGTGCGCTCGAGCCGAATGCGTTCGCGCTCCACCATTTGTTCCTTCACGCGCGGGTCGAGGTCCTTGCGGTTTTCGAGGTCGGCCATCTTCTTGCGGAATTCATCCTGGGCCGCTTCGATTTGCTTGCGGGCATCGTCCATGTACTCGTTCTGTTCCTTGAGCGAGTCTTTGCGCTGTTCCTCGGTCGCTTCTTCGACCTTGGTGAGGATGCGGTGGGCCCGCGAGCGTTTGCGTAGTTCGACGAACCGGTCGTCGCCCGCGAGCGAGTCGAGCGCGTTGAGCACGAAGGCGACGTTCTGGAACTTGAAGTCGATGACTGAATCGGGATCCTGGCCCATTTCGCGGAGGCGGAAGATGATCGGCGCGATCCAGTCGATATCGGCAACGAGGACGACGTTGATCTTCGTCTTCTCGGGCGCTTTGCCGGCGAGGGCGTCGTCAGTCTTCTTGGCGGCGTCCTTGCTTTCGCCGTCTTTAGCCTTGGCGTCGTCGGCCTTGGCGTCGGCCGCTTTGGCGTCTTTGGTGGCGTCGGCCTTACTGGCGTCGGCGTTTTTCGCTTCGTCTTTCTTCGCGTCCTTGCCGGACTTGTCGAGGTACAGGCCGGTCTCTGGCGCGAGGTCGCCGGTCACGTGGGCCGCGATGATGTACGGCTCGTGCGTGGTGACGCGGCGGACACCGAACGTGTTGCCCGAGCGGAGCGACATGTCGACATCCTGGTAGCTGATCGTGCCGCTATTGCGGCCCGTGACGGCCAGCTCCTTGAAGTTGAGCTTCGAGCCTTCGGCCGGCCGGAATGAACCGGGCCAGAAGAACAGGACCTGCTTCATGCCCTTCGAGATGTCGTCATCTGGATTGAACGGATTCGGTGTGCCGGCGGCAGAGAGCCCTTCGTCGACGAAGATCCACTCTTTGTAGATATCGCCGAGCTTGGGCTCGGGGTTGAAGTTCTGCCACACGATTTCGTCGCCGTAGAGTTCGACGCCGAGCGTTTTCCAGAGTTCGCCGATATCGCCCTTGGGCTCGGCCTGTCCGCCGCCGCCGAACATGCCCATCATGCCGCCGGGCGGGCGGTTGGGTTGAGCAGTGCCGACGACCTCGGGCCACAGCTGCGGCCAAGGGTACGGATCTTCGAAGATGGCGGTCGGCTGACCCGATTTCACCGCGGCGATAAAATTCTTCATCGCGACCGGGTTGAGGCCGGAGGGCTGCACGGCGAGGAGCACATCGTACTTCTCGGTGATCGGCTTCATGGGGTCGACTTCGGAGACGTCGTACTGCTTCTTGAGCTCGGCGACGAGCTGCGACTCTTCGCTCGGACCTTGCATTGAGAAGCCGCCGAAGAGTTGGGCGTTGGTTTTTACGACGCCGAGCTTCTTGCGCTGTTGCTGGGAGACGGTGCAGATCGACCGCACGAGTTCGTATTCGATCGGAATGCCTTTGTCGATGAACGGCAGCACGACGCGATCGAGGCCGGAGCTGAACGCGGCGCCGAGGAAGATCTCTTCGGTCTTGCGGGCGCCGCGGTCGATCGTGCGGACTTCGCGGGGCTCGATGCCGTAGGCCTTTTGGGCGTTGGTGGCTTCTTCGCTGAAGTTTTCGATCTGGTGGACGTCGACGACGATCTTGCCGCCGCTCATCGAGGCAAGTTCATTGAGCGTGGCGAGCAGATTGAGCTTGTGGGCCGCGTATTCGGCTGGCATCTGCGGGCTGACGTAGGCGTCGATCTTGATCGTTTTTCCCTTGTCGTTACTGCGGAGATCGCGAACGAGCTGTACGGTGCGTGGCGAGAGCGAGTTGAGGTTCTCGCTGGTCATGTCGGCCCTTAGCGAGTTGTGATGCGAGATGAACAGGTTGATGCCGATGACGATGGCCACGAGGCCGAGGGCGCGGGCGAGGTAATGGGCCCACATCGATTGGTCCTCTTCGCGACCGCCCCAATGCCTGCGGCCGATGAGGACCATGCTGATGTAGAGCATCACGACCGCGAGCATGATGAAGTAGCTGATGCCGCTGAGGCTGATCACGCCGCGTTGGAAATCGCCGAATTGTTCGATCGCGCTCCAGCGTTTGATGGATTGCGCCAGATGCGGGTCTTTGATGATCCAGTCGGCCACGCCGAACATAGCGAGCGGGGCGTTGAACACCATGCCCAGGATGAAACCGACCGTGAGATTGCTCGTGAGAAACGAGGCGACCATGCCGATCGAGAGCATCGCGATGCCGATGAACCAATAGCCGATGTACGTGGCCACGAAGAGGCCGAAGTCGGGCTGGCCGAGGCCGTACATGAACACGAGGTAGATCGAGAACATCGAGAACAGGAGGGCGACCGTGTAGATCGCCACGCCGGCGAGGTATTTGCCGATGACGACGTCGGTGTCGCTGGCGGGCAGCGTGAGCAGAAGCTCGTCGGTGTGTTGGCGGCGCTCTTCGGCCCAGATGCTCATCGTGATCGCCGGGATGAACACCAGCAGAATGAACGGCAGCCACTTGTTGAGCTGGTCGAGGTTCGCGAGGTTGTTGCTGAAGAAATCGGGCGGCCAGAAGGCGGCCAGCGCGCTCAGCATCACGAACACGCAGATGAACACGTACCCCGTCGGATTGGAGAAGTAGCTGACGAAGTCGCGGCGGAAGATGGCTTTGAGAACTGTGAAGTTCATGTTGGTATGGTCCAAATAGCCCAGCCCTCGGCTGGGTGAAGTAACTGCGAAGTTGGTCTCACGCAAAGGCGCGAAGTCGCTTTTTAATAATTAACCACGAAGGACACGAAGGGCACGAAGAAAGACCAACGCGAAGCTCTCGCAGAGGCGCGGAGATCGCATAGAAGATAGAAAGAATTCTTGAACAGAACATATTGACCGCATTCTTTCTTCTTCGTGTGCTTTGTGTCCTTAGTGGTTAAAAGTATTCCTCTTTGCGGCTTGGCGGCTTGGCGTGGGGTCCTGATTCACAACGATCTTTAATGAATACGGGGCGTCGAACCGGGACGGTTCGGCTATTTAGCGTTTGGCGGTTAGTTGGTGGAAGCGTTCGTCGATGTTGCGTTCGTCGGCGGCGAATTCGGCGGGCGTGCCATCGAAGACCAGGCGGCCTTCATTGATGAAGATCACGCGATTGCACATGGCTTCGACTTCCTGCAGGATGTGCGTCGAGAGCAGGATGGTTTTCGTTTGGCCGATGCGGCGGATCGTGTCGCGGACTTCGCGAATTTGATTCGGGTCGAGACCGGAGGTCGGTTCATCGAGAATGAGCGCATCGGGTTCGTGCAGCAGCACTTGGGCCATGCCGACGCGTTGGCGGAAACCCTTCGACAACTTGCCGATGGGTTTGCCGATCACGGTGCCGAGTTTACAGAGGTCGACGACGGCTTCGATGCGCTCGTCGAGTTTTTGTTTGGAGAGCCCGCGGGCCTGGCCGAAGAAGCGGAGCAGGCTGCGGGGGCTCATATCGGGGTACAGCGGGCCGTTTTCGGGCAGGTAGCCGAGGTGCTTCGCGCCTTCGAGGCGTTCCGTGGCCATGTTGAAGCCGGCGATGCGGGCAACACCGGCCGAAGGGGCCAGGTAGCCGGTGAGCAGCTTCATCGTAGTGCTTTTGCCGGCGCCGTTGGGGCCGAGGAAAGCGGCCACTTCGCCGCGCTTGATCGTGAAGGTTACGTCGCGGGTGGCGGCGAAGTCGCCGTAGAACTTCGACAGGTTGACGGCTTCGATCATGGCCGAGCGATCGGGCCCGCCGCCGCTTTTGCCAGCCGTCTGGGGTGCGGGGGCATCGGGAGCAACAGTACTCATGTTGGAATGGTCCTATGAACCAGAAAGGTTGCTGAACACTCGGCTCAGGCGGGTGGTGGGACAGGCCTGAGGTCGCGGGTGGCGTCACCAAGCGGCCGCCCATGGGCAGAATTGCGAATGGGAGCGGCAGTCGCCGATATGACCGGCATCGTTCCGCCAAGCCGTTCCCCGCCGTAAAAGCGTACCCGGATTGGAGGTTTGGTGTCTATACCCGCTACGCGGCGAGGCGGGCGGGGGTTCGGGGGAAAAAGCGGTGAGCGGGAGAGAAGCGGGGAGCCAGGAGCTTGGAGCAGGGAGTTTCGGGGGGAGCAGTTGTAGCGTGGGTATTGCCCGCCGCTTGCGCGGCGTCGTCTTTGGTGGGCGGTGCCCACCCTACGAAAAGTCTGCCGGTCCTTGCGTATCCGGGTGCGGAATGAGGTGAGTTTGGTGCGAGTCTCGGAGAGACTCGCCTACGGGCGGGCGACCGTTAGGTGGCGGCGCCAGTTGGTGTCGTCGGTGTGGGGGAAATCGGTGCGGAGGTGGACGCCGCGGGATTCTTCGCGGGCCAGGGCCGTTTCGACCATCAGCCGGGCGACCGTGAGCATGTTTTGGAGTTCCCAACCCTCGGGATCGTTGAACTGGCGGGCGAGAACATAGCCGCACCAACGGCGGATTGTCCGGGCGGCGTCGGCGAGGTCGCGGCCGGTGCGCTGGACGCCGGCGGAACGCCACATGATGCTCTTGAGCGAGTTGCGGATGTCGGCGAGGTCGAGCGGCTCGGCGTGGTGCGGCGCAGCGGCGTTTTCGAGCGGGATGGCGTGATAAGAATCGCTTTCCTCGAGTGCCATGGCCGCAGCGCCGGCTCCGGCGTGAGCTCCGTAGACAAGCCCTTCGAGCAAGCTGTTCGAGGCGAGGCGGTTCGCGCCGTGGAGGCCGCTGCTCGTGACTTCGCCGGCGGCCCACAAGCCGGGTACGGTCGTGCGGCCGGCGTGATCGACCGCGACGCCGCCGATCATGTAATGCGCGCCAGGGCGCACGGGGATGGGATCGGTCGCGATGTCGATGCCGAACTCGGCACATGTGCGGGCGATGCCGGGAAAGCGTTTGCGGATTTTTTCGGCATCGAGGTGACTGAGATCGAGGAACACGCTCGAGGCGCGCGTCTTTTCCATTTGCGTGACGATGGCCTGGCTCACGACATCGCGCGGGGCGAGCTCGGCGCGGTCATCGTAATCGGGCATGAAACGGCGGCCGTTGGAGTCGATGAGCCGCGCGCCTTCGCCGCGCATGGCTTCGGTGATGAGGCTGCGGCTGCCGCCGGCGATATAGAGGACGGTGGGATGAAACTGCATGAACTCCATATCGCGCAGCTCGGCGCCGGCGCGGTAGGCGAGTGCGTGGCCGTCGCCGGTTGCGACTTCCGGGTTCGTGGTTTCGCGGTAGATCTGCCCTGCCCCGCCGGTACAGAGGATGGTTTGCTTGGCCCAAATGAATGTGCGGCCGTGGCGGGCATGCCACACCAGCGCGCCGCGGCATTTGCCTTCGTGCGTGAGCAGATCGATGGTGAACGTGTTGGGCCAGAGCTGCGTGTCGGCCTTGGTGCGGACCTGCTGGATCATGGCCCGCATGACTTCGTGGCCCGTGGCGTCGCCGAGGGCGTGCACGATGCGGCGGTGGCTGTGGCCGCCCTCGCGGCCGAGCATGAGTTCGCCCTTCTCCTTGTCGAACTGCGTGCCCCAATCGATGAGTTTCTGAATATGCTGCGGCGCTTCGGCGACGACCATTTCAACGACCTCGCGATCGCACAGATTCGCGCCGGCGATGAGCGTGTCTTCCACGTGATTGCTGAAGGCATCTTCGGGGTCGATCACGCTCGCGATGCCGCCCTGGGCGTATGCGCTGTTGGATTGCTCCATCGCGTCTTTAGTGATGACGAGGAGCGACAGCCGCGGGTCGATTTCCATGGCGGCCCGCAGGCCCGCGATGCCGCCGCCGATGATCAGCACATCGGCAAAGTGATGCGGGATGCGCTTGGGGTGGAATGGTACGAGGTAGCGAGGGAAGTTAGACACGATGTGTTTTTAGCGTGGCGGCGAAAGCGGGTAATGTGGTAATTCGATCGGGAGCGGGCCAACGTATTCGCAAGTGCGTTCCGAACCGCAGTCAGCCCCCGGCTCTGCCGGGGGTTTGCATTTTGGCAATGGTTTACCTAGCGCTAACCCCCGGCAGAGCCGGGGGCTGTCAGGTGATGGGCATCGCGGAATACTGTTAGTGTTTCGACGGGTGGCTGGGGCAGAGGCTTTGCGATGCCCCAGGGCATGACCGACTGGGGCGTCGCAGACTCCGCCCCAGGCACCCGCGCCCGGCGGCTAATGATTCGTGCCATCGCCTTATTCTACTCGGCATTCTGCCGGGCCCGCGAGACGCCTTGGTTATAGGCTTTGAGGCGTTCTTTGTAGGCGTTCGGCACCGGGCCGCGATAGCCTTCGCGGAGATCGCGCAGCGTGTCCTTTTGCGCTGCGTTTTGTTGCAGCTCGCCGGGGCGGAGGCCGAGGCTGCGGAGGGCGTCGTCGAGTTCGCGCTTGGCGGTTTCGCCCTTCTCGTCGTTCTGTTCGGCGGCGGCTTTGCGTTGTTGCCAGCGGTCGACGAAGCGCTTGAGGTCGGCTTCGGTCCAGCCAAGGTCTTTTAAGAGGCCGTCGTCGACTTTCTTCTTATTGAGTTGGTCGGCAAGTTTATCGAGGACCATGTCGGTTTGTTTGCGGGCGTAGTCGAGGTTCGCGGCGTCGCCTGCGGGGGCGTCGCCGGTGATGCTGGGTTGGGGATTGGAGGCGTTGCCGGGAGCACCGTTGGAGCCAGAGGCAGCGCCGCCCTTGTTATCGTCGCTGGTGCTCTTGTTGTCGCCGCTGTTTTGTTGTTGATCCTTTTGCTGGTGCGGGCTTTGCTGTTGCTGATCGCTCGGCTTTGCATCGCGGTTGGGCGGGTCGTCTTGGGTTTTGTTGGGGTCGGATTGCGGTTTGGTGGGGTCGCTGGGTTGCTTGTTGTCGTCGCCTCGAAGCTTGTCGCTACGTTTCCCGCCCGCTGAAGCGGGCTCGCCATTTGTGGACTCGCTGGGTTTCTGCTTCTCCCCTTCTCCCTTTCTCCCGCTCTCCCCCTCCGGCTTCGTGGCGTCGTTCGCCCTCGGCGTTGCATCGCGGGTAGACGGATCGTTATTAGGGTTGGGGTTGCCGCCGGGCTTGTCGCCAGCGCCCGCGCGTTGGTCGGTGCCCTGCCCCGGGGTCTTGCCATCGCCGGCGCCGGTACGGCCTTTGGAGTTGGCATCTCCGCCGGCGTCGGCGGAGTTTTCGCCTCGGCCTTTTTCGCCAGATTGACCGGCGCCTTGGTCGGCAGACTGATTCGCGCCGGCGCTGCCGGTGCCGTCGTGCGGTGATTTTTGGCCGCCGCCTTCTTCACCGCCACCCGCCTTGTCGCCGCCTTGGTCGCCGTGGGAATCGCTTTCGCGATTGCCGCGCGCGCCAGCGGAGGATTCCTCGTTCTTTGATTTATCACCCGGCGAGCCAGCTTGCTTCGGTTTGTCTTTGGGCTGCATGCCGGGCTGCGAATTGGGTGAGCCTTGGGGACTCTGTTCGTGGCCGCCGCCGGGGGCGCCTGGGGAGGAGGTTTGTTCGCTGCCGAGGGGTTGTTGTTTCCCGTCCGCTGAAGCGGACTCGCCACCTGCGGACTCGCCACCGGACTTGGTAGTGTTTTCTGGCTTCTTGGTCACATCGTCTGGGCGGCGGTTGGCACCGTTTTCACCATTGCGTTCTTGGGATTGATTGCCGGATTGTTGGTCAGCGTTTTGACGTTGTTGTGTGGCATTGGCTGCATTGTTGTCGCCGCGTTTCCCATTTGCTGAAGCGGACTCGCCGGGCTGTGGGTCTTGGGAGTTTTGCGGCGAGTTCTGCTTCGCATCGCGGTGAGACGGGGGTTGTTGGTTCGAGTTGGCGGTTTCGTTTTGCTTCTTTCCCTCTCCTTCGCTGCCGTTCTCCTGCTCGTTCTTCAGTTCACCCTTCTGCTCCATGTGCTTCTGGATGCGATTGAAGGCTTCGGCGTCGTTATCGCCTTGAGAGGAGACGGGAGTGTCGCTCTCACTGGGCTGTTGTGGGGCGTCGCCTTGTTTCCCGCCTGCTGAAGCGGGCGCGCCACCCGCGGACTCGCCGGTCGGTTGTTTGCCCTGCTGCGAATCGGGTTGGGCGGCGGTTTGTTTGTTGGGCGTGGAATTGTTGGTTTGGTTGTTGGCGTTTTGGTTGTCGCGCGAGTTCCGGCCCGCTGAAGCGGGCTCGCCGCCAGCGGAGTCGCCACGGGACTCGCCGTTTTGTTGTTGGGCGTTTTTGCTGCCGCCCTGCGGATTTTCGTTGTGGTGGTTGGCAGAATTCTGTTGCTGCGCGTTACTGGGCTGTTGCTGATCGCCGGAATTGCCCTGTTGGCCGTTGTTCGGTTGTTGACCTTGTCCCTGACCCTGACCGTTGTTTTGCTGGCCTTGATTTAGTTGTTGGTTGTTCTGGGATTGCTGGCCCTGGGCCTGGCCTTGGCCGCGCTGGTTGCCTGGCTGCGGTTGGGCATCGCCGCCTTGTTGACCTGGGGCTTGCTTCGCGTCCGCTGAGTTGGCATCGCCGCCCGCGGACTCGCCTGGTTGCTGATTTCTCTGCGGATCGTTGCGTTGGGGTTGTTGGTCCTGCTTCCCGTCCGCTGAAGCGGGCGCGCCCCGCGCGGGGTCGCCGTTTTTGGGCGGCGGGGGCGGATTGGGTGCGACTACGCGCAGAGATTTATGGTCGGTTGCGACCGTGTTCGGTTTGGGCGTGCGATTGTCATCGGCTTCGGCCCAGTACTCGAGCACCTCGCCCGGCTGAAGGCCGAGGGCTTTGGGGGTGAATGTATGTTTGCCGGTGAAGGACTTTTGCGGGGCGTTCAGGAGAAGCTCGTTGAGTAAGTCGCGACCGCCCGACTTGCCGCGCACGCGCACGCTGCCGAGGGCGAAGTCGGGGTCGCGGGCACTGAGTTCGATCGTAACTTGTTCGTCGAGGCGCACATCGCGCGAGTTTTCCTGTGGAGCGCGGATCTCGGCCTCGGGCGGGAGATCGGCTTCGACGTTGATCGAATGCTTCACCGGGTTATGATTCTCGCGCCCCTCGTCATTGGCAAAGCGGAGGACATAGCTGGCATGCACGGGCGTGTCGCGGTCGCGTTCACGCAAGGCAAGATCGAAAGATGCTTGCGCCTTGGTCTCCGCGCTCGTCATGCGCAGGTCGTTGCGGCCATCGGCCTCGAAGTCGATGTTCGCCTCGCGGATCGGCCCGTTCGCCCGAGCGTGCACGGTGACGCGAGTGCCTTCGATGGCGTGGATATCGCCGACGCCTTCCGCGCTGTGGTCGACATAGCCGGTGTAGGCGGGGAAGTGGTAATCGACACGTTCGACCAGAATCGTGGCGGCCGGCACGACGGTGACGGGGTAGTCGAGCGAGCGGGCGTCGCCGGCTTCGAGCCAGTAGGTGAGATTGCGCGTGATGCCGGCGCTGGTATTGGCGGAAGCGGCGGGATCATCGGCCAGGCGGCAACTGTAGCGCAAGCCATCGACGGCGCGTTTGAGCGGCACTGGGCGGGCGACGATTTGGCCATCGTCGGTTGTGAACCGGAGCACGACGGACTCCTCGTCGCTCAGGCCGCGGACTTCGGCCGAGATGTCGAGAAACTCGCCGCGCGAGATTGTGACGACGCCGGGCTTGATATCGGCGATCGTCACACGGCTCGCGGGCACGATATCGGCCCACGGCATGAGCACGCGCTCGACAGCGATGAACGGGTCTTTCGGTGAGAACACTTTATAGCCGGCCAGTACAGCGACGACTGCGATCAGCACGTAGCCAAGACGGATCAGTTCTGAACGGTCGACGGCGGTGTCGAGGGGCGTGCGTGTGAGGCCGTGGGCAGCGTGCTCTTCGATCGTGCGGTAGACGGCGTCGGGGATTTCGGCCCGCTTCTGACGAAACAGCAACAGGTTGATGAGGCCATTCTTGAGCGTGGGGCTATTGTTTTCGATCGTTTGCGCGGCATAGACGGGATTGATGGCGTGCACGCAGAGCGGCCACAGACGGCGGACGGCAAAATAGCCGCAGCTCGCGACGAGCAGGCAGAACAGGACGGCACGAACGGCGACCGGGTAGCCGCCGTGGATCATCCAGTGCTCGACGACGACGGCGAGGAGCAGGAACAGGAGAATCGCTACGCTCAGTTCCACTAACGCAGTGGCCAGGTCGACGAGCTTGACCATCCGCCGCGTGCTTTCGATCTTCTCGTCGATGAAATCGTGGTAGCGGACGACTTTTGCCCCATCGGGCTTGCGGGCGGCGGGTCTGGCTGGGGCTTGGTCGACGGGCATGGCGAGCTGTTAGGACAGGTATCGATTCGGACGGCCGGTTAGACCATCAGCCCCCGGCAGAGCCGGGGCCGACGGGTTGAGTGGCGAGTTCGAGCTTTGGCCGCTTACGACATTATACGGGGTAGCCGTCAATTGAGACGCGGGCAGGTGAGGCTTCGTTCCCAGTGGGTGCCGGCTTCGCCGATTTTGCCGATTTTTGCGAGTTTGCAGCCAATGTCGTAGGCCCGCTCTGCATGCCGTGTAACCGACTCGCGACTGAAACCACCGCTCCGCCGGCATTTCCGTTGGTTTGGGAGTCCGGTGACGGCACGCGGAGCGTGCCTACTACTAAGAGCCCGATTGCGTGTCTGGCGGCAATTGTGGATCATTCAACCGCAGGTTCTGCTAGTTTCCAAGTGAATGCTGGCGAAGTCAGTGACTTGAAATGCTTGGGCCGACGGAATTTCGTGACTTAGTCAGTGGTCGACGGCGGGGCGCGGCAGCGACCGCTTTGCGCGGGCTGCTGCGCGTGTTGGAAGCGCCCTACACGTGGGCGGTGCGAGTTCGCAACTATCGCTACAACCGGCGGCGGACGGCAGTACACCATGTGAACGTGCCGGTGATTAGCGTGGGCAACCTCACGCTCGGCGGCACGGGCAAGACGCCGCTAGTGAAATGGTTGGCGACGAAACTTGAGGAACACGGCGTACGCGTGGCTCTCGTGAGCCGCGGTTATGGCGCGGCGGTGGGTGAGCAGAATGACGAAGCTCGCGAGTTGGCTCAGGCGCTGCCGCGGGTGCCGCATATTCAGAATCGCAATCGGTCGGCCGCGGCTCGGCGGGCGATCGATGAGTTTGATCCCGACCTGCTCGTGCTGGATGACGGCTTTCAGCACCGTCGGCTGGCGCGGGATTTGGATATTGTGCTGATCGACGCCCTGGAGCCGTTTGGTTTCGAACATGTCTTCCCGCGCGGCACGCTGCGCGAGCCGCTCTCAGGTTTGCGACGGGCGGAGTTTATTTGCCTGAGCCGGGCCGATGCGATTTCGGCGGCAGAGCGGGCCGCCATTCGCGAGCGGGTGGCCAAAATTGCTCCCGACGCCACTTGGTGTGAGCTCGCACACGTTGCGAATGGTCTGGTCAACTCGAATGGGAATCTGCAGTCGCTCGACAGGCTCGAGGGCAAGCGCGTTACGGCGTTTTGCGGCATTGGCAACCCGGCCGGTTTTCGGCATACGCTCGCGGCCACGGGCTGCAACGTGGTGCGGTGGCAGGAATTTCCTGACCATCACATCTTCACAGCTGAAGAGCTTGCAGTGCTCGCGAAAGCTGCGGCCGAGGCGGGGGCCGAGTTGATTTTGTGCACTCAGAAGGACCTGGTGAAGGTGCGGCAGGATGAGATCGGCGGCATTCCGCTGTGGGCCGTGGCGATTGAGATGCAGTTTCTCGCCGGGCAGCAAAAGTTAGAGTCGCGGGTGGAGCATGTTGCGCGGAAGCGGTGACTAAGGTCGAGGGCGGAAGGTCGAGTGTCGAGGGCCAGCAGGCCATTCTGGCTCTTGACTCTGGACTCGTAGCTTTCGACTTTGGCCTAGCCGCCGCCGCGGACGACGATCGCGTTTTCGAGGTGCTCGTCTTCGAGCACGCCCATGGCGGCGTGTTGGGCGAGTTGCTTGGTGTAGTAGGTCGCGCATTCGCCTTCGATCAGCACGACGTCGTCTTCGACGCGCACATGGAGGTTCCGCACACGTTGGCCGAGGCGGGTGCGAATGCGCTCGTCGACGGCCGACTCGAGCAGTTGGCGGCGGCGAGCAAAGTGCGACAGCGCTTCGCCCGACGCCGCATTGGCGTTGACAGATTCCGCAGGCGCGGGTTCTTCATACAGGCGCACTTGCGACATGGGCGAGGTCTGCGATGGCGCTACTGAATCTAGCTTGACAGCCAGAGAGTGTGGATGGCCGGCACGTTGCATGGGCTTACTTCCTCGGCGATATGGGCTGCGAACTCAATCGCAAAATCGCCTGCCCCAACCACTACCGTGCGCGCGATAAGCCAAGACTCATCGCGGTTCGTCGCTCAAGAATCTAAAGAAGTCGTTCCGTCAAAAACCGCGAGCAACGAATTTCGACAGCCGGCAATCTACGCCCGCCGACGTGTGATTGTCAATCGTATCTCTGGAAATCGAGTGTGCTGTTTTCCACGTTGCTAGCAAACTTCATCGTAAATCAAAACGCGATGCCTGCTAGCTCGCAGAGGTTCGCAGCCGCCACTGGTTGGGGGCAACTCCACACCAAGAAGAACAGGGCTTCGCGACACCAGCGGCCGGCCGGGTGACCGACGACGTAACCGGCGCCCTTGGCTGCGGCGAGCGCGGCCTGGGTTGAGCGGAGCGTTAAGCTGTTTGCGCGTTGACGGATGGTTTCTTTCGTAGGACGGACAATGCTGTCGGTCCGAGCGGTCGAGTTCGCCGGATTGGATTCTGCAGATTCGGTTTCAGACGGACGGACAGAATTGTCCGTCCTACAGGCGGCGTCGCTGCGCACGACGTCGAGTAGATCGGCCCGCAATGCGTCGTGTTCGGCTTGCAGGGCTTGCATGGGCTCGCGCAAGTCTTCGCGCTTAACGGCTTCGCTGGCGAGATACTCGATAGCTGCATGCGCTAACCCCACGGCAAGCGTAGACGTTTCGTATCCGCCGGTGCTGCCGCCCAGGCCGCTGGACATCACGTTCGGCAGTGGCCCGGCAATCAACCAATCCTTGGCAACTTCGACGGCATTGAAATGCACCGGCCCGGTTGAGCTGGCGGTTACCCCAATGAGTGGGAGCGCTGCGGCGACTTCAACGCCGGGCAGGTCCGTAGGCACGGCCATGAGGAGTTGTTTGTTGGTTGGTTCACCGTTTTCAACAAGCGTGGCGGCAGTGACAATGACATCGGCCGCGGCGCCGCCGGTGACCCAGGGCGACATGCCTTCGAGGCGGAATCCTCCATCGATCGCCTCGGCCGTGAGCACGGGCTTGGCGAGGTATCGCCGGCTCGTGGTGAGATGCGAGATGCCAACCGTCGCGAACAGTTCGCCACTCGCTAGACCGGGCAACAGGCGTTCTTTGAGCGGCTGATTCTGGCAGCCGGCAATCCGTCGGCAGGCGCCGGTGCGCTGCGTGATGACAAACGTCGTCGTGAGGCAGGCGGCTGAGAGTTCAAGATAACCGCGGACAACCTGCTCTTCGTTCCAGCCTTGGCCGCCCCACGCGGGATCGAGGAACCATTCGAAGACGCCTGCTTCGCCGCAGAGGCGAAGCTGCTCGGCGGGCCAAGCGCTGGTGCGGTCGGTGTCGATGGCGAGGCGTCCAAGATCATGGCACAACTTAGCGAGCGTCGGCGCATTTATCGGTAGTGAATTTGTTGTCTTCATCGTTTGTATTCTATCGGTCGAGTCTTCGGGCGGCAGAGGAGAGATATACCCGGCCATGACCCCGACTTGACAAATATAGCTGATAAGCTATATTTAATTGGATGTGGGAAGTCGAGTATACCGACGAATTCGGCGATTGGTGGAATTCGCTCGATGAGCAAGAGCAGGAGTCTATTGCGACGAGCGTGGAACTCTTGCGTCAGATGGGTCCGCGGCTTCCCCGACCTCACGCAGATTCGCTGCGAGGGTCGAAACATTCGAATATGAAAGAGCTGCGCTCGCAGCATTGCGGGCGACCTATTCGCACGTTGTTTGCCTTTGACCCGCGGCGCACGGCGATTCTACTGATAGGCGGCGATAAGACTGGCGACGCTCGGTTTTACGATCGAATGATCCCAATTGCCGATCGGCTTTTTGACGAACATTTGGCCGCACTAAAGCGGGAAGGATTGACTTAATGGCAAAGAACTTCAAAGAGCTCGAAGCAAAGATGAAGCCCGAAGTTCGGGCACGGGCCAAGTCGCGCGCTAAAGAGCTGATGGCTGAAATGCTCTTGTCCGAAATTCGCCAAGCGGCCGGCCTCACGCAAGAAGAGCTGGCCCGTGCGCTGGGCATTAAACAGCCGACGCTCTCCAAGCTCGAATCGCAACACGACATGCAAATCAGCACGCTCGAACGTTTGGTCCGTGCTCTCGGCGGCGAATTGGAAGTGATTGCTCACCTGCCGACGGGGACGATTCGGATTACGCAGTTTACGGACGCGGCCTGATTGGCGATTGCCCCCTCTTCAGATGGTTGTGTACCAACCATTCTTGTGGCGTGACAGCAGAACCGTTGCGCATTCATCGGGAATCCGGCCGTTAAGGCTGAACGCGACTTAAACAGCTGTTCGAATAGGCGCGTCGACTGATTTCAGCTATATGCTGCCTGTCGTCGCCATATACCCACAGGAGCGGTTGGCGACGTCGCAATCTACGGGACGGGATTATGAAGACAAGCCGAACTCACCGACTCGCTATGTTCACAGTTGCGGCGATTGTCGTTTTCTCGACGGGCAGTTGGTTGCGAGCGGCTCCTTTTACATTCGCGTTTGATGTGACAATTTCCAGTGTGGAAGATGATTTGTCAGAACAGCAGTTGTCGTTTTCGCTCCGCGTTGGCGACGTTATTCGGGGGGAATACTCCATCGCAAGCGAAGAAGACTTCTTCGACGTCTTCTTTCACCAATATCTTGGTAAACAAGCGCAACTCACGCTTGATGTGGAAGGGTTCGAAATTCACGAGCCTATTAACTTCGGAATGATCAACCAACCACCGGTCGACATTAATTCGCCGCCGACCGTACCAAGGTCGGCTATTTCACTCGCATATATCCCGATAACGAATTCCATACCTGGCTGGGGCGGGCGAATATTTCCCGGGTTTGCCGGCCCATGGGCAGCCAGCATTGTCCTCGTAGGCCCTGATGGAACCGTGTCCGATCCGCACGACGTATTTGATGTGAGCGTTTGGAACCAATTAACGATGTCGCGTGAATTGGAAATCCTGTTTGGATACCCCAACTCGTTGGTCGTGCACGCGACCGTTGGTGAGATCCGCGCAGTACCGGAGCCGACGCTAGCTGTGACTGCTGTAGTAGCCGTTATCCTTACAAGAACGTGGATTCGACGGTTGCGCCTGACGAATTTGGGTAACGATTACTGTTCAAGATGAAGGGCGGCGACACCCGGCATTTGTTGGAAGTCAGCGTCCAATGCAAGCGCAGTGTTAATACCGAGGCGTCGCATGACCGCGTAACTGGTGCAGTCGGTGAAGCTCCACAACTTGTCGCTGAAGCGGACCAGTATATTGTATGCTTCCAGCAAGTCAGCAACCGTGACGGATTCCAGCCGCACAGTCTTGTTAACCAAGACATCATTGCCGAACTGGATTGCACGTCGCCGCTCTCGACGCGCCAGAAGAAGCGTTATTGTTTCGTCGACAATGAAGTTCGAAGTGATAATCGGCCGCGCATTCGATCTCACGAATTTCAGTACCGATTCATGGTGCGGATCGCTGGGAACGTATGCGGCATACCAGGCGCTGGAGTCGATAAAGATCATTTCTTCCAGCCGTACAAAACCTCATCATGGTCCGCACCGCTGAAGCCATCGTCGGCAGACTCGAGCGGCAGCCTGCCAGCCGTTTCGATTGCTTTCACTAGCGAATGGTGCTGGGTCGCATCTGCCTCATTTGAATTCGGCGCAGCTGCCGGGGCAATCACGATTGAAACCACATCGTGCTCACCGAGCAGGACTGGATCGAGCGGACGAAACATTCCGTTCTCGTAGATAGCGCGGATTTCTTGCGACATATCACCAGTATATCTCTGACGGCGCGCCGGAGCAAAACTGCCGCCATATTGCATACACCCGCAATTCGCCGCTATTGCAACAATGCTCGCCGTTACCGCCGGTTCATTTCCGAGCTCAACCCGCCGGCCGCCACGAGGTAGCACTTCCGCACGTAGTCGGTCACCATGCGGTGGGCGCTGAAGCGTGGGGCGAGGGTGGCGATGGACTCGACCATCATTTCGATCCAGCGGCGCGGCAGGCCGTCGACGTCGCGGTCGTAGTACAGCGGAATCACGACGTTCTGGAGGGCGTCCATGAGGTTGGCGGCGTCGCGTTGGTCGGTGATTTCATCGTCGACATGCTGCCGACCGTCGCCGATCGCGAAGCCGTTCTTGCCGTTGTAGGCCTCGGCCCACCAGCCATCGAGAATCGAGAGGTTGAGGCCGCCGTTGAGCACGGCTTTCATGCCGCTCGTGCCGGAGGCTTCCTTGGGCCGCCGCGGCGTGTTCATCCACACGTCGACGCCCTGCACCAGGTGCCGGGCAACGTTGATGTCGTAATCTTCGACGAACACGAGCCGGCCCACGAACCGCGGGTCGTGCCGCAGGTTCTCGATCTTCTTGATAAGATGTTTGCCGGGTTCGTCGGCCGGGTGGGCCTTGCCGGAGAAGATGATCTGCACGGGCCGCTGCGGATCGTTCACGAGCTGGGCGAGGCGATCGAGCTGCCGGAAGAACAGGTCGGCCCGCTTGTACGTGGCGAACCGGCGGGCGAAGCCGATGGTGAGCGCGTTCGGATCGAGCATCGAGCGTGCTGCTTCGATGACATCATCCGGCTCATTCCGCCGGCGCGATTGTCGGCTCACGCGGCGTCGTACGAAATCGAGCAGCCGGTTCTTGAGCTCCGTGTGTGTTTCCCAAAGTTCGCCAGGATCAACGTTGTAGAGGCCTTGCCACGTTTTGTTGTCGCCCATCCATTCCTGCCAGTCGCTCCGCAGCACGCGGTCGTAGAGCAGGTGCATCGGGTATGCGAGCCAGGTCGGAATGTGCACGCCGTTGGTGATGTGGCCGATGGGAATTTCTTCTTCGACGCGCCACGGCCAGAGGTGGGCCCACATGCGGCGGGAGATATCTCCATGGAGCGCGCTCACGGCGTTCGCCCGGCGTGAGAGCTTGAGGCCGATCACCGTCATGCAGAATGGTTCATGTTCGTTCTGCGGTTCGACGCGGCCGAGTCCCATGAGCTGCGCCGGGGAGATGCCGAGCTTATCGCGCAGGGGACCCAAGTGTTCTTCCACGAGGTTCGCGGGGAAGCGGTCGTGGCCGGCGGGAACCGGCGTGTGGGTGGTGAAGACCGTGTGATGGGCGACTTCGCGGAGCGCTTCGTCGAACGTGAGGCCGTCGTCGGCCATCCGCATGCGAATCACTTCCAGGGGCGCGAATGCGCTGTGGCCTTCGTTGAGATGATAAACACCCGGCATGACTCCCAGCGCCCGCAGCGCTTTGACGCCGCCGACGCCGAGCACGAGTTCCTGGCGAATGCGGGTCCGCATATCGCCGCCATACAGGCGGGAGGTGAGGTCGCGGTCTTGCGGGTTATTGCCGTCCATGTCGCAATCGAGCAGGTACAGTGAGACGCGGCCGACCTGCATGTGCCAGACCTTGGCCATGAGGCCGCCATCGCGGGTTTCGAGCTGCACGGTCACGTGCTTGCCGTCGGTGCCGATCGCCGGCTCCATGGGCAGGTTTTCGACCCGCGTATCTTGGTACTCTTCCTGCTGATAGCCGCTCTGATCGAGATGCTGCTTGAAATAGCCTTGATCGTAGAAGAGACCGACGGCCACGAGTGGCACGCCCAGGCTGCTTGCGCTTTTCACGTGGTCGCCGGAGAGCACGCCGAGACCGCCCGAATAAATGGGCACCGATTCATGGAGACCGAACTCCGCCGAAAAGTACGCAACCGGGCGCGAACCAAGCACACCGGTTTCGCGGGCGCCCCAGGTGGTCCGCATGTTCGACATGTACTCTTTGAGCCGACGATGGGCCTGGTTAATGCGGGTGTAGAGCACCATTTCTGCAGCCCGCTCGGCGAGCTGGTCGGGCGTCATTTCCGCGAGCAGCAGGATCGGATTGTGGTCGATCTTCCGCCACTTGATGGGGTCGAGATCGCGGAACAGGTTCACGACCTCAGGGTGCCAACTCCACCACAGATTCTTTGCAAGGGCTAAGCATTTGTCGTACAGGGCCTGAGGGGTGATTTCGGTCCAATTTTGCCGTTCGGTGTTGCTGCGTGGTTGCACCGCTACTTGACTCATACAGATTCATTCCTTCCCGCAAGACGGTCCTCCGACGACGAGCGCCGCCGATAGCCGCCTATAACCTCGTAAGTCTGAACGTAGCTAGCGAGTGGGGCAAGGGCGAAATTCCGGTCAAACCACCCGACTTGCGGCAAAATTTCGCCCGCGGCGCGTGGTGAATGAAAGACTGCGCGGCTTGGGACATTTGCGCCGCGAAAAGCTGGCTGGGCTTGTACGGAGCGCGCCCGGAGGGCAGGTGGACGCCGGCTCGACCCCGGCCACCCCCACGCCGTGAAAAAAACTGGCCTGCGGACGGACGAATTGTCCATCCTATGCCGAAGGCATGCTGCGTGCCGTCAAGCCGAGTTGGCCGGCGGCGCTGATTCTGGCTGGCTGCGCTGTTCCAGACAACGGCGCAGCTCTTGGCAGGTGGCGGCCAGCGAGGAGGAAATGCCTTCGCCAACGAAGGCGCCGAATTCATGGGCTTCGAGCGGGTCACCATTGTCGGCGGAGTGACTGTTGCGGGCGCTTATCAACTCGATGATTTCGGAGGCGCGAATGGTCGGCTTCGTTGCGAACTCGCCATCGGCCAATAGGCATTCGTGGCCATCGTGTTCGAAGATGCAGTTTCTGCCAGCGGCCTTAGCTGCGTAAAGCGCCTCGTCGGCCCGCTGGATGAGCGACTCGCCGCTTTCACATGGGCCGATGGTCGCCAGACCACCGCTCACCGTAATGTGGATTGCGTGCTCTTCATGCCGCACGATCGCGCGTGAGACGGCGTCGCGAATCTTCTGAGCAACTTGAGCCGCTTGGGCAAGATTGGTGTTCGGCAACAGCACGGCGAACTCTTCGCCGCCGTATCGAGCCACCGAGTCTTCGCGGCGGATCGAGTTTCGCAACACCGTGCCGAGCGTTACGAGAACTTGGTCGCCGGCCAAGTGGCCGTATTGGTCGTTCAGCTTCTTGAAGTGGTCGACATCGATGAGCAGAAGCGAGAAGACCTCTTTTCGCCGGGTCCAGGTGCTCAGCCGCTCTTCCAGGCGTTCATTGAACTCGCGGCGGTTGGGCAAACCGGTAAGCGGATCAGTGAGCGATCGGGAAATGTGAGCTTCGATCTCGACGGCTTGTTCCTGCAGGCGACCTTCGGCGTGATCCAACTTCGATTGCAGCGTTTGATTCGCCTGCACGATTTGGGCCACGACGTTCATGACGGCGTCGGGCAGTTCCTCGGTGGGTTGGATGCCGTCGATCGTGAGAATCTCGTTCGCCTG
>JAXMBH010000038.1:0-30831 GCA_046349975.1 Pirellulales bacterium
GGTGTTATCTGCAAAACAACCTCGACGCCATTCCGGTAAATCCCACCGCGAGCGAAGTCGAAGGCGTGAAAGCGTATCCGAGCCTCGGCGATGTGCCGGGCGACCTCGATGGCGTGTCGATCATCACGCCGCCGGCGGTGACGGAGCGTGTCGTTGCCGAGGCGATCGCGCGCGGTATCAAGAGTGTCTGGATGCAGCCCGGCGCTGAAAGCTCGTCCGCGGTGGCGGCCGCCGAGGCGGCAGGCATGAACGTCGTCGCTTGCGGGCCGTGCATTTTGGTGGCGCTGCGGTATCACGAACGCGATTAAAATCGCAACCTGTTTGTGAAATACCGTAGCGATTCGTTTGGCGCCGCGCTCCCCTTGCTGGGGCGTTGCATCGGTCAGTTCGTCGGCTGTATCCGCCTTTCGCTTGACACCGGGCACTGGCGCATTAGGTTAGAGCCAAGCTGCGGCAGGATTGTTGCGTGCGACAGTCGCAGCTCGATTGGTCGGAAATCCCTGGCGAAAACGGTGCAGCGATGAGTGCTCGAGCTTTGGTTGGTCTAACGATCTTGGTGGTCACGTTCGTGTGGGTTGCGCAGGTGCAAGCCGCGCGGCAACCGAACATTTTGTTGATCGTCGGCGATGACATGGGCTATGCCGATCTCGGTGTCCATGGCTGCAAAGACATTCCGACGCCGCAGCTTGACGCACTTGCCGCCTCGGGCGTCCGCTGCACGAACGGCTATGACTCGGCGCCGTATTGCTCGCCGACCCGCGCGGGCATGCTCACCGGCCGCTATCAAACGCGGTTCGGCCACGAGATGAATCCCGGCGGCAACGCCAAGAAAAAGAAGAACGACCCGACCGTCGCCACCGGCAGCAAAGAAGCAGACGAAGCGCTCGAATCGAACGCCGATGGCTTGCCGCTTACAGAAACATTAATGGCCAAACGATTTAAAGATGCCGGTTACGCGACCGGGCTCGTCGGCAAGTGGCACCTAGGAAGCGCACCTCAGTTCCAACCTCCACAGCGTGGCTTTGAAGAGTTCTTCGGCTTCCTCGGCGGTTCGCATGGTTATTTTCCGTCGGCCCGGCCGTTGATGCTGCGGGGCGACAAGCCGTACGCCGAGAAGGAATACCTCACCGACGCCTTCGGCCGCGAGGCTTGCGCGTTCATCGATCGGCATGCGGAGAAGCCGTTCTTCTTGTATCTCGCCTTCAATGCCGTGCACACGCCGATGGACGCCACCGACGAGCGGCTAGCCAAATTTGCAGACATTAAGGACGAAAAACGCCGCACGTATGCGGCGATGATGTTGGCCATGGATGAGAACATCGGCAAGGTGCTCGCCAAGGTGCACGAGAAAGGCCTCGACGACGACACGCTGGTGTTCTTCATCAGCGACAACGGCGGACCGACGATGAAGGGTACCACGATCAATGCCTCGCGAAACGATCCGTTCCGCGGGTCGAAGCGAACCACGCTCGAGGGCGGCATCCACGTGCCGTTCTTCGTGCGGTGGCCGGGGCACGTGCCGGCGGGCAAATTGTATGAGAACATGGTCATTCAATTGGATATTTTGCCGACGGCACTTGCGGCCGCCGGCATCAAGGCGAAGGACGCCGCCAAGCTCGACGGTGTCGATCTGTTGCCGTACTTCACCGGTCAGGTGAAGGAGCAGCCACACGATACGTTGTACTGGCGATTTGGACCGCAGATGGCGATCCGCCGCGGCGACTGGAAGCTGGTTCGCTATGACGTCGCCGTCGACGGCGAAGAGGGCGGCGTGACCGATGCGAAACTCTACAATCTCAAAGACGATATTGGCGAGAAGAACGACCTCATTGCGACCAATCCCGCGAAGGCGAAAGAGTTGCAAGCGGCCTGGGACAAATGGAACGAGGAGAACGTACCGCCGCTATGGGGCAACGACGTGGTCTTAAAAAAGGGCGCATCCGGCAAGCGCAAAGCCGCGCCGAAGAGCAAAGACGCAGCGTCGATCGCGCTGCCGCAGCACGATGGCGGAGTGTTATGAACCGAACGCCGCAGCGCCGCGTTGCCCTGACGTTGCTCGCGCATCCCGATGATGCCGAGATTCAATGCGCGGGCACGCTCATCCAGCTGTCCGATGCCGGCTGGGAAGTGCACATCGCCACCGTCGCCAACGGCAACGGCGGGTCGATGACGCTCGGGGCCGACGAAATCGCCGCCGTTCGCCGGCAGGAAGGCATCGATGCGGCGGCAAAAATTGGCGCGACCTACCACTGCCTCGATGAGCCGGACGTTCGCGTCGCCTTCAGCAAGGAGACGACCGGCAAGGCGATCGACCTCATGCGGCAGGTCGCGCCAACGCTGCTCATCACGCATCCACGACATGACTACATGATGGACCACGAACAGGTGCATCTGCTGGCGCGGGCCGCGGCCTTCAGTTATCCGATTCCGAATGCCTCGAAGCTGCCGCTGGTCGAAGGTTCGGCAATTCCATGGTTATACTACTGTGACCCAGTCGAAGGCCGCGATCCGTACACCGGCGACCTCGTGCAGCCGACGACGCACATCGACATCACGAAGCACATCGACCGCAAGATCGAGATGCTGGCCTGCCACGCCTCACAGCGTGATTGGCTGCGAGCCCATCACGGCATGGATGAGTATATCGACGCCATGAAACGGCACGGCGCCGAGCGTGGCCGCCAAGTTGGCTTCGCGTTCGCGGAAGGCTTTGTGCAACACCGCGGCCATCCATTTCCGACCAACGATTTGTTGGCCGAGCTGTTTGGCGCGACTCGACGTGGATAAACGGTAAACGAGGCCAGTTGACTTGTCGCTAGAGTTAGGCAGCCCTTCATGGCACGACCGATCAGTAAAGTTGCACCCGATTGGTGGGATTACACCACGCTCGACCCCGCGTTGCTCGCCGATGCAGCCCGGCTCACGGCCGACGACCTGCGGCAACTGGCGCGCGAAGGGTTCGAGGTCGCGATCTACGACACGCTCGAAGAGTTCTACTGCGCCGAAGCGCTGGAGTACATTCGCGCGTGGCAACGCTCGACTCCCGATAACCCCGTGGGCATCTGCGGGCCGATCGGGCCGACGGAGCAGCTGCCGCTCGTCGCGCGGATCGTGAACGAACTCGATCTCAAGCTGCACCACGCCCACTTCTGGGGTATGGATGAGTGGATCGAGAACGAGCAGCCCGTGTCGATTGAGCATCCATTGTCCTTCGCGAAAGCCGACATGGAGCTGTGCTTCAATCGGATTCGATCCGAACTGCGAATGCCGATGGAAAACATCCATTTCCCGGTCGACCTCGACCGCTACTCGCAAAGTTACGATCAGGTGCGCTGCGCGGTGATGCAAGGAGGTCAGGGCGAGGTCAAACATTGGGCATTCAACGATCCGCCGAAACGGGATGGTGAGTGGAAAGACGAACCGCCGCCGCCGGGCAAGTATTTGCAGCTCAAAACGCGGATCACCGATCTGCACCCGATGACGGTCATTCAGAACGCTCGCACCTCCGGCGGCGGATATGTGCCGCAAGTGCCAACGCGGGCCGCCACGGTCGGGCCGTTCGAAACGTGGAAAGCGGACCAGGTTTCGATTTGGCATCCCGGGCATCACGACAACCCGTTCGGCATGCGGCTGACCGCGCTCATGATCAGCAAACGTGTGCCAGATACAAGCGTGCCGATGTCGTTGCTGGCCGATCATCCGCACGTGAAGTTTAGCTATTATCGCGGCGGCATCGGTACAGTGGCAGCCGAGATGCACTAGCCACCGACCGAACGCGGCAACGTTTTTCTCCCGCAAACCGAGTTTCGATCACCGCAGAGGACAACGCATGCGCACTTCGTTAAACTGTGCTTGTCTCTTCGCTTCGGGCTTCGTGGCGATCGCATTTGCGCTGCCGGTTGCGCCAGCGGCAGAACCCTCTGATGCCGATGCGGCCATTGCCCCACAGAACGATGTGATTAGGCTCTTCGACGGCAAGTCGCTCGGCCACTGCTACACCTGGCTCCAAGACACGCGGCGGGAAGATCCGCGCAAAGTGTTTAGCGTGGTTGATGGCATGATACACGTTAGTGGCGATGGTCTGGGCGCGCTCGTGACCCATCAGCGGTATCGCGATTATCATCTTGTGCTGGAGTTCAAGTTCGGCGAACGAACGTGGCACAACCGCGCGAACGCCGCCCGCGATTCCGGCCTGCTCATTCATAGCAACGGCCAGGACGGCGCCTACAACGGCACATGGATGCCGTCGATCGAAGTGCAGATTATCGAAGGCGGGGTCGGCGATATTGTGCCAGTTCCAGGCAACGATTCGAACGGCAAGCCCGTGCCCATCAGTTACACCTGCAATGTCACCCGCGACCGCGACGGCGAAGTCGTGTGGAAACCCGACGGCGGTCGCGAGACCTTCACAACCGGCGGTTTGAAGCGGGTGAATTGGTTCGGCCGCGATCCGGATTGGAAAGACGTAAAGGGTTTCCGCGGTCCGCAGGATGTCGACAGCGCGCACGGCCAGTGGACGCGGCTCGATGTGTTCTGCGACGGCGGCCACCTGCAAACGTTCGTCAACGGCACCAAAGTGAATGAAGCTTTCGACATTTCACCACGTGAAGGCCGCCTGCAACTGCAGACAGAACTGGCCGAGATCGATTTCCGCCGCTGGGAATTGTGGCCGCTCGACAAGGGTCCGCAGCCCGAGCCGGCGAAGCAGTGAATTTGCTCGCCGCGTATTCGCCGGCGAATCCGTTAGCCACCGGGCGCTAGCCCGCGGTTCTGAGTTCTGTTTCGCGGTCAATTGGTTTATTTTTGCAGGAGTCCAGGCATGCAACTGCTACGCACGGTGGTGACGACACTTGCGCTCATCGCTTCAGCGTCGATTGCGATGGCGGCCGAAGCACCGCTGCGCGCCGGTGTCGCAACGGTCGATATCACTCCGCCGGTGCCATTTCGCATGTGCGGCTACTTCTACGAACGTCTGAGCACCGGCGTGAAAGACCCACTATTCGCACGGGCGATCGTCTTTCGGCAGGGCAAGGAATCGGCCGCACTGGTGTTTTGCGATATCATTGGCGCACCGGCATCAGTCGCCACACCCGCGCGTAAGAAGGCCAGTGAGCTTACCGGTATTCCGGTCGAGCACATCGCCGTCGCCGGCACGCACACGCACACCGGCCCGCTGTTTTTCACGTCGCTCAGCGACTATTTCCATGAGCGGGCCGTCGCGAAGCACGGCAAAGACCCGTATGACGCGGCGCCGTACGTCGACGAGCTGACCAGCAAAATCGCCGATGCCATCGTGCGAGCCAACGCCGCAGCGGCACCGGTGGAGTTGAAATCGGGCTACGCGATTGAAGAGCACGTGTCGTTTAACCGGCGGTATCACATGAAGGACGGCACCGTGCGGTGGAACCCACCGACGCAAAGCCCCGACATCGTGCGACCGGCAGGCCCAATCGATCCGCAAATCGGCGTCATTCTGCTTTCGAAGCCGGGTGCCAAACAACCGGCCAGCGCGATCGTGTCGTTTGCCATGCATCTCGACACCACGAGCGGGACGCTTTACTCGGCCGACTATGTGAAATCGCTTGATGACCGGCTCAGACAATCGTTCGGACCCGACTTCACGCTGCTCTTCGGCACCGGTACGTGCGGAAACATCAACCATCGTGATGTTTCGAAACAAGAACAGCGCAATGCCGACACGATCGGCCCGATTCTGGGCGACGACGTCGTGAATGCCATCGCCGCGGGCGCAATCGTTGCCGATGGTGCACCAGACCTGGCCATTCGTAGTACAAAAGTCGCGGCGCCGCTGCAGGAGTATCGTGAAGATGAAGTTGCGGAGGCCCGAGCCGACATGCCAAAGGTCGGCACACGCGATCTCGCGTTCATGCCCTCGGTCGAGGCCTGCAAGATTCTCGATGTCGAACGACTCAAACGCCTCGGCAACCCGCTGCAACTCGAAGTACAAGCCTTCCGGCTTAATAACGACACCGCGATCGTCACGCTGCCGTCGGAAATCTTCGTCGAGTTCGGTCTCGCGATCAAAGCGGCTTCGCCGTTCAAGACGACGCTTGTCGTCGAGCTGACGAACGATGATGTCGCGTACATTCCCACGAAGCAAGCGTTTGTGGAAGGCGCGTATGAAGTCGCCAACTCGCGCGTCGTGCCGGGTACGGGCGAAAAGCTTGTTGAAGCGGCGGTGGGGCTGCTCAAGGAACTAAAGTAGTGCCCAGGATTCTCGCGCTGGCATCGTTGCGGTGACCGGCTATACTGCCGGGAATCTATTTAGAGAAGGGGCGTATCGCCACTTGCCGGCGATTACTGAAAAGAGACTTTCATGGCATTGCGCGATCCGATCGCGGCCTACAACGCGGCCAACAATCTGGAAGCATCAATTGCAAGCGAAATGCTCAACGCCGCAGGCGTCGAAGCACACGCAGTCGAAGATGGTTCATTGGTCGGCTATTGGGCCTTCGGAGTTTTGCCGGAAATTCACAAGCCGCAAGTGTGGATCGAGCGGGCAGATGCGGACAAAGCCAAGCCGCTGCTGGAGAAATTCGAACGCGATCGAGCTGCCAATAAGAACGCTGCGGAAACCGGGGAACCGATTTCCGTGGTGTGCGAGGATTGCGGCAAGCAAGCGGAATTCCCCGCCTCGCGTTTAGGTGCGATCGAAACTTGTCCGCATTGCGGAGCGTATGTTGATGTCGGCGATCCGACGTTTGAAGGTTGGGAAGAGTCGGCGGAAGACGAAGCCGAGGCGTAGCGAGCGGTATCCATCTCCGCTTCCAATGGTAGTCTAGGCGCACACTTTCAACTTTGTGCGGCGGCGACGCGCTCGACCTGAGTCTCGCGCTCGGCAGCCGCGGTTGAAGAAGCGCCAGCGAGCAGCCGGTTGACGACATCGCGAGCAGAATACGTTTCGGCGTCGTCACTTGGTGCGAACCGAGCGATTTGGCACACATCATTACCGCAAGTTATCAATGGCGCTTCACTGCCCATTCCTTCACGCTGTTGCGCCATACCGACATTCGCCACTAGTGCATTGCACACGCATTTGCGGCCGGGCGTGTCGTCCAGCTTGCCGCCTTTGCGCTCGTACAGCTCTTCGGGTTCGCCTGGGCAGCGCCAGCCGATGGTGCCGTCTTCCCGGCGATAGGCTTGCCGCAGGAAGCCCAGATCACAGATGCGCTCACGGGCTTCATAAATCGCCGGGTCCGAAAGCGTTCCTTCAAGTTGCAGCACCTTGAATGGGAAGCCCGTCGGCGACGCAACCGGGTCGGTCAACACCGCGGCGGTGCCGGCGCGGCTCATTGCCAGCACGCGCCGCTTCACTTCGTCTTCGAGGCCAGATTCAGCACAAAAAGCGAACGCTGTACCGACTTGAATGCCGGCAGCGCCTTCTTGCAACGCGGCCGCCAGCCCTTCCGGCGTTCCGTACGAACCGGCCAGCCAGAACGGCAGGCCGATGGCCCGCATCTGCGCGAGGTCGACGACGTCCCGCTCGCCATACACCGGCTCGCCCAGCGGATTGAACACCGGTTCGCCGCGGGGCGGGGCGTTGTGGCCGCCGGCCGTCGGGCCTTCGACCACGAAGCCATCCACGCGGCCGCTGGCCTTACGAGCCAGCATATTGGCGAGCGTCACTGAGGCCACGATCGCGAGAAATTTCGGCCGCTTGAGCGCTGGAGGCGGACCGCCACCGAAGGACTCGGGGTCAAATCGCGAAACGGTCGACTCGTTCGGTTTGGCATCGGCAACATAGATCGGCAACTCCGCCGCTTCGCCGCGGCTGAGGCGATCAATTGCACCGGGAATCGACCGCGGAATACCCGCACCCATGAGCACATAGTCGACGCCACCGAGCAGAGCACCGTATAGCGAGGCCAGCGTCGGAGCTTGAATCTTCTCGAGATAGTTCACGCCGACGAGTCCGTTGTGGCCTTCGCCCGCGAGAAACACCTCGACAAAGTTGCCCGCTACGATGAGCGCGAGTTGGTCGTCGCCCATTTCGATCATCGGCACGCTGGTGAGGCGAAAGGGGGTATCCGGTCCCTTGCCGCCGGCGATGTAGTAGCGCTCCAGAATCCGCTCCGCCATGTTGCTGAACGGAAACTCCGCGAGTGCCCGCCGCATGTGGCCGCCCGGATCCCCCAATTGCAGGCGGCGGGCGAGCACCACATCGAGCGCCGTGCCAGAGACAACCCCCAACTGGCCGGCGAGCGACACTTCGCGTGCCAGACGCCAGCCGGAAACGGCCACGCCCATGCCGCCTTGAATGATGGTGGGGAGTTCGGAAGACGACATCGTGGGAATCCTTCCCGGCAAGCGGGGGTAATTCCGCCGGCGTTTGGCCAGCGAGCAGCTCACCGAAACTACCGTGTCGGTGCTGCGCCTCAAAACGTTCCAGAAGGTCGAGCGAGATATACGAAATTGTCAACCGCGCAAGAGTGAATGTCAACGTTCGAATGGCCGGCGCGATCGACTTCGCGCGAAGTACGTCGTTAAACTGAGCGGCCAGCAACGATGGCGCACCCCCGAAATTGACTAGACCGCGATTCACCACAGGCAGCGTGTGGAGATGCACATATCGCGACCCATTCGCCCGGCCTGGATTCGCAAGAGTTCAATCGCAATTGCGCCAGTATTGCCAAATAGCCGGACGGCCACGCCGTCCGGAAAAGCGCCACCATTGCTTCCATGACTTCACAACTGTCCGACCGCTAGAAATCGGCCCTGCGCGATCGGCCACCGCTAGGCAACAAAGAGCGAGACAATCGCAGCGGTAGCAGCGACCACCACAATGGCGGTGACGATCGCAATGCGCGGTGCGGTGATATCACTCGTTGAACGATGCGGCAGGCCGGTCAGCGTGCTGCAGTAGTGCCAACAGCTCACCACGGCCAGTAGCATCGGCACGTACCACGGCTCCGTCGCCTGGCCGAGCGCGAGCAGGGCAACGACCGAGTGAGCTGCCGCGAATCGAAATCGCATCCAGGGATTGTCGGCGTCGTCGCCGGAATAGTCGTCTGTTAAGTCGAGGTGGGAGAGTCGCTGCGACTCGGCCTCGAGCAAATTCAAATCGCCGGAGCGAGGTTCCATTTTCGGCCTCTTCCCATTGATGCTGCCGAGCGCAAGTTGGTTTGCAGCAGGTCGCCGGCAGACACGTGCGCGCACGGGTCAGGTGGGTGATAATCTCAGCGTATGCGGCCCGTTAAGGCCGGCGGCGATCGTAAAGCAAGTGCTATGCCGCCGCGACGACGCACCGTGCAGTGGCTGTGGGAGTTGGTGAGATGCGCAACTTAGGAATGACACGCTTTGAGGCGGCTGGGGTCGAGCCGTAGGCGAGCCCCCAGTGAGTTGCCAGCGCCCTCGCCAGCCCTCTGGGGCTCGCTGCGCTCGACCCCAGCTACCCCGCGGTGTGCGCATGAAGTAATTGGTACGAGCCTCGGAAAGAGACCCGCCTACGAGACGCTCATTTGGTTGGTCGCGGTGGGCCGTTGTAGGGTTTGGCACCCCACGGTGCAATTGCCTGAGGCGGTACATCGACGAGTCGGGGATCCGAGGCCAGCGGCGCGGCGATCATGCCGTAGTACCGGCCCATCCAATAGTCCTCCAGCCAGCCCACCGGCGGTGTTGCCGTGCGTCCGCTGCCACCGTCGTGCTCGATCGCCGACCGACTACCCCACGTGCAAGCTAGTTCCCGCGGCGAGAGAGCGCGCTTGTCGCCCACGTACGGCGGGTAACCCGGCTCCGGCGCGAGATCGGCCCGATGCGAATTATGGAAATGATGCGCAATCGTATCGAGCGACCATTCGCGCAGATGCTGCACGGCCGGCTCGGCATCGCAATCGTTTCCCGTCAGCCCGCCATAGATGAAATTGAAGAACGGGATCTTCTGCATGCGCATAACTTCCCAATGCCGCGCGAGTGCCCGCAGGTAGATGGAGCGCAGCCGTGGTTCGTCGCAATACGTTAGCAGTGGGTGGAAGCAATGAAACGCGAGCTCATCATCCCACGTCACGACGTTCTCTGGTGGGAACGTAATCTTTTCACGGACCGTGTACGTGTCGTAGCGCCAGGTCAGCAGTTGGTCGAGAGCCTTGCGAAACTCAGGTTTGCCTGTGAGGCCGATGGCCGTCCACATGTACGTTTGCGCCTCGAGGCTGTTGAGGCCGCGCGAGTCGGAACCATATGGCCGCTGCAGGTAGTTCGGGTCCCAGCGGCCCCAACGTGTGGGCTTGCCGTCAACATCGCGCAGCACCCAGCCGTTATCGATGATGTGCTTCGAGATGCGCGCCAAGTGCTCTGCTGCTTGCGTCTGCTCATCGCCCTGCGCAGCCAGATCGTGGAATAATGCAACGGCATAGTAGTGCGCATTTACTTCGTCGCTCGACGTGTCGCCCTTCCATGACC
This sequence comes from Pirellulales bacterium, assembly GCA_046349975.1. GTDB lineage: Bacteria > Planctomycetota > Planctomycetia > Pirellulales > Lacipirellulaceae > JABDGM01. The sequence continues at coordinate 10,417 of JAXMBH010000038.1, forward strand.
ACTTACCATCTTTCGTGGGGACCCACTTCGCCGGCAGGCCGCCACTGCCTTGAGTTGAGCGCTCGCCTTCGTCGACGCCTTCGGCCCAAATTGCCCGGGCGAAAAAACCATCGGTGCCCGTGATTGTCTGCAGCCAACGCATAGCTTGGAACGCGTCGACGGCTTCGCGGCGAGCGGCTTCGTCCTTCGTCACCGCATATTTGAAGGTCATCGCGGCGAGATAGTGCGCTGTGTGCCCGCCATCATTGTCGCTGATCTCGCGCAACCATTGCCGGTCAGCATCACCACCACGATAGATTTCGTGAACGAACCCTAGCCGCTTGTGCCCGCCGGCCTCAACTTGCTGCTCAAAGAATGCAGCCTTCTTCTTCAGCGTATAAGGCTCGTAATGGATGATGCCCAGTCCTCGATCGGTCGCGATGTACACGCTGCGCTGCGCATCATCGGTGGCGACCGCGTTGACACGCTCGCCTGGCAACCAATGGCTCGCACCGAAAAAGTGATAGCGACTGCCGACGTTGCGAATCGCCCCGGCGGTTGTGCCGATCCACAGGTCATCGGCAAAGCCTGGTGCGATGCAAGTGACGTCTTCATATGGCAAGCTATGCTTGCCGGTTGTTGTCGTGAACGCCGCGCCGCGCAACGTCGCGAGGCCGCGATCGGTCGCGAACATTAGCCGGCTGCCGTGCGAGCACATGGCCCGTACGTTTCGCGAGGGAAGAGTGCCCCAATCGGCCGGCGACGTGATATACATCGCACCATCGAGCAGCCGCAAGTGGCCGTGCCCCAGCAGGTACAACGTGCCACTGTAAGAAGCGATTCGCTCGATGGGCCCAATTTCAACCGGTTCCGCAAGCACCTGGCTGCCGTCTTCCATTTGCATGGTGGTGTCGCTCGTGAGCCAACCATCTTTCGGTTTGATATCCACGAACGTTTCGCCATCGAGTCGATAGATCGTGTCCCTCGTCGCGGCATGCACCAGGCCGTTGTGCAAACACACATCGACGACGGCGCCGCCGAGCATTTTTTTGGCAGCGCCATTCGAATCCGTGAGTCGATACAGGCCGTCGCCAGCGATGGCCCACAACTGATCGCCAAGCGCAATCAGGCGAGCGGTTCTCGCAGGCGCTTGCTCAAGCGACGCCAGCTTGCCATCTTCCACGCGGCAGAGCTCTTTCGCGCCGGCTACGACAAACACATTGCCTTGCCAGACCGCGACATCGGTCACCGCCGTCGGGGTGAAGATCTGGTTGCCGACCTCCTGTTGATAAACGCGGTCTGGCACCGGCTTATAACGCGGGTTCGGGGGCGGGGCAGTGGTCCGCGTCGCAGCATTGGCTGTCGCAGCGAATAACGCGAGTAGTGAGCAGCCCAGCGCAATCGCGATTCGAAGCATGATGCAGTGTCTCCAGAATAGGCGATGAGAGCAGTTTTGTGCCGCGATTATACTCAGCCGTTCGAATCGTGTGCTAACAAAACACTCGGTCAAAGGCCGTCGCCGTGGTATCTTATGGGCGGTCGAGCAACGAATGCTCCCCTCTCTCCAGCCCGCTGAGTGTGTTCACCACCATGAAGTTGCGACCCGCAATCACCGCCATCCTTTATGGAACAGCGATCGCAATTTGCGCCCAAGGCAGGACGCCGGACGTTCCCAGCTATGAGCACGACATCGCGCCGCTGCTCAAGACTCGCTGCGTGCGCTGCCACGGCCCAGCAACCACGAACGCCAAGCTCAATCTCGCCCTGCCGACGGGCGTGGTTCGCGGCGGCGAACATGGGCGGGTAATATTGCCGAACGATCTTGAAAAAAGTCCGCTGTGGCAGCGCGTTGCCACGGATGAAATGCCCGAGGACGAGCCGCTGCCAACGGAAGAAAAGGACCTGTTGCGTCGCTGGATCGCTGCTGGCGCGCCAGGTCTTCCCGCAGGCGTTCCCGAGCACCCCAATGGCGATGAACACTGGGCATTCCAAGCCCTGCAACCAATCTCGCCCCCAGCAGTGCGCAACCGCGGTCGCATCCACACGCCGGTCGACAGCTTCGTCATCCAAAAGCTCGAGGCGGCCTGGCTCTGGCTCAACACCGAAGCCGATCGCAGTACACTTATTCGCCGCGTTGCCTTCGATCTGACCGGCCTGCCACCGACGGTGAGCGAACTCGTCGCGTTCCTCTCCGATTCAAGCGACCATGCCTATGAACGAATGGTCGATCGTTACCTCGCTTCGCCGCGCTATGGCGAGCGGTGGGGCAAGTTCTGGCTCGATGCCGCCGGATACGCCGACAGCAACGGTTATTTCAATGCCGATACCGACCGGCCCCATGCTTATCGCTACCGCGATTATGTCGTTCGCTCGTTCAACGCCGACAAGCCGTGGGATCAGTTCGTGCGCGAACAGCTCGCCGGCGACGAACTGGCCGGCTACAAGCCAGGGGCTGAAGTCACGCCGAGCATGATCGAGCTGCTCGAAGCCACGCACTTTCTGCGCAATAGCCCCGACGGCACCGACAGCAGCGACGGCAACCCCGATGAAATCCGCACCGACAAGTACGCGGTGCTCGAAGGCACCGCACAAATCATCGGCACGTCGCTGCTTGGCCTCACGGTGCAATGCAGCAAGTGCCACGACCACAAATTCGAGCCGTTCACGCAGCAGGACTATTACGCGTTGCAGGCGATTCTCTATCCCGCGTTCAACGTTGAGAATTGGGTGAAGCCGAAGCAGCGCGAGGTCATCGCGGCGAGCGCTACGGAAATCGCCGCCTGGGATGCGAAGGCCCGGCTAATCGACGAGCAAATCGCCAAACTGCGCGAACAGAATAAGTCCGATGTCGAAGACGAGGTTCACAAATTCGAGGCTCAAAAGCCCCAACCGCTGCCGCGGATCGCGCCGGTTTACGATCTCTCGCCGACTGCGCCCGACGTGTTCGTACTGGCCCGCGGCAACTTCAACTCGCCACTCGAAAAGGCCGCGGTCGCGGCACCCCACGCGCTCAGCGATGCCACGCATAACGTACCCACCATCTTGGCCTCCACCGCGGATAACAAGACCTCAACCGGCCGGCGACTCGCATTCGCCCGCTGGCTCACGGAGCCGAACAGCCGGGCCTCATCGCTGCTGGCGCGCGTGACGGTAAATCGCATTTGGCAGCAGCACTTTGGCACGGGCATCGTCGCCACGGTCGAAAACCTCGGCTATTCGGGCAGCCCGCCGACACATCCCGAACTGCTCGACTACCTCGCCGCCGAATTCATTCGCAGCGGCTGGAGCACGAAGGCCATCCATCGCGTGATTCTCAATTCAGCCACGTATCGCCAAGCGAGTCGTTTCAGTCTAGCGACAACTGGACGCGCGGTCGCAGAAGTCGATCCCGACAACCATCTGCTCGCTCACTTCCCACTTCGCCGGCTCGATGCCGAGGCCGTTCGCGATGGCATGCTGGCCACGAGCGGCGAACTCGACTTTACGGCCGCTGGCCCGTACGTACCCATCATGGTCAGCGATGAAGGCGCCGTCGTGGTCGACGAAGTGACGCCCGGCGCCCATCGCCGCAGCATCTACTTGCAGCAGCGGCGCACGCAAGTTGCCGGTATGCTGCAAGTGTTCGACGCACCGTCGATCGTGTTCAGCTGCCCAGTGCGCACGCCCACGACTGTGCCGCTGCAAGCGCTGAACCTGCTAAACTCGCCGTTCGTGCGGAAGCGCGCCCAAGCACTCGCCAAGCGAGTGGCCGCAGCCGCCGGCGGCGACACCGACGAACGCATCCGGCAAGCCTTCCTGATCACTGTTTCGCGGTCGCCCTCGAGTGCCGAACTCACCGCTGCGCGCGACTTCCTCGACCAGCCACGCCACCAAGACAGTAACCCGTTCAACGCGAGCGAGCAGAGTTGGACGGATCTCTGCCAGGCCCTGCTCGCGAGCAACACATTTTTGTATGTGGAATAACAGAACCTGCGTAAATAGTTGAACGACGGATAGCACGGCTATCCTGATAAGCAAGCCTTACCGCAAACGTATCGCTGCGTATTGAAGCGAAGATTCCTCGTTAATCGCTAGAGTGCCGTCTTAACTTGCAATCCTGTTATCCGCTGTCGATCTTTAAGCGCCAATGACAACCGACGACCGCTATCTTCTCGCCCGCCGTGCCTTTTTAGGCCGTACCACCGGCATGCTCGGTTCGTTGGCCGTTGCGCACTTGCTGAACGACGGGTCGATATCGTCGGCGCGCGGCGCTGCATCCTCCAGCAATCTTGCGAGCGCTCCGCAACAGCATGCCACGGCAGATGCAGTCATCTGTCTCTTCCAGCACGGCGGCCCCAGCCAGGTCGATCTTTTCGATCCGAAGCCAGAACTAAACAAGCACGATGGCAAGCCTTTCCAGGGTGATCTCGAAATCCACTTCGTCGGCCAGAAGGGCAACGTCCTGGGTTCCCCATTCCGATTCAAACCGCACGGCCAGTCGGGAATCGTCCTCAGCGAACTGCTGCCCCACACGGCCCGAATCGCCGACGACATCACGCTCATTCGCTCGCTCACGACCGAGTCGGTCGACCACGAGTCGGCATTGCGGCTTATCCACAGCGGCAAGTTCCAGGCCGGCTACCCGAGCTGGGGCGCCTGGACCATCTACGCGCTGGGCTCGCTCAACCGCAACTTGCCGGCATACGTCGTGCTCTCCGATCCGGCCGGCCTGCCGGTTGACGGTGTTCGCAATTGGACAGCCGGCTGGCTCCCAGCGACGTACCAAGGCACCGCCTTCCGCCCCGGCAAAACCAGCCTGCCCGACCTTGTCACTCCCGCCGATGTGACCCACGCGGCTCGCACGTCGCAGTTGAAATTGATCGACGAACTCAATCGCGAACAACTGCGCAGTTACCCCGGCAACGCCGAGCTCGAAGCCCGCATCGCTAGTTTCGAAACGGCCGCTCGGATGCAGTCTGCGGTGCCCGAAGCGCTCGATCTGTCGCAAGAAACCGCAGCCACGAAGAAGCTATTTGGCCTGGATAACCCGACCACGGCCGACTACGGCACGCGTTGCCTCATCGCCCGGCGGCTCGTCGAACGCGGCGTTCGCTTCGTGCAGCTTTTCCTTTCCGGCCAACCGTGGGATACGCACAGCAAGAACGCAGAAACACTTACAGGGCTGTGCGCTCGTACGGATCAACCGAGTGCCGCACTCGTGCAAGACCTCAAGCAGCGCGGTCTGCTCGATCGCACGATCGTAATGTGGGGCGGCGAATTCGGCCGGCTGCCGATTTCGCAAAGCGCCGATGGCCGCGACCACAACCGCCACGCAAACTCCATTTGGCTCGCCGGTGGCGGCTTCCGGCGTGGTTACTGCCATGGCGCGACCGACGACTTCGGCTACAAAGCCGTCACCGACACGCTAACCGTCCACGACCTGCACGCGACGCTGCTACGAGCGCTCGGCCTCGACCACGTTCGCCTCACGTTCCCCCACGATGGCCGCCCCGGCAGCCTCACCGACGTGGCCATCACCAAAGCGAAGTCGGTTGACCAACTATTGGCCTAGCGCGCCCGCCGTCTCTGATCCCTGACCCCTGACCCCTGAACCTTCCCATGCACCCCGACGACACCATTGCTGCAATCGGCACCGCCCCAGGCGGCGCGGCGCGCGGCATGGTCCGCATCAGCGGCCCCGAAGCCGTTGCGATTGCCGAACGATTATTTGTAGCGACCGGTGATGTTTCCCTAACCGCCCTCAAGCAAGCGACGGTGATTTCAGGGCACCTACACTTGCAATGTGCAACCGCGGCGAACTTGCCAACTTGCAACGGAACTTTAGCCGACTCGCATGAACCACGGGTACTCGATCTCCCCTGCGACCTGTTCCTCTGGCCCGGCGAGCGCAGCTACACGCGCCAGCCCGTGGCCGAGCTGCACACAATCGGCTCGCCGCCGCTCCTAGAGCTTGTGCTCGAAAACGTGTGCACTGTCGGCGCCCGGCTCGCCGAACCCGGCGAATTCACGCTCCGCGCGTTCCTCGCCGGCCGACTCGACCTCACGCAGGCCGAGGCCGTGCTCGGCGTGATCGATGCCCATGATGACGACGACCTGCACGTCGCTCTTACGCAGCTCGCTGGCGGACTCGCTCGACCGTTAGGCCAGCTGCGCGATGATCTACTGCAACTCCTCGCCGAGCTCGAAGCAGGACTCGACTTCGTCGAAGAGGATATCCGCTTTATTTCGCAGGACGATGTTCTCAATCACCTCGACGCGGCCCAAATGCTGCTGGCGAATGTGGCCCACCAATTGACTTCGCGCGGCGTACCGCGCGAACTGCCCGAAGTCGTGCTCGTCGGCGCGCCGAATGTCGGTAAGAGCAGCCTGTTCAACGCGCTCGTGGAGCGGTTTAGCGAACAGCATGCGGCAAATGGCATAGCCGCACCGGCGCTCGTGTCCGCCCAACGCGGCACGACCCGCGATTACCTAGCCGCCTCGCTCAATATTCACGGCATTCAATGCCGACTTGTCGATACAGCCGGCGTCGATGAATCGACGGCGCTCAAGGACCGGGCAATCCATGTTGCAGCTCAGGCTCTCACAACGGAGCGTCGCAAACACGCGGCGTTGCGCGTCGGCTGTTTGGAAGCTACCAGTTCGGCGATCAATAACAGGACCAGTCGAGCTGCGAAAGAGCACTTGCCTGCCGACTTTGCCGATTGCGACCTCATTACCCTCACCAAAGCCGATCTCGCGATCGATCTCGACGAGGCGGCCGTCGAAATCCACGGCAAAACCTCTGGCGGTCAAGATTTGCCGATTGTCCCCACCAGTAGCCGCACGGGCGATGGGCTAGACTTGTTCGTCCGTACGCTGCATTCAATGCTCGGCCGCGACCTGTTGCGACAACGCGGCGATGTGGTGGCTTCCACCGCGGAGCGCTGTCGCGATAGTGTTCGCCGCGCTGCCGATTCGCTCACTACCGCCGTGAGTATCGTTGAGCACGGTGCCGGCGACGAGCTGGTAGCCTCCGAAATCAGGGTTGCGCTGGCGGAACTCGGGAAAGTCGTCGGCGCCGTCTACACCGACGACCTGCTCGACCGTATCTTTAAGACGTTTTGTATCGGCAAGTAAGTTGCCACCCTGAGCGGATGTGCTCGTCGCCGCCAACACATGGAATAAGGATCGACGTTGTGAACCTTAACGGAAAGCGGGCCCTCGTGACCGGAGGCACCAAGGGCATTGGCGCGGCCATAGCGATCGATCTTGCTCGACAGGGCTGCGATGTCGCCATCAACGGCCGCTACGACGACGGCTCTGCCGCCGCGACGAAGAGCGCCATCGAGGCCGCCGGCCGGAAGTGCGCGGTGCTCGTTGCCGATATCGCCAAGCGCGGCGACGCCGAGCAGTTAGTGCAGCATTGCGTCGACGCTCTCGGCAACCCTGACATTCTGATTCATTCCGCCGGCGGCCCCGCCTACGGCACCATTGACAAATGCCCACCCGAAGATTGGATGAACGCGTTCGACGTTCACGTCCACGCGGCCTTCCATCTCTGCCGTCACGCCGTGCCACTCATGCGAAAAAATGGCGCGGGCGTCGTGATTCTCGTTTCGTCGGTCGCCGGCATTCGTGGTGTGCCGAACCACATTGCCTACGCCACGGTGAAGGGGGCCATCCTGCAGTTCACGCGCTGCCTCGCCCGCGACGAAGCCGACCACAACATTCGCGTCAATTGCGTGGTGCCCGGCATTATTCGCACCCGATTTCACGACTCAATGACGCCGGAGGCCAAGGCTCACAACCTATCCGTCCGCATTCCGCTGCATCGTGAAGGCACTCCCGAGCAAGTGGCCGAGGCCGTGCGGGCACTCGTGACGAATGATTTCATCACAGGCGAAACCCTGGTGGTCGATGGCGGCACGTCGATGCAGGTGTGCCGGTAGACCCGAGGAGTGTGAAGCATGTCTAACACGCGCCGCCATTGTGTTGCCGTCGTGGCTGCTGGGCTGGTCATTTGCGCTGTCCGCCCGGCACTCGCCGTCAACAACAGCCTGTTCGCGGCCGCGCTGAATTCCATTTCCGAAGACGACCTTTACAAGCATGTCGAAGTCCTTGCCGACGATGTCTACGAAGGGCGCGCCGCCGGTAGCCGCGGCGGGCATGCCGCCGGCCAATACATCATCGATCTCTTGAAACAGCATGACCTGACTCCTGCGGGAGAGCAGGGCGACTACGCGCAACCTTTCAGCGATGACTGTCGCAACCTGCTCGCGAAGCTGCCCGGCGATGACCCTGCCATGGAAAACGAATGGATTGTCGTCGGCGCCCATTACGACCACGTTGGCTACGGCAAGCAGTCAAACAGCTATGGCCCGTACGGCCAAATTCACAACGGCGCCGACGACAACGCCAGTGGCGCCTCCGTCATGCTGGAATTGATCGAAGCGTTCGCCAAGTCGGGGCTGAAGACACGTCGCTCGATTCTATTTGCCTTCTGGGATGCGGAAGAACGCGGCCTCGTCGGCTCGAAGCATTGGATCGCCCAACCGACCGTACCGATCGACAATGTAAAACTCGACATCACGATCGACATGGTCGGCCGACTCCGCGACGAACGTCTGCAAGTCCTCGGCACCCGCAGTGGCTACGGCATGCGACGGCTTTTCAGCAATGCCGACGACGACTCCATGTTGCTCGACTTCTCGTGGGAACTCAGTGCCAATAGCGACCATTGGCCATTTTTGGAGCACGGCGTCCCAATCGCCCTCATGCATACCGGGCTGCACTCCGACTACCATCGTCCCAGCGACGATGTCGAAAAAATCAACCGCGCCGGCATGCGCAAAGTGAGCCGCTACCTGTTCACGGCACTCGTGCAGGTGGCGAATGCCGAACAGTTGCCGAAGTTCCGCTCGGCCGTCCGTCGGGAGAACGAGCGGATGCGACGCGAACTCGAACAGCCGAAGCCTTTGGCGTCGCTCGCCGCTTGGCCCGCCGACCTCGAACGGCCCCGCTTCGGCGCTACCTGGCGAGCCGACGAGGCGGAGCCCGGCTCTGTGTTTCTGACACGCGTCGTAACCGGCTCACCCGCGGATAACGCCGGCCTTAAAGTCGGCGACCGCATCAACGCATTTGACGGCCAGCCCTTCGCCGACAGCGACGCACTCTTCGACGCCATGCGCGCCCAACTCGACGCCGGCACGCAGCAGCTGTCGCTGCTCATCGAACGCAACGGACATGTGCGGAACGTCGTCGTGCCGCTGGCTCCGCCAACTCCGCCCGCTCCGCCGCAGCGACAAGTGACGAAAGCAGCCGACCGCGACGCCACCGGCGCGCCGCTCGGCAACTAGGGTAGGCGTCTCGCTCCGCGAGATGCAGCCTCTTCAGGAGAACGAGAAGCCTACAATCGACCACCGCAATCATTCGCTGAACCAACGCGGGTAGCCTCCGCCAGTACCCGCCGACTATACTAGTTCGCTGGGCATTCGCAGCCCATTCGCACACGCCGGGGATGTGGCGGAATTGGCAGACGCGCTGGACTTAGGATCCAGTGGCCGCAAGGTCGTGCAGGTTCAACTCCTGTCATCCCCATTCGAGTTCGCGGCGTGTTGGCATCGTCGGTGCGCTTCAAGCCGCATGTTTTAATCTGCATTGCTGGAAGCTGGCGATTCTGCTACAAGTCGCGCTAGCATGATTCGCTGCTTCTTTTCTTTGGCGCTTGTTTTGGCCGCACTGCTCGGGTGTTCGCCCGTCCAATCGTTTATTCAAACCAATCGCGTTCTCCCCGAAAACGGCGTGTTCGCACGCAGCCTATCGCTCCGCCGGGCTGAACCCAAGAGCGGCAATCCGAACCCGGGTGTGGAACCGGATTTGTTGTACTAGGTTCTGCTAGTGATGCGCGGCGGAGATCGACCGACTCGTCAGCGTGGCGTCAAAAATATAATCCGCTACGCATTTCTGACTTGACACTCTCAAGTGTGTCCTTACTGCCCGGCCCCAATTGGCCCTCAAGTTGCTCTTAGCCGGATGTGTTGCGTTGCCAGGACAGCGTAACCGCCGGGCCAGCGCCGCCCCACACTGCGGCAGACCCGGTTGTTTTTATTTGCGTGAGTGGTCCTGGACCAATTGCCCCGGTCGTGCTCGCTCCATGACCGGGGCTAATTTGTTGGGTGAATCCATTCTGACTGGCCGTCCATCGCCCAAGAGCAGACGATTTTCAAGCGGCTGCAATTGCGGCGATTTGGCACATCGCGTCGACCGTACAAACCACAACACATCGGGAACTTCCACACGTCATGCCACATCGAGCGGTCGGTGAGATAGATATTTGGTAGGGAATGCTGCGAGCAGCTTCTTTGCGGAGCCGGCTTGATGGAATTGCGTGCTGGTGAATGGGTCCAGACTGAAGTGGGCGAACTGGGCCGCATCGTCCACATCGCGCGGCTCACCGCGTTCGTGCAGCTACACGAACCGCCACAGCCGCACGACATTAAAGCGTGCCTGGCAAGCACTGTTACGAAAGTCGAACCACCTGCCTATGCGGCGGAACAATCCGACGCACGCTGACACTCGACGATCTGCCCGTACCGGTTACCGGCGCCGCATCGCACTGCTTAGCACCATCGCTACAAACGCGAGCATGATTGTCGACGGTTCGGGAACTGCCACCGCCCACCACGCCAGGCCATACTCCGTCGACGCGGCAGCGCCGAACGAGTGCTTCACCGTGATTGCGTAATCACCGCCCGCCGTAAGCTTGTAAAATATGTGCTCGGTCGAGTCGACGCCGCTTACGGAGCGATCAATGAGGTCGGTGAACAGCCCGGTCATCGGGTTCTTGCGGTATAAGAACAGATCGAGGTCGGCCAACGCTTGAACCGCTCCCGCCGTTGCGAATGAATCGCCAGCGTCATACAAGCCGTTTGAATTACCATCGACCAGGCTGACCACGCGATCCCACGACAGCGTGATCGAGATAAAGCTGTTCGGCATCAACGGCTGGTTGAAGTAGTAATTCTGCTTCTGGTTGAGCCCTTGGCTGAACGCATTGTCCCAGCCAAGCACTGGAATCGAGCCGCTCGACGTCAAATCGGAGTCGAACTCGCCGGCCGCGTACTGCTTGAGCGCCCGTTTGGCGTTGAGTGCGCCCGCTCCGATATTGTCATCGAGTGGATCGAACACGTTGGTGTATGCAGGCGAATCGAGCCAGGTTTTGGTTCCGGCGGCATCGGTATAGATGGTCTTCTCCATGCCCAGCAAGTTGCCTGTCGGAACAATCGTGCCGTCATCTTTGAGCTTGTCGGCCGAATTCAGGATTACGGCTTTCATCACCTGGTGCACGCGTGCCGAACCGTCCCAATGCGTCGGATCGCTGATGCGTTTCCCATTGCCGTACTCGTGCAATAGGGCTGCGGTCGCCGTCACATGGGGCGCGGCGAACGAAGTGCCGCTCGCCGAAGCGTAGCCCGTGCCGCCGAGCAGTGGCATAAATACGTTGCGCCCAGGCGCCGCCAACTGCACCGTGTCGCGGTTGCCTAGCGATGCCGCGAAGCGATTGCCCGCGTCATACCGATCATACACACCTGTGCCGTTTCCGCTGGCATCGGTCAGCATCGACACGTTGATGATGTTGAACGCGTCCGACGGCGCGCCGGGGTGAGAGATCGGGTCCTGCAGCTCGTCGCCGGCCACCACTTGCAGCGAATCATACCGGCTGGAGAAGTAGTCCAGTGCTAGCGAACGCGGGTTGGTGCCGTCGTTTGGCGCAATCGGCCCCGTGCCCCAACTATGATTGACGGCACGCACGTCGGAGAGCGTTGGTTGCAGCGAATCGAACGACGATCGCAAAACTGCCTGTGTCGTGAGGGCTATTGTGTCGATCGACGAGCCGCGCACGCCGAACGCGCCCGAATACAGCCTCGCACCCGTGGCCACGCCCTTGTTCGCGGCGCCGTTGGCGATCATCACGCCGGCTACTTGCAGCGCATGGTCATCAACCTGGGCATCGGCCAGCGTGGCGAAATTCGATTCGTAATTGGCCTGCGTCACGAATGTGCCCATATCCGCCGCCGGCGGACCAGCACTTTTCAACACCGGCGAACGTGGCGGCAACAGGAACTCCGCGACCACCGATGCGTCAAACGGCTCCACGTCCGGGTGCGCATTCACCCAACCCGGCGTGTAAGCACCATTGTTGTCGAGATCCACAAACCACTCGGGAAAATCACGCGTGCCGTTGCCTTCACCGGCATCCGCCGTGCCTGGGATGCGATCGGCGCCATAATCCCAAAACCATTCGCCCGCAGCATCCGGAATGATGCTCAGCCGCTCACCAGGGCGGCCGAGTTCCACCTGCCCAATATTCACGCCGTTGCCCGTTACACCGAGCCCGCGCGAATTGATCCCATTTGGTCCCGCAGTAACATCGTCGGCCACAATCTTTGTCGAGCCAGTCGTTAGAAAACTGCCAATCAACACCAACCAGGCAGCAACGCGCACGGGGCGCGCACAATCCCACCGCAAGAAAGAGAGCCGACATTGAAGTGAAGTCATTAGCGTTCTCCCTGAAAGCTGAGGGCCTGCGTCGAGTGACGCATTCAATGGAGGAGCAGCGCCGACGCAGAAACCCGCCCGTCGCGCGCCTAGGCAACCGGCGATTCTAATGTCGCTCGGCGCAATTACAATCAGGCGCGGCCAACTTTTCTGTCGTCGGGCGAAACTCAGCCGGGTGCCAGCACACGCCGCCGCGCTGCGCCAAGCCGCCAACCACGCGGTCCGCCCGTCCTAACATCTTGTGCCCACGTACTTTCGCTTCCAGAATCCGCACCACCCAATACCCCAGACCAGCCCCAACATCGACAGGCTAACCGGCTCGGGCACAAGGGCGGCCGCTCCACCCATGCCGCTTCCCGCGACCTTTCCAAAATTCGTCCGCCACACGTTGTAATCTGCTTGTGCCACACTGCCCGGTGTCGTGTCATTCGGCAACGTCACGCTCTGCCCCAAGTTATTCCGCCACACCACAAAATCCCCGGCATCAACGACTCCATTGTTGTTGTAATCGCCCGCGAGGCCCGGCGCGGCGACCACGGCCAGCAGCACAGAGTTCGCCGTGTATTGCACGTCGAGCGCCATGCCGAACCCGATGGCGGGCAGCGTCTCCGCGGCAAACGTCCCCGTGCGTCCACCGCTCGCGCGCAGCACTTCAAACGTATCGCCCACGCTGGCAACAAACCCGCTGGCGAGCGCCACCTTAATCGTACCGCTCATATTGGCCGCTCCGCTGATACTCACCAGGCCAAAGGCGTCCGTCGGCGCAGCGGCGGAGTTCGTCTTCGCCAGCTCAATACTCACTGTCGAACCCGCGGCAAAACCCATATTCTCGAGCATCACCACTTCGCTCGAGGCCGCAACGAACAGCGTGCCATTGTTCGTGACCGCATCGTGAAACACGCCCGTCGCCCCGCCAGCCACGGTGATCTCGGCGCCGGCGTTATTATCGACCGCGCCGTACACGTCAACCGAACCGCTCGTGATCGCCAGTTGCGAACCACTATTGTTATCCAGCCCAGCGCCTCCGATCCGCAGCGCCGCGCCGTTGCGAAGGTCGATGTCGCCGTTGTTCGTGGCGGCGCCGCCAATCTCCATTTCGCCACCTGGCAAGTCCACCAGCCCCGAGTTGGTCAGCGTGCCCGTGACAACAAGATGATCGCCGCTCTGCGCCTGAAGCCGTCCGTGTGAGGCGCCGCCGGCAATCGTTACGCCTTGAACGTTAAGCATGCCTGAACCCGTCAAAAGTCCAGAGACGCTGATGGCATCATTGGCCGCCGCGACCGATTCCCACCGACCGCCCGCGAGCGTCACGCGCCCCGTCGACGAAACGACTGAACTGCCGGTCGTCGAAACAACGCCGCCGTTTGAAATCGTGATGACAGCCTCGCCGCTGCCTGTCGACAGACTGCCCGTGATGTCCATCCTCGCGCCAGTGCCGCTTACCGTTGCCGTTCCCACCGCAGTCGCCGTGGCAGCGACCGTCACGGTCGACGCGCTCATGAGCAATCCTCCGTCGCGAATCCGCAATTCGCCCGCGCCGGCGCTGCCCAGCGTAAAGTTGGGACCGCTATGAGCGTACACGCTGCCGACTCCGACGACATCAACGACCCCGACGCCGCCTTGCGCCGCGCCCACCACGGTGTTGCCGGTCGCGACAAATCGCCCGCCATCGGATAGCGAAATCTGCCCGTGCCCCACGTCGCCGATCGTGGCCAGTGTTGCCGTCCAGCGTGATTGCTGATTCGCAATCGTCGCGAGTCCTCGCCCGGCGCTGCTGTCGCCAATGACCACGGCATCGGAATCCACGCCACCACCGGCCGTGATTTCCACAACGCCAAAACCAGAGCTACCGAGCGTAAGGTCGTCCCCCGAGTCAAAGACACTGCCCAACCCGGCCACAACCAGCTTACCACTGCTCGAAGTTTGCGAGCCGATGATCGTGTCGTCCGGCACGGTGAGAATCGCTGAGCTCGAGAGCGTCACCAGGCCAACGCCTTCATCACCGAGAATCAGGTCCGACGTGCTACCACCAATCGTCCAATTGGAACCAAATCCGCCCAGGCTCACCTGGCCAATACCCGCAGCGCCGTTGCCAAGCGTGGCGAGTCCGTTGCTGGTGATCGGCGTTCCACCGGCGACGGTGACCGAGCCAAACGCCGCTTCGCCGACGGTGAACAGTCCGGAGACAGCGCCGCCGCCAGCCGGCGGCGCGTTGGGCACGGCGCCCACGGTCGTCACGGCGCCTTCGGCACGCCAGACCAATGCGCCCAACATGGCGAGCGACACGCAAACATCCTTCACGGCGAGAGCCTTCCAACGGTGCATACGACGACTCCAAACAACCATCGAGCGCAGCCACGAAATCTAAGCCGCATTTACGAAGCCGGATTCTATCAGCCAATCGACGAAGCAGCCAACGACATTGACCACATCCCCGAGGCCGAATTCGCCCACGCGGCGTCACGCGATCAGAAGCGCCTCGCCGATAACGTGGCAACTTCCCCACATCGGGGGACGCTAGGCATTCAGATGGGCTAGCACATTCAGCCCGCGCTCGATCGTCTCATCGCTCGCCGCATAAGAAATGCGAAAGTGCGTATCGCGCGCGCTGAAGATATTACCGGGAATAATCAGCAGCTCGTTCGCAATCGCGCGGCCCACAAAATCGGTCCCCGACTCGGGCACACCACACGGCTGCCCCATCCGCGACTTGCCGCCATTTGTTTTGCCAGCGCAATTCGGCACTTCCGGAAACACGTAAAACGCCCCGCCGGGCTTCGCTACGTGGTAACCAGCCTCCGTCAGCCCCGCCACCACATGATCACGTTTCCGCCGATACGCCGTGATGTGCTCGGTCATGTCGACATCAAGAGCCGCGAGCGCGGCCCACTGAAGCGGATGCGGCGCGCACACAAACGTGTACTGCTGTATCATCGTCATCTTGTCAATGATCGCCGTCGGCCCATGCACGAATCCCAGCCGCCATCCCGTGACGCCGTACGTCTTGCTGAACCCGTCGACGACGATCGTTTGATCGTTGAACGTTGCCGCGCTCACCAGCGGCGCGTCGTAGCAGAACTCACGATAAATTTCATCGCTCACGAGCACGATATTGTGCTCTTTCGCCAACCGCGCGATCGCTTCAAGCTCCGGCACCTCCGCCACCACGCCGGTCGGGTTCGCCGGGCTGTTGAGCAGAATCATCTTCGTCCGCGGCGTGATCGCGGCAGCGACCTTTGCCGGATCAATTCCAAAGTCCGGATAGGTGTCGACGAACACGCACTTCCCGCCGACCATGCCCACCAGAGCTGGGTACATCACGAAGTACGGGTCGAACACGATGACTTCGTCGCCCGGGTTCACCATCGCGAGCACCGCGAGCACCAGCGAACCGCTCGTGCCCGAGGTCACTAGAACTCGGCGATCGCCGTGGTGGTGCTGCTCATCGACGCGCTGCTGCAACTTCTCACGCAGTTCCCCGATGCCTTGCGTTTGGCTGTAGCCGTTCTTGTTGCCTTGAATCGCCGCAATCGCCGCGTCTTTCACCGCCTGCGGCACGGGAAAATCGGGCTGCCCAATCGACAGATTGATCGGGTTCGCCATCTTCGCCGCCAAGTCAAAAACTTTGCGGATGCCGGAACTATCGAACTTCGCCGTACGATCGGCCAACCAAGGATGCATACTCATCGAACGCACGTAGGACGGACATATCTGTCCATCCGCTTGAGGGACACGGAGAAAGATCGACCCCAAATTGTCGGTTCTACGCGCCGATTATGCAACCTGCGCCTTGTGCGCCGCTGCCCGCCGATCGTCGTACGGAATTTCCGTCGCTGGCAGCGACACCAGATACTCGGCCTCCGCCGAAAGTGGCAGCGAAGTGACCACGTCGCCCGCGGCCGCCGGTTCGATAACCTCTTCCTCGCTATGCACACCAGTTTGCACAAGCGCGACCATGCCCAGCACGCCGGCAATCGCGATCGCCTGCAGCGGGCTGATCGTCTCATGATCGAACGTGCCCCAGAACAGCGCCAGCACCGGCACCACGTACGTCGTCATGCCAGCGAACAGCGGTCCCTTCTTCAGAATCATCCAAATGAACGCCATCGTCGACACGCCGCTGCCAATAACGCCGAGCAAGATCAAATACACCACGGCTTCCGGCGTCATGCTCGCGCCAACGGGCGCCGCTATGTGCCAAGCGTTTTGCAGCCCCGGCGAAAACTGCAGCGGCAACAGCGCTACGGCGGCCACCAGCAGAATCGTTGTCGTCAGCGGCGCCGCCGGCACGTGCGGCACCTTCCACTTAATCACGGTATTGCTCAGCGCCGAAGAGAGCGGAATGATCATCGTCAGCCCCAGCAGCCCCGGCGACATGCCACGTTGCATGCCCTCTTCCACGAGCAGAAAGATGCACGCCAATCCGCCCAACACGCCAACCAGCTCCCGCCGCGTCGGCTTCACCCCCAACATCGGCATCGATACCAAAATCGTCAGCAGCGGAATCGCGGCGACCATCGTGCCAAAGAACCCGTGGCCAAATCCCTGCGCCAGCACATACGCCTGCACGACCTGTGGCGGCGCCGTGAACAATAGTGACGAACACGCCATATAGAACAGGTCGCGCCCGCTCAGCCGATAGCGCTCACGCTCGAGCCACCAGAACAACCCCACCACCGCGGCCCCACTGATCAGCCGCCACAGCGCGATCTCGACCGGCCCCATGACGTGGGTCACACGCTCGAGCAGAATGAACGAAGTGCCCCAGACAAAACAACAGAAGATAAAAGCAAGGTGCGCCACGGCAATATTGTTGCTGATAGGTCTATGAGCATTCAGCGTGATCGATAGCCGTTAGCGTCGGCGGCGACGCCGAACTCCCGCTCGCACGCACCGTACCGCCAAAGTCCGACTTCCATGCACGTTCATTCACTCAAATGACAGTAAACAAGATGTATTGGTTCGGGGGTGGGAATCTTAGCAGCCAACTGCCCGGGAGGGCAGGGCAGATTACCGCAGTTTTAGGCTGCTTCCTTCGGCGCGCTTTCTTTTGCAGGCTCTTTCAACGCCGCCGCCCAAGTCGACTGCCGGGTTATCCGATGGACAGAAATGCGGCTCCCGCTGTTCGTCATCGGCAGCCACCGCGGATACCGCTTTGGCGCTTACCTGCACCAGCGCCACCATCGCCAGCACTCCAGCCATCGCGACGAGCTGCCGCGAAGTTATTGTTTCACCATCGACCGCCCCCCACACGAGTGCGACCGTCGGCACCACATACGTCACCATCCCTGCAAACAACGGCCCCTCTTTCACCACGAGCCAGTTGAATAGCAGCACCGCCACGCCCGTGCCCACCGTGCCCAGCACCAGGATCGACGCAATTGCCGCCGCCCAATCGTGTCGGTGCGCCGGCTCATACAGTCCAAAGTAATCTTGGGCCCCCGGCGCAAGGCGCAACAGAATTAGCCATCCCGCGGCCATCGCCAACGCCACCGTCGTGAACGGCACCGAGTGTACGTGCGACAGCTTCCACTTGAGATACGTGTTGCCGAGCGCATAACACACCGGCACCGAGAGCGCGAGCGCCAATAACCCTGCCGGCATGCCGCGGGCGCTCCCATCCTGCACCAGCAGCACCATGCAAACGAACCCGCCGACCACACCGACGACCTGCCGCGCCGTCGGCCACACGCCGAGAATCGGGATTGAGACGATGATCGTCGCAATCGGCACGAGACCGATCATCACGCCGAAGTAGCTGTGCCCGAACCCACGCGATAGGCAGTACGGCTGCACCACAAACGGCAGCGAGGTGCTCACAAGCGCCAGGCCCGCAATCCGCACCAAATCGCCGCGGCCGACCCGATGGGCCCCGCGCTGCAGCATCCATACGCAAGCCAGCACGGCAGCCCCGCCCAGTAATCGCCCAATGCCGACATCCGTCGGCCCCAGCGCGTGCGTCGCCCGCTCCATCAGAATGAAGCTCGCACCCCAAGCGAGGCAAATCAACAGAAAAGCAGCCTGCGACACGGTGGAAAGCGGATCGTGCTCAGAGGTCAGAACTAAAGTCCCAGCGTCGGGCGCAAACCCGATCTACCGCCCCTTCATTCTCCATTCCCCACCCCGCCTCCACAACCACCAGGATGCCCCTCACAACAGCGTTCACTCCTTCGCCGCGCCGCTCTTGCGAGCCCCCTTCTTCAAATGCGCATCGAAGAACCGAATCATCTCCTCATCGGCTTTCTCATACACGTCGCCCTCAAACCCGTGTCCAGCGCCGTCGAACTTCACAAGTTTGGCTTCCACGCCCGCCTTCTTCATTTTGTCGACGATGAACTCCGACTGCTCGACTGCCACATACTTGTCGTTGACGCCATGCAGACACAGCGTCGGCGCATCATCCTTCGTCACCCAAGTCAGCGGGCTTGCCTCGACATGCTTCGCGCGTGCTTCCTCCAAGTTTCCGCCCAAGTACAACGGCAACACATCCGCAGCGTCCACACTCTTGCCGTACGACTTCGTGAAATCCGTCGCCCCAAAGTGACTCACGACACACTGCACGCGGCTTGATTCATCCGCATTGCCGCCGTCGCCCTCATACTTCTTCTCGTCGCCGGTCGTACCCAGAAACAGCGCGAGTGTCCCGCCCGCCGACGCCCCGGTCGCCCCGATCCGCTTTGGGTCGATGTGATACTTCTCCGCATTCGCCCGCAGCCACCGCACCGCCGCCTTGCAGTCTTCAACGGCCGCCGGGAACGGATACTTCGGCGCCAGTCGATACTCGATCGTCACCGCCACATACCCATGCTGCGCCAGCTTCTCACACGTCGCATTGAAGTACGTCCGGTCGCCTTCGCGAAACCCGCCACCATGAATACAAACCACTGCCGGAAACGGCCCGTCGCCCTCCGGTGCCGCCAGATCCAGCACCAAGTGCTGGTCTTCAGGATCCGCATATTCGATGCCGCTCTCGCTGGTCTGGGCCCACAACATAGACGGTGCGAAAGCGGTGAAAACGAACAACACAACCACGCCAAGATCAAGCCAACAACGTTGATGCGACCGCATAGCGACACCCCACCGATTGAAGGGTTAGAGAAGACTCGCGGCCCGCGATCGAGCTACTTCCCCAGCAGCTTGATACCCATCGACTTCGCGCACCGCCGTAAACCTTCGTCCAGCGATGCCAATGGTAGCCGATGCCGCAGCGCCACGTCGAGATACGCCGCGTCGTAACTGGTGATTCCGTGCGTCCGCGATAGCGAAACGAGTTCAGTGAAGGCGCGTGACGATGACTCACCGTCGGATTCGATCGGCAGCGAAGTCAGCAAGGAGAGAAACCGGTTCGAGTTCGCTGGCGTAACCCGCTTCCGGCGTTCGGCCACCGTTAGCAAATTGGCAACTTCCAGAAACCACAACGTGGGGACTAACGCGGCTTCTTCGGCGAGTCGATCGAGAAGGCTATCCGTCCGTAGTGTTGCCTCATCCTCGAAGCACCACGCCATGGTGACTGAGCAGTCGATAACGAACGTTGCCGTCAACGCCGTCCCTCCTCAATGAGGTCTTTGACTTTCAGCCCACGCAGCCGGTTGTCTTTTGCCAACGCGCGCATGGCCTTGATTACTTCTTTACGCTCGTCAACCGTCGTCACCTTGCGTACAGGCACCAACTGGGCCACCGGCTGGCCATGCCAAGTGATCGTAATGGCCTCGCCGGCAGCGACGCGTTCCAACAACGCTGAAAAATGCGTCTTCGCGTCGTAAGCGCCAATCGTGGATTCGCTTCGCACCATAGAACCGTCCTATTCGACTAGTCTACGACTAGTCTACCTTGCGGATCGGCCCGGGTCTATCCAGCTTGCCGCGCACGGCCTGTTGGGAAAATCGCCGCGGAAAACAG
>JAXMBH010000039.1:0-30089 GCA_046349975.1 Pirellulales bacterium
GATTTTGGGCCACGGGTGTTCTGTCACCGATCGTCGACCAGGTCGGTCGGCTGATCGGCTTTGGCAAGCTCGTGCGAGATCGCACCGATATGCGCGGCAGGACAGAAGCCATCGAAAAAACAAGTCGCTGCCCTGCAGCATGGCAACAAGCAGAAGGACCGCTTCATCAGTACGCTCGCCCACGAGTTGCGAAACCCGCTGAGCAGCCTGAGCTATGCGATCGAGCTGCTGGAGTCGGGCGTCGATCAGCAAGAAGTGCTCGCCCGCACGACAAAGACCATGCAGCATGAGGTGGCTGCCATGCGGCGGCTCATCGACGACCTGCTCGAAGCCACCCGCATTGGCTCGGGCAAGGTGCAACTCGACAAGCACCGGTGGGATGTTCGCCAAATCGTGGAGTCGGCTGTCGCCGTGTGTCGACCGAAAATCGACTTGCGAACGCAAGTGCTGCACGTTGTGATGGCAAAGCAACCGCTCATCGTGGAAGCCGACGAAGTGCGGCTGCGGCAAGTGTATGTGAACCTGATCCAGAACGCGGCGAGTTTTACTCGCCACGGCGGCACGGTGTGGGTCAAGGTTTCAATTGAAGCGAACGAGGCCGTGGTCAAAGTCGAGGACGACGGCATCGGGATTTCGCCGGAAATGCTGCCCCATATTTTCGACCTGTTCACGCAGGCGGAGTTCGCCGGCGAACACAGCGAGGCAGGGCTGGGAATCGGCCTGTCGGTCGTGAAAGAACTCACCACACTCCATGGCGGCTCGGTACAAGTGCGGAGCGATGGGATCGGGAAAGGCTGCGAGTTCACCGTGCGCTTGCCGCTTGCGCCTGGCGAGGAACGGCCCGACAATCCAGGTATATAGACGGCTGCGGCGTCGCCAAGCGGCTACGCCCATTCTTTCGCGTTCGTCAGTGCGACGAGCACACGGGAGAGGCTATTGAACACGGCGCCCGTGCTGTGGAATCCGAGAATGCCCAGAACGATCAACGCGCCAACCATGCCGCGGAACGAAATTCCCCGCGAAGCGTCCGAAATGTCGGCCAACATCACAAACACAATCGCCGCTGCCAGAGGGATCAAGATCGCCACGGTTTGAATGCGGCCGAGCTGTTTATGCGTGTTGCGCAGTTCGTGGCGGGCGGTCTCCGTAAAGTTCTGCGCATCTCGCCACAGGCCAGGGTACAGCACCCGCAGCACGACGAACTCGACGCCGCACAGCGAATATGCCATCGCGATGAGCCCCGAGAGGCAGAACGACGTGAGGAAGTGGACCGCGTATTCAAAGTCGAGAAACGGCGTCCGCCACATGATCACGAGCGGAAAAATGATGCCGCCCGGGAACCAGCCGAAAGCTGTCAGCGCGGCGATCCAACGTGGCAAGCGCAGCGCTTTGCGGCGCGCGATCTGTACTTCACCTTCGGGCAGTCGTTCTCCGGTTTCCAGCGCCCGCCACGTTCGCCACACGCGCCGCACGACGATCACGAACACGACCACGGCGATCGGGTACACAATCGCATTGTAGATGTTCACGAGTTGTTTGAACTGCGCCTTCTGATCGTCGCTCAGGTGACCAACGATTTGCGACAGATTGTACGTAATGTTGACGGCGCTCCCCGCGAGTTGCGGCAGTACGACCAAGATGACGAGCCACCGAAACGGCCGCCGCAGGATGGCCTCAAACATCTTGTGCGGCAGCTTGGAAAACAATGTCAGCCAAGCAAGCGGCCAAAGCCGTTTGTGTGTAGCGATCTTTGGCGCGCTCGGCAGCTTCTTCTCGGCTTCGCGCATCCGCTGGCAACCATCGAGCTGAGCGGCCAGGTCCGCGCCGCTCGCAAACCGATCGTCGGGAATCGGTTCCAAGCACCGGCGAATCGTGCGTTCGAGCGTCATGCGAGCGCCCGGCATAGTCGCTGTGCAAGCCGGCGACGGTCGGCGGCGGTCGTCGGCCATAGCTCGCAGCGTGTCGGCCATTTTGCCTTTGCGGTTGATGACCGGAATACTCACGCGGGCTTCGAGCAGCTGTTGGAGCACAAGGCCTAGGGAGTAAATGTCGGATCTCGCTGTCACCGCGTCGTGTTCCGTTGGATCGCCGGGATTGAACGCATCCAAATGCTCGGGCGCCATATAGGCGAATGTGCCGCCGAACATTTCCTCGCCGCTCGTCTCGTTACCAACCGGTTGCGACGAGATGTTGAAGTCAGCCAGCATCGGCCGGCCGTACGGGTTCACCAGGATATTGGCCGGCTTGATGTCACGGTGCAGCACGCCGTTGCGATGGGCGAAATCGAGTGCCTCGGCCAGCCGCGCGCCGAACCAGGCCGTAGCTTCGATCGCGTCCATCTTGCTAAGCGCCTCGCGGTCGTGCAATGCCGAGGGATCGAGCGCCGTGGGCAACGCGCCGGAGCGATCGACGATTTCGAGCATTTCGGCGCCCGTCCAGTTGCAGATGGGGGCGGGGGAATGAGGAGCGAGGATCGAGGAGCGAGGATCGAGCACGGACAAATCTCGCTCCTCACTCTTCGCTCGTTGCTCCCGATGCTTCTCCTGCAGAAGCGCAATGAGCTTGTCGAGTCCGATGCCCGGCACCAGCTGCATGCAAAGGAGCCGCTGGTTGAAATCGGTGTCGACCGTTTCTGAAAACACCTGCACGATGTGCTGATGCTCCAGCCGGGCCATCGTGCGACCTTCGCTGCCGCGGTTGGCCGAGATCTTGAGGGCCACGAGCCGATCGAGCGACAACTGCCGAGCCAAATACACATGGCCGAAGGCTCCGCGCCCCAGCAGCCGTACGATCTCAAAGTCGTCGACCTTGGCGCCAGGCAACAACGCCATCGGCGCGCGATCACGAGCCGCGGCGTTGTTTTGCGGTTGATGTGCGAGCGTTCTGGCATCAAGGCCAGGAGCCGGCGGCAGGGCGGGGGGGGCCGGCGCGCGGAAACTGGGGGCTTCGCCAGTGCCGGCGGCCGCAATTCGCATTTCCGTCGGCGACATCGACTCCGCCAGCTGCACATCGGACATCGATTCCGCCAGCACAACATCCGATACAACTGGTGGCACCGAAGTGTGCCGAACTTCGGTGGCTGAGCTCGATTCAGCGAGCACTACATCCGACGCGTGCTGCGTGACGG
The DNA here is from genome assembly GCA_046349975.1 of Pirellulales bacterium. Taxonomy (GTDB): domain Bacteria; phylum Planctomycetota; class Planctomycetia; order Pirellulales; family Lacipirellulaceae; genus JABDGM01. The sequence continues at coordinate 3,128 of JAXMBH010000039.1, forward strand.
CGCTTGCGCGCACGTGCGTGTCAGACATCGCGGCGGATTCGTCGCGACCATCTGGCTGACTGGCGGCCAGCGTTGATTTTCGGAAAGTGGAGTTGTCGTCGGCCACGTCGGAAAATTCACCACGGAGGCACGGAGGTCACTGAGAAATACGAGTTGGCATGATCTGAACAGCGATGTGCCGCGGATTGTTGAAGTCCCACGTTCCCGCACAGTGCATGGAATGAGTGCCCGACTACTCGACTACTGCTCTACTCGACTACTGCTCTACTCGACTACTGCTCTACTCGACTACTGCTCTACTCCACTACTGCTCTACTCCACTACTGCTCTACTCCACTACTGCTCTACTCCACTACTGCTCTACTCCACTACTGCTCTACTCCACTACTGGTCCTTCCGCTCTCCCTTACACCCTGCCTCCTTCTTTCTCGCGACGCTTCTCCAGCGCCGGCCGGCAGTACTCGTGCAGATCAAGGTCGATGAGCTCCTGCTCAGCCTCGTCGAGCGAACCGTTGGCAAGCGACTGCGTGACTTCATCGAGCAAGATCTCAGCGAACAACTCCCGGGCGCGGTGCAGCAGCACACGCACGGCACCGGCATTGATCAGCTTGCCGAGCTCTTCCGACAGTCCTTCCGCGAGTTCCGGTGATCGTAGATCCGGGTGCGCCACGCGAAACCGCAGTACGGTGTGATACGGCTTGCCGGATTCCTTCTCATCATCGGCCAGCTTCTGCCAGCACTTGGCGAGCAGCTCGTCGCGCCAGCTCGAGCGGAACAATTCCTCATCGTCACCAGCCTCGGCCGAATCTTCCGGCTCGGCGAGATTCGAGTGCATTGCACCTTCGCGGCCAAGTTTTTTGGCGCGCCGCTGGTAGTCGACAATCAGTCGATAGACCACGGTCTTCACGAACGCGCGAAATCGCCCGCGCTCCGGGTCGGCCTTGCCGAAGTCACCGCGCACGAATTTGAGGGCAAACTCCTGGAACACCTCGTCGGCGGCGTCTTCATCGCGGAGGGCCGACAGGGCGTAGCGGCGAACCGCGCCGCCGTAGCGAGTAAGCAGCTGCTGTTGGGCCGATTGCACCGCGGTGTGGTCGCCATGAGCTTCGCGAACCATCGACCAGGCGGTCATGATGCGGCTGATGTGCAGATCATCATCGTCCATCCAAAAAACTCCTGGCTGGGCGGGGAGCGGGAAGAGCTTGGTGCGGCAGTGGGCAACGGCTGCACTCGACCATTGTAACCGGTCCGGCGGCGGGACCGGCATGCGGTATCTGGCCAGCTATTCTAAGGGGTTGGTCCGTCGGGCCAAATGGGCCGGCGGCAGATAGAGATTCTGGCCCGCAGCCGCTGGTGTTTACCGTCTCGCAGCCCGGCGGCGGAATTTCTCGGCACGGCCGGCGCTGCCGCCCAACTTTGCCCAATTTGTCGTACCTCGCCTAAGCACCGGCGAAGATTTCCGCAGCCCGTCTACTTATCAGGCCGAAACTCCCGCTAATTTCAGCCTCCGACCGGCTGTTGGGGCAAACTCAAATCTTTTTCCCGCCGCGGCGTAACACGCCAGCCCGCAGGCCGTATGAGAGGGTGTCGCGGGAACCAACCCGCCCGCAAAAGCCCTCAACCTCTCAACCGGAGATAACCATGAAGACCTCAACGACCAAATTGATCGCGGCCCTGGTGGCCATCACGATTCCGACCGCTGCGCTGGCCAAAAATGGCGGCAACGGCGGCAACCACTCCTTTACTAGCTCGCTCAAAAGCAGCCTCGGCAGCTCGTTCAAGAGCAGCGTGAGCAACGCGGTTCGCAGCAGTGCGGCTCGCAGCAACGGCATTCAACAGCTCAACAGCCTCAAGAGCAATGCTGGGATCAAACTCAACTCGAAGCCCAGCCTCAGCACGATGGATGCGATCAAGATCGCCAACGCCACGAACAACGTCAAGCAACACCTGAAGAAGGACGACGTGGCCAAGGGCGTCGGCATCGTGCTGGCCGCGGCCATCGCCAACAACCGGCTCCGCAACAACGGCGGCGGCAATTGCAACAACGGCAACAACGGTGGCTGCAACAATAACAACAACGGCAACTGCAATAACAACAATAACAACGGCGGTTGCAACAACGACAACGGCAACAACGACGGCAACCTTAACGGCGGCCTCGCGGGTGGCGGCGGCAACCTGAACGTCGAGAACCAGAACTTCCCCGGCCAGGCCTACGAACCGTTCCACAGCACGTATGTGACGCTGCCCGGCGACTCGTTCTACACGATTGCCCTCAAGGAATACGGCAACAGCCGCAACGGCAAGTACATCGCCCAGTTCAACAACCTGCCCGAGGAGACGGCCTTCACGCCCGGCACCGTGGTTCAACTGCCCTCGATCGCCGCCAACGGCCAGCTGTCGGTCTCGAAGTCGCCGCCGGCCGAGTCGCTCCAGAACACCACGAATCAAGTGACCGAAACGACCCCAGCTGGAATCCCCGCGAGCCTGGCTTCAACCACGACCCCGGCGGTTGACACCACGCCCCGCCCGAAAGTGAACGTCGGCAGCACGCTGCTGGTCGACGGCCAAACGTTCGGCGAACGGCAAGGTACGGCCCGGCTGCGAGTCGGCGGCGCCACGCTGAAGATCGAAGTGGTCGAATGGACGAACAGCTCGGTGAAGATCCGCCTGCCGCAGCTCGACCTCGACACCGCGACCAGCGCCGACATCGAAGTGATCAAGGCCGACGGCACGCTGGCCGCGAAGAGTGGTATCGAACTCTCGACGCAAAGCAATGTGGCCCTGGCCCAGTAACAACCAAGCCTTCCAACTCGCTCCCAAGAACCCGCCAAGAGAACGATGCCTATGCAGCAACCTTCCCCCAACTACTCCTAACTCTCAACGCCTCCGCGAAATGCCGCCTGACCGAGTTTGCCCGGTCAGGCGGCTTCTTTTGTTGAGGGGCAATAGTCGTCAGGCGTGAGTCCTCTCACGACAGCCGATTTGATCTAGCCGGGCGCTGGTCGCCCGTTCTTAGACCTACGTCAACGCAATCAACTGATCCTGCGTCCCCTGCAGCGAAATCGAATCCTTCACATGATCGCCGACTTTGCTGTTGTCGCCGAAGTACAGGTCGCGGCCCGCATTGCCGACGAGCGAATCGGCGTCATCGTCATCGAAGACCTTCACACCAGCCTGCAACAGGCCGCCGGGATTCGTGAGTGTCGCCACGCGTGAGCTGAAGCTCGCCGACGAACCCCAGATCGCCATCACGGCATCGAGCGCGGACACGTTGTTGTCGTGCAGCGTGTAACCGCCGACGAGGATGTCGTCATCCGCGCCGCTATCGAGCGTATCCTGGTTGTCGCCGCCGACGAGTAAATCGCGGCCGTTGCCGCCTTGGAGCACGTCGTTGCCGTTGCCGCCGATGAGCACATCGTTGCCATCGCCGCCGCAGAGGTCGTCGTTGCCGTCACCGCCGAACAGTAGATCGTCGCCACCGTCGCCGTACAGCGCATCGTTGCCCGTGCCGCCGTAGATGAGGTTGCGACCGCCGCCGCCGGTGAGCAGGTCGTTGCCCGAGCCGCCGTCGATCGTCATCGTCTTCATGACGCTCGGCGACGTGTACACGATGTCGTTGCCGCCGCGAGTGCGAATTTGAATATCGGTCACCGACGCTGCGTTGAACGTGACCGGATTGTTCGAATTGAACGTCGCGCACACCTGAATCGTGTTGTTGCATTGCGTGATAAGCACGACATCGTTGGCGTTGTTGCCGCCCACGATATACAGCGTGCCGCCGATCAGGATCGTGCCCTCGCCCATGATTTGGACAGTCGTGGTCGTCGTGGTGACGCCGCCGTCGCCGTCGTTCACGCGGAACTTCACCGTCTGCGTCGAAGTCGGCAGGCCAGTCGGGTTGTACGTAACGCTCGCGCCGACTTCATTGCCGCGCGCGGCGGCGGAGCCCGTTTCGCCGAAAATGCCGTCGCCGTCGAGATCCCACGAGTAGCTCAGCGGATCGGCCGCGCCGGCGGGGTCGGTCGCGCTGCCAGTGAGCGTGATCGGCGTGTCGTCGAACGTCTGGTAAGGGCCGCCCGCGTTCGCCGTCGGCGCGACGTTCACGACACTCACCGCCACCGTGTTGCCGGCAGCGTATGTGCCGTCCTCATCCGTGGCCGTTGCGCTGATCGTGTAGTTCGACGACGCATTGCCATCGGCATACACGTGCGTGACGCTCGCCGGATTGCCGCTGACGATCTGCGTGCTGTCGCCCCAGTTGATCGTCCACTGGCTGATCGTGTCCGCCCCCGGATCGCTCTGGCTGAGGTTCAACGTGTAGGTCGAGCCTTCGTTAATCGAGGCAGCACCGCTAATGGCGAGTGTCGGCGCGACGTTGTTGACGGTCACCGCTACCGTGTCGCCGGCCGCATAAGTGCCGTCTTCATCGGTCGCCGTCGCGCTGATCGTGTAGCTGGCCGAGCCATCGGCATACACGTGCGTGACGCTCGCCGGGCTACCGCTGACAACCTGGACACTGTCGCCCCAGTTGATCGTCCACTGCGAGATTGTATCGGCGCCAGGATCGCTCTTGCTCAGGTTCAGCGTGTATGTGGAACCTTCGGCGACGCTGGTCGCGCCGCTGATTGCAAGCGTCGGAGCAACGTTGGCGACGGTCACGGCCACTGTGTTGCCGGCCGCGTACGTGCCGTCTTCATCGGTCGCCGTTGCACTGATGGTGTAGCTCGCGGAACCGTCGGCATAGGTGTGCGAGACGCTCGCCGGATTACCAACAACGATCTGCGTGCTGTCACCCCAGTCGATCGTCCAAGACGCGATTGTGTCGCTGCCCGGATCGCTCGATGACAAGCTCAGCGTGTAGACCGAGCCTTCGTTCACACTGGCCGCGCCGCCAATCGCGAGCGTCGGCACGATATTGTTGACCGTTACCGCCACCGTATTGCCGGCCGCGTATGTGCCATCCTCATCGGTCGCTGTCGCGCTGATCGTGTAGCTGGCGGCGCCATCGGCGTATGTATGCGTGACGCTGACGGGGTTGCCGCTGACGACCTGCACGCTGTCGCCCCAGTCGATCGTCCAAGACGTAATCGCGTCGCTGCCCGGATCGCTGGCGGAGAGGTTCAGTGTGTAGGCCGAACCTTCACTCGCCGTCGCCGCACCGCTAATAACTAGCGACGGTGCAACGTTAGTCACCGTCACCGCAACCGTGTTGCCGGCCGCGTACGTGCCATCTTCATCGGTGGCCGTCGCGCTGATCGTGTAGCTTGCAGCGCCATCGGCATAGGTGTGCGTGGCGCTGGCCGGATTGCCGGTCACCACTTCGACTGTGTCGCCCCAGTTGATGGTCCACTGGGTGATCGTGTCGTCGCCCGGATCGTTGGATGACAAATTCAGCGTGTAGGCCGCCCCTTCGTTGACACTCGCTGCGCCGCTGATGGCGACCGTCGGCGCGATGTTGTTGACTGTCACGGCCACCGTGTTGCCGGCCGCGTAAGTGCCGTCTTCATCGGTTGCCGCAGCGCTAATCGTATAGCTGGCTGAGCCGTCGGCGTACACGTGCGTGACGCTCGCCGGATTGCCGGTCACCACTTCGACGCTATCACCCCAATTGATCGTCCACTGCGCGATGGTGTCGCTTCCCGGATCGCTCGACGATAGGTTCAATGTGTACGTATCGCCTTCGTCTACACTCGCAGCCCCGCTGATCGCGAGCGTCGGCGCGACATTCAGTACGGCGATCGCCACGACTCCCGTCGCCGTGTAGGTGCCGTCCTCATCGGTCGCGGTAGCGCTGATCGCGTAATTCAAATCGCCATCGGCATAAACATGTGTGGCGCTCGCCGGATTACCGCTCACGACTTCAATCGAGTCACCCCAGTTGATCGTCCACTGCGAGATCGTGTCGTCGCCTGGATCAGACGACGACAGATTGAGGGTGTAAAGGCCACCCTCGCTCACCGTGGCAGCCCCGCTGATCGCCAGCGTTGGGGCAACGTTGTCGACGCTCACGGAAACGGTATTGGCGGCGCTGTAGGTGCCGTCCTCATCGGTAGCGGCGGCACTGATGGTGTAATTCAAATCGCCATCGGCGTACACGTGCGTGACAATCGCCGGATTACCGCTTACGACTTCAATCGAATCGCCCCAATTGATCGTCCACTGAGTAATCGTGTCGTCGCCCGGGTCGGCCGAAGACAGGGTTAACGTATAGGGGCTGCCTTCGCTTACCGTGGCAGCGCCGCTGATCGCCAGTGTCGGCGCAACATTATGCACCGTCACCGCGACGGTGTTGGCCGCAGTGTACGTGCCGTCCTCGTCCGTAGCAGTTGCTGAGATCGTGTAGTTCGCGTCGCCATCGGCATAGGTGTGTGTTACGCTCGCCGGATTGCCCGTCACCACTTCGACCGAATCGCCCCAATTGATCGTCCATTGCGAGATTGTGTCAGCGCCGGAGTCGGTCGCCGAGAGGTTCAGCGTGTAGCCGCCGCCTTCATTCACATCCGCAGCGCCGCTGATTGCCAGATTGGGGGACTCGTTGAGAACGGCTACTGCCACCGTGTTGCCCGCGGCAAACGTGCCGTCTTCATCGGTGGCGGTCGCGGTGATCGTGTAGCTAGCCGAGCCATCGGCATAGGTGTGCGTCACGCTCGCCGGATTGCCGATCACGACTTCGATCGAGTCGCCCCAATCGATCGTCCACTGCGAGATCGTGTCGGCACCCGGGTCAGAAGACAACAGATTCAGCGTATAAACTGCGCCCTCATTCACACTCGCCGCGCCGCTGATCGCGAGCGTCGGCGCGATGTTGTTGACGCTCACTGCCACCGTGTTGCCCGCGGCAAACGTGCCGTCTTCATCGGTGGCCGTGGCGGTGATCGTGTAACTAGCCGAGCCGTCGGCGTAAGTGTGCGTCACGCTCGCCGGATTGCCGGTCACCACTTCGATCGAGTCGCCCCAATTGATCGTCCACTGAGTGATCGTATCCGGCCCCGGGTCGGATGATGACAAACTGAGCGTATAGCTCGCTCCCTCGTTCACACTAGAAGCCCCGCTAATCGCAAGCGTGGGCGCGACGTTAAGTACCTGTACCGCTACCGAGTTGCCGGCCGGGAAGGTGCCCGTGCCGGTCATTACGGTCGCACTGATCGTGTAGTTGTGCGGCCCATCGGCATACACGTGTGTCACGCTGCCTGGGTTGCCCGCCACAACCTGCGTGCTGTCGCCCCAATTAATGGTCCACTGCGAAGTTGTCGGGTCGCCCGAAGCCAGGCTCAATGTATAGGTTGCGGTTTCGTTGACGGTCGAGGCGCCGGCGATTGCCGCGAGCACAAGGCCCGTTTCATAACGCGCGAGCAAGTAGTCGCTATCCGTTGTTTCCAAATCTTGCCAGCCAGCCGCGACGAGCTTGCCATCTGGTGCGAGGGCAATCATACCCATCTTAACGAAGTCTGGTTCGGCGGGTTCGAACGGCGGATCGGGACCGCCGCCATCGGGGAAGTTCGGCACCTGCACCAAACCACCGCTGCCGAAGGTGGTGTCGAGCGAACCATCGATTCCATTAATCCGCGCGAGCGAATACCGGAATGTTGCCGTGGCCGCGGCGTTCGTCGTCCGCGTGTCGCCGCCGATGATGTACTGTCCATCCGGCTGCACGACGATGCCCGACGCCGTGTCGATTGTCGAGAAATTAATGCGTCGCGATCCAGCCAGCGTTCCGCCCACCGGCGAGGGATTGAAATTGGTCGAGTCGAGCGCGCCCTCTGGCAAGTACCGTGCGATGACGAAGTCCGTCGCGTTATTGAGGTCGCCGGTTGTGCCGGCGACCACGATTCGCCCCATTTGGTCGACCGCTACACTTGCAATCGACGAAGTCTGCGCCACCAGGGCGCCGGAGCCAACCAACGTCACCACCTTGCCGCCCACGCCGAATTCAACCGCGTCGTACGCATCGCCCGCCGTATCGAGTGAGCCATCGGGATTATACCGGGCCATGGCGAAATCGTTCACGGTGTTGATCGCTCGATCTGCCTCGCCGGCGATCACGATCTTCTCGTATGCCCCGACCTTTTGCAGCACGACGTCCCAGGCCAGGTCATCGCGCCCGTTGAAGTCGGTGGTCACTTTGCCGTCGCCATCAAACGACGTATCGAGTGTACCGTTGGGGTTGTAGCGGGCGAGCGCCACGTCTTTGCGTGTGCCGGTCGTCTTATTGTCGATCCCGGCGACAACGATTTTGCCATCGCTCTGAATCACTACGCCGTGCGCTTCCGACGAAATGCCGGCCGTAAAGTTCGTGATGACTTGGCCGGCCGTGCCGAAACTGGCGTCGATTTCGCCGTCGGCGCCGAGCTTTGCCACGCCGAACCCTGGCGTGGCGGAAACGCCCGTGCGACCCTGTCCCACGACGATGATGCCGCCGGCCGCATCGAGTGCTACATCGTAAGCAAACGACTGCTGGCCGCCGAAAGTGAACGTGGTGTAACCCCCTACCGCGTCATTGTCGCCAAATGTCATATCGAGCGAGCCATTCGTGTTAAACCGCGCGACCACGATGTCCTCGATCGGATCGGCCGCCGTGCGAATCGTGCCCGCCACCACGATCTTGCCGTCGTTCTGCACGGCCATGCTCGTGACCTGCACGTTCGCGGCGATGCCGAACTCACCCGCCAACACGCCGTCCAGATCAAATGTCGGATCGAGCGATCCCGGGCTCGCCAGTACCCACCGCGGTTCGAGCTTCTCAACGCTCAAGCCGGTGCCGCGGCCAATATTGTTGTGCCGCCGCACGCCAGCCTTCTTGTGTCGCAAACGCTTGGAGCGAGCGACGGTGGCGTAAGACTTGAAAGGATGACGCGCCATGGTGTGGACTCCGATCCTTGGCTGAGGTTCAAGCAATCGCGCGCGGCGAACGCTCGACCGATTTCTGATTCATGTGACGTCGCGCGGCCCGAGACGAAGTGCAGTCGACGTCGGCAAACAAGCGGCTGGTTGTGAGAACGGCGTTCCCGCCGGGGTGCGCGGTTCTGAACAACACAGCCTACGCGAACCTAGTCGAAAATGAAAAGAGCGAAATCGCTTTCCAACTTGCCCGCCCGCAGTAGCCCAAGGCGCTGAAATTAACGGGGTTGCTAACGAAAGTCAACCAATGTGGGCCCTAGTTAAAAACGTGGAGGTCCACATCGCGCGGCAATTGTCGGAGTCGTAAAGGAATTGCTGATGCTGCTGCTCGCTCAGCGCCCAACACACGCGTAGAAGCGTCGCACTATCGACGTCCGGAATATTGTCATCCGGCTCTGCGGAGGGGGCTAACGCGTTTGCGTTTCTTCCAGCTTGCGCCCGAGCAAAACGTCGGCCGATACGTTGCCGGTAAAAGCCGTCCAAATTCGGGCGTCGGCACGCAACTTGGCGAGGTAATCCTCCACCCCCGCCTGGAATCGCTGCTCCTTGAGCTTCTCGCGAATATCCGCCTGCACATCGATGAACGGTTTCCGGCCGGCATCCTTGCGCTCCAGCACGCGCACAATGTGGAACATCGGCCCGCTGTCGATGATCGGGCTCATCTGGCCCACTTGCAGTGTGAAGATTGCCGCGTCGATCTCCTTGCATTGCAGCGCGCCCTGCGTTGTCCAGTCGTGCACGCCGCCGTCTTTGGCAGTGAAGCCATCCGATTTCCCTTTAGCGATCTCAGCAAATGCGGCCCCTTGCACAGGGGCCTGCGTGCCGCGCTGCCAAACTTCATTCCCCAGGTGCGCCAGCGCCGCAAACGCCTCGCGCGGGTCTTTGAACTTGTTCTTCCTAACAGCCAGTTCTTCCCACCGCGCCTGCGTCGGGAAGTCATAATCCTTTCCGTGCTCGCGATAGTACTCGAGCATCTCATCTGGGCTGACTTCCTCGTTGATCTTCACCTTCGAGTGAATCCATTCGGCGGCGATCACCCGTTCGTTAAACGCTCGCTGAACGTCGGCCAGTGACGACCCCAGCCGAGTGAGTTCATGTTCAAGATTCTGCTTGGTCTCGACATGCAGCTGCTTCATCAGCGTCGGAAGCTCCTTTTCTTCGAACGGCTGCTTCAAGTTTTCGTCGATACGCGACAAATTCTCCGCGGGAATGTTGCGGCGGAATTCGTTGTATAAGAGTTTGCGGTCCACGAGCGCCGAAACTTCCATCTTCATCAGTTGCTGTCGAACGGCCGCGATTTGCTCTGGTGTGATGTCCTCCGCCTTTTCGCCCAGCTTCTGCTTCTGCATTTCGATACGCTGATTCACGCGCCATAGCACTTCGCACGCGAGAATGACTTGGTTATCGATCCGCGCGACCATTTGGCACCCAGCCAGGTTCGCCGCATCGGCTTGAGTCAGCGGCGTGACGTCGGCCGCTGCCCCCGCCGGCGCTCCCATCGAGGAAGCCGTCAACGGCACTGCGTAGTTGGTCGGAGAGTCGGCCGCCGGCCCTTGCCCAATATCGAGCATCTCTTGGCCACGCACCGGCGCGCAAAAGCTCCCGCCGACCGCGGCCATTCCCATCACGGCATATGAAATGAGTATCAAGCGCACGTGCGGCAACCCGTAGGGTAGGACGGACAATTCTGTCCGTCCGCTCCCGCTTTCCAGCGACGGCAGCGGTTCGGTTTCTTGGGCGGACAGAATTGTCCGTCCTACAAGATGCGACGAAAAATAGCGGCGAATTCTACGCGGTCCGCTCTTCCGGCTGCAAGAGAGATTTCACCTCGGCAAAGATCGCAGTCGCATTCGCGAGGCTCGCCGCTAGCGGCAAGTAAGCGCTGCTGCCATCGGCCACGCGCAAGCGCCCCTGCGATTGCTTCACGACTCGCCCGATCTTCTCCCGCGACGTGTAATGCAGCACGGCAAATCGATCCTCTAGCCGAATCTCCTGCACGCCCCACCGATGGGCCCAAATCCGCAGCCGTGCTAGCTCGAGCAAGTGCTCCACGACCGCCGGCGGCGGACCAAACCGGTCTGCTAACTCGCTCGCAAAATCGTTGACCGCTGATTCATCGGTCAGTTGGGCCAACCGCCGGTACAGGTCGATTTTCGACCGCATATCGGGCACGTACGTCCGCGGCAAATATGCCTCGCCCGGCAGATCGATCGTCGTCTCCACACTCTCCCGCGGCGGGAGCTTCTTCAGTTGTCGCACCGCCCGCTCCAACAACGCGCAATACATTTCATAGCCGACCGTCGCGATATGCCCGCTCTGCTGCGTGCCCAAGATATTGCCGGCCCCGCGCAATTCGAGGTCCCGCATCGCCAGCGCGAAGCCCGCGCCCATCTGGCTGAACTCTTCGATCGCCCGCAGCCGCCGCGCCGCTTCTGGCGACAAGTGCCGCTTCTCATCGATCAATAGGTAACAGTACGCCCGGTGCTTGTATCGCCCGACCCGCCCCCGCAGCTGATGTAAATCCGCGAGCCCGTACCGATCGGCGTCGTCGATGAACATTGTGTTCGCGTTCGGTATGTCGAGCCCGCTCTCGACGATCGTCGTCGACAACAAAATATCTGTCTCGCCGCGCACGAACCGCAGCATGACTTCTTCTAACTCGCCCTCAGCCATTTGCCCGTGGCCAATGTCGATCTGCGCCTCCGGCACGATTTGATTAAGTCGATGGGCCACCGCGTGAATGTCATTAATGCGATTGTGTACGAAATAGCACTGCCCGCCGCGGTTAAGCTCGCGCATGATCGCATGCCGCACCAGCTCCTCGCTGAACCGCGTCACGCGCGTTTCCACGGCCAGCCGATCGGCCGGCGGCGTTTCTAGATTGGAAATTGCCCGCACACCGAGCAGCGACATGTGCAGCGTCCGCGGAATCGGCGTCGCCGTCATCGTGAGCACGTCCACCGTGCTCCGCAGCGCCTTGAGCCGCTCCTTCACCTCGACGCCAAACCGCTGTTCTTCATCAATGATCAATAGTCCCAGGTTCTGGAACTGAATATCCGGCGACGCCATCCGGTGCGTGCCGATAAGAATATCGAGCGACCCATCGGCCGCCCGCTTGAGGATGCTCGTTTGCTCCTTCGCGGTGCAAAACCGCGAGATCGCATCGATCTGAAACGGAAACTCCGCCATCCGCGCGCTAAACGTCCGCCGATGTTGCTCAGCAAGCACCGTGGTCGGCACGAGCACCGCGACTTGATAACCCGCGTCCACAGCCTTGAACGCCGCACGAATCGCCATCTCCGTCTTGCCGAAGCCGACGTCGCCGCACAGCAGCCGATCCATCGGCCGCGAGAGCTGCATATCGCGTTTGATATCGGCAATCGCCGTCAACTGGTCGGGCGTCTCCTGATATGGAAACGCTGCATCGAATTCGCGCTGCCAATCCGTATCTGCAGGAAACGCAATGCCGGGCCGCGCGTCGCGCGCCGCCTGCAGTTCGATCATTTCCGAGGCGAGATCCGTGACGGCTCGTTCCGCCGCCTCCTTCTGCCGCACCCAGGCCTTGCCGCCGATGCTCGCCAGCGTGACATGAGCGCCCTTGCCGCCCACGTACTTTTGCACGAGCTCGATCTTCGCGCTCGGCACATAAATCTTCGTGCCGCCCGAGTACTCGATCTCTAAGTGCTCTTCCGCGCGCCCATCTTGCTCGAGCAACCGCAGCCCGCGATAGCGCCCGATCCCGTGGGCCACATGCACCACGAGGTCGCCTTCGCGCAGCTCCAAGAACGAGTCGATCGCCCGCGCTTGCCGCCGCCGCGTGGTCCGCGCCAGATCTTGCCGCTGAAACAACTCCGCTGCGCTAACCAGCACCACCCGCTGCGGCACGATCCGAAACCCAGCCTCAAGATGACCCACGGCAAATTGCAGCCGGGGTCTGTCCCCTTTTTTGGCTTTGGAAAAAAGGGGACTGACCCCTTCCCCTTGCGATGGGGCGCCCGGGATCGAGCGCAGCGAGCCCCCAGCAGCGTCGCCTGGGGGCTCGCCTTCGGCTCGACCCCAGCCACCCTGCTCTCGCTCCTCGCTCCTCGTTTCTCGCTCCTTAAACAACTCCTCAAGCCGCCCAATCTCCGCCTCGGTCTCGCAAACAATGAACACCTCCTGTCCAGTGCTCACCTTTTCAAGTTCATCACGAACCTTGCCAATCTCGCCGCTGAACCGCTCGACCGACTCGAACTCCAAGTGAGCTGTCGTCTCCATCGACCCAGAGGGCACGCCGCTCGCCGTCACCGACGGGAAACGATAGATCTCCTCGAGCGTCGGCCGCACCGCATGAAAGGCCTGCGGCCGATCCATTCGCTCCAAATAGAACTTCCCCTCCTCCTGTAACTCATTCGGCTCAATGAGCATGAACCAAGTGCCGTCAGGCAGATACGCCGTAAAGTGCGCCCGATCCGACTCGCGTGGCTCGAGCATTGTCACGGTCGTCGCCTGCAACGTTTCGAGACTCCGCTGCGTGGCGACATCGAACCGCCGAATCGATTCGACCTCATCGCCAAAGAGCTCGATCCGCACCGGGTCTTCCGCATCCGGCGCGAAGATATCGAGAATCCCGCCACGCACTGCAAACTCGCCCGGCAACTCGACCGCCGTCGTCGCATGCGCCCCGCGTTCGGCGAGCCAATGCGTTAGTTCGTGCTCATCGACGTGCCCGCCAACGCGAATCTCCCGCGTCCCCCCCAACATCGCCCCCGGCGCAGGCACCGGCTGCAAGAGCGATTGAATTGAAGTAACGAGGATCGAGGAGCGAGGAACGAGACTTGACTTCGCTCGCTCCTCGCTCCTCGCTCCTCGTTCCTTACTCCCCAGTCCCCACCCCCCAGCCCCAAGTCCCTTCAGCACCCGCAGCCGCTCCCCGAACACCTCATCATGCAGCACGCGTTCGCCCGGCTCCGACTCCCACGCCGGGAACACCTTTACAACCGCATCGCTGAAGAGCGCCAGATCGCGCGCGACGGCATCGATCTCACCAAAATGCGGCGCCACAACCACCAGTGGCCCAGGGCAAGCTCGCGCCAGCGCCGCCGCCACAAGCGCGCGCGAAGACCCCCAGACTCCGCCGAGTGTCCCACCATGCCCGGCCTGCAGGCTGGCGACCACTTCGGCAAAGCCGCGGTGCAAATTCAGATGTTCGGCCAACTCCCGCAGCCGCTCACCGGCCTGCCGCTCTCGTTCCGCAGCACCCCGGCCCGCGGCCCCTCGCCGAGGCGAGGCAGAAGTCGCCGCGGTGGCCGTTTTCATGTGCTGGGAATTATAGCGCCGATTCCGCCAATTGCCTACTCGATTGCCGAACTGCTTGCACTCTCAGGTGCCGCTCCGGTTTGGATTCCTTCTGTTTGCATGTTAGAATTGGACGTGTAACAAGGGCCTCCCATGAGTACTGTCGTTTCTTATCCTCATATTGTGAAGGCACCAGCATTGCCCGCCCGGCTGGAAAGCCATCCACGCACGCGCGTGGCCATGATCGCAATGGACTATCTTGGTCGCGGGTTAACTCCCGAAGAGGTCGTCCGTCATTACCCGTACTTAACTCTGGCGGAAGTCCATTCGGCGATGACGTATTACCACGACCATCGCGATGAAATCGACGCGGAAATCCGCGACGAGCTCGACCAGCTCAATAATTCTGCCGACGCCAATGCTCGCTCGGCAATTTGGCAAAAACTGAAGGCCAGCGGCGTGATTTGAGCCGCGGAAACTGATGGCCGTCGCGCTCTATTTCGATGTCCACGTGGATCGCGCAATTGCAGCGCAGTTACGCCTGCGGCAAGTCGATGTGCTTACCGCACAGGAAGACAGCGCCGATCGATTCAGCGATGAATCATTGCTAAAACATGCCAGCCAATTGGGCCGGCCTGTCGTGACGCACGATATCCGTTTTCTCGCGATGGCCGAAGATTGGCAACGGCTTGGACGGCCATTCTGCGGATTGGTTTTCGCCCACCTCATGCAGGCCTCAATCGGTCAGTGCGTGCGCGATCTGGAACTGATCGCCAAAGCAACCGATCCGCAGGATTGGGTAAGCGTCGTCCTGCGTCTCCCGCTATAGCAGCCTGCAGTCCGCAGCCTCTCGCCCTTTCGAGGCAGAAGTCGCCGCGGTGACCGTTTTCATAAGCACGGGAATTATAGGGCGATGGCGGCTAATCGCCTACGTCTATCGCTGATCGCAAGAAGTAGCCGGATTGGAACCGACAGGCGACGAATGCTAGGATTTATGTAGGTGGTGGAGCGGCACCTTTACCCTTCCTGGAGTAATCAGCCTGTGAACGAGGTCATTTTCTTAGTCCAAGAGGCCAGTGAGGGCGGGTACACGGCCAGCGCGGTTAACGAATCGATTTTTACCGAGGGCGACACGCTCGACGAGCTACGCCGCAATGTTCGCGAGGCGGTTGAATGCCACTTTGAGGACGACCGAGCGCCAAAGCTGATCCGTCTGCACATCGTGCATGAAGAAATCATCACTGCATGAGGCTGCCACGCAATTGTTCCGGCGACGACTTGATCGCGGCCCTCGCGAAGTTGGGCTATCAACCCACGCGCCAGCGCGGCTCGCACATTCGGCTAACGACCGATCAAAACGGAAAGCACGACATCACAGTGCTGCGGCACGACCCATTGCGTGTCGGCACACTCAACGCGATCTGCGCGACGTTGCGGCTCATTTCGGAATAACACGCGATGAGATTCTGGTACGACTGTTCGGCTGAATATGGGACCCCGGCCTGCCGCAGTCCATCGGCAGCACCCCGGTCCACGGCCCCTCGCCGAGGCGAGGCAGAAGTCGCCGCGGTGGCCGTTTTCATATTGCTGGAAGAATTGTAGGCCGATCGCCGAATAGGTGGTAGGTTAACTGCACGCTGGCGGGCGTGTTTCGCATCAAGAATGTCAAATGGGAAAGCCGTCGATGTTTCGTCTGTCGCTTCGCGAACTGTTCGTGCTCGTCGCCGCTGCCGCCTTTGCTATCGTTTCGCTGGTCTGCGCCTCGCCGGCATGGCAAGCGATCGTCAGCCTCATCGCGTTGCTCACGGCCATTGCCGCCGTGATCACGAGCCTCATCGATCGTGGACCGGCGCGGGCGTTTGCCATCGGTTATGCCATCGCGATGCTTGGCTACTTGCTGGGAGTCGTGAATATGCACAAGTTGGCAACCACCGCTACGAACGCAAACATCGAATTTGATCTACATCAGGGCCGCTTGCCCACTTCACTGCTTCTCCGATCGCTATGGTATGGTTGTGCACGCGAGAACTATTTCGACGCAACGACCGGCAAACCAATTCCAAAATCCGAAGCGGCAAACCTCATGGTGATTGCTCAATGGAACGGCGGTGGCTTCGTCGGCGGTGGCGGCGGAATCTATGGCGGAGCACCGTCGGTGCCGGCAGGAAAACGAGCCGCCTTAAGCGACACACGCCCGGCCCCGGAATCTTTCATGGCGGTCGGCCATCTATGGTGGGCAATTCTGTTCGGCTACGTCGGCGGTCACTTCGGGCGGTTTGTTTACCTACGGCGAATAAAGGACGAACCAAGGCCGACTTAAGATCCCACGAACCAACCTGCCATTCTGACAGAATCAAGGTTTCACCTTTGGCCGCTTTAGGGAGTTCCCCCGCCAACGTGGCAGCTAATCTGCACGCCTCCATAGCCACGCGGATTGTTGTAACCCATTTCATAGTCGTTGTTTAGGTCGATCTAATACCGCTTGGCGCGCCGCTTGCTTTGTCGCCCCTTGCCAACCGGCTGATTCTGCGCCCCAATAAGGGGCTCGCCGAACGGGGCTATCGGCAGTTGGCTCTCGGCTTTCGGCCAATTCCCGAGCGGCAATTCGGCCGGCCGAACTTCTGGCCGAGAGCCGAATGCGGATAGCCGACAGCCTCTGCTTCCAAATCAAGTCAATCGTGCGTAACGCGCACTACGAAAAATTAAAGTCATATTCATTAGGAGTATTACATGGCCGCTACTGCCACCAAGAGCAAGTCGAAGTCGAAAGTCACGCTGCAGCCGCTCGGCGATAAGGTCGTCGTCGAGCGCGAGGAATCGCAAGAGAAGACCGCCGGCGGCATCTACATTCCCGACGCCGCCAAAGACAAGCCCACCCGCGGCACGATCATCGCCGTCGGCACCGGCAAACTCCTCGACGACGGCACCCGCGGCGCGATGCAAGTGAAGAAAGGCGACCGCGTCCTCTTCACCAGCTACGCACCGGAGGTCATCGAAATTGATGACGTCGAATACTTGCTGATGAGCGAGTCGGATATCCTCGCCGTCATTGAATAAATCAATTGTCCGTTGTCCGTAGTCCGTAGTCCGTTGTATCCAATGCAACGAACAACTGACCACGGACAACGGACCCGCCCATACACCAAATCAACGAAAACATATTAAGGAGTTATCCATGGCCAAGATGATTGCATTTGATCAGGAGGCGCGCGACGCCATGCGCCGCGGCGTTCAGAAGCTCGCCCGGGCCGTGAAAGTCACGCTCGGTCCAAAGGGCCGCAACGTCATCCTTCAAAAATCCTTCGGCTCGCCCACCGTCACCAAAGATGGCGTCACCGTCGCCAAGGAAATTGAGCTCGAAGAAACCTACGAGAACATGGGCGCCCAGATGGTGAAGGAAGTCGCCTCGAAGACGAGCGACGTCGCCGGCGACGGCACCACCACCGCCACCGTGCTCGCCGAAGCCATCTTCAACGAAGGCCTCAAAGCCGTGGCCGCGGGCGTCAACCCCGTCCATATGAAGGAAGGCATCGAGAAGGCCGTTGAAGATATCACGGCTGAGCTCAAGAAGATGGCCGTCAAAATCAAGAGCACCGCCGAAATGGCCCAGGTCGGCACCGTCGCCTCGAACGGCGATACCGAAATCGGCAAGATGCTCGCCGAAGCCATGGAAAAGGTCGGCAAAGACGGCGTCATCACCGTCGACGAAGGCAAGAGCCTCGCGACCGAAGTCGAATGGGTCGAAGGCATGCAGTTCGACCGCGGCTACCTGTCGCCGTACTTCACCACCGACCCGAACACGATGACCTGCGAGCTCGAAGACGCCTACGTGCTGGTGCACGAGAAGAAGATTTCGAGCGTCAAGGACCTCGTGCCCGTGCTCGAAGCGGTCGTCAACGCCGGCAAGCCGCTGCTGATCGTCGCCGAGGATATCGAAGGCGAAGCCCTCGCCACGCTCGTCATCAACAAGCTCCGCGGCACGTTCAACGTGTGTGCCGTGAAGGCCCCGGGCTTCGGCGACCGCCGCAAGGCCATGCTCGAAGACATCGCCATCCTTACCGGCGGCCAGGCCATCTTCGAAGACCTCGGCATCAAGCTCGAAGGCGTCGGCCTCGGTGAACTCGGCCGCGCGAAGAAGATCGTCGTCGACAAAGACAACACCACGATCATCGAAGGCGCCGGCAAGAGCGCCGATATCAAAGGCCGCATCGACCAGATCCGCCGCGAGATCGACAACACCACGAGCGACTACGATCGTGAGAAGCTCGAAGAACGGCTCGCCAAGCTGGCCGGCGGCGTGGCCAAGGTCAACGTCGGCGCCGCGACTGAGAGCGAAATGAAGGAGAAGAAGGCCCGCGTCGAAGACGCGCTGCACGCTACCCGCGCGGCCGTCGAAGAGGGCATCCTGCCCGGCGGCGGCGTCGCCCTCTTGCGAACGAGCACCAAGGTGAAACCGGCCGAAGATGCCCCGCACGACCACAAGGTCGGCTACAACATCGTCGTCCGCGCGAGCCGCGCTCCGCTGATGGCGATCGCCTCGAACGCCGGCCAAGACGGCGGCATCGTGTGCGAACGCGTGGCCGAGAAGAAAGGCAACGAAGGCTACAACGCCGCGACCGACACCTACGAAGACATGGTGAAAGCCGGCGTCATCGACCCGACGAAGGTCACTCGCACTGCTCTACAAAACGCCGCGAGCGTGGCGACGCTGTTGCTAACGAGCGACGCCCTCATCGCCGAAGCCCCCAAGAAAGACAAGAAGGGCGGCGGCGGGGCCGGCCACGGCGGCATGGATGACATGTATTAATAGCGAGCCGGGCCGTCGCCGACCCCGTTTGCCACAAAATGGAACATCCCATTTAGCCCCCGGTCAATGACCGGGGGTTTTTTTGCGCGTATTTTCAACGTCGCCACCAATCGATGATTGCACCGCACTGCCACCCCGGGCGACTCGCCCGGGGCTAAATATCAAAGTGCATATTTCGAAGTAATTGATTTATCCCAATCCCCGCGCTATCATTCGCCGCATGCCACACACCCTCGCCACGCTCCTCACCATCACCACCTACGGCACGTGGCTCCGCGGCGACCGCCGCGGCTGGGTCGAAAACGGAATCACCTTCCCACCCGACCCTGAACTCGAGCGCGAAGACCGCGCCCGCATGAAGCACCCGGTCTACATCTTCCCACGGAAGCGCCTCTTAGAAATCGGCGCCTTCATCGGCGAATCACTCACTGCGCGACTGAACATTGACATTCACGCACTCCACGTCGGCACGTGGCACGCGCACCTCATCATCGGCCCCACCAAACACAACATCGCCGATGTTGCCAAGTGCACGAAGGACGCTGTGCGGTACGGGCTACGCGCGGGCCGCCCCATCTGGACCGAAGGCTACGACAAACGCTTCTGCTTCGACGAGCAAGCGGCGATCACGCGCATCCGCTACGTAGAACGCCACAACGAAGCCAGGAACCTCCCCGCCGCACCGTGGCCCTTCATCACGCCACACCCCCTCATCCAACCAACACCAACAACAACGCGCTCACCGCGCCCCACCCACAAACCAACACTCTCACTCCACCCCTCAACCCCCCACCAATCCCCCACACCCCGACCATTTAGCCCCCGGTCAATGACCGGGGGTTCACTCGTCGACGCCACCGACCCTTACGACGACATGCTGAGAACCGACGTATAAGAGTCGGCGCTCGCAAATATTTGACGACCCTCTCATGTTGTGAGACATTGGATTCGCTCTTAAAGCCACCAAGTAAGTCGTGAATCAGCGAGACGAAAATATGACGACAGAAACCTTGCTCGGTGTCACTACATGCCCGACATGTCACAAGCGATTTCGCGTCTCTGAGAAATACAAGTCATTCATCGGGAAAACCATTGCTTGCCCGAAATGCACACGACCATTCGTAATTCAATTGGAATCAGCGTCACCAATCGAACAAGCCGCAATCGCAAGCTCCGACGCATCGTCCAATGAATCGGCCACGTCAACTGCCACCGCTGCTAAACGAACGAAGAGAACCAAAGCCGAAGTTCGCAAGGAAGCCTACAAGCAAATCCGAAAAGGATTTGGGCCGTGCATGAAACAGCTGCAGGCGATGGCAGAGTGCGATTCTTTGTCGGAAGAACGAATACGTCTATGGTGTGTGGACGTTCTTCGAACTGCACTCGGATATAGGGATGTCGACCTAGACTACGAGCTTTCCGCAGCCAACAAGAAGATCGACATCGCCGTGAAGCACGACGACGACGTAATCATGATTATCGAGTGTAAGAAGCGCGATAGGCTTAAAGAAAGTGACCGGCAGCAAGCTCTCAATTACGCAATGTCGCGATCCGCAGAATGGGCCGTCGTAACCAACGGCCGAAGTTGGGAATTGCTCCGCGTGATTCCCATTAAAGGGCAAAACCCGCAAGCCATAACTGTTTTTAGTATTTCGTTACTCGACGAAGATGGATTGAGCAATTATGACGTCGAGCGAATGTATCTGCTGACCAAAAAGGCACTTTTGCGCGGTGAACCGAAATGGAGTTTCATTTGGCGCAATGTTTTAACAAAAATCGACTGGTCGCAGCAATGTTCACAGAACGCGCCATATCAGCAATCCGTCGCTCGCTTACTGAGACATACAAAAAGGAATTCAAGCAGCGATTGAAGATTACAAACAAAGATGTCCTGGAAGAATTGAGTGAACCAATTCGCCCCGACGAACTTTAATTCGCACGATGGTTCTGCCGCCAAGAGGGAACCCACCAACTCCGCCACGCACAACTGACGATAGGTTGTCGCTCCGCGACCAACGCATCCTACTGACTACCTATCACTTGGCCCGAAGCTCGCCGCGTAAGCAAGAGCCTCCCGCACCACGTCCCTTGATCGCGCCGCGGGTTCCATTCCATAAAGTGACGAGAAAAACTCTCACCGTCGTTTGAAGGTCACGGCCGTGGCACTTCCAATTGATCGCAGATCGTCCGCGCCGTCGTCTCTTTGATTTCACGATGCCGCGGCATCGCCGCGCAGCGGCCGTTTGCCGGATTCCGATAAATAGAATGTCGCCCACCTCCGCGATCGAGCACACATCCATGCCGCTCCAAGTGGCGGATCAAATAAGCCGCTTCATGCCGTCGCCACGTTAACAGTAAGCGTCTCCCACACGGCGCCCGCCGGCGCAATCTTCGCCGCCTGATCACGATACGACTGCAGCAACAGCTCCACTGCTTCCTGAATCATCTCGCGAGCTTCATCCATATCGCGACCTTGAGTCACCGCCCCTGGCAACTCCGGCACTTGGGCCATGAACCACCCGTCTTCGATTGGCGCGTAAACAACATTGAACTCTCGCTTCATCGTTGGCACTTCCACGCTCGATTATACCGCAAGTCATACAGCGGTTGCCACTCTTTGTCGCGGCTCATTTAGCAATGCGCAACATATCGCTCGGCCCAAAGCTCGCCGCGAACCAAGAGCCACCCGCACCGCCTCCGTTGCTCGCGCTGCCGGCTCCAATCGACTTTATCTATTCGATGCCGCTACCCGCAGAAAGCACCGCGCGTTTAGCAGGCATTTGACTTCCTCGTGTAACACCCCCACATTCTCCCGTATTAGCCTGCAGAGCCAGCCACAACATGGAAAAGGAGAATCACGATGACATCCAAACTCTACGCCACCGCATTCGTCTTGGTTTCGATCGCCGCCGGGTGCAGCCGCACTCCCAGCGACGCCGAAACGCATGCCGCCAAAGTCGACGAAGCCACGTCTTCAACCGCCACCAACGAAATCTGGCTGCCGGGCATGAAGCCGGGCTCGATGCCCGAGGGCTGCTACCTCCGTGCCACGATCGACGGCAAGAAGTGGGAAGCCGCCAAGATGACGCCCGATCGCTCGAACTTGAGCATCCTCACGGTGAACGGCAACAGCGGAAACACCTCAATCACCTTCGTCATCGGCAGTAAACGCGACCACGTCGGCCAACCGAGCAATCTCAGCGACAGTAATCAAATCACATACTGGGGTGGCGAAGGATTCTTCGTCGGCGCCAAATCGGGCCAGTACACCGTCACCAACATCGACGACAAGTTCATCGACGGCACATTCCACTTCACCGCTGAAAAAGACGGCCGTACCGTAACCTGCACCGACGGCGAATTCCGCGTCCCGACCCCAGCGCCCGCCCCCTCGAACTAGAATGCAATCGCCGTCCGCGGCGGTTCGGAACGAAGAAATAGCCCAGGAGATCACCATGTACGATATGAAAAATCTTGCCAAGCTTAAGACCATGGGCGACCTTGCGCCCGAAGCGTTTAAAGCGTTTGTCGCATTCGACGAAGCAGCCATGAAAGACGGCGCCATCCCCGTCAAATACAAGGAACTAATCGCCGTCGCCGTGGCCCTGACGACGCAGTGTCCCTACTGCCTGGAAATCCATTCGAAAAAGGCGAAACAGGCCGGGGCGACCGCCGCCGAATTGGCCGAAACCACGCTGGTTGCCGCCGCTTTGCGGGCCGGTGCTGCCATGACCCACGGCACGCATTCGCTCGCCTGATAGCCAATTCCTTTGCGGGCTCGGCAAGCTCAAGTTAAGATGGATCGGATTGCCCGTCCGGCGGCTATTCGATTCATCTTCTCTAGTCTTGCGAGACTGCTAATGAACCATTTCAAAACGTGTGCATTTCTATTGGCTGCTATGTCATTGGCACAATATGCTCAGGCTGCCACGCCGCAGCTTGTGCCGTGGGCGCTGCGAACGACCGTCGATACCGACGGCGACGGCACGAACGACCTATTCGATAATGCCCCCGGTGCATTCGACCCCAGCCAGGTCGACACCGATGCCGATCTGATAGGCGATATTATCGATCCGACACCTTCTAACTCAAATCCAGCGCTCGGCGACCCCGGCCTTGGCTTCGGTGGTCCGTACACGATCAACAGCGGCGCGAACGTATCGATCGACTACCTCATGGTGCTCCAGACGCCGCCCGGCGCTTGGGGCTACATCGACCTCGACTTAGGCGGCAACGGCGTGTACGACGCCACGTACTTCGGCCCGCTCACTGCGAGCACGAACCAAATCGTGATCCCGGCGGGCATGTTCGAGCTGCCGGGCCTTTATAGCCAGACGGTGCCGGGGAGCTACACAATATTCGCCAAAGCCTTCGGTCCCGGCATGCACTCGCAATTCGAAACGATCACCAATGTCAACGTGATTCCCGAACCCGCCGCAGCGCTGCTATTCGCTGTTGGGAGCCTAATAGCATTCAAATGCCGGCGTCGTTCGAGTTGAAATTCTGCTTTGCTCCATTAGTGTGACGCGCAGAATGCGATTGCGTGCGAGGCATTCTCTTTGCAATTGTATGAACGTGTGTTGCCGGATACGGACACAACACTGTTCCCATTCCATCGTGAGTGTTTGCGTTTAAGGGCACAATAGCAAGCGACATTGGTAGCAAGGTGTCGCTTCTACGCCAACGCTTGGGGCTCCAATGCCAGCGTCGCTTCCCTCGGCGAGCGCACGCTGGGCTTAAGGTGCCAGCAGTTCATTACGCTGAAGGCGTTAAACGTCATGCCTATCAGCATGAGTGACCTGCGGTGTGAGCCCCGTCGCACAATCGCCGAGGTGGCCACATTTTTCGCTTGCATCCGCCAATCGATTTGCTATAGTGTTCATACGTATATTACTGGGCGGGTTACGATCAAAGCGCACGCAATCGTTCTTTGACATCTTGAACAGAAACGGCCGCCAGCCGAGCGGCTCGTCGCTTCGGTTGCTTGGCCGCAACCGGAACGTGGCCCGCTGACGGTGCGCGCTCAGGGGCACTCTGCGACTAAAACCAGAATTGGCCAAGATGCGCAAAACCCTAGCGCGAGGTTTTGCGGATCTTGGCAACAGTCTGCCGAAACCCGCCACCGCTTTGACTCGGTTGGCAGCCTGCCGAATGTCCCGCGGGGCAACGTGTCGGCGTGACCGCTGGGGCGAGTTTTGCAATGAAAAACACGCTTGCCCAGCGTATCAAGAGTCCGGGCGTCGCTAGTTGGCAAGCCTCCCGGGTAGTACGCCCTGAGGCTCTGCGAAGGGCATGGTCGCGACCTGCACGCAGCCTGCCTCGACTGGCCCGCTGTGAGCATCCAGCGCTACCGCTTTTCGAACCGCATCAGCCGGTAGGTCTTGTACTTCCGAAAATTCTCGGAGCTTCGTTCGTGTGTGAAGTACTTGCGTTTCACCTTCGCAATCTTGTGCCGAAAGAACCAGTTCGCTGCCTTGTAGATCCACGGGTGCGTCGTCATGCCCGCGTGATCGATTTCATCCCAAATCGGCTGCACGACTTCGGTGAACGCACTGTCGATGACCGAAAACGTCGGCGCGGTTTGCGCCGTAATGTCGATCTCCTCGATCTGCCGCAGCGGGTACTTCGCAATCAGCGCCTGAAATTCCTGGATCGGATAGCCGCCGCTGATCGGGCTGCCTTGGTCCCACGGTATCCGGAAGAAATCGCAGATCACGAGCTGCCCGCCCGGCCGCAACTGGGCCATTACGTTGTCGAGCCCCTGCTCCATCTTCACGTACTGAAAGCTTTCGCAGAACAGCACGACATCGTACGTTTCAGTCGTGTTGAATTCCTCGTACTTGCATTCGTGAATCTGCACGCGATCGCCCAACAGCGCACGAACCTGGCTGTTGAGAAATCCGCTCGGGCTCACGCAGTCGACCTTATGACCGCGCTCGACCAGTTTCGCCGCCACGCCGCCCGCGCCGCAGCCAACATCGAGAATACGTGTCGCGCTCAGCGGAATATGTTCCAGCAGAAACCGGCAGTATTGGTCCTGGGCCCGCGGCAAATTGCGAATCGTCGGCTCGATGTCGTCGGTCCAATACCCGTAGTGCAGGTCCTTCGCGCCAACGAAATGCCGCCCGGCCAAAAACCCAGCCACGAGACTCAACTGCTGCAACGCGCCGCGGTTCTTCCGCCGTGTTGCTCGAGAACGAATGAGGAATGGCATGCGTTCCAACTTCCCTGTTGAACTAACCGTAGCGTGGCCACGACTCACTAACAACCACGTTGCGGAATTCGCAGCAATTCCATTGCCTTACAGCAACGCAACGTTTGCAATCGAACCCATCAACGTCCTCCGCCAATGCGGGCCGCGAGTATCGCAAACCCCCCGCACCTTGGCCAGGGCAATGACCAGCCGGAGATGGCTATGCTAGCAAGAAGAGACCGCGGCACTTGTCCAGCGAATAAGCTCTGCCGCTGCCTACGGTCGCGTGGCCATGCGGCGCGGGCAGCGCTACTTCGCCGGCTTGCGTCCCAGCTTCCGCAATTCCGATTTGCTCAGCTCATCGTTGATCGGGCTGATCTTGTATTTGATCGCGATCCGCGTCAGCAGCGCCGCCTTGCTCACACCCAGCCGCTCCTTCGCCTGGAATTGATGGTTCTCCACCGTCCATCGCGACATCCCCAAAATGGCGGCGATTTCGTGACTCGTGCAACCGAGGCTGGTCAGACGCACAATTTCACGCTGTCGTGGGCTCAGCGACGCAACACGGGCTTTCAGAAGGTCGGGCATTGGAAACTGCCTTTTCGATATTCGATTTTTGACGCCGGCACGTTGGCACGCGCCGCAAACGATAGACGGCGGCAACTACCGCTTGCGACAACTAGTCCGCGGCCGCGGCGGTTGGAGAACGATAGTTTTGCACGCACACGTTGACCCAGGGAACGATGAGCATCAACGAACCCAGCGTGATGAAGCCAACTCCCCATCCACAGGCCGTCGCGGCCATCTCGTGGTTGTGCGGACTCGTCGAGGTCATCTCGGCCGCGGCCATCCCACCCATCGCACGTGGCAGCGGCGGGTCCAAGTGCTGGCTGTACGCATACAACCCGGCGCCTGCCGCAATGGCCACAATGCCCGCGAGTTGGGTTAAGCTCCGCACGTCCGTCGACCTCTGGCGTATTCTCCCATTATCGCGGGATAGGCCAAGATTCGCCAGTGTTCAGATTTTGACCATGTGCAAGATCACGCTCCACCGTGGCTCGCCGCAGCCGCGGCGGCAGCTGCCGCGGCCTGCTCGATCACCGTTGCCGTGCTTTGCCCACGCCCCGAAACCAACGATGTGGGTGCCCCCATGCCATACCCCTTTAGGGGATTATGCCACAAGGTTTTCCCGGTTAGCGGGCCGAAGCAGTAAATGTAGCCAGAGGTGGAAACAATCAGGCGGTCGAAATCAAGGAACAGCGTCACGTAGCCGCTTTTCATCTCGCTCGCCCGTGTCTCGGTCGAGAGCGATCGCAAGTCATCTAAAATAAGAGAGGCGTTAACACTTGTCGCTCCTGTCGCTTGCTTTTGTTCTCATCTTTCGGAAATTCCCAGTAGCTGTCCTTCAAATGCCGGGCCTCGATGAAACAATTTCTTGTGGACGGATAGTTCGACTACCAAATTCCGTTGATTCGGAGAACTCCACGTCGTTTGCGGCTCGCAACAACCGCTGGAATTGGCCGGGCGTGATGCCGGTTTTTGTTGCAGCTGATTGCAGAAATGGGGAAAAACGAGCAAGTGTGCGCGGGGTGGATGGGATCGAGTTGGAGGTGGTTCGCCGGTGCTTCAAGGTTAATGGCAGGTCACTGGAGGCGCGCTGCGCTCGACCCCAGGCCCCCGCGAAAAGGCCGTGAAGTTGCTCGAATCTTTTAAGCAAGAACATCGTGCACGACACGACCGTGCACGTCGGTAAGGCGATAGTCGCGGCCTTGGAAGCGGTAGGT
>JAXMBH010000040.1:0-29530 GCA_046349975.1 Pirellulales bacterium
AGAAAGTGGTCGAACCGACGGCGGAAGACATCCGCGGTTCAGGTCGCATGTACGTCGCGATGCAGCAACTCATGAAGAAGCACACTGCGACGGGCATCTCGATCAACTGCCTCGGCGGCTTCTACGGCGGGCACCTCAAGGCCTACCCCTGCCTCGGTTTCGCTCAGTTCAACAACGATGGCCTCGTGGGCGGTTGCGAAGCCGATCAAATGTCGGCGCTCACGATGATGACGATGTCGACGCTCACCGGCCGCTCGGGGTTCATCTCCGACCCGGTGATCGACACTTCGCGCAACAACATCATCTACGCCCACTGCGTCGCGATGACGAAGCCGTTCGGCGCACAAGGACCGGAGAATGCCTATCGCATTCGGAGCCACTCGGAAGACCGCCACGGCGCCGCGATCCAGTCGCTGCTGCCAGAGAATTACCTGGTCAGCACGCTGGAGATCAACCCGGTCACGAAGGAGGTCGTGTTCCACCAGGCCAAAACCGCCGGCAACAATCCCAGCGACATGGCCTGCCGCACGAAGCTCGAAGCCAATGTGCAGGGCGACATCGAGCGGCTCACCGAAACCTGGCGGATGGGCTGGCACCGCGTCACGTTTTTCGGCGACCTCAAACAGCCCGTCGAAGAACTCTGCGATCGCTGGAAGCTGAAGCTAATTCAGGAAGCGTAGGCAAAACCGCCGAGGTAGGACGGACAATTCTGTCCGTCCGCTTTGGTGGCGAGTCGAGGGATGGACGGACAGATTGTCCGTCCTACGATTCGCTCATGCAGTGCGTGCCATCACCCCCGCCGCTTCATCGCACAAGCGCCGCGCTTCGAGTTCGCTCGGCGCTTCGGCGATGATTCGCACGATCGGCTCGGTGTTGCTCGCCCGCACCAAGAGCCAACTGCCGCTGCCATCGCGGTGCGTCCAATCTAAGCGCAGCCCATCGAGCCGGTCGCTCGCCGCGTCGCCGAAGTGCCGCTCCAGCGCGTCGAGAGATGACGCAATCGCTTCACGGGAGACCGTCACCTTCGACTTAAAGATTGCATACCGCGGCAGCTCATCGGCAATCGCACTCACCGTCAAACGCCGCTCTGCCATTGCATCGAGTACCAAGGCCATGCTCACAAAGCTATCGCGCACGAGCACCACGCGGGGATCGATCACGCCGCCGTTCCCCTCGCCGCCGATGACCGCACCACGCTTGAGCATTTCATCGACGACATTCGCCTCGCCCACGGCCGACCGATAGAAGGGAACACCATACTTGCGAGCCAGGTCCTCGGCCATGCGGCTCGTCGAGCAATTGGTCACAACCGGCCCCGGGGTATGACGCAACACATGATCCACGCAAATCGCCGGCGTGTACTCCTCGCCGATATACCGGCCCGCTTCATCAATCATCGCCAATCGATCGGCATCCGGATCCTGGCAGAAGCCTATATGAGCACCAACCTTCGTCACTTGCTCCCGTACACCAGAGAGATTCTCCGCCGTCGGCTCCGGCATATGTCCGAACAACCCATCCGGCGTTTCGCCGAGAACTGTCACCTCGCAACCTAAAGCCTCCAATAACGGCCGACCCAACACGCTTCCCGCACCATGATTCGAATCCAACAGCACCCGAAACCGCGCTGCCCGAATGCGCTCCGCATTTACCGTACGCAGCACCAGCGCAAGGTGCGCCGCAATCGTATCCCCAATTCGCTCGCGACTTGCATCTTGCGCATCAAAACTCGCTCCTCGCTCCTCGCCCCTCGCTCCTCGCTCCTCGCCCCTCGCTCCTCGATACCGCTCCAGCACTCGCGCCCCCACGTTGGCCGGCACCACGCGTCCCTCGGCCGAAAACAACTTCATACCGTTGTATTCGGCCGGATTGTGGCTCGCGGAAATTTGGATGCCGCCGGCACAACCCAAGGCCTTCACGAGTACACCAGTCGTGGGAGTTGCCGCAACGCCGCCATCGAGCACGCGGCGGCCGCCGTTCTGCGACAGCCCCGCCACGATGGGGCCAACCAACTGGGGACCGTTCGCCCGACCATCGCGAGTGACCACGACGGGCCCACCCGGCAGCGTGACTGCGAACGCCGCCGCATAGCGATACGCCACGTCGGGCGTCAGCGTCTCGCCCACAATTCCCCGCAATCCCGACACGCTAATAATTGGTTCACTCGCCATCACAATCGTTCCTTCTGCCAGCGGTTTGACGCAGTATACGCCGACCGCTGGCGCCCGCGATACCGCTTGGCTGCACTAGGGGTTGTGCAAGGATACAATTGGAGTGACATGGTCCACGAGCGTCAAACCCGCCGCAGCTTCCTTCACGGCCACGCCGCGTCGCGTGAACTCGTCGGCCGCATCCAGCGAATCGATGTCCCGGCGGCAATGGCGAACCGGCGCACACTGATTGCCAGTGTTCGCCGCCGCGCCATGGCCTGCGAGTTCGAAGTGCAACTTGCGGCCGCCCGCGATGACAACGCTATGGAGCACGTGTTCGCCGCGCTCGACCTTGTCGAAGCGCTCGAGGCACAACTCAGCGTGTATCGCGACGACAGCGAGGTGAGCCGCATCAACCAAACGGCTCAACAATTCGCCGTACCAGTCGAGCCGCAATTGTTCCAACTCATCGAGCAAGCGCGGCAGCTGCATGCAGATACAGGTGGCGCCCTCGACATCACAAGCGGGCCACTCTCGGAGATCTGGGGCTTCTCCCGCCGCGAAGGCCGCGTGCCCAGTGACGATCAGGTTGCCGCCGCCTTGCAGCGAGTGGGCATGCAGCATGTGGAACTTGATGCCGCTCGCCGCACGATCATGTTCCGGCAGCCCGGCATGAGCATCAACTTCAACAGCTTGGGCAAGGGCTACGCGCTCGACCGAATGGCAACGCTCGTCGCCGAGCACGGTGTCGACGACATTCTCCTGCAAGGCGGCAAGAGCAGCGTCCTGGCCCGCGGTAATCAGCCCGGTGGGAGCGGCACAGGGTGGTTGGTGGGCGTGCGTCACCCGCTGCGCAACGACGTGCCCCTGGCCCAAATTGTGCTCCACGACCAGGCGCTGTCGACCTCCGGCGCCGGCACCCAGTTCTTCATTCGCCGCGGCCAGCGCTACGGTCACATTCTCGACCCGCGGACTGGCCGGCCCGCGGAAGGACTATATTCGGCCACCGTGCTGGCTCCCACTGCCACGCAAGCAGAAGGACTGTCCACGGCCTTCTACGTGATGGGCCCGCAAAAAGCTGCTGAATATTGTGCCGCCCGGCCCGAAATCGCCGCCCTGCTCGTCGCCCCCGGCGAACGCGCGGGCGACGTGCGACTAAACGCACTTGGCCAAGATAGCAGCCGTTGGCTACGATTGGCGGACGACTAGTTCTACCTCCAATGCCAGCGTCCATGTTCGGCTCGCCCTTAAATCCGACAAGCTACTTGGGATTCTTCGTGTTCATCGCGGCCACTGGCTGCGGTTTGCCGATTCCCGAAGAGGCAGCTATCGTCGCCGCTGGTGTGCTCAGCGCGCAAGGGCATTTGCATACCTATTTCGCCTTCGCGGCTTGCCTGGCCGGCGCAATCGTCGGCGACAGCTTTATGTACGCCATCGGCTACCGGTGGGGCCATCGGCTGTTCACATCGCACCCGCGGTTCGCCAAGATGCTTTCGGAGGAGAATGAGGAGCAATTCCAGGCCGCCATTGAAAGCCATTCGCTTAAAGTGATGTTAATCGCGAGATTTCTGGTCGGAGTCCGAGCACCGGTATATCTCATGACGGGCGCGGTGAGGATGCCTTACCGCCGGTTTCTGGTTTACGATTGCATCAGTGCCGCGTCGGTTGTCGGAGTCGTGTTCGCGCTGTCGTATGTGTTTGGCGACCACGTGACAGAGTGGGTTCGCCACGCGGAGTTCCGGGCCACGTTGATTGTAATCGGAGTGTTGGCCGTTGTTGGCGGCATTCTCTACTACCGCCACCGGCAGCAAGTGCTGGAGTTTGTCTTTGGAAGCGACTCGCCACCGCACGAAACTCAGCCAGCGCCGCCCAGCCAAGAAAAACCTTGATAGCGGGCGATGAACTCAGCCAGCCCGCCGCTAGCGACGAACCATTCGGCCGTCCACATTTCGCTAGTCAACAGGTGGCGGCTGTCATCGGCAATCACAAACGTGTCGGCGATTCGCTGAGTACCGTCGATACAATTCGTCTGAACCTGCTGCCGTTTATAAATCTCGCCCTCGAAGCGATCCAGCCTGGCAATCGCTTCGCTGTCTACATCGAGGTAGACGAGCCCTCGTACGGCATCGTCTGCGGCGGCGGTAATTCCTGGAAACGCCTCTTCCCGCACACGGAAGATCGAATACCCGGGCGACGTCGCGCTGATGGTTTCGAATTCGCGGCCGGCCACGATTCGCCACACGTCAGCAAACATCAAGGAACCATAAGTGAAGATGTTCATGTGCAGGATAATAACATCCTGCCGAAACGGAATCGATGACCAAGCGTTGACCACCCACGCCTCCCACAACGATGATAAACATATGTCCGACGCCATCCGGATCACTAGCCGTCAGAATCCTCGCGTGAAGCAGGCCGTTCAATTGCGGGTTGCGCGTGAGAGGCAACGCCGTGGGCGTATCTTGATTGACGGCGCACGGGAGATCGTGCGGGCATTCGCGGCGGGCGTGTCACCTGTCGAGGCATTCGTGTGCCAGGGGTTGGCCCGCGGTGACGACGTGCAACGAGCCATGGCTTTCATTCGCGAGCAGCATGCCGAAGTGTTTGATGTCTCGCCCGAGGTATACGAGAAGCTGGCTTATGGCGAGCGGGACGACGGGATCATCGTTGTCGCGAGAATGCCAGAGCGGTCGTTGGGCGACCTGAAGTTGCCGCCCAATCCGCTGATTGCAGTGATCGAAGGACTGGAAAAGCCGGGCAACGTCGGCGCTATCTTGCGAACGGCGGATGCGGCCGGGATTGACGCGGTGATCGTCGCTAACGGCGGCACCGACTTGTACAATCCGAACACGATCCGCGCGAGCTTGGGCACGGTGTTCCGCGCGAACGTGTGCACTGCCACGACAGCCAACACGATCGACTGGCTCCGTGCTAAAGATGTGGCGATCATCGCAGCGAGGCCCGACGCCACGCTGCTCTATACCGATGTCGACCTAGCGCACGGTGCCGCGATCGTC
The DNA here is from genome assembly GCA_046349975.1 of Pirellulales bacterium. Classification (GTDB taxonomy): domain Bacteria; phylum Planctomycetota; class Planctomycetia; order Pirellulales; family Lacipirellulaceae; genus JABDGM01. The sequence continues at coordinate 5,168 of JAXMBH010000040.1, forward strand.
TTGGGCAGCGAGGCTCACGGGCTCACTGCAGCATGGCAGGGCGCGGGCATTACGCCGATTCGGCTGCCCATGCATGGGATTGCCGACAGCCTCAACGTTTCCACAACGGCTGCCGTGCTGTTCTACGAAGCGCTCCGGCAATGCACCGCGCGATAGTGGCCGATAGATTGACCAATGCCGTGAATCAGGGCCCGCTCTTCGTCTTCTGCGCAGGCGAGCTCGACCGGCGGGCATCGGCGATCACCTGATCGATCCGGCGGGTGTTCGCCCAGTCGTCCTTGTAACTCACCGGCACAAACTTCTCTTTGCCTTCAGGGCCAAACGTCTTTTCCAGGCCAGTGCCTTTCCAGTCGAAGCTCAGCAACGTGTCGCGGATTCCGTCACGGAGTTCTGGCGTAAGGTTGTAGACATAGCCGATCGTGGCAGGAGGAAATCGCTCTGATTTGTAAATTGAAACTACCGCGGTCGGATCGATTTCTTTCTTCTCTTCCATCCGGGCGAGAATGTCACTGGCGATCGGAGCGACTTCGTACACTTTCGCGGCAATGTTTTTGATGGAATCCTCGTGGCCCTGCGAGAAGCCGATTTGATAGTCGCGTTCTGGCAACAGGTTGCACTTTTCTTTCAGCTTCACCAGCGGCGCTTTGCAGCCGGAGTTCGAGTCGAGCGTCGTAAACGTGACCTTATGACCCTTAATGTCTTCGAGCTTCTTGATGGGGCTGCCAGCCGGCACGAGGAACTCCATCGTATAGCCCCAGCTGCCATCGGCTTTGCCAAGAGTGCACACGGGCACGAAGCCGTCTTCTTCGACGGCCTTCTGCACGAGGCCCGTGTTCATGCCAATGATGTGCAGTTCACCTTTCTTGATCGCGGCCAATTGCTCTTCTGAGTTCTTATAGTGGACGACTTTGACATCCTTGCCGACCTTCTGTTTCAGGGCGGCGGCTAGCTCGGTCCAAGTTTCATCGGGCGTGCCGGCTTCTTCGGTCGCCACGTAAGAGAACACGAGCACCTGGGGATTCAGCAACTTGGCCGGATCCGACGGCGGGTCGGCGAGCATGTCGCCGTCGGCGTCGGCAAACGCCATCTGACCGGTCGTCGGCATGGGCTCCGCGAGGAACATGCGACCCATCACGATCGAGGCCATGTCGCTGCGGGCTTGCGATTCAAGCGTTCGCGACCATACCAAAGCGATGACGCCAACCGCGGCAATCGGGAGGACAATGGCGAGGATTCGACTCAACGAATAGGACGGCTGCGGCGAGGCCGAGGGGGCGGAGGTCGCGTCGCTCATGAAAAGCTCCTTCGCGGACGACAAAACGAGAATGATAGATAGGCGCCGCCTCGGCAGACCGATTCGGCCGCACGCCTACAACATATCATCGTTCCGCAGGCAATTCAAAGCGTTCGGTCAATACGTGACGACCGCCACAGAATGCAAGTGCCGCGCTTCTTCGTGCGTTCTTGTGCCTATTAGCAGCGTGGCCTGGCTCAGGTTTCGAGCGATTGGGCCGCGAGCAGTGTGTTGCGGAGGAGCATGGCGATTGTGAGTGGACCGACGCCGCCGGGAACGGGGGTGATTGCGCCCGCAACGTTCGACACACTGTCGAAATTGACGTCGCCAACGACGCCTTTATCCAGGCGATTGATGCCGACGTCGACGACGACCGCGCCCGGCTTGACCATGTCGGCGGTGACGAACTTCGCCTTGCCGATGGCGACAATAAGAATGTCAGCTTGGCGCGTGATCGCTGGCAAATCGTGCGACCGGCTGTGGCACAGCGTCACCGTCGCATCGCCGCCGGTGCCGTGTTGCGAAAGCATGATCGAGAGCGGCCGGCCGACAATTTCGCTGCGGCCGAGCACGACGACGTGCTTGCCAGCGATTTCGATGCGGCTCCGCAGGAGCAACTGCTGGACGCCTTGCGGAGTGCAGGGCAAGAACCGCGGTCGGCCCTGCACAAGTCGGCCGACGTTGTCGGGGTGGAAGGCGTCGACGTCTTTGTTGGGGTTGACCGCTGAGAGCACGCGGTTCTTGTCGATCTGCGGCGGCAGCGGCAGTTGAATAAGGATGCCGTGAACCTCGGCATCTTTATTGAGCTTCGCGATGAGTTTGAGCAGGTCGTCGGCGGAAGCATCGCCACCGAGGCGGTGCAGCTGGCTCTCGATGCCGACGGCTTCGCACGCCTGACGCTTGTTCTTTACGTACACTTCGCTGGCCGGATTATCGCCGACCAGCACTGCCGCGAGGCAGGGCACGGCGCCATTGTTCTGGATGAACTCAATCACCTCTTCGGCCAACTCGGCGCGGAGCTGTTGGGCCAACTTCTTGCCGTCGAGGATGGTCGCGGGCATGGATTGTCGCGTGGTGAGAGTCGAAAGAGGATGGCTGTCGGGCAAAATGCGGCCGCATTCTCCGCGAGGAACCGCGATTCTAGCGTGATTTGCGGCTCGGCGTCAGCCCACCGGTGGCAGCAGGCTCCAGCCCAGCTGCCCGGCAAACCAGGTTAAGCCGAACAGCGCGAGGGCTCCGTAAATGGCGGCCATAAGGTCGTCGGCCATCACGCCGAGTCCCTCCGGCAGGCATTCCAATTGGCCCGCCGGCGGTGGTTTCGTGATGTCGAACAGCCGATGCAGGGCAAAGCCGAGCAGCGCGATTCGCCAGTCTGTGAGAGGCACAATCAGAAATACGACAGGCATCGTAATTATTTCGTCGTAGATGATCGCCTGGTTGTCGCTGGAGCCGCCGAGCGCTCGCCCGGCGGCCGTGGCAATGGGCACGCCAACGGCAAACAGCAAGGCCACGGCGGCCATTTGCCAAGCCGGCCCGGGAAGGTAGCTGACGGCCCAGGCCACAGGGATCCCCTCAATAAGACTCCCCACCGTGCCGGGGGCTTTGGTGATCAGTCCCAGCCCCAATCCCGTGGCAATCCAAACTGCAGGTGACCTCAGGTTTCTCGGCTCGGCGGGTCGGCTAGGGTCGGCGGTTGCATTCTTCATCGATCGGGTCACCTTTTGCCGCGGAGCGGAATTAGTCCATCACTTCTCGAGCCGCTGCCGCGAGCGTTTGTTGGCCGGGCGTGTCTTCAATCTTGGCCCGCGGGGCCAATTCAAGGTATCATCCAATTGAAGCGCTTCAAAATAGGCAATGTTTAGCGATTTGGTAAACATCAATGACTGATTCGTCCGAAAACGGGGCACCCCAGAAACTGAGCCCAGTCGAAATCGCGAAGGCGAAGAGCCACTACCTTCGCGGCACCATTCCCGAGGAACTTGCTGATGACAATGAATTCGTCGGCAAGGATAGCATTCAACTGCTGAAGCATCATGGAACGTATCAACAAGACGATCGTGAACGGCGTGCCGAAGCGCGCGAGGATGGTGCTGCCAAAGCCAAGTTCTACAGCTTCATGGTGCGGTCGGCTATTCCGGGCGGTCGGCTGACCAGCGAGCAAATGTTGGCCGAACTGGACCTCTGCGACGAGGTCGGCAACGCGACGCTGCGGATCACGACGCGACAAGGCTTGCAGCTGCATGGCGTTCTCAAGAAGAACCTCAAGCACGCGATCCGCCGCATTAATGAGGTGCAGCTCTCGACGCTGGCGGCGTGCGGCGATGTAAAGCGCAATGTGATGTGCACGCCTTGCCCATACAACGGCGACCCCGTGCATGAACAGCTGTATGAGCTGGCCGGCGAGATTGTAAAGCAGCTCAACCCGCGGACGCGGGCGTATCATCAAATTTGGCTGACTGACGGCGAGACGGGCGAGAGCATCGATGTGGGCGAAGTTGGCATACCGCCGGCGGAGCCGGCTGGGCCATCGCTGCCTGGTGATGATCCGGTCGAGCCGATTTACGGCAAGACGTATCTGCCGCGCAAATTCAAGTTCGCCATTGGTCTGCCAGGGGACAACAGCGTCGACGTGTACGCCAACGACATCGGCTTGCTCGCCGTGTGCGAGGATTGGAATGTCGTCGGCTACAACTTGCTGGTCGGCGGCAGCTTTGGCGTGACGCCCAGCGCGAAGAAGACGTTTCCGGCAGTGGCACAGCCGTTGTGCTACATCGATGCCGAGCGCGTGATCGATTTGTGCATTGCGATTGTGAAGGTGCAGCGAGACTTCGGTAATCGTGCCGACCGCAAGGTTGCGCGGATGAAGTATCTCATTCATGACTGGGGAATTGAGAGATTCCGGCATAAAGTGGAAGAGTACTTCGGCGATACGCTCGCGCCGCCGCGGCCGATGGAAGTGTATGGCTTCAACGACGGCATGGGCTGGCACGAACAAGGCGACGGCCTGTGGTTCTACGGGCTCAATGTCGAAAACGGCCGCATCAAAGATACGGAAACGATGCAGCTTAAAACTGCGCTGCGGGAAATCTGCACGACGTTCAAGACGCCGCTGCGACTCACACCGCATCAGAGCATCATCTTTTGCGATATCAAGCCAGCTGATCGAGCCACGCTCGAAGCGCTGTTGCGCCGCCACGGCGTGCCGCTGACCGCAGACTATACTTTGGTGCGGCGCTGGGCGATGGCGTGCCCTGCTCTGCCGACGTGCGGACTCGCCGTGACGGAGAGCGAGCGCATTTTGCCCGAAATGATCGCCGCGCTCGAAGAGGCGGTGAAAGAACTTGGGCTCGAGGACGAGGTGTTCACGACGCGGATGACCGGATGCCCCAACGGCTGTGCGCGGCCCTACAACTCCGATATCGGCCTCGTTGGCAAGACGAAAGACAAGTACACGATCTTCCTGGGCGGCCGGGTGCTCGGCGACCGGCTGAACTTCATTTACAAGGATCTCGTGCCCACCGAGGAAGTGGTGCCAACGCTTACGCCGGTGCTCCGATATTTCAAGGAGCAGCGGAGCGAAGGCGAGTCGTTCGGCGACTTCTGCCATCGGATTGGCAAGGATGCGCTTGCTGGCGCATTGCGAGGAAGTGGCGGCGTAGCATCGCTGTGATTCGGTTGTGGCGAGGTGGGTCGCACGGGTTGCCGATTTCGTGACCCACGTTCGCCCCCAGATCTGCTGGGGGTTGGGTAATGGTTGATCGACCGGTGATTTGCACCCCGGTCAAAGCCGGGGGCGGCGAATGCGGCCGTAATCACAGATCGTGAACGTCCCCCGGACGCTTGGCCAACCTGGCTGCCCAACTCTCTATGCGCGCAAACCGCGACATAATCCATCTCCGCCGAATTTCGACTGCCACGTATAATAGAGATTCACCGCTCAAGCGCCGAATCTTGTGTCTCGGAACTCGCCCGCACATGCGGCTCCACGATCACTCACATGGTGTGCCGGGCCGCGCAATGCTTGTCTTGCGTCGCTGTTTGGGGTCACTGTGGTTCTAGCGGCACATAACAAGCCCGTCGCCGATGAACCGCGCAAGGACGAGCTACTAGAGCATATTGAGTTCGTGTTCGAAGGTCGCCAGCGTTCGGCCGATGGGCGGATCGTCATCGAAGCAGAAAACGGCGATATCCTGCTCCAAACCGATGACGGGACATTGTGGTCGCTCGAACGCGGGCAAATTCAGGCGCGGGAGAAACGCGACGGGACGTTCAAACCACTGCCGCCAACGGCCCTGGCTGAAAGAATTGTGTCGGAGATGCCCGCCGGCTTTCGCAGCTACACCACGCCGCATTACGTGGTGGTGTACAACACCTCGCGGACGTATGCGCAGTGGACCGGTTCGCTGCTGGAGCGATTGCACAAGGCGTTCACGAACTACTGGGAAGGCCAAGGCATCGTGCTGCACGAGCCGGAGTTTCCGCTGCCGGTGCTGTTGTTTGCGAATCGCCAAGAGTATGACCTGGCCAGTCATCAAGACTTGCCGAACGGCACAGGCACGATCATCGGTTTCTATAGTTTGCGTTCGAACCGCGTGAATATGTTTGACCTCACCGGTGTGGAGGCCGTGCGTGGCGGGGGCGGCCGCGGATCGATCAAAGAGATTAACCAAATGCTCTCACAGCCGGCGGCCGTGCCGTTGGTGGCGACGGTCGTGCACGAGGCCACGCATCAAATCGCGTTCAATTGCGGCCTGCAACAGCGCTACGCGGATATTCCGCTGTGGCTGTGCGAAGGCATGGCCGTTTACTTCGAAGCCCCGGATCTCGCAAGCACTCGAGGGTGGCGTGGGATCGGCCGGGTGAACTATCCGCGTTTGGAGACGTTCCGCAAGAACTTATCGAACTGGCACGAAGGTTCGCTCGACGAGTTGCTCCGCGACAGCCGGCGATTACGTGACCCGCGAACCGCGGTCGACGCCTATGCCGATGCGTGGGCACTCAATTACTATCTCATCAAGTATCAGCCGAAGGCTTACACAGAATACTTGAAGATGCTGGCCGAGAAGAAGCCGCTGGTGGACGACACGCCGGCGACGCGGCTAGCTGAGTTTCGTACGTACTTTGGCGATACCCGAAAGCTGGAGCAAGACTTTTTGCGGCAGATGGCGCGGGTGAAGTGACGGGCGCGGGGAGGCACTGGATTTGATTGCTACCGATTGACCCTGCATCTGTCGATGGCGCATTCGCCAGCAATACGGTATCGGCAATGTCATTGATAGCGCGAGCCCAGAGGCAACCAGAAAGCCGATCGCGGGTCGCGAGTCCGAGTGCAATAATGACGTCCCGCGCACCAATTAGCCGGACGATGTTGGCGTATAGCTGCGTTCCCCAAACGGCGGCCTTGATTCGTGGCGCCACCGAGCTCGCCGTTCCAGCGGCAATGCGCAACAATCCCACATTCGCAGCGATGGGGACTTCAAGATTCTTATTCACATTAGCGTTGCTACCTGGAAGCCGCCTCTCGCGATTCTGCTGTGGTTACCGCGGATTGCCGGCGATCGCTTCTTTATGCGGGTCGACCGTCGGGCAAGTCAGAGGCCGCATACCGCCGGCACGTCGGTTGCTGATCGTGTGCCAGCGCCATTAGAAGCGTTGGTGCCAGCGGGATTGCTTCAATCGGTTGTCGCAATTCGGTCGCATTGAACTCGTAGTGCGCAGCGACGAGGCGGCACGCAGTTGGCCTGCCGCTCGGGAAACGTTGGGCAGTTGAAAACACAGATAATTGGCAGGAAACAAATGAGTGGCAGAGAACGCGACAAGTTAGGCATTGCTCCGGACAGTCATAAGACAGCGATTCTATTAATCGATGTCATTAACGACTTCGATTTTCCCGAAGCAGACAGTTTGTTGACATTCGCAAGACCGATGGCCAAGCGAATCGCCGCCCTAAAGGCAAGAGCACGGCACGCTGGCGTGCCGGTGATTTACGTGAATGATAATTTCGGCAGATGGCGATCCGACTTTAAGAGTCAGGTGAAGCATTGCCTGGGGCCCGAGGCAAAAGGAAGCGAGATCGTCACCTTGCTGCAACCGGACGATGACGACTACTTCGTGCTAAAGCCCAAACATTCGGGGTTCTATGCCAGTTCGTTGGAAGTGTTGCTCGAATACCTGGGTTCCGAGGAGCTGGTCCTAACAGGCGTGGCCGGCAATATTTGCGTGCTGTTCACCGCGAACGATGCCTATATGCGCGATTACAAAATAATCGTTCCGCCAGATTGCACGGCTTCCAACACTGAAGCAGCCAACCAGGCAGCAATCGAGGAAATCGAAACCGTATTGAAAGGCGATGTGCGTGAGTCGCGGGAACTCTCGTTTGAAAGCTAGAAGGCAACATATTCACGTCACACATATACGCGTTTTCGAATGCTGGTGTCACGGTCGCTCTGTCGACCTCGCAGCGGCGCAGCGATGGCTCGCACGGGCCGGAGAACGGTCAGTTCGTCTTGCGATAGATCGAACTTAAGACGGCAAAATCCATCGGCTTGGTAAAGCTTGCATCAATTCCCGACGATTCCGCTCGCTTCTCGTCAAACGAGTTGCCAATGCCTGTGAGGGCGATGAATACCGTGCGATTCAACGCCTTATTTGCCCGCAGCTGCCTCGCCAGATCGTAGCCATTTCCATCGGGCAGGTTCAGATCGATAAGAATGACATCGAAAATCTGCTTCTCGGCTAGTCTTAAAGCATGCGCAGCGGTCGAGGCGTGCTCGACATCGTGGTCGTACATCTCGCGGAGCATGCCGATCGAGGCTTCCGCGAGGAACTTGTGATCTTCAACTAGGAGAATCTTCATTGGTTGCGTCCGGGACTACGGGGCTTTAGCTCTAACCGTTCTGCAATTGCGGTTTGTTCGCGCTCCCTGCTTTGTTAGCAATCTTGGCTGCCTTCGCAGTAGACAAAGCCGAGTTCTGAAATGTAGCGGCGACTGCTACTTGCCCGTGAACTGACCGCCAGCGACGACTGAGGAAGCGAGTTGCGCCGAAAGCGAATGACGCCTCCTATTGACGTATCACCACGAGTGATAAAATCGAGCGATGAGACTTGCCGACTTCATTTCCGCAAACGTCGAACCTATCCTACAAGATTGGGAGAACTTTGCCCGCTCACTAGCGCCAGGTGCGAAAATGAACGTGAGCGCGCTGCGCGACGACGCAGAGGCGATTCTCCTTGCCTGCGTGCGCGACATGGGCGCCGGGCAAACAGCCGCACAGCGGAACAGTAAATCCAAAGGCCACGGCGGCGCTGGCGGGGACGCCAGCGATCGCTTGGATGACGCCTCGTCGATTCACGGCGTCGGACGAGTCGGGTCCGGTTTTAATCTCAATGAAGTCGTGTCCGAATACCGAGCACTACGCGCCAGCGTGCTGCGACTTTGGCATGAAAGCAAACCAGAGCCCGATTTGAACGACATTGATGATATCACGCGGTTTAATGAAACCATCGACCAGTCGCTCGCCAAAGCCGTTGCCAGCTACACCCATCGCGTGGACCAATCCCGGCGCATGTTTCTGGCAATTCTCGGCCACGATCTTCGCAACCCGCTGACTTGCATCAAAATGTCGGCGCAGCTTGCGTCGTCGCGAACCAGAAGCGACGTGGAGTCCTCCAACGCGCTATACCAAATTGAGAACAGCGTGCAGGCGGTTCTCCGGCTGGTTAGTGACCTGATTGATTTTGCAGCAACCGGTCTAGGCGCGCACATGCCGCTGGCGATGGCGCCGGTGAATTTGGAACTACTCGCTCGCGAGGTGCTCGATGAACTCCAGGCGGCCTATCCAGAGAGCACGCTGCGACTCGACGCGCGTGGCGACCTTACTTGCAATTGTGACAGTGCTCGCTTTCGCCAAGTTATGTCGAATTTGCTGGATAACGCCGTGGAACATGGGAAGCAGCATGGCGAAGTGAAACTCGCGCTCACCGGCGACGGCCCCCACATCGTTCTGACCGTCAGCAATTTCGGCACGCCGATCGCGCCCGATGTGCTGCCGATAATCTTCGACCCTTTGGTGCGCGACACCGATGTGGTCCGAAAACGCCGCGAGGGCAGTATCGGTTTAGGTCTATACATCGCGCGGGAGATTGTAATATCGCACGGTGGCACCATTGAAGTCACGTCCTCTGCTGAAGCGGGCACCGTCTTCTCGGTCCACCTTCCTCGCCAGCAAAGAGGAGTGGAATACTGACCGAGCCGCATGCGACATGGCTGTCGTGTCCGAGGTCGTACGAATTGTGGGCTGCTGCTGTCTGCTTCTGTGGTTACTGAGACCGAGCTCAAGCCACAGCTGGCGACGTGGTGAGTATCAAGCCCCATATTTCGTTCAGCGGAAGTTCTCACCTTAGAGTTTCCGCCAGCCGCCTGGGCGAACACAAAAGCGGCGACAAAGCAACACGTCGTAGCGACGACATAAGTGGTCGACGCGGCTCATGTGACGCTCCGATGCGAGTGGCCCTAACCTCTTCATCACTCGCCGGCGAATTATTTCGCAGACTCTTCCTCCGCTAACGACATTAGCCGCGCGGCCGCTAGCGCCCGCTAGTGGCCACAGCCTCCCGCTACCCCCCGCTTCATACCAGAATTCACCAGGATTCATCCCGCCCCAAAATCGCCGATGGCTCTTTTTAATAGTGGACATTTGCTCCGTATCCTGCTAAACTGCACGCCTGAAATGACCGACCCAGCACCAGTGATTGCAGCGAAGACGTCTCGCCGGAATCCCAGCAAGCCGGTCCCCGGGCATGACACGTAACCAGTCGCTTACTCAGCCACACCAAACGGGGATCGCAAAAAGCTCCGAACCTCCGGTCCCGCGGAGCAGTCACCAGCGCCAAGTCGGTTGAAGTGCGGCCTCGAGCGTCGTTGCCATCCCCGCTCCTTCGCGAGCGATGTGATCATGCGCGTCAAGCTCACCCTAGGCCACACGTCACTGGGCCCAGCATTTTTTATTGAAGAACCTGCCAGCTCTCAGCTATTAGCTCTCAGCCAAACCATCCACGCCAGCACGAAAGGCCGTCGCCTGACAAACAACTAGCAACTATCCACTATCAACTATCCACTATCAGATCACCCACTTAACCGCGCCATGCCAGCCAAGCGCGCAGCAGATCCCCCTCCTCGTAGTGAGGGGCCAGGGAAAGGTTCGCGCCCCCCACATCACCCGGTAGTCCGCATCCCCGTCGCAATTCCCTTCACGGTGAGGCTCGTAAGATGTGCGAGCTCGGTACTCGGCTCACCATGCTCCGTTACAGCCCGCCGACATCGGTTGATAAGCTCGACCTGCACAAGGTTCAGCGGGTCTACGTACCCGTTGCGCACCTGAATCGACTGCTGCAGCCAAGGCACGCTGTCGAGCAGTTCTCGCGAACGAGTGATCTCCAGCACCGCCGTGCGGGCCAGCGCGAACTCGCCGATGATCGTCCGCGACAGCGAACCAGCATTTTCGACGTTGTTCCCCAGCTCGCAGTAGTGCAGAAAAACGTCCATATTCGCCTTCGCGAGCGCAAGGGCGGCGTTGTCGATCGCCGACGTGAAAAACGCCCATTCTTGATACGCCGCCGCAATGGCCAGCTTGGCGCTCATGTCCGCGGTCGTCACGTTCTGGTACGCGATGCCCAGCCCAAACCACGCCGGCAACAGGCACCGATTCTGCGTCCACGAAAACACCCAGGGAATCGCCCGCAGGTCCTCGATGCGATTACTCGCCTTGCGCTTTGCCGGCCGCGATCCGATCGGCAATCGCTCAATGAAATTGAGCGGCGTGATGGCCCGGTAGTAGTCGGCGAACGACGGCGTGTCGACCAGCTTGCGATACGCCTCATACGCCTCGCGCGCGAGCCGATCCATGATCGCCGACCAATGCGGCTTATCGGTGCGATGCTGGGCAGATGCGATCAGCGACGACCACGTGACCTGCTCCAAGTGCCGATGCGCGATGTGCGGGTTGTCATACCGCTCAGCCAGCACTTCGCCCTGCTCGGTGAGCCGCAAGCGCCCCGAAAAAGTCTCCGGTGGCAGCGACAAGATGCTGCGTGCCGCCGGCCCGCCGCCGCGCCCCAACGATCCGCCGCGGCCATGAAAGAACGTGAGGGTAACGCCGCAGCGCTCCGCCACCTCGTGCTGCTCGATCTGCGATCGATACAACGCCCACTGAGCGGCCACATAACCGCCATCCTTGGTGCTGTCGGAGTAGCCGATCATCACAGTTTGTCGATCGTGCAGCGCACGAAGATGTTCGCGGTACTCCGGCACCGCGAACATGTGCTCCAGCGTATCGGCCGCGTTATCCAGATCGTTAATCGTTTCGAACAACGGCACAATCGGCAGTATAAGGTGCGCATCATCAACGTGTGGCTCGCCGGCCGATTCCGACCACTTCCACAGCCACAGAATCGTGAGCACGTCGCTCGCATGGGCCGTCATGCTGAGTACATGCTTGCCCAGCGCCGCCATGCCAAAACGCCGCGCCACGCGCCGGATCAACGCAAACAGCTGGAATGTTTCCGTCGCGGCTGGCGACCACTCCACATCGGTGGGCAGAGCCGCGCCCATGGATTGAATAAGCAGCTGGACACGCTCGTCTTCGCCAAGCTTCTCCGGCTCAGCCGAAGCGCCAAGCTGCCGCCAAATTTCGTTGAGCACCTCGCGATAGACCGACGAGTGCTGCCGAACATCGAGCCGACTCGTGTGAAAGCCGAATGTGCGAATCTGATCAATCCACGGCGCGAGTTCCCCCTCGAGCGTCTGCCGGCAGTTGTTGGCCAGCAAGCTGTCGCCGATCAGCTGCACATCCGAAAGCAACTCGTCGGCCGAAATATACGCACCATCCGGCGGCGAATTGCTGGCGAATTCGGAAATATCCACCGCTGCCGTACGCTCGAGCCGCCAGGCAATGACGACCAGCCACCGTCGATAAGACTCCAGCGGCGGCTTCGTTTCAATCCGTTCGGCGATTTGCGGATACACCTGCGCCGCTTCGTCGATTGCAGCCGTCAGTTGCGGGTACGGCGCCCCCTGCCGCTCCGAATGACTGAGGATACCGCTGAGCCGCTGGCAAACCTCGCGATGCGCATCGATCGCTGCGCGCCGCAGCAGGTTGAGCGTTTCCTCGGTCACCTGCGGCGTCACGAACGGGTTGCCATCGCGGTCGCCGCCGATCCACGAGCCAAATCGAATCGGCGGCGTCGCGGGCTCACGCGTGTCGGGGTAATACTCACCCAGCGCATTGCGGAGATCCTGAGCAATTTTCGGCGCGACCTGCCAGAGGACCGGCAGCAGCGCGAGCCCGCGCTCGACTTCCTGAATCACGGTCGGCCGCCAGGGGCGGATGAGATCGGTGTGCCAGAGAATTTCGAGCCAACAAGCCAGCTGTTGCCGCAGCTGCGTGCGCAGCTCGATGTCGCCGCCAGCGATGTCTTCATCGGCCAGCGTTTTCTGAAGATTGCGCAGAATGCGCCGCACCGACCGGCGCTTGGCTTCCGTCGGGTGCGCCGTCAGCACCAACTCGATCGCCAGCCGATCGACCAGTGTTTGAACTTCCTCAGGCGAAAGACCGCGTTCGTGCAGCGTCGCGATCGCCGCCCGCACCGATTCATCGCGCGGTCGCGCCAGCGTGTTCCGCTGTTTGAGTACGCGAATCCGATGGCGATCCTCGGCGAGGTTCGCCAGTTCGAGAAACAGCGTGAAGCTGCGGATTACGACCTTCAGCTGCCGCTCGTCAAGCGTCGTAAGCAAGTCGTGCAGCTCTCGATCGGAACTGGCCCGGCCATCGCGCACCTCGGCGGCGAGATTACGGACGCGTTCGACGAGTTCGAAGTTTTCGCGACCGGTGAATTGTTCCACCACGGCGCCGAACATTCGCCCCAGGTCGCCAATTTCCTGTCGCAGAGCGGTCGCGGTGATCGATGTGCTCGGCTTTGCCACACTGGCAGCCATTGTTGGAGCCGGCGAGCGCGAGGTAGACGCGTCACCAGCAGCGGCGTTGGATTTGGGCGTATTGGCAGACATAGTTCAGGTGCTGAAAGTGTCGGAGCGCGAGCGAATTCGCGGACCAGTGAGTTGCTTCCGACCCGTTCGCCTGAAGTCGTAAGGACTCTGGTAGACGCCTTTTTTATATGCGTTCGGGGCGGCCCGCGGGAGGGGGATGCAAGAGGGTTGAAAGGTCGGGGGTCAGCGTTCGGCGGAGGGGCGCTCGGCGTCGCTCGTCGGGTGTTACGGTTCAGCAGCGATTTTATGACGATGAGTCGCAGAGAATCTCCACGCGCTGCAAACTTAATCTTGCATCGCTCTCAACTCCACAATGGCCGGCACGCTCTTGATCACGATGCGGCCTTCTTCATCGAGTTCGGCAGGTTTGCCATTGATGGTCGCTTGCGACTTCTTGACCAGCGGATTCGAAAGTCGGAAGCCGCCGGCCGGAATCGGGCAATCGCCTTCGAGGCGGGCCTTCAGCAGCGCGGACTGCGGATCGCGGTCCGCCCCCGCTTGTTCAATCGTACACGTAACCCGGCCGCCGTATGTCGGCAAGTTGCGAAAGCCGATCGGTTTGTCGTTGATCCACGATTTCGGGATCCCCGCGAGCAATACGGTCGAGTGGTCGTATTCACGTTCGAAGAGGAACATGTTCCGGATCGAATTTAAGAAATCGGAACCGCACCACGTGTGGGGCAGGTCGCCAAGGAAGCGGGCCGTGCGCGGTTTCTTGTAAACGACCTCCGGCCACTGGTTCCACGCTGGCGGCCGACGATCGTGCAGAAAGAACGCCATTGCTTCGCGAGCGCGGTCCGGGTGTCCCAACAGCACCAGGCTGCCGACGCAACGGAGCTCGTACGGGGTGTAATCGGTCCAAGCAAAGTTGGGGTCGTCGCGCCGCTTTTGAAAGTTCTCCCAGTACTTGTCGAACGTGCGGTCCAGTGCAGCACGTGGCAGCCGGCCAAGTTCGCCGCATGGCCACAGCGCGACGGTCGTCGACGTCGCATCGAAATCGCCCAACTCCACGCAGCCCGGTATGTAGTCGATGCCATGCGTCTTCATCGTGAGCTTGATCGACGAGTAGAGCGCGCCGGCGAAGTCGTCGGCCAGTTGCTGGTAATGTTCGACGTGCTGTTTGTCATCGAGAACACGAGCCATTTCTGCGGCGTCCTTAAGGCCACGCAGGATAAAGAAATCGTCCCAGTACGAATGCATCGGCTTTGCGGAGTAGCCTTCGTGGCTGATCGACTCGGGCACCAAGCCAAAGAACGCGTGCAAACTAACCTCCGGCTTGCCGGGCTCCTGGTGCGTTGCCTTGGTGTTCGGATCTTGATATTCAGGCGTCATGCGCTGGGCTCGCAACGATTCGATGTACGCCACCGCCTTCTGCACCCGCGGCCAGTGCTTTGCGAGAAAGGCCTGGTCGCCCGTGAATCGGTAGATGTTCATCACGGCCATGATGAACTGGCCATGACTGTCATTTTCCGGCACGGGATCGGGCCCGCGGCGATCGACGACGCACGGAATCTTCCCCGATTCGAACTGATAGGGAGCGTACCAGTCGACAAAGTCGCGAGCTTCCTTGGCGAGTCCGTACCGCAAGAGCGCGGTCGCCGTGAGCGAGCCGTCGCGAATCCACGATCGTTCGTACGAGCGCGAGCCGGGGTGAATCGCCACGCCGTCGCGATTGATGAGAATGTACGCCAGCGTCGAGCGGATCGTGTTGGCGAGATCGGTCGCGGCGGTGGGCAGCATGAGATCAAATGTCGATACCGCCGCCCGCCACGATTCGATAATCGCTTGTTCGCGGTCGCGCGCATACGCCGGCGGGGCTGCCGCCTTCAAAAACGGCTTTACAACCGATTGCTGCTTGGTGGCATCGGTGGAAAACGGCACGCACACCGCCCATTCACGGCTCTCGCCAGGTGTGAGTTGAAAATGATATTTTGCTGCGGCGGAAGCGGCATGCTGCGGATCGCGGACGGATGCGCGCCGCGGCATTTGCCGGGCCGCAATATAGTTCGTGATATCTCCGTCATCGAACTCCGTGCAGCCGACGGCATCGGGCACCTGGCCAAGAACCACCAGTCGGTCCTCGATTTTGATCGTGCGCTCTGTTGTGCCTGCGACAGCAATTTGCTCCACGCGAGCAACACCGCCGGTCGCATTGAGCCACTGATACGGCGGGTTCACCTGAAATGGGCGAATGGCCAGAACGAGGTCGCCCGTCGCTTGCCGGTTGGTGATGTTCTTGATCTGGTATCTCAGCAATAGCGAAGAATCGTCCTGCTTGCCGTCGGCGGCGGCTGTGATGGAAAGTTGCACGCCATCGTATTCACGGAGGACAGTGGGAACGGGCACAAAGCCAAGCGCGAGCGACTGAGTGGTTTTCGCATCGGCCCAAGTGAGCAGTCGGTCGTTCATGAAAATGAACGGTTCGATCGAGAACGCTTGCTTGTCGACTTCGACAGCGCCGTCTTCCGAGATGAGCGCTTCGCGATCGCCTTCGGCAGGTCCGACGATCGTCCAAAAGATGCCTTCATCGATGAACGGCCGTGGATAGTAGCCGCGCCGTGCCCGCGACGCGATCAAAGCGGCAAAAGCATTCGCATCGCGCGACGCTTCCAGCGGCAAGACTTCGATCTCGTTGAGCCCGACTCCTGCATTCTCGCCTTTTTCGCTCAACTTGCAGGCCAGTCGAATTGCACGGGCCTCGCTGTCGGGGAGCGAAAAATATTGTGCGCCGCCGTTGCAGGCAGTCACGCTGCGTAGCGTGGTCCACGCCTTGGCGTCATCAGACAACTGGATCTCGTAGCTGACGGGGTGTGCGTTCGCATCCCAGTCGAGCACCAATCCGCCGAATTCCCGCGTGCTCCCAAAATCGATTGTGAGGGCAGGTTGCGCATCGCCAGAAGCCGAATGCCAAGCCGTACTCAGATTGCCATCGAGCGCGAAGTGGGCCGGGCCATGCTTCGTCGCCGTGCTGCCAGCGGCGATCGGTGTACCGCTGTACGGTTTGGTTTCCGGCAACGGACGGAACGTGAGATCATCGATGTACAAAGTTCCCTGGCCGCCGTCGACGGAGCTCACCACGATTTCGAGGGCACTCACTCGCTTGAGCGGCGCGTTCGACGGTCCCCAGGCAAACTGTAGATGTCGGCGGCGCGAGGCGAGGCGTGTCCACTCGCGCGGAAAGTCAAAGCTGCGGCGATTGACCCACCACACGTTGCTGCCCGTGTCATCGAGGAGCTTGAACTCGAGGTTGTTGCGCGCCAAATCGCCGCGGATCGAGAACGCGATTTCGAAGTTCGGCGGCAGGTCGAGTGGCAACTGGCGGCGAATTCCGGCAAAGCCGCCACCGGTGACGAAGTTGAAGTCAAGCTTAAGAGTCGTGGAGTGGGCGGCGTCTTGGTCGGTGGTTTGTGCAGTGCAAGTGAGCTTTACACCATCGGCCGCGACGACATTCCAGCTTCTGGCGTTGCTACAGTCATCAAGGATTTGTATGTCGGCGGCCGGGGTGGCAGTTGCGAGCAGAAATAGAATCGTACTGCACGAGACGGCAGCAGCGAGACGGAGGAGTGACATGGTTTGTGCCTGGAGGAGAGAAGCAACCCAACGCAGCCAAATCGGGTCTGCAACCTGTAACCTAACTTTGAGGCGTCAATGAGACAACCAAGTTGAATGGGGCTTTGGCCGCATACCATTCCGGCGGCGCCGCCCCGACGTAACAAACTACAGCTGTTCCCCAATGCACAACGCCATCTTGGTACTTCATTCGAGTATCTTGGTTCGGTTTTTCCGGATGCGCTGCTTTTGTTCGGCCCCAGCCAAGAATTCGTGGAGTTCCACCAGCATTTTCAAAAAACTTTCGGCAAATCGACCTATGTTTTAGATGGCGGGATTGTGCCGCTTGCGAACATGCGTGTGAAGCATGTGGCAACTGCCGGCCGCCACCCTTTTCCGACCGTCTTTTCCTGTTGACGTTGCCGCCGCGAACTTCTCTCCCGCGGCGGGCAGGCGTCATTTTGATTGCGCCCACCGTCATCTCGTACCATGTTACGCGGACCGGCTCAACGACGAAATCGCACGCGCCAGGGCACGACCGTGGTCGAGACCGCGGCTCGTACTCCCGGTCTTCCTGTTATTCGTGCTGGGCATCGTCGAGCTGGGCCACGCGCTCATGGTGCAGCACGTTCTCAACAGTGCTTGCCGGCAAGCGGCACGCGTTGGCTCCACCGAGGGAATCAACACGTCGAGTGTCCGCAGCAAGGTGCTCAGCGTACTTGGTTCGGCAGTAAACCCCAGCAAAGTGCAAGTGTTCGTCAAGAACGCGAGCGCATTCGATCAAAGCAGCAGCCCGGGCACGAGCGGCACGCAACTCGAAGCGATGCCCAATATCGAGTTAGGCAATGCCGAAGCGCGCACGCTGTTCATGGTGCGCGCCAAGATTTCATACAGAGATATCGCGATTGTCCCCAACATTCCTTTTCTCGGATCGTTTCTCGACGATGTCACCATTCAAGGCCAGGCGTTTACTCGCCATGAGTGAGAGCGAAATGGCGGACTGGAGTTTGTAATATGGCCAATTTTGTGAGCAACCGAAAGCAGACTGGGAGGGCAAGCCGGCGGCGGCCATGGCAGCCGTCTGCTCGCCAGGGCGTGGCGGCCGTGGAGTTTGCCTTCATGGCGCCGATTCTCGTGACGATTGTGTTCGGCATGGTCTCGCTGGGGCGGGCTTTTGAAATGCAAAACCTGCTCGACGTGGCCGCTCGCGAAGGCGCTCGCTTCGCTTCGATCGACCGCGAGGGCTTGTTGGCGAGCGGGCAGACTTCGAATCAAAAGCTCATTCAAGATGTGAAGAATTTTCTGGCGGCCAACGGTGTCCCAAAGAACAAGATCACCGTTCAAGTGAAAGACCATCAGAGCCCGACGGCGGACTTTGACCTCGATAACCCAGCCAACAGCGGCAAGTTGTTTGAAGTGAAGATATCCGTCAATTTTTCGGCGGTGAGTTTGCAGCCGGTTCCCGCTGCCGATGACTACGCGCTGCATGCCATGGTTGTGTTTCGCAACGGGCGGGCCACGATCTCCCAGTAACGACGATCTGCAGTTGGTGTTTTCGAAGAATCAGCGACACGAGAGGCGATCATTGATCGCTGCGATCTGGAGTATGCACCATGAAGAACAACAAGAGACTCTTTGAAAGGACCGTCCGACGCCAGCGCAGCCGGCGCGGCATTATCATTATCCTGACGAGCTTTCTGCTCACTGTGCTGTTCGCGTTCCTGGCGCTCTCGGTCGACACGGGGCGAGTGGTGCTGACCGAAACGCGGATGCAAAACGCGGTCGACGCGGCGGCCCTCGCGGCATCGCAAGAAATCGAGGCGGCCGTTTACTCCGCCGGGCAGGGACAAGGGTCGGTGACAATCGACGCCAACTCCGTCGCCATTGCCCACGCCCGCACCATGGCCGCGCAAGTAGCGCAGGCCAACGGCGTGTACGTAAACGCCGACAGCGACGTTAAATTCGGCCGGCGTGTGTACAACCCATCGAGCGGCCAGTGGAGCATCGAGTGGGGCAGCTCTCCGTTTAGCGTCGTGCAAGTTAAGGCGCGCCGCACCGGCTCCGATATCTCGGCGCCAGATGGCAAGTTCCCACTCGCTTTCGGCTGGTCGATCGGGAAAGAAAGCGTGCCGCTGGAGACCTCAGCGACCGCGTTTGTGGAAGCGCGCGATCTGGTGCTGGTGCTCGACTTCTCGGCATCGATGAACGACGACAGTTCGCTCGGTTCATCGCTTGGATCAACCGAGGCTAACAAAGCGCTCGACGCGATGTGGAATTCGCTCGTTACGGCGAATCCGAAGTGGCCTGGAACCACGACGCCTAAGTTCCCCAGCACGGGCTTTGGTTCGATCAATTCCTACGCGGGCACCTATGTGGCGAGCACGACCAACAGCACGATCATGAGCACGTTGGGGCTCACGACGAACGTCGGCAGCGTGCGCAAGTATCCGTTCCCACAGGCCGGGAGAAATGCCGATGGCTCTCCCAAAGCCAAGCCGAGCAACTCGACCAGCGATTCGCTGTGGACCGGCTATATCAATTATGTGAAAGGCCTTAGCGGCACGTACAAGCAGAAGTACGGGTATCGCACCTTGATGAGCTATCTGCAGGACCAGGCGTTCGATCGAAGCGTGTCGGAAGATTTATGGCGGACGCCGCATTATCCCACGCAAGCGTTGAAGGATGGCGCGTCGTTGTTCTGCAACTTTCTTAAGGACTTGAACATTAACGACGAGCTGGGCCTGGTGGTGTATGGCCAGTGGGCCGTGCAGCAGAAGACGTTCTATGACGGCGAGGCCGACGTGAACATTACGGCCGATCCAATCACCCCGACCTATAGCCTGGTCGATACGATTCAAAAGCATCTGCAGGCCGGCGAATACGAAGGTTGGACGGCCATGGGCGATGGCATTCTCAAGGGGCGCGAGCTGCTGCTGGGCGTCGCCAGCAATCCCAACGATCATGGCTTTGCCCGCTACGGTGCCCAGCCAACGTTGATCGTGATGACCGACGGCCAGACGAACCAAAAGCCCTCCGGTTGGACGATGCCCGCCGGATTCAGTTGGGCGCAATGGACCGACTACAACGGCGACGGCACGGCCGATTACTCGACGACCGACGTCAACAAGAAATACGCCTTCTGGGAAGCCACGGAGGCGATCAAACGCGGTGTGACGATCCACACGATAAGCGTTGGCGCCGGCGCCGATCGTGACCTGATGAAAGCAATCGCGTTTGCCGGTCGCGGCCTGCACGTCGATGTACCGGGTGGCAGTACGGTGGCCGACATGCATGACCAAATGCTGAGTGCGTTCGCTCAGATCGCCGCGAAACTGCCGCCAGCACAGCTGATTCACGATTAGCAGTCGACGATGGCCGCAGAGTGTGACAGTCTCAACTTCCTTGCAGCCGCCGAGTGCAAACTCGGCGGCTGTTTTCATTGCTGCGTCGCCGCTGCAGGCCAGCACTGGGGGCTGTTTCAAAGTTAAGAATTTCGGCGCCGACAACTAGCCGCCGGGCGCTAGCCCGCGGTTCTTGTCGCCTTAGCCGCAGGCTAGCGCCTGGCGGCTAATCTGACAACCAAGATGTGACGACGCACAACGGTAATTGACTGACTTAGTCCTGCCGCGAAAATGCGTACAAGTGGCCGGCAGTGCGAACGTACATCGTGTTGCCGACGATCGCCGGCGTGGCTGAAATTCGCTCTTCAAGCGGCGGATTTTCTGCGACGACCGCGGGCGTTTTCGCGCCGGCTTTCAGTACCGTGATCTTCCCTTCCCCGAGCGACGCGAAGTAGATGTTGCCGTTGGCGGCCACCGGCGATGCGTAGTATTTGCCCGCGGCGACGGTGCGTTTCTGATAGACTTGATCGCCGGTCGCGGCGTCGTACGCGGTGACGATGCCCCCATCTTTCACCATCACGTATTGATCTTGATACACGATGGCCGACGGCACATACGGCAGGCCGCTGGTCTTGCGCCATTTGACGTGCGACTCCGTCACATCGCCGACGCCGCCAGGAGTGAGCACGAACGCACTGTTCTTCGCGGCGGCGAGCAGGGCCAATAGCGAGTCCCACTCTTCGCGCGTGACTTTGTCATCCTTATTCAAGTCGATCGTGTCAAAGAAGCTCTTGAGTTGCGGCAGGCTAAGTTCGTCGCGCGAGAGGGCGCCGTCGCCGTTGCGGTCGCCGAGCAGCACGAGACCAAATGGGGGCGGCTGAAACGCCATGTCTTCCGAGGAGCCTGGGGACCACGCCGCGAAGTAGAGTTCGCCGTGGGCGGTGACCGGCGATGCGCACGTGGCGGAAGGCATGCCGGCGGCGAACCATTTTTCGGCTCCGGTGGCGACGTCGTAGCCGATGAGTTTGTAATGGCCGGCGGCGACCACTTGCGTGCCCTCGGCCGTTTCCCACAACACGGGCGTGCTGAAACCGCCGCGCGAGGCCCGCCGCGTTTCCCATTTGGGTTTGCCGGTCGCGAGGTCGACGGCCAAGATACGCGAGTCGCGGCCGTCGTCGCGGAGCAGGATCGCCATGCCATCGGCGATGATTGGCGAGACGCCGGTGCCATAATTGCCGAGCGTCGAGGCCATCGGCATTTCGATCTTCCACAGTTCCTTGCCGGCGAGGTCGTAACAGAACAGGCCGCACGAGCCGAAGTACGAGACGATGTACTGCCCGTCGGTCGCCGGCGTAGAAGCGGCGGGGCTGCCCTCGGTTTCGTGGACCGGCTCGAGCTTCTCGGCGGGCGCCGCAGCGCGCCAGGCTTCATGGCCGTCGCTACGGCTGTAAGCGATTGTGTACAGCCGGCCGTCATCGACGGCCGTGAGCACGAGCAAGTCGCCGGCAATAATTGGCGACGATAAACCGGCCGGTGTGGCGACTTTCCACTTCACATTTTTCGCAGGGCCAACTTCGATGGGTGGGTGCGCATCGGCGGCGATGCCCGAACCGTTGGGCCCGCGAAAGCGCGGCCAAGGGAGTGAACTGTCGGCGGCGAATGCGGCCGGCTTACCTGCGAGCACCAAAACCGCTAACGAGACTCTCGTGAAGCTCCGTAAATTCATGCCACGTCCTCCGCTTTTCGACTGGATACGAATGCACGCCCATGAGCTTAGCGGGTGCGCGCAGATAGATATAGCACGATTGATGCATGCCGTCTGTTGACGGCTATTGAATTGTTTAGAGATTGAGTTGGTGCGGCTAATACATTCCGCCGCAATGTACGCCATGTTGAAACCGTAGCTTCCCTAAATTGAGAATGCCCGGGCGTGTCGAACACGCCCGGGCATTTGAGTTCTTACGGCTAAATTCAGTGGCACAACCAGAATCACAGAACCTCGGAGTAATCCCGGCGGCGTCCAAAACCGGCCAAGCCGAATGCCATTACCGCTAACACTAAGGTTGTTGGCTCCGGTACGACCGTAAATGTCGGCGGCCGCATGATGGCGTCTGGAGTACCATCGGTCCCGATCTGTAAATTCTCGCGATAGCCAACGTTAAATGCACCACTGTGCAATGCTGTAGAAGTTGTGAAATTGTAGCTATTGCCGTTGAATGTCGCGACGCCGTTACCGGCTGCATCAACAAAAATTGAGAGACCAAACCAAGAGGACGGCAATCCGCTGATGTCAATGGTTTGCAGGATCGTCCAATCTAGAGGTGTGGTACCACCCAGATCAGAATCCCCGCCATCATTGGCGTCGACGAGGTACAATATCTGAGTAGCGGGCGTGTTTCCATTCACAGCTGTCTTTTCATAGACCCACGCAATACCCGATGTACCATTTGCGCTATCGGCAGCGGGGGCCGTCGAGGGGCCAATGCCGATATTCCCTCCAAGATCGGTCAAGTTTGTCAGCTGGTCACCGCCGCCCACGTTGTAAATTGTGATTTCCGAACCTAGGAACTGAACGCCGCTCCCATTCGAGTTTTGCGGTTGGTCGCTGGTATCAAGATATGCCAGGATGCTGAATCCCATTTGTGTGCTGTCGAACACCTTTTGCGAGGTCACGCCATTACCACCACCGGAAGGATCCCAGGCCACGATCGCTCGGTTGCCTGAAGTCGGGGCCGCAGGGATTGCGTTCGGGTTGTTCGTATCAGCAACCGTTGGGTCGATGTACCGGGCGTCGACGAACGTACCGATTAGCCCCGCCACCGAACTTCCTACCGTCTGGCCGACTGGATTCGGCGGCGCATAGGCCGTCATGAACCCGGTGTTGTTCGAGGCGCCTGGCGTCGAGGGCCGCATGCCGAAGTCTCGGCCGTTGTTGTTCGTGTCACGTCCATCGACGAAGCGCCCCACGCTCGTGGTGGTGCTGCCGGTGAGGTCTGGTCCGGTACCAGCATTGCTGAAGTAACCCGGACCCGTTTCCGCGGGCAGACCTGAACCTGTCAGATTTCCAGTAACACCCTTATTCGCTTCGTAGATCAAAGCATCGACAAGCGCGCCGCCAGAATCGCGAAGCTCGACACTTTCGATGTCATTCTCAAGAAAATCGCTGGCAACCACAAGGTTGACATTTGCCACGGCGGAGTTGCCGACCACGTAAAATGCTCCGGGGGCCAAGGTCGTTGCAGCGGGAATCGCGGCTGATAAGTTGATCGACGTCGGGTCACGGCCAGTCACCATCCAGCCACTGATATCGACCGGCGCAGCACCGCTGTTGTAGAGTTCTACGTATTCGCGGTTATCTGTACCTGCGTCGTCGTATGCGACTTCATTAACGATGATGGCAGCGCGGGCGATGCCCGCCGCCAAAAAGAGCGCGCAAGCGGTGGCGCAGCATTTCAAGCACTTCATTAGCGACCTCCAATTAAAAAAGCGGACTTCAAAGTTGCCAACACGGCGACGCAACAGACCGCCGGGCCAAAGGTAGCCCGCCTGCTAGGTTTCCGGGTCCATCTTTACATCCGACTATCTCGATTGTCAAGAAATTTACCAATCTACGCTAAATATTTGCAGCCCTGACGAGCGGAGTTCACCCACCAACCGAGGCCACAACAGCCAAATTAACCTGCTCCGCTAAGAATCTATATTGAGTTGCAGGCCGCAACTGGTTCAAAAGTTGCCGTCGAAAAAATGCCAGTTTGTCGGTGGGTGAATTGTTTATAATCCTTTCCTCGCCGTGCGGTGGTGTATTGAGAAATAACCGTGCGCACGGCGAGTTTCGGAGAATTCGGTTGGGAGCAGCAGCAATGCCCGGACGCACAGGCGAGCAAATTCTGAACGATATTCTCTCGCGGCGGGCCGAAGTCTACGGCCCGGAGGCCGACGACTACATTCGCGGCATCAGCGACTTCAGCAGCCGGCATGAGCTCTACGAATGGTGGACGACCGAGATCGCGGGTTCGACCGATCGCGATTTCGTGCGACAAAAGGCCGAGGCGCGGTTTGCCGAATTGATGCAGCGTTCGAGCCAAAGCGGCTGGGGCGCTAAGTGAACTGCATGACCTGCAAATAATCGTAGCGTT
>JAXMBH010000041.1:0-28561 GCA_046349975.1 Pirellulales bacterium
AGCGGTTGCTTTGCCATCACAACGTGCAGCACTTGCGTTCGCAAGTCGATGTTCGGTCGACACACGGCGACAGCCGACTCCACGATTTGGCGAACATCCCACCGGTGCTTGTCGAGTTGCACCTTGCCCGAGCCAATGCGGGTGGCTTCGAGCAGGTCGTCGATGAGCCGCCGCATGGCAGCCACCTCGTGCTGCATGGTCTTTGTCGTGCGGGCGAGCACTTCTTGCTGATCGACGCCCGACTCCAGCAGCTCGATCGCATAGCTCAGGCTGCTCAGCGGGTTTCGCAACTCGTGGGCGAGCGTGCTGATGAAGCGGTCCTTCTGCTTGTTGCCATGCTGCAGGGCAGCGACTTGTTTTTCGATGGCTTCTGTCCTGCCGCGCATATCGGTGCGATCTCGCACGAGCTTGCCAAAGCCGATCAGCCGACCGGCCTGGTCGACGATCGGTGACAGAACACCCGTGGCCCAAAATCGCACGCCGTCCTTGCGGAGCATCCAGCGATCGTCTTCGGCCTCCATTCCAGTTTGAGCCAGCTCTTGTTCGTACAAATGCATGCCGGCCGCGAGGTTTTCGGGGGTGAACAACATCGACACGTTTTGGCCCAGCACCTCATTGGCGGCATAGCCAAACGTTTGTGCGGCGCCGGTCGACCAATATGTAATCCGCGCGCCTGGGTCCAAGATAATCAGCGCATGCTCTTTCGACTGCTCGAACAGCAGTCTCATTTGTTCATCGTTGTTAGAAAGCTGGTCGGTCATGTCCCACCACTCGCGGGTCCGGTACGGCAGAATTGCAAATCCGAGGCCAAGTAGTTGACCGAAAGCCCGCCTGTTGCCCGCCACACTGCTTCACAAACGTCCAGCGACTATGGGTTTGTAGCACGGCGGATTACAACAGAAGGATGAGCATCGACCGTCGACATTTCCTACGAACCTCGGCCGGCCTGGGCGGAGTACTGCTACCGAGTGGGCTCGTGGCGGCGACTCCAAATCGCACGGCCAGCGGGGCGAAGAGCGATGCGCCCCAGCTGCGGGTGCTGCTTAACGAGGCCGACGGCTCGCCGCTGGATGCTAAGCGCGCGGCCACGCTCATTGCCCGCGACCTGCCGAATGATCCGCTGCCGCAAAAGATCGTCCGCGCCGCCGGTCGAGCGCGGATCGACTTGGCGGGCGAGCCGCTGCAAGTCGCCGTCCGGTTGAACGTGCCCGGTTTTGGCGAGGTGTACTGTTGGGCCGACAACGGGGGCATGGGCTATAGTCGACCGGCAAATGTTGAATTCGTTGTTCACGCTGCGGCCACGCGATTGCGAAGAGTTCGAGAGATCGAAAAGGCAGCCCGGGGCGAAGGCCTGGCAATTGATGCAAATACGCTAGCGCTCCTCAACGAAGCCGGCCAGCCCGTCAACGATGTGCGCACGGCCTACACCTCGTTGGCGGCGGGGCTTCACGCCGGCGAACAGCTGACGCTGGCCCGCGCCCGCCATCGCATCGCTCGTTTTGCGGAGCCTCGCAAAGACTTCCTCTTCGGCTGCATGGTCTCCGGGTTCGACCGCCTGGGGCCGAAATACGAGGAGCTCGTCCGCGAGCGGTTCAACTTCGCAACAGCGAGCTGGTACACGTGGGGCAAGGAACAGCCGGTTGAAGGGCGCATCAACTACGCCCGGATGGACGGGTCGCTCGACTGGTGCTGGGCGCGCAACATCACGCCGAAAGGCTTTGGCTACTGCTACATGACACGCGGCGCCACGCCCGAATGGCTGCGTGCCTGGCCGTTTAACAGAATCCTGCCCGAATATGAGCGAGTAGTTGCGGAAACGATGCGCCGTTACGCCGGCCGCTTGAAGTACGCGGAAATCATCAACGAAGCCCACGACAAGGCAAACCTTTGGCGGTTGTCACACGCACAGGTCATCGAAATCACGCGGGCCGTGTGCGCCGCGGCGCGGAAAGGTTCACCGACCGTGCGTCGACTGATCAACCATTGCTGCCTATGGGCGGAATATGCTGATAAGCCGAACGACGACGGCTCGCGGCGGTGGTCGCCTTACCGCTATCTAGCCGACTGCGTCGCTGGCGGCGTGGAATTCGAGGCGATCGGCCTGCAGCTCTACTACCCGCAAATGGACTTGCTGGAAATCGAGCGGATGCTCGACCGCTTCCGCGCGTTCAATAAGCCGCTGCACATCACCGAAATTGCCACGGCCTCGGCCGAGGGCCTTGACCCGCACAGCATGCGTCCGAACACGGCCGCCCCGCGTTGGCACGGCCGGTGGAGCGAAGAGACGCAAGCCGACTGGCTCGAAGCGATCTACACACTCGTCTATAGCAAGCCGGAATTCGAGGCGATCGGCTGGTGGGACCTGACCGACAGCGACGGACACTTTTGGCCCCACGGCGGCCTCGCGCATGCCGACCTGACTCCGAAGCTCGCTTACCACCGCCTGGGTGAATTGCAGCAGAAATGGGGTATCGCGTGGAAGAAATAAAATCGCCCAGCGTGCCTTGGCAAGTTGCTGGCTTCGTGGCTTGGTTTGTCCTGGTATTCGCCGCGGCAGCGGTCGGTGGTTATGCCACTGGCACGAGCGTGGGCGACTGGTATCAACACATCGCGAAACCCGCCTGGACGCCGCCGGACTGGATCTTTGGACCGGTGTGGACAACGCTCTACGCGCTCATGGCCGTTGCCGCCTGGCTCGTATGGCGCGGGGGCGGCTTTGCCGTAGCGGGCCGCGCGCTCGGCCTGTTCGTCCTGCAGCTCGCGTTCAACACCGCCTGGTCGGCGGTTTTCTTCGGCCTGCAACGACCGGACCTCGCGGCGATTGAGGTCGTTGCCCTATGGCTCGCCATTCTCGCCACCATCGTCGCCTTTTGGCGCCATTCAATATTCGCCGCGGCGCTGCTCATCCCCTACCTGCTATGGGTCAGCTACGCAGCCGCTCTCAACATGGCGATTGCGTATCTCAACCGTTAATTTCCTGTCACGGCACCACCGAGATCGAACGTCTTGTGCAGCCTGAACCCTGAACCCTCATTCGCCCATGTCGCAAATCTGGCACAGCATCCTGATCCCCGGTTTGCCGGTCATCGAGAAGATTCTCCGCCCGATCCTCGTTTATGCCTTCCTCGTCATTGGGCTGCGGCTGGCGGGCAAGCGAGAACTCGCGCAATTGAACCCATTTGATTTGGTCGTGCTGCTCACGCTGTCGAACACCGTGCAAAACGCGATCATTGGCGACGACAACAGCGTGACTGGCGGCCTCATCGGCGCCACGACACTGCTGGCAGTGAACTACCTGGTGGTTCGATTCCTGTATGTCCATCCACGACTCGATAACTTGGTCGAAGGCCGGCCGGATGTGCTCATTGAACACGGGAGACTCAATCACGAAAGTCTCAAAAGGGTGCTGCTTACGAAAGAAGAGCTCGCCGCGGCCGCTCATCGACAGGGGTTCGCGTCATTGCATGAAGTCGATCGCGCCATTCTCGAAACCGGTGGCGCCATCTCATTCTTCGGTAAAGATCCGAGCCCGGAGACATCGCGACATCAGGAGGTAATGCAGCGAATGAACGACCTCGCCGGCGAACTCGGCGCACTGCAGAAGTCGATCGCCGCGCTCGCCAAGTCCGCGACATAGCACGCCGGGCAGCGTCGGCCGGTTGGCCGCGACGCGCCTCACTTATCGAGTTCCGCTTCAGCCTCTTCGACCGCCTGCTTGGCTTTCTCGACGCGATTCTTCTGTCGCTCGTACGCCTTCACTTCTTCCATCGCGGCGAGTTTCTCTTCGAATTGCTGTGCTTCAGGAGTACCCGGCGTGTGAATCTTGGCCATGACCTCGCGGGCTTTCGCTACGGGCGCGGTGAGCGCCGCCCCCTTCTCTTGCACGTTCTTCTCGGCTGCGATGAGGTTGTCGATCGTCGTATCGAGTTCATCTTTCTTCTTTGCCGCAGGATTCTTGGCCTGGTCGCCCTCCTTGATGGCAGGTCCTGCAGGCGGCGCGGCGGTGCCGTTCAGCACATCGCCCAAGCCAGCGAGAGCCGCGCTTGCCGATTCGTCTGGCGTTGTGCCGGCAATTTCGCGGCACACAGCGTTTGCCGCCGTCTGCCGCGCCGCATCGTACGCCGGTCGCAGGTTATCGAGTCGCGACTGAGCCCGCTCCAAGTCGCGCACCGCCTCATCATATTTATCTTTAGCGGAAGGACCGCCGCAGCCAAAAAGCAACACGGCGAGCCAGCACACACAGTATGCACGGAACATGTTCGACTCCAGGAATTATCAAGAAATGAGGAAGGCAACTGATGCTCTGACATCTGCATGAAACCTCGCGTCAGCATCTCAGTATATCAGCCAAAGTGTCGTGCGCGGCAATCCGACCAACGATCGCGAATTTACGCATGGCGACGGCACCGCAGTTGCTACTCAGCAACTTTACCTAGGAAGGAGTGCAACGATGGCGAAAAGCAAAGGCATGAAGGGGAGCGATGGCGGACGAAAGCTCGCCACTGACCACGGACGCGCCAAGCAAAAGTCGGGCGGCGAATCGCAGAAAGACACCGGCGCGCAGCGCGGATCGTCCCGGCGGAATGGATCATCCAAAAAAGCATAAGCTTGCCGTTCCAGACACCTGCCGCGACAGTATGAATTCTAATCTCCTAACCACAAACCCGATCAACACCCATGAAAAAATCCGCAGCCAATCGAAAACCAATTCGCAAGAAACGCGGCCTGAACGCAGGCGACAAACAACCTGTCGCCGGTGCTCCGTTTAGTGAACAAGACCCCAAGCGGCGACTCGGCAACTTTAGTGGTGCAGGTGAGCACCCACGCCGTGGCGGGCGTACGACAGGCATTGTTGGTCAAACGAAACAACGCAACCATACGGATAAGCAGTCGTAGCACACTTCGCTGCACAATTTCGCTTGCGACATCGAATCAAGGTCGGCCAGGGTGGAAAATGGCCCACCACCCCATGGCTGCTGTCAACGATTCAGTCTGCTCGCGGAAGCCTGGTGCTGAATGCGCAATAACAATGGTAAACCGTTCGGCGTCATTGGCCTGCCGTTTGCAATTCGCGATAGCCTTCACGTTCGGGTTTAACCAAATCAGAGAGGAATGGGAGAATTGTCATGAAAACAACATTGTTCACAGCCGCCATCCTGGTGTCGGCCTTGGCCATTGGGTGTGCCGATACACAAAACAACCGTGGCAGCAGTTCAGGTGGCAGCAGTTACTCGGCCAATAAGCCGGTGACCGAAGACCAGAATAGCACGAGCAGTGCAACGTCGACCTCGCCGTCGAACATGAGCGGCACGAGCTCGACCGGTACCGGTACGGATACATCGAGTAGCTCGGCGACTGGGAGTAGCTCGACGACTGGCGCCGCCGGCACGGCGGGCGCGGGCGCTGGAGCTTCGGGCGCAGGCGCTGGTACGACCGGCACTGGCGCTGGTGCCGGCACGAGTGGCAGCGGCGCAGCCACGACGACCGGCTCCTCGGCTCCGACAACGGGCGCCAACACGCCCCAGCAGTAAGGCCGACGAGCGTGGCTCACACGATTTAACCCTTGCTTGGCCCGCACCGCCTTGTGGCGGTCGGGCCTTTTTGTTGCGCCCACTCTTATTCCGCGGTTCGGAATCGAAGGTCGGCTGCTTTCGAGTGAACCTGCTCGTCGCCAGTTCCACCGCATGCTTGATCCGTCAGCTGCGGCAGCCTACGCTGCGGGTATGTCGTGGACTTGGAAACCTAATGGGCTCGCCGCTGGGTACCTCATCGCAGTGTGCTTATGGAGCGTGCCAGCTTGTAGAGCGGAACGCGTGCGTTTTATCGTACACGTTCCCGCCGACACGCCGGCCGATGCATCGGTCTACATTGCCGGCTCGCTGCCGTCGCTCGGTCGTTGGCAGCCCACTGGCCTCAAGCTCTCGCGCCAGGCCGACGGCACACATGCCGTCGAAGTTGCTCTGGAAAGCGGCCGCTCAATCGAATTCAAAGTCACTCGCGGCAGTTGGCAGACCGTAGAAAAGTACGCCGACGGTACGGACCGCGAGAACCGCACCGCCAAGATTTCGGCCGATACGCGCCGGATTGAAATCACCGTCGAGCGATGGGGGAGCGACAAGCCGCCTGCGGCGCCTAAGAACACCGTCGTCGGCACGCTCCAGCTGCACGATATCAACTCACAGGCACTGCACCAAGCGCGGACAATTCGCGTCTGGCTCCCGCCCTCCTACGATACGGACGCAGGCGCCCGATTCGACGTGCTCTACATGCACGATGGTCAGAACTGTTTCGACCGCGCCACGAGCGCGTTCGGCAATGAATGGGAAATCGACGAAACCCTTACGCGACTCATTGCGGAGAAACGGATTCGGCCGATCATCGTGGTTGCCATCGACAATGGGCTCGCCAACCGCATCAATGAGCTGACATACGTCGCCGATGAGAAACTGGGTGGCGGCAAGGCGGCCGCTTACAGAGATTTCCTGCTCAACGAAGTGAAGCCTTGGGTTGAACGCACGTACCGCGTGAACATGGGCGCTGCCCACACGTTTCTCGGCGGTTCGTCGCTCGGCGGACTCGTATCTCTCGAAATCGCCCGCCGTCAGCGCAACATGTTCGGCGGTGTTCTCGCGATGTCGCCGGCCCTGTGGTGGGCCAATGAGTCGCTTACTCGCGACATCGAACGCGACGCCGGCGGTCTTCGCGATACTCGTGTATGGCTAGATATGGGCACGCAAGAAGGCGGGAATGATGAAGCTGCTCAACCAACGAGCGCGCAGAAAACAACTTCGCCAGACGAGCCCGCTAACTCAGAAATTCCAACTAACCGACTTGTCGCAGCCGCTCAGCGTCTCGATGCGGCCCTCACCCAGCAAGATGTTGCGCACCGCCTTGCGATCGACGCCGATCATCCACATCACAACGAACCTGCTTGGGCGGCACGATTTCCTGAAGCGATAGTCTACCTGCTGAATCAGCAGCCATAGCTCAATTCCCGTTTCCGAGAGACATGAGCCGCTTGACGTCGCAGCATTTGCATTCCGCGCATCCCGAAGCCATATTATCCCCCATCTGTGTTCCTCGCGCCTCGCGCCTCGCTCCTCGCTCCTCGCTCCTCAATCCTCGAGCCTCGATCCTCCATTATGAAATTCCGTTCGGTTGCCGCTCTCGCCGTCCTCGCACTTTCGTTCAACATTTCTCCTTTAACCGTGCGCGCCGACGACGCCCCTAAACCCGTCCGCATGGGCTGCGGCATCATGACGTTCGACACCGTGCCCGGATGGGGGCTACTGCCGACTGGTCACTCTGCGCTCGGGCCAACACACGGCGCGGTCGCCATTGGCAAAGATGGCAACATCTACGTGAGTGCCGAGAAGGGCGTCGTCGTCTTCGCGCCCGATGGCAAAGTCGTAAACAACTTTGTCGGCCCGAATTACACGCAGTTTCACGATATGAAGATCCGCGATGAAGATGGCGTCGAATTCATCTACGGCGCTCGCAACAACGCGGCCGAAGGCCTGAAGTTCAATGCCCACACCGGCGAGATTGTGCTGCATCTGCCGTTTCCACAGGAATCGGGCCTGAATCTGAAGAAGTTCAACCCCACCGCCATTGCGGTTGCCCCGAACGGCGATATTTATCTCTCCGATGGCTACGCCAGCGATCACATCTTCAAGTTCGACAAGACCGGCAAGTACGTAAAGCACTTCGGCACGCAGGGCAACGACCTCAAGCAGTTCCACACCGCCCACGGCATGACGCTCGACAGCCGCTACGACCCGCCGCGGCTGCTCATCTGCGATCGCAATCACGAGCCGAAAGGCCGACTATTGCACTATGACCTCGATGGCAACTTCATCGAAGAAGTCGCGACCGGCCTCGGCATGCCCACCTCGGCCAGTGTGCATGGCGATTACGTTTCGGTTCCCGACCTGCACGGCCGCGTCGTCATTCTCGACAAATCGAACACGATCATCGCCGTGCTCGGCCACAACGCCGACCCCACAAAACGGATGAACTACAACGTGCCGCAGGGCGACTGGATCGAGGGCATCTTCACGGCCGCCCACGGTTCCGACTGGGACAGCGACGGCAACCTGTACGTGGAAGATTGGAATGTTGCCGGCCGGATCACAAAACTAATGCGCGTGAAGTAGCAGATCGCCGCTTCATCGGCAGCGATCACACGGCGAGTTCGCGCGCCATCGGATTCGCCAGTATCATCTCAGCGAAGTTCTCGCGGCCAGGTAGCCGGCAAACGAGGCTGTCTGCTTGGTAAATGACGAGCAAGCTGATTTCAACTCTCGTTCGAATTACCACTGCTGATCGGCACATCTGCAAACACACTGACGGAGCCAGTGGTATCCCAGAGGCGGCATCGCAACGCTAATTTCGCAAACCGATCTTCACGGTGCGACCATTGCTGGAAAACTCGAGCTTGTCCTCGCGGGCGAGCCAACCGATGGCGGCAGCGACGATATCGCCTGGCGCTTTGACGTCCTTCTTGATCGCGGCCAGCGTGAGCGGACCGCTGCGGGCCAGCGCGCCCCACACATCGCCGGCAACGTGGCCGATCTCGACATCTGAAATCGTGCCCGCGACTCGCTGCGGGGCTGCCGGGGCATCACTTTTCTCGAGTGCCGCAACTTCCGTTTCGACCACGCGCTCCAGCGCCGTGTCGACTTCGTTCGTGCTACTTCGCCCGGAAATGCGGGGCTTCGCCGGCGTTGCAGATTTCTTCTTGGCCATGGCTCTATTATTGAACCCAGCCGGCTGGCGAGAGGGAAGGGGTTTGTTTGCAGAAAATGGGTAAGTTGGCAACGGCCACATCTCTGCAAAACACGGCAATTGCAGCAGTTTTGGCCGCATCCGACGCAACTTCGGCAGCGTTGCAGTCGGTTGAAACTGGCCGACTGACGCGACATTTCGACGGCAGCCCTATTGCGCGATCCCGGTCACCTTCGCATCACGCACAATGAACGGGCTACCCGACTTGGCCGCGACTTCCAAGCCGGTTGCCACCACGCCGTCGGCATTGCGGATCTCGAGCCCTCGCTTTGCGGCGACGATCGACACATTTTCGAGCCGCACATTCTCGATGCGGCTCTCCGGCAATCCGGCAATGACGCCGGCGTCCTGCGTGCTTGTCGCCCGGACATTCCGAATCACGATGTTCGCGTACTTTGGCGTCGTCTCAGTGACCGGCTCCGTTTTGTCCTCCGCAGGCACTTTCGGGTAATAGCCCGCGATCCAGATCGCGCCGCGAACGTTGGTCATCGTAATGTTTTCATAAACGATGTTCTCCACCCGCCCGCCACGCGTGCGGTCCGACTTGATCCGCAAGCCGTTGTCGGTGTCTGCGAATGTGCAGTTCTTCACGTGCACGTTTCGTACGCCGCCGACCGTTTCGCTGCCGATCGACATGCCGTGACCGTGCTTGAATGTGCAGTCAGTCACGGTGATATCTTCGCAAGCGAACTCGCGGCCCTTCGCCTTCTTGCCAGCCTTAATCGCGATGTTGTCGTCGCCCACGTCGATGAGACACTTCGTGATCATCACGCGCCGGCACATACTGGGGTCGATCGCGTCGGTGTTGGCCGCGCCTTCGGGGGCAAGAATCGTGACCCCACTAATCGTGACGCCGTCGCAATCGGTGGGCACCAAATGAAACTTCGGCGAGTTCTGGATCGTTACATCGCGCACCACAAGATTGGTCACGCGCGTCAGCACAATGAGATTCGGCCGCGGCAGCGTGTAGCCCGGCTTCTTCCGCCGGGCATCTTCGGCGGCTCCCCACCAGGCGGCGCCCGCGCCGTCAATCACGCCTTGGCCGGCGATGGTCACATCTTCCAAGTCTTCTCCGGAAAGGAACGGCCTGAAGGCGTTCGGCTTGTCCTGGCGTTCGTAGTCGGCCCGCTTGTCGGTCGCGAGCAGCGTAGCACCCTTATCCAGCTGCAGCGTCGTCTTCGTGCGAATCTCGATTGGCTGGCAAAGATAAATGCCGGGCGGAAACAACACCGTCCCGCCGCCAGCCTCGCCGCAATCGTCGAGCGCCTTTTGGATCGCCGATGTATCGAGCGTCTTGCCGTCGCCCTTCGCCCCGGCGGCTCGTATGCTGAAGACCTTGCCGCCAACTCGTTCAGCCGACGCAGCTTGGCAACTGACTGAGCTTCCAACAACAACCAGTACCGCAATCGAAGCAATCGTTTTCATGGCCTGCATCAGAACAGTGACGTGGTTCAACCAACCCCACTCATTCTAACGCCGCCCGCATTCCGCGCGTTTGCAATCGATCGCCGAATTCGCGCAAGGTCGCCTCTCGCTTAGAGCGTCATGTGCGCGTTCCAAATTCTCCGCATGGAGTTCTTATCCGCAGCCGTCAATTCGCCGATGCGAGTGTGCAGCAGAGCCTTTTTCGGCAGTGACCAAACGCGCCAAGCGGGCGATCGAAGGCTTCGCCAATCCGGCAGCAGACCAATCGGCGATGGCAACATCCAGCGGGTCTGTATGCTGGGCCGACGTGATTCGACAAATCACGACGTCGGACCCCACATCGAAGAGGACCAACGCGGGCCGCGCCTTGCTCATTTGGCCCGACGTAAATGGAAATCGGCAGATGAAGATCTCGCCGAAATTCATAGATAGGCGTCGTACACGTCGTCTTCTGGGCTGTCGTCTCGCATGAACTGCTCGTACGACGCACGACGCCATTCAGAGTCATTCGACTCCCCTTCCACCAGAACTAGCACTTTCGCACGACCGGATTTCGGCAGCTGCGCTAGCACTTCCGGCGGTAATATGAGCGCCGGCTCACCCTGCAGTTCCGTTTCGAATTGAATCGGATTCATACTGCAATGGTATGCCCGGTATGGCAGCGATGCAACGGAAATCGCAACTACAGCGGTCGATCACTTCAGGCGCAAAACGCCCTACAGGTGTGGCCAATAGCTAACAGCTAATAGCTGACAGCTCCCCTACAACAGCCCCATCAGCCGATCGCGTGGGTCTTCCATGCTATCCGCCATCTTATTGAGGGCTTCCGTCTCGATCTGCCGCACGCGCTCCCGCGTGAGGCCGAGCTGTTCGCCGATTTCTTTGAGCGTCCGCGGCTCATGGCTTTCGAGGCCGAACCGCATTTTGAGCACCGTGGCTTCGCGCTGGTCCATCGTGGCGAGCATATCCATCACGTGGTGCAGGCAGTCGCTTTCCACGAGCGCGTCATCGGGCGTCATTTGCCGCTCGTCCATCACCATGTCGCCGAGCGTCCAGCCGGCTTCGCTCTGGTCGGTCTGCGGCGTGGCGTTGTAGATTTTGATCGCCTTCTTGATGATGGGCAGCTTCTTCTTCGCCAGGCCGAGGATGCGTGCCACTTCCTCCGGCGTGGGCGACCTACCCAGCTCTTCGGTGAGCCGAGCCGTGGCCCGCCGCCACTTGCTCAACAGCTCGACCATGTACGCCGGTATGCGGATCGTTTTGCCCGTGTTAATCAGGGCGCGCTTGATTGATTGCTTGATCCAATAGCTGGCGTAAGTGCTGAAGCGGGTGCCCATCGCCGGGTCGAAACCTTCGACTGCCCGCAGCAGCCCAAGGTTTCCTTCCTCGATGAGATCCTGGAGACCCAGGCCTTTGCCCGAGTACCCTCGGGCGATGTTCACCACGAGTCGCAAATTCGCTCGCACCATTTGGTCACGGGCCCGCGTATCGCCTTGACCAATCCGCGTCGCCAAGTCGCGCTCTTCCTTGGCGCAGAGCAATGGCGTTTCGTTAATCTCGCGGAGGTAGGTTTCGAGTGGTGTTTGCACGGCTCCGCCGGACCGGCGCCGTTTGGATGTACTCGTGGTGGCCATTTTCGGCTCGCTGCAACGGGAGGGATGTCAGGATGGCAAATGCGGCGAGCCGGGAACTCGGAGCAGGACTCAGTCGCGGTTCTACAACCGCGGGCTAGCGCCCGGCGGCTAATTCCATTAGCCGGCACGCGTTAGCGTCCGGTTCCAATGGAAAGAGCGTAAACAGGCACTCGGCAGTTCCACCGCCACGCTCCGAGCTTCCTGCTCCCTAGTGAAGTAGATCGGACGCCGACGCTAGCACTCTGCACGCTAGGCAAGATACGTTCTAGTGCGCCGAATGTGCCCCACGTTCGGGCCGTATCAATGAAAACGGCACGACGGGTTGGTCGTTCCCGTCGTGCCGCGCTAAAGGTTTTGAGGCCGGGTTGTAGCGGTTGTAGGTGAGTCTCTCCGATCGAAGATCGCCGCGGCGAAAACTCGCTCCACTAATCGTACCAAGGATGGCTGGGGTCGAGGCGAAGCCGAGCCCCCAGTGCGCCACACTTCACATTGAGTGCCTGGGGCGGAGTCTTCGACGCCCCAGACTTCTGTTCTGGGGCATCGCCGAGCCTCTGCCCCAGGCACCCAACTTGTTTACCGCATTACCCTTCCGAGCTCTCGCCGGCCTGATCGGCTTCCAGCTCCGAAGCGCTCTTAAACAGCGGGCCGCTGCCCGAGCCGACGCCGCCCTTGAGCTCCACATTCGAGCCGCCCGTGCCGGCGCCTGCCATGATCGACTCGTCGACCGAGAGATCGTCTTCAGCCCACTCGACGCGCTTCCGCGAGAGGCCGATCTTCCGCTCGTCGGCATCGACGCGCAGGATCTTCACCTCGATGTCGTCGCCGACCTTCACCACGTCTTCCGGATTCTCGACCTTGTGATCGGCGAGTTCCGAAATGTGGAGCAGGCCTTCGAGGCCGTCTTCCAGGCCCACGAACACGCCGAAGTTGGTGATCTTCGTCACTTTGCCCTTCACGAGCTGGCCCGGTTGGTAACGGTTCGGAATATCCGTCGCCCACGGGTCGTCGTCCATCTGCTTGAGACCCAACGCGATGCGGCGACGTTCCTGGTCGACGCTCACCACCTTGCACTCGATCTCCTGGCCCTTCTCGACCACTTCGCTCGGGTGGCCGATCTTGCGCGTCCAGCTCATGTCGCTCACGTGCAAGAGACCGTCGATGCCTTCCTCGATCTCGATGAAGGCGCCGTAGTTCGTGAGGTTCCGCACGCGGCCTTTGACCATCGCGCCCGGCGGGTAGCGGTCGGCGACCTTGTCCCACGGGTTCGATTGCGTCTGCTTCATGCCGAGCGAAATCTCTTGTTTCTCCTTGTTGATGTCGAGGACCATGACCTCGACTTCCTGGTCGATGTGCACCAGTTCGCTCGGGTGGCTGATGCGCTTCGTCCAGCTCATTTCGCTGATGTGCACCAGCCCTTCGATGCCGTCTTCGAGCTTCACGAACGCGCCGTAGCTCATCACATTGACCACGGTGCCCTTCACGGTCGAGCCGACCGGGTACTTCTCCGGCACCTTGTCCCACGGGCTCGCGCTCTTCTGCTTGAGGCCCAGGGCGATCTTTTCTTTCTCGTAGTCGATGTGCAGGATCATCACCTCGATCTGGTCGTCGATCTTCACGACTTCCGACGGGTGATTGATGCGGCCCCAGCTCATGTCGGTAATGTGGAGCAAACCGTCGATACCGCCGAGGTCAACGAATGCGCCGAAGTCGGCAATGTTCTTCACGACGCCCTTGCGGAGCTGGCCAACTTCCAACTGCTTGAGCAGTTCGCTCTTCTTCTGAGCCCGCTCGGCCTCGATCAGGCTGCGGCGGCTAACCACAATATTGCGGCGTGCTTCGTCGATCTTGAGCACGAGGCACTTGATCTCTTTGCCAATGTATTCGCCGATATCGTGCGGCCGGCGAATGTCGACCTGCGACGCCGGCAGGAACACGTTGACGCCGATGTCGACCAACAAGCCGCCCTTGATCTTCCGCGTCACCATGCCGCTCACGGTGTCGCCTTCGTGGACGGTCTCCATGACCTTGAGCCACTTTTCGATCTTCTCGGCCTTGCGCTTCGACAGCACGATCATGCCGCGATCGTCTTGCCGGCCTTGCACGTCTTCCGTGTCTTCGACGAGCACGCGGACCTTATCGCCGACTTCCGGCAAGGCCTCGCCTTCTTCCCATTCATTGCGGGGAATGATGCCTTCGCTCTTGTAGCCCACATCGACCAGGATGAAGTCGTCGTCGACGCGCAGCACCTTGCCTTCGACAATTTGATTCGGGCCAACTTCCTCGCCCTTGAGCCAATCCATGTCATCCGGCAGGGCATCGCCGATGGCTATGTTCCAATCCTCGTCGGAAACGTCGAATTCACGAATTAAGTTGCGGTTAACCATAAAAACAAAAGAACCTGGTGTGGCAGGAGCACGGCTAAGGCCGAAGTCAATCGCCAACGGGCGCGGCCATGGGAGCGAAACATGCTCCGCCAGAGAAGTTAGAGGAACTCCCACCGCCGAGTGGCCAACGCAGCCGCCCTGAAAAAGCTGAGGGGAAACCTAGAATGATAGCGGAAGGGGGCGGGGGAGGGAAGGGACGATTTGCTCCGCAGACTACATACGTAGTTAATAATCAGAGGATGTGGTCACTCTTTTCAAGATTATGGCGAGCGCACAGTAGTTGCACATTCGCCTCGGTAAGCGATGTCCCTCCCCTCGACCACGGCAAATCGTGGTCGAAATGTAGCTCATCTGTCGCCCCACATTTCACGCATTTTCCGCGATCACGCTTCCACACGGCAAGTTTAATTGCTGTGGGAATCACGCGGCGGCGTTCGACATTCGGCCGCACAGGGGTTTCGAAGTCTTCGTCGCCTTCTACAGCAACCAAGCGAAACTTGAACACGGAACGATATTCGTCCTGCTCTTGCCAAGAATCGACTAAATGGAATACGCCATTATAGGACCAGATTCCAGAATGGATTTTCTCATAGACGCGCACTCGCTCCTGACTTCGTTTCCCACTCTTGAAATCTTGAGCCGCTCGATGAAATTTTCCGTTTTGCGTTAAGCCACCAGTTGGATAGCGCTCTGGTTGATCAAGCACTTTCGGATTCGGACTCACAATCGTACGTGCCACATCGTGACCCTCATAAATCAGCGTGGTTCCTCCATCTTCTAGGCGGTCGCGGTATGGCGCATTCTTACGGACCGACATCAAGATGACTGAGTGGTTTCCGCCGAGTGCAAAGTTCATCCCCTGCTGAAGACTTGAGCCTTCGCGGCGACACATTTCCAGATATGAAATGATGTTGTCCGACACAGCAATTTGGTGAGTTCGATGCTTGTCTGCTCTATTGCAGCCTTATGGTATGTTTCAGATGCTCACATATCCACTGCAACATGTGATCTTCTTGTCCAAATCGCCAATACAGTTCATCAGCGATTTGGCCGCAACACTTTTTCCCCGCCGCATGCCTTGCCGCGCCGTGTTCACCCCTCCCTAACCCTCCCCGTCAAAAGGGGAGGGGACCAAACAGAGAGATTCACCTAGTGATCCGATCACTCTCCACCAAAATACCTCTCTTCCGGCTCCCTCCCCCTTGCGGGGAGGGTTGGGGAGGGGGTTACACTGCCACGGGCCAACCCATTCCCTCCACGCCTCGCACACGCCATGTACCGCGACCCAGCCCAACGCGACTTCGCGCGCGAGCTGCGCAACCAACCCACCGAAGCCGAACGCCGCCTCTGGCATTTTCTGCGCGCCGGAAAGATCCACGGCCACAAATTCCGTCGCCAAGCAGCCATCGGACCATACATCGTCGACTTCGTCTGCTTCGCTGAGAAATTCGTGATCGAACTCGATGGCCCGCAGCACCTCCAAACTGAATCCGCCGAATACGATTCACAGCGGACGCAATGGTTAGCTGCACGCGGCTTTCATGTCCTTCGGTTTCGCAATCAAGAGTTGGATGAGAATATTCACGCTGTCGTTGAGGCGATTGCGCGAGAGTTGTGGCGCAGGGCGTTCGCCCCTCCCTAACCCTCCTCGTCGAAGGGAAGGGAACCAAACGAAGAAAAGGACCGCAGAATAGCTGAATCCCCCAACAACCACTTTCCGGCTCCTCCCCCTTGCGGGGAGGGTTGGGGAGGGGGTTACACTGCAAGAAGGAGTGAAGGCCCCTGGCGACCTGGTGGCTGCGGCGGGCCGACTAAATGGCCGGCAACAACCGCGCGACCAGAATTCCAATAATCGCAATAACGACCAACAATTCCACCAACGTGAAGCCGAACTTCCGCTCGACGCGAGCGGCCTGCCTCCGCAGCGCACGATTCATACCTGGTCTCCTTAACGTGTGCTCTCACGAAGCAGTGCCAGTAATGCGCAACGTGCGCAGCGCTGCCGTTTGAGTGCCGTCAACGTAAGGCTGCGGAATGAAGAACCGATGAAGCTCGCGTGAATTCGCCTCACACGCCAGCGAACTTGCGCAGGTCGGCTTCCATGCGGTCGAGCCGCTCTGCGAGCTGCGCTTTCGCCAGGTCGAGATTCGACAGCTGCTCGGGCGGCGTAAAGGTGAACATGTAGAACTTAATCTTCGGCTCGGTGCCGCTCGGCCGGCAGGCAACGTAATTGCCTTCCGTCGCGAGATCGAGAAACACGAGATCGCCCTTTGGCCCGCCCAGCGGCTGCGGTGTACCGCCGGCCAGCGTGATGGTTTGGCGCTCGTAATCGCGCACTTGGGCCACGCGGTCGCCGCCGATTTCCGCCGGTGGGCCCGCGCGGAACGCGGCCATCACTTCTTTCATGCGCGCCATCCCCTCGCTGCCGGGCATCTGCACCGAGACCGTGCGTTCCACGTGCACGCCGTGCTGCCAAAAGAGGGCGTCGAGCTTTTCGTGCAGTGTTTGGCCGGCCTCTTTCAACTTGGCCGCGAGTTCGCACAGGAGCATCGAGGCCACGGCGCCGTCCTTATCACGCACATAGCTGCCGGCCATGTAGCCGTGCGACTCCTCGGTGCCGTACACAAAGTAGTCGGGACCGTACTGGTCGATCGCTTGGGCGATCCACTTGAAGCCGACGAGCAGATCGCCGACCGTATGAACGCCGTAGCTATCGCCGATGCGGCGAACCATCTGCGTGGTGACGAGCGTTTGTACGATGAAGTTCTGCGACGACAACCGTCCCGCGTTCTTGCGAGTCTCCAGCACATAATCGGCGAGCAGCGAGCACAGTTGGTTGCCGGTGAGCGTGTGCCAGTCGGTTTCGCCGCGGAAGCGTTTCGGCGCGGCGCAGCCGATGCGATCGCAATCCGGATCGGTGGCGAGCGCGACATCAGCACCCGCCTCGCGCGCCCGCACGATGATCGAATCGAACACCGGCGGATTCTCGGGATTCGCCACGTGGCCGGGGACGTTCGGAAAGTCGCCATCGGGCTTCGAATGCGGTCCGAAGAGTTCGACCGACGTGAATCCATCGGCCGCGAGCACAGGCAATACGGCCGTCGCGCCAACGCCATGCAGCGGCGAGTAAACCACCTTCAACTCGCGCGGCCCGGGCGTCGCTTGCGTGAGCACGGCCTGCTGAAATTTGCCATCCATCTCGTCGGTGCAGATGAGGATCTTGCCAGCCTTGAGCATCTCGTCGAAATTCGCGCGGCGAATCTCCTGCGCGCTCATCACGCGCTGGATGATGCCTTTATCGTGCGGCGGCAGAATCTGCCCGCCAGTCGACCAGTAGACCTTCACCGCATTGTCGCTGGGCGGATTGTGGCTCGCCGTGACCATGATGCCGCACGAGCACTTTTTCTCGCGCACGGTGTACGACAGTTCGGGCGTCGAGCGATATTGGTCGAGCAGATAAACCGTGAAGCCGGCGGCGGTCATGATCTCGGCGCATAGCCGGGAAAAATGATCCGACTTGTGCCGCGTGTCGAAGCCGATCGCACACGATAGCGCGGCGCCCGGACCGAGTGCTTCTTTCACGTAGTCGGCGAGACCCTGAGCACTTTCGCCGATGGTGCGGTCGTTGATCGCGTTCGAACCGATCGGATACATCTTGCCGCGGCGGCCGCCTGTGCCGAAAGGGATTACCGTCCAAAAAACATCATCGAGCGTTTGCCATTTGCCATCAGCCACATGGGCGGCCACTTCGTCGGCGTACATCGCGTACCGCGGTTCGGTGAGCCAGGCTCGCATATTCGTGGCCGCCGACTCGGTAAGTTTGCCGGAAGTGACCGCTTGTTGAACGGCATCGAGTGTCATTTTCAGTTGGTTGGCGTTCATGTCGAGCTAACCTAGCACACCCGCGAAATTCACGGTAGATGCCGGTCCGCGTAGAGCGCTTGCTGGCCGTCGAGCGTCGCTCGATAATGGGTTGCGTTCGGTTCTTCTGTGCCATGGATTTGGGAACTCGGGGTGGAACGACGAAGTCGCATTACGCAGGCAGGGGCGCTGGCTGGGCTAACGCTGCTGGTTGTGTGCGCGCAACTGGCGGCGGCCGAGCAACCCAAACGCGCGCGGCCACCCAAGTGGACGACGGCTGATCTCGACGCATTCTTTCCCGATGCTCGCACCAAGCTCGTTGGCTCGCGGCCTGATTATGGGCGGGCGGCCGCGGCGGCAGCATCCACCACACCTGCGCATGTGA
Organism: Pirellulales bacterium; assembly: GCA_046349975.1. GTDB lineage: Bacteria > Planctomycetota > Planctomycetia > Pirellulales > Lacipirellulaceae > JABDGM01. The sequence goes on from JAXMBH010000041.1 coordinate 18,477, forward strand.
CGGATGCCGCCAACGCCAAACCGGCAGCCGACGGCGCGTGGTCCCAGCTCATTGACGCCGACACGCTCGAAGTAGAAATCAAGCGGCTGGGCCAACAGGTCGGCACAAGCGCTACGTCGCCGGCGCCATTCAAGGGCGGAGGTTACAAAGATTGCCGCCGCGACTTCAGCGAACTCGCCGCCCTGTTCGCCGTCACTGCCGACTACGACGGCGACGCGCGCTGGAAAGACACCGCCGCCGCGCTTCGCGACGCCTTCGCACGCGCCGGCCACAACTGCAAGGTCGGCACCGATCAGTCGTTTCAGGAAGCGAAGCAGCGGAAGCAGGATCTTGCTGATCTGGTTGCCGGCAGCCGGCCGAACGTAGCAGTTAACACTGAGTCGAAGGTCGACTGGCCGCAAATTGCCGATCGGCCACCGCTAATGCAGCGGCTCAATATTGCCCAGCAAGATCGCCTCGCGAAGTGGCTGGCGAACAAGCAAGAGTTCACCGCGCGCCGCGATGACATCAAAATCGAATCCCAACTTGTGGCGACTGTCGGCGATATTATTGGTCGCACAGGCTATGAGTTCTGGGATGATGAAACGTACGCGAAACTCGCCCGCGAACTGAAGCAAGGCGGCGTGGAACTCGCCGCCGCGGTTGATATCAATAACTTTGACCAAGCGCGACAAGCACTCGCGCGCACAACGAAGGCTTGTGCCGACTGTCATGAAGGGTTTCGGCAGTGAATTGTGAGCGTTGCTGTGAGTTTGTGAAGGTGGTTTCATCACGCACTTGGTAAGGTGAAATTGGTCCAATTGTGTCGGCGTCGCCGCCGACGCTAACGACGCGTGTAATAGTCGGCACTCCAACGTCTTCGTATTTCCCCACTCCCCCACTTCACACTCCGCCTTTCGCACTCCTATGAGCGACCTCCGCAACCGTCTGTTCACTGAACTCGACTCGATCCGGCTGATTGATCCGCATTCGCATATCGAGCCGAAGACGGCGGCGTCGCGGACGCTCGCCGATATCCTCGGGTACCACTATTACACCGAGCTGGTTCACTCGGCCGGCATGCCGCGCGTCGAAATCGAAGAGCCGGGCCTCGACCCGAAAGAGAAAGTGCGCCGGCTGGTCGCGCAGATCGATCCTCTGCGGAACACCGTGCAATACAGTTGGCTGCTGGAGCTGGCGCGGAGCTTTTTCGATTTTCCGGCCGACGAACAGCTTACGCTGGCGAACTGGGAATCGCTCTACGACACGGCTGCTAAGAAAATGGCCCAGCCCGATTGGGAGCAGCAAGTCCTCGACGGCACAAAGCTCGACGCCGTCTTCCTCACCAACAACTTCGACGACCCGCTGACTGGCTTCGACACGAAGCGTTACATCCCTTGCCTGCGCACCGACGACCTTGTGTTCCACCTCGGCAAGCCAGAAGTGCGGCAGCGGCTCGCGGCAGCCACGAACACCGACCTGCGCAACATCGGCTCGCTGCGCACCGCGATCGGCAAGTTGTTCGAACACTTCGTAAGCAAAGGCGCACGAGCCAGTGCCATCTCACTGCCCCCGAACTTCGCGCCAATGCCAATTGCGCCCGACGCCGCCGAATCAGCGTTAACCGCGCTGCTCCGCGGCACCGTCCAGAACGCAGCGCCGGACACACTTGCCAACTTCGTCTTCTGGACGCTCGCCGAGTTCTGCGCCGAATTCAAGCTGCCGTTCGATCTCATGATCGGCGTCAACCGAACCGTCTACCGTGATGGCGTATTCCAAGGGCAAGACCTTTACGACAGCCGCGTGTCGCTTATCCAGTACAAGGAACTGTTCAACGCGTTTCCGCAGGTCGTGTTTCCCGTGTCGGTGCTCGCGAGCGTTACGAACCAGGAACTGGTCAGCTACGCGTGGATTTTTCCGAACGTCGTTACGAACGGCCACTGGTGGTACTCCAATACGCCGGCGTACATCGAACACGATGCCGCTGCCCGGCTCGAAGCGGTGCCACAGACCAAGCAAATCGGTTACTACAGCGACGCCTACAAGCTCGAGTTCTGCCTGCCAAAGTTTGGGATGTACAAGCGGATCCTGGCCAAGATCCTGGCCGAGCGATTCGTGATCGAGCGCGGCTGGAGCGAAGAGCAAGCGGTCGCCCTGGGCCGCCGCGTCATTCGCGGCAACGTGGAGCAGATTTTTGGCATGGGCTAGTGGCAGCCGTACCGATTAGCCATGCCAGCACGCATAAAGCGCAATCGCCTCACGATCAGCATCCGCCCCCCTCGATTGGTGGCAACCGGTAGTTATCGGCGTTTTCGTCGTTATCCTGGCTAATTTTCGGCTGCCACCGCCTGAACCGTTGAGCGGTCAGAAAACGCGGTTAAAATAAAAGCTGCGATTTGCCGCAGGCGCACTTCGCACCGGCGAGGCAACCGGTTTCGGAACAGTATCTAATCGCGCACGGTCTCGCGCGCACCCCAGCTTCGAGTAACGCTAATGAATCGACCAACTTGGCGCGACATTTCTCCCGACGCGCGCCGTACGCTGCGCGTATGGAAATTCACTGTCGCGATGCTCTTTTCGGCAGCGATTCCTTCTACTGCCGTTCTTCCGGCCATGGCCCAATCTGGGCCGAATAGCCAGGACATTGGCTATTCCGATGTCTTCATCCAGTCAGGTTCAGGGGCGGTGCAAGGGTCATTTGTTGGCAATTACAACATGAACACGCTGCTCGGGGCGGACCGGTTTTACAGTGCCGGTTACACGGGCGCCAACACAGTCATGGCCAACATCGAAGCCGGTTATATTTGGACCGGCCACGAAACGCTGGGGCACGTTACCAAAATTCCGACCAGCGGCGCAGCTGGCGAATTCGATCGGCACGCCACGTGGGTGGGCATGATCATGGGCGGCCGCACCGGCGGCCCCAATCCCGGCGAATACCAACACGGCATGGCGCCGGATGCCCAACTCGCCTCTGGCGCCATCGCCCAAAGCTGGCCTGCAGGAAACTCTTCCTACCCGCGGTTCACGACCGCCTTCTACTTAGATACCTACGGCCTCTCCACGTTTGGACCATACCGGGCTGCCTTTGTTAGCGGCGTGCCGACGAGCTCGGGCTTGCGGCGGGCCGATGTCGTGAACTCCAGCTGGGTCTTCAGCGCCGGCGACAGTGACCTCGCCGGCAGCGATAATCTCAGCGGCACGTTCGATGCCCTTGTTAACGAGAACCCGCGCACGCTGTTCACGGTCGCTGCAGGCAATACAGTGCCGAGCGGCGCCGGGCCCAACCGTGTGCCGTCGCCCGCGAGCGCCTACAATACCATCGCCGTAGCCGCCTTGAACCCAGATAGTGGTGCGTTTGATGTGCCGAGCTATTTCAGCAACGGTGGACCGAACGACTATTACGATCCGGTGAACGGCACGGTTCCCATGGCCCGCCAGGTGGTCGACATTGCTGCTCCGGGCGAGAACCTCGCCGCGGCTTACTATGGCGGCCAGACCGGCGGCAACGGTGTAAACGTCTTCGGCTCTGCCAATGGCCCTGCCGGGGGCGCTGATTATTATTCCCGAAATATAAATGGCACCAGCTTCGCAGCGCCGACCGTGGCTGGCGGCGCCGCACTGCTATACGACGCCGCCTATGCAGCTCTGCCCACAACGCCCGATGCTCGCGATTCGCGCGTAATGAAGGCGGTGCTCATGAACTCGGCCGTGAAGACGCAGGATTGGGACAACGGGCAATTCGCTAATCCCAATGGCCTGGGCGGCGTGTTCACGTCGCGGGGCGTTGACGATCGCGTCGGCGCCGGCCGGATGGACCTTAACCGCGCGTTTGACCAGCTACTCAGCGGCACGACCGATGTCGCTGGCCTCGCGCAAGGCGCGCTCGGAAATGTGGCGGCAATTGGCTGGGACTTCGGACAAGTCGGCGAGGGGACCACGAACGACTACCTCATTACGAACCCGCTCGCAGCTGGCGACATTTTCACCGCGACACTAACGTGGTTCCGCGATCGGCATCTAATTGGCGACACCACTTATGGCGATGACAGCTTCGATAATCTCGATCTGGAGCTATGGAGTTCGGCAGGCGGCATCGCTCAGGATCTCATCTCTGCCTCGAATGGTCGGTACAACAATACGGAACATTTCAGCTTTGCCGTTCCGACAACGGGCCAGTACATGATCCGGGTGCGGTGGAGCGATGAGCTGTTCGACACGATCGGCGACCTGAATGCGGAGCAATATGGCTTGGCGTGGTCGTCTGTGGCGGTGCCGGAGCCGGCGGTATTTTGGCTCGTCGCGGGCAGTGTTACCCTCCTAAGCGGTAACCGCTTCCGCCGAAAGTCGTAGTTCTTCGCACGCGGACTGCGAATTTATCCGATTTCGTTCCGGAACTGGCTTTGCTTCTCGCTGTCACTCGACCACCGCGTTAACGTAGGTGAATGTCGGCGGTCACGGGGCGCCGCTAGAGACGCGGCGCCGCTATTGTCGTGATCGGCTCCGTCCAACCAGCAACGCGTCGGTATACCAATCATGCGCGGGACAATCTTTCGCGTTTTCACGGTAATTCTGCTTTCAGTTTTTGCGACAACCGCCTGCGGCCAAGCGCTCGAGTTCACAGCTGATCGTGTTTCGCATGCCGATACATCGGCTGCCACTTTCGCTCCGGCTGGTGAAACGGCTGTTCTCAACTACGATCTGAAAGACGGCGGCTGGGCCAACATTTCAACGCCGCTGCGCCACCCAACCGACACGCGGCCGATCACGTTTCTATTCAAATCGACGAAACCATGCACGTTGGAGCTCAAGTTTCTCGATGCCGCCGGCGCAACCTTCGGCCAGCGTGTCTCGATCGAAGCGTCGACCGAGTTTCACCGCCTCACCATTTACCCGCGTGATGCTGAGTATTGGTGGGGCGGCGATCGCAAACGTGATGCGCTGAAGTCGTTCGACATCGCCGTTGCCGGCGTGACGGGCAAAGGCGAACTCACCGTGAAGGCCGCAATGTTCGGCAAAGCCGGCGACCCTTCAAGCTTCGGCCCGCCGCCCTTTCCCGGAACTGAAAGAACCGACTCCGCGCGCACCTCTGGGGCTGCCGGCGATGCTCCGCTGGTTCAGGTCCCGTACCACGGGCCGCTGCTCGACCCCGACCGCGAGTTCGCAGGAATTGGCGTGCGACAACGCCGCGCGGAAAAGCTCACGGCAGAGGATCCGCTGGTGCTCGAATGGCTGAAACAAATGCAAGATTCGAGCACGCCCGATCATAAGTTGATCACCTCGACGGCCGGCGGCGACGAAGTACACACCTTCAACAATGTGCTGGCCGCGATGGCGTTCGTTCGCGATGGCGAGCGGGAACGGGCGGAACGCATCCTTGATTTCTTTCGCGACGCGGCTACCGATCGCAACAATGCCGACCCGACCAAGCAGAGCTTCTTCCTCCGCGGCGAAGCACGTGGTTTCTATCAGCGGGTATCGCTTCACGGCGGCGATGGCGTCGCCCCAATGCACGCCCCCGCCAACGTCGATCGTTGGATGGGTGACATGGCGTGGCTCACGTTCGCCTGCCTCGACCACGATCGCGCATTTAAAGACACTCGCTACGCCGGCCTCACGAAGCTGCTAACCGATCTCTTGCGCAACTGGTGGAAGCCCAACCCCAACGGCCCGGGTGGCTACGTGCAACATGGTTGGAGAAAGGGCGATACGAAACTGCACGAAGAGAGCGGCCACCATGAAGGCAATGTCGACTGCTATGCCGTTTTTATGCTGCTTGGAGACCGAAAGTTGGCCCGACAAATTAGCGTTTGGCTCAACTCCGAGCTAATCGACCGCAACGATCTGCCGCTTGACCTATACACCTGGCGCGTGATGGCGTTCAATGGCCAACCAGCTGACTTGCTTAATATTCCCGATTACGACCTACGTTTTCGCAAGATAGTGCGGTTTCATGAACGTACGGTGATTGGACCGTACTCTGGTCCAGCGGACGTCGACAATATTTGGGTCGAAGGCATCGGCCATATGGCCTGCGCGTTTGCCGCGGCCGGCCACAAACAGCGGGCGTTCTTCTATGCCAATCAACTCGACAACGCAATCATCGAGCAGCATGTTGCCGGCACCGTGACCCACAGCCTGCCGTACACGCTCAACCGCAGTGGCGACTACGCCTGGGTCAATCCCGACGAGGGATTTCTATCCGCGGCAGCCTGGTACATTCTGGCAAAGCACCAATTTAATCCGCTGCGGCTCACAGCAGCACCCACTGAGTGACGCCGAAGCAGCGCCGCGTGTCCCCGCCGCCACGGCATCGCATGCTATTGAGCCAGATCGCCAACTTGCCGGTCAGGTGCGGGGCCCCGCCCCATGGACGTGGAAAGACGCGGGCTAGTCGCCGAAAGCCACGTTGCCAAAACAACCCGCAACCGCACGAACGATCCCTTTCGCAGCTTATAATTGAGAGATGTTCCGCTTCTCGCTCAGAGATTTGATGACCGGCATGGCGCTCGTTTCCATCGGGCTTGGGATGGCACTGTGGTCCCGCGATTTGCAGTGGCTCACCGGCCCCAGCCCCTGCGCCATCATCTTCTCGATGGTGTATTTCGCTGCCACGGCAAGCGTTGGCGGTGGGCTGCTGTACCCGCTCGGCCAGGGATTCCTCGGCGCAAACATCGGCTTTCTCGGTGGCCTCATGTTTACACGCGCTTTGTAGCTGAGCGGCCTTCGCGCTGTTGTGTCTCACGCAATTTGGCTACCCGCGCTTGGCGTCTTTGAAATCCAAAGACAACCATTCGAGATCGGCTGACCATTTAGCTTCGGTATCTGGCACGGCGAGCAGATTGCTTGCTCCGGGCCGAACGTTGCTGCCGGAGCGAGCCTGCAAGAGTTTCATCAGCATCGGGGCAAGATCCTGAATGAGCTGCGGGTCCATGATCGCGCTCGTGAACAGTGCGCGGTGAACGCGCACCGACAGATCGGCGTCACGGTTGGCCGGCGGCGGCCGCAGCTTCCGGTCTTCCGGACTGGCGTTCTCGCGCAGAATTGCCAGCTCGATGCAATCGGCGCTGGAGCGGAATCGCACATCGGTGGGCAGCGGGCCGGCGGTCCGATTGAGGTCAGGAATCTGCTCTCCGAGCACGCGCTGCACCTTAGCGACCGATTGGTTTATGCGTGCATCGAAATCGCGGCGTACATCGGCATTCGTATGTTGGCCAGTGATGGCCTGGGCCTCGTCGTGGGTGCTAGAAACCTTGCGCCAGGCGATGCGTTGGGCAATCCTGCCGCGCAGTCTTGGTAGACTCGTGTCGATATCGACTGTTTGCAAATGAGTGGGACCAGTGATCGTCGCGGGCGCCACACGAAAGCCGCCCTTATCCATGGCGATCAACTTGTGTGCCTCAAATGAGGTGTTCGAAACATTGTGAAGTACGACCGGCCCTTTGTAGCCGCAAGTGTGCGCTTCGACCGTACCGAAGAAGTTGATCTCGCCGAGCAATTGGCCACTACTCGGAATCAACGAGAGCTGCGTGCGGCCGACCGTTTCCGATTCGCCGACGATGCGGGTGCCCAACACGCAGTCCGTCACCGGCTTGCGGCGGCGGATCGTGCGCTCGACGTAGTCCTCGAGAAAGCCGCGCGACACGCGAATGTACACCAGTGCGGCAGGAGTGGGCTGGCGGTCGTCGGCAGTGCCTTGATCCGGCTGCAACCAACTTGAGACTTCGCGTAGCGGTTTTGCCGCTTCCGCAATTCGGCCAATGGCGTTCGCCGCGCCGGCTATGGTCGATGTGGGCGACTGCCGGGCGGCGACATATTGTCGGTCGGCGTCGCTCAGGTTGGCGACCCGCGCTGATACCAATTTCCCGTCGCTCCGCCGCAGCTGAATCCTGTCGCCTTCGACCCGGAGGAGCACAGCCAGTGCTCGGTGGGCGCCGCTAGCGTCTGACCACTCGCGCATTTGCTCTGGCGACGAAGCCGTTGCCACAAACCGGCCGATCCAGGCGGAAAAAAAGAGGGCGGTCGAGAGAGCGTCCATGCAGAAGTTCCGGTGGGACAGCGAGAAACTATGGCGACGACAGGGGGTAAAAGGCAGGCGGGGCAAATCGTATGCCTCGCCGCAGCGTTTAATGCTCTTTGATGTTGCCGGCAACTACCCGGTCTGTACGACCTCATCCACCGGCTGGTCTTTCCGCTCGACCAGATCCCATCGATTCCCGTAGAGGTCCTCGAACACCGCGACGGTTCCGTAAGATTCCTTGCCAGGCTCGCGTACAAACGCGACGCCAGCGGCCGTCAGCAAGCGATAATCGCGCCAGAAATCGTCGGTGCTCAAAAAGAATGCTACGCGGCCCCCAGTTTGATTTCCCACACGCGATTGTTGCTCCTCCGATGCAGCCCGGGCCAACAAGATGGCGGCTCCTGTCGATCCTCGAGGTCGGACGACAACCCAGCGTTTTCCGGTACCGGGCAACTCGGTGTCTTCCAGCAGCTCGAAGTGGAGCTTATCGACGTAGAAGCGAATCGCCTCATCGTAATCACGAACCACGACGGCCACGTGAGTGAGCGCTTGCCTCATGCGTTCTACCACCCGCGAACAACGTGTGAGATCAATTCTGCGTCGATTTCGGCAGTCGCCACTCCGACAGCGATCGGTATTCTTGCGACCACGACCAGAAAGCGCGTGGCGATCACTTGGGCCGTCGCCCCCTGCGGCCGCTCTTGGCTGCCGCAGCACCAGCGGCAGCGAGGCGCGCTAGAGCTTCGCGCTTACCAATGCCCCGCAGTGAAACGAGTGTTTCGAATTGCCCATTGCGCGGCCGCGATTTGCCATGCTCCCAGTTATAGATGGTAAGCGGCGATACGCCGACCAACGTCGCGTAATCTGCCGCCGAAAGCCCAACGCGCCGACGTTGCGCTCGCACCGAGCGAGCTGAAAACCGCATGGCGTTGTTCGCATCAGCCGCTTGTTCGGGTTCGGTCGCTCGTTTCTGGCCGAGCTTCTGCAATTGCTCAAGGCGTCGCTGCTGCTCGCGAATTTGCCGCTTGAGGGCCGCGATTTGCCGGCGATATTGCGCGACCGCCTTGGTGGTCTTGCCCGTCTGGATCTTGATCTCCTTACGAGCGAGGCGGCGAATTTCGTCTTTCAGTACGGTGGCGAGTGTGGTCATCGATGCTCGTCAAAAATAGTGCTGTAGGTAGTGAGCAATAAGCGCGGAACGCAACAATTTGGTCGCTAACTGTCTATATAAAGATTACCTAGAATAAACCATGATTGCGATGCATCGAATCGGCCCGAATAGGGGGTACGCACAACCAACAAGGCTTGAAATCGGACGTTTCTAATCCCTAACAGAGCCGGCAGCGCTCACGCCACTCGCTTCCGTTCGAACGGCACGGCAAGTTCTAGCTCGGGTAAACTTGCCGCCGCACGTGTCGCAACTTGTATCACTGGCGTTTATATCGTGTTCTGTTGAAATTGACTGACTATGAGCCCGCATATTGTTGATCGCTCACGTGTTCGAGCCACTCGACCGCCTTACCGGCCAGCTTTTCTTGAATGGCCACATGCGTCATCGCGGTCGTGGCGGTCGCGCCGTGCCAATGCTTTTCGCCCGGCGGAAACCATACCACATCACCCGGTCGAATCTCCTCACGCGGCCCGCCTAAACGCTGCGCCCATCCGCAACCGGAGGTCACGATAATTGTCTGCCCCAAAGGATGCGTGTGCCAGGCAGTGCGAGCGCCCGGTTCGAACGTGACGCTCGCGCCGCTAACTCGTGCTGGGTCCGCTCGATCAAACAATGGGTCGATTCGTACGGTGCCTGTGAACCAGTCAGATGAACCTGTTACAGAAGATTGAGAACCGGCGTGTTGAATGTCCACGTATCATCCTCCCACAATGGCGAGTTGTCGATGAACGCCCGGCAGCTGTCATCGTTGTGCCACGGTTGATTGGCGCCGTCTAGCGGCTGCAAATAGCAAGCCGGCAATAAAGACCACACGTGGCGTTTGACGCGGCAGGCGGCGGGCGTGCCACACTTTGGGCTGCCGCCTCGAGTTGACCGCACCAACAAAAACAGCCCTGCCCGGCTGCCTTCAGGATG
>JAXMBH010000042.1:0-26562 GCA_046349975.1 Pirellulales bacterium
CAATCGGTGTACGCCGGCGTACGAACTTCGTCGAAATACAACGTCGCCGGCCGCCCCTTCTTAAACCGCGACTGAATCCAATCAATTGCCCCGGCATGCCCGTTGAAACTCACACCCATCGGCAGCGAAATCCGCAGCACACAAGCCTCCGGCATCCAATCCGCAAGCAATTGCTCCGCCGACACCATCGTCTTGCCGTACACCGTCACCGGATCCACTCGATCCGACTCGACATACGCCGCACCACAAATACTCGCTCCTCGCTCCTCGCTCCTCGTTCCTCTTTCGCTCCTCGCTCCTGAGTACACCAAATCAATCGACAAGTGCACGAGCCGCACATCGCGCTCCACCACGATCGACAAGAGATTGACGAGCCCCTCGACATTTGTCCGCCACGCCAGCCGCGAATCGAGCTCGCACGCCCGCAGTGCGCAGTTCCCGGCGCAATTCAGCACCGACTGGAACCGATACTCGTCGAAGAGCGCCCGCAATCGCCCGTGATCCTCGGCATTGCACGGCACGATGCCGTCGCCGGAGAGCGGCCAGTTATCTTCCTGCCGAATCGCAATCACCCGCCCGGGATACCGCGCCCGAAAATAATGCAGCGCATTGTACCCCGCCACACCGGCAACCCCGGTGATCAACAGCGGCAACGGCAAGGGTTCATGGGCCCGCGAAATCACGCCCCCATTCTATCGCGACGCCCATGTTGCGCAAACATTGTAGCTGAATTCGCAAGAATTCAGTGAATCACCGAAAGCCTGCATTCTTGCGATTCAGCTACATTGCACAGGACCTCGTCGATATTTCACCATCATCCCGCCGCCCGCCGCCGCGCCACAAACGCCGCATAATCCGCCGGCGTATCAATCCCCGTCGCCGAATGTTCCACTACGGCGACCAGAATCGTCCCGCCGCACTGCAACATCCGCAGCTGCTCCAGCTTCTCGGCTTGTTCCAGCGTCGAAGGCGCGAGCGACGATACTTCTAAGAGCGTCCGTCGCCGATACGCGTAGATCCCCAAGTGCTGATGAAATAATGGCGGATGATTGAACGACTCCAGCGACACTGGCTCGACCTGATCCCGCACAAATGGAATCGGGCTGCGGCTAAAATACATCGCCCGCCCATGGTCATCGAACACGGCCTTCACACACGCCGGATTCGCCAATTGCTCAGGCGTCTTAATCGGCGTCGCTAGCGTCGCCATTCCCACCGCCGGCGCATCTTCCAGCAACTCAATCACGCGATCGATATTATCCGGCGACATCTCCGGCTCATCGCCCTGCACATTCACCAAAATCTCCGCCCGCGGCAGCTTCCGCGCCACCTCGGCCACGCGATCGGTCCCGCTCGCACACTCCGGGCTCGTCATAATGAAATCGCCGCGGAATAACTCGACTTCGCGAGCAATTTCCGGATGATCCGTCGCCACGATCACGCCCGCCGGCTTGCGCGCCGCACACGCCGCTTCGTATGTGTGCTGCAAAAGTGTCTTGCCCGTTTCGCGCAGGAGCATCTTCCGCGGCAATCGCGTCGAGGCAAACCGAGCAGGAATAACGACGAAGCTCCGCGGCTTGGCCGCGCCAATGAAACTGCGAGACATGTTCCGCTCCTTCCATGGAGCGGCACACGATAGCGATTTCGGCCGAATCGGGGTAGGTTAAAAAACGTCGGCATACGTAGAATTAAGGCAGCATTTCGAGTGGATTCGCGCACGACACCCGGGCCGAGCGTCAGGCTGCCGCCCATCGCGGTACCCCCGTCAGCCCCCGGCTCTGCCGGGGGTTAGCAGCACGCAGACTCTACCGTGGCGCAAACCCCCGGCAGAGCCGGGGGCTGCAAGTCGACACGCCTTGTAAAACCAACCTCTCTATCACACCAACCCGCGTCCGAAGGTCCTCCCATGTGCGGCATCGTCGGCTACATCGGCCCTTACCAAGCCCTTGATTTCCTCATCGAAGGCCTCCGCCGCCTCGAATACCGCGGCTACGACAGCAGCGGCGTCGCGACGATCCACGATGGCGAGTTCGCCGTCACCAAAACGGCCGGCCGCGTCGACGACCTCGTGGAAGCACTGAAGTCGCAACCCGCGCCCGGCACCATCGGCCTCGGCCACACGCGATGGGCCACGCACGGCCCCGCGACCGACGCCAACGCCCACCCGCACATCGGCGGCGACAACGTCGTCGCGCTCGTTCACAACGGCGTCATCGAAAACTTCCGCGAGCTCAAGCAGCAACTCGCCGATCGCGGCTATTACTGCAAGACCGCAACCGATACCGAAGTCGTCGCCCACCTCGTCGCCGCCGAGCTCGACGCCCGCCGCGCAAACGCCGCCACGATCTCACTTGCCGAACCATACCGCCCGCTCATTGAAGCGGTGCAAGCCGCGCTCGCCCAACTCCGCGGTACCTACGGCCTCGCCATGATCTTCCGCGATTGGCCCGACGTCATCGTCGTCGCCCGCCTGGGCAGCCCGCTCGTCATCGGCGTCGGCGACGGCGAGCACTTCATCGCCAGTGACGGCTCGCCACTCGTCGGCCACACCGATCGCATCGTCTATCTCGCTGATCACGAACTGGCAGTCGTCACCGCGAGCGCAATTCGCGTCATCCATCGCGACGAAGGCGATGTCCATCACAATGTGAAGCAGCTCGACATCGACACCACGCAGGTCGACCTCGGCGGCTTCCCGCACTACATGCTCAAGGAAATCTTCGAGCAACCCGAAACCGTCACCGCCGCCATGCGCGGCCGGCTCAACCGCGACGAAGCCACCGCCGTCTTCGGCGGCCTCAACCTCACCCCGCAACAACTCCGCTCGATCGACCGCATCGTCCTTACGGCCTGCGGCACCAGCTGGCACTCCGCCCTCGTCGGCGAATACATGATCGAAGCCTTCGCCCGCATCCCGGTCGAAGTCGAATACGCCAGCGAACTCCGCTACCGCAATCCGCCGATGTCCGCGAACACCGTACTCTTCGCGATCACGCAGAGCGGCGAAACGATCGACACGCTCGCCGCCCTGCGCGAGACCAAGCGCAAAGGCCACCCTACGCTCGCAATCTGCAATGTCGTCGGCAGCACGATCGCCCGCGAAGCCGACGGCGGTATCTACTTGCACGCCGGCCCCGAAATCGGCGTCGCGTCCACCAAGGCCTTCACGTCGCAATGCGTCGTCATGGCCCTACTCGCCCTCTACTTCGGCCGCATACGCCACCTCAGCTTCGAAGCCGGCCTGCGCATCATCGAAGAACTCGCCGCCCTGCCGCAACAAGTGGAGGAAGCGCTCGAGACCAACAACGAAACGCGCCGCATCGCCGCCAAATATGCTCTCTGCAACAACTTCCTCTACCTCGGCCGCCAATACAACTTCCCCACCGCCCTTGAGGGCGCGCTCAAGCTAAAGGAAATCAGCTACATCCACGCCGAAGGCTACCCCGCCGCCGAAATGAAGCACGGGCCCATCGCCCTTGTCGACGAAAACACGCCGAGCGTGTTCATCGTTCCGCAAGGCGGCGTGTACAGCAAAGTCATTTCGAATATGGAAGAAATCAAAGCCCGCGGCGGACCTGTCATCGCCATCGTCGACAAAGACGACTCCCAAGCCGCCGAACTGGCCGACGAAGTCATCCGCATCCCCACGGCCCCCGAATTCCTCCAGCCCATCATCGCCGCCGTCCCGCTGCAACTGCTCGCCTACCACACCGCCATCCTCCGCGGCTGCGACGTCGACAAACCCCGCAACCTCGCCAAGAGCGTTACGGTAGAATGAATGGTGGCTGCAAAACCGCGGCCGATGTAGGCTAGAGATGCGTTTTCCCAAGGGCAATCAGATGGCCAGTGTCTCCGACGAACTAGAAAGCTTCTACAAGTACGCCGGTGTTAGGTTGCGCACCGGCAGTGCGGCGGACGAATCTCTCGACGAGCTCTATGCCGAGTGGCGCGCCAACAACCCGTCTGCGCAGTCTCTCGAAATAGACGTCCGCGCCGTTCGCGCCGCGCTTAGCGACATCGATGCTGGCAATATTGGTCGCCCCGTCGGCGAGTTCATTGCCGAATTCCGTCGCGACAACGGATTGACGACATAATGCCGTTCATTGTTCGGTCAACGGAACGGGCAGAGCGCGACGCGCGACATAACTATCGTTGGATTCGCGAACGATCGCCCGCCCGCGCTCTCAATCGGTGGCGTGCTTTCGAAACTGCTTGCGATCGATTGGCTCAAGACCCTCACTGCTTCGGGCATCGTCAGAGGCCGAATCCATCATGCGCGAAGTACGTCAAGTATTGTTCCAGACTCGTCACGGGCGGCCGTATCGCATCCTTTACGCCATCAGCGGCGATGAAGTACGTGTTCTTCGAGTTCGTGGCCCCGGACAACCGGAACAGGAGGACGACGAATTAAACATCTCATAGCCATGAACACCCCTCACAACATCACCGCTGTCGTCGACCAACTCACCCGCGGCCCTGCCATCATCCGCGAACTCATCAACGAAATGCCGCCCAACCTGCGCAAACGCCGTCCTGCCCCCGGCGTCTGGTCGGCCCACGAACACGCCGTCCATCTGCCCGTGGTACATCCCATCATGCTGGCTCGCCTCGACCAGATGCTCGCCCACCCCGGCTGCCACATCAAATCGTACGAACCCTCACGTGATGAATCCGACGACGACCTGCTCGCCCGCGACCTCGACACCGAAATGGACCGCTTTGCCCGCGATCGCGCCGCCCTGGTCGCCCGCCTCCGCACGCTTACGCCGGAACAATGGGCCATCACTGCTGAACATGAAGAATACGCTCACTACAGCGTCTACATCATGTTCCGCCACCTCGGCCTGCACGATCTGCACCACGCCTACAAAATCGAAGACCGCCTGCTGCGCAAGAATTGGGACTGACTCTCCCGATGTCGTTCCGCCTTACTCGGCGCGTGCCGTCCAGCGCTCGGCGCGGGTCTCCCGACCCCGCCGCCCCGCCGACCGAAGGTCTCCAAGCCCCGGCGCAATGCCTATCCGCCATAACCCACAGCCTCCCCCGCCGCCAGGCCGACCGAAGGTCTCCAAGCCCCGGCGCAATGCCTATCCGCCATAACCCACAGCGTTCGCCTTCGCCGCTCCCACAACAAGAGCCCCACGGTCGTCTTTCCATCCCGAATCACGCCGCGATCGATCATCGCCAGCGCCTCGTCCCACGGCACGATGAGATTTTCGATCTTCTCATTTGCCTTCCCCGCCGCCACGCCGACCGAAGGTCTCCAAGCCCCGGCAATGCCTATCCGCCATAACCTCACAGCGTCCGCCTTCGCCGCTCCCACAACAGCAGCCCCACGGTCGTCTTGCCATCCCGAATCTCGCCGCGATCGATCATCGCCAGCGCCTCGTCCCAAGGCACAATGAGATTTTCGATCTCCTCATTTGCCTCTCGCGCCGGCTCGCCGGGCGTCAAATCGCGAGCCACATAAATCCACATCCGCTCGCTCAAAATCCCAGGCGACGGAAAGTACGACGTCAGCTCGTCCAGCTGCCCGGCTCGAAAGCCCGTCTCTTCGGCCAACTCGCGGCGGGCCGTCTCCAGCGGCGGCTCATTCGGCTCCCGCGTCCCGGCCGGCAGTTCGATGAGTGTTTCCTCCACCGTAACCCGCCGGCTATTGATAAGACACACGCTGCCATCGCGCAAAATAGGCAAAATAGCGACCGAACCATCGTGCCGCACATACTTGCATGTCGCTGTTAGCCCGTCCCGCCGCACCACGCTTTTCTCGACCACCGCAAACCGCCGCGTTGCGAGCAGCGTTTTTTCCTCCGTCGCCATACTTTCAGTCCTTAAACTACTACCCGTTGTGGTCGCCGAACTTCACCCGCCGCCGCCGCGTAAATCTAGGTAAGCCCAGCCGTCGAAGGATCAACCGCTCATGCTAGACTTTAGTGACCGCGAACCCGTGCCTTGCCACGCCGCCCGAAGCACCGATTCTACCGGTCGTCGCGACTTTACGCAGACACATTTGCCCAATTTTGACGAGGTTGATACCATACAAACAGCCCGCACGGCGAGCGGTTGGTTGCCGTCGCGATGGCTGCCGAATTTCTCTTCGGCCCGCACCTCTTTGGCCCGTTTGAGACGTCGCATGCCGGGATGCTCTGTCCAGCGTTGGAGTTTGAGCCTGGGCCGCTGGTGGGGCGTGTCGGTCTACCTGCACATCTTCTTTCTCTTCTCCGCGCTGCTCGCCCTCGCCTTCACCCTGCCCGATCGCGAGCTCGTCACGGCCGGGCTGATGATGGTCGCCACGCTGCTCATCAGCGTCGCCCTTCATGAACTTGGCCACGCCCTCGCCGCCATTCACGTCGGCGGAAAAGTCGACGCCGTTGTCCTCGGGCCTGTCGGCGGTTTGATATCGCCCCGCGTGCCAGACGAACCGGAAGTCCATCTATTTGTCGCCGTCGCCGGCCCGCTCGTTCATCTCACACTCGCGGTAATTGCCGCCATCGGCCTGGCCATTGCCGGCGACACGCAACTGCTCGGTCTGTTGAATCCGTTTGCCACACCCCAAGATCTCGTCGAACCCGGCGGCACGCTCCTGGTAGCCGGCAAAATCGCCCTCTGGCTCAACTGGACACTGATGCTGCTGAACCTGCTCCCCGCTTACCCGTTCGACGGCGGGCCAATCCTCCGAGCCATGCTCTGGCCCGCCCTCGGCCGTCGCACGGCTCGGGTTGTTACCGCCCGCATCGCCATGGGCGTCGCTGTCCTCATTGCCGCGGCAGCGATCCCCACGCTCACCGGCGAGATTCCGACCAATCTCCCGCTCTGGATCCCGCTCATCACGCTCGGCATCTTCGTATTCTTTAGCGCCCGTCAAGACCTGGCAGCCGCCACTTCGCCAGAGGCAAACGAGGAACCTGCTGGCTACCAAGTCAGCGCCGATGGCCTCGATCTCCTCGACGTTATGTGGGCCACCGATGACGACAGCGACGGCGTTCTCGTCGAACATCAGCAACGTGCCTCGACCGACGAGAATCGTCGCGAACAAGAAGCGGTCGAAGACGCCCGCGTCGATGATATCCTTGCTCGTCTGCATGTTTCCAGCTGGTCCGCTCTCTCGCCGGATGAAATCGCCATCCTTCAGCGCGCCAGCCAACGCTATCGCAATCGCCGCGAACAAACCAATTCGTAGGTCGCAGCTCGCCAGGCCGTCCCCGCTCCCAAGAACAAAAACTGCAATCAGTTACATTGGTGATCGGGCGCCAATATTCCTCCGCCGTGCCATTACAAAACGAGTGGCCAAATACGCCCGGCGCCCCGTTGAAGTCCCTCGCAAACTCTTCCGCGCTTCCGGGTATTACGATTGCACTAATTCTCCCATGTGCAACGTCCGCTTTTCCTCCACACGCCCAAGTACGTAAAACGTGCAAAGCAAGCGATCCGACACGATGTCAGCCTGAATCACGCGCCTCCGCGCATCGCACAACTCTTATAAACCGCAGACGCGAACCCAACGTTTCTCTCGACTTGCACGTTGGGTGCGAATCGGCGACTAAGCCAGCCATGCCGGTTTCGCGCGTAACGTATTCTATTGAGTGTGGCTCGCGGACCTTCCCGTGCGCAATTCCCTGCCAGCGCCGCCCGAACTACACACTTGTTCAAGGCGTGCTAACGTGTCGAATACTTTGCGCGAACAGAAGACCAACGAAACCGACGCCCAACCGGGCAAGTTCGCAGCGCCGGCCACGGCAGATCCATCACTGCCGACCGACTGCGAACAAATGCTTCGCTCCCTCGAGCGTGCCTTCGGCCAGTCATTCTCCGTGGTCGATACGACGGCCGGAACGGTGCTGCGCTCCGCCCCCGGTGGCCTGCCGATTGATCTCTACAAACGCCTGCCAAACTGCGAGCAAATCGCCCGCCGGGGACGCCCGCAACTCCTTGACGAAGTCAGTCCACTCACCATCTACGCCGTACCGCTCATCGGTCAACAATCCGATCCAACGCTACTTGCAGTCGGCGTCTTCCTTAGCGAGCGTATCGATTCCGAAACCGAAATCGCCGCCGCCGCCCACGAATTCGGCCTCAACCCCAAACAAGTCTTCCACTGGGCCGCCACACAGCAACCTTGGAGCGCTCAAGCGATTCAGGAAATCGCCGCTTCCATTACCGACAAAATCTCGCTGCAACAATCGTCCGCCCAACTCAAACGGCAGATGGCCGACATCTCCTCGCACCTCTTGATGACGTTCGAGGAAATCACTCTTCTGCATCGCCTCACCGAACACCTCTCAATTTCCAAGAGCGTCGTCGACATCTGCGAGCTCAGCGTCAACTGGCTGGGCGACGTCATCCCGGCCAAATGCGTGGCCATCTGGTTCGAATCATTCGGCTACATGGATAGCCAACGCACGCTCGGCGAGAATGCCGATGTGAATGCCAAGCTGATCCTGCATGGCAATTGCCCGCTCGCCAGCGAAGAGTTCACGAAATTCATCGAGCGCCTCGGTCCACACGCCGCGACCGACCCGGTCGTCCTCAATCGCGCCGCCACCAACTCACCCACCTGGTACTACCCCGAATTGCGTGAAATCATCTCGGTACCGGTTCGCGAAGGCAATCGCCTCTTCGGTTGGTTGCTCGCCCTCAACCATACCGGCGCCGGCGATATCACCAACAGCGAAGCCGAGTTCGGCACCGTCGAAGCGTGCCTCATGGCCAGCGTGGCGACGATCCTCGGCATTCACTGTGGAAACATCGCGCTCTACCAGGAACAATCGGAGTTCTTCAGCAGCGTCGTCCGGGCACTTACTTCGGCAATCGATGCCAAAGACCCTTACACCTGTGGTCACAGCGATCGCGTTGCCCGACTCGCCGTCAGCATCGCCCGGCAGCTCAATTGCGATAAAGAAGAGCTCAACACCATCTACCTCTCTGGCCTCCTGCACGACATCGGCAAGATCGGCATCGATGACAACGTGCTTCGCAAGCCCGGCGCGCTCACCCCGGCCGAGTTCGAGCATATCAAGACTCATCCCGACCTCGGCTGCCGCATCCTCGACGGCGTTAAACAGCTCGATAAAGTGCTGCCCGTCGTCCGTCACCATCATGAAGCCTGGAACGGCGGCGGCTACCCCGCTGGCCTTACCGCCGAAGACACGCCGTTTCTCGCTCGAATCGTGGCGGTTGCCGACTCGATTGATGCGATGTCCAGCGACCGCCCTTACCGCAAAGGCATGTCCGACGAAAAGCTCGACGCCATCCTCCGCGATGGCGCCGGCAAGCAGTGGGATCCCAAAATCATCGACGCCGCCTTCGCCGTCCGCGACGAACTTCGCCAGATCGGCAAAGAAGAGCGCCGCCCCCTCTCCCTCGACGTCGACAACTGGCACTCCCACGCTCTTTCGACGCAAGGCTCAGCAGTTTAGTACGTCTCGTTGCAACAGCGTGCCTGGGGTCGAGCCAAAGGCGAGACCCCAGAAAGCCTCTACTCCGCTGAACTCTGGGTGCCAAAGCCTCCATTCCGCTAAACGCTGGGTGCCAAAGCCTCTATTCCGCTAAACGCTGGGTGCCTGGGGTCGAGCGCAGCGAGCCCCCAGAAAGCCTCCATTCCAAACAAATCTCGATCAGCCAACACCCGTAGGACGGACACTTCTGTCCGTCCGTCCCTTACTGCTGGCAACTATTTTTAATCTGCCTCTGGGTGCCTGGGGTCGAGTGCAGCGAGTCCCCAGAAGCGTCCCATTCCAACAAATCTCGATTAGCCAACTCCCGTAGGACGGACACATCTGTCCGTCCGTCCCTTACTGTTGGCAACTATTTTTAATCTGCCTCTGGGTGCCTGGGGTCGAGCGCAGCGAGCCCCCAGAAGCGTCCCATTCCAACAAATCTCGATTAGCCAACTCCCGTAGGACGGACACTTCTGTCCGTCCGTCCCTTACTGCTGGCAACTATTTTTAATCTGCCTCTGGGTGCCTGGGGTCGAGCGCAGCGAGCCCCCAGAAAGCGTCCATTTCTATCGGCCTCAACCACCCGCCACCCATCCAGCCGATACTCTTCCTCCACCGCTCCCTGCTATCATGTGAGCATGGCACGCCTAGAATCCGAACGTGAAGACCTGCTCGGCGAAGCCATCGCGCTCGTCGAGCGAATTGAACTCCTGCCGCGCGAATCAGCCGCCGAGTCCTTCGTCCCACTCGCCCCCGGCACGCCCATCGTCGCCGGCTTCCGCTCCACCGGCACACTCAGCTGCTTCTTCGGCGAAGACCCCGTCTACCAATTCAACACCGCTGGCGAACTCCGCCGCGCGTACCGCCGCGGCCGACTCCTCAAAGCCGAACGCGGCAAACTCGCCGCTCTCACGCGTGAACGCTCGGCCGAAAAAACCGAACTCGTCCGCCACGACCTGAGCGAATCCGAACAAGCCGACGCCGTCGACGACATGCAGCGTCACCTTCGCGCGCTCGCCAGCCTACTCGACTCGCGCCAATACCACATCACCGGCCAGGAACCGGCCGGCGTCGATATCCTCGGCCGCCTCCGCAGCTGGCTCGCCGAACACGACGGCCTCCCCGTCGCCGCTCGCCCCAACGTCATGGCGCCGAATTTAAAAACCAAGGGGTAACGCCACCACTTCGCCGGCGCCGACAGGCGACTCCAAACGCGTCCCCACCTCATTCGCCTCGCGCCGCACCATCGCCAGCGCCAGCGGCGCCCTAAGCCTTGGCGAAAGCACTGCCGATGTCACGCGCCCCACAGCGCCGCCCGCGCGCTTCAACTCCGCTCCAGCCGCAGGCACTGCGCTGCCTTCAAACCGCACCCCCACCAGCCGCTGATTCACATGCCCCAACGCATCAATCCGCGCAACCGTCTCCTGACCCAGATAACAGCCCTTCGTAAAGCTGATCGCTTGCTTGTCGCGTCCCACTTCCTGCGGCAAGTTCTCCTCATTAAAGTCGATGCCAAACAACGGAAACCCCGCCTCAATCCGCGCCGCTTCAAATGCCACATCTGCCAGTGCGCCACCAGCATCCACCAGGGCCGCTTCAAACGCTGCTGCCTTCGACGCCGATGTTTCAATCAACCGCTCGGCGTCGCTGCCGACGATGCAGCACGGAGTTGTGACTCCCACGCACTGCCTCAGCGTTTCGCCTGCAAACACCGAGTCGATTTCGCCGCTCCCTCCTGCCACGAGATAGAAGCAACGGTCATCCGAGGAATCACTCAGTTGTACATCCTCACGAATCAAATACCGATCCAAATGCGGCATCAGCGTCGCCGCCTGCCCCGGAACACCAATCACCACAAGTTCATTCTCACGGCATGAAACAATCCCGTGCCCAATCACCTTCCCCTTCACGTTTGTGAAAAACGCTTCGCAACCCTCTCCAGGCTTCAACCGCTTGATGTCATTCGTACAAAAATTATGCAAAAACTTCTGCCGATCGCCGCCCGCCAACGTGACACTCGACCAACCTCGTAGCGACACGACACCACACCCCCGCCGCAGCGCCACATACTGCGTTTCAAGACCAGCGCTGTCCGCA
Organism: Pirellulales bacterium; assembly: GCA_046349975.1. Taxonomy (GTDB): domain Bacteria; phylum Planctomycetota; class Planctomycetia; order Pirellulales; family Lacipirellulaceae; genus JABDGM01. The sequence goes on from JAXMBH010000042.1 coordinate 11,535, forward strand.
TCACCCATTCTTCAACCTCCGCCGCTTACTGACTGACATCTGACACGCCTCATGAGCGAGTTGCGCTGACCACTTCGGATCGAGGGATGGACTTTGAAAATTACCTGCAGAAGTTGGTCGAAGATGCGGCCTGCACACATGGAGCTTTTTCATGCGAGGAAGAAAAGGAGGGCATGAGTTTTTCACCATTGTCAACATGGGGCGCGATCGACCGCGTGCGAACTTCGTGCCTCGATGACATGCTGGTGAATGGCTTTGTAGCAAGGCCTACGGATAGCAATGCGCAAAAAAGTGCTCGAATCTCGATGGCGCACGGAGATTCTCCCATCTCGTAGATTTACACTTTGGGCGACTCAGTGTCCGGCAGAACTCGCGCTCGTTCACTCTAATTGCTGTCATTTTCGGCACGGCCCTTTATGCAGGAGGTAATGGCCACGCATGAAGGAAAAGACGAATGGAGCAAAACCCTCATTAAAGCGATGGGATTGACTAGCGTTTTCAGCTTAGCAATGTCAATTCCAATCGCACTGTCGATGCGGTACCCCTCCGGGCGTAACTGCGCGTCTAGGACGAACCGACATTACGCATCATCGTTGGATGATAAGTACCCCACACCACACCCCCAACACGCTGGCTCACCCCTCCACCACCTCCACCACCACATGCTGCGCACCATCCACCACGGCAAAATTCTCATGCCTTCCCACCAGCCGCACTAAGTCCTCCACACTCTCAACCGGCGCGAGCCCCAAGTCCTCCACCGTCTCCTCGCTCAGCTGGCTGAGCAAATACACCGGCCCGCGCTGCAGCGCCCGCGCCAAGTACCACGCCGCCCAACTATCCGCATCGTGATCATTGAGAATCTTCCGCGACACCATGTCCAAGTCCGGATTCCCAATCAGCCGCCCCAACGAATGGCCCGGCGACTCAGCCATGTTCGTGCAAATGACCACCGCCCCGTTCTCTTCTACCAACTCCTCAGTGCCCGCCAGCGCCCGGCCCACATTCGCCCACGTTTGCGACTCCTCGCCGCCCGTCACCGTCATCACTACCAGGCTCGCCTTCTGCAAACTCGTGAGCAGCCACCGCTCGCGACACAACTCGCGACTCCGCCGCGCCACGGCCTGCGGCTCACCCGCAATCACCTCCGCCACCGTCTCGCCGCTGCCCGGCACCACTTGCACCGTCATCGGCACGCCGATCATCCACCCGGCCTCATCGGCCTCCGTCATCTTCCCATTCTTCCCGCCGCTCTCATGATGCGAGGGCGTCCGGTACCGCTTCACCGCCCCTGCATTTGAAAACCGCGGAAACAGGCTCTCGTACGCATCGCGCTCGTTCACCCGCGCGCACCCGATCGGCAACACCACATCGGCATCGAAGATCGTCCGATTCACGAGCAGCGGCTCGCCGCGCTTCATCGTGCCGACGAGACACAAATCATTCTCATCAGCCGGATTGTGCACGACGAACTGCACCCCCGCCGTACCGCCGTCGTTCATCTCCGCGCGACACCGCTCCGCAGTCGCTACGTCCGTCGCCACAACCGAAATATCCGCAGCCTCGACGCCCGCCTCGCGCAAACTCGCCACCGCCCCACGCACCACACTCGCCACACATGGCACCGCCCCGTCAACCGCAATTGCCACGCGATCCCCCGGCACGATGCCGGCCGCGAGTGGCGGATAGTCCAGCGGCTCCGCCAGCGCCCGCATCACCGCCGCGCTCGCGTCCACCGCGGCACCATCAACCCGCTCAGCATTCTCATTCCCACTATTTCCATCTAATTCGTGTGCACCGCGCGTGCTGTCACAGTGCGTTAATGACACACGATCTCCACCCACCCGCGCAATGCGGGCGACTATCTCATCAATCAAATGAAGCGGCTTGACCAACGGTATCAAAATCCTGGATGCTAGAAGCGAACCTGCTGCGATGCTCGATGCTCGATGCTCGATGCTCGATGCTCGATGCTCGATGCTCGATGCTCGATGCTCGATGCTCGATGCTCGATGCTCGATGCTCGATGCTCGATGCTCGATGCTCGATGCTCGATCCTCGATCCTCGATCCTCGATCCTCGATCCTCGATCCTCGATCCTCGATCCTCGATCCTCGATCCTCGACGCGGAATGCGAATACGCACTCCGGACCATCAATTTAATACGACTCGCCAACCAGAGACAACGACCCAATAACTCGCCGCCCAATCCACCCTCCAACATCCAACGAAAACTATCCATTAGCCACTATCCATTAGCCACTATCAACTAGCCACTATCAACTAGCCCCCGCCCAACGCCTATCAGGAGTAACTCCCATGCCCGTGTCGGAACAGCAAATGCAAAAGTGGTGCGAAACACTTCTCGCCGGCCACTCCGCCGCCTCCGATCTCTCGCTCTCCGACTATCTCCGCGCCATCCCCGGCATGGCCTCACTCGCCGACGTCCCCTCTGGCACGCCCGTCCTCGTTCGCGGTGATGTCGACGCTAAACCCGGCGCCAACATCGGCGAAGGCGACATCCGCCTCCGCTCCATGGTGGACACTTTGAAGTTCGGCCAACAGCGCGGCTGGAAGCAAATCATCTTCGGCCACATCGGCCGCAAGCCCGAAGGCTCCCTCAGCAAAGTCGCCAAGCGCATCGGCGAGTTGCTGAAGTGCGAAGTCGCCCTCATCAGCGACTGGCTCGATGAATCAACAATGACAATTCCCGCGGCCGTCGCGCAGCAAATCGCCGCCGCCAAGCCGGGCGCGATCATCGTCCTTGAAAACACTCGCAAGTACGATATCGAACGCGTGCTGTGGAAAGCCAAGCAGGCCGACCTGCCGAACCTCGCACCAAAGCTCGCCAAACTGGCCAACGAATTCGCGAAGCTCAGCAAGATCTTTGTCTTCGAAGCCTTTTCCGCCGGCAGCCTCGATGCCTGCAGCGTCGCCGTCCCTGCCGCGATGGAAAAGGTCGCCCTCGGCGAGTACATCGCCGCCGAATTCACCGGCCCGCTCATGCGCTGCCTCGATGCCCAGCTCGTCGTCTTCAGCGGCCTGAAGGCCGACAAGCTCGACGACATGGAAGCCATGATCAGCCGCGGCAAAATCACCCGCGTTATCACGGCCGGCGCCCTCTCCGGCGCGCTCCGCAAAGCGGCCGGCCTGCTCGAGGGCAAAAATGTTTCGCTTGGCCTCGCTGAAGATCCAGCCAAGAAAGACCAGCCGTACTACGTGCCCGATGCCCGCATCGAGCAAGCTCGCAAGATGATCGCCGAAGGCCAACAGAAAGGCATCAAGTTCATCCTCCCCGTTGACTTCGTCATTCAAGACGGCAGCGTCGTCGAAACGCTCAAACCCACCGATGAACAATTCGACGTCGGCCCCAAGACGCTCGAACTATTCGAGAAAGCCATCGGCGAATTCCTCGAACTCGATGGCGCCGTCGCCTTCTACAACGGCGTTTTCGGCATGTTCGAAGACCCCCGCTTCGAAGGCGGCACCAAGCGGTTCATCCCGCAAATCAAACGCATGACCGACAATGGCGTCGAAGTCTACGTCGGCGGCGGCGAAGGCGGCGCAGCTCTCGAAAAGTATGGCGAAGCCAACTGGGCCACCCACGTGTTCACCGCCGGCGGCACCGTGCTCAATGCTCTTGGCATCGAACCCGTGCCGTACCTGGTTGCCCTCCGCGCCGCCGCCAAGAAGTAAGCGCCCGCCCAGACTCGCACCAACAACCGCCACCCGTGCCAATCGCTCCAGCGAACCGGAGGGGCTACGCAGCGAAGCCTGCGGAATTGCCGCCTGGAATTCGTCAGTGTCTCTTGCCGCGATAATGCCCGGCGACAGGCTGATGCGTGCAAATAATAACGCCACCCGGCCCCCGGCACCGACTGCTGAGTAACAGTTACGGAAATAGTTACTCAGGCTTATAATCGTCCCCGACCCCCGCGTTGTGGTGGCACCCGCATACTTCCCGAAAAAAACCCAGCCGCGACAAAAGTTGTCCGCAGAATCTCAAAGTTTTGCTCGACAAACGGCCTCGAATCTGTTACTGTAACAGTTACTTCACGGCGCTTCGTTCGGCCAGCGGGGACGCATTTGCAGAACCTGGCTCGCTCTCGAAACCGCCGCGAAATCCGCAGGCGGGGCATCACCTTTCTCGGTCGTTCTGTTTTTTCCTTGGTTGGAGGTTTCGACTAATGACATTCCTACGACGGCTTCTTTGTGCACTTTCTCTTGCATCTCTCGCAATCTGGGCCAGCTCCGCTTCGGCTAACGTCCTGCTGAATTCAAGCTTCGAAAATGGCACTGGCGCCGACGCCACCGATTGGTCCGAAATCGTCGGCGGCCCCGCCGGCACTGTCGCCCGCACTAGCGGCATGGCAACGGCCGGCAGCTTCGCCGCTCACATGGCGTTTGACCACATCAATCATCCAGCCGCCGGCGGCGCGTACTTCATCGAACAGAATCAAGGCGCGAACACGATCAACAACGCCGACAACTTCGATCTAACTTTTGATGCCAAGGCCGACTCCACCGACTTCACTGGCCTGAACATGTTCTATCAGCTCCTCTGGCTCGACCAGGACGGCAGCCATGGCGGCGGTGTCAAAGGCGAAACGCTCAAGTCGCTCGTCGACGCCGGAATCGGCACTTCCTACAAGACGTTCAGCCTCCTCAACATCAACGCTCCAGATGGCGCCGACTCTTTCCTGCTTCGCTTCCAAGTTTCGGCCGGCGCCGTGTCGGGAATCGCCAACGGGCTGTGGGTCGACAACGCGTCTCTCTCGGTCGTCGGTGCCGTGCCCGAGCCGGCCTCGATTGGTCTGCTTGCCATCGGCAGCCTGCTGACCCTCGCCCGCCGTCGTCGCTAGGGCTCGACCAAGACGACGTAGAACGTCTTCGTCTGTTAATGATGAAAAATGGCCGCGCGGGGGTGAACTCACTTCAACCCCGCGCGGCGCCTCTCAAGCATTTCGGTTCTCGCAACGCGTCTTTGCGACACCACAGGTTGGATAATTAAATGCCACTTCTTCCCACGTGCCATCAGGTACAAGTCTCCCGCGAGACCTCCGTTTCTAAACTAGTTCGGCTCAAGACTGTTGGGCTGCGATTGCTGCCGCGGCTGTGCGTGTTAATCGTGCTCTTGCTTCACTCCGGCAATGTCGCGCATGCCCAAATCGGCAACCTCCTCTGGGAAGAGAACTTCACCGACCTGAACAACTGGATTAAGGAAACCGGCAACGGCAACTGGGGCTGGGGCAACGGCGAGTTGGAGTATTACTCGCCCAACAACGTCGACATCGCGCCCGTTCCCGGCGAAACAGGCAACACTGCCCTCCGGATCACCGCCAAGCAAGAGAGCGGCCCCGGCATCGTCGATCAATGGGGCAACCGCTTGAACTACACCTCCGGCAAGGTGGTCTCCAAGTCAAAGGTCTCGCTTCAATACGGCATGATCGAAACCCGGGTGCGGGTGCCCGACCTCAATCTCGGCGGCTGGCCGGCCGTGTGGATGCTCGGTACCTCCAACTGGGATTGGCCCCGCAAAGGCGAAATCGACATGATGGAGATGGGCGGTAAAAAAGAATTCCGCGACCTCCACGATGGCTACAACGGCGGCAACGGCCTCAACAACTCGACCGTCAACCAATCCGTCGGCGCCAACGCCATCTTCTATTCCGATGCCGCGGTCACACCCCAAAACCCCTCCGGCGCCGCCAGCATCTCATGGGATCCGGATGACGACTACGCCCGGCCCTATTACAGCTATACTCCCTCGCTCGCCAATCGCTTCCTCACCTACCGCCTCTACTGGGATCCGAACAGCCTGCGGATGACCGTCATCGACAACAACGTCGAACACGATTTGTTCGCCGCCCCGTTCACAATCGACGACAAGTCCGATGAATTCCGCAAGCCTTTCTACCTAATCGCTAACCTGGCAGTCGGCGGCGCGTACACCGACGCCTACCAACTCGGCAATCCCGGCAGCGGCCAACCCGTTTCGATGCCCTTCCCTGCCGAAATGTACGTCGACTATATCCGGGCCTATCAGTGGAATGGCCAGGGCTCCGTTCACCTCGGCCCGCCCACCGCTCAGTCCCGCTCCTTCGGCATCTACACCGACAACACACCCACCAACGGCAAACTCACCCCCAGCGTCGATTCACAAATCTTCGTCTGGGAAGGAACGCTCGCCAACTCCAGCATCGCTCCGCACGAGGGTGAGAACGTCCTTTCGTGGCAGTCGACCGGCAAAGGCTGGTTCGGCGCCGGCGTCATGTCCGACCAACCGCTCAACCTGTTCGACTTCGGCGACGGGCATCTCAATTTCGACATCCAAATGCCCGCCAACGTCACCTTCAAAATCGGCGTCATCGACGCCTGGGGCAACCAGCAGTATGTCGAATTCCCCGCCTTCCAAACGAAGTACGGGCTCGTACGCAACGGCCAATGGGGCCAGGCGTCGATCCCCGTCAGCGATATTCGCGGCACCGCCATCGACCTCCGCATGCTGAGCTATTCGTTCGTCATCCTCGAAGAGCACGGCGTTGCCGCGAACTTCGCCGTGGATAACATCTATTGGGACTCGCCCGTTTCCACGATCGCCGGCGACTACAACAACGACGGCAAAGTCGACGCCGCCGACTACGTTGTCTGGCGCAACAATCCGTCCGCCTTCGGCGGCACGAGCGGGTATAACACCTGGCGAACGCATTTCGGCGCCACCGCTTCCACCGGCAGCAGCTTCGCGGCTATTCCAGAACCAAGCGTGTTATTCTTTCTCACCGCACTGGGCATGATCTGGAGCGGCCCGAAATTGGCCCGCCAGCAACGAACGAAAATGTAATCGGCACCGCCATTCTCAGCCGCGATCAAGTAGTTGGCATCGCTAACAAGGACGAGCAAACCAACACGAGGGCGGTTCACCGCCCTTCCTCGCGCAGCGATATTAGCCCCATCGTTCACGATGGGGTTGCCATTCACGCCCCCAATAATTTCAGCCCCGTTTTACGGCGCTTTCACACACTGGCTTGAGCCGCGATCGCCGCCGACGTTACTCCCCACCCGCCTTCAACAACTCCAGCCCTTTCACCATCGGCTCAAACTCCTCCCAATCGCCATCGCGTTCCGACCACGTCGTAAACATATGGCCCACAATCCGCCCGCTCGCCGCATTCCTCTTCTCATCGCGAATTAGCGCCAGCGTCGCCGCCGTATCCTTCCAGCTCGCCGCCAGCACGGGGAATCCCTTCTCAGCAAACAGCGGCAGCGACTCGTACGCCTTCCGCGTTTCATAGTGCCACGGGCATAAAACAATATCCTTCGGAATCTTGTCCAGCGCCCCCGCGGTTCCGATCTTCGACGACTCCCACTCGCCCAGATTGACTTTCTTCGCATCAATCAACCGATCGGCCCACATCACCATGGTCACTTTCCGCTGCCCTACGATATGCGCATGTAAATCGTTGACCACCTTCGCAAACACATCCGCCGGATCGAGGCCGCGCGTGGAAGGCGCCTTATCCGAAACAATCAAGAACACTTCATCCAGTCCCACATGAAATGCCTTCGCGTCGAATGCATCGATTAACTCGTCGATGAGTGCGAACGCCAGCTCGTTCGTCTTCGGATTCATCGGATCCCACTCGCGGCAGTAGATCCCCTTGTTGCCGGGAAAGGCCCCGGGCGTCAAATCCAACTCCGGATACTTCGCCAAAATCCCAACCGTTTGCTCACCCCACGATTGATGCCCCAAGCACGAAAACTGCGGCACCGGCTCAATCCCGTTCCTCCGGCACTCCGCCGCAAACCGCTGGGCCTCGGCCTTGGTGATCGGCTCCTTGCCAAACCGCAATTCCGGATGCGATTCGAACTCGTAAGCATAGTCGACCTGTGCGATCACGCAGTTAATTCCCAACTTTGCCAACTCCGGTAACTGCCCCGTCAGCTTCTGCAGCTTCGCATTGCTATTCACAAAGATGTGCAGCGCCCGCCACGGCCGCTCCGCTGTCGGCGGCGATACCGCTATCGCCCCCGACGTCATAACGCACACACCAACGCCAAGAAGGATCCGAGCTAACCAGTAACCTTGCATTGTCCGCAACATTCCACTCTCCAAATTCCGCTATCCGAAGATGCTCTCCGCGAATCGGGCGCCGCACAGGGCCCCACTCGCCGCGGCCAGGGCGTTCCGACGAACACCGCCCACACTGTCAATTCTAAAGCAGCCCACACTTGCTTGCACTCACCCAAGCCGCAGCCCCACGACCAACACGGCCAAAATCACTCCATACGGGTTGCTCGCTAACAAACCCACACGCCATTGAGGATTCGACAGACTTTGTGCCATGCCGCCATTCGTGGGGTTCCTGCTAAATCAGCCCGATTTCACGCGAGTCCGCCCTGCCCCAGCGCACTCCCACCGAACCGTTCTTTGCATACTCCTGGGCGAATTGGTACGATCGAACCATATACAGGCGATATATCAATTCCCGCGCGACGCGATGATTCTCGGAACAGGTCTATGACTCACCACTCGCCCTTCGAGCCTGCACAGCTTCGCAAGCAGATATCGGTTGCACACATCGCACTGCTCGCGCGGGCCGCGGTGCTCATCAGCATCCTGGTTTCAATCGCCTCCACAGCTTCCGCCGGCCCGGTCTACAACCGCACTGCCGCCCTGGCGTATGCCAACGCGAACTGGAATAAAGTCGTTAGCGACGGCTACTTCTATATCAACTCATATCCAGCCACTTATCTCGGCGCCGGGCAGCCGGTACCGGCGGGTGGTAACGACTGCGCCCACTTCGTCTCCAGTGTTCTGGGAACCCCGGGGGGCGGTTTGACCATCCCCGATCGTGCCGGCACGTATGGCGAACCCGGAGCCGCCAGGCTCGACGGACTATTGGTCGGCAATTCCGTTGGCAATTATGGGACGAAATATAAGGTTGGCGACCTCGTTTCATCTGTCAGCCAACTCACCCCCGGCGATGTGATCGGCTACGACTGGGACGGCAGCGGCGGCGGAAGTATGGGCGGCATCGATCACACCGCCGTCTATATCGGCAACGGGCAGGTTAACTGCCATTCCAATTCCCGTCTCGCCGCCAACTGGACGCTGGGCGGGGCCGACAATTATTTCTTCGTACACATCACGCTTCCCGACAGCATCGCGCCGACGACGCCGATCAATCTTTCGCCGGCGAGCACCCCGACACCTGATCTTACGCCGACGCTCACCGCCAATGCTTTTAGCAGCGGCGCGCCCGGAAGCAAGCACGCTGCGGCCGAATGGCAGATCTTCAATGGTCGCACCGGCCTGATTTATGACAGCGGAACGGATAAGAGCAATCTTACCTCGCTGACTGTTCCCGACGGCAAGCTTGTCGCCGGAGCAAGCTACACGTGGCAAGTTCGCTATCAAGACAACTACGGCGGCTGGAGCAGCTACTCGACGCCGACAGCGCTATCGATCATGGCAGCTCTGGCGGGTGACTACAGCCATGATGGCGCGGTGGACGCCATCGACTATGTGACTTGGCGCAAGGACCCGGCCAGCAACGGCGGAGCCGATGGCTACAATGCGTGGCGCGCCCATTTCGGCATGACGACCGCCAGCGGCACGGGCGCCCTTGCGGCTGCCGCCGTTCCTGAGCCGGCGATGTTGAGCATGATGATTCTGACTGCCGCGGGCGCTGGCACGCGATACCGCCGGCGAGCATGACCAACCTCAAAACTCGCCCCCGGGGCGACTCCGGTCGACAAATCGTAGCGGAACTCGTGAGAGTTCCGACCTGAGTCCAAATCGTAGCGGAACTCGTGAGAGTTCCGACCTGAGTCCCGGAATTCTCACGAATTCCGCTACGGTTAGACCTCATCCTCTTCGAGAGCGACGACAGCAAGCCCGTGCTCGCACAACCGCGAATACAGTTTCCAGAATCGCGTCCAATAGTCGTCTTGCCAGGGCGACAAATCCGGATATCCGGGGACGAGGCAGCCGGAATAGGGGTAACTGTGAAACCGTCGATCGGAATCAAACCGGCCCGCTCCGGGTTGCGCGCGATATACTCGGCCACGATTTCGAAAGCCTTTTCCTGCCGCTCATCTTCGCGCAACACATGATCGTAAGGTTGCTTTTGGAGCTGCACGCCGAGCTTCGCCAAGGGCCGATTCAGCTGCTGCCGAAAGTAGCGGGCGGCGTTCCGTTGGTCGCACGTATTAAGAATTCCCACCCACAGCAGGTGCAAATGATCCGGCATCAAGCAGTACATCGGGCAGCATAGACCGTAGCGCAACGCCGTGTGCGTGAGAATTTCGCGAAACTTGTAATAAAGGATCGGAACCAACCAGCCCGTTTTCCGCTCGTCGACGGTCATCGACCAATGCACATACGCGCGTCCGCGATAATACTCCGGCGGCAGACGGCGGAGGTAATCACGCGGCTCGTCAGGCATGCTGCTTCCTTTTCGTAGCGGAACTCATGAGTGATGCGTAGCGGAATTCGTGAGAATTCCGTTCCCCCCTAATCCTACAGACCGGCAATCTCACGAATTCCGCTACACGTCTGAGTTGAAGCGCCCCCGGTAGCGGAACTCGTGAGAGTTCCGTTCTTATCCGGTTAATTCTCACGACTTTTCTCGCGTTTACACACCGGGAATTCTCACGAATTCCGCTACGCACCATGAAGCCGCCTCCCATCAAGCTAGGCCGCGGCCAATGGAGAGTCAACAAACAGCTGAGACCGATCCATTGACTCGCGCATCATTGAAGCATGCACAACAACCTCCACCGCCCAAGGGCCAGCAGTATCACCAAATACGATGCGTTGTCCGTCCGCGGCAACCCATCCGCTCACGCACGGTACCATGGGTTCCTGCTCCCCGAAGCCATCCTACTGTTGCGGCATGAGGCGGTCCGCTATTACGCGATCGTGGTGAACGACAAATGATCGAAGGCCAGCCAGGAGTAGTTGCCCGCCGCCATGTTATCGATCGCCCGGAAATAGAATGTCTCTCCAGGATCGAGCCCCAGCGTTCTTAAGTCTACGGTCCGTCGTTGCCATTGATCCGAGAGGGGCGCTGCAATCGTGGCCAAGACACTCGTCTGGGTTGCATCCAGCACCTCAAAACGGTTTTGTCCGTTACCAGCTGGCCCGCTCCACCCAACGGCCTGCCATTCCAGAATTGGTTGCCCCGCGACGACAGTGAGTGCACTCGAAGTCAAAACGCCCGTATTCGTTTCCGAAGTTGCGTTCGGTGCCCCAGACCGCGCGAAGTAACTTCCCTCAATTGGATTAATGTTGGGAGTCGTCCCTGTAGTTCCGCCCACGATCCAAGCGTTACCCGATTGCGTCCAGCCATCCGGCAACACGCCGGACTCAAAATCGGCAATCGTCGTCCTCTGCACGGTGCCGACGCAATACAAACGGGCAGCACTTGTGCAATTGATCGAGCCTTGGCTGATCCAGTCGGTGCCGGTACCGTTTAGATTGCCAACACGTGCTGTGCTGCCAGGCCCCGTTGCCCTTGTCCAGTTAACGCAGTTACTTCCTGAAGCAGTAAAGTCTGGGTTACCGCCGGTCCATACTAGCTGCGTTCCTGTAAGTGGAGCACGAGCTTGAGTCAGAATTGGTGCTGTGCGATTGCCGGCTAAAAGGTCAGCGCGATCCGACGCGAGCGGGATCCCCAGGGTATTGTAGTATCGATCATTCACGATGCCCGCGCGTTCAGTAAGGCCAATCGAACTTTCCGTCAGTAAAGCGCGGAAGAGAAGTTTCACACCGTCCCAAGGTTCAGACAACAAACCATTTGCATTTGCGATGGCTGTGCACTGGTAGTCACCGGACTGCGCACTTCCGAAGCTTCCTGAATTAGGTGGGTAAGTATCGGTAGGATCGATCGTGTAGGTAGTAGCTGTCACAAAAATTAACTGATCACTTGGCAGTGTTGCCGCGACCGAGAAACTCGTGCCATTGTTTGACGCCAAAGTCTCGCCGCTTTCGTTAATAGCCGCCACGCCGATGTAATACGTGCCATCGTCTACAAAGACATCACGACTGGTCGCAATGAGCGTTTCAACCAAAAGCGGCGACGATAAATTGGCGTTCTTCGAAATGGTGAATCGATAACTGGTGGCGCCGGATGCGGCTTCCCAAGTTATCGTGATATCCTTTTGATTTTGAACGCCGGTCGGCCCCAAAATCATGAATTCTCCTGGCACCTGACACACTTCGCCGAAGTGCGCCCGCCAGATGCCGTAGTCGATTTCGTTGACGGTCTGGTCGCCATTGGCGTCGGCCGCCAGCCCGGCTCCCATCTGATTCTGCTGCTCCCGCCACAGTACGTAGTCGGCCGCATCGACGACGCCATTCCGGTTGAAATCGCCCGGCAAGACGCATACGTCTGCCCCACTCCCTAAATCGCCCGCTCCGGCAGCAACGCCCCCGGCGTTGTCCGACGTGGAGGAATCCGCAAATGAATTCTTTGTCCAATACCAACCCGAGACGGCATCCATGGCTGCGGTGTCAAACTGCCCGGTCGTCGGGTTAAACGCCATTGGGAACGCCGGCGGCTGGATGCTGTCGCTGGCAAGGAACGCCACCTCGCCCGGAATGTTCTGCAAGAACTCAGCGTTGGTCACACCGCCCGGGCCGCTGCCGCCTTCGTCCGTGAACGCGAAGATCAGCCGTAGCCCCTTCAAGTCAGCCTGAGCGTCCGGCTGGCTGAGTGTGGCCTTGAACTCAGCGCAGTGCGGACACCAACTAGCAGCGGCAAGCACGATTGTGTTGCTGTCGAGCGTGAGATTGAGTGGCTGGCCCGAAGCGTTGTTCAGTTTAAGTGCGGTCGGCCCGGCGAGGTTGGATGCTGCACTGTTACTGGCACGCGACAGCCATGATTCGATGACATCTAGCGGATGGACGTCGAACTGGCCGGTTGCCCCATTGAACGCGCTGGGGAATCGCCAAGGCCGGACGCTGTTCTCGCCCAGGAACGCGGTCGTGCCCGGGAGGTTGTCCAGGAATTCCGACTTGAGCACGCCACCAGGGCCGCTGCCCCCTTCATCTCCAAATGCCCACACGATTCGCATCCCGTTGAGCGCCTGTTGAGCTTCAGGCGTGCTGAGTTGGGCCTTCAGTTTCGCCGTATTCCCGCACCACGTGGCGGCGCCAATGATGAGCGTGTTGCTGTCGATTGCGATGTTGAGCGGTTGGCCTGCTGCGTCGACCAACTGCAAACCGCTGGCCGTCGAGTTATCGAACGATGCGGCCGGGTTGCCGGCAGGCGGAGCGCATTGGCCAATGCCGGTGGGGATGGCCCAGGCGGTTGTCGAGTCAGCCGGAGCGGCCGAGGGAGTCGCTGCCGACGCATTGGCTGAAGTTTGCGTGGCAAGCGGCGCAGCGGCACTCGGCGGCGCGGTTGGCACAATTGAAGTTGTTGCCTCCTGGCTTCCTGCACTGCTGATCGTGCCTCTTGGTGACGCATTCCCTCCGCCACCACCGGCGCTCGCGCCGCCACCACCACCACCACCACTAGAACCGCTCGGCCGAGCTGGATCAGGAAGTGTTGAGGTCTTCAAAATGGGTGCGGTAGCTGCCGAATTTGGATTCACACCGTCGGGCGCATTTAGCCCCAGAAACGCCGGAGCAAACGCAGCGCGGGTAGCGATCGGTACGCCCGTCGTAATCTGCGTGGCCGATCTTGCTGTAGCGTGGGCTGATTCTTGGGCCCGCAACGCATCCAAGTCGACCGCGCGCTCCGCTCGGTTGGACGGTCGCGTTTCTTCCTCCGCGTGTGATCGGTCCGTCGAAAGGCGTTCGTCCCGACGCGTGGTCGCGGGCGCGGAATTGAGATCAAACAGCGACAGCCCGAATAAGCCACCGGTGCTCAGCAACACGCCTGGAGACGCGCGCACTTCGAGTCGCTCTACACGCAGCGCGCGGTAATAGCGGTATTGCATGAATCGGCCCTATAGATCGGCAATTTTTGTTCCGTAGAGTATAATCCCCACTTTGGCGGGGTGCAAAATAAAATGGCTCAATTCCGCGTGAATTGAAAGCCAAACACATGGAACGCCAACCCTCTCTCGTGGTATCTAACAAATGCACAAGAGCCCGTTGTCACGGAACATTAGTTCGCAGGATGGATCGCCGCGGAGCGGGAACCCATCGTCTGCAGCCGCTCTACGATGCTTTGCCGAGGTCGGCCAACCAACCTACTGCTGTTTACCGGCAGCCGCCCTACGCTCCACGGTTCTTCGCATGGAGTCGAATCTACGCGCCTTCACCGTCGTCCGATGGCCTACGGTGGTCACTCAGCGCTTCTCCCCGTTGTTGGCTCACCGCAATAACTCCCATCACGGCCGAAAAAGCCGCGTGCCTACATTTCTTGCTTGCAATCGCCGCCGCATTTGCTATAGTGATCATCCGTATACAATCATGCCGTCTTTACACCGATTCTCCTCTGTAGGAGGCGTCTCCGACGCCGATTCTGTGCGATTGCTACTACAGGCTGCCGAGTGACGAGCCCAATCGCAGTCGGAGACCGCTCCTACAGAGTTTAGCCGCAAAGCCCATGGGCTGCGGCTAGCTGCAAGGCTGCACGAACCGCGACAACCCAACAATCGCTCTTTGACATCTCGAACAAAACCCGCTCTCCCGCCGGGCGGTTCGCCGCTTCGTTCACCCGGCCGTCAACTGAACGACCCGCGCTCCAGCTGCGCGCCTCGCGTGCCGCTGCTGGCTTGCCCAGCGCTGCCTTTCTGCGGAGCTCTTGCGGCTGGAATCAGCCAAGATGCGCAAAACCCTGGGGCGGAGTTGTGCGCATCTTCGCGAACGTACGCCGCATGTCTCTCGGACCGCCCCCGCTCCGCGCTCAGGGCGCAACTCCCGTTAACTCCACACGGTTCATTCACTCTTCTCCAAGCCCCCGTGCCATTCTCAAAACTCGCCGCGTTTTGCAACGGGCAAACAGCCAATACTGCCATTTTCCAGGCACTTTTCGCCACACCGCGGCGCAAAACTCGCCGAGTTCTGCAA
>JAXMBH010000043.1:0-26281 GCA_046349975.1 Pirellulales bacterium
AGCCTGCCTCGGTCCGATGCCGGAGAGCGATTCGCCGACCAAGAAGGCGCGTCGTCCGTCCGGGTTGCCGCCGTACCTGGCGAGCCTCTACGAGATGCCGCTGCTCACCCGCGAGCAGGAAGCCCACTTGTTCCGCAAGTACAACTTCCTGAAGTACAAGGCCGAAAAGCTGCGTCGTGAGCTCGATCCGGCTCAACCGAAGGCGAGCTTGATGGACGAGATCGAGTCGCTCTCGCAGCAAGCCGTGGCGACGAAGAACGAGATCGCGCGGGCCAATTTGCGGCTCGTCGTGTCAATTGCGAAGCGGCACGTGACACCAGATCAAAACTTCTTTGAGCTGGTGAGCGATGGGAATATGTCGCTCCTTCGGGCGATCGAGAAGTTCGACTTTGCCCGCGGCAATAAGTTCAGCACCTACGCGAGCTGGGCGATCATGAAGAACTTCGCACGGACCATTCCGGGCGAGTTCAAGCATCGCGACCGGTTCCGCACGAGCCAAGACGAGTTGTTCGCGGCAACGCAAGAACACCGCGGCAATCCGCTGGTCGAGGAAGGCGCGCAGCATCAACGCGAGGCGCAGATCGAACGCATCCTCCGCCGGCTGGACGAGCGCGAGCAGAAAATCATCATCGGCCGGTTCGGTCTCGATCACTCGAACGAGCCGCAAACCTTGAAAGAGGTCGGCGCGTCGCTCGGCGTGACGAAGGAACGCATCCGCCAGATCGAAGCCCGCGCCTTGTCGAAGCTGCGTGAAGCGGCGAAGGAAGAGAAAATCCTGCTGGATACGCTGTGATTGGTCGATTCAAATTGACCACGACGACACAACGGACACGACGGATGGTTAGCGGATGTCTAACTGACGTCGTGTCCGTTTTATTTGGGAAGGCAACACGTCTACGGAATCGACTGAACACGCGCCGTGTAGGGTATCGAGGCTAGAGAGTTGGCAACGCGCTCATCCGCTGTGATTAGCACAGCATCGGCTTGAATCGCTAGCGCCAGATATAACGCGTCATATACAGTCCGCTTGGTTTCAATTGCTAAGCGCAACGCGACTTCGACGAGGTCGCGGGAAGGCGTGTACTGGATCGGCATCTGCAGGATGTCGGTGAGCAGTTCGTCGGCCGCAGTCGCCTCGAGCTCGCCTCGCTGAACACGTTTCCACAGAATGTTGGAGGATTCGGCGAGCAATAGGTCGGGTGCCAAGAGCTGTTCAGCGCTCTCAACCGCAGTGACCGCTTCGACCGATCCGGGTTCCTCGATGAACAACTTGATAAGGACGCTGGCGTCGAGCACAACCGCGTTCATCGATCGCGGTCCTCGCGTTGGTCGGCGGCGCTATCCGAAGATCGCTTGCCAAGTTTGCTACGCCAGGCAGCGGCGACGGCGAGTGACTCATCAAGCGTGCGACCGGCTGCTTGTTCGAGGATGAGCTTGGTTTCGCTTTGCAGAGAGCGGCCCGTGCGGCGTGCTCGTTCTTTGAGGCGCTTCACGATCTCGTCATCGAGTCCGCGAACCAGAATATCGGCCATGGGGTCCTCCAGAATTGCCCAGTTTGGAAGGGGCAACTCAATGATAGCATGATGATATCATAAGGCAATTCCAGGTTCGCGAAGAGGAGTGCAAATCTCTCGCCAGCGCGCCCTTGCGGCCGGGCGGCAGACCAGTATATTAACTGATTCGCACTAGTTTCCCAGCGCCCGGCTAGCGTAGCTCAATTGGCAGAGCAGCTGATTTGTAATCAGCAGGTTGTGGGTTCAAGTCCCTCCGCTAGCTCGTCAAGTTTATTGGACGTGAAGTTTGGGGCATTGGTGCGAGGGTATTGGAATCGAGTTTTGGAGCGCGCCACGGTGAGTGGCCGTGGCGAATGGCAGGCGCTGTCGCCCCGTGTGTCCGGTGAGAAATTCGGGTCTTATGGTCGGCTGTTGGCCGGGCAAGCTCGAAGAAAGGGTCGGTGAGTCAGCGCGTGCTGAGGCCCCGTCGCCGTCGGCAACTGCTGGGGCGAAAGTCGGTGCTCAGCGTTGCGGCTCGGTGGCGAGTTGGCTTGTGACGCGGGGAGTTACCGAAGCGGTCAAACGGGTCAGACTGTAAATCTGATGGCTCTGCCTTCGCAGGTTCGAATCCTGCACTCCCCAATGGAAGAATGTCGAGGGTCGAGAGTCGAGGGTCGAGTGCCAGAACGGTTTGGCCCTCGACGCTCGACCCTCAGCCCGCGGCCATTCAGCGGGTGTAGCTCAATGGTAGAGCAACAGCCTTCCAAGCTGATGACGAGGGTTCGATTCCCTTCACCCGCTTAGTTGGCTGATGGCTATCGGCTGTCGGCTATCAGCCAGATGATTAAGAAGGAAGTTGGAGACAGATTTTCGGCCGAAAGCTGACAGCCGAAAGCTGACAGCCGCCACTCGCTGCTGTAGCTCAGTCGGTAGAGCGCGTCCTTGGTAAGGACGAGGTCATGAGTTCAAGTCTCATCAGCAGCTTTGCATGATGTAAAAATGAAATGTAAATGAAACGAGTAGAGGGCGAGCCGGCAACGTAAGTGACCGGAGCATTTCCGAGCGACTCACCCCATTCAAACGATTAACCCTATTTCTCGCAGTTTGTTAGGAACCCACAATGGCCAAGGACACATTTCAACGTAAGAAGCCTCACGTAAACGTTGGCACCATCGGTCACATTGATCATGGCAAGACCACGACAACCGGCGCGATTCTCGCCGTACAGGCCGGCAAGGGTTTGGCGAACTTCAAGTCCTATGCCGATATCGCCAAGGGCGGTACTGTTCGTGACGAAACCAAGACCGTCACCATCGCCGTCTCGCACGTCGAGTACGAGACCGACAAGCGTCACTACGCCCACATCGACTGCCCGGGCCACGCCGACTTCATCAAGAACATGATCACCGGCGCCGCTCAGATGGACGGCGCGATCCTGGTCGTATCGGCGGCCGACGGCCCGATGCCGCAAACCCGCGAACACATCCTGCTCGCCCGCCAAGTTGGTGTGCCCCGGATCGTGGTGTTCCTCAACAAGTGCGACCTGGTCGACGATGCCGAGTTGCTCGACCTGGTGGAGCTGGAAGTTCGCGAGCTGTTGACGAAGTACGACTTCCCCGGCGATGAAATCCCGGTCATCCGCGGCGCGGCCAAGGCGGCCTACGACAACCCGAAGGATCCCGAAGCCAACAAGTGCATCGGCGAACTCATGGACGCCATCGACGCCTACATTCCGGAACCGGTTCGCGAAGTCGACAAGCCGTTCCTGATGGCCATCGAAGACGTATTCTCGATCGAAGGCCGCGGTACCGTGGCCACCGGTCGTATCGAGCGCGGCATCGTGAAGGTCGGCGACACGGTCGATATCATCGGCCTCGAAGCCGCCCCCAAGAGCACCACCTGCACGGGCGTCGAAATGTTCAACAAGACGCTCGACCAAGGTCAGGCCGGCGACAACGTCGGTTGCCTACTCCGCGGTGTGAAGCGCGAAGAAATCCAACGCGGCCAGGTGCTCGCCAAGCCGGGCTCCATTACGCCGCATACCAAGTTCGAAGCCGAAGTGTACGTGCTGAGTAAGGAAGAAGGTGGCCGGCACACGCCGTTCTTCAGCGGCTACCGCCCGCAGTTCTACTTCCGCACGACGGACGTCACCGGCTCAGCAAACCTGCTCGGCGGCGCGGAAATGTGCATGCCTGGCGACAATGCCCGGTTGCAAGTCGAGCTGTCGAAGCCGATCGCCATGGATGAAGGCGTCCGCTTCGCTATCCGCGAAGGCGGCAAGACGGTCGGCTCCGGCGTGGTGACGAAAATCTCGGAGTAAAGCAAAGTCAAAGGCGGAAGGGGGAGGGCGGAAGGCGGAAGGGTTTCCTTCATCCTTCCCCCTTCATCCTTCCACCTTGCCACAGGGGCGTAGCTCAATTGGCAGAGCACCGGTCTCCAAAACCGGGGGTTGAGAGTTCGAGCCCCTCCGCCCCTGCTATTGATCGTTTCGGTGGAGTGTTTGAGGCGTTTTTCGATCAGGTTTGCTGCGAATCAAACTATTAATGGAATAAAGGAAGAATCGTGGCGGCAATCGTACAAGAGTTGTTTCGGTTTGGGTTCTACAAACGGAACCAAGGCCGGATTGCCCGGCAGGCAACGTTCGGCGCCCTGGCATTGATCGTGGCCTTGGGGGCTTGGACGCTCAGCCGGTTTTTGGGTGGTTACATTAGCGATGTCGGAGTGAATAATCCCGATTGGCCCATCTGGAAACAAAACCTGGTGCATTTCGGGTTGCCGGTCGCGCTATTGGCGGTTGGTCTATGGGCCAGCTTCCGCATCGTGCAAATGCCGACATTTGCCGACTTTTTGATTTCAGTCGAAGGAGAGATGAATAAGGTCTCCTGGCCGGCCCGCGGCGAATTGTTCCGCGCGTCGCTGGTCGTGATCCTCGTGATCTTCTTCCTCGCGTTTTTGTTATTTGCGTACGACTTTATTTTGACGGAAGTGCTCGGATTCCTCGACAAGCTGATCAGTTCGATCTTCGGTTAGCCCGAGCGAACAGTTGGCATTAGCAACGATTTCGCGTTCCTGTCCTTGAAACTTCTTTCGAGCGCTCGACCAACATGACTGACGACGAACGAGCCCATGTTGCGGATGATGCGGTGAGTAACCGCAGCGATGACACCGCGCTCGAAGAAGGCGACAGCGGCGGGGCCAACGGCCAATCGCCTGCGCCAGAACAGACAGCCAGTGCGCCTGTCGCCGAAGAGCAGAGTGCAACGGATAACGAAGCCGAAGTCGCCGCAGAAGCAGCCGCCGAAGAAGCGGCGGAAGCGGTCGCCGAGGAACAAGCTGACGACAGCGAAGACGAACCGGAAAGCGATGTCGAAGACAACTCGCCGGCTGCGATCCGCCGCCGCCAGCCGGTGGAGCTGGCTTCCGACGAGCCCGAAGACATCAAGATGGATTGGTACATCCTCAAGGTGCAAAGCAATCGCGAACGCACGATTGCCGAGGCCCTCGAGCGGAAGATGCGGATCGAAGGTTACGACAAGTATTTCGATCAGGTCATCGTGCCGACGGAAAAGGTCACCGAGTTCAAGGGCGGCAAGAAGAAGGTTGTCGAGCGGAAGCTGTACCCGGGTTACATCGTCGTGCACATGCACATCAACGATGACACCTGGTTCGCGGTTCGCGAAACCTCGGGCGTTGGCGACTTCACCGGCGCCGGCGGCAAGCCGACGCCGATGTTAGCCTCCGAAGTTGCCAAGATCGTGCAGACCGAGGAAGAGGAAACGAGCGATGCGCCGAAGCTCGACATCAAGTTCGCCGTTGGCGACAAGATCAAGGTGAAGGAAGGCAACTTCGAAAACTTCGAAGGTGAAGTCGCGAAAATCGACGAGGCCAGCGGCCGCGTCACCGTGTTGATTCACATCTTCGGCCGCAGCACGCAGGTCGAATTGGAATACTGGCAGATAGAAGCAGTTTAGGAGGGGGCTATCGGCTATTGGCTGTCAGCTATCGGCCAGAAGGAGTTCTTCTGATCGACAGCCGATAGCTGACAGCCGACAGCCGCAAATATGGCAAAGCAATTTGTAGGTAGCGCGAAGTTTCAAATTCCTGGCGGGCAGGCCACGCCGGCGCCGCCGGTTGGTACGTCGCTCGGCAAATACGGCATCAACCTCGGCCAGTTCGTGCAGCAGTTCAACGAGCGCACGCGCGAGGCCGGCGGCATGATGATCCCGGTCGTCGTCACCGTGTACAGCGACCGCTCGTTCGAGTTCATCACCAAGAGCCCGCCGGCGGCTGTGCTGCTCAAGAAAGCGGCCAACATCGCCAAGGGCTCGCCGGTGCCGCACAAGGAAAAAGTGGGCTCGGTCACCCGGGCTCAAATGGAAGAAATCGCCAAAATCAAAATGAACGACCTCAACGCGACAGACGTCGACATGGCCGTGAACATGGTGGCCGGCACGGCGCGGAGCATGGGGTTGGAAGTAAAGGGTTAATTAGAAGGGGGCTGTGAGCTATCGGCTGTCGGCTATCAGCCAGACAAGTTTCTGGCCGACAGCCGACAGCCGAGAGCCGAGAGCCGAGAGCAAAAACATGGCAAAGCAATCCAAACGATATCGCGCACTTGCCACGAAGCGCAAAGAAGATGCGGTTCCGGTGGCGGAAGCAGTGAAGACGCTGAAAACGTACGAAGGCACGAAGTTCGATCAATCGGTCGAAATCGCCATTCGCCTGGGCATCGACAACACCCAAGCCGAGCAAATCGTGCGCGGTTCGATCGTGTTGCCGCACGGCACCGGCAAGTCGCAGCGCGTGCTGGTGTTCGCCAAGGGCGCGAAGGCTGAAGAAGCCAAAGCCGCCGGCGCCGAGTACGTGGGCGAAGAAGAGCTGGCGAACAAGGTAAAGGAGGGCTGGACCGATTTCGACGTCTGCATCGCCGCCCCAGACATGATGAAGCTCGTGGGCCCCTTGGGTAAAGTGCTCGGCCCCCGCGGACTCATGCCGTCGCCGCGTGCCGGCACCGTGACGCCCGAAATCGCCAAGACCGTGAGCGAATACAAGGCCGGCAAGGTCGAGTTCCGCAACGATAAGGCGGGCATCGTCCAAGCCGTCGTCGGCAAGATGAGCTTCGACGCCGCGAAGCTTTCCGAAAACATCCAAGCGTTTTTAGACAAAGTCACCAGCCTGAAGCCCGGCACCGTTAAGGGCACGTTCATCAAAGGCGCCCACATTAGCGCCACGATGAGCCCCAGCGTGCGGTTAGCAGTTTAGGAGGAGCTATCGGCTATCGGCTGTCAGCTATCGGCTAGAAGATTACTTCTGGCTGACAGCCGATAGCCGACAGCTGACAGCCAATATCAATGAGCAAATACGTTAAAGACTTAATCACGAAAGACCTTCGCAGTCGGCTTGAGGGCGTGGAAGACGCGCTCCTGGTCGATGTGATCGGCCTGAAGAACGACAAGAACGTCGCGCTGCGGCAGCGGCTGCGCAAGAAGAACATCAACCTGCTCGTGGTCAAGAACAGCCTCGCGCGGCGGGCCACCGAAGGCACGCGGCTCGAACGAGCGTTCGAAACCGCCGGCGGCACGATGGCGCTGCTCTGGGGCGGCGAGGACCTCATCTCGCTGGCCAAAGAAGTCATCAGCATTGCCGAAGACAAGAACTTCGAGCCGTTCACGCCAAAGGGCGGCGTAATGGACGGCCAGCCGCTAGCCGGCGACCAGATCAAGGCCGTCAGCAAGTGGCCCAATCGCACCGAGCAATTGAGCATCCTCAGCGGGCAGATCCTCAGCGTTGGTTCGAAGCTCTCGAGCCAGTTGCTCAGCGCCGGCAGCAAACTCGCGAGCCAAATCAAGCAAAAGGGCGAAGGCGAAGAAGATGCCGCAGCTTCCGCCTAACGAGCCATCGACAAATCAACTTGGATGTGCGGACGCCCGCTCAATCCAATCACAATCTGAAATCCGCAACCAAATCATTCATAGACCCAGTACGAGAAAGGTGAGCACGAGCCATGGCGAGCGCGACGATGGAATTTACGGATACAACCAAGAAGTTGGGCGATCAAATCATGGGCCTCACGCTGAAAGAGGCCAAGGAATTGAGCGATTATTTGAAGGACGTCCACGGCATTGAGCCGGCCGCCGGCGGCGCCGTGATGATGGCCGCCCCTGGCGGCGGCGATGGCGGCGGTGCCGCTGCGGCTGCCGAAAAGACCGAATTCGATGTCGTCTTGGAAGGCTTCGGTGACAACAAGATCAGCGTGATCAAGGTTGTCCGCCAGGCGACGGGTCTCGGCCTGAAAGAGGCCAAGGACCTGGTCGAAGGCGTGCCGGGCAAGGTCAAAGAAGGCATCTCGAAGGCCGATGCCGACAAGCTCAAGGCCGAATTGGAAGCAGCCGGCGCTACCGTCTCGATCAAGTAATTCGAGGCTATGTGGGTGGCCGGGGGCGCACGCCTGTGAGTCCCCGGCATGCTTGACCGGAAGTCATATACTTCCATCGTGCGGCCCACGGTTAGTTCGGTCCTTCCCCTGGCTCGGCCACTCGTGGCCGGCCAATTTCGGCCCAATTTGCATGAGCCTCCCCGATCGATTGTTCTTATTTCTGCATGTCGGTCGAAGCTGCTGCTCGCGGCTGCGCGCTACTTTACCCGCGCAGCTAAGCCCGGCTGGCGGTTCGTTCGCATTGCATTCTGAGATGAGGTAACGTTTCCATGGCAGTCACTGCGCGACGTCGTTTAGAAACCAACACGACCCGGCGCTTCGGCAGCGGGCGCACGCCTTACGCCATTCCGGATCTCACCGAGATCCAAACCCGAAGCTACGCGCGATTCCTTCAGTACGAAACCCCGCACGACAAGCGGAAAGACGAAGGTCTCGAAAGCGTGCTGCGAGAAATCTTCCCGATCGAAAGCTACGACAAGAAACTCACCCTGTCGTACCTGCGGTACGAATTGGGCAAGCCGCGCTATGAGCCCGACGAATGCCGGCAGCTGCGCCTCACCTACGGCCGGCCGTTCCGCATTTGGCTGCGCCTCAACAAAGAACAACCGATCGAGGAAGAGGTCTACCTCGGCGACTTGCCGATCATGCTCGGCGGCGGCGAGTTCATCATCAACGGCGCCGAACGCGTCGTGGTGAGCCAGCTCCATCGCAGCCCCGGCATCGACTTCGTTTCGGAAGTCGAAGCCGGCGAGCGCCGGCTCTTTAGCTGCCGCGTGATTCCCGAGCGCGGCAGCTGGATCGAAATCAACACCACGAAGAAGGACAGCATCACGGTCCGCATCGACCAGAGCGGCAAGTTCTCAGTCATGACGCTGCTGCGGGCGATGGACCCGCAATACGGCCTCGATGCCGACATTCTGCGCACGTTCTACGAAACGACCAAGCAGAAGATCACCGACTCGCGCAGCGCCGCGAAGCTCGAGGGCAAAGTCGCGGTCGGCGACGTCGTCTACCCCGTCGGCAGCGATCGGGCCGGCGAGATCATCATTGAGAACGGCCAGCGGATCACAAAGACCGCCGCGGAAACGATCAAGGATTCCGGCCTCAAAATGGTCGAAATCATGGATCCGCCGCCGACGCCGATGCTGCTTAACGCGCTCACCGACGACGGCACTTCCAGCCACGAAGAAGCGCTGCTGCGCATCTACCAGCGGCTGCGTCCGGGCAACCCGCCGCAGCTCGAAAAGGCCAAGGCCCTGTTCCACGAAAAGTTCTACGACACGAACCGCTACCGCCTCGGGCGCGTCGGCCGGTTCCGCATGAACCGCAAGTTGAACCTGACGGTGCCGGAAGATGAAATGGTCCTCCGGCCCGAGGACCTCATCAACGCGGTGAAGTACCTCATGCACCTCGTGACGGGCGATTCGTCAGCCCATATCGACGACATCGATCACTTGGGCAACCGCCGCCTGCGGACGATCGACGAGCTCGCTGCCGACGAAATGCGGAAGGGCTTTCTCAAGCTCCGTCGCACGGTGCAGGAACGCATGAGCCTCAAAGACATCGAGGACATGACGCCCCGCAGCCTCATCAACCCGAAGAGCATTTCGGCCGCAATCGAGTATTTTTTCGGCCGCGGTGAGCTGTCGCAGGTCGTCGACCAAACGAACCCGCTGTCGATGCTCACGCACGAGCGGCGGCTCTCGGCCTTGGGCCCGGGCGGCTTGAACCGCAAGCGGGCCGGCTTCGAAGTGCGCGACGTGCACATTTCGCACTACGGCCGCATCTGCCCGATCGAAACGCCTGAAGGCACCAACATCGGCCTCATCTCGAGCCTCGCGATGTATGCGGCGGTCGACGAATACGGCTTCCTCATCACCCCGTACCGCAAGGTCACCAAGGGCAAACTGCAGGAAGAGGTCGTGTGGCTGCGGGCCGATGAAGAATCGGAAGCGTACGTCGCGTCGGCCGATTCGCCGATCGTCGACAACAAGATTCAGGGCGATACGATCGTCGCCCGGCATCGCGCCGACTTCGAATTGATCCCGGTCGACACGATTCAATATATTGACGTGACGCCGAGCCAAATGATCGGCGTCTCGGCCGGTTTGATTCCGTTCCTCGAACACGACGACGCGAACCGCGCTCTCATGGGCTCCAACATGCAGCGGCAAGCGGTGCCGCTTCTCGTGACCGAGCCGCCGATCGTCGGCACCGGCCTGGAAGTCGATGTCGCGCTCCACTCGGGCATGATCATTCGCGCCGGCCACAAGGGCACGGTCACGTATGTCGATGCCGACCGCATCGAAATCGGCCCCGAAGTCCATCGGCTCCGCAAGTTCGTCGGCCTCAATGAGCGCACCTGCCAGAACCAGAAGCCGATCGTCCAGGTTGGCGACAAAGTTGAAAAAGGCCAGGTCATTGCCGACGGCGCGGCCACGTTCAAGGGCGAGCTCGCTCTGGGCCGCAACGTGCTGGTGGCGTTCATGTCGTGGGAAGGCTTCAACTTTGAAGACGCGATCATCATCAGCGAAGAGCTGGTGAAGAACGACACCTACACGTCGCTGCACATCGAAGAGTTCGATGTCGAAATTCGCGAAACGAAGCTCGGCCGCGAGGAGTTCACGCGCGATATTCCGAACGTCAGCGAGAAGATGCTGCGCAACCTCGATGAAAACGGCATCGTGCAAATCGGCACGTACGTCGAGCCGGGCGACATCCTCGTCGGCAAAGTTTCTCCGAAGAGTAAGACCGAACTCACGCCGGAAGAAAAGCTCCTGCACGCCATTTTCGGCCGGGCCGGCGAAGACGTGAAGAACGATTCGCTCGAAGTGCCCTCGGGCGTCGAAGGCATCGTCATCGACACCCAGCGGTTCTCCCGCCGCATGAGCCTCACCGAAGAGCAGCGCAAAGAATTCGAGCGCTCGCTCAAGGCCGCCGAGAAGGAAGGCAACGAACGGATCGCCGCCGTGTTCGGCGAGCTCATCGTCGAGATCGAGAAGATCATCGGCAAGAAAGTGACCGACGACGACGGCAACCCGCTGGTCCAAGATCAGGACCCGGCCTACGTCGCGGAACGGGCCGCTAACTTCAAAATCGAGGCGCTCGATATTCGCAGTCCCGACCGCAAGAAGACGGCGGAGAAGACCTATAAGCAGCTGTGGCCGAACGTCGAGGAAGCCATCGATGCCCGCGATCGCAAGCTCAACAGCATGAAGCGCGGCGACGAGCTCCGCAGCGGCGTGCTGCAAATGGTGAAGGTCTACATCGCCACGAAGCGGGTGATCTCGGTCGGCGATAAGATGGCCGGCCGCCACGGGAACAAGGGTGTCATCTCGAAAATCTTGCCAATGGAAGACATGCCGTTCCTCGAAGACGGCACTCCGGTGCAGATCTTGCTCAATCCGCTGGGCGTTCCCAGCCGCATGAACGTAGGTCAGATCTTGGAAACCCACCTCGGCTGGGCCGGCGCGAAGCTCGGCTTCCGCGCCGTGACGCCGGTGTTCGATGGAGCCGCTGAGAACGACATCAACGCCGCACTCGACGAGGCCAAGCTGCCAAAGCACGGCAAGACACGGCTCTTCGACGGCCGCACCGGCGAAGCGTTCGAACAGGAAACCACTGTCGGCTACATCTACATGCTCAAGCTCCACCACCTGGTCGACGACAAGGTGCATGCCCGCAGCACGGGCCCGTACTCGCTAATCACCCAGCAACCGCTGGGCGGCAAGGCGCGGTTCGGTGGCCAGCGGTTCGGGGAGATGGAAGTGTGGGCGCTCGAAGCCTACGGCGCCGCGTACATCCTTCAGGAACTGCTCACCGTAAAGAGCGACGATGTTGAAGGCCGCACGAAAATCTACGAGTCGATGGTCAAAGGCGAGAACACGCTCGAAGCCGGCACGCCAGCCAGCTTCGACGTGCTCACGAACGAAATCCGCGGGCTCGGTTTGAATATGCAGCTCGAGAAGCGAAGAATTTGAGGCGGAGATTGCAAAATGCAAATTGAAAAATGCAAATTGCAAATTGCAGAATCTCCGAGCCCAAAGTCGAACGGCGACGCTCGATTAAGGCCGGATGATCTTTGCGAACGCTTCTTGGATTTTGCCGATCGAGTCTGCAGCGTTGTCGAGGCGCTGCCGGATACCCGCATCGGCCGTCGAATTGCCGACCAACTGCTGCGAAGCGGTACTTCACCACTGGGAAACTACGAAGAGGCTTGTGCGGCGGAAAGCAAAGGCGACTTCGCCCACAAACTCGGAATATGCCTGAAAGAAGTGCGAGAATCACGCGCTTGGTTACGGCTTGCAGGTCGAAGAGACTTGGTTCCGGCCACTCGGCTGACAGATTTGATCGATGAAGCAGATCAACTCGCACGAATCGTCGGACAGTCGATTGCCACCGTACGAAGGACCGCGAAGAAACAACACCAGCTTGGAACAGAGTGACTCCTAATTTGCAATTTGCATTTTTCAATTTGCATTTTGCAATTTCTGAAAGAGAAGTGAGTTAACCATGAGCAGTATCCTAGACACCGCCAGTTACGATCGCATTAACGACTACGCGTCGGTGAAGATCAGCCTGGCGCGCCCGCACGACATCCGCAGCTGGTCGTTCGGCGAAGTGAAGAAGCCCGAAACGATCAATTACCGCACGTACCGGCCGGAAAAAGACGGCCTGTTTTGCGAGCGCATCTTCGGACCCGAAAAGGACTGGGAATGCGCCTGCGGCAAGTACCGCGGCATGAAGTACAAAGGCATGATCTGCGATCGTTGCGGCGTAAAGGTTACGCACAGCCGCGTCCGCCGCAAGCGCATGGGCCACATCGAACTCGCCGCGCCGGTGGTGCACATCTGGTTCTTCAAGGCCATGCCGAGCCGCTTGGGCAGCCTCTTGGCCATGAAGACCACGAGCCTCGAAAAGGTCATCTACTTCCAGGACTACGTGGTCATCAACCCGGGCGAAACCGCGCTCAAGCCGCAACAGCTCCTCACCGAAGAAGAGTATCGTCAGGCCCGCGATCAATACGGCGAAACCGCGTTCGAAGCCTCAATGGGCGCCGAAGCCATTCGCAAGCTGCTGCAAAGTCTCGACCTGGTGAAGCTCTCGGTCGAGCTGCGCGAAGAGCTCAAGGAAACCGGCTCCAAGCAGAAGGCGAAGGACCTCATTAATCGTCTGAAGACCGTAGAGGCCATCCGCGATTCGGATAACAAGCCCGAGTGGATGGTCCTCGATGTCATCCCGGTGATCCCGCCCGATCTGCGCCCGCTGGTACTGCTCGATAGCGGCAACTTCGCGACGAGCGACTTGAACGATCTCTATCGCCGCATCATCAACCGCAACAACCGGCTCAAGAAGCTGGTCGACCTCAACGCGCCAGAAGTCATCATCCGCAACGAAAAGCGCATGTTGCAGCAATCGGTCGACGCCCTGTTCGACAATAACCGTTGCAAGCGCCCGGTGCTCGGTTCGTCGAACCGCCCACTTAAATCGCTCACCGACATGATCAAAGGCAAGCAGGGCCGGTTCCGCGAGAACCTGCTCGGCAAGCGTGTCGACTACTCGGCCCGCAGCGTGATCGTCGTCGGCCCGAGCCTGCGGCTGCACCAATGCGGTCTGCCGAAGAAGATCGCGCTCGAACTCTATCAGCCGTTCATCATTCGCCGTCTGAAAGAGCTCGGCCACGCCGATACGATCAAGAGCGCGAAGAAAATGCTCGAGCGCAAGGACGATGAAGTGTGGGATATCCTGGAAGAGGTGATCCGCAATCATCCGGTGCTGCTCAATCGTGCCCCCACGCTCCATCGTATGGGTATCCAGGCATTCGAGCCGGTGCTGGTGGAAGGCAACGCCATCCAGCTCCATCCGCTGGTGTGCAAGGGCTTCAACGCCGACTTCGACGGCGACCAGATGGCCGTCCACTTGCCGCTCTCGATCGAGGCGCAAGTCGAAGCGCACACGCTCATGATGAGCACGCACAACATCTTCAGCCCGGCCAACGGCGCGCCGATCATCAGCCCGTCGCAAGACGTGGTCATGGGTTGCTACTACCTCACGATGAGCGTGCCTGAAGCCCCCGGCGACGACATGGTCTTCTCGTCGCTCGAAGAAGTCGAAATGGCCTATGCCGCGCGCAAGGTGCACACCCACGCCAAGATCAAGGTGCGTCTGCCCAAAGACCGCAACATGCGCGAAGATTACGACGCCAAGACCGGTTTCGGCAAAGTGGTCGATACCACCGTCGGCCGCGTGATCTTCAACATGGTCCTGCCCAAGGGCATGCCGTTTTACAACATCGCGCTCAAGTCGTCGCAGCTCGCCCGCGTGATCAGCGACTGCTACCAAATGCTCGGCCGAAACAAAACGATCGGCCTGCTCGACGACATGAACCAACTCGGTTTCCGCTTGGCGACCCGCAGCGGTCTCTCGTTCGCGACCGACGACCTCATCACGCCGCAAGCAAAGTCGCGCATCATCGGCGAGGCCGAGAAGCAAGTTCTCAAAATCAACAAGCTCTATCAACGCGGCATCATCACCGAGGGCGAGCGCTACAACCAGGTGCTCGACCAATGGACGCACGCTCGTGAACAAATCACGGCGGAAATGATGAACGCGTTGGAAGCCGACTTCCGCGCCGGCGGTTACGTGAACCCGATCTTCCTGATGGCCAACTCCGGCGCCCGCGGTGGTGTCGAACAGATGCGCCAGCTCGGCGGTATGCGCGGCTTGATGGCGAAGCCCAGCGGCAAGATCATCGAAACCCCGATCAAGGCGAACTTCCGCGAAGGCCTGACCGTGCTCGAGTACTTCAGCTCCACGCACGGTGCTCGCAAGGGTCTGGCCGATACGGCCCTCAAGACGGCCGACTCCGGTTACCTCACCCGTAAGCTCGCCGACGTCGCCCAGAACGTGGTCATCACGATGGAAGACTGCGGCACGACGCAGGGCATTACGAAGGGCATCATCTACCGCGGCGAAAAAGTGGAAGTGGGCCTGGCCGACTCGATCCGCGGTCGCGTGAGCCGGGCCAATATCGTGAACCCGATCACCGATGAAGTGATCGTCAGCGAAAACGAACTGATCACCGCCGAAATCGCCCGCAAGATCGAGCAGCTCGGCTTGGAGAAGATCCAAGTTCGCAGCGGCATGACCTGCGACGCGCCGCTCGGCATCTGTCGCCGCTGCTACGGCATGGACCTCTCCACCGGTTCGCTGGTGGAAGAAGGCATGGCCGTCGGCATCATCGCCGCCCAGTCGATCGGTGAGCCCGGCACGCAGCTCACCATGCGTACGTTCCACATCGGCGGCGTCGGTCAGCACGACGTCGAAGAGAGCGACATCAAAGCTAAGCGCGGCGGTATCGTGAAGTATACGCGGCTCAAGGTCGTCACCAACGACGAAGGCCAGAAGATCGTCCTCGCCCGCAACGGCGAAGTGTCTTTGGTCGACGAGAAGGGCCGCGAAGTCGAAAAGTACGAAGTGCCCGCCGGCGCTATCCTCAAGGTCGATGAGAACGCCCATGTCGCTGCCGGCTCGGTGCTGTGCGAATGGGACCCGCACAGCATTCCGATTCTTGCCGAAACCGGCGGCAAGGTGCGGTTCGAAGACCTCATCGAAAATCAAACGATGCGGGCGGAAAAAGACCCCAGCGGTCACATCCGCTTCGTCATCATGGAACACAAGGGCGACTTGCATCCGCAGGTCGTCGTTGAAGACCCGGCCGATGGCAAGATTCTCGACTTCTACTACATGCCTGAACGGGCCCACTTGGAAGTCGAAGAAGGCCAAATGATCTCGCCCGGCACGCTCGTCGCGAAGACTCCGCGCGAAGCCGCCGGTACACAAGACATCACCGGTGGTCTGCCCCGCGTGACGGAAATTTTCGAAGCCCGCAAGCCGAAGGACCCCGCCGTCATCGCCGAAATCGACGGCACCGTCGAGCTGCTGAGCGAAAAGAAGCGCGGCAAGCGGTCGATCATCGTCCGCAGCGAAAGCGGCATCGAACGCGAGCACCTCATCACGCACAACAAGCACTTGCGCGTGCATACGGGCGACATCGTGCGTGCCGGCGATGCCCTCGTCGATGGTCCGCTCGTGCCGCACGACATTCTGCGAATTTCTGGTGAAGAAGCGGTGCAGCAGTACCTGACCCGCGAAATTCAGAACGTCTATCGCAGCCAGCGCGTCGAAATCAACGACAAGCACATCGAGATCATCGTCGCACGCATGTTGCGGAAGGTCCGCATCGAGCACCCCGGCGACACGAACCTGCTGCCCGGCAGCGTGATGGACAAGTTCGACTTCCGTCAGGCCAACGAGCAGATCATGCAGTGCCTCAAGATCACCGAGAAGGGCGACAGCGAGTTCGCCATCGGCTCGATCGTGCCGAAGGACGTGCTCGATCAGGCCAACGCCCAAATCGAAGCGCTCGGCGGCGAAATGGCCAAGGGCACCAAGCCCAAACGGGCGACCGCGGCCACGCAGCTCCTCGGCATCACCAAGGCAGCCGTGCAAAGTTCCAGCTTTATCTCGGCCGCGAGCTTCCAGGAAACCACAAAGGTGCTCACCGAAGCGGCCCTCGCCGGTCGCACCGACCACCTCGTGGGCCTCAAGGAAAACGTGATCCTGGGGCACCTCATTCCGGCCGGCACCGGCTTCCGCAACATTCACGAAGCGGAAGTTCGCATTCGGCCCGAAGCGCTTGAAGCGCTCGCCGCCGAAAAAGGCCGCGTGCTCGAACGCGCCTTTCCGCTCCTGCAAACGGCTGGCGAAGCTGCACCGGATCGCGCCGGCAACGGCGACGGCGCGAGTGCGCCGCGGATGCCGGCCGTACCGAGCAGCCTCGATGCTCTGCTGGGCGGTGCTGGCGGCGATGACGATGAAACGAACGACGCCAGTAGCGGCGGCGACCTGTCGTCACTCGATTAATCTGCCACTACCGTCGCATGATTCCACGCGCCCTCTCCCTGCGGGGAAAGGGCCGCGTCATGTTGCTGTGCGCGTGGTCATTCTTTCCTTCGGTCGAATCGCTCCTTTATCGCAAAATCTTTGCCTTCGCCACGCGCACGAGCTCATCCAGCCGCAGGTTCCCCACCTGGATCCCTCCCGCTGTCGTTGCCCGTAACGAGCCACTCGCCTTAGAGCGAATGTGAGGCTCGTTACCAGGCCCACATTGGTGCGAATCGTCACTGGCTCAAGCGCTCGGACCTTTGGGGGCCAATGTGCCGCAGTCGCACGGTACTGTCGGTGCCCGCGGTGTAACTTGACGTGGCGATCCACGCCGTATACAACTAATTAAAACAACTGTTTCAAACAGATGTTCTCGTCCATGGCCGCTACCGAAGCTGACACAACTCGCGAACGAATCGTGAACGCTGCCGGCGAAATCTTCGCCGAGCGTGGGTACGACGGCACAACAGTTCGCGATATTTGCCATCAGGCCGGTGCGAACATCGCCGCCGTCAATTACTACTTTGGTGACAAGCAGCGGCTCTATGTCGAAGCGGTGGTGCAAGCGCATCGCTGGCGGATGGAACAATTTCCGCTCCCGGCCTGGCCGGAGGATACGTCTGCCGAACGGAAGTTCGAGGATTTCATCAATACGTTCATGCGCCGCGTCCGCAGTGGTCCGGGCAGCACCTGGCACTCGAAGCTCATGATGCGGGAAATGGCCCACCCAACCGCTGCGTGCGCCGAGCTCGTGCAGTCTTCCATCCGGCCCCAGTTCGAAGTGCTGCTCGAAATCTTGCGCGAACTCGTGCCGCCGGAGACGGGCCTTGAAGATTTGCGACTTACCGCGTTCAGCGTGGTTGGTCAGTGTTTGTTCTATCACTTTGCCGACCCGGTCACGCGCAATCTGATCACGGCCGAGGAATACGAAGCGCTCACGATCGAACGCCTTACACGCCAAATTACGCAGTTCTCGCTTGCTGCCCTGCGCGCGCAACCGTCGGCTGCCGAGCATCCGTTGCAGAGTGGAGTCAGTCCATGAGTTGGATCGCGCTCAAAATGCTCACCGGCAACCGCGGCAAATATCTGGGCATAATCCTGGGCATTGCGTTCGCGTCGCTGCTGATTGCGCAGCAAGCGTCGATCTTCTGCGGCCTGATGCTGCAAACGAGCGGCCAGATTCGCGACATCCAAGGCGCCGACATCTGGGTGATGGATCAAAACGTTCAATTCATTGATGACATCAAGCCTCTATCGGAGAACGACCTCTACCGCGTTCGTGGCGTGAACGGTGTTTCCTGGGCAGTGCGGCTGTTCAAAGGCCTCACCCGCTCGCGGCTCGAAGACGGCAACTTCCAGCAAACCATTTTGCTCGGCCTCGACGACGCCACGCTCGTTGGCGCGCCGCCACAAATGCTTATGGGCAATGTATTCGATTTGCGAAAGCCCGACGCTGTGATCATGGATCTCGAAGGTTACAAGTTGCTATGGCCGCACGAAGAGCCGCGCATCGGCAAACGCTTCGAAATGAATGACCACGTGGCGGAAATCGTGGGCATCTGCAAAGCGAGTCGCACGTTCCAAACCTTTCCCGTGGTCTACACTCGGTACACGCAAGCGCTCGAATACGTGCCGCCGGAGCGCAAGGTGCTGTCGTTCATTCTGGCCCAAGGCGACCCGAGCTTATCACTCGACGAAGTCATCCGCCGCATTCAGGAGCAAACCGGCCTCCGCGCCGCGACCGGCAAACAATTTGAATGGATCACGATGAGCTACTTCATGCGAAAGACCGGCATTCCATTCAACTTCGGCATCACCGTGGCCCTCGGCTTCATCGTCGGCACCGCGATTGCCGCCCAAACGTTCTACCTGTTCACGATCGAAAACATCAAACAATACGGCGCACTCAAAGCGATGGGCGCCGGCAATTGGACGCTCATGGCAATGATCCTCCTGCAGGCGCTGCTCGTGAGCTTCATCGGCTTCAGCCTCGGCATCGGCGGCGCCACCTGTTTCGGTATGTACTCCAACGCCGCCGGTTCGAAGCTGGCGTTTTACATGCCCGCGGAAGTATTCATCGGCACCGGCCTCGCCGTCGGCGCAATCAGTGTCCTATCGAGTCTTCTTAGCATGCAACGCGTGATGGTGGTCGAACCCGCAGTCGTGTTCCAAGGATAAGAAGAAGGTGTCGGGTGTCAGGTTTCAGGTGTCAGATATGAATGCTCCACATTTCTCTTCTCCGACACCCGACACCCGACACCTGACACCTGCGGGGCCAAATAGGATTGAGTCACCAAGTGCACCCCAACCTCTGATCACCTGCCGCGATGTCGTAAAAACCTACGGCAGCGGCAATGCCGAAGTGCACGCCTTGCGCGGCGTGAATCTCGACGTTTATCCTGGCGAGATCACCATGCTCGTCGGCCCCAGCGGTTGTGGCAAGACGACGCTCTTGTCGATCGTCGCCGGTATCCTGCGGCCCACCTCGGGCAGCGTCGACGCGCTCGGCACCGAACTCACGCGGCTCAACACCTGGCGACGCACCGCCTTCCGCCGCAGCAATGTCGGCTTCGTCTTCCAGCAATTCAATCTGCTCCCCGCGCTCACCGCCGGCGAAAACGCGGCAGTGCCGCTCGTGATCCAAGGCTACTCAAAGCGTGCCGCGCTGAACGAAGCGAAAGAGCTACTCCGCAAAATGGGCATGGCCGATCGCGCAAACAATTTGCCCGGCCAACTCTCCGGCGGCCAGCAACAACGCGTCGCTATCGCCCGCGCGCTCGTCCATCACCCGAAGCTGCTCGTGTGCGATGAACCGACTTCCGCCCTCGACCACAAAACCGGCCACACAATCCTCGAGCTGTTGCGCACGATCGCGATCGAAGGCGACCGCGCCGTGATTATCGTCACCCACGACAGCCGCATTTTCGAATTCGCCGATACGCTCGCCCGCATGGATGACGGCCGCATCGTGTCGCTCGAACGCGAAGTCACCCGCGAAGCGCTGAGCGCATAATTCCTGCTACTACCATGATCACCAAACTCCTCAATCTTCTCACCAAGTTCGGCCTGCCGCTCATCGCGGTTGGGCTCATTGTGTTTGCCATCCGCTACATTGCGGAAGCCAAGCAGCATGTGCCCGCATTGCCGCCGCCCGTGCAGCCGGCCGCGAATCCCTTTCCGAACTCGGTCGCCGGCGCCGGCATGGTCGAGCCTGAAACCGAGAACATCTCGATCGGCACACCGCTGCCAGGCATCGTCACCGAAGTCACCGCAAAGGTCGGCCAGCGAGTAAAGGCCGGCGATCCGCTCTTTCGCATCGATGACCGCGACCGCAAAGCCGAACTAGCCGTTCGCCAAACCATGCTCGCCGACGCCCAGGCCTCGCTCGCCCGCCTCGAGGCCATGCCGCGGCCCGAGGAAATTCCCGCCGCCGAAGCCCGCGTGCGCGAAACCAAAGCCGACTGGGAAAATTGGGAACAGCAATGGGCCCGCGGCGAAAAGCTCGCCAAGGATCGCACCATGACGGAAGAAGAATTTCTCGAACGCAAGCAAACCGCAATCGCCGCCCGCGAGCGGTACAACAAAGCCGTGGCCGACTACAACCTGCTGAAGGCCGGCTCATGGGATTATGACAAGCGCGTCGCCAAGTCGGCCGTCGACCGGGCACAGGCCCAAGTCGATCAGGCGCAAACCGAAGTCGACCGGCTCACCGTGCGGGCCCTCGTCGACGGCGAAGTGCTGCAAGTGAACGTGCGCCCGGGCGAGTTCGTCGGCGCGCCCCCAGGCCAAGCTCTCATCATGCTCGGCAGCACGAAGCAACTCCACGTGCGCGTCGACATCGACGAGTACGACATCCCCCGCTTTATCCCCGCAGCCCCGGCCCGCGCCACGCTTAAAGGCCAAGGCAAGGAATTCTTCCCGCTACGATTCGTCCGCATCGAGCCGTACGTCATCCCCAAAAAATCTCTCACCGGCGACAACACCGAACGCGTCGACACCCGCGTGCTGCAAGTGATCTACGCCGTCGAAGGCAGCGACAAGCCGCTCTTTGTGGGGCAGCAGGTGGATGTGTTTGTGGATGCTACTAGAGAATTGTCGCGGGAAGCGAAGAACGCGATAACGCCGTAGATAGTCCACCCGTCTCGGGTCGACGTCCAGATTGCCTGCACGTTTCGTCGATACTTATGCCAACCGTTCTACGAGATGGGCCGTATTCGTTCGTGTTTTTCAGCTCCGATCGAGGTGAGCCGCCGCATATTCATGTGAAAAGAGATCGCGACATCGTCAAGTTCTGGCTGGAGCCAATTTCGCTCGCCAAGAACTGCGGTTTTCGCGATCACGAACTCAGCCAGATTGAGCGGCGCGTGATACAATATCAACAGCAGCTAATTGAGGCTTGGCATGACTACTTTGGTACTTGAACAAGATCCAGTCGCGGTGAAGGTCACGCTCGACGCCAAGCGATTAAGTGTCGAATTGGCCGATGGCCGTTGTCTGCTGATTCCTCTGGAGTGGTACCCGCGGCTCGCACATGGCACGGAGGCTGAGCGACAAAACTGGCAACTCTTAGGGGACGGGTACGCCATCGAATGGCCCGACTTAGACGAGCATATCGGCGTGGAGGGACTACTTGCGGGACGCCGCAGCGGAGAAAGCGACGCTTCGTTTCAAAAATGGATGGCGTCGCGGCAGCAGAAGTGATGTGCTCAGATGACGGACGCACGCGTCAGTTCGAATCCGCAGGTGATGATGGGTAAACCTGTGATTGCCGGCACTCGCATCACGGTCGAACTGATTCTCGAAAAGCTGGCCAGCGGGGAGTCCATCGAGCAAATACTCGAGTCGCACCCACGCCTTGGCAAGGAAGCGGTTCTCGCTGCGATCGACTTTGCGACAAAGCCGGCATCTGACCGAATGTAGCAGGCACGCTCCGCGTGCCGTCGCTGAAGTGGCGAACGACGTCGCCAATTTTGTTGAGTTCCCAAGCCGAGCGCCGCTCCCGTTGCCGTACCACCCAAAGGGTATTCGCCGTGCCTGCTACATTTGGCTCCCGCCCCAACCGCGCGGTACCTTTGATGGCATGCAAACCAAGTCGCCAATGAGGTTCCGCAAACTGCGAATCGCGTGGTCGGCCGCTTGGTGCGTGGTGGCAGTACTGCTGTGCGTGTTATGGGTGCGTAGTTATTGGCGGAGAGATATGTTGCACGCTCGCAACCCCGATATCGGGTCCACCTATGTTGCCAGCTTAAACGGAAAACTTAGGATTAGTTTGTTTCGCGAACATCGGAGATCGCCAGCGGATTTTTCACGCTGGGGAGCGAACACGGCGCCGGCGGAAGAAATGGCAGCGTCGCTCGAACGGTCGCCAATGCCAAAGCGGGTGGGTGTGCTTGGTTTTGAACAGGTCAATTACTGGAATCCGTTCGCGTTCGCCATTCCATGCTGGTTTCTTGTTCCGGCGACCTTCGCCGTCGCAGTTCTGCCTTGGTTCCGTCTCCGTTTTCGGCTCCGCACACTTTTCATTACCTTGACCCTCATTGCCGTGTCGCTGGGGATACTAGCCCGTCTGACACACAATTAATCCAATGACTACGCAAACAGCCCTGATTTCCCGCCCTTGACGCCCGACCTGAAAGGCGTAAACTTATTGGTTTCTACGCAATTTGCCAGATTTTGTTAGCGAGAAGGCGTTTTCATGCCCACCGTAAACCAGTTGGTCCGCAGCCGTCGCCGGCCGAAACGGAAGTTCTCCAAGTCGCCCGTGCTCGATAAATGCCCGCAAAAGCGTGGCGTGTGCCTCTTGGTCCGCACCATGACGCCCAAGAAGCCCAACTCCGCCCTGCGGAAAATCACCCGCGTGCGGCTCTCCAACGGCAAGGAAGTGACGGTTTACATCCCGGGCGAAGGCCACTCGCTGCAGGAACACAGCATCGTGCTGGTGCGCGGCGGCCGTATCCGCGACCTCCCCGGCGTGCGGTACCAGGTCGTCCGCGGCGCCCGCGACACCCTGGGCGTTCAAGGCCGCAAGCAATCGCGTAGCCGCTACGGCGCTAAGAAAAGCTAAAGCCGGCTGTCGGCTTTCAGCTATCGGCTGTCGGCCGAACCCGCACATGAGACGCCAGAGCAAATCAAAGTTCATATACAAATCAAAATTCCGAAAGGCTGTTTTGCCGAAAGCTGACAGCCGATAGCCGAAAGCCCCCCAATGGGAAGAATCACCGCCTCTCGCAAGCAACTTAAGCCCGATCCGAAGTTCGGATCGCTTCTGGCCACGAAGTTCATCAACACGCTCATGCACGATGGCAAGAAGAGCGTCGCGCAGAACGTGTTCTACGACGCACTCGAAATCGTCCGGAAACGCGTTCCCGATAAGGAACCGATCGAAGTCTTCACGCAGGCGATCGAGCACGTGAAGCCGTCGATCGAAGTCCGCAGCAAGCGCGTCGGCGGTGCCGCCTACCAAGTGCCGATGCAGGTGAATCGCACGCGGCAACAGTCGCTGGCGATTCGCTGGGTGCTCCTGGCGATCCGCGAAAAGAAGGGTCGCCCGACGGCCCAGAAGCTGGCCGACGAATTCGTCGCCGCCTACAACCGCGAAGGCGCTGCCGTGAGCCGCCGCGAAAACGTCCACCGCATGGCCGACGCGAACAAGGCCTTCGCCCACTTCGCGTGGTAGTGAGTATCCCCCCTCGCGCCGCGGCCCGAAATAGGTCGCGGCGTTTTTTCATGCGCGAATATGAACATCCTCACGCCAAGGCGCACAGGCGCGAAGAATGAGGTTAACCACGAAGCACGAAGGCGCGAAGAATGAGGTTAACCACGAAGAGCACGAAGAACACGAAGTCGGATCGAATCAAAAACACTTTCGAGGCCAACTTACTGTATTGTTTTCTTCGTGATCTTTGTGTCCTTCGTGGTTCAAACCAGTCTTCGCGCCTTCGCGCCTTGGCGTGAGAATTAAGTGCGTGACGATTGAATCCAGGCATGTCTACTCCACTTGAAAGAATCCGGAATATAGGCGTCATTGCCCACATCGACGCGGGCAAGACCACGGTCACCGAGCGCATGCTCTTCGCCAGCGGCGCCAAGCATCGCGCCGGCGAAGTCGACATGGGCACCACGACGACCGACGACAATCCTGAGGAAGCCGAGCGCGGCATCACAATTTACTCGGCCTGCGTGCAGTTTCCTTGGAAGGTAATGGGGTACGCCGCGCCAAGCTTGGCTGAGGCGGGCATTAAAGACGTCGTTATCAATCTCATCGACACGCCGGGTCACGTCGACTTTACGGCCGAGGTCGAGCGCAGCCTCCGTGTGTTGGATGGTGGCGTGGTCGTGTTCAGTGCCCGCGAAGGCGTTGAAGCCCAGAGCGAAACGGTCTGGCGACAGGCTAACAAGTACAAAGTGCCGCGGATTGCGTTCATCAACAAGATGGATCGCGAAGGTGCCGATTTCGAATCGGTCTACTCGGAAATCGGCAACCGGCTTGGCGCGAGTCCAGTCGCGCTGCAGATTCCCGTCGGCCAGGGCCCGGCCCACACGAATAACCCGTTCCGCGGCGTGGTCGATCTCATCCGCATGAAACTGCTCACGTTTCCGGAAGGGAAAGAGGGCAACAAGATCACCGCCGAGGACATCACGGACGAAGACCTCGCCAGTGAGGCGCAGCTCTGGCGCGAACGGCTGCTCGAATCGCTCTACAATTACAGCAACGAGTTGATGGAGCTCGCGCTCGCCGAGGAGCCGATTCCCGAACGACTGATTCACAAAGTCCTTCGCGACGCCACGCTCCACCTGCAGATTCAGCCGGTGCTGTGCGGCTCGGCGCTGCACGGTATGGGCGTGCCGCCGATCTTGGACGCCGTGGCGGCGTACCTGCCGAATCCGACCGACGTGCCGCCCGTCGAAGGCGTCGAGCCGAAGCCCAAGGGCAAAGGCAAGGCGCACGAAGCGGCAGTCGAAGCAGGCGAACGCGGCAAGAAGATCATTCGCAAGCCCGATCCGCAAGAGCCGTTCTGCGGCCTGGTCTTCAAAGTGCAGCCGGTCAAAACCGGCGACCTCTCGTGGGTCCGCATTTACTCCGGCGAACTG
This sequence comes from Pirellulales bacterium, assembly GCA_046349975.1. Lineage (GTDB taxonomy): Bacteria > Planctomycetota > Planctomycetia > Pirellulales > Lacipirellulaceae > JABDGM01. The sequence goes on from JAXMBH010000043.1 coordinate 24,967, forward strand.
CACCCGAACTCGCGCGTGCTCAACACCACGCGTGATAAGAAAGAGAACGTCGCGCAGTTGTGGCGGATCCACGCCAGCAAAAAGGACGAGCAGATTGAACTGGCGCGGGCGGGCGACATCGTTGGCATCATCGGCCTGCGCGATTCGATCACGGGCGACACGCTGTGCGACACCCGCGAGCCGATCCTGCTCGCGTCGATCGAGTTCCCTGAAACAGTTATCTCGATGGCGATTGAAGCCGAGAGTACCGATGACCGCAAGAAGCTGGCGGATACGCTTGCGATGCTCCGCAAGCAGGACCCCACATTCCGCGCCGAAGAGAGCAGCGAAACCGGCCAGACGCTCATCAGCGGCATGGGCGAGTTGCACCTCGAAGTCATCCAACACAGCTTGCAGCGCGACTACAAGCTCAACGTGAAGGTCCACAAACCGCGGGTAAGCTATCGCGAAACAATCGCCCGCGCGGCGGAAGCGGTGGGCGAGTGCAGCCGCGTGATTCAGGGCGTGCACCATGCCGCGAAGGTGCGGCTCAAAATCGAGCCGTTTGAAAAAGGCATCGGGCCGGTGACAGTAACGAACTCGCTCGACCATGGTCTGCCCAGCGAAATGCTCAGCATCGTGCTCGAAGAGCTGGAGAGCGCGGGGCAGGGCGGCGGGCTCTTGGGCTTCCCGCTGATGCGGCTGAAAGTAACGGTCCTCGGCGGCGATGTCGGCGACACCGGCGTATCGGAGATCGCCTTTCGCACGGCGACGAACCAAGCGTTCGACCAGGCGCTGCGTGCCGCCGGGCCGGTGCTGCTCGAGCCGATCATGAAGCTTGAAATCAGCACGCCGGATGAGCACGTGGGCGACCTGGTGAGCGACCTGCAGCAGCGCCGCGCGATCATCCACAGCACCGAGTCCCGTGGCACAGCCACCGTGCTCCATGCCGAAGCACCCCTCGCGAATCTCTTCGGTTACTCCAGCGCAATGCGCTCGCTCAGCCAGGGCCGCGCGAGCTGCTCGATGGAACCGAGCACGTACGCACCCGCGCCGGATGATGTCCTGCAAAAATTCCTCGGTGAATCGTGATTGGATACGGGATACGGGATTCAGAGAACGGATAAAGCAAAACAACCTCCGTTCCCTGTCCCCTGTATCCCGCATCCTGTATCCTTCTGTCATGCTCGAACGTTCGTTTGTTTTTGGTGTCGATCTCGACGGCGTGGTCGCCGATTTCTATGGCGGGCTGCGGCCAATTGCGGCAGAGTGGCTCGGTGTGGCACTCGAGACGCTTCCGGAGCGGGTGTCGTGGGGGCTCGGCGAGTGGGGCGTC
>JAXMBH010000044.1:0-25371 GCA_046349975.1 Pirellulales bacterium
CGTGCCGGGCGAAGACTGTGATCGTATGGTGAACATTCCTTTGACGCCGACAGGCGTTGAGCACATCGTCCGTCCTCCATCACCAGCGGCGTGGTCGTGTGAACATTCCTTTGACGCCGACAGGCGTTGAGCACCTGCAATCCACGCCGGCGTTGGGCCGGTGGTCCCACGTGAACATTCCTTTGACGCCGACAGGCGTTGAGCACAGCCAGGACCAAAACCTTCTGTGTAGAGATGTGATAGTGAACATTCCTTTGACGCCGACAGGCGTTGAGCACTGGCGTGGCGTGGTGTGCTATTCCCACTTAATCTCGTGAACATTCCTTTGACGCCGACAGGCGTTGAGCACAGGTCTTGCGGATCGTAGCTGTACCAGCCGATGTCCGTGAACATTCCTTTGACGCCGACAGGCGTTGAGCACGCGTCGACCGGCATGGTTGACCGCGGGCTAATTGCCAGTGAACATTCCTTTGACGCCGACAGGCGTTGAGCACATGTCATCATGAGTGCGAAACAGGACAACGCTGACAGGGTGAACATTCCTTTGACGCCGACAGGCGTTGAGCACCTCGCACCACCCGCTCCCAATCCACATACACGCCGTGAACATTCCTTTGACGCCGACAGGCGTTGAGCACTGGCCAGCACCAACGCACCAGTCATTCAAGCACTGGTGAACATTCCTTTGACGCCGACAGGCGTTGAGCACAAGAAACATGTGCCCGTCAATCCGCAAGCAGTCATGGTGAACATTCCTTTGACGCCGACAGGCGTTGAGCACCTTCAGCGGCCTTGGCGGTAGCGGACTCTGTGGCGGTGAACATTCCTTTGACGCCGATAGGCGTTGAGCACACGTTAATGTGCTCGCAATGGGGGCAGGGCACCGCGTGAACATTCCTTTGACGCCGACAGGCGTTGAGCACATTCGGAAATGATCACCACCAATCTGAGGAAAACCGTGAACATTCCTTTGACGCCGACAGGCGTTGAGCACCGACGCACCGTATCGGTGCCAAGCTGCCACTTGGCGTGAACATTCCTTTGACGCCGACAGGCGTTGAGCACAGCGAGTACGAGGCGGCTGTGACGTTAAGACACTGTGAACATTCCTTTGACGCCGACAGGCGTTGAGCACATCGTCCGTCCTCCATCACCAGCGGCGTGGTCGTGTGAACATTCCTTTGACGCCGACAGGCGTTGAGCACGGTGCGTCGGACATCGGCATTTCCGAACCACCGCCCCCGGCCGTTGGAGCGACGACCAAATGTCCGCAGCCGCCTGAAAACAAGGCAAATGCGAGCTGTGTCTCTTTAACTAGCGGAGGGCAGGGGACTCGAACCCCCAACCGGTTTCCCGGCACCTGATTTCGAGTCAGGCCGCTGGCCAATTCGCTTACCCTCCGGGGAATATTCATTTAATACCAAACCGCTGTCGCGGGCAAGTCACGCTTTGAAGCGCGACTTACGCGGCCAAAGGTCTCGCCGAGAGGCACTTTCGACAGCCTGAAATGGCATTCATTCTGTTGCAATGCCGGCAGCCGCCGCGCGACTGTACACCGCACGCGTCGGGATAACTCTTGAGCAGCGTCGCAGCTGTGCGTTTCTTGCGAGACTGACCCGCGGCCGCTAGAATTTTGTGGAGACGGCAATCGCTACGCGCGTTCATCAAGCTTTCGCGAATGCGCTTGCAATGACGTCTACTGGCGTTCAATGCATCCACCACTTTCGTTAATGGTTTGCGTCAGTCGCCGGAAGGCTTGATACTCTGCCCACGTGGCGCAATTGGATAGCGCGTCGGCCTCCGAAGCCGAAGGTTAGTGGTTCGAATCCACTCGTGGGTATTTTCTTTGGTTGCGTGCTCCGCCGCCGCATCGACTGGCCATCGCGAAATCTCCGCGTGGCTCGCACGGGTCTGAATCGCACCTGCTCATTGGCGGGCGCAGTGCAGTAGTCTGAGCCAGCTAGATCGGCGCCGGAATCTCCCGCCGGGCAAACACCACGGCTCCCGCAAGGTAGCTCGCTGCCCCCAGGCCGGCCAGCACAAGTTGACATCCGCCGAGGCCCAAAGCGGCGTGTCCATTGCGCTCGCCAAGCAACTGCCACGCCATGTCGCTGTGAGCGACCATCGTCTGCGGCTTGTATGGCGTGAGCACCGAGAAGTACTGCAGCCAACTCCAGGCCGGCGAGACTTGCCCCGCGATCGTTAAGACCACGGCGACCACATAAACGCCGACCATGATGCCAATCGTTCGCCATCGCTGGCTGTCGCACGCCGACGCCAATGCAGCGAGTCCGCCGAAACATACCATCAGCGCGAACATGTTGACCGCGGGCGCGATGAATCGGATCCAGGACACGTCTGCGTACATCTCGCGAGTACGGAGGCCGAGCGTCGTTCCGCACAGAGCGGCAGTCGCCAACAGAGCGCTGCCAGCAATCGAAACCGCGGCGTGCGTTGCGTAAATCGACGTGCGTCGCACCGGCTGTGCGAGCAGCATCTCCATCGAACCACGACCAATCTCGCCGCTCACGCAGTCGCTGCCCCGCGCGATTGCCCAGGTCAGAGCGCCGATCATCATGAGCGGGTGGACCCACACAAGTGCCAGCCGACCGGCGGGAGTTGTCAATTCACTAATGGGCACGCCCCATAGTCGCTGCCATTGCGGCGGCAGCGCCCGTGTGAGGAAGTCGCTAAACGCTCCAAGGCTGATCATGCCCGAGGCCCAGGCGAAGATCCACGGAAAGAAGAACATCAAGAGCAGCAAGGCGATAAAGAGCAGCATCGCGTCGCCAATCGTTTTGCGCAGTAGCGCGTCGTTCATGCGGCCTCCTCGCCATGGTTGCTCTCGCCCCCATGATACGCTTCGTACACGGCCTGCAGACCGATCGGCTCAACGTTCAATTCTGTAAGCGGCAAGGTGGCTAGCCAACTCAACAGCGGCGCTAAATCGCCTGGCGTATCGATCGTGACTTTATCCGGATCTTGCTGCGTTAACGAAAGTTGCCCCGCCAGATGCGGCGGCAACTGTGGCACGGCGCCCTTAAGCCGCGCTCGCAAGCGATGTCCTCGCCGAATCTGCGACATCGGTTGATCATGCACCACTTGGCCCGCGCGCAAGATGACCACTCGATCGCACGCTTGCTCGATTTCAGTTAGCACGTGTGATGAAAAGATGACCGTTCGCCCAGTCGCTTTGGCTTCGCGAATGAGCGAGAGTACCGTGCCGCGGACTGTGGGATCGAGGTTCGACGTGGGTTCATCGAGAACGAGCAGCGGTACATCCGCCGCGAGAACCGAAGCAAGTGCCAGTTTCTGCCGCATACCCGTCGACATCTGCCCAGTGCGCCGCAACAAGTCGAGCCCCAGTCGCTCCGCGATTTCGACCGCCCGCTTGGCACTCCTCTCCCCACGCAATCGTGCGAAGAACGTCAAGACATCGCGCGGTCGCGAACCGCGAACTAGCCGCACGTCCCCCGGTAGATACGATGCACCTGCGTGAACGGCTACGCTGTCGCGATAGCAATCGCGCCCGGCGATGCGTGCCTCACCCGAGGTCGGCCGCAGGAATCCCATCAACAGCCGCAGCAGCGTGGTCTTGCCTGCGCCGTTTGGCCCCAATAACCCAAACACTTCGCCGTGCGGAATGGTCAGCGAACAATCCTGCAGCGCGGCAGGGCCGCGATATAGCTTGGTTAACTTCCGCGTTTCAACATGGACGGCCGCGACAGTCATGGCTTCACGATGCTCGACTACCTCACGCAAATTCGAGCTGCCTAAAGGCACGCAGCCCACGCCGTAATGGAACCACCGTGGCGACGGCCCCCACGACGATCGCCGTCCCCGTACCCAGGATCAGCCACATTCGCAGATACTCAGGGTCCACAAAGCTCGATCCCCACGGCCCCTTACCTGCGAGTAAATAGAAGTGACAGGGCAGGGCGGTGAGCACAACCACCAGCATGATGTACAGCGCGCTTAGCACCAGGTTGAGCGTTCCCCCAAACCCGGCCGCGATCTTCGAGGGTGATGTCTCGCGAAAATTTGGCATCATCGCGCCGAAACCAACCGCAATCGACGCCAATCCCAAACACAACAGCACGCACGTCAGCTGGTGTACCGCAATGACCAGAAGCGGCACATCGAGCATCAGGTCGCTGAGCAGGACCAGCATCGAACACGGAATCCACGAACCGATCGAAGCAAACCAGAACTTGCTCCACAGGATTGTGTCGCGCTCGATCGGAAGCAAGCCGAGCACCCAAAAGCAGTGGCCTTCGAGGCTGATCATGGGATAGATGAAACGCGTCGTGAACGTCGACAGAATCAGTCCGACTACCGCCAAATTCAAGAAGCTCACCATATTGATCCAGGTGAGATAGCCGATGTCGCTGTGCGGGTTGTTGAAGCGGTCGACGTTTAAAAAGTACAGTCCCAGCAGACCGAAGAATATCAAGAACTGCGACCACTGCACCGGATCACGGCGCAGCAGCCTCCAATCCTTCATCAGCAATTGCTGGAGCTGCATCGGAAACGGCGCCAGGAAGAACGACAATATCTGGTCCGGCAGCGACTTTCCGATCGTGCGGCTGGGCGTTCGCCGACAGCTGAAGTCGGCATAGCTCAGACGAAACCATCGCTTCGCAGCCCACACCAACATCACATGAAGGAACAGCGCGTTCGAAACGAGCAGCGCCAGGTACAGCGCGCTTTGCATGATCGGGCGATCAGAAAAGTCGTCGGTCGGCGCTGCGTGTCCTTGCCGGGCCGCCTCGAGCAAACCGCTTGTCAACCACGTACTCGGTAGCCACTCCTGCTGGGTGAATCGGAATCGCAATAGCGTATCTTGAAACCACTCGTTGCCGAATAGCCGCGACTGCGGACTGTTCACCGTCCGCCATACGAGTGGCGTCAGAATGCATACGAGCAGAATGATCGCGGCCACGACGATCACCTTCCGCAACTCCGGCATCTTCTGAATGACGACGAGGCACAATATCGCGCCAATTCCACACGGCACATACACAAACGCCACAATCAACGGCAAGAGCAACAAGTAGTAGAACCACGGGGCATCGGCGACGATGCCGTAGGCGATCATGATGGGGCTCGCCAGCAGAAAGAAGCCCCAGCTGCTGTAGAACAGCGACTCTTGAAACTTGTAGAGCACGATCCGCTCGGGGCGCACTGGCATTGTGAGCATGAGCGTGGTATCAGGCGAGTTGTACAACCCCGAGTACAGAATGATGCCCGACGAGAATACGAGCATCACATTCAGCGACGCAAAGAACAAGTGGAATACAAATCGCACGGTTTGCGCGTGATAGGTTGCGCCAGCCGGCCCGACGTTGTCGACGATAAAACTGAAGCCTTCGTAGAACAGCATGAAGAGGCCGACCCAAAAGAATAGGCTCAGCCCGGCCACCAGACACGTTCGCAGACGTGATTCGACGAACAACTGCCGCAGCAGCGTTCGCGTGACTCCATATCGGACTCGCCACAGCAGCTGCGCCTCGCGATCCTCGCTCGGCAAACTCGGGACCGTCGTCGGCCAACGATCAACTCGTGCTATTGGAGCTGGCGCGATATCCCCGGGGCTGCCGTACAATTCGTCCGCACTATCGGCGCTCATCGCATTGTGCCCCCACCGTCGCCAGTGCGATTCTCCGTGAGCGCCAGGTACATCGCTTCCAGCGACATCCGCTGCGGAAATCGTTCTCGCAGCGCATCGAGCGTGCCGTCGAACAACAGGTGGCTGTGGCTCATAATGCCGACGCGATTGGCAATTTCCTCGGCCGCATCCAGCGTGTGCGTCGACATCAGAATGCACATCCCGTGCGCCACTTCATTCTGCATTAGGTCTTTCACGAGCCGAATGCTGTGAGGGTCCAGGCCGATCATCGGCTCGTCGACCACTAGCACTTTTGGCATGTGAAGCATGGCGGAAGCGAACACCATTCGCTGCTTCATGCCGTGCGAATACGTCTCGGTCAGCTCATCTACGAATTCGCGTAGCTCGAACCGTTCTATTTCGCGGTCGGTGGCCCGCTGCACTTGCGGCTGATCCATGCCGTACATCCGGCCGACGAAGTTGAGAATCTCGCGACCCGAAAGTTTGTCATAGAGGAAGGGTTGATCGGGTACGTAACCGACGAGCGCGGTTGCTTCGCGAGTTTGCGTCACCAAATCATAGCCGCCGATGCGTACGGTTCCGCTCTTCGGCCGAATAAGGCCGACGAGCATTTTGATGGCCGTGGTCTTGCCGGCGCCGTTGTGGCCCAACAGGGCATAGAGCTCGCCTGCGGCTACGTGCAATGTCAAATTGTCGACGGCGATTTTATCGCCATAAGTTCGGCAGACCTGCTGGAATTCAATCATCGCGACTCGAAGCGTGCTGCGGCACCGTCGCGACGGAATCAAGATCAAGCAGTCGCTCGGCTTTCTCTAACATCTCGGGTTCCGTGCAGCGTTCGAATCGCAGCTTAGCCGCCATGAGATTAAGCTCTTGGCGAAGCACCATGCCGTCGTCCGCCACCCAGACCACTGCGTGGAGCGTATTATCGGTCGATACGCCAGCACTCGACAAGCTGCGATACTCAATTTTTCGGGCGTGGATACGCTCTCCCCGGTGGTCGATATCGCGCTCCTCGACAACCTCGGCCTGCATGATTTCCAGCGGATTGGTGGGCGGACGGAACGGGCTGTAAACTTCTTGTTGCCACTTCCGGCCAACATAGATCTGCAGCAGTTTCGGATCTGGAATTAGTTCGCTGGTAAGCCGCGAATCAAGCGGCACCGGATACGAAACCTCATTCAGCACGTCGCCCGAATACACCTTGAGCCGCAGCAATGGCCCATCGACCTTGCCCTGCACCCGCATCACAGTGGGCAAATCGTTGAGCTTGACCTTCGTATAGAATGAGGCGAGGTTGCCCAGCGAATCGAGCGTGAACGTGCTCCGCGTGTCGAGAGAGATCTCCCCAAGCGAGCGGACGAGCGTGCCCATCCATTGAGGGGCGAGCTCCTTCACTTCAATGTTCTCTAGCAGCACTCGGCTGTGGATTTCCGTCGTCCCTAAAGCGCCAGGGATGGCCTGGCTAACAGCGTGCCCCACACTTCGCCCGCTGTAAAATATTTCCCAGCAGGTGGGTTCATTGCGAACCAGAGCGCCATGTCTGGGCGGATCACCTTGAAAGAACGGCGGTAGAATACGGGCAACCATGAGCCATGACATCGTCCCAGCCCATAGCATCACCACGACGCCGACAAACACCCGGTTGCCCATGGCCCATGCTCCTTAATACCGCCCGGCACCAGCATCGGAGCGAGTCGAGAGCCGCTTGGGGCGCGGCTTCATTCCACTCAGACGCCCTATATCTTACCCGCCACCTTTGCAAAAAGCCATTATCTGATTCGTGGCAAGCCACACGACATTGCCAGCACTGGGAAAAAAAGTAGTTAAGACTGCCGCTTTGAAAGTCTAGCTGTGCCTATTGTGAGCAGTGTAATGGTGACATTGTGCCCAGGAAAACGCCGGCGTAAGCTGATAGCCCATGGAGGTGAATGAAGTGGGAAGATGTCTGGTAAAGATGGCGTCCAAGCTCGGGCAACCACTCGCAGCGGCTTTCCTGGCTTTCCTATTATCTTCACTCCTTATAAACACCGGCGGCTGCAGTAAGGGTTCAACTAAATCACCGGCCGCCGGTTCCGATACGGCGGTTCGCACCCCCGGCGGCTCGCCACCGACGAGTCCGGCGAAGGTCGACCTCGAAAACCCGGTGGTTCAAATTGAAACGACCGCCGGCGCCATCACGCTCCGACTTGAAGGCACACAAGCCCCGGGCACGGTTCGCAATTTTTTGAATTACGCCAACGATAAGTTCTATGACAACACGCTCATTCATTTCGTCGATCCGGGCAAAATGCTCGTTGCTGGAGGTTACGCGGCCAATGGCGCGCTGAAACCGACCGGTGTGCCGATCCGCAACGAAGCGCATAACGGGTTGAAGAACGTCCGCGGCACGATCGCCATGACGCGCGATCCGTCGCATGTCGACAGTGCTACCTCGCAGTTCTTCATCAACCTGGTCGACGCTCCGCAACGCGATTATTCCGGCGAATTGCCCGACCAGTACGGCTACTGCGTGTTCGGCCAAGTTATCGAAGGCCTGGCGGTGGCGGAGAAGATTTCCCAGGTGCCCACGGCCAATCGCGGCGGCGACTTGGCCCAGACACCGGATCCGCCGGTCGTAATCAAGTCGATTCGCTTCGTTCCATAGGACTTGAGTAGCTGCCATTGGTGAATCGGTCTCCATTTCCTATGCGTTTTGTTCCATTCGAACGTTGAGATTCGTCGTGTGGCTTGCTTCGAAGACGCTCATCGCGAACTATGCTTTAATACGGTATTCCGACCTATTCTTCCGATAACGCCGGGCGTCTCCGGCCAATAAAACAGCGTCTCCGGTTCGATGTCTCTCAACAACGGCTTTGCCCATCGCATCACGTCGGCTCTCGGTGGTTTCGCTGGGTCGCCCATGCGCAAGTGGGCGCATTACGTGCCGCAGATCGGCGCGCTCGAAGAGTCGCTGATCGCGAAGTCGGACTTTGATCTTAAGAAGACGAGCCTGTCGCTGAGATACCGAGCCCGTAGCGGTGAGCCGCTCGACCGACTGCTGGTAGAAGCGTTCGCACTCGTTCGTGAAGCAGGACGCCGCCGGCTCAACATGCGGCACTTCGATGTGCAGCTGTTGGGTGGGGCGGCCGTGCATCACAACTCGATCGTCGAAATGCAAACGGGCGAAGGCAAAACGCTTACCGCCACGCTGCCGCTGTATCTGGCGGCGCTCGACGGCAAGGGCGCTCACCTGGCGACGGTGAACGACTACCTCGCCCAGCGCGACGCTGACTGGATGCGGCCGCTGTATGAGTGCCTCGGCATGAAGGTCGGGTGTATTCAATCGCAAATGCAGCAATCGGACCGGGCGAAGCAATATGCGTGCGACATCACGTACGGCACGGCCAACGAAATGGGCTTCGACTTCCTGCGCGACCGGTTGCTGAAGCGCCGGATCAGCGAAGGTCAGCGTGATCTGTTCGGCGCAATGCTTGGCAAAGCCGGCGCGGGCAGCGAGCAGCCCGTGCAGGGCGAGTTGCACTTCATGCTGGTTGACGAAGCGGATAGCATTCTTATCGACGAGGCGCGCACGCCGCTGATCATCAGCGCACTTCCCGGCGAAGACGAAAAGCTCGAGGCCGAGGCGTATCGCTGGGCGGCCAAGGTCGCGCCGGAATTCACCGAAGACGACCACTACGACTACGATCACAAGGAGAAAACGGTCGAACTCACGCTCGCCGGGCGCCGCAAGGTGCGCGAATTGCCGAAGCACGAGGCGATGGATCGGATGCCACTCTCGACGATCTACGAGCACGTGGAACGGGCGGTGAAAGTTGCCCGCGAGATGTTCCTGGATCGACAGTATGTGGTGCGCGACGGCGAAATCGTGATTGTCGACGAGTTTACCGGCCGCCTGGGTGAAGGGCGGAAGTGGCGGGCCGGGATTCACCAAGCGGTCGAGGCGAAGGAAGGCGTCGAGATCACGTTTGCCACGAATCAGGCGGCCCGCATCACCGTCCAGGACTTTTTCCTGCGCTACAATCGCCTCGCGGGCATGACGGGTACGGCGTCGACCAGTGCCCGCGAATTGCACAAAATCTATGGCTGCCGCGTGTTGTCGGTGCCGACGAATCGGCCGCCCATTCGGCAGAAGCTGCCAACGCTTGTGTTCGGCACGGCGGATAACAAATGGCAAGCGATCATGGACGACATCGCCGAACAACACGCGCTCGGTCGGCCAGTGCTTGTAGGTACTCGTTCGATCGACAAGAGCGAGTTGCTCTCGCGGTTGCTCACGGAGCGCGGCATCGAGCACGCGGTGCTCAATGCGCGCCACGTGGCGCAGGAAGCCGAGATTGTGGCGGCGGCCGGTCAAATTGGCAAGGTCACGGTCGCCACGAACATGGCCGGCCGCGGCACCGACATTCGGCTTGGCCCGGGTGTGCATGACATTGGTGGGCTGCATGTGATCTGTTCCGAGTTGCATGAGGCGCAGCGCATTGACCGGCAGCTGATCGGGCGTTGCGGCCGGCAGGGCGATCCGGGCACTTATCGGCAGTTTCTCGCGCTCGACGACGAGATTCTGGAGACCGCCTTCGGCCCGCAAAAGGCTGAATCGTTCAAGGAACGGGGCAAACAGCTTTCTGGCCATGGGCCGATCTCTGGGTTTGAGTCGCTAATCTACAAGGCCCAACGCAAGGTTGAGCGTCGGCATTTCCGCGATCGCAAGGTGCTGCTCTATCACGAGAAGGAGCGGCAGAAGATGCAGCGGCAAATGAGTCAGGATCCGTATCTCGATACGGCTGGGTAACCTCGGGGCGGCTGCTGCGGGTTTGTGTTGCAATGCCCTGTGTTTGCGTTTCGCATCGCAACAAGCCTTATGAATATGTGGCTTGCACCTGGTCGCGCGGTTAAACTGAACGCGTTTGATCGGCCTAATTCCTAGTGGTGTCGCCATGCGTTCGCTTCTTCTGGTCGTTGCCGGAATTGTATTGGTAGTTGTGTTGATCGAGGCGAGCGACGCGTTCGCGGCTGAGTCGCCGTCGCATGACGTCGGCTTCGCGAAGGTCGATATCACGCCTGGCTACAACATGCGACTGAGCGGTTTCGCGGCCAGGCAACAAGAATCGGTTGGCGTACGCGAGCCGATTTTCGCACGAGCCATGGCGATTCGCGGCCAGGTCGGCAGTGAGCCGGTTGTGCTTGTCACGGTCGAAAGCATCGGCGTGCCAATGTTTGTGCGCGATGAGGTGGCATCGCGGCTGCACGGTAAGCGACAGATTGCGAATGAACGTTTTGCGTTGTGTTCGACGCATAGCCACACGACGCCGGCGCTCGACAAGGTGTTGCCGACGTTGTTCGGGGCGCCGGTCCCGGCGGAGGAGCAGCAGCGCATTGCTCGCTACACGCGCGAGCTGACGGACAAAATCGAACAGGCAGCGCTCGCCGCGCTCGACGACATGCGGCCGGCGCGGTTGGCGTATGGCATCGGCAACGTCGGATTTTCGATCAATCGGCGGACCCGCGGTGGTCCGGTCGATCATGATTTGCCCGTGATGGCAGTGACCGATGAGAACGGCAAGATCCGGGGCGTGTGGACGAACTACGCGTGTCATTGCGTTGTGCTGAGTGATCTTAAAGTTAGCGGCGACTGGGCCGGGTATGGGGCGAAGGAGCTGGAACGGATCTTCCCCGATTGTGTTGCGTGCATTTCCATTGGTTGCGGGGCTGATTCGAATCCGCAGTCGGGCGTTACCGGCGACAAGGGCGAAGTGGCTGAGAAGTATGGGCATGAAGTTGCGACCGAGGTCGAACGTGCGGTGCACTCTTCGATGACGCCGATTGCGGATGATGTCGTGTGTCAGCTCGCGAAGATCGAACTGCCGCTAGCGGCGATTCCGACGCGTGAGGAGTGGGTTGAACGGGCGAAGCAGCCGAGCTACCCGGGCTACTACGCGCGAGTTGAGTTGGCTCGCCTCGACGCGGGCGAGAAGTTGCCCACGGAGATTCCATTCGTTGTGCAATCGTGGAAGTTCGGCAAGACGCTCGCGTGCGTGTTTCTTTCTGGCGAGGTCGTGGTCGATTACTCACTGCGGTTGAAAAAGGAATGCGACGCATCGCGGCTGTGGGTGAATGCGTACTCGAACGATGTGCCGTGCTACGTGCCCTCGGAGCGGGTGCTTAAGGAAGGCGGCTACGAGGGCGGCGGCGCGATGGTGTACTACGGCTGGCCGGCGGCGTTTGCGCCGGGGCTCGAGGACAAGATTGTCGGCGCCGTGGGTTCACAACTTGGAGAACAGTTCCGGCGATGAATTTTGAGACTCCCGGTCAAACGCGTTTTCTATTGCAATATTGGCGGAGTTTTGGTTCTCGCGGCGGACGGACAACGCTGAAATCCGTGGAGCTTTTTCATGGGCTGCGTTGCAAACCTCCGGGGGTTTTGAGAATGGCACGAGGGCTGGCGTGCGACTGGTCGCCGAAGCGACGAGTCCGGCTTAAGGGGGCTGGTGAGTACGGGCTCGCAGTTTGCGTCATCGCGTGTGAGGGAGATTGGGTTTTCAAAGAGCGGGGGCGCTGGCGCAATGTAGCGTGGTGGGAACGTAGCAAATCCGCGCGGCTCTTTCCACAAAAATCCGTGGCCGCGGCGTTTTGCTCAGAGAGTTTTCTAAAGAGGTCGAACGTACGACACGTACGGGCCGACGCGCTAGCGTATCAGTTGCTGTCATGTTTCTTCTACGCGAGCATTTTGACGGCGGCGGCGCTGTCGGGGCGGAGACTTTTCAACGCTCTTCTCAAAAGGGGCCGGCGTCTGTTGTTGGCGGCTGGCATACCCGTCGCTTCTCAACGAGGCGTACGGCTTAGGGGCTTGTCGCCCGGGTGGCTTCTTTGCCCGTATGCGAGTGAAGGAGGGGGCGTCGGCCCGGAGGGTCGAACTATGTAGTTAGCGCGATTGCGGCCAGGCGGGAATGGCTTGGTGGACGGCTTCGTTAATCGCGCCGGCGGCGGAGTTGGTGACGAGTTGTTGTTGATTGGCTTGGACGAGGGCCGAGGCGAGTTGGGCGTGATTGGCCCACTCATTGACGCCAAACGAGCGGATGTCGACGTACGTCTCCGAGAGTCGTGCTGGCTGTTTGGCGATGAGGTGCATGCCGTCGTTCGCACGAACGATGTGGTAGTTCGTAGCAACGTGGAGTAGGGCCGCGCCGGTGATCATGCCAAGGACAAAGGTGGGCAAACGGAACATCGGATTTCCTTTGAGGCGGGATAGGGCGGTTTTGGCTGGCGGGCGGTCGGCTGGAGTCGCCAATAACGGGACGACGGCCAACGCCGACTTGAACCGGCATCGGGCGCCAGGTCGGGACCCGCCGGGCAAGCACAATACCCGGGTTCACGACTCGGAATCAAGGCGGATTTCCCGGCGAACGTGGGCCGGCGGCGGCGTTCTGGGTTAGCCAGGGTCAAGCTGGCACGTTAAATTATGAGGGCCTTGTGCGGACGTTTTTCGGCACCTGCCGCCGGTGCGGTTGGGCTCGCTGCCCCATCTTTCGGGAACTACGGCCACTCGCTGTGGCCAACGAGGCTGGCCCACTTCCTCCACTTATATTGCTGTCGATTTCGATTCGCTCCACTTCTGTTACGGATTCCTGGTCGGTTCGCAATGCATCAGGCGCATACGCCAACATCCGTGGAGTCGCCCGCTGAACCGGCCGAGGTCGAGCAGCGCGATCGGTTGCTATCGACGACGTTTATCGGGCTGTTGGTAACGCAGTTCCTGGGAGCGACGAACGACAACATTCTGCGGTGGCTGGCGATCGGGATCGGCAAAGAGCTGGTCACGCCGGAGCAGATCAGCACGGTGCTTTCGGTGGGGTCGGGCTGTTTGGTGTTGCCATATTTACTCCTTGCAGCGCCGGCGGGTTATTTGGCTGATCGGTTCAGCAAACGGTCGGTCATCGTGTGGTGCAAGGTGGCGGAGATCGTGCTGATGGCGATCGCGTCGCTGGTGATCGGGCACGTGTATGTGATGTTCGGCGTGGTGGCGTTAATCGGTTGCCAGGCGGCGCTGTTCGGGCCGGCGAAGCTCGGCAGCATTCCCGAGATGCTGCGGCCGAACAAGATTTCATCGGCCAACGGTCTGCTGGGGCTGACGACGGTCGTGGCCACGGTGGTCGGGTCGGCCGTCGGTAATTGGCTCGTCGTAGTGAGTGGCAGTCGCGGGCAAGAGCGTTGGTGGGCCCACGCGATCGTGCTGGTGGGCGTGGCGGTCGCCGGCTTGGCTGTCGAGTTTATTCATCATGCCGCTCAAGGCGGCGAATCCGCGGCGTGAGTTTCCGTGGGACATGGCGAAGCAGACGATCCGCGACCTCAAGACGCTGGGCCACGATCGAGCTTTGCTGCGTGTGGCATTCGGCATCATGTTCTTCTGGACGCTCGCGATGCTCGCGCAGCTGAACATCGATCAATTCGCGGCCGAAGGGCAGGCGACGCGGCAGACGCAAGTGACGCCCCTGCTCGCCGCGCTGATTGTGGGCGTGGGCACGGGCAGTGTACTCGCAGGGTTATGGTCGGGCGGCAAGGTCGAGTTGGGCATCCTGCCGATTGGGGCCGGCGGGCTGGCCCTGTTCTCGTTCTTGTTGTATACCGTCGAAGGCTCGCTCGTGAGCACGGCGGGAACATACACGGTCAGCTACCTGGCGGCCTGCGTGTTTTTGATGATGCTCGGCGTGAGCTCGGGGCTGTTCGATGTGCCGCTGGCGGCGTACATGCAGGATCGCAGCCCGCCCGAGCATCGCGGGTCGATACTGGCGGCGAGCAATTTTCTTACGTTTGGCGGAATGCTCGTCGCGTCGGTAGGCTATTGGTTGTTGCGTCGGCCGGTCGAGGGGCAGGCGTTGTTTACTTCTCGCGAAATCTTTCTTCTCTGTGGCCTCGCGACCGTGCCCGTATTTATTTACATCGTTTTGCTGATTCCGCAGGCGACGATTAAGTTTCTCGCCTGGCTCACGACCCATTCGCTGTATCGCATCCATGTATACGGACGCGAGAATATTCCGCAGCAGGGCGGGGCGATTCTGGTGCCGAATCATATTTCCTGGCTCGATGGGCTGCTGTTGTTCGCGACGTCGTCGCGGCAAGTGCGGATGTTGATCGACAGCGATCTCATCACCACGTGGCGGGCGCAGGGTTTTACGAAAATGATGGGCGGCATTCCCATCAAGCCTTCGCCGAAAAGCACTCGGGCGGCAATTGAAGAAGCCCGCGCGGCGGTGCAGGCCGGGGAGTTGGTGTGCATTTTTCCCGAGGGCGGCATTACGCGGTCCGGGCAGTTGCAGAAGTTTAAACCGGGCGTGCTGGAGATTCAGCGCGATACGGGAGCGCCGATCATTCCAGTGTACCTCGACGAGCTGTGGGGCAGCATTTTTAGCTTTCGCGGCGGGAAGTTTTTCTGGAAGTGGCCGTCGATGAAGCCGCGGCGGGTGTCGATTTGGTTCGGCAAGCCGATCCAGGAGCCGCGCGATATTCACGAAGTGCGGCAAGCGGTTTCGGATTTGAGTGCGGATGCGGTTTCGGGCCGCAGCCAGCGCACCGTGGCGCTACCGCGGGCCATGATTCGCAATTGCCGCAAGGGGATGTTGAGGTCGAAGATTTCGGATTCGACCGGGGTGGAACTTACCGGCAGCAAGCTGCTGGCGGCGACGCTGGTGATGCGGCGGCTGTTGTTGCGGCATGTGCTAGAGCCGGACGAGAAGATTGTCGGCCTGTTGTTGCCGCCGGCGGCGGGGAGCGTCATTGCGAATGCGGCACTGCCGATGGCTGGGCGCGTGACGGCGAACCTGAATTACACGGCAACTCCGGAGGTGCTGAACTCGTGCATCGAACGGGCGAACATTCGGCATGTGCTCACGAGCCGCAAGGCGATGTCGAACCCGGTGTTCGCGAAATTCAAAGACACGCTGAAGTGCGAATTCGTGTATTTGGAGGATCTTCGCGAGAAGGCGCTGCGCGGCGATATGCTGTACGGCCTGATGCTCGCGTTCCTCGTGCCGGCGTTCCTTCTCGATCGCATTTTGGGGCTGCACCACATTCGCGGCGACGACGTCGCCACGATTATTTTCACTTCCGGCTCCACGGGCATGCCAAAGGGCGTGATGCTGACGCACCACAACATTGCCACGAATATCGAGGCGGTGGATCAGATCGTCCATCCCCGGCCGAGCGATTCGGTGCTGGGTATCGTGCCATTTTTCCATTCGCTGGGTTTTACGATCACGCTGTGGGGGCCGCTGCTGTTGGATTTTCGCGCGGCATACCATGTTGGTCATCCCACCGACACGCGTATCGTGGCGAAGCTCGCGCGGATGCGATCCGCCTCGATTTTACTGGCGACTGCGACGTTTTTGCGGATGTATTTGCGGCGGTGCGATCCGGAGGAATTGAGCTCGCTGGAGGTCGTGGTTGCGGGGGCAGAGAAGCTGCCGATTTCGCTGTGCGACGCCTTCGAGAAGAAATTCGGCATCCGGCCCGTCGAAGGTTACGGTACGACCGAGTTGTCGCCGCTGGTTTCGGTCAATGTCCCTCCCAGCCGGTCGCGCAGTGCGACGATCGACATGAAGGAAGGATCCGTCGGCCGCCCGGTATGGAGCGTGTCGGCCAAGATTGTCGACCCCGATACGTTTGAGGAAATGCCGCTCGGCACGCCCGGCATGCTGCTCATCAAGGGGCCGAACGTGATGAAGGGCTACCTCGGCCAGCCGGAAGAAACGGCAAAGGTGATGCACGATGGTTGGTACATCACCGGCGACATCGCGATGATCGACACCGACGGATTCATCCACATCACGGGTCGCCAGAGCCGCTTCTCCAAGATTGGCGGCGAGATGGTGCCGCACATTCTTATCGAGGAGCACATTCAGAAGATTCTCGGGCTCGATGAAAGTGAGCTCCGCGTTGTGGTGACGAGTGTCCCCGACGAAAAGAAAGGCGAACGCCTCGTCGTGGTGCACACGCCGCTGGCGATGAGTCCGCAGGAGATTTGCGAACGGCTACTCACGGTTGGCGTGCCGAACTTGTGGGTGCCGAGTGCCGATAGTTTTCTGCAGGTCGAGTCGATTCCGATTTTGGGGAGCGGGAAGACGGATCTCAAGGGCGTGTCGGATATTGCGGGGAAGGCGTTCCATCGCGGGTAGCGCGGGGCGAAGGGATTGCCGGGCGCGGAAGTCTCTTGCCGGTTCGATCGCTCCGCTTCGCGTCGCGGCTAAACTTCAGTTGCCGATCTCTTGCGCGGCAGACGGAGATGGTTCGGCTGTTTCAATGGGCTTTTGCACGGGCCAGCCGAGGGCGCGCTGCAGTTGAAACTGGGCGACGTTGTAGTCGGCGGTGGCGTCGACGAGTTCGCGCTGGCTGGTGTCGAGCGATTGAATCGCCTGCAGCACTTCGATCGGCAGACCCTGGCCCTCGCGGATGCGGGCGAAGTTGCGGTTGAATGATTCGCGCGAGGAATCGACACCGGCCTTCGAGGTGGCAATGCGGCCCACGCGGTGGCGAACGCGGGCTTTGGCTTCGACGACTTCACGGGCGATCGTATCCATCACGCGTACTTGGCGCATGGTTTCTTGCTGCACGCGGGCATTGGCGGCTTGACGGGCCGCTTGTTCGCCGTAGCCGAGGTTGCGGATTTGCCAGAGGGCCAGGGCGTCGAAGTCGGAGCGGTCGTTGAACTGGGCGATGGTGTCGCCGGTGCCGCCGCCGAAGCCGTCATACGATGCGCCGAGGAACACGCTCGGCACGAATGGCGCGAAACGCTCGCGGCGCAGGCGTTCGACCGCGGCGGCGACGAGGTTCTGAGCTTCTTTCAATTCAGGGCGATTTGTGAGCGCAAGCTCGAGGTCGTCGCGAGGCGAGTTGCCGAGGTCGATGAGCTGGATGGGCGCGAGCGTGTCTTCAATCGGCAAGATTTCGCTTTCCGTCGGCATACTGAGCACTTGCGCTAGCCGGGCCGAGGCGACTGACACGGCTTCTTCGCTGCGGGCCACATTGTTTTCGCGGAGTGAGAGTTCGGCCCGCGAGCGGTCGGCGTCGGCGAGCGTGCCTTGACCGGCCTTGGCGTACTCGGTCGTGAGTTGCACGAGGTCGTTGCTGCCGGTGGCAGTTTGACGGGCGATTGCGCGGAGTTGGTGGGCGCGCAGAAGTTCTTGATAGGCGATGGCGGCTTCGAGGAGTTGGTCGTTGAGTATGGCGTCGCGGGCGTGCTCCTGTGCCCAGGCGTTTCGCTGCGCGATGGCGGGTTGGAAGATGGCGTCGACCAGTTGAAATTGCGCGACGATGCCGGGAAAGGGCGTCGTGCCGGCCCCGACGGCGCCAGCGCCGAAGCCGGCTTCGAGCGACGAACGGCTGACTTCGAGGATGTTGCCGTTGGTCTCCTGTAGGGGGCCTTCGTGGTGATGGTAGTTCATGCCGGCCTGGATCGATGGCAGCCACAGGGCGTGGGCTTGCTCGAGGTTCGCGTAGGCCTCGCGAATGCGCCAGCGGGCAAAACCGACTTGTGGGTTTTGGCCGGCGACCAGGGCGAGAGCGGTCGACATATCGAGGCGACAGACTCGCGCGCCTTCGGGCGTGATGGCGGATGGTGTGTCGGTGTTCGGGTGCGCGCCAGATTGCGGTTGGGGCACTTCCTCCGCGCTCGCCGGATCGATACCAGGCTGCTCGATTGGCGGGAGCATCGTAATGGTTGCGGGTGCGACTGCGATGGCTTGTGTGGCTTCGTGTTCTACGGATGAAACGCGTGATGTTGCGGCGAGGGAAATGGAATCGGCGGTGTCTGGGTAAGTTGTCGCGGGAGTTATTGCCGCGGTGCCCGGAGTCGAGGCGTCTGCGGTCGGAGCTGTTAGCGCTGGTTCGTTCTTGGAGCTATGAAAGAACCGCTCGCGCACGCTGGCGCAGCCGAGAAAGCCGAGCGATGCAAGGCACACGAGGATAACAAAGGCCGGTTTCGGGTTTCTCAATGATGAAGGAGTGTGATGATTGTTCGATCGCGATTCCGAGAAGCCAACCTTCTGCCACACGAATCGATCGGAGCACGCAGCGCGAGCGAGTGCTGGATGCGCGACGTCCATTGCTCTTGCTTGCGCTGCGAGCTTCGATGGGGTGGATGTTCGTGTTGTCACGGGGTGCCGTCGGGGCATTGTGGTTGGGTGAAACGGACATATCTGTCCGTTCTGCGCTCGATTTGTAATTTCGCTCCGCGCAACAGAAACTCGATCACGGACGGACAGATATGTCCGTCCTACCTTGGTGCGGGCGGTGCTACGGTTGTAATCGTCCTGCCGGCTGGAGGGATTGTGCCGCAAGTCGGGGTGGACGCGGTTTTGCCGGCGATTGGCGGCCGGTTGTGCGGGTTAGGGAAACTTCCGGCTCTTCACGTCGCTATCTGAGTCAAAATTTGCCGGCGGCTGCGCGTGGCTGCCAGCATTTCGCGTTGGTAGAATGTATCGATTGCAGCGGCTCTTTCGGGCGATTGCGCGGCGGTTTGCGGCAGCGCGACTCGTCGCCATCTGACCTCCCCTGGCCTGGCGGTTTTCATGAATCTGGTTCGCTTTGCGCTTCGCCGCCCGTTTACGGTTATGGTGCTTGTTGTGGCCGTGGCGCTGGGGGCGTTCTTGGCGGTGGGCGGGGCCGTGTTTCAGCAGTTGGGGTTGCCATGGCCAGAAGGGCTGCCGCGCGGCATGGAAGTCGACATTTTTCCGAGCCTCAACCTGCCGGTGATTTACGTGTGCCAGCCGTACGGCGGCATGGACCCGGCCCAAATGGAAGGCTTCCTTACGAACTATTACGAGTACCACTTCCTGTACATCAGCGGCATTCATCATGTGGAGTCGCGGAACGTGCAGGGCATGGCGCTCATGAAATTGTTCTTCCACCCGGGCACCGATATGTCGCAGGCCATGGCGGAAACGATCAATTACGTGAACCGGTCGCGGGCGTTCATGCCGCCGGGCACCGTGAGCCCGTTCGTGATGCGATTTGACACGGGAAGTGTGCCCGTCGGGTACCTGGTGCTTTCGAGCGAGACGCGGTCGATTTCCGAAATTCAAGACCTCGCGCTGTTTCGCATTCGGCCGATGTTTTCGAGTTTGCCGGGCGTGTCGGCGCCGCCGCCGTTTGGCGGCAGCGCACGAAGCATCGTGGTGACGCTCGACCCGCAGCGGCTGCAGTCGTATGCGATGTCGCCGGATGAAGTCGTAAGCGCGATCGTGAAGGGAAACTCGATCAGCCCCTCAGGTAATGTGCCGGTGGGTGATAAGTATCCGATCGTGCCGGTGAACTCGGTGGTGCGCGATCCGCTGCAACTGGGGTCGATCCCGGTGCGCACGGGCGATGCGCCGGTGTATTTGCGCGACGTGGGTTACGTGCAGGACTCCGCAGATGCCCCGGCCGGCTACGCACTCGCCAACGGTCGGCGGGCGGTCTACATTCTCGCCACGAAGCGGTCGGACGCGTCGACGCTCTCGGTGATCAATAACATCAAGGCGGCGCTGCCGAAATTCAAAGACGCCCTGGGCGAGGACGGCAAAGGCATCGATGTGCGGTTCGAGTTCGATCAATCGCCTTATGTGACGCGCGCTGTTGCCGGCGTAGTGATCGAAGGACTCTTTGGCGCTGGGCTCATTGGGCTGATGGTGCTGTTGTTTTTGCGCGACTGGCGAAGCGTGCTGGTCGTCGTGCTCAACATCCCACTTGCGCTCATGGCCTCGACTCTCGCCATGTGGATTTGCGGGCTCACGATCAACCTGATGACGCTCGGCGGCCTCGCGCTCGCGATCGGCATTTTGGTCGACGAGGCGACAGTTGAAATTGAGAATATCCATCGGCATCTGCGGCAGGGCGAGTCGGCGGCTCAAGCGGTGCTCAACGGCGCGCTCGAAACAAACTTGCCGCGGCTGCTGGCGATGCTCTGCATTCTGGCGGTCTTCGTGTCGTCGTTTTTCATGCAGGGGGCGGCGCGGGCGCTGTTTGTGCCGATGTCGCTCGCCGTCGGGTTCGCGATGATCGCATCGTACCTGCTCTCGAGCACGTTTGTGCCGGTGATGTGCGTGTGGCTGCTCAAGCCGGAAGCGGAGCATGCAAGTGCGGAAACGGATGAGGCTGGAAATTCCGCATTTGGCCGACTGCGAAACCGCTACGACGCGCTGTTGCCGCGGATCATCGGACTTCGCTGGCTGGTCGTTGGCGGTTATCTAGCGGTGACGTTATTGATAATTGTCGCCGCGTGGTCGCTGCTTGGCCGCGGCATCTTTCCGACCGTCGACGCCGGGCAGTTCCGTTTGCGGATGCGGGCGGCCGATGGCACGCACATCGCAAAGACCGAGCAACTTGCGAAGCAGGCGCTCGATATCGTAGCTAACGAGTTGGGCCAGGATAGTGTGACGCTGTCGCTCGGCTATGTCGGCATGATCCATTCGAACTTTCCGATCAATGCTGTGTACCAGTGGTCGCGTGGGCCGGAGGAAGCCATTCTGTATGTGTCGCTCAATGAGCATCTCGGGCTGAGCGACGAAGCGCTCAAGGAGCGGTTGCGAACGCGGCTCACACACGACATGCCGGACGTGCGGTTTTCGTTTGAGCCTTCCGACATTGTGAACGATGTGATGAGCTTCGGGTCGCCCACGCCGATCGAAGTAGCGGTGAGCGGGCCAAACTTTGCGGATGACCGGGCGTACGCCGGGAAAGTGATGGCGGAATTGGCGAAAATTCCCTCGCTGCGCGATTTGCAGTACGGGCAATCGCTCGACTACCCCACGATTCAAGTCGATGTCGACCGGGAGAAGGCGGGGCTGGCGGGACTCGTGCCGGCAGATGTTTCCAAGGCGCTCGTGACGGCCACGTCATCGAGCCGGTTTACGGTGCCGAACTATTGGGCGGACCCGAAGTCGGGGATTGCCTACCAGGTGCAGGTCGAAATTCCGCGGCCGGTGGTGCGGACGCCGAATCAGGGAATCGCGATGATGGGCTCGGCGAATGACCTGGCACAAATTCCTCTCAAGTCGACGAGCACCGGACAGGTTCACATTGGCGACGTAGCGGATCTGCACGCGGGCACGATGCCCGGGCAGTACGATCGCTACAACATGCGGCGGCAGGTGACGCTCACGGCGAACGTCGCTGGAGCGGATCTAGGAAACGTTGCGAACGACGTCGCCCAGGCAATTGAGCGCGCGGGCGCGCCGCCAACCGGTGTGCAAATCGAAACGCGCGGGCAGATTCCGCCGCTGCGGCAGATGCAGTCGGGGCTCACGGTGGGATTGGGACTCGCGATCGTGGCCGTGTTCCTGCTGCTTACGGCGAACTTTCAATCGCTGCGGCTGGCACTGGTCACGGTGTCTACGGTGCCGGCGGTGATCGCCGGCGTCGCGCTGATGCTGCTCGCGACGGGGACGACGCTCAATATTCAATCGTTCATCGGGGCGATCATGGCGATCGGCGTCGCGATGGCGAACGCGATCTTGCTAGTGACGTTTGCCGAAGAGCGGCGGCGGGAGGGTTTGCCGGCGGCGGAAGCGGCTGCGACCGGCGCGGCGAGCCGGCTGCGAGCGATTCTAATGACGAGTTGTGCGATGATCGCCGGCATGTTGCCGATGGCGCTCGCGTTCGGCGAATCTGGCCAGCAAAACGCGCCGCTCGGGCGAGCGGTGATCGGCGGTCTATTGGCGGCAACGGCAGCGACATTGTTCGTATTACCGACGATTTTCGCAATAATGCAGCGGCGGGCGAGCGTGGCGACGTCGTCGCTCATGCCGAAAGAATGAGGTCAGTGACAAGCCGATGGTGTTGGTAGGGAAGCCAGTACCCTAATCAATGATCACATACGCCAACGGCGTTATCCCCCAAAGCCCAGGGTCGCGACATCGTCGCGCACCCTGGGAAACGATTGAGATAACAATAGTCTACTCCGAAGGAGTTACACATGTTCCCCAAGGCATGTGTAACGCCTTCAGCGTAAACTTGAGCAGATTCATTTTGTACCCAGGGTGCGCCGCGGCGCGGCAACCCTGGACTGTGGAGTTGAACACCTACGGTGTTAACAATGCGATTCAATTACGTCGCGGTAAAACTGATGCTGATTGGGCTGAGCGTTTCCATTGGCGTTCTCGGCTGCAATCGAATGGCGAAGACACCAAGTGCCGGGTCGGACGCAGACGCGCGCGGCGCGGTCACTCGTGTCGCCGTCATCAAGCCGCAGAGGAAGACGCTTGTGTCCAAGACCACACAGCCGGCGCGGATCGAGGCGTATGAGACAACGCCGGTGTATTCGAAGCTGGCCGGTTACGTGGATCAGGTGCAGGTCGATATCGGCGACAAGGTAAAGAAGGACCAGGGGCTGGTCACGTTGCGGGTGCCGGAACTGGCGGATGATGTGACGCAAAAAACGGCACTTGTTAAGCAAGCGGAGGCCGAGTTGAAACAGGCTGAGGCGAATGTTACGGCCCTGGCGGCGGCGGTTGAAACGGCAACAGCGAAGATTGCCGAAGCGCAAGCGGGCACCGTGAAGTCGGCCGGTGAATTGGAACGTTGGAGGAGCGAGTACGAGCGGGTGAAATCGCTGGCTGGGTCGGGCTCGCTCACTCAGAAAGCGGCGGACGAAGCGCTCAATCAGCTCCACGCGGCCGAGGCGTCGCAGGAAGCGGCGAAGGCGGCCGTGCAATCGAGTGAAGCGGCGGCGCGGCAGGCCCAGGCGAATGCGACGAAGGCCGAAGCCGACCGCGCGGCGGCTGAGGCACACGTCGGCGTGGCCAAGGCCGATTTGGATCGGGCCAACACGATGCTCGACTACGCAACGATTCGCTCGCCGTTTGACGGCGTCGTTACTAAGCGGCTGGTCGACACAGGCCACTTCGTGCAGCCAGCGGCGAGCAGCGGTTCGCCGCTTGTGGTCGTGGCCCGTAACGACAAAGTGCGCGTGTATATCGAAGTCCCTGAACTTGAAGCGGGCAATGTGAATATCGGCGACGCGGCGAGCATTCACACACAAGCGCTGCCGGAGGGCGATATTGCCGCTCCGATTACGCGCACCAGCTGGTCGCTCGACCCAATGAACCGCTCGCTCCGGGCCGAGGTCGATGTGGCGAACGAAGGCGGGCAACTACGGCCCGGCATGTATGCGACGGGCACAATCGAGCTCGTGCGCCGCGAAAACGCACTGGCCGTTCCGGCAACCGCGATCGTACGCGACGGCAACGCGAGCTACTGCTGGACGGTGGTCGACGGTAAACTCGACCGCACACCGGTGCAGCTAGGCGTGCGCAGCGGCGCGGAGGTGGAAGTGCTGAGCGGCATCGATGAGAGTAGTTCAGTCGTAATACAGCCGACCGGGGCTTTGGCGACGGGACAAATTGTGCAGGCCGCAGAGACCACGAAGTAGTCGCAGAAGTTCAGCGATTCACGAAGCAGCTCACTTCGTATTGAGATTCACGGAGATCCGTTCGGCGGTCATGTCCTCGGTCGTAATCTCGGTGCCAAGCTCGGTGTCAGTGTTGAATTTCGCTGGGATCGACTCACTGCCGTCGGGCTTCTTCTTGGAAACCTCGATTCGATAGTAACCCAAATGCACGCCGGCTTCGCCTGGCTTCGGATTTGGAACAGACAAGAAAGTGTTGCCGTTTGCGTCCGTCCGGCCG
Organism: Pirellulales bacterium; assembly: GCA_046349975.1. GTDB lineage: Bacteria > Planctomycetota > Planctomycetia > Pirellulales > Lacipirellulaceae > JABDGM01. The sequence continues at coordinate 24,283 of JAXMBH010000044.1, forward strand.
CTGGCAGGCTGGATATTTTCGCCGAGAAAACTTTCGGGAACGAGCGTCACCTGGGCGTCTGCCAAAGGCTGTCCATTCATGCGAACACTGGCTTGCGTGCGCGTCAGGGCAATGCCCGACTTTTGCCACGCGGCGATCCGAGCGTCGATTTCATCGGGCGTCACCTTACCATCGCCACTGGTGTCCAATCGCTTGAGCGTTGCCTTCAGTGCCGGCGCTTTCGCCAATTCCTCTCCGCTGATACCGCCATCATGATTGGCATCGTACTTCTCCATGGCGGCCGAGGCGGCGCCCCGAGCAATATGCGGCGGCACGAGCGCGGCTGGTCCTTGGCCACACCCGGCGATGGCAAGCAGTCCCACAAAAAACGACAAACTATGCATCCGCTGCGGCATCGTCCTGAAACTCCCTACACGTATTGCGTTTCCACGGCTTCCTAGAATTCACCAACGACGTTCCCGTCATCCACGACACCCAAATGTTGATGTACGAACCGGTCAATGTCATAACCGATGCGCCGTACCGAGCCGTCGCACATGACCATGCCGAAAGAGCCCGGGTGGACGCTGCCGAACGCGTAAGCGTCGGCATAGCCGTTGCGATCTTGCAGTGGCGGGTGACCATCGGCGTAGTTGTTGCCGGCTGTGCCGGGATAGGTCGACCGATGTTGATCGCGATTGTAGCCAGAGAACATCGACTCGTTGTCGCCGAAGTCGTAAGTGGGGCTGCCAGAGGTGAAGGAGCCCAGATAAGCGGCTGGCAGCATGTATTTCTCACCGACCATGTATTGCTGGGTGGTGCCATCGGTGACGTCTTTGATTTTCACCTTGCTGCGCAAGTAGCAGACACCGTTGTGCGGACCAGCCCATTTCCACAGGGCGCTGTCGCCCACTGCGTACGAGGCGGGGCCTTCGGCGCCGGTGTCGGCTTCCGCCACGGGCGGATCGCCGCTGCAGGCCGCGTAATCGCTCTTACCCGCCAATTGACCGATGGAGAAGTTGATGTTGATCGGCGCCCAATGATCCTTCGGCGCGGTCGGTGAAGCTCCCCGCCGGCTGGGGCAGATGAAGTCGCCCGGCTGCATTTTAG
>JAXMBH010000045.1:0-25102 GCA_046349975.1 Pirellulales bacterium
TTGGCACAAGCTTACTTCTTGTCCGTGGCAATCTGAATTTCATACCGCCGATTGCCGTTGATGATGCCGTCGGATGCCGGCAGCTCCAACACAGCGGTCCCGCCGTTCAAGTGGTAGACGAACGGCTGAGCCGTCGCAGGATTGAGCGGCACCGGCACCGCTTTGATATCTTCGAGCGAAGCCGGCAGTTGGCGATTATGTTCGGCGGCGTACATTCGCAGCGCCTCGATAACACGCAGGGCCGCGATATCGCGCTCGAGCCGCACCTGGGCGCTTCGCGCCGAATACATGGCCGGCAGCAAGAATGACACGATCGGCAGCACTTCCCGATCTTCGCCCGTGCCGAATGGCATGGCTTCGATGACGCGTCGCTCGAGCTCCTGGCCCGAGAAACGCATATCGGTGAACGGCAGGTACCAGCTTTTTTCGAACTCGTCGGAATACTTGCGGTAGACCCGCTCAGAGTACACGGCCATCACCTGCCCGACAGACATCTGCTCGACACGCTGCGGATCCATGCCCTGCGCGACGAGTCGCGCCTTGGCATGCGTGTAGCCGAGCAGCGCGAGGCCGGTCGCGGCCAGGCCGACCTGCGTATCCTTCACCTGCGGTGAGACGTCAGGTTGGTTGGCAATGGAAAGTTGTCCTGTCACGTTGGTCAGATCGCCCAGCGCCTTTGTGTAGAGCCAATTCCATTCCTGCGGCGAGTGCTCGGCGGTGTCGGCGTGGTCGATGAACGGGAACATCCGCGGGCCGAACCCCATTTCAAACCGCGCGGCGCTGCGGAGGTCGATGGCAGGCTGCGGCAATTCGGTGAGTGCCCAATACAAGTTGGGCGAGTCGGGATTGGCGATCAGGTCGACAGCGGTGCCGTTGCCGATGCTATCGATCGCGATGCCGATGAGGCCGCACACCAGGAACGGCACCTTCGCCACGTCGCTGCCCAGCCGGTATTGATGCCGCATCGTTTCGATCGCGTCGTCGTAGCGATGCTCGGCGATGGCCAGCCGTGTACGCAGCGCCATCATGCGAGCGACCTCGCGGCTATCCTGAAATTCGGGTAGCAGGAAGCTGATGATATCGATGCCGCGGATGTCCTCGACGCCGAGTTCCCATTCACAGTCGCTGCGCTCGAAAGCGGATCGCAAATGATTGGAATAAATTGAGTCGAACATACGGCTCGCTTCGCGGACTTTGTCGAGCGGCAGTTTCGCGATCGGCGTGGCATCTTCGCCGGTGGTGTTCCAGAGGCCGAGCTGCTTTTCATCGTCGAACTTCTCACGCATCTGTTTTACAGTGGATCGCGACTCCATAAACGCGCGATAGTAGTACGGCACGGCGTTGCCGGACTTGAGATCGACATCGCGCGTGACGAAGCGATGCCGCAGTGCCGGCATGGGCTCGGGCGCTGGCGTCACGCTCAGCCGGACAATTTCGAGCTGTTGGTCGCCCTCTTGGGATTTCTCGTAGGTCACATCCGCCCGTGCTACGTATGCGCAGCAAGTTGCGGTCACGAACGCACAGCTAAGAATGATGAAACGTTTCATGTTAGGAGCCTCGATTCGGCTGTCTTAGGAACGGGGTCGCAATGCGCGATCGGTCGGCAGCAATTCGTGCAACAAATCGCGCTGGGTGGGTTCGTCGTCAGTGGTGGTATCGTGATGCGCAGCGGCGGCCAGGTTGCGCGTCTCCAGAGCGCTCACACCGCGCTTCAGGGCGATGTCGCGCACTCCGAGGTAGCCGGGTTGGGGACGCAGATAACTCGACCACGCAGCATTGTGGATTGTCGCCGCCGGGAGTGGTTGCTCGCTGCTCGCGATGGCCGGAATCGCGGGCACTTCAGGCGTCTTCGCGGCCGCCAGTTGTTCGGAAGCTGCGCTGGCTTGGTGAAGTGCGAGCTCGTAGCTATGGCGCTGCCACACAAGCATCGTGGCGAGCAGGAGCGAGGCGGCGGTCATGAGCGCGGTGGCGGCAGGCCAGAGCCAGCGCTTCACACCGAGCCCAGAGGGCTCGGCTAGATAGCCCAGCCCTCTGGGCTGGGCAGCAACCCCCGCGTCGTACATTAGCCGATCGCGGTCAACCCGCGGCGCCGCCGGCGTCAAGCGCGCCAATTGCCGTTCAATGGCCTCGAGTTCGGGCGTCAGTCGCGGTTCTGCCGGTTCGTGGTCGAACATGGCTTCTCCAATATCTGTCGAAGTTTGACGAGTGCTCGTTCGTATTGTCGGAACGCGGTCGACGCCGAGATGCCCAGCGCGGCCGCGATGTCTTCGTATCTCAAACCGCCCCAAATCCGCATGACTACGATTTCACGTTCGGCGTCATTGAGACGCCCAACCGCTTCGATTGCAGCGAGCGAGTCGCCGCGATCGTGTCCCGCCGATCCCTGCACGAGCGCGAACCGTGCGGCCATCGCGTGCGACTCGCGTTCGCGGCGACGCTTGTCTCCCCGCAGCATGTTGAGCGCGCGATTCTTCACCACGCGATACAACCAGGCGCGGATATGCTGCGGCCGCTCGCGCTGCTGCGCGAGTTCGACAAGCGCTTCCTGCACGCAATCGTCCGGCGAGTCGGTCCACTGCGATGCATAGAGCGCGAGCGCGGCCCCATGCTCATCGAGGAGCCGCCCCAACTGCTCGGCGTCGATCGGACAAGTCATACACGGCTCTCAGGGCCAAGTGTTCGCTAATAAGACACCGCCGGCGGGCGGTTTTTTTCAGATCACCGCACACAGGGGGCTGTATTCGATGGCAAATGAACCGCCAAGACGCGAAGGGCGCCAAGAAAGAGCGGGGATTTTAGGCCGTTTTCCTTGGTGAACTTGGCGTCTTGGCGGTTTAATTAATATGAAGACCGCCTCAAGAAATGCCGGCCAGGGCGGCTGTTTCATCATAGCCGCGAATGGCGGTCGTTGCGCCGAGACCGGTGACGCAGCAGGCGCCCGCAGCGGCGCCGAGGCGTCCCGCGGCAGCGGGAGAGAGGCCGCGAAGCACGCCGGCAATCACTCCACCCAGGAAGGAGTCGCCGGCGCCGGTCGTGTCGATGACGGGCCCGGGCGGCTTCACGGCCGGCACGTCGATGAATTCGCCGGGCGTGGGGCTGATGAGCGCACCCTTCGACCCGAGCTTGATGCCCAGCCACCCGCGGGCACCGGCCTCGCGATACACGCCGAGGATCGCCCGCGGTTCATGCAAACCGGTTTGATGTTCGGCTTCGGATTGGCTCGGCAGGTAGAAGTCGAGATGCGGCAGGATTGTGGCGAGCGGCTCCATCGTGCCGCCGTCGCCGGCAGCGTCCATCGCGGTGAGGCAGCCGCGCTCGCGGATGGCGGCGAACACTTCCGGCAAATCGTTTTGCAGGCGCGTCATCAGCGGATAATAGCCGATCAGCATGGCGCGGCTTTTGGCGAACAGATCGAGCTGGCCGAGTAGCGCACTTTTGTCGAGCATCCGCGGTGCGCCCACGCAGTGCACGAACGTGCGTTCGCCGCTGGAGTCGATGAGCACGGCGGTGGTGCTCGTGGCGCCGCCGGGATAGGTAACGAGCGCGCTCGTGTCGACGCCTTCCACGCCATAGCGGTGGCGGATCACCTCGGCCCACTCGTCATCGCCCACGTACGTGAACGCGGCCACGCGCAGGCCGAGGCGGGCCATCGTAATGCCCGAGTTCGACACGATTCCGCCCGTCGTGAGGACGAGCGGATCGCTTTCAATCAGCCGGCCGCCGCCGATTGCCGTCGTGAGTGGCACCGGCCGGGCCAGTACATCGACCACGCACGAACCGACAACGACGCAGTCGAGCGACTTTTCCATGCGCTAATACCTGATTAGATGGCCACGAAAAGGCACGAAAAGCCACAAAAAAATTCGGCCGAACGATCGTTAAACCGCCAAGACGCGGAGGACGCTCATATCGTATACCAAGCCCTCAAAATTCTTGGCGTCATGGCGTCCTTGGCGGTTCAACTCTCTTCATTTCTTTGTGGCTCTTTGTGCCTCTTCGTGGCCAACAATAGACTACCTATTTCTTCGCCAATTCGTCTTCAATCGCCTTCACGACTTCCGGCGCGTCTGGCTTCACTTTCGACGGGAAGCGATTCACGACTTTGCCGTCGCGGCTGAAGAGGAACTTCTCGAAGTTCCACTTAATCGTGCCCGAGAAATCCGGGTCGGTCTTCTTCGATGTGATGTGTTTGTACAGCGGCGCGGCTTCTTTGCCTTTAACGTCGACTTTCGCCAGCATGTCGAATTTCACCCCGTAATTCTTCTCACAGAATTCGGTGATTTCCTTGGCGTCGCCCGGTTCTTGGCCGCCGAACTGGTTGCACGGCACACCGACGACTGCCAGGCCCTGATCAGCATACTTCTCATGCAAGGCCTCTAACTCCTTGTACTGTGGCGTGTAGCCACACTTGCTGGCCACGTTCACGAGCAGTACGACTTTGCCTTTGTACTTTTCGGCGAGGTTCACCTTCTTGCCGTCGAGTGTTTCCATCTCGACATCGAGCGGCGCGGCCGCCGCTTCTTTGTCCTTGGCCGGTTCCTTCGGCACATCTTTGGCGGTGGCGGATAACTTCATTGTGAACACTCCCATCAACACGAGCGAAACAACAAGACGAATCTTCATTGGAGTTCTCCGAGTGATAACAGGCAGTCCCCAAATCGAGGTACCGATTATAAGGCGGGGAGTCGCGGTGGGGTATTGGGCGGAGACTGGGGTAGCCGATTTGTAGCAGGCACGCTCCGCGTGCCGTAGCTAAGGTTGGTGCTGGATTCCGAAAGGAGGCGATGCAAAAAACGAATGCCGATTCGGCTGCGGCACGACGGAGCGTGCCTGCTACATTAAGCGATCCAATCGGCAGACCAGGATGTCGGCCCCACGGGTAGCGATCTACGAACATAAAAGCGTGCGTCGAGCAGTAGCCGGACCGCCACGCGGTCCGGTCGCCAACCGCAAGATCACGTGTCGCGGTCCGCTAGGCGTTCATCATGTACAGGCCGCGGCGGCTGCGCTCGGTGCGGCGGGCTTCGTCGATGACATCGCCGACTTGGCGAGCATTTTCGATGCCATCCATGACCAGCACGCCTTTGCCACGCTGCTTCGTGGTTTCGTCGGTCGTGTTGAGAATGATGCGGCCCACGTTGAGCATCCGCTCAACCAGGCCTTGTTGGACTGTGATGTCGTCGACGTCGACGAGCAGGATGCGGTCGTCCGTGCGGCTGAGAATGCCTTTTTGTAGAACGAGTCGATGCGTCGTCAACCGGTAGTGGACCGACATGCGTTTGTAGAACAGCGACCAACCCAGGTAAGCAAACAGTAACACGGCCAGACCGAGTCCGACGGCCCAGCCAAATGGCGGAATGAGCGAACCGACGATGACGGCCGCGATGGCGAAGAGCGTCGCGCCCACGAATGGCCCCGTCATGGCTTTGGGCGAATATGCGCCTGACCAGAGATCTTCTTCCGGCACATCCTTGCTGCCGGCAGCGGTCGCGCCCGGCTGCAAACGAGCCGCTGCCTTGGTCGACAGCTGCGCCCCGCATTGCGAACAGAACGCCGACCCGGCCGGAACGTCGGCCCCGCATTGACTGCACTTCATCGCAAACCCCTCAGGCTCGTGGCAAGAACGCGCGCATTATAGGGCTATTCGCCATGCGGGCGAAAGGATTGGACCAATGACCGTCGGCAAACCTGCTATGCATCGCCCACGCATGATAATTCGCCATCACCCCGTCAGCCCCCGGCTCTGCCGGGGGTTTGAGTCGTCGCTGAGGATCAATGTCATTCAACCCCCGGCAGAGCCGGGGGCTGACGGGCGCGTGGCGCGTTTCACTAATGCGAGGCGAGTTCCAACGGCGTCACGCCACCGCTTCGCCTTCCGGCGCCTCGGGTGGCCGCAAGTGTTCGAGCGAACCCAGTTGCACGAGCTCGGGCCAAATGACGGCGGTCACGGCGACGGTCACGAGCGTCATCAATCCGCCGAAGACTACGGATGGTCCCAAGCCGAGGAAGCTCGCCGCCACGCCCGACTCAAATTCGCCGAGTTCATTGCTCGAACCTATAAAGATCACGCTCACAGCGGTCACGCGCCCGCGCATGGAGTCGGGCGTCATCAGTTGAAGCACGGTTTGGCGAATGACAACGCTGATGTTGTCGGCCGCGCCCAGCGTAAAGAGAGCGGCGAGCGCAATCAGGTAGGAATGCGTTACGCCGAAGATGATCGTCGCGATGCCGAAGACGAATACGGTGATCAGGATTGCCCGGCCGCCGCGGCGAATCGGCGGCCGCATGGCGATGATGAATCCCATGATGATCGACCCGATCGCCGGCATGGCCCGCATCCAGCCGAGCGCGACGGCGGCCTGGTCGGGGTTGGGAAAGTACTGCCGCGCGAAAATCGGCAGTAGCGCCACGACGCCGCCGAAGAGCACGGCGACCATATCGAGAGTCATCGTCGAGAGGATCACCGGCTGGCGACGCAAAAAGTGGATGCCCTGCACCAGCGCTCGCCACGAGTGCGGCTCGACCGTCCGCTCCTGCTTCTTCGGGCGCACGAACAGCATGCAAATGGCCAGAATGACGCTCGATGCGGCATCGATGAGGAACACGACCACCGGGCTCCACCAGGCGAGCAGCACGCCGCCCGCGAGCGGCCCGAGCGTCGAGGCAAGTTGGTAGGCATTGCTGCGCCAGGTGGCGGCGTTGGAAAACGTGGTCGCCGGCACCAGGCCCGCGACAATGGCCGACGAGGCCGGCCAGCCGAGTGCGCGAAACGTGCCGGTGCCGAAGAGCAGCAGATAGATGTAGATCATCGGCGCTGTGGTCCACGATGCCCACGCGAGACCGACGCCGCAGGCCGCCAGGCCGAGCTGCGCCGCCATGATCAGCCAGCGGCGGGAAAAACGGTCAGCGGCCGCACCGGCTGGCAACGCGAACAAGAGCACCGGCAGCATGAGCGTCAGCCCGACATAACCGAGAAACAACGCCTGCTCGCGCACGCCGGGCTCGCGCAGCGTAATTTCCCACTGTACGGCCACAATGCGCATCTGACTGCCGGCATTCGAAATCAGTCCGGCAATGAGATAAATGAGGAAGCCACGATGCCGCAGCGAAGCAATCGGATCTACTGAGCGGCTACGAGGCATTAGAAGATGGGGTTGGCGGGATATAAACGGCAGAAGCGGCACGATGCCTGCTTAGCCATATTAGGCACCTCGCTGGGCAAGATGCACTGCTTTCCAGCTGGCCGATCACCGCGACTGGGGACCGTCAGAAGGCCTAAAGTGCTCAGAGCTTAGCTGAAACAGCGGGAGTCTCGCCAGTCTAGGGGGCAAATGCTACGACAAGAGCGTTACGAAGTGCCCTGCCACCCTAAAGGACACTTGCGCCCAAATTTCGTTCGCTCGCTGGCAGTTTTCACTCCAATTCTGCCCACACCTGTGCCTCGCCATCGCCGTCGATCTCAACATGAATAACATTCGCGCGGCAGCACACCGGGCAATCCTCGACGTATTCCTGCTCTTCGCCCTGCGAGAAGTCGATCGGCACGACGATCTCTTCACCGCAGGCGCCGCAGATGTAAGTGGCTTCGTCGTGCATGAGAGAACTCGGGCACTAGGAGTTGGCGGCTTGGGATAAAGCGTCTGACGGAAAAAGAAGGCCGAGTATATGGAGTGGACTTCTCTCGCTCCTCGCCACTCGTACCTCGCTGAATCTCGCGAACCTCGACCGCGCGCACGTTGTCTCCGCTGCATGGCATCTTCCCCCCAAACTGACTGCAAGTCTAGCGAGGCCGCTCAGGCGACGCTGGCGAAGCCGCTTGCGCCGGAAGATGTTCGCCCGGGTGACTTCGTGACACTGCTGTTTGTGATCGCGGAGTATGGATCGTTTTGGTGGTTCATGGAAAGTTGGGACCAGCCGCCGGAAGAGCCGGTGCGGATTCGCTACACGCCAGGGAGTTCGGGTGGCATCCCGCTCAAAGTGCGTTCGGTGTGTTTGCCGTTTGTGCTCGTGAAGGCGCCATCGGGCGACCACTCGACGCTCGACCTGCGAACCTGCCAGTTGGCGCGATTGAGCCGCAGTCATGCGCGGCGAGCTTGGAAAGCGATCAAGCTACGTTCGAAGAAGACAGCGCCTGCGGTTTCGTCGGGAAACGCTACCGCGGGTGGAAGAAGCTGAAGCCGAGTTCAGGGTGACTTAGGTTCAGCCTGATCCAATCGTCGTAGGTAGTTTAGACTGTGAAGCGGAAGGCCCGACAGGCGAGCCGCCCTCGCCACGAGACGCGGCGTCCGTCGGGAACTCTCTCTTTCCCGAGCCCCAAGCCTCTAGTCCCCGGCCCCGAGTTACAGCGACGAGCCGCCGGTCGTATTGAGTCCCCAAATGAACTCGCGCGGCACGACGCTGTACGCGCCACGAACGATGTACTGCTCGATGATCTCGTCCACCTGCTGAATCGGCGTCTTCGGCACGAGGATGATATCCGAGTCGTTGAGCCAGATATTATCGGCCGGCACGGGCCGGCGGCCGTAGAGGGCGCCGCGCACGTCGAGCATCGTGGCCATGAGTCGCCAATCGGGGCCACGGCGGAAGACCACGATCTGCCGCGTGTTGGCGCCGATCTTTGTGGTGCCGGCCATCGCCAAAGCGCTAATTACGTCGGTGGGACCGAAGAGCTCAATTCGCCCAGGTTGATTCACCTCGCCAAGCACGTAAATGAACCGTTTGGCACGTTCCACGAGCACGAGGGTTACGTGTACGCCAGGAATGTCGGCGTCGTAGCGAGCGTCGATCTCTTGACGGGCTTCATTGAGCGTGAGGTTCTGTACGAACACACTCGCGATGCCAGGAAGCTGGATGTCGCCGGCAGGCGTTACGGTGACCTGAATCTGCAAGCCGCCGAGCGTGCCGGCCCGGCTGTCGACCGTGTTGAGCAGGTCTTCCAGCTTGGTGTTGACCGCGATCGGCGTGACCGTGATCGATGGCACGCGGAAGTATTTGCGGTACTGCTCTTCGAGTTCGTCGCGTAGCTGGGGCACAGTGCGGCGCGTGGCCCGCACTTGGCCGAGCAGCGGCAACGTAATTGTGCCATCTGGCTGAATGACCAGTTCGCGAGAAATGTTATCATCCGTCGAGGTGCCCTCGGTCGCGGCTGTGCTGGCCGCGCCTCGGCCAGCCGTGAGCGATTCGATGCGAATGCGATCGCCCACCTGAAGTTCGTATGGCCGCGAGAGCTCCTCTCGCGTGCGGCGATAGTACACGGCCACCACATCGCCCTCGCGGATGCGATACTCGGGCACGTGCGGCGTGCGGGCGTGGCCCACATATTCGCCTTGCGCGAACTCCTGCCAGGGGATCATGCCGCGGGCGTCCCAGCCGACTTCCGCACAGCCGCAACCGGCCGCGCTGTCAACACCCCAAATCGGAAACGGCGCCGCAAAGTTCACCGGCTGACAACCCTGCTGACACGGCTGCTGCGGCATGGGTTGTGGCAGCTGTTGTGCAGGCGCCGCAGTAGCCAGGCACAGCAAGTTCGCGGCCGCGCACAACAGCGCTGCCGCACACCGGCGTTTCGAATTGCAGCGAATAGTCGTCATGTTGGTGCTGTGCGTGAGGTTCGAGCCTTATCGCCGCTGCTGGGGCGCCGCCACCGCCGGGCGGGCGGCTGTCATCGGGTCGGTTGGCGGCGCGTTCGGTCCGGGTTGCGAGAACCGTGCCATCTCCTCCGGCGAAATCCACTGCACGCCCGCGTTCTTCGACATCGTGCCGGCCGCCCGTTCCATCGCCGCTAGCCGTTGCGATTCCTGTTCGTTCGCCATCGACTGCTGCGCGAGGCCGAGCTTCTCTTGGGCAACCGCGAGGTTGTGATAGGCGGTGGCGGTTGGCTGCACGTCGATCGCGCGGATAAAGTTGTTCACCGCTTCCGCTTGATGCCCAGTGCGGCAGAGCAGGACGCCAAGCTCGTTCGCGGCCAGATTGTTGTCGGGGCAGGCATCGAGCGCGGCGCAGTACATCGTCATCGCGCTGCGTGTGAGCTGCACGTCATCGTCGCGCCGCTCGGCAAGGCGGGCGTAGACCTTGCCGAGGCCGTACAAAGCCATCGAGCCCGTTTGTTCATCGACAGCGGCATTCGCCAGCTGCTCCTGCGCGAACCCGTGATACAGCGCAACCGCCTCCTGCGGCAGCACGTCGCCTTCCTGGTCGCGCAGCACCGGCGTGCGATGCGATGACGCGACCCGGCGGACATTCATCTCGGCTTCAAGCTGCGTGCCTTGCGGTACGAAATCGTCGGCCTCGTCCATCGCCCGCAGGCCGGCGGCGAGCTTTCGCGAGTGTTCATCCGTGCCGGCGGCGCTGTCTTTCGCTTGGGCGATGCGCCGCAGCACCTGAATGAACTCGGTGCGGGCGGCGAAGAACGCGCCGCGCTGGGCCAGGTTGTAACCGCGCTGCACGGCGGGCAGCAACTGCGCCGTGAGGCCGCTGGAGTTAGCCGGCACCGCGAGCGCCGCGGCGGTCGTCGGCTGCGATGAGGAGGCCAGTGCCGCCGCCGATTGTTCGGTGATCCGCGCTTCGTCGCCCGAATCGCACAGGCCAATGAGCGGCAATCGGTAGACCGCGGGCGCCTCGGCATCAACCGCCGCGCCGCGGACGGGTACGGCGGCAACCGTGGTTTCAGCCGTCGCCGTGCGCACGGCAACCGCCATGACCGCAGCCAAGCCGATCACGAGCAAACACCGGGCTAAGCACCAGGAATGGGGCATGTGCTGTCCGAACCGAAGACGTTGGCCAAACGTCGTTCGCAGGGGGGACGACAGGCGTTACCGCCGTTGCCTCGCGAACGATCCGTAAAATCAGAATTCGACCTACCACCGGGCCGACAACCAGCAAAACCGCCTCGACCGGCTGCACTCGCAATGCGTTCACCGGCACAGGCGGTATAAGCGGCCCGTGATTGCGAAAAATATTTCGCGATCGGCAAAGTTTGCCAGATGAACGCGGCGATGGGCCGGCAAAGCAGCGAGCGACTTCCGCTATGCCAACGGTCTGCCGCCGCGGTTGTACGTGACCGCAGCGAATGCGGCGAGCCAATCGAAATTGGCCAAACTTTCCGCCGAGAGCGGGAAATAGGTTGGATTCTTCGTGCTGGCCGACCGCGCTGGCAACCTTGCCATCGCGTCATCGGGAAGATTTTTTCCAAAGTGCGTTGGCAACATTCGCACTGCCCCGTCGACTGTGCTCAAACTTGCCTCCAGCGTGCCAGCTTCTGGTATGCCGATGCCATTCTCCTCAGACGTGCCAACCGCCGTTCCGATCACGGCAAACCGTCGGCCCATTGTGGCCGCGAGTTGCGCCCCGGCAGGCCACCAGCGGCACTCCATCGGGCCGATCTGCCAGTGCGCCTGGCCGCGCTGCAAATGCATGTTGTGCGCGAACACTAAGACTTTGCCGCGGCCGCGTTCGCGTTCGAGGATGAAACTTAGATTGTCGGCCATGATCCGATCGCGCACGCCGAGCGACGCCGCCCAGTCAGTCCCTTGCGCTAGCTCAACAAAGAATTTCAGATATTGCCGGCAAGTGGCCGCGTAATGTATCGCCGCGAGATAGTCGGTTCGATCACCGCTGGCGACAAACTCAGGTCGTCGCGTGCGCAGTTCTGAAATTAAGTCCTCTGTAGCAATTCTTAATTCCGTGGCAGCCGCGAGCAACTCGGCGGACGTGGCCGGGTCACGCCACGCCATGGGGTTTTCCCATTTCGGGTCCTCGCCGAGTCGTGGCTCCACACGGGCGCGAAACGTTTGAGCGCGAACGCCATCGTGCTGTGCCAGATACTCAAGTACGAACCGTAGCAATTCCCCCGGGCTGGCTGGCGCCGCCTCGACGGCCGGTTGATCGAAGCCATAGAAGTGAACTTTGCTGCCGGCGGGACGATCGGCGTTGTGGGCCCGCATCCACTCCAAGAGCTCACGATTCGCCGCCAGTTTTCCGAAGCCGTGACTCACCCCAGCCGCTGCGGCAGATTCAAAATCGGCGAATTTCGGTTTGCCGTTAGGTGTTACTTCGCCGGTGACATATTCATTGGCAAAGCGGCCGCGCGGGAAGCTGCTTTCGATCGCAATGGCGGTAAAGCCATGTACTTCGACCAGCCGTTGCAACAGCCGGTTACGAAAGATCAGAATTTCTTCGCCGCCGTGGAGCGCCTCGCCCAGGCCGAGTAGCTCAACCTCAGTTCCGAGCGAAGTGACTAGCCAGTCAACCGCCTCGTGCCACTGGGCATCGGCACCCAGTGCACATACTCGGGCTTCACGGGCAATCCAATCGGCAATCGAATGGTAGTTCGCCGCGGCCGACATGCGCTAGGGGATTTCCGTTTCTCGGCGTAACTACTTCTGCACCGTCTCGCCGCCAGCGTAGGTGCTTAAGGCCAGCAGCACTTTGCGGTCGATTTCTCGGTTGAGCGAGTCCACATGCGAGTCGAGATACACGAATTGCACGACTTCCGGATGAGCACTACCGAACATGTGGTCGCGCCGGTCTTGCGGCCCGGCGGCCAAACCTTCGTCTGCGCCGGCCAGGACGGTTTGCACGCAATCGCCCGCGAGAAACGCCGTATCGCCAATTTCAAAGTGCTCCATTTCCGGTGGCGTGTCGCTCGGCACTGGTCGAAGATGCCGCTCACCAATCGCGAGCGTGTTCGATAACCCATCACTAATCTGTCGTTCCAACACGTGCGATCGCGTAAACATGGGGCCGGCCATTTCGCGGTTGATCACCCCGTTGATGAATTGGTCCGGGTCCATCCCCATATCTTCGTCGGAGCCGGCGTCGGCCGCATAATCACCAAGCGCAGCAGCGGCCAACACACGCGGTGGTTTGTCATCGTTGTCGAAATTTCGGTCGGCTGCCGCGTGCCGCCGACTGGGACACGCGTACACTTCAATCGGCGTGCGCATTGCCCGGGAATTGATTGGATCATCCACCGGGTCGTTCGGGTGATAGGCCTCGAAAACCGTGTTCTCTTCCAGATAGGGCAGGAGGAAGTAAGCCCACGATACAGATTTCTGATCCTCGCCGTTGCGTCCTGTGGGCAGGACTTTCTTGGCATTGATGTGCATTTGGATGGCAATGCCGATCTGTTTGAGATGGTTGATACACTCCGCGCGCCGCGCCGATTCTCGCGCAGCTTGAATTGCCGGAAGCAGCAGCGCGATCAGCACGCCGATGATCGCGATGACTACGAGCAGCTCGACAAGTGTAAAGCCACGGCGAGGAAGAATTCGACATTGCATGGGAACCACCTCACGAGTTCGCGATTGGGCTGGCCTTCATGATATCACCAAATCGGCGTGAATTCGATGCGAGTCGGTCGAGGCGGCGAGGAACCTGCCACTGGCACGTCGCGATCCAAGGCACGGGGGCAACTAGAACAACCGCCGCTGAGCCGCCGGCTGCAGCGGGTAGGCATTGAAACCCAGCTCACGCAAATGATCGGCAAATTCCGGTGGCCCGTGCGTGCAGAAGATCTCCTGCGGCGCCACGCGCTCGACGGTCTCGAGGAGCTCGTCGTAGTCGGCATGGTCGGATAGCGGCAGGGCGTGATCGACGCCGAGCCGATACTTCGCGCTCGAATCCATCGCCCACCCGGTAACGGCGATCGCGAGCGTCCGCCCCAAACTGGGCAAGCGAAATCGCTTGGCCGACTTCGGCAGCGTGACGACCGCGTGCCCGGCGAGCGGCTCGCCCGCAAAGCAGGCGTAATCGCCGAGGTCGACGCCGCACTTTTCATAAATCTGGCTGATCTCGAACACCACCGGGTGCTGCAACACCGGGACGCCGTTTTGCGTGAGCAGCTTGGTGACTTCCTGCGATTTGCCCAGCGGGTACGCATGCACGACCGGCGTTTTCCCCAACTTGAGGGCGGCGTGCACCAGTTCCAAGAGCTGGGCCACTACCGTCGCTCGCGGCGGCAGGCGATAGTAAGGTCGACCGAACGTCGACTCCATCACCAGCACATCGGCCCGCGGCAACTCGCACGGCTCCGAAGTGGCCGATGGGCCGAGTTTGAAGTCGCCCGTGTAGAGCAGCTTGCGGAAACCGTCGTCCGCGAGCAACATCGCCGAACCCAGGCAATGCCCAGCGGGAAGCGCGGTGAGTCGCAAGCAGCCGAACTCCACCGGTGTGCCGAACGACATTTCCTGCACGCGATGATGCGGGCCGAGGCGATGCCGATACAAACAGGCTGTGCCGCGGGTCGCGAGGGCGAGTTGATGCCGGGCGATATGGTCGGCATGCGCGTGCGAAACGAAGCACCGCGCCTGCCGTCGGCGCACGTCGACGCCCAATTGGGCAGCGGTCAAGAACAGGCCGGCATCGTAGTGGAACATGGACGTACGGCGCAGGTCTCGATGAGCTAGATTTGTAAGTCACCACAATCCGATGCAAGCCACTCAGGGTCGGTCCGGCTCGAGCGGAACGCGAGTCCCAGTGAGCTGCCAGTTGCCTTGGCGGCACCTAGGGGTGGCTGGGTTCGAGTCGCAGGCGAGCCCCCAGTGACCTGCCCCAGTGGAACTTGGCATCGCACTGGGGGCTCGCTGCGCTCGACCCCGGCCACCCATGATGTGCACTTAAACCGTCGCGCACACTTGTTCACCGGCATTCATCCTAACAGAAATCGTGATCGATTATGAGTTGGTTGGAAGTAATTGTCGCTGCCGTTGTGCAGGGTCTCACCGAGTTCATCCCAGTGAGCAGCAACGCGCACCTTAAAATCGTGCCGGCGCTGCTCGGCTGGCAGGACCCGGGGGCGGCATTCACGGCTGTGGTGCAGATCGGCACGCTAGCGGCCGTCGTGTCGTACTTCTGGCGCGATATTATTCGCATCTTCGTGGCCATGCTTGGCGGCCTGCGCGATGGCGAGCCCCTGGCCAGGCATGACGCCAAGCTCGGCTGGATGATCGCCCTTGGCACGCTGCCGATCATCGTCGTCGGCGTACTGCTGCGGCACCAAATCAAAACCGCCCTCCGCTCGCTCTATGTGATGAGCGCCGCGCTAGCCGGCGTGGCGCTATTGCTCGCGCTGGCCGAATGGTGGATGCGCCGCCGCGCAGCGAACCGCGTCCACGGCCGCAATGTGAATGAAGCCGACTGGAAAGACGCCATCGTCGTCGGCTGCGCCCAATGCGCTGCGCTCGTTCCCGGCACATCGCGCTCCGGCGCCACGATCCTTGGCGGCTTATGTTCCGGCCTGTCGCGCGAAGCCGCCGCGAGGTTTTCGTTCCTGCTCTCGATCCCCGCCGTGTTCGCGGCCGGCGTGTTCGAGCTGGTTGAAGCGCGGGAGCAATTGCTCTCAAGCTCGATCGGACCTGCAAAACTCGCGGTCGCCACGGTGCTTGCTGGCATTGTGGGCTATGCCACAATTCCCTGGCTGCTCGGCTACTTGCGTACGCGCACGATGGGCGTGTTCATCGTGTACCGCTTGCTGCTCGCGGCGCTATTGCTGTGGCTGCTGTATAGCGGGCGGCTTGTTCCCTGACGAAGGCTTCGCGTGACGCGGGGCATTCTTGCCGTTCTGCTCCGGTGAGTCCTTCGCCGCGTCGTCGCTTGCCGTCTTGGCCGAGTGAATCAGCCCAAACAAGTTGCCGCTGTGCGCGCCGTGTTTCCAGAATCCGGCGTAGTGCCCTTCGAAAAACATCACGCGTGCCGATACGGCACCAAAGCCGGGAAGATCGACCGTATCCACTACGACCACCGGTGTATCACCCGCCCACTTCACGGGCAGCATGATCGGCAGCGTCACGTCTATGCCGCCGTATTGAATGCGGGCTGGAAACTGCCACACCTCGCCGGCCACTTTCTTCACTTCGCCGAGCGTGTATTTCTCGCGATCGAGCTTGATCCCATTCTTGGCCTGAGCCGTATCCGTGAAGCTGCCTTCGAGCGTCGCGCCGCTGAGCATTTGGGAAAGCGCCGCCTCGCGAGCGGCCTGCTCTTCCGATGTCGCATGCGCTTCGCCGCTGCCCGCTTGCGAAGCGCTGGCATTCGACGACGCCTCGGCAGCCGCTTGTTCCTCGGCACGTGCCGCCGCGACCGCAACGAAAATTGCGGTGGCAACGACCACGGCGAATCGTTCGAACCTCCAACGCGGGTAGACGACTTCACCTGTCATGACTCGGCTCCTCATCGAACTGGGCGACATTCTCTGTCGACAGTGTAGCCGATCTGATGGGCCAAGAAAGTGGCAGCCGCGATACCGCGTTCAAGCCGGCGATGAGCGGCCCAATTACCGGTGCGAAGAATGCTGGTAGAACTGGCCGGTATCCATATACCGCGCCGGCCCTGTCATATTGCCGTTCGAAGCGCTCGCCGCCGCCGCGCCCGCCCCCTGGCTGCTTTGCAACTGTTTCTGCAGCCTTTGGATCTGCTCGGCCTGTTTGCGATTCATGTCCTGCTGCTCGAACTGAGGCCGCACCAGCGCAAAATAGTTCGGCATCATATTCGGGTTCAAATTCGTGCGGTAGAGATTGAGGTAAGGGCTCAACGTGGGATCGGCCTGGATCGCCTGAAACGGCTTGCCACGCTGCGTTGCGGCGTGCGGAGCGGGCGCGTTGGCAGCTCCCTGAACGGGCGCCGGCCGCGGCAGCTTGTTCAAAGTCGCTTGTGCCGAGGCCGAAGGATAAACGCCCGCCAACGACCGCGAGCGATTGTAATTCGGAACGTTCACCAGCGGCTGCGTGGCCTGGGATTCGACGTAAGCGGCCTGTTGCACGCTATTCGGTTGCCGCAGCGCCCGCGCATTCTGGTCGCGCGCCGCAAGGCCATTCGCAGTTGAGTGCAGTTGTTCAAATGTCAGCTCGGAAGTGCGTTGTGCTGGCAGCGGTGGCGGTGTATCTGCCGGCTCCGAGCCCACGGCCAGCCGAATCGTGGAAGTCGTGGGCGCTTCTTGGGCCCGGGCTGACTGCTGCAAACCACCGTAGGCCGCGACTGAAATCAGCAGCACACTGCTTAAGAACACATGCTGTCGCATTGAAGCCTCCGTGCAATTCGCTAGACGCGTCACCGTGCGCACGAACTTCCCTGGTCCGCCAACGCGCGTTACGGCTTACCTGATCGTCAAAGTTTGCCGGCAAACTTTCAGCGAAATGCCCGGATTCGCTGCACCCATGATAGCAGCGGCAGCGTTCCGGCCCCGCTTCAGATGGGCGAAGGCCGCTAAAGCAAAGTGCCTGGCGGCGCGTTACTTGCGCCCCAGGCACTAATCGAGCAATCAATTGATGCGGACATCACTTCGCCGCGCGGCGTCGAATCGGCAGCATCATGAGCGAAGCCGCGAACACGAGCATCGCGGTTGTCGGCTCCGGGATCAGTGCCGGCGAGCTGCTGCCGCCAGCCAGACCGCTGCCAGCGCCGGCACCCGACCACGGCGGCGCCTTCCCAACATTCCGTTGCCAGAACAGGAAGTCATCGCCGTCGACATCGCCGTCGCCATCCGCATCGCCCTGCAGCCCCGTAGCGCCGGATGTGATGCCCACGTTCGCGAGCCAAATCTGCAAATCCAGGTTGTCGATCATGCCATCGCCGTTGAAATCAGGACCGACGACCGAGGGGCTGATCGTTTGGACCGACAGCAGCACGCTGTTGGCCGTGTAGATCGGAATGAAATGCGCCGTCGCGGGCAGTCCCAATCCGACGAGGCTTGGCAACGACAACTGGGTGAACAAGGGAGCGCTGTTGAGGTCGACCTTCGGATATAGCGGATCGCTGAAGTCGACGCCGCCCAAGTTGCCTGCGACTGTGATGATTTGGAAGACGTCGCCAACCTCCAACGACCCCGGCGTAAATCCGCTGAGGCTGATGCTGAGCTTACCAGCGATGCCGGCGTCACCGGCCGAAAAAATCTGGTTCGAGTTCTGCGGATTGAGCGTGATTCGCAAATCGCCGGCCGTCACAAAGCTGTGCCGGGCCAAAACTTCGACTGTCGCCCCGCCGGTAACGCTCATCGTGCCCGCGTTGATCAGATCCTCTTCAAACGTGACCTTGGTGTTCGGGCCAGAGACGACCAGTATGCCCGGGTCGGTCGGGGCACTCGCCGGAGCTGGCATGTTCACCACATTGCCCGTCACATAGTTCGTGCCGGCCGTGAAGGCCATCATGCCGCTGTTTTGCAGGCCCGACCGGAAGTGCATGATCGACCACTGACCGGAAATCAAACCACCATAAAAGTCGGTCACGGGCGCGCCGGCTGGCCGCGTGATCCGCAAGTTCTGGAATGGCTGCGACGAAGCCGGGTTACCTGGAATCGCGGGTGGCCGCTGGAACTCGATCATCGACTTCGACTCCTGATTTCCCAAGACTTGGACCACGCCGAAGTTCAATAGCGGCGGCGAGTCGGTCGAGTTAGCGGAAAAATTCGACGACGCGTTAACGACCAAGCTTTGCCCCGCGTAAAGTTCAACACGGCCCAAGTAACGATTGCGGAACACACCGGTCTCGATCCGGCCGCTGCCCGTGATGATGCCGTCGTTGACCACCTGGTTGTTGTCACCGCGAGATTCTTGATTCTGATTGTTGACGTCGCCGATGGTGATCGTGCCGCCGTCCATTTCGACTCGGCCGGCGTGGCCGATCGCCAGGAACAGGTTAATATTGCCGTTGATCGGCGTCTCGAGCGCGTTGTGAATGCTCACGAGCGACCCGTTTTGAACCTGCATCACCGCTTGCCCTTGCAGCGTGTTGTAAATCACGTTGTCGCCTTCAAAATCGGTGTCGGTCAGCAGGCCGTCCGACTGATCCACAAAGCCGCCGACTTGCAGCGTTCCATTGACGACCCACTTCGAGGCCGCACCGTTGATCGTCACTTTGCCGCCGTCGCTGGCATCCAACTGTGTGACACCGAACCGGAATGGAAAGCTTCCGATGGAGGCCGCCACGGTAATTTGGTTTGATTGTCCCTTCACACTGCTGACGACGGTAGCGCCGTTGGTGATCGACATCGTGCCGCGGCCCTGCATGCCCACCACCATCGAATGCACAATTCCCGTCGAGATAACGCCTGAATCGAAGCCGCCGCTCGTGACCACACTATCGAAACCGTCGACGATGACGTTGCCGATCGATCCCGGGTTGGCGCCGACAATGAGCGCGTCTTGAATCTCTGCGCGACCGCCCGCGCTAATTTCCAGTGTGCCGATGCCGTTGCGCCCGACATAAACGTCGTTGCCCTGTCCGTCGGCGCCGTTCGCCGGCCGCTGCACCTTGCTTTGGAAATTCGAAGGCACTCCGGTGGGAATGATTGAAGGATCGTTGTTAAACCGGGACCCTGAGCCGGTGATTCGCACCGTGCCGATGCCTTGGTATGTTCGACCACCGCGGACGCCGGAGTCGCCGATGATCATGTTCTCCTGATTCAGGATCGACTCGCCATCGATGATGAGTTGGCCCGTCGATGATTGGCCAACGACGATCAGTGGGATCAAGATATTCGTATCATCGTTGGTTCCTGGTACTCCGTCGCCGCCGTCGCTATGCCGGCCTTCCCAATAGGTCTGCTGGTTCGGCAGTTCGAAGGGGATAATCGCGTTTCCATCGGTGGGCAAACCATCATTGACGCCGATCGTGAAGGGGTCGTCTTTCGGCGTCACATCGTCCTTTGCCGAAACACTCGCCAGTGCCGCCGGTGCAACGGCCAACGTTCCCAGCAGCATGACAATCAAACCAGCCGGCCGCCGCATGCTAACTGGGCACCGCGCCAAGGCGCGCTCGCAACCGAACCAACGACGAAGTGTGGCGAAGAAAGCCTGAAGATGCATGACCGTCCTCTTATTCCGCGGTGCGACGCAACGCTGCCGAAGCGATGAACGCTCAAGTCACGCCACCCGCTCGTGATGCCTCTATCCGCGAATCACAAATGTGCCGACGAGCCAGCTGGTCTCGTCGAATCATGAACCAATACTAAATGCGCATTAAGAACCCACGATCCCTGCAGATCGGGTTCGTTTCAGATGTTCCGGCAAACTCCATCTTCACTAAGCACCGCGTAAAATGCAACTATTTGGTAATCTGGGGAGCCATCCTTGGGGGCGGCCGACAAGCCCCAGAGAGCTAGATGCGCCAAGGAGTTAGGCCGAATTCCAGCCCATTCTGCAACGACGCGGCGCCGGCCGCGCACCAAAGGCCGGGCTGCGGGTCCGTTACGCGGAACGTGGTGGATAATAAAGACAGAGGCGACGTCGATTTTTGCCCGGCCATCTACCAGCCTCAGACCACAGTCAGGCCGCTAAACCGTGATCACGTCGACCAAATCTCCCTCGGCCAATCGGCAAGCCTCCGAGGGGAGTCGGACCAATCCATTGGCTTTGGCGAGCGTCGCCAAATCGGCCGACCCCTGCCACCGCAAGATCGCCACTCTTGAGCCGTTGGGACCCGGCTCAACGTGAGCCGGCAAACACGCGGCCCGCCCCCCCGCGTGTTCATAGGCATGGCTTATCGTAGCGGCAACGGTGGACAGTTGAGCGAAGCCCTGCCCCGCGAGGGCCGCCAGTGTCGGCCGCACAAAGAGTTCAAAACAAACCAGGCTGCTCACCGGGTTTCCCGGCAGGCCAAATACCAGTGCCGTCCTGTGGCCTTTGCTCGTGTGGCGCTTCACTCCAAACCACAACGGCTTCCCCGGCCGCAGCGCGATTTTGTGGAAGATCTCTTCAACGCCCTGCTCTTTCAACACCTGCGGCACGAGGTCGAACTTGCCGGCCGACACGCCGCCGCTGAGCACCAAGACGTCTGCATCCAGTCCGCTCTTAATTTGTTGTGTAAGATGCTCGTGCGTGTCGCGGGCGACATCGAGTTCGATCGCATCGGCGCCCGCGCGGCGAGCGGCCGCGGCCAACATCGGACCGTTGCTGTTGCGAATTTCCCCCGGCCCTGGCTTGGCACCTACGGCCACGAGCTCATTGCCCGTCGGCAGAATCGCGAGTCGCGGCCGTGGGATCACCGGCACCGTGTCGTGCCCTGTTTCCGCGAGGATCGCGACCTCGATCGGCCGCACCACGACGCCGCGGCGAATGACAACATCGCCCGCGCGCATCGAAACGCCACGCGGCAACACGTTCTGCCCCTTGGCCGGGTCGACCTGCTGCAAGCGCACCGTTTGTGCATTGAGAAGCTCTGATTGCTCCACCGGCACCACCGCATCCGCTCCATCTGGCAGCGGTGCGCCCGTCATGATGCGGGCGGTTGTGCCAGGCGCGACGTCACAGCGAGGAACAGCGCCGGCCGCAATTTCCTCGATGATTCGTCGCTCGGGCTCCCGGTCAGCGCTCCGCACCGCGTAGCCGTCCATCATCGCCTTATCATGCGGCGGCGAATCGATGTCGCTGGCAATGTCCTCAGCCAGCACCAATCCGGCGGCATCATTGAGCGCCACACGCACAGCGGCCAATGGCGAACATTGCTGTCGCACAAGTTCCAGGGCTTCTTCGATGGTGAGCATGAAACGTCTAACTACAAAGGTGAAGAATTTAACCGCGACGGGCACGAAGAGCACGAAAAAGAAATTGCATCGCAAATGTCATCGCAGATGCAGGATGAGCCCAATCGAACTTTGAATAGGGGAATTTTGTGGCTTTATGAATCGTTAAGGACCGATGGCCCCACTACTCTTTACTTCGTGTCCTTGGTGTTCTTCGTGGCTAAGAAATAAAGTTCATGCCGCCAGAAAGGCCCGCAGGATGTCGAACCCACTGTGGGTCAAAAAGCTCTCTGGGTGAAACTGCACGCCGAACATCGGATACTCGCGATGCGCGATGCCCATGATTTCGCGGTAGCCGCCCGGCTCCTCCGCCCATGCGGTCACTTCGAATTCCTTGGAGAGCGTTTCGGGCTTGATGACGAGGCTATGATACCGCGTTGCTTGAAACGGATTGTCGAGCCCCGTGAACAGCCGTTTGCCGTCGTGGTGGATCATGTCGGTCTTGCCGTGCATCAGGTTCTTCGCCCGCACGATCGTGCCGCCGAACGCCTGGCCCATCGATTGATGGCCGAGGCACACGCCGAGTAGCGGCATCTTGCCTTTCAGCCGCACACAACATTCGACTGAAATCCCCGCCTCGCTCGGCGTGCACGGACCGGGCGAAATGATCACGCGCTCCGGCTTGCGCTCCAGGATTTCGTCGACCGAAATCTGATTGTTGCGGTGCACCTCAATGTCCAGCGACGAATCGATCTCACCCAGCCGCTGCACGAGGTTGTACGTGAACGAGTCGTAGTTATCGATCAGTAGGATCACGGCACAATCTCACAGCCTCATTGACATCCGCAAAACGACCCCGACAATCGCCAACTGAATTCGATCGCCGACAATTATATTTTAGTCCGCAGATGACGCAGATGAACGCAGATGGGAGACGTCCCCTGCGAATCATCTTATCTGCGCACATCTGCGATATCTGTGGACTCATACTGATTCCGCTTAGTTTACAGTTTGAATCGGAACCCGTCCAAGATGGCCAATCGTACTGCAGCGAAGTTGATGAAAGACACGGAAGCTTTAAAACTGGTGATGGAGATGATGGCCATTCCCGGCCGGCCCGGCGAAGAAGCCGCCATCATGGACTTCATCTGCGACAAACTCCTCGCTGCCGGCCTGCCTGCCAGCGCACTCGCCTCCGACGATGCCCACCGCCGCTCTCCACTTGCCGGCCAGGTCGGCAACTTAATCGTAAAACTGCCCGGCACTCTCCGCGGTCCGCGCCGCATGCTCTCTGCCCACGTAGACACCGTGCCCATCTGTGTAGGTTCGCGCCCGGTGCGTCGCGGCAAGCTGGTGGTGAATGCGAACAAGAAAGCAGGTCTCGGCGGCGACGACCGCGCCGGCGCTGCCGTCATCCTCGCCGTCTTGCTCGACATCCTCCGCGGCAACCTCCCGCATCCGCCGCTCACTTTCTTGTGGACCATCGAAGAGGAAGCTGGTCTGCTCGGCGCTCGGTACGCACGGGTAGCGAAGCTCGGCAAGCCGCAGCTCGCGTTCAACTTCGACGGCGGCTCACCCGCGATCTTGAAAATCGGCGCGACTGGCGGCTACCGCATGACGATCGATATCGAAGGCCTCGCCAGCCACGCCGGCAATCGACCGGAAGAAGGCGTGAGTGCGATCGCGATCGCATCGGTCGCCATCGCCGACCTTGTCGATAACGGCTGGCACGGGCTCATTCAAAAAGACGGCAAGACCGGCACCAGCAACGTGGGAGTCATCGTCGGCGGTGAGGCGACGAATGTCGTCACCGACCACGTGCGCCTCCGCGCCGAAGCCCGCAGCCACGAACCAAAGTTTCGAGAGCGTATCGTTAAGGAAATTGAAGCGGCGTTCAAACGGGCTGCCACTGCCATCCGCAACACGGCCGGCAAGTGTGGCAGCGTTGCATTCGATGGCGACCTCGATTACGAAGCCTTCCGCCTGCGCGTCGACGAGCCCTGTGTGGTCGCCGCGTCGGCCGCCGTCGCAGCCGAAGGCCTCAAGCCGGAGCTCGGCATCACCAACGGCGGCCTCGATGCCAACTGGCTCACCGCCCATGGCATCCCAACTGTCACGCTGGGCTGCGGCCAGCGAAATATCCACACAATCGCCGAGGAACTCGATATCGCTGAGTTTCAGCAGGCCCGCCGCATCGCACTTCGCCTAGCCACCGGACGAACTGTTATTTCACTTCCTTGCAATAACCAGTGATTTTTTCAACATCGAAGCAATCAGCGCAGCCAAATAGTCGGTTACTTTCGCCCTGAAAACTGAACTCGATCGTATTGCCGACCTTTTTGAGATTGATGTCACCTTTATTTGTAAATCCCCAATTGTCTAGCTGCACATTGCGGAACCCAAAGAAGCGGAGATTCGCAGTGGCGGCGTTGCAACTGGGATGCCACCGACGTGACGGTTTGTCAGGAAATACAGGTAGCTCAATCAGCAATTCAACCCACCGGTGAATGCAAACAGAGCTCACTTCAACTCCACGGAGATCCGGTGGAGAGGCGTAATAGGCGGTTACATTTCTCGGGTTTACGGCCAGTTCCCACCACATTCAACCACCTCGAAGATACGGTGCGCGTATTGCCCTTCTGCTTGTGCGAGTTTTACTTACCGATATGACATTCGCCTAGCCACCGCGGCTGATTCATAGTAATTTGAGTGGTTCTACCCAAGCCGCAAGAATGGGGGTGGGAGGGTGCGCCGTGCTGGCAGGTTGGGAAGTAACGCCAAGCTGCAGTGGCACTAAATTCGGCGTGGCCGCCGACGCTAACGCATCGACCCTGACCCCTGCATCCTGTCCCCTCCCCCATGTTCGACCCCAAGTACATTCGCAACTTCTCGATCGTCGCGCACATCGACCACGGCAAAAGCACGTTGGCCGATCGGCTGCTGGAACTCACCGGCACTGTGGCCAAGCGCGAAATGAAAGCGCAGCTGCTCGACGCCATGGACTTGGAGCGCGAGCGCGGCATC
Source organism: Pirellulales bacterium (assembly GCA_046349975.1). Classification (GTDB taxonomy): domain Bacteria; phylum Planctomycetota; class Planctomycetia; order Pirellulales; family Lacipirellulaceae; genus JABDGM01. Next base: position 24,476 of record JAXMBH010000045.1, read on the forward strand.
ACGATCAAAGCCCACCCGGTGTCGATGAAGTACACCAAAGACGGTCAGGAGTACGAACTCAACCTGATCGACACGCCGGGGCACGTCGACTTTCATTACGAGGTGTCGCGCTCGCTCAAGTGCTGCGAAGGCGCGCTGCTCTTGGTCGACGCCTTCCAGGGCGTTGAGGCTCAAACCGTGGCCAATGCCTACGCGGCCATGGAGCAGGACCTCACCATCATTCCGGTGATCAACAAGATCGATCTCACGCACGCCCGGGTCGACGAAGTCAAAGAGGAAATCGAGCACACGCTCGCCATCGACTCGGATGAAGTCGTCGGCTGCAGCGCCAAGACGGGCCTCAACTGCGAGGCTGTGCTGGAGGCCGTGCTGGAGCGGGTGCCCCCGCCGACGGGCGACCCCAAGGCCACGCTCCAGGCGATGGTGTTCGACTCGGTGTACGACGAATTTCGCGGCGCGGTCACGTATATCCGAGTCATGAACGGCACAGTCCGCAAAGGCTCGCGCATCAAGTTCCTGCAAGCCGGCACAACGCACGATGTTATCGAACTTGGCCAATTCACGCCGGGCCGCGTGGCCCGCAATGAACTGACGGCCGGGCAGGTCGGTTACCTCATCTGCAACATC
>JAXMBH010000046.1:0-24332 GCA_046349975.1 Pirellulales bacterium
CGCGGAATCGGCCGGTGCGCTGCGCGAACTGATGGAAGCCGGCAAGACGCGGTCAGTCGGGATCTCGAATTTCACGGTCGAGCAGATGCAGGAGTTCGCGGCCGCGTGCCCGATCGTGGCGACCCAGATGCCGTACAACATGCTGCAGCGCGGGATCGAGCAGGAGACGATTCCATGGTGCCGCGCTCACAATGTTTCGGTGATGGTGTACTGGCCGTTGATGAAGGGAATCCTGGCGGGCCGGCTCAACCGCGAGGCGGGTCTCGATACGCGCGACAGTCGCCGTAAGAACCCTGGCTACATGGGCGACGAATGGGAACGCAACCAGGACTTTGTCGATCGCTTGCGCGAGGCCGCGGCGATGAGCGGGCACACGGTGGCCCAACTCGTGGTGAACTGGACGATTCATCAGGCGGGCATCACGACCGCGCTCTGCGGGGCGAAACGCCCGCAGCAAATCGAAGAGACGGCCGGCGCCGTGGGCTGGTCGCTCTCCGCCGAGCAATTGGCGGCGATCGACGCGGCCATTGCAGCACGCGGGCCGGCTGCAACGAAGCGAGTTTTCACCTGAATCACAAACGCCTTTGTGATTAGGCTCGTTGTGCAAACACGAGCGTGTAGCCATCGGGGTCGCGAATGGCGAATTCGTAAAAGCCGTGCTCGGTTTTCTCGGGTCCCCAAATGAAGGCGACTTTGCCCTTCAGTTCGGCGGCAAGTTGATCGACGTTCTCCGGGAAGATGTACAGCCCGCCTGTGAAGCTTGGGTTGCCGTCGCTGCCACGGGCGGCGTCTGTATATAGAACGATGGCGACGTCGTCGCGGCGGACTTCGGTGCGGATGGGCTCGCTGGCGATGGGATAATAACCGGTTTGCGTAAACCCGAGCACTGCGGTGTAAAACTCCATCGAACGACGAATATCGGAAACCTGCAAGCACGGAAGGATACGATTACCAAGGTGCGTGGGCATGGCGACGACAGCTGGTGTAGGAGCGAGTCAAAAACCCATGGCGGCTAACGCATCGGCAACTTTGCCGACGGCGACCGAAAACTGCGGATGTTCGGCTTCGAAATGCAGCAACCAGTTCTTGAGGCCAGATTGCGGCGCGGCGTCGACTCCGGGAGCTGCCGGCGGGGCTGCCGCCGCTTCAGAGCGGAGCTCGTCCGTGAGCCGGCGAAGCTCTGCGACCGTTCGCGGATCAACTTCGTCGGCCGTGGCGACTTCAGCGCGGAGTGCATCGAGCGATTCAAGTAGTCTCTTTTTATCCATACTGGCAGCGTAGCGTGGATGCGCGGTGGCAGCAAGTTGGAGATGGCAATGTAGGCGTCTCGCTCCGCGCGACGAGTTTCCCCTCGCGGAGCGAGTGGGCTACTAATACCGGCGAAGCGCCCAACCGCGGGCGAGAAGCTGGGCGGCACCCACCTTCGGAGCGGGTTCGCATTGAGCTTTGCCGATGATTCAACAAAAAACCCGCTGACGGTTTCTCATCAGCGGGTTTTCGAATTTGTTTTTCGGAAATTCCTTCGGCGCCAACCGTTGCCGAAGGAGGAGATCGATGCCGCTTGAACGGCTTACCAGCGCTTGCCGCCGCCACCGCCACTGCGGCCACCGCCGCCACCGCGCGGACCGCCGCGACCACCGCCGCCGCCACCACCATTGGTTTTCGGCCGGGCTTCGTTCACGGTGATCGTGCGGCCATCGAGTTCCGCGCCATTGAGCGCTTCAATAGCGGCGCGAGCTTCACTGTCGTTGTTCATCGAAATAAAAGCGAACCCGCGCGGACGGCCCGTGTCACGATCGGTGATCACCGCCACTTCTTCCACTTGGCCGTGAGCCCCAAACTCGGCCTGCAACGTTTCCTCGGTCGTTGAGAAGGAAAGGTTGCCAACATACAGCTTCATCGTGCGCAACTCCAAACCTAGAACCGCGTTCAAAACAGCGACGCCGGCTGTCGACGGTGAGACGCTCCGCCGTGAGAAGAGTTTTGAACGCGGCTGCAACTGCTTCCGCGACGGCTTTCGAGCCCTACAAGGTCACCAACCCGTCGGGAAAAAGACAATCCGACGGCTAAGTATAACGGGTGCCTGCGGAAAGGTCTAATTTACTTGATAAAAATTTGCTAGCGATACAAACTACTGGAAAATAGCGGGCGGAGCGAGTCTTTGGTTAGTGTCAAAACAATTCTTGCGCAAACCTGGGAAACGCAAAGACGCCATCGTTGATAGCGCGTGCGAATTGTATTGAATCCGTGGCAAATTGCGCGAACTTCAAGCGCAGGCTAAACGTCGAGGTCGCAGGCGTTCAATAGAAACTCCTGAACGCTATTTTCCGGGCTTGCGCAGCTCGGCGAGTGCTGCCTCCAATACCGGGTCTGCGGTTTGGAAATCGGCACGCGTGGCGTTGACCACAATATCGGGTGGTATACCGACTCCTTCGAGCTCCTGGCCATCGGGCGTCATATCTTTCCACGAAGGGATGAGTGCGATCACGCCGTTGCCGAGGTCATGTGGCTTGGGGTTGCCGGAACTGCCCTGAGTGGGCCCGCCGACGACGAGCGTTCCGGGAACCTGCTTCAGCATCAATACGAATGACTCGCAGCTGCTCATCACGGCCGGTCCGCTGAGCACGACGAGGCGACCGCTATAATGAAAGCTTGTCTTCGGCTCCAGCCAACGTTCCTTGGGTGAAGTGAATCCCGTTGCGGAACTTGGGTCGCGATATACGTCCTTCCCGTAAAGTTTGCGTTCGTTTACGAAATGGCCGGCAAGTTCCGCGGCGAGTGGTTCCGCGCCGCCTCCATTGAGACGAACGTCAATAATAAGCGATCTTGTATCCTTGACGGCATTTAGTGCGGCCAAAAGGAATTTGGGGTCCTCGATTCGTTGGTAATCGAAAGTGGCGATGGCGATGTAGCCGATGCCGTCGTCCCAACGACCGCTAACGACTTGTTTGCCGTACTTCGTCAGATTGGGGACCAGCTTCGGGAGGAGCGAGTAATTGGCGTTTGGTACCGACGGCCGCACGAACGTGGGAATCGTGTTGCCGTCGACTTGCAGCCAAAGGTGCTTATCCTGAGCTTTCGAGAGCATGGTCGCAGCGAGGTCTGCGAATTCGGCCGGCGTTTTAGCGGCCAAAAGCGTGCTTTCGTTCGTTTTGAATAGTTCATCCCAATCGATCTTCAGCCGGTCGCGATAGGAGTAGTTATCGCGGATCGCGGCGCGGAGCTTTTCGATGGCGGCGCGATTGGCTTCGTTTGGTTTTTCGGCGGTGTCGGGATCCTTCTCTTCGGCCTTGCCCTTGTCGGCCGCCTTTGTCTTGCGGCGGCCGGTTCGGAATTTGATCGGATAGGGAACGGCCGGCTCGCCGGCGCTGTTGGTAAAGTTCTGAAAGCTCGCATTGTTGATGCTGAGCCAGTATTCGTGATTGGGCTCGAGCTTCACGCGCATCGTGAGCGTGCGGGCGCCCGACCATGTCGGTTTGCCGAGCATCTTGGGAAACGTCTCGCCGCCGCCAACGACGCTCATGCCTTCGCCCATCGGCTGGTCGAACGTGATGCGGATTTCCTTGAGATTCGGATCGACGCCGATGTCGCCGTTATCCGGCACCGCCTTCGCCACGGTGGGCGGTGCAGCGGTTGCCTGGTTAGAAATAATTCCGGCAAAGAGAGTGACAAGAATCGACGCCGCCGCAGTCGACTTGGCCCAACGCATCGCTCGGTCCTTATGCCCGCCGGCCCACGAGCTCGCGAATTCGGTCCGTGGTCAGCTCGCTCAAATTATCCACGATCAGTCGGGCATTTGAAAGCTGCTCGTGGTTTGCCGTACCGGTGAGCGCAATGCTCACCATTCCCGCGCGGTTGGCCGCTTCGATGCCATGAACCGCGTCCTCCACCACCGCACAGCACTGTGGCGGCACACCCAGTTTTTCGGCAGCGGTCAAGAAAACCTGCGGATCGGGTTTGCCGCGGGTGACATCGAGACCGGTGACAATCGCGCCGAACTTCACGCGGCGGCCGAGCTTCTCGAGGCAGAGATCAATATTCTCCGGCGGGGCTGAGGAACCAACCGCCAGCAGGAAGCCGTCGGCCGCCAGCGAGTCAATGAGCTCAAGGGCGCCGTCCATGGGAGTGAATTTCGCCCGCAATGAATCGCGAAAGAGCGCTTCCTTGCGTTCGTCGAGTTCGCGAATGCGGTCGCTGGCGATGGCGTCGCCAAAGCGGCGATGGAGGATATCGCGGCTCGTGCGGCCGAAGTCGGCGGCGAATTCCTGCTCGGAGTAGTCGACGCTCAGTTCCCGGTACATTTGTTTCCAACCCGCGAAGTGAGCGGCGTAGGAATCGATGAGCACCCCGTCCATATCAAAGATGACAGCAAGTTGCGACATGCGTGCCATCGTAGCGGACGACAACGGCGCGAGATAGGCGTGGCTGGATTCGCAGGAATCAGTCGCGGGGGTGGCTGGGGTCGAGCGCAGCGAGCCCCCAGAGACGTGCCAACCACTAACGTACCTGCGAACTCTTCGCGGGCTGGCGGCCGATGCGTTCTTCTGCCGTACGATGCGGCGACGTGGCCGACGCAGCGAGCTTCTCCAGGTTGCCGTTGAGCTTTTCGGCCTGCGCTTGCCAGCGCGCGTGTTGCTCGGCCACCTGTCGCTCCATCATGGCCAGTCGCTCATCGGCGGGTGGCTGGGGTCGAGCGCAGCGAGCCCCCAGAGACGTGCCAACAAACTACCGTACCTGCGAACTCTTCGCGGGCTGGCGGCCGATGCGTTCTTCTGCCGTACGATGCGGCGACGTGGCCGACGCAGCGAGCTTCTCGAGGTTGCCGTTGAGCTTTTCGGCCTGCGCTTGCCAGCGCGCGTGTTGCTCGGCCACCTGTCGCTCCATCATGGCCAGTCGCTCATCGACTTGGCGATCGGCATTTGCCATGAGAAGGCGAATCTGGTCGCCGCCAGCTTTTTGCAGGGCCCGCTCCATGCCTTCAGCGACGGCTGGGCCCAAATTCGACCACAGCGTGCAGCGTGGGTCATTGAGCGTGCCGTCGATGCTGATGCGCGTCGCCAGGTTGCCAATGCTGGCCAGCGATTCCTCGAGCGGCGCGGCGAGCGACGTATCGGCGAGGTCACCGCCGAAGGCGGGCTTAATGTGCACGTCGCTCTGGACGATTTGAATCGTGCCGGTGAGCTTGTCGCCATCGGCCATGACACTCATCGACAGCGTGGCAACGGCCGGCGCAATCGTCATGGCGACCTGCTCGCTACGCCCCAGCTTGAGTTCCGGCATCAGCAGCCCTTGGCAGTCGACCAGCAAGGTGTCGCGCACGGCGCCGTGCGTGCGGTCGATCGCGGCCACCAACTCAATGGGAGCTGAGCCCGCCGTTCGCAGTCGCAGGCGGATCGGTTCGCTGCCCAGCCACGGTGCGTTCGAAAAATTGTGCAACACGCCCTGAATTACGACGGGTTGGTTGGCGATGCGGGCCGAACCGCTCACGTCGAGGGCTCGAACCAGCAAGTCGGGCGAGCGCTGGCAGCCGGCGAATAGAAGCTCCGCGCCCCGGTTGGCGGTTTGATGCTGCACCGGTTTCGCGGGGATCGTCATGCGCACCCAATCGATCGCGGAGAGCAGTTCGAGGAGCGGTTTCGCCGCCTGTTCGCGCATGAGATAGGCGCTGATCGCGTTGGCTTCGACCGAATCGAGCCTGGTCGGCTTGCCGAGGGATGTTTCATCGCGGCGGCGGGCGGCGATGATTGCCCGGCGCTCGGTTTCGAGCTCATCGGGCAGCTTCTCGAAGGTGGCCAGCAGAGCGGCAAGATCGTTCTCCAGGCCGCTGACTTTATCCGGCAGGTCGAACAGGTACTTCGCGTTGCGCAGCGGGTTCGATCGGGCCGCTTCAACCGCGTCTTGCAGCAGTGCTGCCAGGCGGAGGATTTCATTGCCGCGATTCTCCAAGTTGGTCGACTGATTTGACCAATGGTTGACGAACGCTTCGGTTCGCTGGACCGATTCGAGGCGGCTGGTGATATCTTGCTTGAGCCGTTGGGCGACGTTGGCAAACCACTCGCCGGCTACCAGTTCAGAGTCGTCGCGGAACAGTCGGGCGGCCGCGGTCGCGGTGGCTGCGGCGTTCCCGCCGGCGCTGGACTCCGCGGCGTTGTTTTCAGCAGGGATAGCGAACTTCAGACCGAAGACCCGGCCGCGATCGACGACCGCTTGTTTGTAGAGCAACGGTTTCGGTTCGAGCCAGAGAATGCATTGATCGGCGGTCAGCACGGCATCGCCGGCAGAGTCTTCGGGGCCGATCCGCAGGCCGTTCAATACAATCTCGTGCTTCAGAAGGCCGACGCGGGCGTGATCGATTTGCACATCGGTCCCGACGATCGCTGCGGTTGTCTTCACGGCGTGGGCGCGCAGCATCAGGCCGGCAACATATTGAATGCCAAGCAGGCACACGGCCAGCATCAGCACGCGTGGGAGCCAGATTTGCCAGCTGAAGCAGCGGCTCATAACGCGGCCCTCGGCTGGAGTTCAGCATCCAGGCCCAGCCGCGCGCCCGGTTGGCGGGCGAACACTGAGTGGATGCCGGCAAAGAACGCACGGGCGAAGAAATAAATCGGAAAGGCGAAGTACGCGCCGATCAGTAGCGAACCAGTGACTACCGTGTTGTTGAAGCCCAGCCACGGGCCCAGCGGCATGGTGAGGGCTTCGGCGTAGACGCCTTGCAGGGGATGGTAGCTGAGCACGATCATGCCGAGCTTGTGGGCGAACGGGTCGAACCAGCCGTTGGTGAGCGTGACGACGATTGCCGTGGCGACGCCAATGCCCTTGTTGCAGCGGAGCGAGAACAAGAGCACGCACAGCGACAGAGCAATGAGGTTGGTCTTGGGGACGAAGCCGATGATGGCGCCGAGCGTAAAGCCCACGGCGAGTTGGGCCGGCGCCGTGCCGGAGAGCATGACGCTGGTAATGCGGCGGGAAATGGCAACCAAATCGGCGAACATCCGGAATCCTTTCCGGCGGGGCGGGGGGTAGAGCGGCGGGGTGCAGCAGCCCACGATCCTTCGTGCGCGCAGCGGCCTAGAACGCATATCGACGCCAGCATCGCGACAGCTTCAAAACGGCGCGGCGCGCCCGCAAACCGAACGCTGGCAACGGTGGCTATGGTGGCAACGGTGGCAGTGGTGGCGTTTGGAGAGGAATCGATCCGCGAAGACCCAGTGGATATTTATTGGGCGGGAGCGGGTGGCACGCCCTGAGGCTCTGCGAAGGGCGTGGTGCACATGCACCGATACACCACGCGCTGGCAGGGCGTGCCGCCGAGCGCTACCAGCATCTTTACTACGTAAGGTCCGCCGGTGCAGCGTCTAACTTGCAGGCGGTTGTTGCGATTGCGGTTGAGTCGCTTCCCTGGATTTGCGGGTCTGCATCAAGCGAATGAAAATCTGCTTCGCCCGGTCATCGCCGGCGTTGAGTTCGTGCATCGCCTTAATCGCTTCGGCCGCGGAGTCGAAATATTTGCTCTCGCCCGTTTGTTCGTAGCGTTTTTCTTCGAGCAGCGCCAGCGCCATGCGGTATTCGTAATTGCGCGGTGCTTTATCGCAAGCTGCTTTGAATGCCTCTTCTGCCGCATCGAGTTCGCCGAGCGTGTAGCGGAGCAGGCCGAGTTGGTAGAAGATGTGGGCATTCTGCGGCGCGAGCTTGGCATCGCGCTCCATCAAATTGACTTCGTCGCGACGGAGCTGTTCGATTTCCCCTGGGCTGCCGCCGTACTGTTGCATGAGCGACGCTAGCTCGCTCCGCGGGCCGGCGAGGTAGGGTTCCAGCGCGATCGCCGCGGTGATGTGCTTGATAGCCTCCTCGATGCGATTGTGCTCGCGATCGAGCGAGGCCAGCGCCAAATGCCCGCCGGCATGATCAAGCGACAGGTTCTCGCTGTGGCGGAACTCGATCATTGCCTGCTCGAACAGCTTGTGTTGCTCGCTCGTAAGTTTATCGACCGGCAGATGGGCGAGCCGCGAAACAGCCGCGATGCGGACCGTGCGCAGCGGGTCATCGAGCATGCCGGCGAGGTCGGAAGTGGTCTGTGCCATGTCGTCGCCGGGCAGTGAACGCACGGCGGCGAGGCGAACTTGCGGATCGCGGTCGCGGAGCGCGTCGCGGCGGGCGGCGACGCTGGCTGTCGACGGGTAGTTTGCCAGCAGATCGACGGCAGTCGCCTTCACCACGCTGGGCGTTGTGTTCCGCCGAATCAAATCGAGCAGCAGTTTCTCGCCGGCGGGCTTTGCATCTCGGCCGGCCGCAATTGCCGGCCCCCAATGCGGTGGCGCGTCGGGCGGTTTGGGGAACCACTTACGAATGGCCGCGGCCGCCCATTCGTTCGTTTCTTCCGGCTTCGAATGGCAATTGTTGCACGCGTTCGTCGTACCCAGCGCTGCCGAAAGATCGGGGCGCGGCAGGCGGAAGCTGTGGTCACGACGTTCGTCGATGACCATGTACATCTGCGTCGGCATGTGGCAACTGATGCACAGCGAACCGGCCGTGCCCGGCTCATGATGATGATGCGCCGGCGTATCGTACTTGCCCGCGTTGTGCGGCACGTGACATTGCGTGCAGAGCGCATTGCCCGTGAACTTTACCTTGAGCGTGTGCGGGTCGTGGCAGTCGATGCATCGCACGTGATTGGCGTACATCTTGCTTTGGCGGAACGAGTCGTACTCGTAGACCTCGTCCCAAATCTGGCCGTCGGCCTGGTACAGTCCGTTTTCGAGCATGACGGGCTCATAGTGATCGTAGAGCGATTTGCCGGGGCGGAAATCCTCGTGAACCTGGTAGCGCCGGGAATGGCACTTCGCGCACATATCGAGCTGCACGCTCGAAAGCGGATCTTTCAGCGACGGTAGTCCGTAGCCGACCTTGCGGTCCCAGAAGAGCGAGCGACTGCGGGCAAGGTCGACGTGAACGCTGCCCGGGCCATGGCACTCCTCGCAACCGACGTTGATTTCCTGCCAGGTCGTGTGGTACGTGTTCGTTTCCGGGTCGTAATTCTTGTGGATATCGGTGGAGTGGCAGTCGGCGCACGTGGTGTTCCAGTTCTGGCCGATGCCGGTCCAATGCAGCGGATCGCCGGGGCGAATACGCTCGTTAATGACATCCGGCGGCGTGACGAAGAACCACCGCTTGTTCTTCACATCCCACGATTCGCGCAGCACCTGCACGCGACCATCCGGGAATTCGACCATGTACTGTTGCAGGGGCTTAACGCCGAACGTGTACTTGATCTCGTAGTCGTGGTACGCGCCGTCCGGCCCTTCGGTGTTGACCATGAACTTGCCGTCGCGGCGGAAGAATCGCGTGGTGACGCCGTGGTACTCGAACTTCGTGTCGTTGAAGTCGGCGAGCACGGTTTTTTCGGTGGCAAGGTCCATCGCGCGATCGTGGTCGGAGCCGAGCCAGGCGTGATACTCGGTTTGATGGCACTCGGCGCACGTCGCGCGGCCGACGTACTTCGGGTTCGCGGCGATTTCAGCGGGAATGGCATCAAACCAATCCCACGCGACGACGGATGTTGCCACGACCGCGACGACCGCCAACGCCGAGAAAATCGTGGAACGAGAGACCAGACGGGGCATGAAGTGGCGGACGCAGAGTGAGACACACGGGCAACAACGCGATACTTAAATTGTGTACCGTGTGCGTTTGGCTGTCTACGTCCTCGCGAATGTAGTGGGCACGCTCCGTGTGCCGTAACCGGGCTGCGACAAGAACATGCAGAAATTACAGCCGCGATGTGTACCAGCGACGGCATGGCGGAGCGTGCCGGCTGCCAATAGCCGGACCGCGTGGCGGTCCGGCTATGGTGCTACGTTATGACCGACGCGGTTAAGTCTTCTCGTGATGCTCGTGCTCTTCGTCCGCTTCGCCTTCTGCGCCGCCCGGTTTCGGCGGTGCTTTGCCGAATTTGGCTTCAAAGAGCGCGGCGAACTCGGCTTCCTTCTCCGGGTGGCATACGAAACATTGCGAATCAGGCCGGTTGTGCTTTTCGCACCAGTCGCCCTTGGCTTTCATATCGGCGGCGAGTTTGGGGTCGCATTGGGCGCATTGGGCCTCGGGCACGCCGTGTACCGGGCACCACCAATCATTGTGACTGTGGCCGGCGACCGGCGTTTTGGCAGCGTCCGCGTCGGTTACCGCCCCTTTGTCAGGCGATTTTCCACACGCGCCAAATGACAACAACAGGCCGCTCAGAAGGCCAACGTGCACCAGGTTTCGTAATGACATATTTCTACTCCTTTCAAGGATTTCACATTCGTGGCTGGATTCGCAAGAATCCGGCGCGTTTCGTCAATGACTCTCAATCAAGTCGACTTCCGCAAGCTTCAGCGGCTCGCAATTTTCACTGGCGTTCTCCGCACGTGCGGCTTCGGCCGGCGTGCGGATGGGAATGCCCAGCATCTTCAGCACAGACTCCCACACGATATTCCAGCCCACGTATAGCACCCGCAGCACCAGGAGCGACATAATCATCGCCCCGATTACGCCGCCGATGACCACGGTCGCGAGCGGCCGCTGCACTTCGGCGCCCATCCCGGTGCTGAACGCCATGGGCAAGAAGCCGAGGCTGGCGACGAGCGTCGTCATGAGCACCGGCCGCAGTCGCGTGGTCGCGGCTTCGGTCACCGCTTCATCAAGCGGCAGCCCCTTGCGACGGAGCTGCCGCACGTACGACACCAGAATCATGTCGTCCAGCACGGCCACGCCCGAGAGCGCGATGAAACCGATCGCGGCTGAGATTGAAAACGGCATATCGCGCAGCCACAGGGCGAAGATGCCGCCGACCCAACCGAACGGCACGCCGGTGAACACGCGCAGGGCGTCAATCACGTTTTGATACGTGGCGTACAGCAGGCCGAAGATCAGCACGCCCGCGAGCGGCACGACAAACAACAACCGCCGCCGTGCCCGCTGCAAATGTTCGAATTGACCGCCAAACTCGTAAAAGTACCGGCCGGGCGGCAGCGTGAGCTTCGCTTTGAGCTTCTGCTGGGCATCGGCCACGAAGCTGCCGATGTCGCGGCCGCGGACGTTGGCGTGAATGAGAATCCGCCGCTGGCCCCACTCACGCGTGATCGTCGCGGGACCTTCGACCATTTTGATCTCAGCGAGTCGCGAGAGCGGCAGCCGTTCCCCGGCGGCCGTCGGCACCAGGATCGAGCCAATGGCCTCGGTGCCATTCCGCATGTTCTCGGGCAATCGCGCCACCAGCGGGAACCGCAGTTGGCCTTCAATGACTTCGCCGAGCGGTTTGCCGCCGATCGATTCGATGATGTCGGTCACAACCTGCGCCGGCACGCCGTGCCGTGCGAGTTGCTCTTGGTCGAGCTGAATCTGCATCACCGGCTGGCCGGTCATTTGTTCGACGCTCACATCGGCCGCACCGGGCACCTGCGCGAGAATCTGCTCGATCTGGTCGCCCAATCGCACGAGCGTGTCGAGGTCGTCACCGTACATTTTCACGGCCAGGTCGGCCCGCGAGCCGGAGGTCATCTCGTTCATCCGCATTTCGATTGGCTGCAAATACGCCAGCCGCTGCCCCGGCATATCGCGCATGTATTTTTCGATGAGCTTCGTGAGGTCGGCCTGCGTGTGAGCCTTTTTCCACGTGTTGCGGGGCGTGAGCGAGAGGAACACGTCGGTGAGCTCGATGCCCATCGGGTCGGTCGCGATTTCGGCTGTGCCGATGCGGCTCCACACGTGGGCGACTTCATCTGGAAATTCCTTGAGAATCCGCTGTTCCATGAGTGTGTTGTAGCGGATCGAGTCGTCCATATCGGTGCCGGTGAGCCGCACGACACTGATCGCGATCGCTCCTTCGGAGAGCCGCGGAATGAACTCAGAGCCCAGATTCGGTGCGATCAAACCAAACGCCACGAACATGATGATGGCCGCGAAACCCATCACCAGCGGCTTGTGGTGCATCGAAAACCGCAAGATCGGCGTGTTGATGCGATATGCGAGCCGCATGAGCAGCGGCTGCCGTTCTTCGATTTTCCGCGGCAGCAGCAGGCTTGCCAGCACGGGCATCAGCGTGAGCGACATGATCATCGAGCCGATGAGCGCAAAGATTACGGTGAGCGCCATCGGCCGGAACATTTTGCCTTCGATGCCTTCGAGCGTGAGGATCGGCAAGTACACGATCATGATGATCAGTTCGCCGAACATCGTCGGCTTGCGGACTTCGACGGCCGCGTCGCGGACGACTTCGATCATCGAGCGGCGGCGGTTGTCGCCATGGGCGATGTGCCGCACGCAGTTCTCGATCATTACGACCGAGCTGTCGACAATCATGCCGAAATCGATCGCGCCAAGGCTCAACAGGCTGGCCGCGATGCCGAACCGCAGCATGCCGGCGAAGGCGAACAGCATTGACAGCGGAATCGCGAGGGCGACGATGAGCGCTGCCCGCAGATTGCCGAGAAACGCGAACAGCACGGCGACGACGAGCAACCCGCCCTCGAACAGGTTGTTCTTCACGGTGTGAATCACATGGTCGACAAGCTCCGTGCGGTCGTAAACCGTTTCGACCTTCACGTTGGGCGGGAGCGTGGCTTTGATTTCATCGAGCCGGTCCTTCATGTGCCACGTGACTTCATGGGCATTTTCGCCCATGAGCATGAAGCCCAGGCCCATGACGACTTCGCCCTTGCCGTCGGCCGTCACCGCGCCGCGGCGAATCTCGGAGCCGATCGCCACGTCGGCCACGTCGCCAACCTTGATCGGCACGCCGTGTCGGGAGGTGATGACGATCGACTTGATCTGGTCGGTGTTCGTCGTGCGGCCGATGCCTTGCACGAGCACCGACCGTGTGCCTTCGCGCACATTGCCGGCGCCGACGTTGCGGTTGTTGGCCTCGACGGCCTTCATCACATCGTCGAACGTGAGTTCGTGTTTGATCAGCAGGTTGGGGTCGATCCGCACTTCATATTGTTTGACGTAGCCACCCCAGCTGTTGATTTCCGCCACTTTTTGCAGGCTGCGCATTTTGGGCTTAATGATCCAGTCGTGGATCGTGCGCAGTTCTGTTACGTCGTTACCAGCGCCGCTGACAATATAGTGCAATACTTCCCCGAGACCGCTGGCGATAGGACCCATTTGCGGCCTACCAATTTCATCGCTCAGGTCCAAGGTCGACAGCCGTTCGTTGACCTGCTGCCGGGCAAAGTAGATGTTGATGTCGTCATCAAACGTGACGACCACTTGAGAGAACCCGAACTTCGACACGCTCCGCATGCCGTTGAGCCCGGGCAAACCGCCGATTGCTTGCTCAATTGGGAACGTGATGCGCTGTTCGACGTCTTCTGGACCAAGGGAAGGTGCAACCGTATTGATCTGGACCTGTACCGGTGTGGTATCGGGAAAGGCGTCGATCGACAAACGCCGCAGCGAGTAAGCGCCGACGCCCGCGAGCACGAGCGCGCCGACGATGACCAGCCACCGATATCGCAGCGAAAAGTCAATAATCCAGTTCAACATGCCACGTTCCCTGGCGATACTTCTTGTTCGTCCGTGTCGCAGGTAGATGTCTTCGGATCGCAACCGTAACAGTCGTTCACCACGACGACACAACGGACACTACGCATCGTCCAGTTTGCTTCTCGTCGCGCTCGTCGTGTCGTTGCGGTGAAATCAGCTGCAGCCAAATGTCGTGCTGCGCTTATTCAGCTCACTTTCCTTCGCAACAGCCGCAGCCTGCGCCCAGGTTGCTCTTCAGTAGTTGGGCTTCGAGGACCACGCTGTTCTTGCTCGCGATGACTTCGCCCGGCAGCAATCCGGCGATGATCTCGGTGTGTTCGCCGTTCTTTACTCCCGGTCGCACGCTGCGGACATGGAAGATCTTCGGCTTGTCCGGTTTGAAGAAGTCCTTGTCGCGCACGAACACCACGTTGCAGGTGCCGTCCCAGTGCAGCGCTTCGTTCGGCACCACGATCGCCTTCGCTTCGTCGCGGAGCACGATCCGTCCGGTGCCGAACGTGTTGGCCCGCAAGCGGCCATCGGTGTTCGGTATGTCGACACGCACGCGGACGGTGCGGGTGACGTCGTCGGCACTGGTGCTGATCCAGCTCACCCTGCCACGATCTTCTGGTTCGTTCGTGCTGTCGCTCGACCGAAATAGCACCGGTTGCCCGTGCGTTACGTAGCGAGCATCTTCCTGCCGCACGTTGAGGTTGAGCCATAGCTGCGACGTGTCGGCGACATCGAACAGCGTCGTGTTCGTGGCGACGACTTCGCCTTCGACCGCCGAGCGATTCACCACGACGCCATCGAGCGGCGACCGCACGGGCAGCAGGTTCGACGTGCGTTCGGTCGCGTCAGCCGCTGTTGCGATTTCCTCGGGCAGGCCGAGTGTTTGAATCTGCTTCGAGATGTCTTCGGTGCTCGCGTCGGCAAACTCATCGGTGTCGACCGGCAGGCCAAGGTTGACCAATGCCTGTTGTGCCCGATGCAATTGAATATGCGCCTCCTCGACGGCAACTTGCGCTTCGAGGAACTGCTTGCCGGGGATCACGCTGCCGGCAAGCGGCCGCAGGCGTTCGACATTCTTCTGGCGCAGCCGCAACTGCGAAATGGCTTGCACGAATTCGCTTTTCGCCCGGCCGACATCGGCGGCATCCACCAGCGCGAGCACGTCGCCCTTCTTCACCGTGTCGCCGACCTGCTTCTGCACGCGCCACACCGTGCCGGCCACGCGGCTGGAAAGGTGCGCCAGCCGTGTTTCGTCGTACACGAGTTCGCCGTTCGCCGTCACGGCTTCGAGCACCGGCTTCTCGCCGACGATTGCGATATCGACACCGACTTTTTCCAAGGCCTCGGCCGATGCGAACTGCACGTGCTTGCGGTGCATGTTGCAGCGGCTGTTATTTTCCACTCGCGGCCGCAGGTCGATCGCGCGCTGGGCCCGTTCGAGCATCGCGGGCGTTACGCTGGCCGGCGCCTTTGTTTGAGCGATTTCCGGATGTTCGAACGGACACTGCATCACACCATGTACCGAGCACCAACCGAAGTCGGTCTGCCGCGCGAGCAACCCGGGATTGCACTCCACGCACTGCGACTCCGGCACGCCGTGCGACTCGCACCAGTCGGCCGCCTCGGGCTTCTCCGCGCCGATCAGGGCCGAGAATTTCGGCATCGTCCATTCGGTCGAATGGCCCCACACCGCGACGCCCACCAACACCGCGACGACGAGCATCGTCGAGAACGACCGGCCGAGCCAAGTGCGGAATTCGCCCGTCTCGGCCGGCGCCGGTTCGGGCATCGCTTCAACTTGGACCACGGGTTCCGCAGGTTCTGCGTGCGAATGAACGTGGGCCATTTTTCGCAGGGAATGATGACCTGTCGACATAGCAATGGTTCCGGAAAGTGGTGCTTCGGCCGCGGCGGCGCGCAAGGCGCAGCGCGAGACTTTCAACCAAGATCAAAACTTTGAGCAATCACCAGCGCAGCGATTCAGCGCGTGCGCAGCGTCGAACGCCAAGAGAGCGAATGGCCGAAGATCAAATCAGCAGGATTTGATGGTAGAGATGTAGCCGCACGGGCAGTTGGGCCGGCATGTCGTGCGATTGCTCGGTGCTGTACACCGCGGCGATTTCGCAGTCGCACGCGGCCGGCAAGACGGCGGCCAGTTCCACGCCGGCCAGAGGCGAAAGCTGATCCAGCTGCGTTTTCTGACCCGGCAAGTAATGGCACGTGCCCTGGCAATTCGAATGGCCGTTGCAGGGCCCTTCGCTGTGTTGCGAATGGCCGGCGACATGATCGGCATGGTGTGGGTCGCAATCGACCGCCACGGCCGCTGATTCATCGCAGCCTTCTTCGTGCGGATGATGCCAGCAGCAACCGATCGCCGCATGAATCAGCAGCGAACAGGCAACCAGACTGGAAAATACACCACGCATCGACCCAGCTCACGAAAAAACGCGCCCCAAGGCACCGTCAATCATTGCGGTAATCGGTTGTCAAAGCAACACAACTTTGATCCAAATTGGGGCGCGCGGTTGCGCTAATCACTCCATTATTTCACGAATCTGCGCGACTAAAAACGGCGTTCGACCACGTTTTCCTGTATTTGAACAGGCTCGGCTCCACTGTCGGACGCCAGGTCGCCGACCAAAAAACCGTCGATTTCGGCCCACCGTTGCCAGGCTGTTTGCAGGTCCTGCAAGTACGACAGATTCTTCGCCGCGTAGGTTTGCTGCACGTTATAAACCTGCGTGTAGTCCAGCTCGCCTTGCCGGTAGCCGGTGTTGATGAGCTCCAGCGTTTCCTTGGCAGCGGGCAGGATTTTGTCGGTGTACTTCGAGACTCGCTCACGGGCCGTCTGATAATCGCGCAGCGCGGCCGCCAGACGCTGGTCGATCGCGATTTGCCGCGCTTCCAAGGCCGCTTGCGCTGCCGCCAGCTCGCCGCAAGCCTGGGCGATCGCGCCCTGGTTGCGGTCGTAGAGCGGAATCGGCATGCTGAGCTGCACGTTCGCGATCGGGTCTTCCGTCGCGTTATCGTACTGCACGCCAGCTTGCACGTTCACGTTCTGCTTGCGACCTGCCGTTGCCCGCGCCACGGCCCAGCGAGCACGCTCCACGGCGACGCGAAACTCGGCCAGCTCCGGGCTGTCGGCCGCGAGCCGATCGCGTACCGTCTCGTACGAGAGTTCCGGCAGCGGCTGCGAGAACACGTCTTCGAGATTACCGAACTGCCGATCGGGCGCGCCGAGCGCGGCCGCCAGTCGCCGCCGCGCCGCCGCGACGCGCTCGGTCGCTTGCTGTTCCAGCAGCGCGGCCGACTCGCTTTCAATTTGGCTTTGCAGCAGCGAGGTTTTCGGCACGTCCATCGCTTGCAGCCGGCGCTGAGAAACGCTGACTGATTGCGTGGCAATTTCGTTTAGTTGCCGCGCCAGCGCAAGCGATCGCTCGGCTGCCAGGAGTTCGAAGTAGCTCTTACGAACGGTCGTAACCACTTGCCAGCGAGTGATTTCCACGCGTGTTTCGGCTTCGGCCTGTTCGCGTGCTGCCACGGCGCGATTCAGTTCGAGCTTATTGCCGCGGACGATCTCCTGACTCACGAAACCGCCCTGCTGACCCGCGCGGCCGTCGTTGCCGATTTCGCTGCCGGAGTAGCCAATCTCCGGATTCGGCTGGAGGCCCACCTGCACCCAATTGCCGCGGGCCGCTCGCACGCGCGCTCCGGCAGCTTTAAGTGCCGGGTGAAAGGCCGTGGCTTGCATTTCCGCCTCTGCGAGTGTGAACGGCTTTTCGGCCAAAGCAACAGGCATTTTTTCTACGGAAGTTCCGCTAGGCGGCGGCATCGATTCCGGCGCGACGGCGATCCGCGCCCAGGGCTCCGCCAATGGCAACGGCAGCGCGACCTCTTCGCCGCGCGCCAGCGTACATATCATTGCCAGCGCGCCCGCCACTGCCGGCGCTCGAATCGTGATGGCTTTCATGAGCAGAAATCCAGACGAGTAAAGGCTTTGGCCCAAAATCCGTATCGGCTATAACGTCTGGACTCCGACACCGCGTTTTGCGACCTCGTTTTCCCACCAGCACTGCATCGCCACGCACCAAAGACTGCATTGCCTGCCCCCGTCGCGACCGGCGGCTCGCCTGTCGCAGTTGCCTTTCGCTTCTAGGCTCCACCCATGCACCACATCCGCCCGCACTTGACTTGCTCTCATATCATTACGGCAATCCTCCTCGCCGCTGCTTGCCAGCCCACGAACCTCCTGGAGACCCCCGCCATGGCGGCTGAAACCCCACGGGCAACCACTCAACCCGCTACCAAGCCAGCATCGGCTGAGAAGGCGGCGAAGCTCGACACCGCCACGTTCGGCGAAGGCTGCTTCTGGTGCAGCGAGGCCGTGTTTCAACGGCTCCGCGGCGTGAAGTCGGTCGTTTCCGGCTACAGTGGCGGCGCGGTCGAGAACCCGAGCTATGAAGCAGTCTGCACTGGCAAGACCGGCCACGCCGAAGTGATCCAAGTCACGTACGACCCAGCCGTCATCTCATTCGACGAGCTGCTGAAGGTCTTCTGGCAAACGCACGATCCGACAACCCTCAACCAACAAGGCCACGATGTCGGCACCCAATACCGCTCGGCCGTCTTCTACCATTCGGAGGACCAGCGCAAAACAGCCGAGCAGTACAAGAAGCAGCTCGATGCCTCGAAGGTCTTCGCCGAGCCGATCGTAACGGAGATCACTGCGTTCAAGAAGTTCTACCCGGCCGAAAAATATCACCAGGACTACTACAAACTGAATCCGTCACAGGGCTACTGCCAGTTCGTGATTCGCCCGAAGGTGGAGAAGTTCAACAAGGAGTTCAAAGAACTGCTGAATGACAAGGACGGCAAATAAGCCCGGTCGCGCAAACTGCGAAGCAGTTCTACTCCACAGCCCAGGGTCGCCGCGCCGCGGCGCACCCTGGGAAGTCGACCATATTATTCCATATGTTACGCTGAAGGCGTTACACATTCACGGCACGGTATAACTCCTTCAGAGTAACCAATCTTGCCGCTATCGTTTCCCAGCGTGCGCGGCGATGCCGCGACGCTGGGCTATGGAGTGGAACGCCGTTGGCGTTCGCTCAGATTCCTTGTGTGTCGTCCTGTCCAATCAACATTTCATGGTGGCAATTTGCACGAATCCATCCATCCTGTCGCTAAATTCGCAAGAATTCAGTCGCCCGCTCCAAACCTCACCGAATGATCCCGTAATATCGCCCCATCCAATACGGCAACAGCCAATGCACGCCGCTCGACTCGGCGTGCCCGCCGCTGCCGCCGGCAGCTTCATACGGGTTCTTATCCCATTTACCAAGGCTCCGCTCGCTCGGCGGAAGCAGTCGATCGGCTTGCACGTCTTCGATGACCGGCGTCCGCACCAGATGGATGTCCTCGCGATGCCGGTTATCGACCGTCCAGTCGACCATATCGAGTGGCATATCGCGCAGCAGTTCGACGCAGCCGATTGCGCCGAAATCGCCGCCCATTACCCCGCCGTACACGAAGTTGTACAGCGGGCTGTGATCACGGCGGATGATATCGAACCAATTCTTGACGCTCTTCAAGTACACGGGCCGCCGCTTGGGGTCCTGGTCGTACGCCAACAGACCGCGATAGCTGATGGCCAGCAGTTGATCGTCGATGTAGGTGAACTCCGACGGCGCCGAAAGCTTGGGTTCCAGGATGAGCTCCGAATAGCGCTTCTCAGTGAACAGCTTCTCGAGCTCGCGCAAATACTTTTCATCACCCGTCACGTGATGGGCCACTGCGAGATACGACAGAATCTCGACGGAATTGCTCCCGCGCTCCGACTGCCAATCGGGATCATCCAGAAGTTTCTCCGGCGCCCACACACCCCACAACGTCGGTTTGCCGTCGATATCGCGCAGCGTGAAGCCGCCATCGATGATGTGATCGGTGACGCGCCGCACGAGTGCCGCCACGCGCTCCCGCTCTTGCTCGTCGGCTACCAGATCGAAATACACGCCGTACGCGAAATAATGGCCGCTGATCTCGTCGCTACTCGTATCGCCTTTCCACAACCATTTGCCGTCGCTGCTCTTCCGCCACCGCTCGTCGACGCGCCGAAACCGCGGGTTCGCCACCTGTTCGAAGGCTACCTGCTGCGGCGTGTACGAACGATTGCGATCGCTCACGCTCGTCCATGCGCTCGGCACGACCGTTCGCGCAATAAACCCCTCGGTGCCGGTCACGGTTTGCAGATACTCCATCGCCCGGTAGCTCTCCCGGGCAAACTCTGCTGCCTGCTCATCGCCTGTAGCCGCGTGGCGATACGCTTCGGCCGCAACATACAGCCCGGTGAACAGCCCGTCATTGTCGGTATCGGTCGGCGCGTGCTGCGTGAGATCGCCCGGCCGCTTCAAAATGCAATGCTCGACCAACCCCGGAGGCCGCACATGCCGCGCGCGCACCAACTTCTCATACTGCTCGGCCTTCTCGGCGAGCGTCATCGTTCGCTGCTTGAGAATCCCCAGTCCACCGGTTGTTGCGACGTACGCGGTCATGCCATCGTGATGGAACGCAACATCCCACACACTGTCTGTCGGCAACCAGCGCTGGCTGTCGCGCCACGTCCACCGCTTGCCGTCGAAACGGCCCAGGCCGCGGGCTGTGCCGACCCACAGCGTGCCCTTGGTATCGAAACGCAGGCGCCACACGTCGGTGCAGGGCAGGCCTTCCGGTCCGCCGATGTGCTTTACCCGCTTGCTATCTTCATAGACATCAATCCCGCCGCTGCTGCCGATCCACAGCTGGCCATCCGGTCCCACCGCGAGCGCTCGCGTGGCGCCGCTTGAGATTTCATGCAGCGAAAAAATGCGCCGCGCTCTCCCTTCAGTGAGTTCAAAAAGTCCACGTTGCGTGGCAATCCACAGGTCATCCCCGACCGCTGCCACATCAGTGAGACTCCGCGAATAATGCCCTGGCACCTCCTGCCACTTGTCACCATCGCGTTCCCAAATCCCCTTGGGTCCACCCACGAGCAGCCGCTCGCCATTCAGCCGCACCAGCCCCAATGGTTGTCCCTCGAACGCAGCACGCGTGAGTTTGCCATCGGCCAACCGATACAAACCATCCCATGCCGCAACCCACACCACGTCTTTTTCCACGGCGAGCGCAAATGCCGGTCCGTTCAGTGCGTCGCCGGTGGGCGCCGCCCAATTCCCATCGACCAGTTGATGCACACCCCATGGCCCCGCCGCCCACAACTTGCCGTTCGAATCGACCGCCAGCGCCACGGGCGTAAACCGATGCACCTCCTGCGGCCACGAAATAAACGGCTCGCGGTACTCCTGCAAGAACGGCGTGTCGGAGACCGGCTCGATGGGCTCCACAGCGCCGGCTTGGCATCTTCGGCCCAAAGTTTTACGGAAGAAGCACTGCTGAGTGCCGCCAAGATACAACACAATGCGGCTAGTCGCTGAAATCTCATTTGTGCTCTCCGATTAGATGTCCAGGAAAAGATTAGCCGATGCCGCGCTTCCTATCTGCGAACATCAGCGCGATCTGCGGACTAAAAAGCAGCAAGGCGGACGACAAGACTCGCACGAGCAGTTCGCGACACCATCGACTTCACTGCGCAAACGGTAGCGCACTCACTTCCCCCCGTCCGCCGGCAAATGAAATTCTTTGCGAATCGCTTCCCGATCATAATCCGCCGGCGGCTTTTCATCCTGATTCGCTTCCAACTCCGCAAGCGTTTTCGGCGCGTCGCCCACTCCATCCGCCGGCACGTCGCCCTTCGCACACCACACAATCGCGTTCAGCACCAGCTTGCGGAAGTTCGGGTCCGCCCAATTCCAATGCACATGCCCGCCCGTGAAGCCAAACCCGCGACCGCCGTCCTCGCGTTCGAAGGCCCAAGCCATGTGCTGCGGCTCTTTGCGCGCGACCGCCGCCCTCACCGCTGGATTGCCGCTATGCGTTCCATCGGGGCGGGAGAGCGAATCCTGCGGCGGCAGGTCGGAGAGTATCGGCGTCACGCCTTTCATACCTTCAGGAAACCGCATGTGGTAGTACCATTCATCGTTAATCTCAAACGGCTGCACACCACTGGTGATCGCGTGCTTCGGCAGCTTGTTGAATTTGCCCGTCCAGTGCGGGTTCACCGACCAGTTCGGTTCGAAGTACCCGCCGATCCAATCCAAAAATTTGTCGCCGACCGGTCCCTTTGGCACCTCGACCGCGTAATGCAAACAAACAATGCCCACACCCTTCTTGGCGAGCGCATCGAGCTCCGCCACGTGCTGCATCGCCATGTGACCTTCGCCGCCGTCGCAATACATCACGACGCAATCGACATCGTCGAACGCCTGCGCCTCCTGCGGCCAACCATAGTGATAAACCGTCGCCTCCACCGGCAGCCCCGCTTCGTTCAGCGACTTCGCCAGCAACATACAACCGGCCAAGTGTTCGTGCGCCGCATAACCATGACTCGGCGGACCGGCGAGGAAGAGGATTTTCTTCTTGGCAGGCGCCGCGTTGGCGTAAGAGGCGCCAAAGATGAACGAGAGAAACAAACAGCAGACCGCGAGGGGGTGGTGCATTTTCATGGAATACCTAATGAAGAGATTTAGAAGAGGGATTTGTTGTTGAGTGTCGAATCCGCTGGTAGCCCCCGGCTTTGCCGGGGGTGACTTTACCAAAAGAGCTCAATGGTGCTACATACGACAGAGCCGAGGCTGACCGGGGCTTCTCTAGATCAGCCTTTCCAAGTTCGCTGCGATCGCTACAGCCGCTTCCCCATATACAACGTCTCATCATCGCCGACACCTTGCCGGCAGAGATCATGAAACCCCAGCGACAAGTAAAACCGGTGGGCCCGATCATTGCTCGCCGCCATCCCCAAATGTACGCCCGGCGAGCCCTTCCGTTGTAGCCGGTTCATCAGCTCAACCATCATCCTCGTGCCGTGGCCTTGGCGATGCATCCGCGGCATGAGATCAATGTGCAAATGCGCCGGATACTCGTCATACGGCTCCGGGCAAAAGTAGTCGGGATGATGATACAAATAGTGAATCGTCTCAACGCGCGACCAACTCGCCGGGTCGCCCGCGGGCTCGGGAAATTTCGCGCACAACTCCGGCCGCCACTCGGTTTCGTACAGGTTGTAGAACTTCTTCGAGTCGAACGCCGCGAGCGCGTAGCCGCCGATGCCTTGCTCATCTTCGAGCATGAGCGCTAACTCCGGTGCGAACCGCAAATAGGGACCCGTGAAAATGCGACCGAGCGCATCTGGGTCTTCACGATAAAACGGTTCGCCGTCGTCGCCCATGTTGCCCGTCTTGAGGCACACATAGTACGCACCCGCTTCATCGCCCGGCTTAAAGTCGCGAATAACAGCGCCCATTACAGTGCCATCCAATGATTCAGATTACATCAATGTGAAGCGTACCACTTAACCCGGCAGCCCCCGGCTCTGCCGGGGGTTGGACAAACTCCCGAGTGTGCAACATCTTCGCAAACCCCCGGCAGAGCCGGGGGCTACAAGCTGTACGCCCCCGGGCGTCCTCAGTTATTTCACCGGAAACCGCAACGTTCCGGTAGCATCGATCGAAACATACCGCTTCAACCGCGTGAGGAACCCGCGGCGAAACACACCCGGCAGATGTCGGTCCCACGCCCCCGACTGTTCCATATCGTAACCAGCTTTTTTGGCGGCGAAAACCATCGCCAGCACCTGCATTTCTTCCTTGAACTCCCAAGCTCGCCGGCTCCAGGCATTGAACAGGTCGCGATCCACCAATTCCGTCAGCCGGTCGAACATCGACTGCACACGGGCATTGACGGCTTCAAATTCAGCGAACGTATCGCCCCAGTCCGCTGCGGGAGTCATAAAGAGATGCTCGGCAAGCCGCACGATGCACTCACCTTCCGCACCTTCATGGTCCGGAAGGTAAAAGCAATCCGCCAGCAGCGTTAAATCCTCAAGCGTAAACGGCTGGTTCGCGGTCGCGTACGCCGGCAGCCATTCCCGCAGTCCCTTCGCAAACGCTTCCCGCGGCTCCCATGTCCCCTCGCCGCTCAGGTACTCGGCAAACGTTCGCAGCGGAACGAAATTGAGCGGAAATTCATTGTTGGGGTTCAGCAGGATGCCGCCCACTGCCGGCCGCAGCTCGCGCGACCGCCCCGCGTAGGGCCCGCAATACGCCCGGCTGAAATCGTAATCATTCGCAAACAGATTGTCCCAAATCACCGGCCGGCGACGCAGCCGCTGCGTCAAACGCTCAATCGAGTCGACCGGAATCTCCAGCGAAACGATCTCCGGACCGGTCCACAGCACATCGATGCCCGGCGCGAGCAACTCGCCCACATCGTCCAAGTATCCGGCCCCGCCGAGTTGCGCCGCGTCCATCCGATCGCAATACGGCGTCGGACAAAACAAAAACCGCCCGCCGCCATTCGAATTCCGCCGCGCCCATTCATTGATCTCGTTGGTTACATCGCACTGAGCTGCCGCCACCGATCGATACCGCGCCCGATCGGCATCGCTCATCTTGCCAGGCAAGTCATCGAACAGTAGCGCGAAGTGCTGCACGCCGACCGATTGCATCTGCGCAAGCCGCGATTTGATCCGCTCGCGTTCCGCCGATTCGGAAAAATGAATATCGAGGCCCGGGCTCAACCCGTAAATGAAGTTGAGGCCACGCTCGTTGCATGCAGTGAATAACTCAGCCAGGGGCGCGAGTTCCGCAGCCGAATATTCTTGCCGCCAGATGGCCCGGTGCTTGAGATCGTTCTTCGGTGCATAGAAATAAGTATTCAGCCCCAAT
>JAXMBH010000047.1:0-24152 GCA_046349975.1 Pirellulales bacterium
CCTTCGGCGCGGTCGGTGAAGCTCCCCGCCGGCTGGGGCAGATGAAGTCGCCCGGCTGCATCTTAGAAAGATTGGTCAGGGATGTGCGCTTATCGACGGTGCTTTGCCCCTTGCCCATGTCGCGCAAGTTGCTGAGTTCCATGAACACTAGGATATTGTAGACCCAGCCGCCGGGCTGCTTTTCGGCGTAGCCGCGATCGGGATCGCCCTGCCAGTTCCAGCCCCAGCCGCCGGTGGGGAAGTGTTTGAATGTGTCGTGGTGGTTCATCCAGGCAATGCCGATTTGCTTGAGCTGATTCGTGCATTGGGATCGGCGAGCCGATTCGCGGGCGGCTTGAATGGCCGGCAGCAGCAGCGCGACGAGTATGCCGATAATCGCAATGACGACCAACAGCTCGACCAGGGTGAAGCCTACGACACGCGACCTCGTGCGAAGCGAGGCGGCAAAATTGCGGTGCATCGTAAAATTCCTTTTATGAATGACTGCGCGAATCCGAAACACGAGGCTGGCGGCCGGCAACGAATATCAAACCTATGAACATGACCACTGCAGCGGCGGGCTCTGGCACGGGCGCAGCCAATGCTGCACCACTCGCACTGCCGGGGACAAGGCGTCCGAAGTTTGCCCGCCAGGTGGCATAATTCTGTGCGTCGCCAAGCGTATCGCGCCAGACGATATAGTCGGCTGCATTCACGGCGCCGTCATAGTTGAAGTCGCCGGGGAGCGGGACGATCGTGCGCAACGTTTCAGGCGCGTTCGTCGTAATGCCATCAACACCCAAATCGATGAGCTGCTGCATACGGGCGAGGCTGTCGACGGTCCAGGCGTGCAACTCGAGGCCGGCAGCATGAACCATGTTCACGGTCGCCTGCGTAATCGAGCCATCGTCGCTCCAATCGAGGAAGTTTGAGCCGGACGCTAACACGTTGTTGATCACGGTCGACGTGATGGCGCCGCTGCCGAGCGCGCCGAGTTTGATCGTGGGGTTGAGCGCGCGAACCTGTGCGAGGAAATCCCAGTCGAAACAGATGATGACGGTGTCATCGAGCGCATTGATCGCGGCCAACTCGCCCAAGATTGCCGTTGCAGAGCCGCTCTTTCGCTCCATGAGTGTTTTCATGCCGTGGTCGCGGATCGATTGCACGTAGGGCTGCATGAGCGGCACCTTTTCGCTAGCGAAAGCGGGCGAGAACCAGCTGCCGGCTTCGAGGCCATCGATGTATCCGGTGTAGTTCTTGGAATTGATCGCCCCGGTGCCATTGGTGGTGCGATCGAGCGTGCTGTCGTGCATGATGATGAGCCGATTATCGGCGGTGACTTGCACATCGAGCTCGACATAGTCGGCATAGCCGGCGGCGGCGGCAACCGAGGCGAAAGTATTCTCCGGCGCGGCCACCGCATTGCCGCGATGACCTTCGACATAGATCGAGCGGTTGTGCGGTGTCGGGGGCACGACGGGTTCGAGCGTGGGATTGGCCGCGAGGATCGAATTGCCAATGCCGCTGTTGTAGAGATACTGAGCTTCGGCCAGACCAAGGGCGCGGTTCCACACGCCGAAGTCGTCGATCGAGCCTTTGAAAAAACTCGAGGCCGTGAACGGCGAAGCGGCCGTCACTTGCGCGCCGAGCCCCGCCGTTTGGCCGGTCTTCACGTTTGCCGTGAGGCTGCCGTTGCCGTGGACATCGGCCAGCTGGCCGTCGAAGTACATACGCGCTTCGCCGAGCGCGCCATCGTAAACTCCCATGATGTGGTGCCAGTTCGTCGTATCGAGCAGATTGCCGGGAACGCCAGGCCGTTCGGCGATGTTGTTCGACGTGGTCACCTTGAACCGCAGCTCATTGTTCGTCTTGTCGAGGTACATCACGTAGTTATCGCCTTCGGAATCGAAGATTCCGGAGAACGAGCCGGAGATGGCCGTCGGCAACTGTTCGAGCTTGACCCAGGCCGACAACGTGACGGCATTCGTACCGATGTTCATATCGGCCGAGTTGGGAACGAGCACATCTTGGTTGGTGCCATTGAAGCGGAGCGCGTTGCCGAACTTGCCGGCGAGCCACGTGGGCGAATTGCGCAATGTGCCGGTGTCGCTCACGGCGCCAGTGGGCGCGCCATCTGGCAATGTTGTGCCAGAAGCCGAATCGAACGTCCAACTGGTGATCAGCCCGTTATGCAACGGGACGCCGGCGGCGAGCACGACGCTGCCCCACAACATCATGCCCGCCGCCCCAATTCGCGCGAGCGCTCTGCCGACTGCCCCGCACTCGCGACCATACTTGCGTCCCAAATCCACGCTGCTCATCCTTCGTTAAAAAACCCCGAAGCCCATTCAAGACTGGTCATGCGAACCGGACGCTAACCACCGAGAGGGTGCCCGCCGGCTAATCGATCAGCCGCGGGGCGCCAGCCCCCGGTTTTGAAACCGCCCAATCAAACGAGACCGCGTGCCCGCCGCGAGGCGAGCACAGCGGCCGAAAACAGAAGCAAACCACAAACGGCCGGCTCGGGCACTGCGGCGGCGTTGTCGAAGCCGCTTGCGCTACCCAAGGTTTGGCCGAAGTGCGAGCGCCACAGGTTGTAATTGGCGGTATCGCCCAGGTTGTTGCGCCAGAACACGTAGTCGGCAGCGTCGACCTTGCCATCGCTGGTGAAGTCGCCCTGCAGGCCCATAATTGTCTCTGGGGCGTGCGTCGAGAGGTACAGAATCTCGGCTTCGCTGAGCGCCGCATTGTAAACGCGGAATTCATCGAAGACGCCGCTGCCGAGATGGTTGCCAGCGCCGCCGGTGCCGCCGGCGATGAACATGGTCGTGCCAGGATCGCGCCACACACCGACGCGTTCATCGACCCATTCACCGTCGATGAAATAGCGGACGGTCATTTGCGTGGGGTCGACCGTGTCGCGCACCCAGGTGAACGCCATATGATGAACCGCTGCAGGGTCAGCCGGACCGGCGAGCGTTGGCTCCCACAGTGTTGTGCCGACGATCGATGTGTCGCGATTGGCCCGAGCGGCCACGCGTCCATCGGCGTAAACCCACGACTCCCAGTCATTGTCGTGCGATGAATTGCTCCACAGAGAGTTGAAATTGAATAGTTGCCCCAACGTAAAGCGGGTCATGATCGTGCCGGAATTCCCGAGCGTGTAATCAACAGACAGGTAGTCGCCATTGCCGGTGCTTGATTGCACGCCGACACTGCCGCTGACCGGGTTTTCGCGAACGTCCAAGCCTTGGCCGAAGGTGGCGGAGGTGTAGAGATTGTTGTTGACAGCGTTCGCCGTATCGTTGTGCAGCACCGCGTTGTACGTGGCGCCGCCGGTGCCTGAATTGTTGAGGTTGCCATCGAACTTGTAATAGATGACCGGCTGCGCGGTGGGTGCGACGCCGGTGATGGGCGCGAGCGGCGCGATATCCGGATTCGCAGCACCTACGGCATGACCGACGCCGTTGTTGTAAAGGTACTGGGCTTCAGCGCCGCCGAGTGGGCGATTCCACACGGCAACATCGGAAATCTTCCCCTTGAAGAAGCTGCTGGGGGTGAGGTCAGTTGCCGATACGGGTTGCGAGCCGAAGAACGCCGCTTGGCCGGAACGCAACGGCCCAGTCAACGTACCACTATTAGTAACATTTGGCAGGGATGAAATATCTACGAGCTGCCCATTGAAATAGAGCTTTACGCGGGCTTTGTCGCCGTCGTAAACGCCCATCACGTGCAGCCAATCGGTTTTGTTCAGCAGCGAGGCGCGAACGCCCGGATGCGTTGCGGTGCTTACGGCGGTCGCGGTTGTCACTTTGAACCGCAGCTCGTTGTTCCCCTTGTCGAGGTACATGACGAAGTTATCGGGCTGCGAGTCGTAAATGCCGGAGAAGGACGAAGTAAGTTCAGACGGCAATTGGTCGAGTTTGACCCAGGCCGAGAGCGTCAACGCGTTGGTGGCTGGTTCCAAGTCACCACCGACGGGAAGGGCGACGTCTTGCGACAGCGCGCTATCGAATTGCAGACCGGCGCCGAACTTTCCATCGGCGCCGCTGAGCCATGTGGGGCTATTGCGAAGCGTGCCGTTGTCGGCAGTGGGGTCAGCGGGCGCCGCATCGGTCAAATTGGTGCCGCTGCCGTCGTTGAACGGCCAATACGCAACCAGGCCGCTTTGGAGGTTTGTGGCCCTGGCGTGGGGCGCCAGGCACAGAGTCAGCGCGACCAGCGTGACCGCCTGTGTGAAGCGAAATCTCGCAATCTTCATGTCGTGGTCCCTTCCCGAATGTATGAGTACATGGCCGGCGAAACGGAGGGCGTACTTGGCTCCGTTTCGCTCGATTCAATCAACCGAAAACTGTTGTTAGGTTCAAATCGATTGGGTTCTCATTAGCGGTTGTTACGCAGCGGCTTGGCGATGTTGGCCGCGTCCGCAGAACGCGGCTGCGATCAAACCCATGCACACCAGCGCAACACTGGCAGGCTCCGGCACTTGGGACAATGCCAGAACTTCGCTGTCGTTTAGAACGACATCGTAAACTCGCACCTCGTCGTAGATGCCCTTGCCGAGATGATTCGCGCCGCCGGTGACTCCCAAGCCGCCGCCGACGAAGAACGTGGTGCCAGGGGCGCGCCACGTTTCGACGAATTGATCGCGGAGAATGCCGTCGACATACAGTTTGTTGCTTGAAAGCGTGCCGTTCTTTTCCCAGGTGAAGACCACGTTGTGCGGCGCGGCTGCGGCATTCGCTCCCTGCAACGGCAAGTAGTAGTCGAGGTTCGCGTTGGAGGTGTTCTCGTTTGCGCGAGATGATAACCGGCCAGCGCCGTAAATCCACGCTTCCCAGGCGTTGCCGTGGGCCGAATTGCTCCACAAGGAGTTGAAATCGAACCAGGTCATGTCCTGGAAATTCATCGAGATCGTGCCTTTGTCTGGCAACGTGTAATTGACGGCAAGATAGTCGCCGTTGGTGGCAGTGGAATTGGTCGCCGTCGGATTTGCACGAAGGTCGAGGCCCTGACCAACTTTCGATGCGGCGAAGTGTGCTCCGCTCGCATCGGGGCCGTCGTTCAATACGGCATCTAGGGCAGCGCCGCCGGTGCCGGAGTTCTTCAAATCGCCGTCGAGCCGCCAGTAGATTACGGGCTTCGCCGTTGGAGCCGTCGCCATCAGCGGCGGCAGCGGTGCGATATCCGGGTTGGTCGCACCGACCGCGTTCCCGGTGCCAGCGTTATAGAGATATTGGGCTTCCGCGCCGCCGAGCGGACGATTCCATACCGCGACATCGGCGATGCCGCCTTGGAAAAACGTGCTGGCTGTCGGTGCGTAAGGCGATGTCGAGTTCGGCTGGTGGCCGAGGCCGGCGACCTGGCCGGTCTTAACAAGCTGCACGTTCGTCGGCAGCGAGCTGGTGTCAACCAAATTCCCGTTGAGGTAGATCTTCGACGAACCTTGGCTGCCGTCGTAGACGCCCATCACATGGAACCAATCGGTCGTGTTGAGCATCGAGGCCGGAATGCCCGGATGTGCGCCGGTGCTTACGCCAGCGTTATCGGTGGCCTTGAAGCGCAACTCCGAGTTTCCTTTGTCGAGGTACAACACATAGTTATCCGGTTGCGAGTCGAAAATGCCGGCAAAACTCGGCAACGACGCATCCCCGGGCAGCTTCGCGAGCTTGACCCATGCTGAGAGCGTGACGGCGTTCGTGTTGATATCCATGTCGGTGCTGTTGGGGATCAGCACACCTTCGGTGCCAGTGAACTGTAAACCCGCGTTGAACATACCGTTAATCCAGGTGGGCGGGTTCAACCCCGTGCCAGTTTGAAAAACTCCGTTGTCTGCGACGGCATCGCTCGGTGCGACATCGTTCACTGTGGTCCCCGTGCCTTCGTTCAATGGCCAATAACCGACGAGACCATTCTGCAGCAGTGCTGCATTCGCCGCAGAGCTGAACAGCCCCACAAGGGCAGCGGCAACGATCGTCGCCGTGCGTGAACTCAGTCGTTGGTGTGAAGTCATTAGGTCGTCCTCTAAGAATTTGGAAGTCAAAGATCAAAGTAGCGCGCTGAGAGTCGCCTCAACTTGTCCCCCCACCGCTCTGCGCCGGCCCCACGCGGCCGCTGCTGGAAACCGCTTTTTTTGTTCCTCCGACGAGGGCCCCAACACCCGTTCATCCGCAGTCAAAACAAAAGGCCCCGCGATGGCAATCGCGGGGCCTTTTCTCTAAATCTCTAGGCCCGTGCAACGCACGAATATATGTCTTCAAATGGTGCCGAACTAATTCGGATAGTAACTATGCACCGAAACAGCGTCAACGAATTTCGATGAATATACTGCGCACGAACGTGTTTTACCACTCTGTGGGGGGCATTACGCGCGCTACGCGATGGATTGCTCGATTGGGGTCCCCCTCTTAGCGGGTATCGACGCGCGATTCAGCGCCGTCGCGCAGGCCATGCCGAAGCGAGCCGCTTGCATTGCGGCGAGAGTTTATTTCGAACGCCCGCAACGGGAGACCCATTGCCGCCCGCGTGAGCACAGTATCGCGACAATTTCTAGATGTTTTTTGACGGCCACATGATGTTTGCAATTTGAGCGGATCACAGATTCAACCTCCCTGGACCGATGTTGCTGCTGTTCAATGGATTCCTTAGAATGCCCGGTCAAATGGGTGGGCTGCGCGACTTGGGCCGACGCGCGTAAATTATTGATTTCTCCATTCGGGACCAGAATTCTTCTCGGCTTCGTTCGCTCACCGCCGACGGCAACGAGCGCGAGTCGCGATGTTTACGCGATCGGATCGGTGGAATGGTCGAAGCTGACACATCGAACGCACAAGTTTCACGCGCTCGTCCCGCTGCGCGCGAGGTGTTCTTCCGCATCGTGCCGGCGTTCGATTCGTTGCGCAATTACTCGTGGCCAGATTTCTCTTGCGACGTAATGGCCGGCCTGACCGTTGCCGCGGTCGCGCTTCCGCAGGCCATGGCGTATGCCCAAATTGCCGGCATTCCACCGCAGTATGGTCTCTACACGGCGATCGTGATGACGGCGGTTGGCGCGTTGCTCGATTCATCGAAGCAGCTCATCAATGGGCCGACGAATGCGATTTCGATCGCCGTGCTGAGTGCGCTCGTTGGCTTCGGCGAAAGCGAGCGAGTCGGCGCTGCGATTTTGCTGGCGCTGTTGGTCGGCACAATCCAAACCGGCATTTCGTTGCTGCGGCTTGGCGACTTGACGAAGTACGTGTCGCACGCGGTCATCGTCGGCTTCACGTTGGGGGCCGCAGTGCTGCTGGTACTTGACCAGTTGAAGAACTTGCTGGGTCTTCCAGCTCTTGGCACGGGTGAAGACCACTTTCTCAAACGCGTGTGGCTCACGCTTTCGCACATTGAAGATACCAACCGCGTCGCATTGGTCATCGGTCTGGGCACAGTCGCGCTCGCGCTCCTTCTGCGGTTAATCAACATTCGCTACCAGCTGCGTCTGCCCGAGTTGCTGCTTGCGCTCATTTGCACGACTGCGATCGTATCGAGCTATCGACTCGATCAGCAGGGTGTGAAAATTGTGGGCGCGATACCGGCTCAACTGCCGTCGTTTGCGTTACCCAAAATTGATTTGGAGTCGGTCCACAAGCTCGGCAGCAGCGCCCTGGCGATCGCGCTCCTGGGCCTCCTAGAGGCCATCTCGATGGCCAAAGCCATCGCAGCCGTGACCCGGCAAAAGCTGGATATCAATCAGCAATGCCTCAGCGAAGGCGTCGCCAACGTCGTCGGCAGCATGTTCCATTGCTTTCCCGGCTCCGGTTCGCTCACGCGATCGACGATTAACCAGCAATCTGGCGGGCGCACGCAATGGTCGGGCGTCATATCTGCGATTGCGATTGCTGTGACCGTGTTGCTCCTCGCGCCGTACGCCTATTTCATCCCGAAAGCGGGCCTAGCGGGCATCCTGATGCTCTCGGCTTGGCGACTGGTCGATCGGCATCAACTCTTTTACTACTTGCGAACGACGCGATTCGACATGTGGATCGTCCTCCTTACGGCGGTCTCCGCAGTTGCCGTCTCAGTGGAGTTCTGTGTGCTCATCGGGGTGTTCCTGTCGTTCGTGTTGTATGTGCCACAGGCGGCGCGCGTGCATATCACCGAGCTCGTACTCACGCCCGAGCGCGTGGTGCGCGAGCGATTGCCGAACGATGTGCCGTGCAAACGCATTCGTATTTACAGCTTGGAAGGCGAATTCTTCTTCGGCGCCGCGCCGGAGCTCGAGCAGATACTTGATTCGGTCGCCGAAAAGATGGAAGCCGAGGGACGCGTGGTCATTTTACGCTTAAAGCGTGCCCGCAATCCCGATGCCGTTTGCATGAGCGTACTTGAGCGATTCAATGAACGGATGCACGATGCGAACATCGCTGTGCTGATGTGTGGCGTGCGCCCCGATCTTACGAAGGTGATCAATTCCAGCGGCCTGCTGGCACGCCTTGGTCCGGGACGCATATTCATGTTCGAAGAGACCGGCAAGTTCTGGACGAGCACTCTCGAAGCCATGCGGTTTGCCTATGAGCTCGTCGGCAACGACCTATGCGAACACTGCCCACGACACGCAGAAAGCCTGAACCAAAAGGACGGCTGGTATTATTTGATTTGATTGATCGGCGGAAGGGTGAAGACAACGGGCGGAGCCTGGGGAAGCGGGGGTCTTAGCAAACGCGTGGATGAGGGCAACTTAACAGAGACGTTTCAGCCGGAGCAGCCGGTGCCGGCGGAGACAGCGGAGGCTGTGGGCTACGACGCGGTGGGGCACACAGCCGGCTGGGTTCACTCGCCGACGGTGTCGCAAGCGCGGCTGTTGGTGCTCGTTGCGGCTGTGTTTTGGAGCACGAGCGGCTTCTTTGTAAAGTCGCCGTATCTGGCGGGCTGGCAGGGGGAGCGAGTGGCTTTTTGGCGGGCTGTATTCGCCTGCGTGGCCTTATGGCCGCTGGTGCGCCGGCCGCGGTGGTCTTGGGCGCTGGCGCCGATGACGCTGCTCTTCGCCGGCATGAACTACACGTACCTTACCGCAATGGTGAAAGGCTCGGCCGCCAACGCGATCTGGCTGCAGTGCACCGCGCCAGTGTGGGTGCTGCTCGTCGGCGTGTTCCTGTTCGGCGAGCGCGCGATTCGGCGCGACTGGCTAATGGTCGGCTGCGCCATGTTCGGAATCGCCGTGATTATTTACTTTGAGTCGCAGCGTGCGATTCCCGACGGAGCCGGCTCGACCCTCGCGGCTGTGCTGTGGGGACTCGCATCGAGCTTCTTCTACGCCGGCGTGGTGCTGTCGTTGCGGCATCTGCGGGGGTTCGACGCCGTTTGGCTCGCGGCCTTAAATCATCTCGTTACAGTCCTCATACTCGCGCCTTTCGCGATCGGTGCAGGCGAGATGCCCAGCGGTATTCAATGGCCGTTTCTCGCGGCCCTGGGCGTACTGCAAATGGCGTTGCCCTACGTGCTTTTTGCCCACAGCCTGAAGCGAATTCCGGGCCACGAAGCGACGGCCATCGGGCTGGTCGAACCGCTGCTCAACCCCGTGTGGGTATTTCTGGCGTGGGGCAACCTGCCCGCCTGGTGGACGATCGTCGGCGGCTCATTCATTCTGATCGGGCTCGCGGTGCGCTATGCGCTTCCGGTGCCGATGGCGGCAACCAGCGATTAGTTCACCTGATTGCGGGCACCACCTCTGCCGCCGGCAAGTAGCTCTCATCGACCGGGTAATTTGCCCACTGAATCGAGTAGCATGATTCAAACCATCGGCGAATATCGCTCTCGACATCGCGATCGTATTCAGCCGCCACGTGGATCGTCTTCCCATCGATCGGTTCGCGGATTTCGCCTTGCTCCACGATGACGCGCCCGGCTTTGATCACGATCCGCGGCAGCGCGAACATTGTTTCCACGTTCTCATGCGGCGTGTAAATCGTGACGTCAGCATCCGCACCAATGCCCAAATGTCCCTTGTTTTGCAGACCCAAAATGCGTGCCGGACCGGCGCGGGTGATGATGGCAATTTCGTTGAGCGTGTACTCGCGATCGAGGTCTGCCAGTGTCGACCGCTCCGCCACCTGGGCCGGGCACTTCTTGAGCATGTCGCGGCGATACGAGCGATCCATCAGCAACCGAATGATTTGTGGATACGCCAAGAAGGAGCCGCCGTTGGGATGATCGGTGCTCATCACTACGCGCCACGGGTCTTCGACGAGCAAGTACCACTCGAGTCCAATCGCCCATTGCAGCGCGTGCACCAGTGACTTGTTGCGATATTTGATCGGCGTCACGCCGCAGCCGGATTCCATCTCGGTGTCGTTGCTATACCACGGGCTTTTGAAAACGTTCGCCAGGAAATAGCCGACGGGGCTGTCACCGGTCATGCTCGTGGTGTCACCGAACAGCACCTGGCCGACGTCGACGGTGACGTTCGCATGGCTGTTCACATAGTCGGCAAGCCGCGCCGTTTTGCTGTTGAAAGTATTCTCATCACCTTCGCCGCCGCCATAGCTATGAAACTGGATGTGCGTGAGATGCGCACGGTGCCCTTCGAGCGCCCGCATGGTTTCGAGCGTAGTAGTCCAATTGCCGGGCAGGCCTAGATTATTGCAGTGCAAATGCAGCGGATGCGGTAGCCGCAGGGCGTTCGCCGCTTCAACGAAAGTGGTGATGATCGCCCGCGGCGTGATGTCGAATTCGGGCACCGTCTCATCCAGCCCGTGCACGTTGCCGCCGCGCTGGCTCTTCCACACTTCGACGCCGCCGGGGTTCACGAGTTTCGGCGCGTAAGCTTTTGACGCCGTGAGCAGCCACGCAATGAACGCCTGCAATTTCTGTGGTTCGTTTTGGGCCACGCACCGCATGACGTAATGGTTGTTGCCCATGAGGGCGAAGAAGCCTTTGTCAATGCACGGCGTATCGCAAAGTTCTTCGTGGGCGTGGCGGGCGAGCAGCGGCGGAATAGCGGCGTCGAAGGCCGTGGTATAGCCCAGGCCGGCGTATTTGTATCCGGTCGCGAATGTGCTGGGCACGCTGCCGAGCGTGCCGCTGCGCGTGTTCGCTGAACGATGGAGCACATTCGGCTCGCCGCGCTCTTCGGGCCGCATCTTCCGCGCGACATTCACCTTCGGCCCCGCGATGTGGCAGTGCATATCGACACCGCCCGGCATCACGACAAGGCCGCTGGCATCGATCACGCGCGCCGGCCGCACCGACAGGTCAGTGGGAGCAGCCACAATCTTCCCGTCAGCAATCCACAGATCGCGCACTTCGCCGTCGATGCCGTTCGCCGGGTCGTAGAGCGTGCCTTGGGAGATTCTTAGGTACGACGTCATAAACGAGCGATGAACGACTAGAAGTAGTTTCAAAACTAGCAACGCGAACCGGACGCTAGCGCATTGCAGCTAATCCGATTAGCCGCAGGGCGCTAGCCCACGGTTTTGAAACTGCTTCTACTTATATTGCGCGACCAGTCTCCGGGCGGTGGCCGGAACGATAGAGTTCGTTGTACGATGATAGTCGTGTCATTTACGCGTGTCACGTAGCAAGGCGGCGTACCCTCGCGCAACTGCAACGTCAACGTGGGCTCGCGGTCAAATTGCGTTGCAAAACCAATCGACGCCCCATGCAACAGATATTCAACGACGTGGCGTGCACTGTTTGCGGGTGCGTGTGCGACGATCTGCAATTGACCGTCGACGGCAGCGAGCTCGTTGAGGTGCGTCGGGCATGTCGGCTTGCTGAGCCTTGGTTCGCGACTCTGCGAGCGGCATCGACGCGCCCCACCGCGACAATCAGCGGCCAGCCGGCCGCTTTCGACGAAGCTGTTGCCCGCGCCGTCGAGATCCTCCACGCCGCTACCAAGCCGCTAATTTACGGACTCTCCCGAAGCAGCACCGCCGGCCAGAGGGCCGCCATCGCGCTCGCCGAACAACTTGGCGCCACGATCGACACGCCCGGGTCGTCCAATCCGGCGGCAACACTCGCTCTGCATACCATTGGCACATCAACCTGCTCGCTCGGCGAGGTTCGCAATCGTGCCGACCTGGTCATCTTCTGGCGGGCCGACCCGCTGATCACGCACCCGCGGCATCTCGAACGCTACAGCGCCGCACCTTGCAGCGAATTCTTACCGAATGGCCGCGCGGACCGAAAACTGATTGTCGTGGATTCGCAACCGACGGAAACAGCCGCGGCGGCCGACGAGTTCCTGGCGATCGAATCTGGCAACGCTTTGGTTTTCATCGAGACATTGAAAAAGCTCGTGAGTGGAGAAGAACTCGGCACGCCGGACAATAGCGGTCTGTCCCTCGCGCAAATCGAGCAACTCGCAGCGCAAATGAAGTCCTGTCGCTATGGCGCGCTGTTTTTCGACGTGGGGCAGGGCACTAATGACGAAAGCCGTGTCGTGGAAGCGCTGCTGTCGCTGGTTCGCGACTTGAACAAGTCGACGCGCTTCACGGCCCACTACCTGCCGTCGTCCAGCGGCCTGACCGGTGCTGAAACGGTGCTCTGCTGGCAAACTGGGTTTCCGTTCGCAGTGAATTTTGCCAGTGGGTTTCCACGATTCCACCGCGAAGACTATTCCGCCAACCAATTGCTGGAGCGCGGCGAGGTCGACGCATGCGTTGTGGTCGGCAGCGAGACGGTTGGCAAACTCTCGGCCGCCGCCCAGCACGCCCTGCACAGCGTGAACACGATTACGTTGGATTACCCCAACGTCGAATCGGCATTGGCCGGCACGGTTCAGTTCACCGCGGCGGTCTACGGCATCCATACTCCGGGCACCGCGTACCGCATGGATGGCGTGCCCATACCGTTGCGAAAGTACATCGACACGACTTACCCAACCGATGAAACAGTGCTCAACACCCTCGCGGCGAGATTAAAGTGACTTTCAAGAGAATAACTCGCTTGGAGCACGCAGCGCGAGCAAGTGACACCGGCCGTTGCACCTAGCTGGCCAGAAGTCAGTTGCTCGCGCGCCGCGCTCCAATCGGCGACAATTGTTAACTCGAACTGATCACCACTAATCTCTGCCGTGCCCGACCTCATGTCACGCGCTGCCATCATTCTCTGCGGCGGCCGATCGAGCCGCATGGGCCGCGACAAGGCCTTGCTCCCGTTCGGTAGTGAATTGATGTTGCAGCGTGTGACTCGAATCGTCAGCCAGGTTGTTTCCCCTGAGAACATCGTGGTCGTGGCAGCTGGCGAGCAGCGATTGCCGGCGTTATCAGCCGCACTCACCATTGCTCGCGATGACATCGCATTTCGCGGCCCACTAGCCGGCATTGCCACGGGCCTCCACGCTCTTGAGGTGAAGAGCCCCCTGGAAGCCGATGCCATCTTCGCGACTGGCTGCGATTTCCCCCTGCTCGTGCCGGCGATTATCGACCGGATGTTTGAATTGTTGGATAACTTCGACGCCGCTGTGCCGGTGGACGGCGAGCATCACCACGCCCTAACGGCGGTGTACTCGCCGAATGTCTTACCGAAAATCGAAAATCTCCTTGCGGCCGACCGCTTGCGAGCACAATACTTATTCACTGAAGTCAACACGCGCAAAGTGCCAGTTGATGCACTTCGCGATGTTGACCCAACGCTCAATTCGCTCCGCAATGTGAACAGCGCGGCCGACTACGAGGCTGCATTGGCAACCGCCGGAGTTCCGCCCAACCGAAATACGCCGTTGGGCTGATTACACCCACTGCGGGCAGAACCGACAGTCTCAATGGCAAACGACTTGAACGACAACACCACCACAAACGACTTGAACGACAATACCATCACCACAACTACCGCCAGCAGTTCGTTGCCCCGCGTGCGTCGCCCATTGCATCAGCGGCTGCCGAAGTACGTCGGCATGTTGCTCCTCATTTACCTCGCCATTGCCTACTTGCTGATTCCGTTCGTCACCGGTGAATATTACAAGCACCACCCGACGTTCGACGACGACCCGCGCATCACGACGACGGGCGACGGCCATCCCGGCGACCCGCTGAACGTGGCGCTGATCGGCACCAAGGAGCAAATCGATGCGGCGATGAACGCGGCGAAGTGGTATCCGGCCGCCGCCCTCGGCCTGCGGAGCGACATCGACATTGCCGCCGACACGGTGCTTTCGCGTCCCGACGACGAGGCCCCCGTCAGCAGCCTGTACTTGTTCGGCCGCAAGGAAGATTTGGCATTCGAGCAACCCGTGGGCGACAACCCGCGCCAACGCAACCACGTGCGTTTTTGGCGGGTGGCAGACCTCGAAGACGCCGGCCGGCCGGTGTGGATCGGTTCGGCGTCTTATGATGAGCGCGTCGGCTTCAGCCACACGACCGGCCAGATTACGCACCACATCGCCCCGGATGTCGATCGGGAGCGTGACCACCTTTTCCAAGGCCTGAAACAGGCCGGCGGGCTACAGGAGGAGTACACGATCGACGGCTTCCATACGAAACTCGAAGGACGCAACGGCGGCGGCGACCCTTGGCATACCGACGGAGATTTGTATGTCGGCATCGTTGCCGCCAGCTCAGTTAAGAGCGCCAACTCTGGCAAATAGACGCTAGAAGCACAGTGTCGCCACGTTTTTGCCGGCCGAAAGTCGCGCCACCCCACACCCTCCCCGCTTTCGCAGGCAGGGGTACGCCCCTCCGCAGCGGTACGTGCGCTGTTACAGCCGTCGTCTTGTAGCGTTTATGTCGTCCGCTGCGACAGTTCGCCGATATCGTCGAATGCTGCGGCAGCTACGTCGCATTTCTTCGGTTCTTGGCGAGCTCAGGTATGAACAGGTTCCGTGGCGGCGTACTCGTGGCCTGCATAGCAATTCTCTGTACCCTATTGCTGCCGAACAGCCCCGCTGCGGCCGATGAGTGGCCGACCGACATTCAATTCGTTTCGTGCGACGCTTGTTCGCCCGAGCCCACCGCTGCTGCATCAGAGGGCGGATATTGTCCTTCCGCCGCCAGGGCTGACGGATATTGGGTCGACTGTCCGATGGCGACCGAGCTTTCGGTCCGTATGAACGCGATGGCGAAAACGATGGAATCCCAAGGGTTCATTTACGCCCCTGGGCTGTCGCAGTTCTACCAGGGTGTCGCCGGCGGCGGCGCGGAGCAAGAGTTCGAGTATGGCGGCAAGGTCGACCAGTTCGTAATTGCGGATAGTGGCAAGCTCGGACTCTGGCAAGGTTTCACGATGACGATGCACGCCGAAACGCGTTTCGGCGACGATGTTAACCGCGAGGCCGTGGGTTTTGCGCCCGTAAATGTTGCCATGCTCTATCCCAACGCCGACGAGCATGACACGGCCATCACTGGCCTGAGCTTCGCGCAGGCGATTGATGAGAACGTTCAGGCCACTTTTGGCAAATTTAATGCACTCGACTTGTTCTACTCGCTCTATCCCGAGACGGGTCGCGGCGTTAATGGCTTTATGAATGCCTCGATGGTGATTCCGGTGTCGGTCGCGCGGGTAGCACCGCTTTCATTTCTCGGCGCGGGCGCACTGGCCTATGAGGGCAAGCTTCCACAAAGCGGCATTCTTGTATACGACACGCATGATTGCGCGACAACGAGCGGTTTCGACGAGCTGTTTGATAACGGTGCAAATATTCTCGGCTTCTGGCGATTCTTCACAGACGTGAACGGCCTGCCCGGCTCGCAACTGTTTGGTGGTATATGGTCGACGGGGGAATTCGTCGCGTTTGAGCCGACTGAGTTTGTGATTGTCCCCGACGACGGCTTGGTCGCGCCCCGCCAACGCGGCGCTTATACGCTGCTTTACATCCTCGAGCAAACCCTCTGGATGGACGCCTGCAATACGAACAGGAACGTGGTCTTGCTTAGTCAGTGGGGCCTCGCCGAACCCGAGACAAGCCCAATCGGTTGGTCAGCAAATGTTGGGCTTCAAGCGCGCGGCTTGAATAACGCTCGGCCGCACGATTCGATGGGAATTGGGTATTTTCACACCGGCATCAGCGAGAATTTGCAAGACTTACTGCGACCGCTGCACGACTTACACGACGTGGACGGCGTGGAAATGTATTACACGATGGCGGTGACGCCGGGCTTTCAGTTAACGACTGACTTCCAGGTCATCGAACCGGCTGACTCG
Organism: Pirellulales bacterium; assembly: GCA_046349975.1. Classification (GTDB taxonomy): domain Bacteria; phylum Planctomycetota; class Planctomycetia; order Pirellulales; family Lacipirellulaceae; genus JABDGM01. Next base: position 16,096 of record JAXMBH010000047.1, read on the forward strand.
CGCAACGACACGGCGTTGGTGTGCGGACTGCGAGGCACGATTGGATTCTAATGGCTAGCCGATGGCTGCGCCGCGGACCTAATATCACAGGATCGTGCGGGAGGCCGAGGATCGCGTTGAGGTTGGATGCCGGTAACCACGCCGCAAACGTGGATATCCACCACTATTCGACGTGGGTTCTACAAAGGGGCCAGGAGCAACGTGCCAACATCGCAGACGCACGTGCTACCACTGCCTCTCGGACAACCGGCAACTAGCTGCGAGTTGCGAACTTCGCAGTTATTTCCAGCATTCACGTGACACACCGACGACCTGTCCGCAATAATCACGTACCGGCCGTTGAGTGATCGGCGAGCCGGCCACAAAACTCATCAATGGGCGTCGACATTGCTCGCGAGCCTTGGCGGGAGCGCACAGCAATGGCTTTGGACTTTTCGACACGCCGCAGTCAATGGACTTCAACGCGACGCACGCTGGATGTTGGTGCAGATGCATGACTTCACGAAGCGCTGCTCTACCAACGCCAAATACGTCGCTCTAGTCGGAACGGGGAAACGATGCAGACGATCTTGTCGCAGTCGCGATGTGCTTACGGGTGCTTGTTTACCTTTGCTTTTTCTGGAACTCTACTTTGCCAGAGTTCGAGCTTCGGGCAACAAGTGACGGGAACTGCCGGTTCCCCCAGCGCAACGACGACCGCCAGCGGCAAACAATTGCCAGTGCCAGATCCTAAATTCGGCGGCGTCATCAAAGAGAGCGCTGTGCAATCGAAACCCTGGTGGGCGCCGCGGATCGTGCCGCCCCGGCAAGCGCCAAATATCCTCTTGATCATGACCGACGATTCGGGGTTTGGAGTGCCAAGCACGTTTGGCGGCGTTATTCCGACGCCCTCACTTGACCGACTTGCTAATACTGGCTTGCGTTACAACAACATTCACTCGACAGCGCTTTGCTCACCGACGCGCGCCTGCTTGATCACAGGACGTAACCATCACTCCGCTGGTTTTGGCGTCGTCGCGGAACAAGCAACTGGTTTTCCGGGATACAACAGTGTCATCCCGAAAGACAAGGCTACCATTGGTCGGATCCTGTTAGACAATGGTTATGCGACCTCTTGGTTTGGCAAAGACCACAACACACCGGCTTTCGCGGCCAGCCAGGTCGGTCCCTTTGATCAATGGCCGATCGGCATGGGCTTCGAGTACTTCTACGGCTTTGTCGGCGGCGATGCTAACCAGTGGCAGCCCAACCTCTTCCGCAACACCAGTCAGATTTATCCATTCGAAGGAAAGCCGCCCGGAACTTGGAACCTGGTCACCGCGATGGCGGATGATGCCATCGATTGGATGAACCGAATCAATCAAACCGATCCCAGCAAGCCGTTCTTTGTCTACTACGTTCCCGGCGCCACACATGCTCCACATCATCCGACCAAGGAGTGGGCAGATAAAATCCACGACCTGCATCTATTTGATGATGGCTGGAATAAGATCCGCGAGCGGATTTTTGAAAATCAGAAAGGGCTTGGCGTAATTCCAAAAGATACGCAACTCGAGCCGTGGCCAGCGAAGATCGTCAAGAATTGGGACGATTGCACGGCCGAAGAAAAAAAGCTCTACATCAAGCAAGTGGAGGTGTTTGCGGCGTATGAAGCGTACGTCGATAGCGAAATTGGGCGGGTGATCCAGGCCGTGGAAGATCTGGGTAAACTCGACAATACGCTCATCATCTACATCAATGGCGACAATGGCACGAGCGCCGAGGGCGGCCCGCTCGGCACCCCGAACGAAGTGGCTTTTTTCAACGGCATCAGCATGATGCCCGTCGCAGAGCAGATGAAATGGTATGACGTATGGGGCACCGAGCAAACATATAACCACATGTCGGCCGGCTGGTCTTGGGCATTTGATACGCCGTTCACTTGGTTCAAGCAGAACGCGTCTCGCCTCGGCGGCATCCGCCAGTGCATGGCCATTTCATGGCCGGGTCATATCAAAGACAACGGTGCTCTTCGCGAGCAGTTCTGCCACGTTGTTGATGTCGTTCCGACCTTGCTCGAAGTGTGCGGCATTGCTGCGCCTGACTACGTCGACGGTATCAAGCAGGCGCCGATTGAAGGAGTTAGCTTTGCCTATACATTCGATGCCAAGAACGCGAAGGAGCCGTCGCGGCATAAAACGCAATATTTCGAAATGATGGGCCAGTGGGCCCTCTATCACGAAGGCTGGTTGCTTAGCACGAAGGTTAATCGTGCGCCCTGGGAGGCGTTCGGACCAGCCAATACCGATCCGCTCAACAATCAAGTTCTCCAACTGTACGACTTGAATCACGACTTCAGCCAATCGCAAGACTTGGCGGGCAAGCATCCTGCAAAGGTGAAGGAATTAAAGAAGCTTTTCATTGAAGAAGCAAAGAAGTATCAGGTCTTTCCCATGGACGCGTCGGTGGCTGCCCGTATCGTCGCACCACGCCCTAACCTCACGGCCGGCCGCGACGAGTTTGTCTACACGCGCCCTATGGTCGGTACGCCGCAGGGTGATTCTCCGATGCTCCTCAACTCGTCGTATACCATCACGGCGGATATCGACATTCCTGAAGGCGGCGCAGAGGGAATGATTTTGACCTCGGGCGGACGCTTCGCTGGTTATGGCTTCTACCTACTGAAGGGCAAGCCGGTGTTTCTCTGGAATCTGATCGACCTGGAGCGAGTCAAATGGGAAGGACCTGAAACGCTTTCGCCTGGCCGCCATACGCTCGAATTTGATTTCAAATATGAGGGGCTCGGCGCCGGGACGCTCGCCTTTAATGACTTCAGCGGCTTGGGTCGACCTGGCACGGGCACACTTAGAGTCGATGGAGAAGAAGTTGCGTCGAAGAAGTTGCCAAAGACTCTGCCGATGATTCTGCAATGGGATGAAAGCTTCGATATCGGCTCGGATACGCTTACAGGCGTAAACGATGAGGACTATAAGCCGCCCTTCCCGCTGACCGCCAAGTTGAGCAAGTTAACGATCAAAGTCGATCGGCCCACGCTCACAGAAGCCGACATCAAGAAGCTTGAAGCGGCGGCAAAGACGGGTGAAGCCGTTCGGGAATGATTAACCGCTACCAACCTCACTACCCAATCGATGACCCCAATTGCTATTAGCCTGATCGTATTTGCGTGCGTTCTCTGCGGATCGCTCGCCGGCTTGATTCTGCGCAATTACTTGCCTGAGCATCATCTTGCCGCCGAATCAAGAGACGTTGTCAAAATGGGGGCCGGCTTTATCGGCACGATGGCCGCGCTGCTGCTCGGGCTGCTGGTTGCTTCCGCCAAACAGTCATTCGACACCGATCGAAGCGAATTGTCGCAACTGGCGGCGAAGATCACGTTTCTCGATCGAGTCCTCGTCCACTACGGTCCGGAAACCGGCCCGGCCCGCGAGTCGGTTCGCCGCTCCGTGGAACGCATCATCGAACAGATGTGGCCCCAGGATGCCGGCACGCCGGTACAACTGGACCCCACAACCACGGGTGGCGAGGCCGTGTATGAGGTCCTCGACAGCCTGTCCCCGAAGACCGACGAGCAACGCACCCTGAAGGGGGTTGCGCTCAGCAATGCCGCCGATATCAGCCAGTTGCGGTGGCTGTTGCTGGCCCAGAAAGGGACCTCGATCTCCACACCCATGTTGGTCGTGGTCATCTTCTGGCTGTCGATCATCTTTCTGAGCTTTGGATTGTTCACGTCGCCCAATGCCACCGTTCTGACGACGCTATTTCTCTGTGCGTTGTCGGTATCGGCAGCTGTTTTTCTTGTCCTGGAGTTAGATCAACCCTTTGGCGGGGTCATTCAGATTTCGAGTGCGCCGCTTCAAGATGCGCTGGCACATCTCGGAAAATGAGGCGCCAACACAGAAGCTTCTCGCCGCAAGTTCGACGAGCAACGGACCCCGGTGACGTCGGTCGTCGAGGATACCCAGCCGTTCGCCGGACAGAGGCCCTCGGCGCAGCCGCCTGAGGTTGGCCAAAACTTGCCCCGATGGCGTTGATTTACAGTGGAAACCCGCCACATTTTGGCTAAAGTAATAGTTCGGTCTTGCCTGTATGGTTCTTCGCTAGAAGGTGAACGACGTATGAAACTCATACCCGTCTGCGTCCTGTCCTTGGTCGGGCTTTGCGGCTCGGTGATTACGGCGCAAGTCATTTACAACAATTCGTCGACCGCCGGCGAAGGTTACCAGCGCGGGGCAGCGGCCGTAATTTCCGCGGCTGGCGAAGCCAGCCTGAACGCTTCGCAGGCCCGCATTAACAATCAGGACGCGTATTCCCAGGCGATCGATAACAGCACCAAGTCAGTGAACGCCTTTTGGGAACAAAAGGATATCTATAATGAACGCCAACAAAAGCAACTGGCGGAAATCGATCGTCAGCGTCAGGCGTATCTCGACAAGCACGGCCTGAAGTCGCTGACGCCGGAAGAGTTCGATCGCACGACGGGCACCGTCGCGTGGCCGAAGGTTCTCGACCAGGGGCAGTACGACCAGTACCGCAAGACTCTCGACAAACTGCTCAAACAACGAGCCTATGCGGGCGCTCTTACTGGCGACGAGTACATGCAGGCGACGGCCGCCAGCAAGGATTGGCGGGCCTTGCTCGCCAAGCAGCGCGACGTTTACCCGTCGCCGATCCTGAGCCAAATGATTCGCTTCATTTTGAAAGTCGATCGCGAAATCAACGACAACCTCGGTTAATCAGTTCCGCCAATACAATTGCTTACTATCGCTCCGTAAGGCGCACGACGATGTCGAACATGCTTCCAAATATCCAGCGTATTGCTTGTTTTTCCTCGTGTCTTCTCGCCGCGTTGTTCGCGCTGCCGACGCTTGCGGCGGAATCGCAAAGCGTGGATGAAATGCTCAAAGCCGCGACGAGCGGAGCGAAGGACGCCCGGTACACCGCGATCGACGACCTTGGCGAAAGGCACGCTAACGCCGCGCAGGTTGTTCCAGCATTGGTCAAGCAATTGGGCGATAGCGATCCGCAAGTCCGCTGGCGCACAGCCCGCACACTCGGCGAATACCGCGGCCAGGCAAAGGAAGCTGTTGAAGCTGTTCGCCAACTGCTGAGTGACGAAGATGTGGTCGTGCAATATCACGCAGCAGTGGCGCTAGGAAAGCTCGAGGACAAGTCGGACGCTACCGTCGAAGCACTGGTTCAGGCTGCCACCAGCAAAGACGCTCGAGTCGCCCGGGCCGCCATTGCCGCGATTCGCAGCCTGCAGCCTGGTCCGAAGCGGGTGGCGGAGGTCTTGGGAAAGGCTCTCAAGTCGAACGATCAGGCGATTACGCTTCACGCCATGGAGACGATCGTCGAACAAGGCGACAAGGCGACGCCATTCCTGAAGGAAGCGCTCAAGAATCCCGATACGGCCTACCTGGCTTGTACGGCGATTGAGAGCATCGGCCCCGAGGCTGCCGGCACCGTTCCAGAATTGACCGCGATTCTGGGTAAGACGAAGCATTCGAAGATGCTCATCCAAACGCTCCTGGCGCTGGCGGCGATCGGTCCGCAAGCAAGTTCGGCTGCCCCGCAAATCACACCGCTGCTCGATTATTCGACGGATGCCACGGTGCCGGTCGCGGCGGCGTATGCTCTCGGCTCCATCGGCGCAAAGGATGTCGACGCCGAGTTGAAGCGGGCGACCGCGAAGAACGATCCGTTCATTCAGATGATGGCTTACTGGGCGATCGCCAAGACGCATCCCGATGACGAAGCAGCCACCAAGACGGCGGTGGAGAAGCTGGCTCAAGCGCTGAAGAGCGACAAGCCACATGTGCGCACGGCCGCGGCCAAGAGCATTCAGTCGCTGCACGCACCCCCGGAAGTGGTGGCGCCCGTCGCGATCACGCTGATCAACGATCCGAATCCAGAAGTGCGGGCGAACGTGATTGAGGCCGTCGCCAGTCTTGGCGAATCGGTCGTTCCGCGAGTGGCGGCGGCGCTCAAGAACCCGCAGCTCCGTGGTGCGGCTCTCGAGGTCGTTAAGAGACTTGGGCCGAAAGCCGCGGGCGCGGTGAAGCCGCTTGTCGAAGCCGCTGGAGGTGCTGATGCGAAGGCACGTACGGAGATTCAACTCGCACTCGCAGCCATCGGCCCGGCCGCCGAGCCGGCGACCGAGATGTTGCTCAAGTCGCTCGCGAGCAAAGATGCCGGCGAGCGTGAGAGCGCACTACTGGCGCTGCGGAAGATCGGCCCCGGCGCGAAGGCTGCCGTCAAGCCGCTCTTGGAGCGAATGAAGGCTGACGATTCGTTCGAAGCCGACGCGGCCGCCTGGGCGCTGGCGCGCATTGCACCGGGCGATGGGAATGTCTCCGCGGCAGTCGTGTCGAAGCTGATAAAGGGCCTCGCTAGCGCCGACGAGCAATCGCGTGTGGAAGCGGTCGATGCTTTGGCTGAGATGGGGGCCAAGAACGACGCAGTGAAATCGGCCCTGACCAAAGCGGCGAAGGAAGATAGCAGCGCGATGGTGCGGACGGCAGCGGAAGCGGCACTCAATCCCAAGGCCGGTGAGTAAGTAGCGTCCTACGACGCTTTTCGCTCGACACTTCCGCCGGCAGTTGGCTCAAATGATTGCCCAGGCGAGCATCAGCGAGGCGGCGACCATGCCGATGATGCCGATGCAGAAGAGGACGTCGAGGATGGCCACGTAACGCGGGACGAGGCGGCGAATGCGGGTGCGGATGCCGAGGAAGCTGAACAGCGTTACGAAGGAAAAGAGCAGGCTGTCGATCGCGAGGATGTCGTCGACGAAGCTCTCCCATTTCACGAGGACCTCGACAACGCTTACCAGGCCGATCGCGGTAAGGCAGACGCCCACCATGGCGGCGGATACGGTTAGCAGCGTGAGCAGCTGCGTGTAGTTGCGATCGTCATCGGCTTGCGGGGCGTTTGCCATTGTTGTGCGGTCCATCGCTCACTGTACGGGCCACTGCCAGAGCTTCTTTTGGGCAGTGCCGAAGTTTCCTAGTTGATAGATCGACACGCGAGCGGCCTTAAACGAAATCTTTTCGAACGGCCGGGCAGCAAGCTTCTTCACGAAGTCCTCATGGGCCACACCCGCCGTGATGTGCGGGTTGTACTTCTCGCCAGAGGCGTTGGGGACGAACTTGGCCACGTAGTCGATGATCTCGGGATCGATCCGCGGCAATTCCTTGTTCGTGTGAAACGCCGAGGCATCGCCTTTCGCCACGGCGAACGGTTCGACGGCTTTCACGATCTCCTCCTGGAATCGTTTCAACTGTGCAGTGCGCTCGACGTCGATCGTGGTGAGCGCGACGCCGGCCCAGACGCCGTAGCGGAAGCCGGTCGCGGTGAGCTGCCAAGCGAGCGGCTTTTCGGCCGCCGCTCGTGTGGCGACGGCCGCTTCGATCGCCGGCAGGTCCTTCGCACGCACGTAGCGGTGCACGAGCGAAATGTGCGCAACCTGCGGGCCATTGAGGGTGTAGCCGGCCGGGTAGTTGTTGCGAAGCTGCTGATTGACGCCCTGCGCAAATTTGGTCATTGCGTCGTCCGGCTCCAGCAGCACGTCGATGGCGACTACCTGGTTCGAGGCCGACTGACCTGTCGATTCGGGCGCAGCGGCGGGGGCCGGGCTCAATGGTGCCACGAACACGACGGCCATATTAAGCACTCGGCGGCAAAACGACTGCATGCGGGCCTCACGGAGCGGGTTCAACCTTTCGAAGCGGGCGGCGCCCGTGCGTTAGCATACGAGAGCACATGTTGTGTGCACCGCATTGTACCTGGAACCCGAAAGCCGAAGCGATGCGTCGGTACCTATCGAATTGCTCCGCTTGTGGGCACACAGCGGCGCAAAATCTTCAGCATCTTCGAGAGTGCTTAGGTTTTCCACGGGCCTGGCCGGCGGCAATGCGTATAAGTCGCGGGCGGGATAGAAGATAGATGTTGCATCCACGGCCGGGGGGCCCACGTAAGCGGTGCAAAACACTGTGCGGCCAGAGTTGCAGATTGGCAGGGACCACAGCACGTGGCGGACCGGGGAGCGTGCAAAACTC
>JAXMBH010000048.1:0-24043 GCA_046349975.1 Pirellulales bacterium
ATCGTTGTACTTAGCCTCGCCTTCGCGCACCGTCACTGGCTGATTGCCAAGATTGTGCAGCGTGATCTTGCACGATTCCGCAAACGGCATCACCCAGAAGCACGACATCTTTCCATCTTCCGTCACCTGGGTGTACCAGGTTTTGCACGGCGCCATTTTGTGGCCGAGCCCAAAGAAATCGCCGACCGGGGCCCACACGGTGCGCTCGCCGTCGCAGGTCATTTCAATGATGGTCGAACGCAGCGCTTGATCTAAATCATCTGCCTCGATCGCCAGCGAAAGCTCTGTGATGGCCGCAGGCCCGTCGATTTCTGTATCGTGCGAGTCGCCTGGATCAAGTGTGCCATCGGCCTTTTCCGATTTAGCGTTTTTCCCCTCGGCCGGCTCGGGGTTGAGCAACTTCTTCTGCACGCGATCAATCGCGCTGCGATACTTCTCCAACGACGCCATCGAAAACGGTTCGACCTTCACATCCTTACCGTACGTCCGATAGTTAATCTGGTAATACAACGCCTCGCCCATCCGGCCGCCGACGTCGATCAGTACATCGGCCGAGTACGTAATCTTGCAGTGTTTGGCATAAGGAATCGGTAGATACAAATTGTGGCCACGCCACCGGTACGGCGTCAGCGGCGACACACTCTCCGACAATGGCCCCGTCGTGAGCGCGCCCTTGTCGATCACATCGACAATGTGCTTCTCAATTACGGGCTTGTCGGCGCCGTCCAGGTAAACGTGCAGCATGCCATTCGAAAACTCGCCCCCGCCCGGTCCGTGCCACGTTGCCCAGAACCGCACCACAGCGCCCGGGCCATCGGCATCCATCAACACATATTCCTTGCGGCCCTCCCGCTCTTCCATCCGAATGAAATGGCTGCGATCCATATTCGCAAACCACGACTCCTTCTTCTTCGGCGATGTCGCCCCTCGATCGTAGCTGCTGCTCTGCTTGCACGTGTACGATGGGTCGGGCAACCGCGCCAGCCGCGACCGGTCGACCATCTCATCGAGTAACGTTCCCATCGTGATGGTATCCGCCGCCCACGCTGGTAACGCGCACCCGAGCAGAACCAATAGCTGCAGACCGAAGTTCAAAGAAGTTCGTTTCATCATTCCACCTTTCGTTTGCTGGTGACTTATGATCACGCGGAGCTGAATTCGCAAGAATTCAGGTGCGTTGTCCACCAAACTGAATCGTTGTGAATTCAGCTACTCAACAACACCACTTTCCAACCAACCGCCTTATGGCAGCGCTTCGCCGCCCTGCTCCACATTCTCTTTCGTAAACACACGCGACCCCAACGTGATACTCTTCGGCACCTGCTCGCCTTTCAGGATCTTGAGCGCCGCATCAATCGCTTGAGCGCCGCCGGTCGGGTACTCGAACGTGGCATCAAGCAATCCCTGCTTCACATACATCACGCCCTCCTGCGGCAACGCGTCGATGCCGACGAACTTAATGCCTTTCTCGCGCCCCGCCGCCTGAGCTGCCAGATACGCGCCATGCGCCCCCGGGTCATTGTGAGCATACACCAGGTCGATTTTGTCGAACCGCGCCAGAGCCGACTCCATTTCCTGCCGCGCGCTCGGTTCGAGCCACTTCATATCGGCATCGAAAATGATCTCAATCTTGCTGCCCTCAATTCCCTTCCGAAAACCTTCATGCCGTGCCTGCCCCGGTGTCGATGTCATCAACCCTTTCAACTCGATGACCTTCCCTTCGCCATTGAGCGCCTTCTTGATCCACTCGCCCGCGGCCTTGCCGATTTTCTCGTTGTCCGCGCCGATGAAGCACGTGAACTTGTCGCCCAACACCGCGCGATCCAGCACGATCACCGGGATGCCAGCCTCGAACGCTTTCGCAATCGGCTCGGTTAGCGGTTGCGCTTCGAGCGGGCTGACGATGATCGCGTCCACGCCCGCACTCACGAACTCCTCGATATGCGACCGCTGCCGCAGCGTGTCGTTCTGAGCGTCTTTGAAGACGACCTTCAACTCCGGATGCTTGTCGGCCGCTGCCTTGATATCCGCATTCATCTGCACGCGCCACGGCTCGCCCAGATTGCACTGGCTCATGCCGATCGTCCACGTCTTGCCGGCTGGCTTCGCCGCTTTCGCCTCCTTCCCAGGGACCGGCTCCGCTACCTTCTTAGCTGTGCAACCACCAGCCAATATCACGCCTCCCAGCAGCAATATTAACCCGCTACCCCATCGCCGATTGTTCGCAATCATAAAACTCACTTCCTGGTTTCGCATCCGTGTTACGTGCGGCTCCGGCGCTGCGTGAGCACGGCCGCCACAATGATTACGCCCGTCAACATCAATCGCCCTGCCTCGGGCACGGCGTTGATGCTCAGAATCTTCTCGAGATATCCGATCGTAAACACGCCGAGCAGTGTCAGCCCGACTCCGCCGCGACCGCCCATCAGGCTCGTGCCGCCGATGACCACCATCGCGATCGCAATGAGTTCATAACCTGAGCCCGCCTCAGGATCGCCCTGCTGCTCCTGCGCCGCTTGGCAAACTCCCGCCAGCGCGGCCAGCATTCCCGAAGCCACGTACGCCGCCGTCTTCGCCGAAATCACCGGCACGCCGGACAGCCGCGCCGCCGTCTCATTACCGCCGATCGCATACAACTGCCGTCCCCAACGATGCCGTGCGAGCGCCACATACGCAATCGCTGCACATGCCAGAAAGATTAACGTCACGACAGAGATATTCCCGCCCAGAATTCTCGCATCGATCGCCCGAAACAACTGCGGCACGTCCACATATTTATAGCTGCCGGCCTCCGTTGGCACCGCCGTCGACACTTTCATACCGCCGGAAACGTATTTGGCCAACCCGCGGGCAAACACCATCATTGCGAGCGTCGCAATAAACGGCTGTACGCGCAGCGCCGCAGTGATCGAACCGGAAATGGCCCCGCACACGCCGCCCGCTAGCACACACAACGGCACGACGACGAGCGGCGACCAGCCCCAATGAATCGCCATCTTCGCACAGCACACCGCCGAGAGCGCAAGCACGCTGCCCACCGCCAGGTCGATGCCGCCTGAAATAATGACCAGCGTCATGCCGCACGCAAGGATCCCGTACACCGACGCCTGCCGCCACGCGTCGCGATGCGTACCCAACTTGAAGAAGCCGCCATCGGCATTAAAGATCGTGCCCACGATAATCACGAGCACCAGCGCAATGAGCGCTCGCCCCGGCGGTGTGCCGAACCAGCCGAACGGCGAGCGTCTGAGTGTACGTACTTCAGCCGGCATAACCTACCATCTCGTCGAACGGTTGTCTGTTCTGCGCCCCATCGCCGCCTCGAGAATGCGATCCGGCGCAGCCTCGTTGCGTGTGAATTCGGCCGTCACTTGCCCGCGATGAAGCACCACTATGCGGTCGCTCAGTGCAAGCAGCTCCGGCATTTCCGAAGTCGTGAGCAGAATCGCGATCCCCCGCGCCGCCCACTGGCTAATGAGCTCATAAATCTGCTGCTTCGCGCCGATATCGATTCCCCGCGTGGGTTCGTCAAGCATGAGCAACTTCGGCTCCGTCTGCAACCACTTCGCCAGCGCGACCTTCTGCTGATTGCCGCCAGACAACGCACCAACTTCAACGCTCAAATCCGCGCCGCGCAAATCAAACTCTGCGACGGCCTTCTGCGTCGCCAGGCGCTCGCGCGCCGGCCGCAACCAGCCGCCCGGCGAAAATAAATCGAGATGTGCGAGCGTTAAGTTCGCGCCGATCGGCAACGACAGCACCAGCCCGCTCGACTTGCGATCATTCGTGAGCAACGCCACGCCCGCGTCGATCGCTTCCCGCGGCCCGCGATATCGCATCGCGCCGCCTTCCAACTCCGCTGTCCCCGTTGTCCGTCGCCCGAAGCCGCCAAACAATCCCCACATAAGGTCGCTGATCCCTGAGCCCTGCAATCCCGCCAGCCCAACTACCTCACCCGCACGAACCGTGAGCGACACATCGCGAACCGCAGCTGCCGCTTTCATGCCGCGCGGATACACGCTGAAGTCCGTCGTCCGCAACTTCACCTCGCCGGGCGCCGCGGCCAATCGCTCGACCGGCTCCGCCGCTTCGCGCCCCACCATCCACTCAATCAACTTCGGCATCGGCAGCTCCGCGGCCGGCGACGAACCAATCCACCGCCCATCGCGCAGCACCGTAATCCGATCGGCGATCCGCTCGATCTCTTCCATCTTGTGTGTGATGTAGATGATGCCGCACCCGCGCGCTTTCAGCTCCGCGATCAATTGAAACAGCCGCTCGACCTCGGGCGCATTGAGCGCGCTCGTCGGCTCATCCATCACGATGACCTTCGCGTTCTGGCTCAATGCCTTCGCGATCTCGATGAGCTGCTGTGTACCGATCGAGAATTGCTCAATCGGTTTCTCGACATCGACAGCCAGCCCAAATGGCTCCAAACACTTGCGCGCCGCGGCGTGTTGCTTGCGCCCACACACCAATCCGCCAAAAGCCGTCGGTGTGCGTCCGAGAAAGATATTGTCCGCCACCGTCATCGGACCGATGACCGACAACTCCTGATGAATCACCGCCACTCCAAACTCGGTTGCTTCGAGCGGCGACCGCGGTCGCACCTCGCGACCATCAATCGTAATCGTGCCTTCGAATTCGGTGTGAATGCCGCCGAGAATGCTGATGAGCGTACTCTTGCCCGCGCCGTTCTCGCCCGCGAGCACGTGGACTTCGCCTCCGTAAATATCAAGTGACACATCGCGAACGACGGCCACGCGGCCAAACCGCTTCGTAATCCCCAACAACCGGGCGATCGGCGCCGTGTCCGCCACGTTGACCATGAATTCCACCCGACGTTTCCCCACCGGAAACACACGCCTGCCGCCGGCAACCAGCCGGAGCACAATGCACGGCCGCGGCAGTCGATCAGCAACTACGCCAGCATAAACATTTTCACGGCGAGTTTCCACCGACGGCGGCTGCAACGTGTGGATTTCATCAGAACCGCGACTGGCAATCGCCGATGTCCGCGCATTATGTCGCAATAGAGTGCCGCGCACTTCGCAATTTGAAACATTAAAACAAACTTCAAATCGTGTTCGCCAGCGCAGTATTCGGCAAAACACATGCGCTATCCTGTGCCGCGACCGCGATGAAACCGGAACCCCTCAACCGATTGCTGGCCAAACTCCGCCGGATTATATACATTTGTATATATTGCCGCGAGCCCCGCCATGGTTATTCAACAGAAGCTTGCCATTCTCGCCGACGCCGCCAAATATGATGCCTCCTGCGCCAGCAGCGGCGCGACAAGCACGCGGGCCGGCAGCCAACTCGGCAGCACCGAAGGCCTCGGCATCTGCCACAGTTACACCCCAGACGGCCGCTGCGTTTCGCTGCTCAAAATTCTGTTGACAAATTACTGCATCTTCGATTGCCAATACTGCGTGAACCGCATTTCCAGCGATGTGCCGCGCGCCCGCTTCACCCCCGAAGAGGTCGTGCAGCTCACGCTTCAGTTTTACCAACGCAATTACATTGAAGGACTGTTTCTCAGCTCGGGCATCATTCAAACGCCCAACTACACCATGGAGCAGCTTGTGCTCGTCGCGCGAACGCTTCGCGACACGCACAAATTCGGCGGCTACATCCACCTGAAAACCATTCCCGGCGCTGCCGACGAACTGCTCATCGAAGCCGGTCGCTACGCCGACCGCTTGAGCGTGAATATCGAACTACCCACGCCAGCCGACCTCGCGCAACTCGCGCCTGAAAAACAGCAACCTGCGATTCTGGACGCAATGCAAACCGTCAAAGGCCACATTGATTCCACGCGCGCCGAACGCCGCGCGGGCAGCAAGCCACCCCGCTTCGCGCCGGCCGGCCAAAGCACGCAAATGATCATCGGCGCCACGCCCACGCCCGACCGCGAGATTTTGAAAACGGCATCATCACTTTACAGCGAGCAGCGCTTACGCCGCGTGTATTACTCAGCCTACAGCCCTATCCCACACGCCGATACGCGCCTCCCCGCCGCCAGCCCGCCGCTCCTCCGCGAACATCGCTTGTACCAGGCCGACTGGCTGTTGCGATTCTATGGCTTTCGAGCCGACGACCTGTTCATCGACGGTAACCCAAATCTCGCCAGCGACATCGACCCCAAGCTCGCTTGGGCACTCGTTCACCGCGAGCATTTTCCGGTCGATGTGAATCGCGCCGACCGCGAACAATTGCTCCGCATTCTCGGCATCGGCGCCCGTAGCGTTGGCAAGATATTGAAGGTTCGCCGCCACCGCCGCCTACACATTGCCGATCTGCAGAAGCTGCGCGTGGCTTGGCGACGGGCGGCGCCGTTTGTTGTTACCGCGGACTACAACCCCGAAGTGCGCCGCCTCGATGACTTGCAGCTGCGTTCACGCCTCATCGTGCGCGAGCGGCAACTAAATCTCTTCGACGCAGCCAGCTCGGCCGCAACGGGAGAATTGTGATGCCGACGATCGTCGTTTTAAACTTCGACGATTGGCGCCAATCGGCCCGCCACCTGTTGGCACACGGCACCCCGCCCGCCGACGTGCATTTCATACCTCGCAGCGCACAGCGAAGCCTGTTCGATGCACCGGCAGAAGACAACACATCGTGCGTCGATCAATCGAATGAACCAATTGCGGTGGATCGTCATCATTCGTCGCGCGCAAGCGTTCCGCAAGATTTTCTCGAACTTGCCCGCGAAGCAGCCTGCCATCGCGCCGAGACCCGCTTCGACTTGCTGTATCGAGTACTCTGGCGTTTAACCCACGGCGAACGCCGCTTGTTGGAAGTTGAAACCGATGACGATATCCATCGTCTGCGGATGATGGAAAAGGCCGTGCGCCGCGATGCTCACAAGATGAAAGCGTTCGTGCGTTTCCGCCGCATCATGAACGACGGCGAGGAACAATTTATCGCCTGGCATCGCCCCGATCACCATACCGTCGAGCTCGTCGCTCCATTCTTTGCGCGTCGTTTTCCATCCATGAACTGGTCAATTCTCACGCCCTGCGGATCCGTGCACTGGAACGGCCGCGAGCTTGCGTTCGGCCCCGGCCTCCCCTCGACCGAGGCCCCGCGCGGCGACGAGCTCGAAGATCTGTGGCGCACATACTACGGCCCTATATTCAATCCAGCCCGCATTAAGCTCAAAACAATGACCCGCGAAATGCCCGTGCGGCATTGGCGAACGCTGCCCGAGACATCGATCATTCCCGACTTGCTCACAGCCGCACCACAGCGCGTGGCCGAGATGCTCGAACGATCGCCGGAAGCTCGTCGCAGCGCCGCTGATTACGTGCCACTCGCTCGCGACCTCGACTCGCTCCGCGCTGCCGCAGCAACCTGCCAGGGCTGCAATCTATACTGCCACGCCACGCAAACCGTGTTTGGCGAAGGCCCCTCGACGGCGCGGCTCGTACTTGTTGGTGAACAGCCAGGCGATGTCGAAGACCAGCAAGGCCGAGCATTCGTGGGCCCCGCTGGCGAAGTGCTCGCCGAAGCGATGCTGCAAGTCGGCCTCACGCGCGACGACGTGTACCTGACGAATGCCGTGAAGCACTTCAAGTTCGTGCTTCGCGGCAAGCGTCGCATCCATAACAAGCCGAGCATTCAAGAAGCCATCGCGTGCCGCCCGTGGCTCGTTGCCGAGATCGGGGTCATCAAGCCGGCGGTCCTCGTTTGCCTGGGAGCAACCGCCGCGCAATCGCTCATGGGCGCCGACTTCCGCATCACACGCGACCGGGGCGTATTCCGCACTACGACCTGGTGCCGATCATCGCTCGCCACCTTTCATCCGTCCGCGGTGCTCCGCGCGCCGGATGCCGCTCGTCGCGACCAATTGTATTCCGAACTCGTCCGCGACCTTGCCGCCGCCGTCGAACGCTTGCAACATTTGTCGTGTTAGGTGCCACTGAACACCACGCTCACTTGCCCGCAACCTTCACATCGCCAAAGCCGTGCACCTTCTCGCAGATCAGCCGCAGCGAATCTTCAACATTTCCACTCGCTGTCTGAAATGCGTCAGCATCAATTACAAGCGGCGCGCCGAGTACCACGAGCGGCGCACCATACGACGGCGTGTTCACCGCCTGTTCGAGCGTCAGTCCGCCCACCGCCTGAACGGGCACACTCACCGCCGCCACGACTTCCCGCAGTTGATCCAGCGGGCTCGGCATCCGCTCGCCCCGAGCCGCAATCCCGCGCCGTTCATCATAGCCAATGTGGTGAATCACAAAGTCGCATCCCAACTCTTCCAGCATCCGTGCGCCGTCGACCATATCCGGGCAACCAAGGTTGTCGCCCATCACTTTCACGCCGAGATCCTTGCCCGCTTTCACCACGCACTTGATCGTTTCCTCATGAGCCCGCGCCATGACCACAACGTGCGTTGCTCCGGCCTTCGCCATGAGCTCCGCCTCCAAATAACCGCCGTCCATCGTCTTCAAGTCAGCGACGATCGGCGTCGTCGGGAATCGCTCCCGCAACGCTCGCACCCCGTTCATCCCCTCGGCAATGATGAGCGGCGTACCGGCCTCCAACCAGTCGACGCCCGCCCGCATCGCCATCTCCGCCGTCGAAATCGATTCCTCAATCGTCACCACATCCAACGAAATCTGCACAATCGGACGCATGTTTTCTTACCGGGGGTTTGCTTGCCAATTTTGTCGCAGATCAACATAACAAATGCTCATCGCAGCACAAGTTTCGGGTACACTAAATCAGCAGCCGCTGGCATGGACTCATCGTTTGCCATTCCATTGACTCCCAGGAAACTCGATGGCGGATCGCCTGAAAATTATTGGCCTCGGTGAAATCTTGTGGGACGTGTTTCCCGATGGCCCCCACTTTGGTGGAGCGCCCGCCAACTTCGTCTGCAGCGTGGCCGAGTTAAGCAATGGCTCGGCCGACGCTCTCATGATCGGCAGCGTCGGCAACGACCCGCTCGGCCAGAAGGCAATTGCCATGCTGCAAAGGCACGGTGTCGATACGCACGGCGTCTCGATCGCCACGCAGCCCACCGGCAAAGTACTCGTCGCCTTGGATGCCGCCGGTTGCCCGAGCTATGAAATCGCCACCGACACGGCGTGGGATAACATCGCGTGGTCAGTCGACCTCGCGCAGCTCGCCGCTGCGGCAAATGCCGTCTGCTTCGGCACGCTCGCGCAGCGGAGCGCGGTCAGTCGCCGCACCATTCAAGAATTCGTCAAGGGAACGCGCGAAGATTGCCTCCGCATCGTCGACATCAATCTGCGCGCACCGTTCTGGACCGAACCCGTCCTGCGCGAATCGCTGACGCTCGCCAACGTGCTCAAACTCAACGATGCCGAACTCCTCGTGCTTGCCGAGATCTTCGGTTGGAATCGCCTGAGCGAACGCGATGTACTCGGCAAACTGCTCGACACCTTCTCTCTGAATGTAATCGCACTCACGCGCGGCGCCGCTGGCGCGACACTCTTCAACGCCGCCGGCGAACGCAGTGACCTGCCCAGCGTACATGTGAACGTTACGGACACGGTCGGCGCTGGCGACGCCTTTACCGCCGCGCTCGCCATCGGCCTGCTCGGCAAGCTGCCGCTAGAGGCCATTAATAGCTGGGCCATTCGCGTGGCAGGTTTTGTCTGCTCGCGGCCCGGCGGCACACCGCACTTCCCGCCCGAGTTGCACGCCGCAAAACTTGGAAGTTGAACGCCACTCTGCTAGAATCTCACCAGCTGACGCCCGGGCCGCTCTTATCTTGGTCAGCTTCGTGATCGGTTGCGATTTTTCCTCGTGAGTCTCTGACTATGAATTTGCTCGCTCTCCTTGCGGTTGCGCTCGCCGGCGCCTCGGCCGAGCCCGAGTTCTCTTCGGAACTCATTTTCCCGCTGCACCCGCAGCACAACCACGCACCCGGCATCGTCGAATGCCCGAACGGCGATCTGCTCGTGTCGTGGTATCGCGGCTCCGGCGAGCGCTCGGCCGACGACGTCGCCGTCTATGGCGCTCGCCGCAAGCAGGGCGAAACAAACTGGAGCGACGCGTTTCTAATGGCCGATACGCCGGGATTTCCCGACTGCAACACGTGCCTGATGATCGATCGCCACGATCGTCTCTGGCTCTTTTGGCCGATCATCATCGCCAACTCTTGGGAATCGTGCATCACGCAGTACAAAACCAGCATTGAATACGCGAACAACGGCGTGCCCAAGTGGGACGATCATGGCCAAATTTTGTTAAAACCCGCCGACTTCAGCGCCGAGGCAATCGCGCAACTCGATGAGCTGCTTAAGAAATACAGCGGGCTGCTCAACGACGAGCACCGCCAGGAAATCAACGAGGGCAAACAGAAGCTAAAAAACAAGCTCTACCAACGACTCGGCTGGCAACCGCGCTGCAAACCCACCGTGCTGCCGAGCGGCCGCATTTTGTTGCCCCTGTACACCGACACGTTTTCGCTGTCGATCATGGCCATCAGCGACGACGACGGCAGAACCTGGTACGCCAGCAAGCCGATCTTTGGTTTCGGCGCAATCCAACCGACCGTGCTCCGCCGCGATAACGGCGAACTCCTCGCCTTTATGCGCGAGAACGGCGTTGAACGCAGCGTCCGCATGTCGACCTCGAAGGACGACGGCCTCACCTGGGGACCCGTCACGAACTCGCCTCTCCCGAATCCGGGCGCGGGCATTGACGGCGTTCGCCTCGCGAACAGCCACTGGGTGCTGGTGTACAACGATCTCGTGAACGATCGTAACAGCCTCGCCGTCTCACTCTCGGAAGACGAAGGCCAAACGTGGAAGTGGACCCGCCATCTCGAGAAGCATGACAAAGGCTCCTATCACTACCCCACGATGATCCAAGGCAAAGACGGCACGATCCACGTCGTTTACAGCTACTTCGTCGAAGGCGGCAAAAGTATGAAACACGCCGCGTTCAACGAAGCCTGGATCAAAGCGCAGGACTAATGAATCACCATCTGAACAGGAGCCCACAGAGCTAACAGGGAAAGAGATACGACCAAGATTCTGTTTACTCTGCTGCCTCCTGTTCTAATGCAATTTGTTTGTTACCGTTCATTTACATAATTCGCTTTCAACAAGACCGCCCTCATCACAGCAGGCTCACACCATGCGACAGATGATTCATGACTCGCTCACAACCGTCACGATTGCCCTTTGCCTGGCTGCGAACGCAGCAGACACCGGCCACGCCGAGGTCCCTCCGGCGCCACCCGGCTACGCCACGGAAGATGATGTGAAAATGGCCTTTGCCGCCGGTAAGATCAAACCGATCGACGTCACGATCGACCTGCCAGAAACGGTCACGCTCCAGCGCAACATCGAATACGGCAAAGGCGGCGATCATGGCCTGCAACTCGATCTTTACGCACCCAAACAACATCCCCAGCCGCTGCCCGTTGTGCTCTTCATTCACGGCGGCGCGTGGAAAAGCGGCTATCGGCAAATCTACCATTACTACTGCGTGAAATTCGCCGAGCACGGCTATATCGCGGCCACCGCGAGCTACCGTCTCTCCGGCGAGGCGAAGTTTCCGGCCGCCGTGGAAGACGTTAAGTGCGCCGTGCGTTTCCTCCGCGCGAATGCCGAGAAGTACGGGATCGATCCGAACAAAATCGGCGTCGCCGGCGGCTCGGCCGGCGGACACTTGTCGATGATGATCGGCTACTCTTCCGACGTGCCCGAGCTCGATGGCAAGGGCGGCAACGCCGACACTAGCAGCCGCGTGCAGGCCGTGGTCGACCTGTACGGCCCCACCGATCTCACCACCGACTTCGCCAAATCGAGCGGCGAGGTGCGTGCTTTCCTTGGCAAGAAATATGATGAGGCGCCAGACGCATACAAGCTCGCGTCGCCCATCACGCACGTCACTAAAGACGATCCGCCGACGCTTATTCTCCACGGCTCAATCGACTCGACCGTTCCGATCGAGCAGGCCGAGCGACTCGTCGCCAAATGCAAAGAGGTCGGCATCGAATGCGACTACGATCGCGTCGAAGGCTGGCCGCATACGATGGACCTCGACACAAACGTGAATCGGCACTGCATGGCCAAGATGTTCGAGTTCTTCGACAAGCACCTGGGAACGCCACGTAAATCAGCTTCCGAAACGAAGTGAGACCTGCGAGCGACGCCGTAACATGTTCTCTAGCCCAAGGGGGTGCCTGGGGTCGAGCGCCAGCGAGCCCCCAGTGACGCGCCAATACCTTCTGCTTTCACAAGTTTGAAAACAACGGCAGTTCACTGGGGGCTCGGCTGGCGGCTCGACCCCAGCCACCCCCTCGCATGGGCCGGTACTCTTCAACGTTGCGTGCTCCACGCTCGCTCGCACCCCGCCCTCAGCCACCCCAAGAATCGCCAGCGTAATCACACTCGAAACACCAAGACAAACATCCACTCCGCCACGAGTGCCGGCCGCTCGCGGCCTTCGACTTCGATCGTGTTTTCCGTCCGCACCAGGTAACGTCCCGAATCACGCGGCGTCACGTCCGCGAGCCTGAGGTGCAACCGCACGCGCGAGCCAACCAGCACGGGCCCCGGAAATCGCACGCGATCAAAACCGTAATTAATGGCCGCCGCAATGCCAGGCGGATAGTCTTCACCCGTCGCTAGCCGCGCCAGATACGGCAGCATCGACAGCGACCAGAAGCCGGGTGCGACTGTCGAGCCGAATGGGCTTTCACGTTGGGAGCGTTCGACATCGACGTGCATCCAATCGCTGTCCCAGCACGCCTCGCAATATTGATTGACGACATTCTGCGTGACGGTGATCCACTCGCTCACGCGCGGCGACCCGCCGTAGAACTTGCGAATCGCTTCGATCTGTGCCGCCTCGGCCGCTGCGTCTGGCATGTGAACTCCTCGCTGAATTTTAATGCGGATCGCGTATCAGCTCCATTCGCCATACGCTTTCAACTTAGCCACTTCTTCTGCCGCCATTTGCCGAAGCCGCTGATAATCGCTCTTGCCGGTACGATTGAGCGGCAGGCCGCCCTGTTCTAATACCACGTAATGCGTCGGACGCATGTAGGACGCAATCCCTTGCGCGTGCAACTCGAGCCGCGATCGAGTTAGCCCATGATCTCGCTGCGGCGCAATGAATAAGATAATCGCCTCGCCCAACAAGTCGTGCTGATGACCGACGGCTGCGCACATCGCCACGTCTGTATCGAGTTGCGCGAAATGCTGCTCGACCTGGGCCGGATGCACTTGAAAACCCTTCGGCTTGATCACCAGCTTCGACCTGCCGACAAGCACCAACCCACGCTCGTTTACGTAGCCCAAGTCGCCAGTATAACAGTAGCCGTCGCTGGAAACCGTCTGCTCGTACGCTCCGCGATTGCCGACATAATCGAGGAACACCTGCGGCCCGCGGAAACAGATTTCGCCCACTTCGCCGCTCGGCAACTCCCCGCCGGCGGTGCGATCGCACCGCATCGGCTGGCGAATCGACAGCGGCGTGATCGGCATCGCCTTGCCCACGCCGCTGACCATATAGTCCACATCCCGCGTGAGCCCCGTATACGTGACAAAGCCGGCCATCTCGCTCATGCCGAGCCCCGTCGCCACGAGCGGCACTCGATCGCACAGCAATTGCACGAACGGCCGCGTCACTTGCTGGCCGCCAAACATCGCGGTCTTCAAGGAACTGAGGTCATAGCTGGCATAGTTCGACAAATGCCATTGCATTTGAAACATCGAGGGGATCTGCCCCAGCGATTCAACGCGGTACTTTTGGATGGCCTCCAGCGACTTCGCGGCATCAAAGCGATGTAGCACCACGGCCGTGCCGCCTGCGAAGAACGTTGTCATCAGTTCTTCGCCTTGGCAACCAACATGCGACGGCGGCAGATTTACCAGCATGCGCCGGATGTTGAGCCAATCGCAGCCGCCGGCCAAGCAAAGGTTTTGTACCGTTATGTTCTGATGTGAAAGCAGCGCCGGCTTCGGGAAGCCTGTCGAACCAGTCGTGTAGATGACCTGGGCGCCGTCCGTCGGCTGCACGCGCCGCGTGGCTTCGTCGAACATGCGCAATAGCTTCGCATCGCTCCGCGTGACTTGCGCGACCCTGAAAAACGCTCGCGCTGAAGTGGCTCCTCCCACCAGCGTGCCATCCGACTCATACTGGATAAGGTGCTCAACGAATTGGCATTCCGCGCGCACGGCCTCGGCAATCGGCGTGAAATCGCCGGCTGCTGTGCGGCCGAGTGTGACGAGGCCTTTCGCTTGAATCAGGCCCAACGAGCGCACGACTTCGTCGGCCTTCAGCCGCATATCCAGTGGCGCGTGAATGACGCCAATCTTGAAGCACGCGTATTCGAGCAATATGTGCTCGACCGTCAGCGGTAATAGCGTGGCGAGAAAATCGCCGCGGCGAAAGCCACGCTCTAGCAGGCGCAGTGCGAGCGCGGTGCTCTCCTCATTCAACTCGCGATACGAAACTTCCCGCCCTGTGTCGAACTCGATGATCGCCAGCTGCTCCGGTCGCTCGCGCGCCCACTTGGCGATCGCGCCCTGCAGCAAGTGGCGGTCAGCATACCCGCGCTCGTAGTCTTCCCAGGTGTATTGCGGTACTTCCACGGCAATGCTCCTGCGAAGAGTGGAACAAACTGAGGCAGGTATTTCTGCCTGCCTGTCAACGTCAATAGTTTGCCTGTCGCTGCGATGTGAGAATTGGGTCGAGACTCACGGGCAGACAGGAATCTCTGCCCCGCGCCTCACTCCTGCCGCATTTGCGTGGAGAGGCCGTATTCGAGCGGGCCGAATTCGTAGTCGGCTTCGGCGAAGAAGGCCACGTGACCAGTGGCCGGTTTCTCGACCTCCGCCACGAACGCGCCGTCACCGTTAGCTTCGACGGGTTTCGCGTCCCAGTGCGCGGGCCGGAAGTCTTTGTCTTCCGAGTGGGCGACCCACAGCTTCACAGCCTTGGGTTTCGGCGACGAATTCACGGTCAGTCGCAGCTTGTCGCCGTCGTTATCATGCTTCCAACTGAGATTCGGCAGCGGCTCGTTCATGGCCACGTGCTGTGCGAAGACGGAGATCGTCGTCAGGGCGTTTTTCTTGCCGCCGTCGAGCCCGTGGCCCGCGTTCGGCA
The DNA here is from genome assembly GCA_046349975.1 of Pirellulales bacterium. Lineage (GTDB taxonomy): Bacteria > Planctomycetota > Planctomycetia > Pirellulales > Lacipirellulaceae > JABDGM01. The sequence continues at coordinate 15,109 of JAXMBH010000048.1, forward strand.
CGTACAAGATGTGCTTGTCGCCGACCAGATCATTCCAATAAATGTTCGTCGCGTCGATCACCCAATAGCGATCGTTCGTGCCGTTAACAATCAGTTTTGGCAGCTTCAGCTCGTTGCGATACGTGTACGGATCAACCCACCGCCACAACGGCACATCGGGTTGCTTCTCCATCACTTCCACGAGTCCCTTCAGCGTGTAATCGGCGATCTGCTCGCTGTAGCGGCCCCAGGTTTCTTTCTGGTGCTTCATCTGGGCCCGCATGTTGAGCGTGTCGATCACGATCGGTGCGATGCCCGCCACGCGCTTGTCGGCCACAGCCGAAAGCCACGTCGTCCAACCACGCTTCGAACCACCGGTGACCACGAACCGCTCGATATTCTGGTTGTGCTTCTCCAGAGCGATCGCTTGCAGGGCGTCCATTGCGCGAACCGCGCTCTTCACCATCGGGAACAACAACGGCCAGCTGGCGTCCTTCGTTTCGAGGTATTTTAAGAACGTTTCGCTGATGAGATCGTCTTCCGTGCGGTCGCCCAACAACGGTTGATTCGGCACGTTATTCAGGATGGCAACGGGCATTTGCGCCGCGTTCGCGAGCAGCTTGCCCATTTCGCGGTCATCGCCACCGAGGCGGTTGCCGTGGCTGCCCCCGGTGATGAAGAGGAGTACCGTGTCGCGGTGGCTGAGGTTGTTCACTGGCACGAACACCGTGAGCCAATGCTTCCAAGTAATGCCCTGCCACTTCTGAGATGTGAGGTCGATCTCGTAGATGAGAAAGTCGCCGGCGTTTTCTTCCTTATCAAGCTTCCAGGCAAACGCGCTATCTTTGGCGGCGACGTATTCTTGCAGCGCGGTCGGAACTTTATCGGTCGCCGCATCTTTGGCGCGCGTCGTGCGGGGACACAATGCGGCGAGCACCGCGATAGCTGCCGATACTAAGATAGCGCGTGTCATGAAAACTCCTGCTAAGAGAAGGGGCGGGAAACGTTGTTAATAGGGAACCAAGGCGTAACCGCCGGCCACAATTTCTATTTCGTGCCGCGGATCTTTTCAATTGCTTCTTTCGCCGCATCGCGAACTTTGGGATTCGCATCTTCGCGAGCCAGTCGCTCCAGTTCCGGCACCGCTTCGGCTGCCTTGGCGCCCATCACTCCCAAGCTCGTGGCAGCAACGCTGCGAATGCGAGGATCGGTGTTCTTAAGGTTCTTGATCTGAGCTTTGGGATCAAGCCACGGCGTTGTGGCTGGATCGGCGTTGATGGGTGCGGCCGGCTTATGGCAACCCAGCGCGCAGGCGAGAGCAGCCACCAATACAAAGACTGCGGTAACGACCAATCGGCTCCGAAACCGCGAGCTTACGGATAGCTGAAGGCGATGACGAAAACCCAACACGAACCTCCCAAAGAATCTCACTGAGAATCGGTCGCCGGCGCATCGACAGCGGGAATATTAAATATTACTCGTTAGGCACGTCATCACCGGCAATGGTCGACCGCGAACGATAGCTGGCCATATCGATGCTTTCAGCGAGAAACGAAACTGAACCATCGGCCATAACGAAATTGCAACCGCCGGGGTGATCGCTGCGGTAGTTGCTGACGGCATGCATGCCGCCCTCGTAACTGGCTTTGCAGTACCAGGAGTTGTTTACGCGTTGCTGCAGCGCATCGCCGACGTACTGTGCTAAATCAAGATACGTATCGGTGACAGGATTCTTGTTCATGGGCTCAACGGTGCAGCCGTATGTACTCGAGTGTGGTCCCAACACGGCGAAGAAGCCAGTACTATTTGGTTCGCCAACGATCCAGCCGGCGGCCGCTACTGGGATTTCGCCAAGCGGATTGGGCTTAAGGTCGGCGGCCGTGCATGGAGTCGTTGGACTTGACCGATGGCAAACGGTCCATTTGGGGTCACCGCTCGCATCACCTACAGCGATCGTTTTGCTGGTGCCGTCGGTAATCTGACGGATCGAAGCGCCAAAGGCGACGTTGAACATTCCGCGCTGCCCAGGCAACAGCTTGCCGGGTTCCGCGCTCTGCTTGATGCAGAAGGCATCGGTATACCCAGTGCAGAAAGCGTATTCGGCAATACCGAAGGCGCCAGCCGGCGGGGCATATTGCTTCAGCAATACATCGAGAAACGGATTCGGCGACCCCGACGACGGACATTTGAAAACGTTGATTGGAAAGCCGGCCACGCCGTCATTCTGATCTTCCCATTGCTTATCCTGCCGATAGATCGCGTTCAAGCTTGACTCTTCGAAATAAGGCAACAATAGGGTGTTCGCGTTGGCGTACACATCTTGAATCGAATTGGCCTTCATCATTGCGCCCGGCGGGAACGACTTCTTTGTGGAGTGATAATTCTGCAGGGCAAGGCCGTATTGTTTGAGGTTGTTGATGCATTGGGCGCGGCGAGCCGCTTCGCGAGCGGCCTGGATTGCGGGCAACAACAGTGCGACGAGGATGCCAATGATAGCGATTACAACGAGCAGTTCGACGAGGGTAAACGCCGCACATTTCGCAATCATCTTGCCGGCACAGCGAACGTGCATTGCTGAAGCGAACTTACCGCGAATTGACGAACCACGAGCCGCCATGATAGGCCTACCTTTTCTCTGTTCCTGTACGTCTTGTCACGCTTTTGTGTCGCTGCTGTACGACGCTATTCGACACACGATCGCCCGCCGCAGAGTAGCGTTCGACGCGGCTTGGCGAGGATCATTGCGAGGAATAGGTTGTCAACGAAGCGACCGACCAATCCAGTTCCGTGCCAACGAATTTGATAAGTTACGTGCGCCGAGCGCCGCGGGATGCAGAGCGCAGAAACGCCATTCCGAACAATAACAGGGTGATGCCAGCCGGCTCTGGCACGATACCGGAGCCGAGACCGGCGCCGCTCCCTGGTGGATTGCCGAAGTTCGCGCGCCAAGTATTGTAGCCGGCAGCACCGCCAAAAGCGCTTGGGTTATCGCGCCACAACACGTAGTCGGCGGCGTCGACCTTTCCATTGCTGTTGTAGTCGCCCGGCAAGCTCGCCGCGATTGTGTACGTGGCGATGAACTGGCCATCAATGTACTGCGAAAAGCCGGGTTCAACTTGAATATTAATAGGAATTGCTAATGTAGCCGTATTGCCGGAGACGATGTAAGTGGACTTCTGCGGATTGGATACCGGCGTCAGGGTCACCGATGTGCCGTTATCGAATGCTTTTTGCTGATTCATCGAACCGTCGCCGGTGAGGTCATCGCGGTCACGCGAGTCGTCAAGTATCGGATCGATCCAAGTGTCGAAGAAGCCTCGTCGATAGAAAACGTGCTGAGAGAACGAGCTGAACTCGCCAGCGCCGTTGACCGGTTCCGTTACGGGCGAGAAGCCGGCGGGGCACATGTTATTGTCGCACTCGCCATCAGGATCGACTTCCGTGACAATGTTGTACGCCATGTCGCGAACGGCGCCATACGCGAAGTCGATGCCGAACGCATTGAGCTTTACGCCGAAAACCCCAGGCATAGCAGGATCGGGCGGGTTGTCGGAAGCGAGGCCGCCGCTGTTGGGCTGAACTTCGGGAAGCCAGCTGCCATTGATATCCGCTACTAGGTTGGCTTCAAGAATCCGGATGGTTGTGGGGGCAGTGACGCTGTTAACGTCGACTTTAATCGTGCCTTGAAACGTGGTGACGTTCGACGGCCGCGTGGGATCTCCATCGGTGATGCCAGGCGTTGGCAGGCTCGGATCATCTTGCGGCAGCAATGGCGCGGATGGCATATCGAGTGTGCCGCCGTTATCGCCGCGGAAGCGGATCGTACTTTGTGATTGCACGACATTGAGTGTGATTTCGATGGCCGATGCGGCGTCGATCATGACCAGTGACATGACGAGCGCAACTACGAAGCGAACCCAGTTGAAAGACATAGTGTGGTCTCGTGAGGAGCGTGAATGGGAGCGTTCCTCCATCCGCCTGGAAGAAACGAAAGCTGAGCGCGCCCGGGAAAAGTCAAACAATACTTGCCAACAATAGTGTATCACCGGATGCAAACCTCGCAATTGCGCGGTAGCAGCTGGCATTGTATTTCGTGCCATATTTATAACCAAGTGAGCCAATCCCGTGCCTTCCCCTACCTGTGGGAGTGCTGCTCCTCGCGCGCCGCAGCCGAACGGCCGTAACTGGTGGACACGAGCGGTGCGGCCGGAAATGAGCCTCGTCGAGCATTGTTTCGGAGCAACTGCGGTGGTGCGTCGATCGATTGTTAAGTTGAATGGAAGATTAGGATTTTGCTGGACAGTTGTGGCGGCGGCGACTATAAGGTTTAGTTAGGCACACGAACGCTGTAAGTTTCCGGATTACTTATCTTGCCAGCCGCTGTGCTGGGTTCGCACGCAGTTGGAATAGCCAAGCTCGCGCTGCAGGAGCGGTCACAGGCCGCTGATTGCAGGCTGTTTGCAACTCGATTGGCATCTTGCCGCTGTTCGTTGAAGCTTTGGCATGTTTGGTTGGCACTTTTCGGTAACTCGCTCAGGAGAATTTGTCTAATGAATCGATTCGTAACCATTACTTCTTCTATGGCCGCCGCGATGGTCCTGTCGGCGGCGTTCGGCAGCGGCGCGACGGCCGCTCCGCTGGTCATGACGATCAACCATGACGCCAGCTCGTTGACGCTGGATGGCCAACTCAGCGGCTTTGTGTTCCTCGACCAGGCAGCCGGTTCCAGAACGACTAAGTACACCGGCAGCATCACGGTGGATGTCGATAACCTGCTTTCTCCTTCGACGATTTCGATTCTCTCAGCCAGTGCGGATGCGGATGTGAACGGTACGTGGCTACCGAAACTGGGCGGGCAAGTACCGTCGAACAGCCCGACGGTGCAGCCGCCGGCACCGGCAGACTACGGTGTCAAAGCTCAGTTCAATGGCAATGACGCGGCGTTTGCCGCGGGCCGTGGTTTGGTTCTAAATCTCTCTAGCGGCGCCGAAGCCGTGGGCGGTGGCGGTTCGTTCAATTCGAGCGAGACCATGACGGTTTCAGCTGGGTTATTCGAGTCGTGGATCACTCCGCTCTTGGGCGGCGGCGGCGGGTCGGACGACATCACCGGCGATATCTACCCGCGTGATGCCGCGACACCGACCATGAGTTCCTATGTTGTTGCCGGCAATACGGCCACGCTGACAATTCCAATTCGCGCCCGACGGACGGACGGCACCAGTTTCACGTTGTTCACAGGTACCCTAGTGGCGACGGCTGTGGTTCCTGAACCGGCGACGATTCTGCTCGTGGGTGCAGCGTTGGTGGCGAGCCTGGGAATTCGCCGCCGCAAATAGTTGTTGTCGGCTCCTAAAATTAATGACCGAAAAATCGGCGGGGATGGCATTGAGTTGTCGTCCCCGCCTTGTTTTTTGAATGAGAGCTCTCTTGGAATCGAACTGGCCTGCCCCCGGCCTGTATTCACGTCGCGTCGCCGCTCAGCCGCGGGCATGCTGCGACGCGTTTGATGCCGCCAAGAAACGAGCGGAAGCGCAAAGAACGAGGTCGATTTTAATAGGGGGGAGGGGAACTCCTAGTGGGGAAAGCACGCATGGGATGGGGGCGGGTTTCAACGCGCGGCGGCACGTTGACGGGGTTTGGGGGCGATTGCCCAGAAGCTGGGGCGAATCAGGCCCTCAGCTCGAGCGATTGGCCAGCCGTCTGCGGCGCCTCGCCTTCACGGCGCGGGTGAACAGAAGTGATAGATGATAGTTGATAGTGGATAGTTGCTAGTTGTTTGTCAGGCGATGGCCTTTCGCTGTGGTGTGGATGGTTTGGCTAACAGCTAAAAGCTAACGGCTAACAGCTTCCAAAAAAAAATGCTGGACCCAGTAACGTGTGGCCGATGGTGAGCCCGCCGCGCATGATCCCACCGCTCGCCACGGAGCGGGAATGGCAACGACGCGCGACACCGCATTTCGATCCGCCTTGCCCGCGTGACTGCTCCACGGGAACCAGGGGTGGGTCTAACCACCCGCATCGCGATTCCCGCGCCCCTTACCGCGCCGCTTTCAATACAAAATCTCATCACTGTAAATATTTTCACTATTTGTTTGAAAAGAGCCACCCCCTCTGCTAAGCTGCACGCCAGAAATGACCGACCAAGCATGCCTGTTCTGCAGCGAATATGGCTCGCAGGATAACGGAACTCTGCTCCTGCGGAGCAGTCTTGTGCCAGGCCCGTTGAAGTTGGCCACGTGCGTCGTAGCCATCCCCGCTCCTGCGTGGTGAGCGAGTCTCTTCGGCAGAAGATTCGCCGCGGTTAACACTCACAGCACCAATCGCTGTCCAATCACCCCAACCACAGTCTGCTTGTGGCTCGATTTTCCACAACCAACGATCGCCCCCTTTCCGCGACCTACAATCGTCCACCGTCCTCCAACATGGTTTGCTGCCCCACCGCTGCGCGCCGAAATGAAGCGACACGAACTCTTGGCGCCAAGATGCGCAGAATCCCGGCCGGCAATTTTGAGCATCTTGGAGAAAACGCCACCGTGGCTCGTCGCTCAGGACCGCCCCCAAAATAACTGGTCCCCGCGAACGGATCTTATCCATTCTCGAGAATTTTGCACGTTCCTCATCCCCGGCCGCCCATCACCCAACGCCCGACAGCCCGAGCCCTGCGCAACCCAGAGCCATTTCTGCGCATTTGAAAGAAGAAAAAACGCGTTTTTTATTGACGCCCATCCATCCCCAACTATATTGACGCTCGGACAATCTTCGCGCGCATTAGCCGCGCTTCGGCGGGAATCATTTATGTCTTTTCGAGGCTGGGTCGCCATGAGACAGGTATTTTTTGCGTTCGCCCTTATCTCCATTTTCACGCTACCCGCATCGGCTGCGTCAAGATATTGGGATATTGACGACGTAATCGCCGGAGCCGGCGGGCCTACTCCCACGGGTACCTGGAACGCGGCAAATGTGAATTGGACGCTTGATTCAACGGGCAGCAGCGCTGCCAGTACCTGGGTCGCGGGAGACACCGCGGTTTTCGCGGCCGGCACGAGCGCGTCTGGAATCTATACGGTCACGGTCAGCGGCACTCAGTCGATTGGTGGGATCACTGTTGAGGAAGGTACCGTAACACTCAGCGGTGGCACATTGTCGCTGGCTGCTGGTGGTGCAACCATCACGAACAACAGTACGGCACTAGCGACCATCAGTTCCGCGATCACTGCCGGTCAGCCATTGCTCGTGAATGGCACCGCAAACGTCACCCTGTCGGGCGTTATTTCTGGTGCCGGAACCTCAATTACGAAATCCGGCGCCAACACACTAACGTTGAGTGGCGCCAATAACACATACACCGGTTCCGGTGGAAACGTGATTACGGTAACCGGCGGCGAAATTATTCAACTCGGCGAATCATCGGCCACGGCTGGTGCGGTGAGTTCGACGGGCGCGCTCCCCGCCACGGCCATTGCGAACTACGTCGTGCTCGATGGCGGCAAGTTCACGTCGAATCGCGTGGGCCTTGGCGTGACTTTTTTGGCGACGAACAAAGGCATCACTCTGAACGGCGGCGGCGGCACCCTCGGCGTCACCGATACGACCGCCGGAAATCTGAACGTCTATGGCGGCGTGATCACCGGCTCCGGCAACCTTACTTTTGCAGGTCCTGGCATTCTGTCACTGACCAATGACGAGACCTACACAGGCGCCACGAATATCACCGGCGGTACGCTCCGTTTGCGAACGTCAGTTGCCACAGGCAGTTGGCTTCCAAATGGCACCGCGCTGACAATTTCCTCCGGCGCCAACTTCGACGTCGCGAATTTCAACGAGACGATCGGATCATTGGCCGGCAGCGGCAACGTGAATGGCAATTCCTCAGGCGCCGGTACGTTGAACGTCGGTGGAAATAACAATTCAACAACCTTCAGCGGACAAATTCAAACGGCAACCGGAGCTGCCACGACCCTCAGCATTACAAAATCTGGCACCGGGATCATGACCATTCAGGGATTTGAATGGAACAACACCGGAGCGGTCACTATCAATGGCGGTTCCATCCGCTACGGCAACTCTGCCGCCGGCATTAACAATGCCTCAGCGGTGACGGTCGCCGCCTCCGCGTCGCTGGATATGAACAGCATTAACGACACGATCGGCACGCTGGCCGGTGCAGGCAATGTGACCAACAATAATGGCACCACTGGTCTCAAACTGAATGGCACAGGATCTACGACCTTCAGCGGCTCAATCACTGGAACCAGCGACCTGACGAAAAACGTCGCGAGCACCGGCACGACAACGCTTAGTAGCAATAACACAGTCAGAAACCTCAATATCAATGCCGGTATTTTCACGCTGAGCGGTTCGAACACGGTTACCGGCTCCGTTAGCATTGTTGGTGCAGGTACGCTCGCCGCCTCCTCGGGTCGAATCAACTTCAATAACAACAATGCCGTCGGCTCCGCGGACGTCTTTGTGACCGGAGTCGGGGCCGAGATTTCCAATTCCGCCCCGAATATTACGACAGCCAATACGATTCACCTCGATGGCGGCGCTCCCTCCAGTCTAACGGATACCAAGTGGGTTCAGATTGAATCCACTTCCGGAAACAGTTGGAACATCTCGGGCAAGATCACAGGCACCGGTGGCCTGATTCGTGACAACGATGGTGCGGGCACGCTCACTTTGAGTGGAGATAATGACTTCTCCGGCGGTTTCTATATCACGAATCGAACCGCCGTCGCTGGGAGCAAGAATGCTTTCGGCACGGGCACAGTGACGATCGGCGACCCGGTGACCGCTCCAGCAACGGCAATTAGTGTGAGCTCTAACACAGCGCTCACAGGCACGAATGCAATTGCGAATGCGACCGTGGTCAATCGTGATTTCTCAGTTGTAGGGACCAATGACATCGAGCTTTCCGGCAACGCCGATTTGGCTGGAGCAACGCGTGTTGTCACGG
>JAXMBH010000049.1:0-23892 GCA_046349975.1 Pirellulales bacterium
CTTCTGAATCCGTGTCATGTACAGTGCATCGAGCTGCTCAATCACCGGCCGGCCATCCAGCTGCTCTTCGAACGACTCCACCTCGTAAAACCGCACATTCCGGTCAGCCAGTCGTTGTCGCATGTCATCGCGCATCGCCAGTTTCGGATGATTCGGCGCAATGAATACCAGCCGCACGTTCTCATACAGCGCGAGCAGCATCGCCAGCGACCGCACCGTCCGCCCGCGGCCGATGTCGCCGCAGAAACCGTAGGTCTTCTGCGCTAGCCCCTTCGTGAGCCCGGTGTAACCCTTCCGCTCGCGCAGCTCTTCGAACTTGTTCGCCGCCGGCGAATCTTTTGAACTCGAGAATTGAAACGATCGCTGGAGCGTGTAAATATCCAAGAGCGCCTGCGTCGGATGCTCATCCGCCCCCGACCCCGCGTTCACAATCGGCACGCTCCGCTGCCCGGTCGTGTCGAGGTCGTTCATCAGGTACGCACACGACTCCGCCAGCCGCGCGATCGGGCTCCGCATGATGATCACGTCGAAGTAGCTGCTGAACATGCGGATCGAATCGAACCGCGTTTCGCCCTTCGTTTCGCTCGACGTGCTCGGGTCGCGCACCTCGTTACACGTGATTCCTAGAATCTGGCACGCGGCCATGAACGACAGAAACGTCCGCGTCGACGGCTGCGTGAAATACAGCATCGCCCGCTTGTGCGGCAGCAGGTTGATGAGAAAATCCAGGCCGTCACGGTGCTTCGACATCAGCCGAATCATATCGGCGATGCCGGCGAGCTCCTCCAGAAATGGCACCTGAAACTGCCCGGAAAAAATGGCGTGCCGAATGCGCCCGTTACGCTCAAGCTCCGGCACTTTCATCCGGACGGGCCGCTGCAAACGCGATTCATACAACAGCAGGTCGCGTTCATCCTGCGTCTTGGGACGCACCATAGTCGAAGCGGAGGACATATTCCCACCGGCTGCCTTGCCGCACTAATTGCCTAACGCCGTTATCGCACGATCGTGCTCAAATCGTCAAGGGACTAAGGTAAGCAACAATGGGTCAGCTTTTATCGGACCGCTTTTGCCTCCGTAAATTGTTATTGCGTCGCCGTCTGCTTGAGTTTTTGGAGAATAAGCGGTCGTAAAACTCAACGCCGATGATCCGGTTGTCGACCGCTACATCCAGCATGATGTGCCCGCATTTCGGATCGTCGAGCGAAATTGTCTCTCGGTAGGTCGACAATGTGGTATTGCCTCCCTCGGGCTCCGGAAATACTAGGTATACATGCTGCCTCGATCGCCACGCGGCCATCGTGCATCCCGCGAGTGAATCAGTAAGCCAGGGTAGATCCGGGCGTTGCTGTTTGGCCAGCGCGATTAGCCACGCGGGATCGTGAGATTCGAACGCCATTGCACTACAACCTCACACCCGCCCACGCTGCGACTTAGTGTGGTTTCGTCTGGCTAAAAGCTAAAAGCTAAAAGCTAATAGCTCGCCTTCAGTCCGCCACTCTCCACCGCACCTGAAACAACCGCATCATCATGAGCACCAGTGCCGTGTCGTACACCACCGACCACCCGATAAACCCAAAGAACACGGGCAAGTCGGAGTCCACCGGAGCCGGCGCCGTCGTCCGGTCATCTTGCACGTCGAGCGGCAACGCAAAAGTCGCTGAAAACGGGCTCATCACGCCCAGCTTTTCCGCCGCCGCCGCCTTCTGCGTGCCCTGAAAGAATGTTTGGGCAAAGAACTTCGCCGCCACCGGCGTCATGAACATCACCACAATGATGAGATACGTCGCAATGAGACTCGTCGACGTCTTCTGAAACACGCTTGAGCAAAACAGCGCCGTCACGGCCGTCGTCACGCATGTGAGCGCGACCACCAGCACATACCCGCCCATCGTCGGCAAATTGTGCCAGAACGGCAACGGCATGACGCACGCCAAGAGCACCGGCCACAACAAAAACGACGTCAGCACGCTCGACACCCGTAGCCCAGAGAGCAGCTTCCCCCACAACATCTGCCACGGCGTCACCAGTGTCACCAGCAAGAGGTCGAGCGTCTGCCGTTCACGTTCGCTGGTCACGCTGCCCGCCGAAAACACCGGCCCCACGAGCATGTTGAACAAAACGACATACGAAATATACCACGCCGCCCACGCGGGCTGAATGTACAGGCACGCCGCCATCACAAATAGCGCGAGCAGCATGCTGATTTGAATCACCAGCCGCAACATGAGCGTGCCCTGGCTGAAAATCTCGCTCCGCATCTCCTTGTCATAAATCGGATTGACGCCTTCCTCCAAAAACGACGTCCGCTTCGGCGGCGCGAACAGCTTATCCGGAAACTCATCGCGTTTGATGTATAGCCCGACCGCCTCGCGTGCTTCGGTTTCCAAGTCGACGACTTCCTTCCCCTCACTCCCCAAATCCGGCGGATACAAGAGCCGGTTGCATGCATTCCGCCACATTAGCGTCGAAAGCGACAAACAGGCCACCGGCACGACCGTCAGCACGACCAACAGCCGCATCCCGCCCAGCTGTTCCATTTGCTGCCACACGAGTACACACACCACCGCGAGCGGCAAAATCATGAGGTACGATACGACCAGCGACGCACTCGTCCGCTTGAAAAAACTGCTCGCCCACAAGCTGATCATCCCGAACAGGGCCACCGTCGAGATCATGCCGAAATACGCCACGAACACTTCATACAGCGACACGCCTCCGAGCGGTAAACACAACATCACAATCGGCAGCGAGCAGATCATGAGAATGCCGAGATGACACAACGCCGCAAACAGCTTCCCCAGCACGATCGCCCCGGGCCGCAGCGGCGTCGCCAGGAGCATCTCGTAGCTCATCCGCTCCTTCTCGCCCGTGATCGCCCCTGCCGCGAAGCTCGGCGCCATCATCGACGCGAGCAGATACTGCCCGAAGAAGAACAAGTTCACCAGCCGCTTCGCCGCCTCCGGCTGCGCCAAGTCGAGCCGCTGCTGCTGCGGCCAAGCTAACCAAACGACCGCCCCCAATAGCGCGATGTATACAAACAGCAGCACAAACGCCCGCGCCATGCGGAGGTTAGTGAGCAGCTCGCGTTGAAGTACTGGATTGTCTCGTACGTACATGGGAAGAACGGTAGAGCAGCAGAGCAGAAGAACAGCAGACGGACCACCCGTTTACGACTTTATAAGGAACTTGTCCGGTTCGCGAATCATACTGCTGAGCATGCGCGCAATCTCATGATTGGCATCGCAAATCGATCGGTGGGTTTCATTGTCGATGTAACCGCAAGCGAGTGCGAAATCGAGCGACGTCTCGGTTTCCCCATTCTCGCCATCGCAATCAGTGAGTTTACTCACGAAATGCGCTTCGTACCGCCGCTTGGCCCACGCTTCACGTAGGTTCATACTCACAGACCGTGATGACCGGCGAATCTGGCTCGTCAACGCGAATCGCTCTTCAGCAGGAAAGGTCTTACTGACCTCGAAAATCTCCATCGCGGCAGCAAAAGACTTCTGATATACGATGAGTTCCTTAGCAGAGTAGATTCGCATTGCGGCCCCTTTGATCTCGCGCGATTGAACTCTCCACCAACCGCTCTTGGTCTTACTGCTGCTCTCCTGCTCTTCCGTTCTCCTGCTCTCCCCTAGTATTTCCTCGGCCGCACCCGCCCCAGCACTCGCACCGGCAGCCCCTGAATTCGCAAGAACCCTTCCGCATCCGTCTGGTCGTAGCTGCCGCCGCCTTCCATGCTCGCTACGCTCGCATCGTACAGACTATTCGGGCTCGTCCGTCCGCGCACCAGCACGTTGCCTTTGTAGAAGCCGAGCGTGACTTCGCCATTCACCGCCTGCTGCACCTCGCGCGAAAACGCCATCAGCGCATCCATCTTCGGCACATACCAAAATCCGTAGTACACCATCTCCGCGACTTCAGGCGCGAGTCGATCGCGCAGATGCACCGTATCGCGGTCAAGCGTCAACTGCTCAATCGCCAAATGCGCCGCATAGAGCGCGGTCATCCCCGGCGCTTCGTACACGCCGCGGCTCTTCATCCCCACAAACCGATTCTCGACAATATCAATCCGCCCCACGCCATTCCGCCCGGCGATCTGGTTCAACTCCTGTACCATCTCTAATGCCGACCTTCGCTTGCCGTTTAGCGCGACCGGCACCCCCTTCTCAAACCCGACGGTAACTTCCTCGACCTTGTCCGGCGCCTCCTGCGGCGAAACCGTCATCCCGAAGTCGATGATCGATACGCCGTCGACCGCCGGATCCTCGAGCTTCCCCGCCTCATAACTAATGTGCAGGCAATTTTCATCCGAGCTGTATGGCTTCGAAATCGACGCCTTCACCGGGATGTTCTTCGCCGCACAGAAGTCGATCATTTCCTTGCGGCCCGGAAATTTGTCGCGATACTTCTTCATTCGCCACGGCACGACGACGTTAATCCCCGGCTCCAGCGCCTCGGCCGCCAACTGGAATCGGCATTGGTCGTTCCCCTTGCCCGTCGCCCCATGGGCAAACGCCGTCGCTCCCACCTCGCGCGCCACTTGCAGGCAAACCTTCGAAATCAGCGGCCGAGCAATCGAAGTGCCCAACAGATAGATGCCCTCATACTTCGCCTGCCAACCCAACACGGGAAACGCGAAGTCGCGGCACAACTCCTCGCGGGCGTCCACAATCCGCGCCGAGGCCGCCCCACAATCCTTGGCCTTCTTCAGAATCGCCTCGCGATCCTCGCACGGCTGCCCTAGATCAACATACACACAGTGCACGTCGTACCCCTCATCCTGCAACCAACCCAAAATGACCGAAGTATCAAGACCGCCAGAATAAGCCAGAACGCAGGAAGACATGTGGGGAGTCGAGGGGTGAGAGGTCAGAGGTCAGAATCTAAACACGCGTACACGCGTTTGGGAACAAATTGGTGCACTTGCGAGCGCTTAGCGTCGAGCATCAGCTCGAATCTGCCGCCACAAATCAATGCGATGTCTTAACAAAACGGCGCGCCCAATTGACACCACGCACCCCATTGTGGTTCGCAACCCAACCCCTGACAAGCCAACCAATGTAGTAGGCACGCTCCGCCGTGCCGTAACCGAATTTCATGAGACGCCCGCACCAGGCAGAACGTTCGCACTGGGGGCTGCACTACCTGATGGTTTCAGCGCGTGCCTGAACCGAACCGTGGCCACGGCACGCGGAGAGTGCCTGCTACACTACCGCGGCAGCTCCACCGCCCGAATCTTCCGAAATGAAAAGTCCGTCGTCGCGTCATGCCTCTGAATCGCGACCGCCCCACCCCCATCGCGCCGCCCCTCGCGGGCACTCTCTTTCGCCGGCCGGGCGTCTGTCCAATCGCTCACCTGGTACCCATCGACCCAAACCGCCATATGCGGCCCGTCGGCCACGATCGTCTTCGTGAACCACTCGCGGTCGTTCGGCACCACTCGCCGCGCCGGCTGCCGCCGATAAATCCCGCCGGTCCCAAAGTCTTTGGGCTTCGTCCGCTCGCCTTCAAACACGTTGTTGATCTGGCTCTCGTACCCCGCCCATCGCCCTTCGCGCAGCGTACGGAAGAACACGCCCGAGTTCAGTCCCTCGCCGTTCACCTTGCAGTCGATCTGCAACACGAAGTTCTTGAAATCGCCCGCGGTTTCAATTTGCCCTGGTCCGTTCGTGAGATGTGGTTCGCCCGCGGGCGTCACGTCGAACTTGCACTTTTCCGCCCGATCCTGCTTCCAACCGTTGAGCGTCTTGCCATCAAACAGCGGCTGCATCACCTGCGGCCGCAGCATGATATTCCGAAAGGCCACCGGTCCGCTGTTCGACTGCAACCCAACACGCCCCATCGCAAGCGGCGCCGAATCAATGTGCGTCAACACCTCCTCGTTATCGACCACAACGGTAAATAGCCCGCCCTTCGCCGTAATGCGCAGCAGATGCCACTTCTCCGGATCGAGCACTGGAATATCGTCTGACCGACCCTTATTCCGCGCCACGAACGCGCCTGTTGGAAACGGATTCTCGTGCGGCGCAATGTTGAGCTCATAGCAATCCTTGGCCGGATCCTTCGGCTTGAGCACGCTCCGCAAGAACACGCCGCTATTCGTTGCGGCCGGCGACTTGAACTCGAGCTGCAGCCAAAAATCGGCCCACTCCGTCGTCGTCATTAAGAACCCCGGCCTCTCGCCGCTCGTGCGAATCTCGCCGTCGACGACTTCCCACTTGGCCTCGCCGACGGGCTGCCAACCAAACAGCGTCCCCCCATCGAACAACGAAATCCACCCCTCATCCAACAACTTCCGATCCAGCAACTTCGGCTCTCCTGCAATCGCACAGCAATCCATCGCCACAAGACTTAACAGCAGTGCGACCAGCAATTGCAAAATGCAAATTGAAAATTGCAAATTGAAAAATCCCGGACCCGCCATTCCGCAATTTGCAATTTGTAATTTACAATTTGCATTTTTCATTTTCTTACTCCTCCTCAATCTCCAACCGCACCTCGCCCACCAATCCGCCCACAACATCCGCGTCATCGTCATTTGCCATTCCGCATTCGTCAAGCGCCGGATGCTCCACGACAATCTCTAGATGATTGTGGTCCTCAAGCAGCTTGGTCACCTCGAATCGCCCCACGCCGCTCCAGGCGAGCCCGTCCGCCAACTGCTTGCGATTTAGCTCCACGGCGCACCGCGACCGCGGACCTTCTACCACCAGAAAAACGCGCTCGCCGTCATCGAGCCCAGTGGGCGTTTGAAAGATGCGGCTATACCGCACCCGCCCCAAGAAGTCGGCCCCGCAAGTCGCCGACCAATCCGCCGGCATGGTCACCTTTTCGGCCGCCGGCAATTCATCCGCACTCGCCAGAAACGCCCCGCCCCCGCGCGCCACAAACCGCGCCACCGGCTCCACATTCCAAGGACCACGAAGCCGAATGGTGTGCATGGAAATCAAGAGTCGAGAGCTTAGAGTCAAGAGCCAGAATGAATAATTGACGTTCAGCGGCGCGTCTGGCTCTCGACTCTCGACTCTCCGCTCTTGACTGTCACTACTCCTGCATAAAATGCTGATTCACCCGCACCTGCCGAATCGACCGGCTATCGCGCTCATAAGCCCGCAAAATCACCTGCACGCCACGCAGCGGCTTATCATACGGCGGCACGGTCTCACGCTCGCCGACGTCGTCGACACCGAGCACTGCAACATCGTTCGGATCATCACCCGTCTTAAGCGGGTCGCCACCGCCATTAGGAATTCGATCGTCCAGCCCATTAGTTCCTTCGTCGATTAGTGGCTCCCACTTGTTCGTTGCGGGATTTAAATATAAGTCGCCGTCCTCATTCAAACCATCATTCTCGTAATGAAAGGACCAAGTATCGTACACTGAAAAGCCAGTAGCCAATTGGTTATTAAAAACGTCGCTAAGCGCGCGTGCGGTAAAGAACCAAGGCAAAGTCGACGATTTGAACGCTGCTGCAAATGGATCAGCGTTAATTGGCAAACCGAAGCCATATCCAAGGTCCACATACGCTCCTTGGCCGACATAAGGGTAGATCACTCCATTCGCCGAATTGGCGGCTCCGATTGCCCCTGATCCGTCTTGTTTCATGTTGTCATTGCTGAGATAGGCTGTCTTCCACCCGGGATCGCTCGGCGTCAGCACCGTATCCGTCGGCAGATGGCGAAAGATGGGCGCCCCAGGATCAAACACCCGCAAATCAAACGCGAGCACATCGGTGAGCATCACATCTTCGCCACGCCTGGTGCCCCACAACGGCACCGGCCCATGCACGACCCTTACGACTTCGCCATCGTCGTTGAGCATGGCCTGCGCCGTGGCGATGGCCGTGCATTTATCGTCGACAACCACGAATGGCCGCACCTGGTAGTCGGAACCGGCTTGGCCCGCGGGAACCGTGTAGGAAACAATCGCCTTGGAACCAGGATCGACATTTCCGACCGGTTTCGCCGGAGTCTTCGGGCTCAAATTCAGATCCGGGTCCGTCACCAAACGAAGCGCTACAGACCCGCCGGAAAAGCCGCTGCCCACGGAAGTCACTGCAAATGGAAACTCACGGCTCGGCTGACCGCTCGCGGGCTGCGCCCGATATCCGAAATGCCCAAATCGATTCTCGCGTTTGGTAAGATCCGCCAACGTATTCGCAACGATTTTCCAACGCCCATTACCCGGATCCAAACTGTAATCCCACTCAATTCGAGCGGAAATATCATAGCGGTCCTGGAATGCAATGAGGCCTGCGATCGCCGACTCCACAGTGATGTTCCGCGGCAATACACGGAGCAACCCCGGCACGGCTTTCACCGTGGCGTTGTCGATCGTGACCGTGCCGTCCGCCCTTATGACCTTTGTAAGCGAATATGGATTCAGCCACGGCGCAATCAGCAATGTTCGCCGGTAAATCGTTCGATAGCCAGGTTCACCAAAGAAGCGCTTCCCCGTTGGATCCGGATCCGTTAATGCCTGGTCCGCATACCCCGGGTTCTCCATCGCGAACCAAATCACTTCCGCCAAAGTCGACTCGGTGTTGACAGACTTCCAATTCTTAAACCCGCCGTTCGCATCAACCTCACTCGGCGTCCGCCCCACAAACGGCTTGTGCTCATTCCGCACCGTGAGCATCAGAATGTCGTCATAATCACCAAGTCCGCTGCCGTCCGAAGCCCACGACGCATCCGCCAGCGGCACATTGCTCGTCGGAATCGTCGATGCCGCATGATCGAGCTCAGGGTTTAGTGCTGTCGGCGGCCAATTCTGTTTCGGCGATGAATTCGGATTCGCGTCAATAAGATTCGTCGCATACCCTTCGTGATACGGCCCCTCAATCAGTTCGATATACCCGTGATTTGAGTCCGGCTTCTGCCACGTCACGCCCGGGCAAGTCGCTCCCTGCAAATCTTGTTGCAGCACGTTCCGCACCGAGCGAATCTGGCCGTTCATCTCCATTGTCGCCCGCCGGTTTCGCACGCTGTTGCTCACGTTGGCGAACAGCGTGACGACCGCCGCCATCATGATCAGCGTAATCGCCATCGCGACGAGCATTTCGACAAGCGTAAACGACGGCCGCTTGCCAAGTCGGGTGGCTGGGGTCGAGCCCTTGGCGAGCCCCCAGCAGCGCTGCCACGTGCGCAACGAACAAAGAGTTGTCATAAGAAAAGCCCTCTCGCCAAGCCCGCAGCCCCTACCGCGGTCCTGTTCCACTACTATTATGCCCCCCCACCGCACAACAGTCGAGACTTTTCGCCGCCCCCAGGCCCCCCATTACCTCTTTAGCGTCGGGCGTCAGCCCGCATCTTCTGCCACCAACATGAATTTCCTTCGCTACCCCAGCCCTCACGCCACCCGCGCCTTCCCAGCGTCATTCCCCCCCGGCCGCCCCATCATCCTCGAGCAGCCTTTCCCGCCGCGCCGCCACCAGCGACGCCGCAATCGCCGCCCCCAACAGCGCCAAAATCACCACCAACGATGTCCACGGCGCCGGCTTCCAATAATCGTGCAGCATCATCTTCACCCCAATGAACACGAGAATCGCCGACAGCCCGTAGCTCAAATAGCGGAACAAATCCATCACCCCCGCGAGCAGGAAGTACAGCGCCCGCAGGCCCATGATCGCAAACACGTTCGACGTGAACACAATGAACCGATCGCTCGTGATGCCAAAAATCGCCGGCACGCTGTCAACCGCGAACACCACATCGGTGCTCTCAATGACCAAGAGCACCAAGAACAACGGCGTTACCAGCAGCCGCCCTCCTTCGCGCACGAAGAATTGGTCGCCGTGCGACCCCTTTGCGACCGGCAACCACCGCCGCGCGAGTCGCAACACAAGGTTCTGATCCGGATGCGTCTCGCTTCCGTGCGCCGTGGCCAGCTTGATGCCGGTGTAAATCAGGAACGCGCCGAACAGATAGAAGATCCACTCAAACCGGTGGAGCAGCGCGCCGAACACCAGGATGAACGTCAGCCGCATGATGATCGCGCCGAGGATGCCCCAGAACAGCACCCGATACTGATACTTCATCGGCACGCCGAAGTACGCAAAGATCACGACGAACACAAACACGTTGTCCATCGAGAGCGACCACTCCACCAGGTACCCTGTGATGAAGTGAATCGCGTGCGTCGGTCCGGCCCAATACCAAATGGCCCCGTTGAACAGCAGCGCCATCCCGCACCAGAACAGCGTCCACAACGCCGACTCGCGGAGCGTTGGCTCGTGCGAGTCGCGGTGAAACACGAACATGTCGAGCGCGAGCAGCACCGCCGTGCCGGCACAAAACGCCACCCAGTACTGCCACGACAGCACCAGGTGATCCGCCTCCATCGCGGCCTCCTCAGCAACTGCCGCCACTGCCAACAACGTCAATATCTCATCTCCCGGCGAATAACTTGTAACGCGTTAGTTGATCATCTCGAATGGTGATAGCTGACTTCGCGAGAAGCCATCTAGTCCTCACTGTTCCCCCCCGCCATCGGTCACCGAAAAATCGACACCCCTGCCTCCTTTCGCCGCGCCATCATAGGCCGTGCCAGCATGCCCAGCAACCGTCCGAATCGGCCTAACACCCTCGCATTTTTTCTGCGATGCTATCGCGACATTAACCGATTATTCATTGCAGCTTCACACAGAAGGCACATCCTTGACGCTGCCGTCCTCCAATTCGCCGCAGCCGATCGTCTGCCGACGGTCCTTCCGCCGCATAGCGCATTTCGCTGCCGCGCTGCCGCACGACCTCGCCGATTCCCTGTGGCGTGATCCCGAAAGCCTCGTCGGCCATGGCGAACAGCTCCGCGAAAACGCCGCCCGCTGCACCGTGCGGATCGAATGGAACGGCACACCCTACGTGCTCAAACACTCGATCGAACCCACACTGCGCCACGCCGTGAGACAATTAATACGCCCGTCGCGCGCCTGGACAACTTGGCAATTCACGCATCGCCTCGCCGACGCTGGCGTCGCCACGCCCCGCCCAGTCGCCTGCGTCGAAAACGTGTGGGGACAGTTGCGCCGCGACTCTTACCTCATGTATCCCTACATGGAAGGTCGCACACTCCGGTCGATATTCGTGAACGAAGCGCGACAATTGCCGGAATTGCATGCTCGGCTGTGGCGACAAGTTCACGAGCTGTGGCAACAACTGCTCGCCCTCGGCGTGAGCCTTGGGGACACAAATCTGGGCAACTTTATCGTGTCGCCAGACGGCCGGCTCTGGCTCATCGACCTCGATAAGAGCCGCTTCCACCGCACCGCCAGCGCAGCCGCTCCTCACCAGCAGCGCGCTTGGAACCAGCTTCTCCGCAGCGCCAAGAAATGCGGCGCCCTCTCCGCCGCCGCGGCTGAGAATCGCGCCGCATAGAACAGCTCGCGTTGCCCCGCGAGAGCACACCTGCGCGCTCACTCGGAATGCCGCCAGCGCGCAGCGATAAGCGATTGCCTGCCGCCGCGCCTCAGGCCGCCGCTTTCCACTTCGCTCCACCAAACCAAGAAAACGACCCGTCCAACACTTGCCCCAGCAACGAGTCATACGGCAAGTAGTGTTCCCGCAGCTGCGCCGCGATTTGCGGATCCACCTTTTCCTTGTAATATCCGCGGTTGTAGATTTTCGTCAGCTCGATGTCGAACTCATCGAGTCCCATGAAGTCGAACACGCGTTTGCACGCGGCCGCTGTGTCGGCAAAGAGCTCGGCACTGTCCATCACCAGCACTTTGTTGCGAGGAAACACTTTCAGCAGCAGCTCGAGCTGCAATGCGTAGTAACCCCGCGAAACATAGCCGAGCATCGGCTTGGCAGCCGGCTCCAGCGCCACACCCAACTGCGCTGGAAACTCATTTGCCCGAATTTCCTCACGCACGCAGTCCGCAAAACTGCGCGACTCCAAATGCCGCGTCTTGCGATGCTGGTAATGCGAGAACGCCCGCGACACCGGGTCGCGCAATAGCACAATGACCCGCGCCTTCGGCAACACCTGGTGCATTTGCCGCAGCGCACTCGGCGTCGGCAAGTACGACGGCGAGGCCTCCATTACCTGTCCACGCTTACGTGCCACCCGAAACGCCAGCGGAAACCGCGACCGGTACCACCGCACGCTCCGCTCGGAGTGCTTCGAGAAATAGTCGACTTCCTTCCGCGCTGCTTCGAAGCACCGCGGATGCGTCACAAGATATGCATACAGCTGCGTCGTCCCGGCCTTCTGAGCGCCCACGATCACCGTCGTCGGCAAATGGCGGAGTCCCTGCGTGCTCATTCGCCACGCATTGGGCAATAGCCCCTTCGCGAAATCGCCGGGCGCCTTCCACACGCGAAACGCCGGATGCCGCTTCACCTGCCGCCACAACACGCGCAGCGAGCTCTCATTCTCGCCCGTATCGGCCAGCCTAATCTCGTTCGACATAGCGCCTCCCCACGCGCACGTTCGAAGTAGTATTCCCCGACTCCCGTGAGACGCACCTATCGGTCCGTCCCAGTCGTCACTCGCGCAAAGATGGACGGACAGAATTGTCCGTCCCACGCACTACGCCGTCGCCCCGAACTCGGGTCGGCGCTTACCCAGCTGACCTTGCAGCCGCTGCACGATCGCACTGTGCATCTGGCTCACTCGGCTTTCCGATAGATCGAGCGTCGCCCCGATCTCTTTCATCGTGAGCTCTTCATAATAGTAAAGAATGATAATCAGCCGCTCGTTGCGATTGAGGCCCTTCGTCACGAGCCGCATCAGGTCAGACTTCTGAATCCGCTTCGTCGGGTCTTCGCCCTTCTTGTCTTCGAGAATATCGATTTCGCGAACGTCTTTGTAGCTGTCGGTTTCATACCACTTCTTATTAAGACTAATGAGGTTTACCGCGTTCGCATCGGTGATCATCTTCTCGAGCTCGGCCAGATCAAGACCCATGTGTACCGACAATTCATTCTCGTTCGGCTGCCGACCAAGTTTCGCTTCGAGCGTTTTCACGGCCTCGTTGAGCTTGCTGGCCTTGCTGCGCACGAGCCGCGGCACCCAGTCCATCGTTCGCAATTCGTCGAGCATCGCCCCGCGAATACGCGGCACGCAGTACGTTTCAAATTTCACGCCGCGGTTCAAATCAAACGCATTGATCGCGTCCATCAGCCCGAACACGCCGGCCGATACGAGATCGTCCAGCTCCACGCCATCTGGCAACCGCGACCAGATCCGCTCGCCGTTGTACTTCACCAGCGGCAAGTACTGCTCGATGAGCCGATTGCGGAGCGTCTTGTTCTTCGGGTCGGCCTTGAACTGCTGCCAAATCTCGGCA
The DNA here is from genome assembly GCA_046349975.1 of Pirellulales bacterium. Classification (GTDB taxonomy): domain Bacteria; phylum Planctomycetota; class Planctomycetia; order Pirellulales; family Lacipirellulaceae; genus JABDGM01. The sequence goes on from JAXMBH010000049.1 coordinate 13,298, forward strand.
ATTTCTTCCGGAGATGCTTGCCGACGTACCGCTGTTGCTGTCGCCATATGATCCTCCTGATCGGCCGATCGCTCCCGCTTGAGAGCGTCATCGAGATTCCTTCTCGACGCCTATATATAAGAAAAGTGATTTAGTGAGTTAGTCTTAAGGGATCGAACAAAACACGAAAGTCAAATAACCGTCTATCACACCCTATCGATTTATTGCATCTTTCCAGGTCCCATTTAGCCGCACGGCGAAAGTTCCTCGCCACGATCTTCGTGGCCGAGCAGGCCGCGGCGTGTGCATCATCCACTCCCTGCTCTATCCGCCAGCTGCTGCTCCAATGTCGTGCGGACCGATTCGTCCACTGTGGACTGGGCCACTTGCCCAATGAATGCGCCGACGAGCGCGAACACGATGAGATAAACGATCGCCAACGAGCACGTGTTCTCGACGCCGGCTGACCCAATCGCACCGCGGCAGAGCACCACTGCCATGGCTAAGGGGCCGAGAATACCGGCGTAAATGCGACCCATAAACCTTCCTTGGCGTGCCGTCAAACTTGCCGCAGTTTTGCCAGTTTGAACCGCACCGGCGCGCCGGTGCGATGTCGCTCTTTATCGGCACGTTCAACGGATCGACTTGAGAAGAATTCATAGGCATGCGTTCGCGCTCGGCCATTTCGATTAGCAGGATGTAGGATGCGGGATACTGGATGCAGAAGCAATCGTTCGATCGACGCCCTGCATCCCGCATCCTGCATCCTCCACTCTCAACACTTCCCCCACCGCCTTACCCAGCCACAACGCCGCATGCCCAAAGGGCGTGTTCGGCATTTCCCAAACTCGCGGCGGCGCCGGCGACTCGACAAACTCACCCGCCAAATGCCGCGGCAGCGCCGGCAATGCCGGCAATGCCCGCGTCAAAAACCGCTGACACGAATGATCCATCCGCCGCTGCGTCTCGCTGGCAACGCGCTCACTCTGCGCTTGATTCACTAGCAGCCGCACATTGATCGCAGGTTCAGCCGCGATACCTTGCTTGAACGTCGCATACGCATCGAGCACTGCGGCATCCTCGGGGGTTGTCACGAGCGCCACCAGCCCAGCCCGCGACCACAAGCGCTGCACCCACGCCGACATTCCAGCTCCCGCATCGACCACCACCACGTCAAACGCGTCGGCCAGCGATTGCAGCGAACTGATGAACACCTGGAACGCCTGCCGTGAGGCGCCCAGGTCGCTCCGCGACGCGCCGGTAGGCGAGTCTCTCCGATCGAAGCTTCGCCGTGGCGAAGATTCGCACCCAGAACCGGTGCGCTGTTCCCATCTCTGGACCCCGATTCGACGCCCGTGTTGCGAGTTCTGGAGAAACCCGCCTGCCTGTGGCGGGTCGCGCTGGAATTCAGTCCGTCGACTCGCTTCGAGCCGTCCGCGCGAAACCACCATCGCCACTCCCGCGGGCCCGGCAGTGATCGCCTCGCCGACCTCGCATTTTCCTTCGAGCACATCCAGTAACCCGTACGATATTTCGCGCCGCACGCCGGCTACGGCGCGCATATCACGCCGCTGTTCCGCAGCTTCGACCACCAGCACTCGCTCACCACGATCCACAAGCACCGCCGCCAAATTCAAAGCAACCGTGGTCGCCCCAACACCCGCACTCCCGCCGCTTACGACAACCGTTGCCGGCGCACTCTCCGCGCACTCGACAACCGACTCCGCCGCACTTACCAGTGCCCGCAATTTTTCAGCCTGATCACTCATACATTTGCCCGTTGTCTGTTCTTTGTCCGTTGCACTCACTGGTTGCTCACCTCTGCAACGGACAATGGACAACGGACCACGGACCAATTCACATCCCCAACAACAGCTCCGCCATTCGCCCGCGTTCCGCCACCTGAATATCGTCCGGCACGTTCTGCCCGTCCGTGAGATAGCTCATCGGCAGCGCGCATTCCCGTACGAGCGACACCAAATGCCCCAGGCTGTGTGCCTCATCGAGCTTCGTCAACACCACGGCCGTGGTGCCGACCTCCGCGAACTTCTCCGCTGTGCTTACCAGGCTCTTCGCGCCGGCCGTGCTGCTGAGCACCAGGTGCACCTCATCCGGTTCCGCTTCCGCCAGCATCGATTTGAGTTCCTGAATCTTGACCTCGTCCCGCGGGCTTCGGCCGGCGGTATCCATAAGGACGAGATCAAGGTGACTCATCCGGGCCACGGCCTCGCGCATTTCCCGCGGTGTCGCGACGACCTCCATCGGCAAGTCGATAATATCTGCATACGTTCGCAACTGCTCTACGGCCGCTACGCGATACGTATCCACCGTGATCAACCCGACCCGCCGCTTCTCCCGCAGCCGATAATTGGCTGCGAGCTTCGCGATGGTGGTCGTCTTTCCCACGCCCGTCGGCCCCACCAGCGCAATCACCCGGCACTTCCCAGCCTCTGCCCGAATCGGCCCCGCAACTTTGATCTCCTGCTCCAGCATTTCGATCACGCGCACCTTCATCCGTGCCGGATCGGCAATTGTGCGCGGATCGGCATCGCGGCGAATTTCATCAATCCACGTGCGGGCGATCGACTCATCGACGTCGGCCTCGATCAAATCAGTGAACGCCGTGAACACCGCCTCGGGCAAGTCATGCGCCGGCGCCGCGGCCGCTTGGTCGCACAACTTCTCGACCATCGCCTGCAGCTCGCCCAACTGCCCCGCCACCTGCCGCCGAAAATCATCGCGGTAGCGTGCGCGGTAATCGATCTCCAACGGTTCCGGCATAATTTCCGTGGCGCAAGGTGTCGGGTGTCGGGTGTCGGGTGTCGGAAGTGCATCTTCAGCTGACACCTGACACCTGACACCTGACACCTCCGGCGCCAGCCGGCTGGGCACGTTCACTCCGGCGCTCGCCGCGACTTCATATCGCCGCCCAAACACGAGCCGCCGCAGCGGCCCGCCGTTCACTTCGCGGGTGTGCAACACCGCCGCACTGGGCCCCAACTCCCGCCGCACGAGCTCGAGGGCGCCCCGCATCGTCTTCGCTTTGAATGTTTTGATTTCCATGTGCATTTGTCCGTGGTCCGTTGTCCGTGGTTCGTTGCGTCTTCGTTAAGTCCCTGCAAGCGTGGCATTGACGATGCAACGGACAACACACAACGGACAACGGACTACACTTTCTCCGCTACCATCCCCAGCGTCACAATCTTCGTATCGCGCGTCACTTCGTTGAAACTCATTACCACAAGCTGCGGCAAATGATTTTCCGAAATCCGCTTCACGGCGGCGCGAATCTGCGGGCTCACCAGCACGATCGGCGCGTGATTCCGCGCCGTCAGCTTGGCGATCTCCCCGCTCACCGCCCGGCAAATCGCTTCGACCGTCTGCGGCGCGAGCCGCATGAACATGCCGCGATCGGTGTGCTCGAACCCGGCCCGAATCTTGTCCTCGAGCGCCGGGTCGAATGCGACCACATATAACTCGCCGTCGGCATTGCGATAGCGCGTGCAAATTTGCCGCGCCAGCCGATGCCGCACGTATTCCGCCAGCAGAATCGGGTCCTTCGACTTCGGGGCATAGTCGCCGAGCGTTTCGAGAATGACGCCGAGCTGCCGGATCGACACCTGCTCCCGCAGCAGTAGATGCAGCACCGACTGCACTTCGGCCAGCGACATCACGCCCGGGATCAACTCGCCCACGACGGTCGGCGACGTCGTCTTCAGCTCGTCAATAAGATGCTTGGTCGAGTCGCGGGTGAGAATTTCGTCCGCGTGCCGCCGGCAAACTTCGGTAAGATGCGTCGCCAGCACCGCGCCACTCTCCACAACCGTGTAGCCATACATTTCCGCCTGATCGGCCAGCGCCGGCTGGATCCACTTGGCGTCGGTCCCAAATGCCGGGTCCTTCGTCGGCACGCCATCGACTTTGCCGGTCGTCAGTCCCGAGTCGATCGCCAACAGGAGCGTCGGCTGCAGCTCATCCTGAGCCACCGGAATGTCGGCGATCTTGATGCGATACTGATTCGCATCGAGCCGCATGTTGTCGCGAATCCGCACCTTGGGCATGAGGATGCCGATCTCGCCGGCAATGTTCTGCCGCACCTTCTGCACACGGTCCAAGAGGTCGCCGCCGCGATTCGGATCCGCGAGCCGAATCAAGCCGACGCCGAGCTCGATCTCCATCGGATCGACCGTGAGATAATCCTCGACGCGTTCCTCGGGCTTCGCTTGCTTGGCCTTCTCCGCCTGCTCGGCCGCAGTCTCCACGGCCTGCGACTCGCGCCGCGTCATCACGCGGGCAAGGCCCAAGCACGAACCGCCCAGGGCCAACAGCGGCAACCGCGGCAAGCTCGTGAAGATGAGAATGGCGAGGAACCCGCCGGTCACCGCCAGTGCCTGCGGCCGCGAGAAGATTTGCTGCATGAACTCGCGGGGCAGATTCGCCTTCTGCGTGCTGCGTGTCACGAGCAAGCCGGCCGCAAGCGAGATCAGGAACGCCGGCACCTGGCTCACGAGGCCGTCGCCGATCGTCAGGTGCGTGTAAACCTTGGCCGCGGCCGAGAGCGACATGCCGAACTCGACCATGCCGATGATCAGCCCGCCCACAATATTAATGAGTGTGATAATGATGCCCGCGATGGCGTCGCCGCGCACGAACTTGCTGGCACCGTCCATAGCCCCGTAGAAATCGGCCTGCCGCGTAATTTCCTGCCGCCGCGATTGGGCTTCGCGCTCGTCGATGATGCCGGCATTCAAATCGGCGTCGATCGCCATTTGTTTGCCCGGCATGCCGTCGAGCGCAAACCGCGCCGCCACTTCGCTGATGCGCGTGGCGCCCTTCGTGATCACGACGAATTGAATGACCACGATAATGATGAAGATGATGATGCCGACGACGATCTTGTCGCCCGCCACGAAATCGGCAAACGACGACACCACGTGCCCGGCCGCGTTGAGACCATCTTGCCCGGCCCGCGTGAGAATGAGCCGCGTCGTCGCCACGTTGAGCACGAGCCGCGCCAGCGTGGTCGCGAGCAGCATCGACGGAAACACGCTGAACTCCAGCGGCTGCTTCACGTAAATGGTCGTGAGCAGCACGAGCACCGCGATCGTGATATTCGCCGCCAGCAGCACGTCCATGAGCGACGCCGGCAACGGCACCATGATCACGAGCACGCTCGTGATGATGGCGATCGGCAGAATTAAATCTTGGGCCCGATTAAACATACACGCGTAGGCGAGGCTCTCCGAGACTCGCACCACCGAACTCAGCCAGCGCGCACCCGCCGCCATCAAGTAACTGAATTCGCACGAATTCAGTCACCCACAGCGTCGATTGGTAGGACGGACAATTCTGTCCGTCCGAGCCGTCAGCGTTCGATATCGGACGGACAGAATTGTCGGTCCTACTTCCCCGCCGCGGCCAGCGCATCTCGATGAGTTCGTGGTGAAAAGACAGTCAGATGAGGCCGCGAAATGTAGCGGCGACCACGAAAACTGTCTAGCCCGAGAAACGCGGGGCGGATGGTATTGCAGCCCTCGTCGGCCGAACGTAGGCGAGGCTCTCCGAGACTCGCACCAAGGACGTTGGCACTCCCGCCGAATTGCTAGCTCGAATGAACTGCTTGCGCCATCGATGCGAGTTGCGGAGCAACTCGCCAACGGGCTGCTCGGCTGTCCCAAACTCCGGGGCCGGGGTTTGGAGCAGCCGAGGGGAACGTCGGTGGGCGAGCGTCGTGTTCGAACGTTGTATTCGAATGGCGCGTCGGTGAGATTTGCATCCCGCAGGGATGCCAGCCTTTAGCCGGTGGTCGAGGAGCGCAGCGACGACACCACCGGTCAGCGAGCGCCCGATCGCAACACGACCTCGAAGAGGTCGCAGCGCGGCCGGCTGGGACCCCCTCAGGGTCCAATTCCCGATTCGCCGAAGGCCGGTGGTATCGTCGCGTGCGCGACTCAACCACCGGCTAATGGCTGACATCCCGCTGGGATGTTCGCAGCGCGGTCATACGACCTCTTCGCCACCAGCGCCAGCACCGTCGCCACTTCACGGCTTCGGCTTCTCCACCTTGAACGGCAGCTTCACGGTCGTCGTCCATCGCTGCAGCGCCTTCGGCCATGGCCCGAGCGGCACTTGCCACGCTTGCTGCCCACTCAACGTGCTGGCATCGATGTACGCACCCTCCAGCTCGAACACGATCTCATGCTCGCCGGCCTCCAGGTCGATCGCGAGCAACTTACTCCAGTGGTCCATGAACCGGCCGATTCCAGACCACCGAATCTGCTGGCCGTCGTATGGCCCAGTTGCCGCATTTGGCAGCGGCTTGCCATTGAGCAGCACCTGCTTCACATCCCACACCAGCTCCACACCAAATGCCACGTGCGGAAACGGGGTGCCATAATCAACCTGCAACGAAATATTCTGCGGCCCACTGAGCAGCGGCGAAACGGGCTGCGCCACCGGCGTGCCGTAATACGCGTCGCATAGACTTAAGAGCGCCGTTGGCGAAATCAGCTTCGCTTGCAGCGCCGGCTTAAAGAAGCGATCCTGCCATGGCAGCGGCGTTTTCCACCCGCCCGGCTTGTTCGCCTTCATGTAATCCACCAGCGCCAACACCGCCTGATCCGCCTCGGCCGTCGTCAGCTTTCCGTTCTGAGCGCGGTCGCCCAGCTCCTGCCACACCCAAGGCGTATCCATCGCCTTCGGCAATCGCTGCTCGATCAACCGCTTCGTCGATAGCAATCGCAAAGCGTTGCCTGTCGGCATCACGAGCGCGATGAATGCCAGCAGCAGCAGCGGAATTGCGATCAGGCAGCCGCCCCACGCCACCAGCCCGCGCCGCCGCTCCTTCACGCCGAGCCAAACAATCGTGCCGATCGCCAACGCAAACGGCCCAATCGTCGCCGCCAGATACAACACCTGCACGAACAACTCCGGCTCGTTCAGCAACAAATTCCCCATCACGCCAATCGCAGCGCCGCCGACACACAACGTGATGAGATAAGTCTTCAGGCTGAATTTCATGCCGCTTATCCTAACACACTTCACAACATAGTTTCGCCACTCATGAAAGGCAGCTGGACGTTTACAAGGGGTGCCTGGGGCAGAGGCTCCGGGATGCCCCAGTGAACTTGCGCGGCGTGCCTGGGGCAGAGGCTCTGCGATGCCCCAGTGAACTTGCGCAGCGTGCCTGGGGCAGAGGCTTTGCGATGCCCCAGAGTAGGGTGCCTGGGGCAGAGGCTCTGCGATGCCCCAGAGTAGAGTGCCTGGGCAGAGGCTTTGCGATGCCCCAGAGCAGAGAGTCTGGGGCGTCGAAGACTCCGCCCCAGCCACCCAATCTGGAAACGTCGTGCACTGGGGGCTCGCTGTGCCCAGAGGGTGCCTGGGGCAGAGGCTCGGCGATGCCCCAGCGTGCTTGCGCAGGGTGCCTGGGGCAGAGGCTCGGCGATGCCCCAGAGCAGAGAGTCTGGGGCGTCGAAGACTCCGCCCCAACCACCCAATCTGGAAATGTGGTGCACTGGGGGCTCGCCTGCGGCTCGACCCCAAGCACCCACTCGGCGCTGCGAATCACTACGCGCGCGCAGCGTAGTCCAACCGTTTTTTTCTCTACGCGAAGCAACGGAGCCGAGGCCTCATATATACTTTTGTTCAGTAGTGCGGCAACTACCCTAGCACGAGTCGTGGCTCTTTCCTAGATGGCGCCTCGCGAAAATTTTCGCCGCCCCCAGCGCGGGACCGCGGCCGTTGTCAAGTGCTCAGCCGGCTGCTCGAAAGTCAGGCCCCACACTTCGGAGCAGCCGGAGGTTTCGCTCGTCGGTCCACTTGCACGCGACCGCGCATCGCGCGATACTCGACGCTTACAAGTTGTTAGGCATTAGGCTGTTCGTCTTTCGTCGTTAGTACCAAGATTTAGTGCCGCACACCTAATGACTAACGCCTAAAGCCTTTCACTCCCCCCGTCCCCTCACCCCTGCCCCCTCCTCCATGCGACGCGCAAAAATAACCATCATCGGCGCCGGCAACGTCGGCGCTACCACCGCTCACTGGTGTGCTGCCGCTGAACTCGGCGATATCGTTCTGCTCGACATCCCCCAAACCGGCGACATGCCCAAAGGCAAAGGTCTCGACCTGCGCCAGGCCTCGCCGATCGTCGGCTTCGACTCGAACATCATCGGCACGACCAATTACGACGACACGATCGGCAGCGATGTGGTGGTGATCACGGCCGGCTTGCCGCGCAAACCGGGCATGAGCCGCGACGACCTGCTCTCGACCAACGCCAAGATCATGACGGCGGTGTGCGAAGAAGTGAAACGCACCAGCGAGCACGCCGTGGTGATCGTCGTGTCGAACCCGCTCGATGCCATGGTGCAACGCGCCATGCAAGTCACCGGCTTCGAGCCGAGCCGCGTCGTCGGCCAGGCCGGCATCCTCGACACGGCCCGTTACGCGACGTTCCTCTCAATGGAACTCGGCGTGAGCGTGAAGGATATTTCCGCGCTGCTCATGGGCGGCCACGGCGATACGATGGTGCCGATCCCGAGCTGCACCTCGGTCGGCGGCATCCCCGTCACGCAGCTCATCGACTCGCAGCGGCTGCAGGAAATCATCGAACGCACGCGCAACGGCGGCGCCGAAATCGTCTCGCTCCTCAAGACCGGCAGCGCGTACTACGCACCGGCCGCGGCCACCGCGCAAATGGTCGAAGCCGTCGTGCGCGACCAAAAACGCTTGGTGCCATGCGCCGCGTACTGCGACAAGGAGTACGGCGTCGGCGGCTATTATGTCGGCGTGCCCGTCATCCTGGGCGCTAGCGGCGTCGAGCGAATCGTCGAACTCCAACTCACGAGCGCGGAAACGGCCGCCTTCCAAAAGAGCGTGCAAGCGGTCAAGGACCTCGTCGCCACGATGGCCAAGCTGCTGTAGGAGCGAGGAACGAGGAACGAGGAACGAGGAGCGAGCGTGGTAGACGCAGGGTGCTTGGTGCAGAGGCTTTGCGTGCTTGCGCAGGGGTGCCTGGGGCAGAGGCTTTGCGATGCCCCAGAGCAGATCTCCAACGAATCTTGCGTCATCAATGGGCCCAGCAGCCGGACCGCCATGCGGTCCGGAGGGCATGGCCCTCCGGCTACTGTCGGATTTCTGCGTAACGGACGAACGCCGGGGCCTCCTTCCGATTGACACCGTTATCAGCCTGTTATAAAGTCGCCAAGCGTTGCGTCGGGCAGACGTAACCCCGCCTTTGCTGGGCATCTGCTAGCATGGAAAGCCCATTCAGGAACGAAATTTGAAGGTCCTGAAGGCCTCGGGCTCATCCGAAAACACCTGCGAAAAAACCCATGAAACGCTTCGCACCGGTTTCGAAGTCTTCCCTCATTCAGTCGCACCAGCCCACGAACCACCTCGACAATTTGTTCGCCGCACCGGGTCGACTGGCCCATGTCTTCGACCAGCCGTTCGCGACGTTCGCTCCCATTCACTACGAACCACGCTACGCTTATCCGCTCGTCGTGTGGTTGCACGATTCGGACAGCAGCGAGCAGGAGCTCAAGCACGTCATGCCGCTCGTGAGCATGCGGAACTATGTCGCCATCGCTCCCCGTGGCACCAGCGAAAACCGCCGCGGCAACTTCGGCTGGCGGCAAACGAGCGAAGCCATTGAATCGGCCAACACGCGGATCAGTGAATGCATTGCCATCGCGAAAGAGCGGTTCCACATTCACGATGAACGCGTGTTCCTCGCCGGTCGCGGCACCGGTGGCACGATGGCCCTCCGCACGGCCTGGAGCGATCCCGACCGCTATGCTGGCGTCGTCGCCATCAACGGCCCGTTGCCCCGGCAGTTCAGCCCGCTCCGCCGCGTGAATGAGCTTCGCCGGGTTCCCTGTTTGCTCACAACTTCTCGCGATAGCCAAAAATACCCATCCGACCAGGTCTGCCAAGACTTGCGGCTGCTCCACGTCGCTGGTTGCACCGTCGCCTTGCGCCAATACCCGGCCGGCGACGAACTCACCAGCAACATGCTCTCCGACCTTGATCGCTGGCTCATGGACCGCGTTTGCGGCAGCCACAGCTGAAAATATCGCGATGCACACTGCCGGGCTGCTCCAAACCCAGCCCCAGGACTTTGGAACAGCCCCTTCGATCGTAAGACACGCGGCAATTGGACAGTAGCCGGAGGGCCATGCCCTCCGGACTCCGGACCGCACGGCGGTCCGGCTGCTGGGCCGATTGAGTACCCACGATTCATTGGAGAATCGCGATAGCGCACCGAGAGTTCAGGCCGTGCCTGGGGCGGAGTCCTCGACGCCCCAGACTCTCTCTGCTCTGGGGCATCGCAAAGCCTCTGCCCCAGCCACCCTGTGTTCGTAAGGCACGCAGAAATTGGATAGTAGCCGGAGGGCCATGCCCTCCGGACTCCGGACCGCATGGCGGCCCGACTGCCGGGCCGATTGAGTACCCACGATTCGTTGGAGATTGCGATAACGCACCGAGAGCTCGGAGCGTGCCTGGGGCGGAGTCTTCGACGCCCCAGACTCTCTCTGCTCTGGGGCATCGCAAAGCCTCTGCCCCAGCCACCCTGTGTTCGTAAGGCACGCGGCAATTGAACAGTAGCCGGAGGG
>JAXMBH010000050.1:0-22630 GCA_046349975.1 Pirellulales bacterium
CGCTACGGTATTTCACAAACAGGTTGCGATTTTAATCGCGTTCGCGATACCGCAGCGCCACCAAAATGCACGGCCCGCAAGCGACGACGTTCATGCCTGCCCCCTCGGCGGCCGCCACCGCGGACGAGCTTTCAGCGCCGGGCTGCATCCAGACACTCTTGATACCGCGCGCGATCGCCTCGGCAACGGCACGCTCCGTGACCGCCGGCGGCGTGATGATCGACACGCCGTCGAGGTCGCCCGGCACATCGCCGAGGCTCGGATACGCTTTCACGCCTTCGACTTCGCTTGCGGTGGGATTTACCGGAATGGCGTCGAGGTTGTTTTGCAGATAACACCGCAGCACTTTGTTGCCGTATTTGCTGCGGTCTTGCGAGGCGCCAACAACGGCGAACCGCGTGCCGGCGAGAAACTCGCGGATCTTCGCTTGCTCATCATTAGGCATGGATCGATCTCCGCAGCGCGTTCCAAAACGCAACGGACCTAGTCATATTTCAGTAGCAACGATTTAAGCTGCTCGACGAGCGCCCGCTGCCCCTGGTTAATCTTCGCAGCCGCTTCGTCCAAATCAAACCAGGCGGCCCGATCGACTTCCGGGAACTCGCTCAGCTTACCCGATCGCGGCGGCCACTCGATCGTGAAGGAATTGCTCGTGATCGTGGTGGCGTCCAAGTCGCCCTCGACTGCCCACGCATACACCTCCTTCCCACCGCGCTGTTTGATCGGCACGAGTTTGGCAAACGGGCCACGGACCGAGAAGCCAGTCTCTTCTCGCAATTCGCGCTGCGCCACCGCGAGCGGGTCATCGCCTTTCTCGAACTCGCCTTTGGGAATCGACCAGGCGCCGTCATCCTTGTTCTTCCAGAACGGCCCGCCCGGGTGTATGAGGAAGACTTCGACTTTATCGGTGCTGTCTTCGCTGCGGCGGTAGATTAAGAGTCCGGCGCTCTGCTTAGACATTACACTTTCCCAGTCCCAAGCCCCCAGTCCCTTCCCACTAGGCACTCATCCGCTGCGGCACCAGACGCTCGATCAATCGATCAATTTCCAATTCCAAGTGCGGCAGCGAGGCGGCGGGCGTCGCGCAGTCGATGTCGTGGACATTCCAGTACTCCACACGGTCACTCCACGCCGGGAAGTTCGCTTCCATGAGCGGCAAGTGCTCGCCCTGCTTCACGGCCACAATGTGGTCCGCCGCCACCAGGTCGGCCTCAGTCAGCTGAATGGGCAACCGCCGGCAGGCTTCCGACTCAATCCCGCGCGACGTGAGGCACGCCAGTGTGTGCAGCGAAATCGGGCCCTTGTTGCAATCGTTCAGTGCGAGGCCGCGCGACTCCGCTGCCCAGCATAGCCCCAATACGGCCGACCGTTCGTTGAAGTAAATCTCGGCGTACCGGCTGCGGTAGTAGTTACCGGTGCACAGAAACAGGATACGGTGTGTCGTTTTTGCGTTACGGTTTCTCATCGTTTAAACTTGAAGGGCTCGCCTTGGTAACCGGTATTTTGTCGAAGGTTACAACCCGCGGGAAGCTGGGAAAAGACCAAAACAACGCTTCGGTGCAGCGATGAATCAGGCTCTGCTACGCAGAATTGTCGTTTGGCCAGTCGTGGGAACGTTGCTGTTGCTGCTTGCCGCGGAGGCGCGACTTCAGGCGGCCGATGGCACGATCGAATACAAGGGCGCCGACGGCCCGGGCAAGGGCAAGCGAATCGTACTTGTCTCTGGCGATGAAGAGTACCGCTCCGAAGAGGCGCTGCCGCAGCTCGCTAAGATACTTGCGACCGAGCACGGCTTCGACTGCACGGTGTGCTTCGCCATCAACCCGCAGTCGGGTTACATTGACCCGAATTATCGCCAAGGCATCGCCGGCCTGGCGGCGCTCAACAACGCCGACTTGATGGTCCTCTTCACGCGTCGTCGCGACTTGCCGGACGACCAGATGCAGATCATCGACAATTATCTCAAAGCCGGCAAACCGCTCGTGGGCATCCGCACCGCGACGCACGCCTTCTTGCCGCCACGCGAATCGAAGTGGGCTTACTACGCCGACACGTTCGACGGTGAACCGCAAGAGTGGCACGGCGGCTTCGGCCGGCTTGTGCTCGGCGAAACTTGGGTGAACCACCACGGCGAGCACAAGCAAGAGAGTACCCGCGGCATCATCGCGCCGAATGCGGCGAATCATCCGATACTGCGCGGCATTAAAGATGGCGAAATCTGGGGCTCGACCGACGTGTACGAGGTTCGCCTACCGCTGCCCGGCGATTCGCAACCGCTCGTCCTCGGCCAGGTCACCACGCGCAAAGGCGCGTTCGATCCCAACGATCGCTTCTACGGCATGCGGCCGGACGATGGTCCGCCCGTCGCCGGCGCGAAAAACGAACCCATGATGCCGATTGCGTGGGCCAAGACGTACCAGATACCGGGCGGAAAGCCTGGCCGCGCGTTTGCATCGACGATCGGCGCGTCGGTCGACCTGCTCAATGAGGCAACCCGCCGGATGCTGGTGAATGCCGTGTACTGGTGCATCGGATGCGAGGACAAAATCCCACCCACTGGCACACGTGTCGACCTTGTCGGCACGTATGATCCCACGAAATTCGAGTTTCGCAAAGACGACTACTGGGCCAGCCGTAAAATGGCGGTGGACGAATTTCGATTGGATGACCCCGCGAAAAAATAGGAGCGCGGCACCGTGGCAGGAGCGCATACCGACCCGCACGTCGTCGAGCTGCGCGAGGAGTTGCGCGCAGCGACCAGCTTTTATTCAGCAGATTATTTCGCCGCTCGCGAACGATTCTTGGCTGCGAGCGCTCGGCTCGGGTTAGAGCAACACGCACTACCAATCCACGCGCCGAGCCCGCGTGAGGAACCGCTGACAATCGACATTGCGATCGCCGGCGCGACCAAGCCCAGAACGGCGCTGGTGCTGACGAGCGGCGTGCATGGTGTGGAAGGATTATTCGGCTCGGCAGTGCAATTGGCGCTACTCGAACTAGACTTGCTTCGCTGGCAGTTGGCGACCGACGCAGCCGTCGTACTAATTCACGCCGTAAACCCGTTCGGTTTCGCGTGGCGGCGGCGGTTCAACGAAGAGAACGTCGACCTCAATCGCAACTTCCTGCTGCGCGATGAACGATTCAGCGGCGCCCCGCCGCTCGCCGGGAAGTTCCGCAGCGCGATGAAGCCCTCGCGGCCGCGTGCACGTTACGGCTTTTGGACCGCCCGCATGGCGCTGCTCGCCCTGCGTCACGGCATGAGTTCGTTCTGGCAAACCCTGCCGGTCGGTCAGTACGATTATCCCGACTGGCTATTCTTCGGCGGCGCGGCGCCTACCCAGTCGTCGCAAGCGCTGGCCGCATTTCTGCCGACCATTCTCGGCGAAGCCGAGGAAGTTGCGCACCTCGATTTTCACACCGGCCTCGGTCGCTGGGCAGTGGGCGACCTGCTTGTTTCCGAATCGGAAGGCCTCGACAGCTGCGACTGGTGGCTGGAACATTTCGGCCCTTCCGCCGTCATCAAAATGAAGAGCCATACGCAATCGTATGAAGTCCGCGGCGGTTTCGGTCCCTGGCTGCGAGCGCTCTTCCCCGATTGCAGCTACCGCTACGCAACGGCTGAATTCGGCACGTACTCGCCGATGCGCGTCATCGGAGCGCTCGCCGACGAGCTCCGCTGGCATGGCGAAATCGGCACCGACGATTCGAATCACATTTCCCGCCGTCATTTGGCGGAAACATTTGTGCCGCACAGTCGAAGTTGGCGAACCAAGACACTTACCACCGCGCTCGAGTGGTCGCGCCACACAGCCAATGTGCTGTGGGGAACGCCAAGCTCGACAGCGGTCAAGCTGGTGACGCCAACGATGCAACAATCGTAGTGGCTCGCCCTCTCAGCTCGCGGCTCCGACCAGGTCCTGCTCCCGATCGTCATCCGCAGCACGCTCCGGCTTATCGTGCCTCACCTTACTGACGACCCGTTTGAACTTCTTGTCGCCGTCCGCGGCGAGCCGCTCGACGAACTCCAGATCGATCGATAGCTTGCCCTCGAGCCCATACTGCTTGATCTCGTCGTGAATCACGCGCTCGGCGCGATGCTCGTTCACCGGCTGGCCGGGCAGCGGCTCCATTCGAATGCGAAACCGCGTGTTCTCTTCCTGCACCAGCTGGTACTCTCGCACGTCGACCAGTCGGCTCATCGCCAGTTCGAATACCGATGGCTGTAGCGGCTTCAATTCGCCGCTCGGCAGCTGGATGGTGAACGTATCGGAATCGCGCCCTTCCACGCACTTTACCAGCGGCAGGTTATTGCCGCACTGGCACGGTTCGGTCGCCATCGTCACGAAGTCCCCGACTTCATAGCGAATGATCGGCTGCACGTGGTTGGCAAGATTCGTGACGAGCACCTTCGCCCCTTTCTCCCCATTTGGCACCGGCTGGTTGTTCTCGTCGACCACCTCCAACAGTGCCCAATCGGCATTCACGTGCATGCCGCCGCTCGTGGAGCAACCGTTCGTGAGAAACAGGCACTCGCCCATGCCGTAGTCATCGAGCACCGGCGCGCCGAAGATCTTCTCGTAGTGCTCGCGCGTCTGCGGCATCAGCCGTTCACTGATATTAACGACACACTTCAAATCCGGCGCCACGCTTAGCTTCCCGGCTTCCACTGCCCGCGCCAACTCATGCAACACGCTCGCATACGCGGTCAGATGGGTCGGCCGAAACTCCGCGAGCTTATCCAGCAAGTCCTCGTCTTCAACGCACAGCTGTAGCACGTCGAGATATTTCTTGGCGCCCTCCGGCATAAAATTGAACGCACTCGCCGAGGGATAGAATCCCGGCTTCAAAATCGCCACCGCCAACCGCGCCGGCGTAAGGAGGTGCTTTACCACCTCGGAAAGGTTCAGCGCATGCGGATTCCCGCGCGAAACCTGTAGTGCGAACAATAGCTCGATGTTCTCCCGCGTCTGCACCAACAGCATCGGCTGCCCTTGGCTGCCGGAGGTGTGGCTCAGCACATACTTATCCTTGAAATACTTGCCCAGGTTCGCGGGATCGTCGAAGAATTCTTCCACTTCCGCTTGCGTCACGTCACGCACCGTGAGCGATTGCTCGAAGCTTCGCATCAGCTCCGGTTTGTTCGATGTCGGCAGGTCGCTCAACTGGAATGAATCCTCCGGAACGCCGGAAAGCTTATCTCGCCAAAACTCCGAATTGGCGCGCGCATGCGCAACAAGCTTCACCAACCGCTCGCGTCCGATCTGAGCAATCTCCTCTGCCGTCTTCCCCGGCACCGACTTAAGTGCCAGCGCGTGGGCCCCGAATTCCAGCGATTCCCAAACGTGCATCGTGTGCTCCCTCTCCATTTTGAAGGTGGTGTCGAGCACCCACTCAGCACTTTTCATGCCACCCGTAGGCGAGTTTCTCCGAAACTCGCACCAAGCGGCGTTGCGATGGAGGAAGTCTGCAAGTTCAACAGTTAACGGTGCGAGTTTCGGAGAAACTCGCCTACATTGCGGGCAATCAGGCCAATCGCGATGTCCCGCGATTGAACCGCAGCCGCGACAACTTCGCTCCCGCGCTCACCTGCATTTCATCCAGTTGCATCGCCGTGATCGCCGCATCCCGCGCCGAGGCCGTCGATGTCGTTGCATCGCCGTCAGCAATGCTACCCGCGAGCAAATTCGATCGGCCCGTCGACTTCAGCGCGAAGTTCACATTGTTTATGGTCAAACCACCGCGCGAAATTAACACGGGTCGGTCGGCGAGCGTTGCCGAGAGCCGCCCCGTCGGGATCACGCGGATCGTGTAATTGCCGGTCTCGCTGAAGTTGGTGAACTTGTACCGCCCGTCGCGGCCGGTGCGCGTCGACGCCAACACCGCACCTTCATTGTCCAAGAGTTGAACCTCCACGCCTGGCACGCCGGCTTCCGTGCGATCTTGCCGGCCGTTCGAGTTTGTATCCGCAAACACTTGGCCGCCGATCTCGGCCTGCATCAAGAACACGTTGCCCTGCAAATTAGTGATCGTCGTGTTCCGCTGAATGATGGTCGAAAGCGTGGTCTGCTCCAGGTCGGCGAGCGTTCGCCCGCTGAACACGCGCTGGTACCAGAACCGATCGCCGTCGCGCAGCCGCTCAAACTGATCGGCAATGATGGTTTTCGCCAGCTGACCGACCGAAGCCCCGATGGCATGGTCTTCAGCCAGTGTGCCAACCCAAAGGTCGATGTTGTCGACCGAGCCGTAAAGCGATTTAAGCGTCTGCTGCAGTTCGACGTCGGAGGTGATCTGGTCAAAGCTTGTCACCCGGGGCAGGCCATACGCCTCGCGCACGCTGTTGTAGTCTGCCAAGCCATGATCGCGGCCGCGCTGAATGTTGAGCGCGGCGAGATCGAGCCCGCCTTGCCCCGGCGCGCCGAATAGAAAGTTTCGCAGGCTATCAACGACCTGGTTGTCCTCCTCCTGCGCGAGCGTCGATGCCGCATATTTGAGGATGTTGTCGATGCCCGTCTGCTTGAGTAGCGCCGGATTGAAGAACGCCTCGGCCAGTTCCACTTCATCGCGGACCGCCCGTCCGTCGTTGCCGAAGAACTCGACATCGTCGTTGATGAGCGTGTGCAGTCGGAATGCCGCCGTCGAGAACTCATTGGCGATGCTGGGGTCGACACTCGCGTTATACCCGCGATATGGGTCGAGCGCATTCTTCCCCAACAGTGCCGGCAGGAACTCCTTGTAGGTAATCACCTGCAGCTCGGCTCCGACCATCGCCCGCGCCTGCTGGTAAATTTGCTCGTCAGTCCAGCGAGGGTTTTCGCGAGCTAGTTGCGCGGCAATTCGGTTATGCTCGCGCATGAACAGCGTTTGCATCGACGTGAGCTCGATGTTCTCGTTCGCCCGCGTATCGCCCGCCAAAAAACTACCGCTCGAATCAATCGGCAGCAGATTGCCGGCGGTTGTCTTCAGCTGGCCGCCTTTGAACGTCCGCAGGCTGTCGGCGGTGGCCTGATCCGAGCCGTAAATCATCGAACCATCGATCCACGCCGTGATTTCGTTGATCTGTTCGCGCGGGTTTGCCGCACTCGTGCCCGTCGTCGCATCGTAACGTGATCGCGTGAACGGAATCGATTGCGTACCGGTGCCGAGTGGGTCGAAGTATAGGTCGCCCGTCGGAATCGCAATGTTGGCAGATTGGGCGCCGGCCGTCGCCGGCTCGGTGAGGTCGATGTCGTGATCCAAGAACTGTCCAAACACATACACGAAGGCCGAAAGTGCCCGGTCGTTCAGCGCCGTGCCGTCATCCTGCGCGGCGAGCGCGTTGCTGATCTCGCGTGCCCCCGGCCGATCGCCGCCGCCCAAGGTCGAAACGCCATCGCCATACGCGGCAGCCGCCATCCTCAGCAGTTGCTCATCCGTACTGCCCCATTGCGTATTCGTAAGATTGTTGCCCGTGCCATCGTACGACCGCGCAGCCACGATCACTGTCGTGGGGCTTGATTTGCTGAGCAGCGCCGCCGACGTCAAGTCAGCCGCCATCAGTTGTCGGACTTCCAAGACTTCGAGCGTGAACGATTGATGCGCGCACCGGGAGCGCGAACGGTTGCTGGCCCACATAGAATTCTCCTCTGTTCCGAAGCCGAACGTGGCTCGCAAGGGCCCTGCCCCGCGCTCATGCGAAGCCGTGATAAGAGAGCTTGGACCTAAGAGTCGCCAAGAGAGCGTCGCACTAATCCGCCGACAACCGAAGTTGTTGCCTCTTCGACGAGAGTTGCAGCTGCCCAGAACGACAGGTCCCCGCTTAACCCTCTAGGATGGGATTATGTCGAGAAGTGTCACGACACGCGCAAAAAATACTTTGCGCACAACTCAAACGATGGCGCAACGAATGGCAATGCAGTTCCACTCGAACGTCCATGGTCGCCGCGCAACGGCGCACCTGGGGGACTGAGATTTCGTCATCGCTGCCAGCGCAAAAGGCGATAGACTTGGGTGGATGACGGCGACGAATGTATGACCCCGTCAGAGTAAATGGCGAGTCAACTAACATCCCAGGTTGCGCGGCTGCGCCGCGAGCCTGGCTGTGGAGTAGTGCGCCGTCGGCGTTCTCAAACAACGTCGCGTGCGCCACGTTCGACATCACCGCGCACCAGGCGAAAAAGGACAGCCGCCGCGCTACGCATCGCCGGCAGACGCCGAGCGGCGGCCGTGAGCGAACACATCCCGATGGGCACTGTGGGATGCTTCCACACACGTACCGCCGCTCTCGTCCCAGGAGAGACGTGCGTCAATCGCTTACCGGCGACGCAGCGCCTGTACCGCAGCGACCAACCGCGATGCTGTCGTCGCGGCCTTGGCTGCTGAGGTAGTCGTCGTGGCGGTCGTGGTCGTTCCCGTCGAGCCCGTGGTGTCGGTGCCCGTATCACCACTACAGCCGCCGCCGGCTAGCCCTTCATGTTCACCACCGCGGCCGCGGCCATGACCATGGCCACGATCTTGTTGCTCACCGAGGCCTAAATCTTGCGTGCCGCCAATCGTCGCCGTATCGGCAATTGTCACTGTGTCAGCCGAATTCTTGCTAACCACGCGGAAGTCGCCGCCGACCGTGCCGTTATGCGTTACCGTGTTGTCGCCTGCGCCCAGCCGGGCGAAGAAGTTGTCGGTAATGTTCGCGGTTGCCGCGAGTGTGATCGAGTCATTGCCGTCGCGGCCATCGACTCGAAGCGAACCACCGATCGCGCCGGCCGCGTTCACGACATTGTTGCCGCCGCCGAGTTCCATAAACACGCTGCGGTCGACCGCAGAACCTCCGGCCAGCGTCACTGTATCGATGCCGCTGCCGCCGCCGACGAATAAGTGCCCGTCGACCGAACCGTTCAGCGTGAAGCTGTTGTCACCGCTGCCGAGCGCAGCCAGCACGTTGTTAGTGATTGCCGCGGCGCTCGCAATCGTCACCGTGTCGGCGCCGGCGCCGCCGCGCACGCCCAGATTGTTGACCGTTCCATCCACCGTGAGGCTGTTATCGCCATTACCAAGCCGAACATTCGCCCGACCGGTGATTGTCGTATCGAGCGCGACCGTGTCGGCACCGCTGCCGCCCTGGTAGTTCAGGCTCGCGGCCGTCCCGTTGTTCACCGTGAACGAATTCGCGCCGTTGCCGAGCTTGGCGTACACCTGGTCGACTGTCTGACCATTGAGATCAAGCGTCACCGTGTTATCGGCGCCGGCGGAGGAATCGATGTTGATCTTGATGTCGTCGCTCACGCCCGTGAGCGTCGTTGCGTCGCCGATCAGCACGCCATTGTCGCGCACTTCGTAGGAGCCTGCTCCCACCGCCGTAATTTGCACGGCGCCATCGGCATCGCCGCTGATGACGAGGTCACCATCCGTAACCGCCGCGGTCACGGCCAGGGCCAGTCTCTTTTCCAAGGTTTCGAAGCGGGAAAATCGTTTGCCGTTCATGATCGCCTCTCCATAAAAACGCGCTGATTCACGGTCTGTTCCAGCCCCAGCGATTGGCGGCGGAAATCGCGCCGCAAAGCTCTAGCCGGCGAGCCTCCGGAGGTGACAATGCCTGAGAGACACCTGCCCTCGCAAACGGCGTCCGGCGGGGCCAGTCGGCGTTGCGAAACGTGTTCCGTTTGCCCGTTATGCTATGGACCGGAGAACCACCGGAAGCGCCACACGCACTCCGGCCAATAATGCAGATCGAGTGCAATTTAGGACGCTTCCAAACAAGGGGCCAAATGCGGATCGAAAGCTCCGCCCCCCAAGTTAGCCATCCTGCGGCACTCCCCAATGAATTCGGTGTTTGTCCTCTTTAGGCGAGAAACTTGCGTGGCGCAGCTCGAAAAAATCGGTCCCCCGGTGGAGGGTATCGTTTCCCGCGCACAAATCGCCACGCAAACCATAATAAATCGAGTATGCCGACCGAACTCGAAACGCCGATGTCCACCAGCCGATCAACCGGGCGCCCCAGCCGCCCTGCCAATTCGCCGGCCAGCGGTTCTAGCATTACGGCCCGCGACCTCATCAGCCAAGCGCGCCACGGCAGCCAAACCAGTCTCGGCACCCTGTTGCAACAGTATCGCAACTACCTTGTCGTACTGGCGTCGATGCAAATTGAAAAACGCCTGCAGCCGCGCGTGAGCCCGTCCGATGTCGTCCAGGAAACCATGCTGCGGGCCCATAAAAACTTCGGCCAATTTCGCGGAACGACCGAACCCGAGCTGCTTGCCTGGCTGCGCCAGATTCTCGTCAACAACCTGGCCAAGTTCGTCGAGCAGCACATGCTCGCCGCCCGCCGCGATGTGCGCCGCGAAGTGTCGATGGAACGCATCGGCGCCGCGCTCGAACACTCGACGATCCAGCTCGCTGCGCTCGTGCCCGCGAGCATCACCAGCCCGAGCATGGCAGTGCAGCAGCGCGAAGAGGCGGTCGTTCTGGCCGACCGCCTCGCTCAGCTGCCGGAAGATTATCGCGAAGTCCTCGTCTTAAGAAACCTGCGCGGCCTGCCGTTTGATGAAGTCGCCCAGCGCATCGGCCGCTCCGTCGGCGCGACCCGCATGCTATGGCTTCGGGCGATTGAGAAGCTGCGGTCGCTCTACCGCAGCGAAGAATCCAGCGAGTCGTAGATTTTGGAACCAGATTCCACGATTACCCAAGTCCCCACTCCTCACAGCGATCGCCGCGACCCGATAGGGCCG
This sequence comes from Pirellulales bacterium, assembly GCA_046349975.1. GTDB lineage: Bacteria > Planctomycetota > Planctomycetia > Pirellulales > Lacipirellulaceae > JABDGM01. The sequence continues at coordinate 10,701 of JAXMBH010000050.1, forward strand.
CAGGGCGCCGATCCCGTTGCGCAACAAGAGCGCCTCGCGCGTATCCTCGATGACTATCTCGTCGCCATCGAGCAAGGCCAGCACATCACTCCGGACGATCTGCTTGCTAAGTATCCTCAAGATGCCCCGCAACTGCGTGGCTATCTCAGCGGCTTGAACTTGTTCCACGCGGCGGCGATCGACCCCTCGAAGTCGTTGCTGAAAAGCAGCGAGCCCGATATTGGCATCCCGCCTGCGCTGCGCACCATCGGCGATTACCGCCTGGTCCGCGAAATCGGGCACGGCGGCATGGGGGTCGTCTACGAAGCCTGGCAAGTTTCGCTCCGCCGCCGCGTCGCCCTCAAGGTGCTGCCGTTCACCTCTTCACGCGATACCAAGCAAATCGGGCGCTTTAAGAACGAAGCCCAAGCCGCCGCCCAGGTGCAGCATCCGAACATCGTACCTGTATTCGCCGTGGGTGAGGAAAACGGTGTGCACTATTACGTGATGCAGCTCATCGACGGCCAATCGCTTACTAGCCTCCTCGCCGCCCTGCATACCCGCACGGGCGCCCCGTGCGGCACCACGGCCGGCAACAACGCGCTCACGTACAACACGCAGCGCGCGGCCGCCTACCTCGACCCCACACCGCGGCCGGCGATCGAAAAAACGTTGCCGATGCGCGCCGGCGAGACCGCCGACCACATTCGCGTTGTTGCCCGGCTCGGCATCGAGGCTGCCGAAGCGCTCCACGCCGCCCACGAATACGGCGTTGTGCATCGCGACGTAAAACCTTCGAATCTGCTGCTCGATGATCAAGGCAAGCTCTGGGTAACCGACTTCGGCCTCGCTCGCTGCCGCGACGAACAAGGCCTTACGCAAACCGGCGATATCCTCGGTACGATGCGCTACATGAGCCCCGAGCAAGCCCGGGGCAACACGGCGCTCGTCGATCATCGCACCGACATCTACTCGCTCGGCCTCACCCTCTACGAACTCGCTACGCTCAATCACCCAGCCGACGAAGGCGGCGAAGCCCAGATTCTCGAGCGCGACCGCCCGGCTCCAAAACCGCTCCGGCATTGGAACCGCCACATTCCGTACGACTTCCAAACGATCGTACTCAAGTGCCTGGCCGAACACCCATTCGAGCGCTACCCCTCGGCCAAGGAACTCGCCGAGGACTTGCAGCGGTACCTCGACGGCCGGCCGATCCTCGCCAGCCCGCCGAGCGTCATCTCGCGCCTCGGAAAATGGGCCAAACGCCACCGCGGCGTCGTCTACGCCACCGCCGCCGTGCTGATCGTGGCGGCTGTCGCCAGCGTCATCATCTCGCACGAACAGTCCGCCGCGAATGAGCGCGCGCTCGAGCTGGCCCGCAACAATTGGCGTGAACAGAACGCGATGCTCACGCTCTTCAACACGCGCTACGCTCGAGCTCTCAGCGGTATTCCCGGTACCGAGGCCATCGCCCACGACATGCTGCAAAGCGGGCTGGAATACAACGAACGCTTCGTCCGCGAAACGGGCAACGATCCGCTCTTCGCCGCCGACGCCGCGCTCGCCTACACCAATTTAGGCTCGCTCAACAATGAGCTAGGTAACCAGGCGGCCGCGCTCGACGCGTATACCAAAGCGAAAGCGGCGTACGAAAACTTTCTCCAGCGTGAGCCGGATCACGCCGAGCTTTCCGACCAGCTCGCGCAAACGCTCGGCGGGCTGGCCATGCTAAAAGTGAGCGACGGCCATCTGAACGACGCCCGAGACTTGCTGAGTCGCGCTGCCGAGCTGCAATCGAATCTCGTGGCCGGCGAGCCGTTGTCCGAGGAATTCGTCACGCATCTCGCGACGACTCATAACAATCTCGGCTTGGTGAATCTCAAGCTACGTTCGACGAACATGGCTGCCCAGCAATTTCGCACTGCCATCGAATTGCAAGAGCCGCTGTCAAAGAAACCCGACAATGAAGAAACGCGCCGGAACCTGGCTGCCAGCTATAACAACTTAGCGTCGCTTATAAAGCATAGTGACCCCGCCGCTGCCGCGGCGCTGTACCAAAAGGCCATCGCCCTGGAACGCGATTTGGTGAAAATTTCTCCGACCAACCGCAAGCACCAAGCTGAATTGGCCTTAGCGTACAACAACCTGGGCTTCGTGGCCGCCGCAGGCAACGACTGGAAAAAAGCCGAAGCCTGCTATATGAACGCGATCGAGCTGCAATCGAATCTCGTCAAGTTGTCGCCGCAAATTGTTTCGTTTCGAAGCGATCTGGCCGTCAGCTACATCAACCTCGGCATGGCTCAAAGCCGTGCGAGCCGGCTCGCCGAGGCCGATGCTTCGTTCCACCAAGCCGTTGAACTCCACAGCGAACTGCTAAAGAACAAGCCCAACGACGCCGAGTTGCTCAGCAATCAAGGCGGCGCGTGGAATAACATCGGCATGTTGCGCGATCGCCAAAATCAACCCGCCGCAGCGGCGCATGCTTACCAGCAAGCCATCACCTTCCAACTCGCGGCAATACAGCAGGGCCGAGACAACGAAACGTACCGCGACCTGCTCAGCCGTCATTATTTTAACTACGCCCGCAACCTCGCCGCTCAGTCGAAGTTCGACGACTCGCTGAAGATCACCGACGAACGCAAACGACTCTGGCCCGGCAACGCCGAGCGGCTGTTCGCCGTCGCCCGTGAACTGGCCGACCTCCAGCATCAAATGACTACGAAACCCGGCACCGAACAAACTCGGACCGCCGCCGCCCAGGCGGCGGTCGCCGCACTGCGCGAAGCCCTCGCCGCCGGGCTGCCCGCAGAGCGGCTCAATGATGCACCGCTATCGGTACTGTCAGATTCGCCTGAGTTTCAGCAGCTCCTGAGCGACGAGAAAATCAGTCGCACTGCTCCCGTTTCGACGACGCCAGTAGAATTAAGTCGCGTGAATTGAACCCCGGTGGTACGATGAACGGCATCAACGAGCGCGAGATGAGCACCATGCCACTCCGATTGTCAGCACTTTGGACGTTGAAGCCCGCGAAGCGCGTCGCCCCGCGCAGCGTGTCGCGCGCTCGTCTCCGCCGCTTCGAACGCCTTGAAGACCGTTCGATGCTCTCTGCCAGCGTCGCCTCGATGGACTGCAACCCCGGCGGCGAATATGTGGCGTTCGACCAAGATTTCGGGCCGCCCGCCTGGGAACCGGCCTACTTCGCGCCGCCGCCCGAGTCGCAGGGGATAGCTGCTCCAGGCCACGGCCATGGTGACTTTGACACACCGCCCGTAAACAGCAACATCGGCGACGGCATCTATCGCAGCGCGAGTTCCGGTCGCGGCGAGCCAGGCGTCGGCCACTCGCTGGCCCCCAGTTCATCGAATTCATCGCAAGCAAGTCTGCCGCCACCGAAACGCTTCGCGGCCGCAAGTGCGGCAAGCAACTCAACAGTGACTCTTGACCCCGACGTCTCCGTCGTCAACCTCATTAATTCCGATTTCAGCGGCGGCAAAGCGGAGCAGCAATTACAGCCCCCGGCTGATTATCTCGGCAACACGAAACAACAATCCAGAGCGATTCTGTCCACCGGCCAGCATGAGGCGCCTCCTAGCAGCGATTCCCAATTTGGCAATTCAAACTATCCCGGAAGCGGGAACACACCTCCGGCTGGAAGTTCGCCATTGCGCGGCGGGGGAAGTGCAGTCTCCCAATTGTCATTTGAGGGCGCTAGCTATTTCGCGACCGCGGCAACAACCACTGGCCACACCTCCGATTCCGCCGCTCACGCCGCCAACGCTGCGGTCGACTCCGCATTCCAATCGTACTCACCGCAGCTGTTGCTCGTGAGCGGAACCGCGACCGATTCAGCGGTACAAACGCAGAGTGCCGACGAACAGGCATCGACGGGCGATTCCGACGGCGATTTCATCCAACTCACTGATTCGCCCGCAACGCCAGCTGATTTCGCCGCTGCCGAGCGTTCGGCCGTCGACGCCGTTCTCGCGCGGCTGCAGGATATCGACAGCCTGCCCGTGGAAACACTCGCCGATGCGATCGGCGGTCAGCCGCTCATCGACGCCGCTACCGCCCTGCCCTTCGACAGCATCGCCTTTGCCGAAACCGAAGGCGGCATGGTATGGATCGAAACCAGTGCAGCGACCATTTCGCCGACCCCAATCGGAGCGATCATGGCCGAGAACACGGTCGAGTTGCCGGCGCTCAATCTGGGTGTGGAATCCGCCGTCGGCTTCTATCAGGCCATCGATATCGGCGGCGACGAATTCTCGACCGCCGCATCAGCCCCCGCCGCCCGACCGGCTGTCGAACCGCTGAATGGCTCGAAACGCGCCGACCGCTTCTCGAAGGACGACGTCGCCAACCGCTCGCCCAAAGCCGCCGTCATCACCGCCTCGACCCTGGCCGGCGCCCTCCTTTGGGCGAGTCAACGCAAACGCACCGATGACGAAGAAGAGCAACTCGCCAAGTAGTGTGTACGTTCAGCCGTAGCTGAATTCGCCAGAATTCAGTTACCGCCCCTACGCCTTCCGCCCTTCCCTTGCATCCCTCCTCACACGAAATGCTCCTCCGGCCGAATCGCCGGCAGCTTTCCGATCCCCGGCGACTTCTCCTGCCATGGGCTTCGCTGCCAATTATCCACCGGCACGTCCTCGGCAATCACCGCGGGCACCCGAAACTCGAAGTACAGCGATAGTGCCGTCAAAAACGGCTCATACATCTCGCGCAGTTCACCCAACCGCGCGAACGAAGCTTCGCTGCAATCGATCCGCAAGCCCGTGCCGTGAAGCTCCGTGAGAAACCGATGATACCGCTCGCTGGAAAGCCGCTCCGGCGCCTTCGCTGGCTTCGGGGTGCGATAAATGAGCGTCAGATCCACCGCTGCGTGCCGGGCCATTGCAAACGTAATTTGCACTTGGTACCGATTCATGTCCGGAAAATTGCTGAGCAGAATCGCACACGTATCCAGAATCGCCGCCAGCCCGGCCAGCCAGTTCTGGTTGTCATGCTGCGAGCGATAAAACCCGAGCACCGGGAACGACAACTGGCTCTCGAGCAGTTCCGCCGCCCATCGCTCCCACTCCAAGAGCAGTGGCTCGATTTGGTCGATGCTGTTGGTCGCGCCGAGCCGCCGCAGCATCTCGCCGGCCGTCGGTGGTGAACCGGCCCGCGCATCCAAGAGCGCGATATCCCGTTCGCGCCGGGAAAATGCTTGATACAACACCGGCAAATAGCCGATCACGATCGCCATGAACCCGAACCCAACGCCCGACTCCATCACGCTGAACAGCCGCCCGATCCAACTCGTCGGCGAAATATCGCCGTACCCCAGTGTGAAGAACGTCTCGCCGCTCAAATACAGGCAAGCGACAAATGGCGGCGGTTCGACCGAACTGCCGAGCGGCAGCGCGATTGCCCAGTGCAGCAGCGCGAATGAAAAAATAAGGATCGCCGTCCACCACGCAAACAACGTCAGCAGCGAAAACGGTCCGAACCAACTGAAGAAATGCTGCCGCATTGCGCCGCGCAGCAGGGTATCGGCCAGGAACCGCCACGTCGCCCACGCCGTGCGATAAAAAATCCGCGCCGGCCGATACCGCCGCATCGCCCGCCGCGGCAACACCAACGCTTCGAACGCGTCGACCATCACGACGAACATCAACACCACAGCCAGCGCGACTGCCAGTACTCGCATGGTCCCTCAGTGTAATTCGCGATTCTGCCTGGAGCCTGTAACTTAACCAGCATGAATGACAGTTAAAATGCGCTGCCATTCCCACCTGAATTGGCCGTTCTATCATACCGCAAGTGCAACGCTTTGCAGCGCTCGCCGTACTCCTCTCGCTCCGCAATATGAAGCCGCTTCTCGCCGAGGGACACGCCCACAAACTCTCCGCCAGCTCCATCGCACTGCCGATCTCCTTCCGCTATAATCACCGGCGCTCTTCCATGAGTCCGCCCGGCCGCCGAGCGTGCCGCGCGAAATCAAAGGAATCAGCACGCACATCGTGCGACTCGCGTTTCGACCAATAGTACGGAGGACGTATGCGCGCGACCTTGAGCATTCGAGCGCTGCTGGCGCTGTCGGCATTCGTGTTCGTTACCAGTTTCACCGCGTCGCTCGCGACAGCCGACCAGGCGGCCGACGAAGCCGCCATTCGCGCCAATGCCGCGAAGTATGTCGAGGCCTACAACCGCCGCGACTCGAAGGCAATGGCCGCCATGTGGTCGCCCGATGCCGTTTACGCCGACACCACCACCGGCGAAGCCGCCGTCGGTCGCGATGCCATCGCTAAACAACTGGACCACGGCTTTGCCGGCGCTGAGGACGCCAAGCTCAAAGTCGAAATCGATTCAATCGCCTTCGTCTCGCCGAACGTCGCCATCGAAAAAGGCACGGCCGAAGTCACCTACGGCAAATCGCCCACAGAGACGACCGAGTATAGCGCCGTCCATGTCCGTCGCGACGGCAAGTGGCTGCTCGATCGTGTCACCGAAACCGAAACGGCCGAAGAACCCGCCAAGCCCGATCCGCCGCCCTCCAACTACGAGCATCTCAAAGAGCTCGAATGGATGATCGGCGCCTGGATCGACCAAGACGAAGCCGCCACCATCGAAACCGACTGCGAGTGGACCAAGAACCGCAACTTCATGACCCGCTCGTTCGCGATGGTCATCGGCGACGACGTCAACAAATCCGGCATGCAAGTCGTCGGCTGGGACGCCGCCGCCAAGCAGATTCGCTCCTGGGTATTCGACTCCGATGGCAGCTTCTCCGAAGGTTCGTGGACCAAGAAGGGCGATGACAAGTGGATCATCCACCAACACGGCGTCCTCCCCGACGGCGGCAAGACGACCGCGACGAACATTTTGAAGCGGCTGGACGACAACTCCTTCACCTGGCAATCAATCGACCGCGAAGTCGACGGCGAAATGCTTCCCAACATTCCCGAGGTCCAAGTCATCCGCAAACCGGCGGAGTGAAAACGGCCTCCCCGTCCAAGATACCAAACGCACACCCGCTTCTTGCCAAATAAAGGATGCGAACATGAAGCGCCATCTCGTCATTGCAATCGCCTTGCTGACTTTGAGCGTCTTCGTCACGACTGAACTCGTCGCCCGCGGCGGACGCGGCGGCGGCGGCTTTAGCGGTGGAGGCGGCCGCGGCGGTTTCAGCGGCGGTGGCGGCGCGCGTTTCAGCGGCGGCGGCGAATTTCGCGGTGGCGGTGGTGGCGGCGGTAACCGCGGCGGCGAGAGCTTCTCCGGCCGCACGCCCAGCATGTCGCGACCAAGCTACCGCCCTTCCACCGCCAGCCGCCCTTCCATTGATCGGCCGTCGTATGGCAACTTGCCCACGCCCGGTGCGCGCCCCAGCGGCAATCGACCCAACGTCAACCCCGGCAGCAATCGTCCCGGCGGACTCGATCGCCCCGGCAACCTCGCCGACAACGGCCTCCGGCCCGGCGGCCGACCCAACCAGCGGGACCTCGACAACTTCCTAGATATCCCCGGCGCGGGCGGCCGTCCCAGCACGCGGCCATCGTACAACGGCGCCGCCGGCACGCTGCTCGCCGGCGGCGCCGCCGGCGCGTTTCTGCACGAACATCCCACGCCATTCCCGGGCGGTGAAGGCCTCCGTCCTGGCGGCGGTGGCGGCGAGCGCCCCGGCCGGCCCGGCGAAGCCGGGCGACCTGGCCAAGGGGGCGGCGGCGAGCTCCGACCCGGCGATAACACGCGACCCGCCCGACCCGGCCAAGGCGGCGGCGAATCAATTCGGCCCGGTGACAACACTCGGCCTACTCGTCCTGGTCAAGGCGGCAGTGGCGAGCAAAACCGCCCAGGTGGCGGCGGCGAGCGCCCGAACCGTCCTGGCGGCGGCGATCGGCCCGGACGCCCCGGCGGCGACAATCGCCCCAACCGACCCGGGCAGGGAGGCAGCGGCGAACAGTGGAAACCCGGTGACCGTGTCAACCATCTCCCCGATCGCATCGCCGATCGCGACCGCTGGAACAACTGGCGCAAAGACACCCGCAACGACGTGTGGAACCACTGGCACAACCACTGGCACGATTGGAACCACTGGTACAACCACGACTGGTGGGATCACCACCACATCCACTTTCCATACTATCCCAACTTCAACTACTGGGCCTGGGCTGCCTGGCCGGCCATCACCGGTTGGGTCGACTACGGCTGGTCGCAGCCCATCTACTACAACTACGGCGACAACGTGTACTACGACGGCGGCCAGGTGTACTACGGCGACCAACCGGTCGCCAGCACGGAAGAGTACTCTCAACAAGCGGCCTCCATTGCTGCCAACGTTCCCACCACGAAGCCGGCGGATGATGACTGGATGCCGCTCGGCGTCTTCGCCATTACCACCGATGGCGAGCCCAGCGACGCCGATCCCACCAAGTACCTGCAGCTCGCCGTGAGCAAGCAAGGCGTTCTCAACGGCACGCTGCAAGATTCGCAAACCGACTCGGCTCAATCACTCAGCGGCATGGTCGATAAACAAACGCAACGCGCCGCGTGGACCGTCGCCGGCAAGTCGTGGCCTGTCATGGAAACCGGCTTGTCGAACCTCACTCAAGACACGGCCCCTGCCCTGGTGCACTTCCAAGATGGCACCACGCAACAATGGCTCCTCGTACGCTTGGATCAGCCCAAGGATGAACAAGCAGCAAGACCGACCGTGATAAGGTGATCAGGGCCGTCGAGGCCGGCAGCAAACGTCCCCAATTTGGCTCGCACCTTGAAAGTTTAGTAGAAGCAGTTTCAAAACCGTGGGCTAGCGCCCTGCGGCTAATCGGATTAGCCGCAATGCGCTAGCGTCCGGTTCGCGTTGCTAGTTTTGAAACTACTTCTAGTCAATGAGCCATCCCTCGGTCGTCTGCTGTCAGTTTCGAGGTCTTCCGCCGATTTTCGCGGTGCCGCTCTGCTTTCACCGCGTGCAGCTACTGCGGTTCAGAGCGATCGGCTCGCAGGCTATAGTGGCGGCATGAACAAACTGCTGTTGTGTGCTTACCATTTACGAAAACTTCGCCCAACAGAACGCAAACGCGTCACCGCTCATGTAGTCACTGACCATCCCCACGACTTCAACGACCAAGATTGCCGCCGGATGTTTTCCGCCTGGTATAGTTGGCTGGAAATTGGAACGTGTGCGACGATTTCTCTGCCCTGTGATGCGTCGGCGCTTTCGTCACTGGGCGTTGCCAAGGGGGACTTTGTCATCTCCCTCTGTGAACGCTTTTGGGAACTTTGGCCGGCATGCAATGAATTGGGCGCCCACTGCATCGGACCCGAGTTTCCGCCACTTGGCACTTTCGACAATGACCTGGTTCGCGAGGTCTCGTTCTTTGATCACGAATTCGGCGGCAAGAACGAGTGGGACGGCTCTCCCACACGTTATTCGATTAATTGCCTCCAACAACTCAGCAGTGCCAATTGCCGTGACTACTTTCCAGCCTGGGCGTTTGAACTCGTGCCGCTCACCGTGCCTCGCCCGCTCAAAGTAATGGATATCGGCTGCGGCCCAGTGTCGATGCTCCGCTGGGGCGCCATTCAAGGCGACATTGCGATCACCGGCCTCGATCCACTCATCGAGATGTACACGCTCGTTCTTGCCCGCCATGGCCTCGACCGTCTGGAAAGAATCCGCTGTCACCAGGAGGTGAATGGAGTTGCCGAAGACATGGATCTGCTTCTGCCGGATCAGCTGTTCGATGTCATCTATACACAAAATGCGCTGGACCATACGCAGCAACCGTCGGTAGTTGTGGAAAACGTAAGCCGCCATCTAGCCCCGCTCGGACTGTTTGCGGTGCAAGTTGCCACGCGCGAAGGCACCCGCCAGAACTGGGATCAACTCCATAAGACCGATATCTACGTCGCCAACGGTCAAATAATGTTCGCCCATCAGGATGGCATCGAGCATCCGCTCCTGCCTGAAACACTGCGTCTTAAGAAAATCTTTGAAGACACGCCCGATTGGCTCGCATTCGTCGCGGAAAAAGCGGCATGATGCGCACAGCAAGCGAGGAACCAATCCGAGCGTTAAGCACTGGTTTCCGATAGCTGCTCGATATCCCAAGCGCACAGCGACGAGTGAAATGCCGACAGACTATGTTCCATCCGCCTGGAACGCTTCGTGGAAACTCACCGACCCCTGCGGAACCTCGCCGTCGAACGATAACGCGAAGAAGAACTCGCTCGGCACACCCGCGAGCCCCAGCTCTGGCGTATTCACAAAGCCAAACTTCCGGTAGTACTCCGGATGCCCCACGAGGCAACATCCGCGCGCTCCCAACCGCTTGAGTCGCGATAGGCCTTCCTGAATGAGCGCCTTCCCAATTCCTTGCCGCTGCAATTCCGGCAACACCGATACCGGACCCAAGCCGTACCACTCTGGCGTGCCGTCGGACATCTCCACCGGCGAGAACGCGATATGCCCCACGACTCGCCGATCCCGGACGGCAACTAGCGACACCGCGAGCGCCCCAGCGGCCCGCAGCGCCTCGACGATGTACTGCTCCGTGTGACTGCTGATTGCGAGCGTCTCGAACGCGGCGACGGTTAACTCGGTAATGGCGGCAACATCATCGCGCGTTTCGTCCCTGATCAAGAAGCTTGAACTCATGAATTCGATTATGGCCCGTCAGCGTGCTGGATCGATAGCCCGCGCGGCTGAGGCTTCCGCCACCCGATCGCTGCGGCGAACCCTGGACGTGTGGGCTCGAGGGGCCGGGTTTTTCTTGTAGAAATGAGCCACCAAACCTGGTACATTCCGACCACGCTGCACGGTCAGCGTTCGCTCATTGAAATCCACATGCCCCAATCCCGCTCCGCCCAAACTGGTCGGTGCAGCACCCATTTTAACCGCGCTGCCGCGCACCTTAATCAGCATAAATCCGTTGAGTTTTGCACGCTCCCCGGTCCGCCACGTGCTGTGGTCCCTGCCAATCTGCAACTCCGGCCGCGCAGTGTTTTGCACCGCTTACGTGGGCCCCCCGGCCGTGGATGCAACATCTATCTTCTATCCCGCCCAGGACTTGTACGCATTGCCGCCGGCCAGGCCCGTGCAAAACCTAAGCACTCTCGAAGATGCTGAAGATTTTGCGCCGCTGTGTGCCCACAAGCGGAGCAATTCGATAGGTACCGACGCATCGCTTCGGCCGTCGGGTTCCAGGTACAATGCGGTGCACACAACATGTGCTCTCGTATGCTAACGCACGGGCGCCGCCCGCTTTCGAAAGGTTGAACCCGCTCAGTGAGGCCCGCATGCAGTCGTTTTGCCGCCGAGTGCTTAATATGGCCGTCGTGTTCGTGGCACCATTGAGCCCGGCCCTCGCCGCTGCGCCCGAATCGACGGGTCAGTCGGCCTCGAACCAGGTCGTCGCCATCGACGTCCTGCTGGAGCCGGACGACGCAATGACCAAATTTGCGCAGGGCGTCAATCAGCAGCTTCGCAACAACTACCCGGCCGGCTATACCCTCAATGGCCCGCAGGTAGCGCACATTTCGCTCGTGCACCGCTACGTGCGTGCGAAAGACCTGCCGGCGATCGAAGCGGCCGTCGCCACACGAGCGGCGGCCGAAAAGCCGCTCGCCTGGCAGCTCACCGCCACCGGCTTCCGCTACGGCGTCTGGGCCGGCGTCGCGCTCACCACGATCGACGTCGAGCGTACCGCACAGTTGAAACGATTCCAGGAGGAGATCGTGAAAGCCGTCGAACCGTTCGCCATACCTGAAGGCGATGCCTCGGCCTTCCATACGAACAAGGAATTGCCGCGGATCGATCCGGAGATCATCGACTACGTGGCGAAGTTTGTCCCCGCCGCCTCCGGTGAAAAGTACAACCCGCACATCACGGCGGGTGTGGCCCATGAGGACTTCGTGAAGAAGCTTGCTGCCCGGCCGTTCGAAAAGATTTCGTTTAAGGCCGCTCG
>JAXMBH010000051.1:0-22444 GCA_046349975.1 Pirellulales bacterium
ACGACGTATAGCGCGATGAGCACAGGCGTCAAGATGCGCCAGGGAGATCGCAAGTTTCGCGGTGGTAGGCATGCCAGTGCAAAAAGCGTCGGGAATGAAGGGATAAGTACAAACGTTATGAGGAACAAAACAGTGAACACTGCAGGGGGTGACGACCATTTGCCAGGACCGCCTGGATTGTCTGGACTATGATCCTGCTGGCTATACATCGGTATAGACAGCGAATAAAGCGTGTAACACAAGGTCACCAAGAGGCCAGCAATGACAACAGTCCACCAAAAGTAGCGATAAGTATCGCTCATCCTCCGCCAAAAGAATGCTATGGCTATTAATGCAGCGGTCACAAGAATCGCCGGCAAAAAGAGTATCTCGTCGAGTAGGAACAACAACATCGAGACACTCCCTGAAATGAGCCGCTCAACCGGTTACGGGTGCTACCCCATTACCAAGCCCCTCAAAGAAGCCATCAATTGCGATAACCCTATCGTGCATGTTCTCATCATCGCCGATTTGCTCATCCACGAAAAGTGTTTCTTGTGCCGGCGAATGTTTCGGTACAGCGAGCCGCGAACTCGGTTGGGGTCACGTACCCCAGCGAGCTATGCGGCCGGTAATGGTTGTCATCGTCTCTCCAGGCCGCGGTCAGCTCCCGCGCTGCAGCCAGGCTCTCGAACACTTCGGTCGCCAGGAACTCGTCACGCAGCCGACTGTGGAAGCTCTCGGCGAAGCCGTTCTCCCAGGGGCCGCCAGGTTCGATGTACAAGGTCTCGATTGCGAGTTGCTTGGTTCAACGTTGAATCGCTCGCGCGATGAACTCCGGGCCATGATCGCTGCGGATGTGCTGCGGCACGCCCCGCAGCGCGAATAGCTCAGCCAGCGTGTCGATCACGTCTTCGCTGGTAACGCTCCGATCGACCTTGAGGCACAAGCACTCCCGCGTGTACTCGTCCACGATCGACCGCCACTTGGCGCGGCGCCACGCGTCGTGCGGTCGAACACGAAGTCCCCGCACCAGACGTGGTTCTGGTGCTCGGCCCGACGCTTGTGGCAACCATTTGCGCTCTTCCTCAATCGCCGGCGTTTTCGCTTCTGTTGCGGCACTGGCAGGGCTTCCCGGCGCCAGAGCCGATAGAAAAAGTTCCCGGCATGGCGATCTGTAGATGGCGCCTGCGGCGCCAATCAGGGGGGCGTGGATCGAACGGATACCGCTCGTGGGTGAGGGGTAGGCTTGTCGGGCGATCTCCGGAGGTGCAGGTCGGACCGTTGAGAAATATCCTCGATTTCTGATTTTTTTCGCTCAGATTCCGCTTGCCGTCATGGTAATGGATATAGCGGCTAACATTTGTCATCGTAACAGCGAGAATCAGGCGAGGTTTACATCCGTCGAAGTCGACGGGAGGATCTCAACCATTCCTGGGTCGCGTGGGTCAAATCGCGGCCTAGCGAATAACAGCTTAGGTGAGCTTCTGTAGCTTAATTGTTTGGAGAGACTAATGAATTCAGCGTCAATTCGCTTGTCGATGTGGAGTCGGATGGCAGGACCGGTCGTCGAGTGCATGGCTTCGACCCTCAAGATGTCGAGGCGTAGATTGGTTCTATCCGTCGGTTGGGCGCTCGCCTGCGTCGTTTTGGCTGTGAGCTTTGGCGGAATGAAGTCGTTTGGCGCGATCATCGTTGCGAATTCCGGATTTAATCTCGCCCTTTCCGACGCCCAAGCCGGCTCAGTGGGCAATGTCGATCCCGTCGGTGAAGTGACCGACGTTTGGTACGCCAATAACACCTCGGCCGACACGCGCGTTTGGCGGCAGGGGCAACTTATCGGTCCCTAGAACGTACTAGAAAACGTCGCCTACGTTCAGTCGACCACCAACGCTACCCAAACGACTCGCGGCATGATGCAAGTGGTCAGCGGAACCTCCAGCTCGACCGGACTGCATAATTTGAAGTTCGATTTTCTGATGAACGACGGCGATTCGACCCCGCGTAATTTGATCTTCGGGGTCGAGGTGTTCGGCATCGCCAACTGGCTGCCGAGCACAACCGGCAACTACGATCTGGCCGAGCCCAACAACACGGGAGTCCTCCCCGTTACGTATGCGGCGAGCACGCCGCTGCTGAGCACGCAGGCGTTCACCAAGACGACAAACTTGGTGGTGACCGGCTCGACGTGGCAATCTGCTTCCATTCCCGTCGATTTAGGCGCCGGTTATCCGTTCATCGGAATCCGCTTTACGGGTGTCAAGGGCTTTGCGGATACGAGCGGTGTCACGCAGATCGCCGTCGACAATATCTCGATGACGGCCGTCCCTGAGCCGGCGGGCTTCGCTCTGACCGGTCTGGTGATGGTGGCCCTGGCCGCGTTCCGCTTTCGACGGGCCTAATCGCGGTGTGAGAATTGGCAGCTTTTTTCCGCCGGCACACCCCTGCCGACTTTCGAAAAACTCCCGCTTTTAGGCTCAGATATCCCCTGCGAACCTGGTTATTACTAGGGGACGTTGGCTGGAGGCGTCGGCGGACTTTGAGACGGCTGTTTGCATAGGCGAGCCGGCGAGCTGGCGGAGCGGGTGATAACTCTGTGCAGCTCGATCCCCTGGCGTTCGTGGTAACCGGGCAGACGCGGGCCAGATTGCTCATTCGGCGCCCGATGCACTAAAACTCGACCTCGGAGATGTCAATTCTACCAGCGACCTCGATGCGTTCGATACGACGGGCGACCAGTACGATTCTCTCGGTCGCTTGCTCATGTGACGTCGTTGTCAATCGAACAGTGTTGCAGCAGTGGGGAGTATTCGGTCGCTAATCAAAGAACAGAAAGAACGGAACGCGAGAAAAATGAACGCTGCTGTTCGTCTAAGTTTCGGACTGCTCGTGGCTGTCGCGACTTCGATTGCGTCGGCCCAGCCAACGCCGAACATCGTTCTTATTTTGTCCGATGACCAGGGTTGGACGGGTACTTCGGTGCAAATGGATCCGGGCGGGCTGGGTCCGCTATCGGCCAGTGATTTTTATGAGACACCGAACTTGGAAGCGCTCGCCTCACAAGGATTGCGGTTCCGGCAAGCATACTCGGCGGCGCCCAACTGTTCACCTACTAGATCGTCGATCCTAACCGGCATGACGCCGGCCGCATTGAATATTACCGACATTGTCGACCGGGGCGGGCTATTCACTAATGGCGTGACCGACGCTTTTTATTCTGGCAATAATTTAGTCGCACCGCTCCACGCTACCCGACCTCCTCAAAACGCGGTGTCGATCGCGCAGCGAATCAAAGCCGCCGACCCGACCTATATGACGGCCCATTTGGGCAAATGGCACCTGACCACGCCCGCGGTGCAGCCATCGACGCCGGGAGGTGCCGTTCCATATCGCGCGGGCGACCCCAGCGACTACGGATACGATGTTCATGACGGGGCACGCGCAAATAACCCGATCAATTCGGCCAACGATCCTAAAGAAATGTTTTCGCTGACATCTCGTGCGATCGATTATATGAACGCACGCGCTGGGGCCTCAGGCGACAATCGCCCCTTTTATCTGCAGATCTCGCATTATGCTGTGCATGACAGCGATCAAACGTTGGCTGCTACGAAAGCCAAATACGACGCCAAATTCGCCACCAATCCTGGTGTCCGACATCCGGATGGTGCAAACAACACGACCTTTGCTGGAATGACGGAGAATCTCGATACCACCGTCGGCCAAGTGATGAACTACCTGGCGAATACCGACGACCCTCGCAATCCAGGCCACAAGTTGGCTGATAATACGTATGTTTTTTACACCTCGGATAATGGCGCGGTCGAAGCCTCTGGTAATAATCTGCCACTTTACGACGAAAAAGCGTCGACATGGGAAGGTGGAATTCGAGTTCCATTCATTGTCCGCGGGCCGGGAATTGCCGCGAATACGGTCAGTAGCGTCCCGATTATTTCGACGGATCTCTATGCCACCATTAGCGCGCTGGCAGGGGCCACGGCGCCTTTGCCACAGCATTCGGCAAGCGCCGATCTGACGCCACTACTGAAAAACGGCGGCGTGCTGCCACAAGGTACGGACGCACTGGTGCGTGGAGTCGGCGATCATGGTGAGTTGTTTTTCCATTATCCCCATTATCAGCACGACAAAGGGACTACGCCGATGTCGGCCATGGTCGATGGCACGGGACAGTACAAATTCGTAAGAATCTACGGCGCGGCGGGGCAGCCAACACGCGATTACCTATTTGATCTCAATACACCCATCACGAACCCGTTTCAGACCTGGGAAAACGTCAATTTCAACGACCCGCGAAACTTGGCGAACAACCCCGCCTTTGCGTCCATGCTCACTTCAATGCGAGCGAAATTTGACGCCTGGATTCAGGATAACGATGCGCTATTGCCGTACGAAGTCGCAACTCCCGTCGCAATCACCTGGAAGGCTAATGACAATTCGCGGTCACGCGGATTAGAAGGGCCGGATTGGCGCTCGGTTACCGACGTCGATCAACGCTCTAACGAGCAGTGGCTGATCGACCAGACCAGTGGAACGGTGTCGCTAGTCGACATCAACCCGACGCAGTCTGAACTCGGAACCAAGGCATACCATGTGGGCTCCGGCGGAGGATTCAAACGCACGTTCTTCCATGTTTCAGAAGTGAATCCTCAATCTGGCCGACTGACGGGTCCCGTGGACACCAACAACTCCGCAACTTTTGAGTTTTGGCTTCGTGCCGATGCGCTCAATCAAGGACAAATCGTGTTGGAATCCGGTGGGACTAATCGCGGACTATCGCTCTCTTTTGGCAACGCCGATGGCGATGGGTTATTCAACGATGTAAGGTTGCGGGCGGCCGATGCCTCGGCAAATCGAGCGATCGTGGCAACCGCAAGTCTGGCGGGCGTGAACATTACCAGCGAGTTCGTGCATTTGGTGGCGGTGATTGCCGAAAATGGGGGCGATAATTCCGAGGCGGCAAGAATCTACCTCAACGGTGTCTTGGCCGCCGAATCGGTGCTCAGTGGCGCGACGGTCGACTGGGACGGCACCGGCGAGGCCGGGCTTGGCATGTTACAGGTTGGACTCGGTGGCGCGGGCGGACCAGGCCTGGGCGCACTCGGCACGGCAGGGTTCGCCGGTGATTTCGCCCAATTCAGTTTCTTCAACTATGCATTGACTTCGGCTGAAATCGAGAAGCGATACGCATTCGACTTTTCCTTCCTGGCAGGCGATCTCAACGGCGATGGAGTCCTTGATCATGGTGACATCACGCGATTCGTGGACAACTGGCGAAGAGATACGACGGGGCTGCCGCCGGGGGGACGATATGAGTTGGGTGACCTCGACGAAAACGGAATCGTTAGTTTGTCCGACTGGGCGTTGCTGAGGCAGACATTCAATCAAGCCGGTCAGGGTGCGGCGTTCGCGGCTGCGGGATTTCAGATTCCTGAGCCCGGCAGTGGCGTCGTGCTGCTCGTGATAATCACTGTCGCGGTCAGTCGGCGCGGGAGACGGTCGCGTCGTCGCTTTGCCGGAACGCAATCAACCGCTACTTCCGTCTAACGCGCGCCCACGTGATTCGCGACGCAACTCAATCTAGTCGGCGGTCGGTACGAACTGTAACTGTTGGCCGTCTTGGGAAGAAGAGATGGGTCACCCGAGGTGCCTGTCACGAATGGCACTTAAACTATTGTAAGTTGTTGTGTGGCGATTGATATGGATTGAAGGCCATCTTTGCGAAGAGGGTGTTGTGAACGACACATACTCTCAGCAAGGAGGCCCAGATGTTCGCCACGTTTCGCAGCGCATTAGGCGGGCGCGCCGGCATGGAGGTGTGAATTTCGCGGCGCTCGTCGATCAAGAGACCTTCAGCTCTGCGCGGGGTGAGGCAAGCTCGTGTTGGCAGGCTTGGATTTACACGCCGGCCGTCACGGCCTGGGTTTTTCTGTCGCAATGCCTGAGTGCCGATCATTCGTGTTGCGAGGCCGTAGCAAGGTTGGCGGCTTGGCGCGTATCGCAAGGGCTCGCGCCCTGCTCGCGCGACACGGGCGCCTATTGCCTGGCCCGCGACGTGCTGCCGGAGGACGCCTGCCAGCTCGGCAGCCCAAAGGGTCACGGCAGCATTAGCGATTGGTCCCCTACCCTCTTCAACTCGGCCTTCAATACGGTCCGCAGCCAAAGCCGTTGAAGACGAGAGCAGGACACTGCACAAACAACTTGCAACGGAAACAAGTGGAGTAGTTTGCACTTCATCGTCGAACCCTGATTTGCTTTCTTTCATAATCCATTGGCTCGACCTTGAAGTCGCCGCGATTCTCGCACGACTGCCGCTGGCCCGGTCTTTCACGCGATCTGTTAGGTTTCGTTGTTCAGCATTGCGGTTCATAAGTAGCACGCGGACAAGCTGTCCCGTTTTGCCGGAAGCGCGTCGCGGTAACCGCTGCGCTTTGTCTCCGCTTCTAGCAGTTTTCCAGCGTTCAAGCGGCACGGTGATCGAAGTCGGTTGGCGTTGGCGGAATGACGGTTTCCCGCTGCGCGGTGGCCCATCCAACGATTGTTTCTTCTGTAGACGTGACTGAGTGCCATGGAGGTGTTGCTGTTTATCGTTGGCGGGTGATTCTGCTGCTGCGGATGGGGAAATTGTCGCTGCCGGCGTGGCGTTCGGCGGGTGGATCTCGCGTCTCTTTGTAGTGGTTGTTCCAGTTCTAGGAGACCGTAGGCGAAAAGGGCGCGGCGGGCGGGCGCGGAATGGCCCGAATCGCGTGGTGGGCCGTGGGTGGGCTGGCTAGCATGAAGGCAGCAGCGCGTGCTGGCGACAATAGCAGTATGCGGCACTAGCTATTTTTGGTAGCAGTGATGGCGCTCGGTTGTTGGCAGCATGCTAGGTTTGCGCAAAGGCGCGCTGGCGATCTGGTCGAAAACAGGGGGGATAGTGGCGTGATCCGCGATCGTTCGCAGCTGGTGGTTGTTGGCGGCGGTGCCGTAGGGGCTGTGTTGCTGGCATTTGTGCTCGCATATGGGCAGCCGCCGCAAGTTCCGCCCGGCAGCGGCGGCGGATCAAATGGTGGACCGAGTGGAGGTGGCGGGCCACACGGCGAGTCGCCTGGGCCTGCGGGCGGTGGACACGGCGGTCGCAACCAGTGGCCCGTGTATCAACGGCACCCGGGGGACTGGCGACGCAGGAGCGGCGACTGGCGAGGATATGGCAATGGTCGGTCGGGGATGATGCCGCAGATTTCGAGCGGTTGGTTCCAGCGGCCGTACCCGTATCATTTGGACTACTACAAGATGCGCTGGGGCGGCAGTTACGCGCCGTACTTCGGCAACCTGTATGGCGTGCCGTTTGGGACACCGCAGGTGGTCAACGGGGGCTGGGGACCTGGGGCTGGGGCCTGGGGGGCGGAAGCTGGGCTGCCACAAGGCTATGAGTGGATGGATAATGGGAGCGGGGCGAATGGAGTTGCGGCCGAGAGTGCGCGGAGAGCTGCGGATGTGAGCGCGAGTGGTGCGAGCAGCGAGTCTCAGCCAACTGCCGGCGAGAGCCTGCCAGCGCCGGTGAAGTAGAACTGAGTAAGCAACGCACGGCGAGTGTTGCGCGGGGGCAATGATGAACGGATTCAACTCAGTTGTCGCGATGCGCGATGTAGTGGGTATTGCAATCTGGGGCGTGGCAACGGCTGTGATGATGGCCACGTGCAGCGTCGGGTTTGCGGAGGACGAAGCTGCGCCGGCAATTCGCGATGCTCCATCGTCGGCGACGCCGTGGGAATCGGACCGGCAACCGCCCGTAAACGGCAGTGGGCCGCAGGCAGTGCGATCGGGCGGGTTGCTGGAGCATTCGTTCAACTATCGGCAGCAGGCGCAGCAGCCGCGGCTGCAAGAAGTCGGTCCGCCGGCGGGCTACGCGCGCTCGGGCGGCTGGTACGGCTACGGGTTCCCCGTGAACAGCTACCGCTGGGGATACTTTGGCGCGGAACGGAATTATCCGCGCGTCATTTGGCACACCGGCTATTACGGCGATTGCGTGCGGACGGCGTATCGATATGGGTATTAGAGCGCCGAGCGCCGCGAGCTGGGCTGCTCCTGGCAATTCTTGGGGATGGTAGGCGGCGCCCACCTTGCGCCCGCGCGCAACGGTTAGCGTTGCAGACCGATGTTGAAGCTGAAGACTTGCTTTTCGTCGCCTTCGGCTTCGGCGACGGGGAAGGCGAAGTCGAGAGCGATCGGGGCCGGGCCCATGGCCGGCACGGTAATGCGGAGACCCAAGCCGGGCGCGACGCGGAAGTTTTCGGAGTGCAGCGACACGTTTCGTTCGACCGTACCGAAGTCGACGAAAGCCACGCCGTGGATCATGTCGTCGGCGGTGAGGGGGAACAGATATTCGAGCGTGTTGATCCACTCGAACTCGCCACCGACCTGGATGAAGTTGTTGCTATTCGCTGGAAACTCGACGGTCGGCGAAGCGCCGCGGAACTCGAAGCCGCGGAGGCTGGAGAAACCGCCGGCGAAGAAGTTCTCGAAGATCGGCGTGTCTTTGCCGGTGAAACCCACACGCGAGGAGGCGGTCAGCACATGGCGGCCGGAGTGGTCCGGGCGTTCGTTGAGGAGGAAGTACTGGCGGCCGTCGATGACGGCCCGCGGGTATTGGAAGCTGCCGACGACTTGCTCGACTTCGACCTGGAAGAAGTGACCTTCGGTGGCAAGGAACGCGCTGTCGCGAGTGTCGTTGGCGACGGAGAACTTAAAGCCGTGGATGGCATTGTCGCCGCGGACTTCGGTGAGTTCGGGGATTGTTTGAGCGGGATCAGCGGGAACGTTGCTGATTTTCACGTCTTCGCCACGGTAGGCGACGGCGGCCGAGAGATCGTTTTCGACCCACTGATAGCCGAACGACACGCGACCGCCGGTGCGCTGTTCGTCCCAGTCTTGATAGCGGCGGGTGAAGTACGAGCCGCTGAGGCCGAGGCTGACATCGCTGTCCCACACGTTGGGTTGCGTGAAGCTGGCCAGGTAGCGCTGCACCTGAGTGCCAGGAGCGGCTTCGAGGCGGAACCGTTGGCCGCCGCCGCGCCAAGCCCGGCCGCTGACGAAGCTTTCCCAGCTGTCGGGGTAGCGTGTCCAGTCGAAGTTTTGTTCGTCGAGGAGGATCTGGCCGACGAGGCCGGCATCCGAGTTCACGGCGACGCCGAGCATGAGGCGACCGGTTTGGTTTTCGCTCAGTACGACGTCCATGTCGACGGCGGGGTCGAGATCGGTGAGTGGTTGCGTGAACGGATCCTGCGGCGTGCTCGGAAGCGGCTGCGGGTTGGTGTGCAGCGGCGGAACGGGCGTGATGTTCGGATCGGGGACGACGACGGCGGGTGCCGTGCCGGGCGGACAATATGCGGGCGGAGCGCCGTAGCCCGGAGCGGCTTGGGGTGCCGGAGCGTACTGCGGCGCGGGCGCGTATTGAGGGATGGTGCCAGGGGCTGGTGTGTATTGTGGCGGCGTCGGCAGCGGTTCGACCGTGCCGGGTTGAGTGGCCATGGGGGGCGGCGCGAAAGCCGGTCCCGGGGCCGGAGCGGTCGCGGTGTTCGGAGGCAATTGCGGTTCGGTGATGGCGGCTTGCTGCACGGCGTAGCGATTCGCGCCGGGCGGGGCGGACTCAGGACCCGTCGCGCCGACGGTTTGGCCGCCGTACATTGGCGATGTGTATTGTTGAGTCGGCGCGGCTGAGGCGGCCGGTTGAGTCGCGGGTTGGTACGGGCTTTGAGTGCGGATGACGAGGCCGTTGTAGGGGCTGGCAGATGTTGCTGCTGCTGCAGTCGCGTTGTTCGCGCTGTAAGCGGTGTTGGCGGCTGGTTGCTTATAGGCGGTGGTCGCGTTCGGTGTCGCTGTGCGTGCGGCGGGTGCATTCGGATATTGTGTGGCCGAAGTGCTGGGGTACGTCGGGCGGCTGCCCCATTGCAGGGTTGATGCTTGTACGGCGGTGGGCGAGGTGTTGTCGTCGTAGGGTTGGCGTCGAACTTCGTACGGCTGCGGAGTAGCGCTGTTGGCAGGTTGTGCTGCAGGCGCCATCGGCTGCTGCGACTGCGGAACGGGCGTATCGCTGCCTTGCGTGGCGTAGACACTCTGCTCGCCGTCGGCAGGTTTGGGCGCCTCCGTGTCGATGTAGATGTGCATGGCGACCGTATCGTCGGCGGCACCGGCATCGGCCGCCGCGGGCAGTTTGAAGGTTTGGAATGGCGTGGCCGTGGCAGGCGGCGCGGAGGCGTTAGCTTCCGCAGCGGCGCGGATCGAATCGTTCATGAACTGACCGATTTCCGCTGCACGCGGGTCGGAAGACGGAAAGCCGTAGACGCCGCTCGAGCCCGGCGGCGGCGCGATCAGCGGCGCACCCTGCGGCTGCGGATTGTTGACGATCGGAAGATCGGGCGCGGGGAGCAGTTCAATGCGGGGCGTGTGCGAAGCGCCGTCGGGACTTTGGCCGCGGAAACCAGTGTCGCGTTTGGCGACCTCGGTGTCTTTCAATTCGGGAATGTGGAAGGTGATCTTCGGCGACACGTTGTGCACGGGGTCAGTGAGGAACAGGCCGCTGGCTTGGAGGCGGCGTTCGCTTGCGCGGACTTCGCGAATGTCGGCGATTTGGCCCGACTTGATCGAGAGACGATTGAGGGCGGTTTGAATCTTGGTGTGCGGATTCTCGCCGTTGATGTGCACGTACACGTTGCCGACGCGCCAGCGCTTGCCTTCGTCGATGTGATACATGAGCTTCAGTTTGCCGGGCTCTTCCAGGAAGACCGGCTCGGCTTTTACGTCGGCGAAGATGTAGCCCTGGCTGCCGTAGAGATCTTTGAGCCAGGCGACGTCGGAGTTCATCACGTCTTGCTCGAACGGCTGCGGGCCGGGAGGCAGCGGGAACAGGCGATGATACGTGCGGACGAAAATGTTCGGGCTGGGCGTGGGGTCGTCTTTGAGTTCAACGCCGCCGCGGAGCGAGTCGCTCGAGAACAGCTTGTTGCCGATGAAGGCGACGCTTTCGACCTGGTAGCGGCGGCCTTCGTGAATGACGAACCGCAGCGTGACCCACTTGTTTTTGTCGTCGAACACCAGCTCGCGGCCGACTTTGGCGTCGAAGTAGCCGAACTGGCGGTAGTAGCTGGTGAGCTTGTTGACGTCGGATTCGATCTGCTCGCGGTCGACGTAGCCTTTGAACATCATCATGAGCGGCGGCTTGGAGTCGATGCGCGTCTTGAGTCGGCTTTCGCTCACGAATTCGTTGCCGACGAATTCGATCTTCCAGATTTTCTGCATCGTGCCTTCGTTGATGACGAACACGATGCCGTGGTCGCTGGTTTTGTCGCCCTCGAGAATGCTGACTTGGACGTTGTTGTAGCCGCTGCGGTGGTAGAGATCGATGATCTTGCGCTTGGCTTCCTGGACGGCGTACGGATCGACTGGGCCGCCGACTTTGAGGTCGGTTTCCTTGGCAAGTTTCTTGGTGCGGATTTCGTAGTTGCCGAGGTACTCGACGTAGCGAACGATCGGCCGTTCGACGACTTTGAAGATGACGATGCGGCCGCCGGTGGGCGCTTGTTCGTAGGAGGGCTGCACGTCGACGAACCAGCCGCGAGCGGCGAGCTTGCGGACGTCTTTCTGCACGAGGGCGGGGTCGAACGGCCGGCCGATGCGCGTTTGCAGTTGATTGAGAATTTGGGATGTGGGGATGGTCGTGTTGCCGATGATGCGGATGTCGGCGACAGGTTCATCGGTCGCGGAGAGCGACGGGCCGGAGGTATCGCGGTTATCTTTTTTCTTGCCGAAGATTGTATTGGGCGAAGTTGGGAAATCGCCCATGCCGCCGCCCATTTGAGCGCACACTTGCAGCGGCGCAATCACCAGCGCGGCGAGGACGGCCGCGCGAGTGAGCAAGGCAAACGTGTGCGACTTGCGCTGGGACAAGGTGAAAGTTCCGGTGTAAGTGGAGGCTGCTGGTCGCGGGAGACGCATCGCCCCTGAAGAGCGCGGGAAAAGGTTTGACTTTCGGCACACAGCCGCTGTTTACGCGTGCGGAACCGACCCGCCCGCTCGCGGCGCGATGCGCAAAAGCCGCGTAGAAATAGCCGAATTGCCGGTGTGCTGCAAGGCAGGTTGGCGGGGCGTGATAGCAGCGCGGGTGGTGGGGCGCCGTGCGCGATTGCAGAGATTTAAGACGATGGCGATTGAATTCTCACAATTGCCTGCGTGTTGACTACGCCGCAGGCGTTGAACTCCATAGCTCAGCGTCGCTCGGCTCGGCGAGCGCACGCTGGGTTAAGGTTGCCAAACGACGATGATATGCGGAAAGCGTTAAACCTGCGGCGCGTCGGGTTTAACGCTTTCAGCGTAAACGGTGTGTATGATCGAGTACCCGGGGTTCGGCCGCCGGGGCGGCCGAGCCCTGGGCTTTGGAGTTTAACGCCTACGGCGTAGAAGAATGCCGATCGTTGCAGGCGTGAGCGACGAGGGCAATGGCTTCTTGGTGGGCGTGCCCACTCTACGAAGTTTGGCGGCAATGGGGTGACTGAATTCTTGCGAATTCAGCTACGGATGGGGCCGCGGATGGCGGGCTGTGCCAACCCTACAGCGAGTCGGGGCCGAAGTCGGCGAATTCGTCGTATTCGGGCTGCTGGTAGTTTTCGAAGCGGCCGAAATCGTTGAGCCACGTGAGCTTGATGTCGCCCGTGGGGCCGTTGCGCTGCTTGCGGATCAACAAGTCGGCTTGGCCTTTGAACTGCTCGCGGTCTTCCTCGTTGGTTTGGTAGTACTCTTCGCGGTGGATGAAGGCGACGACATCGGCGTCTTGCTCGATCGCACCTGACTCGCGCAGGTGACTGAGCTGCGGCCGGTTGTCGCGCGAGGCTTCGACCTGACGGTTGACCTGAGCGAGGCAGAGAACGGGAACGCTCAGTTCGCGAGCCAGGCCTTTGAGGCGACGCGAGATTTTGGAGACTTGTTCCTGGCGCGGATCGCGGGGGTTGTCGGGTTCGATCAGCTGCAGGTAGTCGATCACCACGAGGTCGAGGCTATCTTGCCGTTTGAGACGGCGGGCGATCGCGGCGATTTCGGTCATGTTGCGGGTCGGCGAATCGTCGATGAAGAGCGGCGAGGCGTGCAGTTCGCCAGCGGCTTTCTGCAGGCGGTAATGATCGTCTTCTGAGATATTGCCGTTGCGCATTTTGAGACCGTTGACGTGCGCGCGGGCACACAGCAAGCGATCGCCGAGTTCAAGTGCGGCCATTTCGAGGCTGATCACGAGGGTGGGCTTTTGCAGGTCGACCGCGACATGCTCGACGATGTTGAGGGCAAGCGCGGTTTTGCCCATGCTGGGCCGCGCGGCCAGGATCGTGAGCTCGCTGTTCTGCAGGCCACCGGTTTTGTCGTCGTATTCGAAGAAGCCGGTTTCGATGCCGCCGAAGCCGTGCTTGTGTTGCATGCGGGTATCGAGGCGGGCGAAGCAGCCGAGGATGATGTCGCGAATGTTTTTGGCCTGGGTGTCGCCTTTGGTATCGAGGATGCGGAAGACGCGTTCTTCGGCCTTCGCCAGCATTTCGCGGGCATCGACGCCGGTTTCGTAGGCATCGTGAATGATATCGGTGCTCGCGTGGATGAGCGAGCGGAGGACGGCTTTATCGCGCACGATGCGGGCGTAGTATTCAGCGTGGGCCGCAGTGGCGACTTCTTGCGAAAGCTCAAGCAGGAAGGCCGCGCCGCCGACCGATTCGTATTGGCCGGCATCTTTGAGGAGCTGGCTCAGCAGCGTTGGGTCGATTTGCTTGCCGCTCTCGTGGAGGGCCAGCATGTGGGTGAAGATGTCGCGATTGGCCGGGTCGTGAAAATCTTCGGGGCGGACGAGGAGAGCGACTTCGTCGCACGCTTCAGGGAGGAGCAACAGGCTGCCGATGACGGCGCGTTCGGCTTCAAGGCTGCGAGGAGGCTGGCGATCGAAGAGATCGGCAAGCTTGGGGGGCGAGTCGCCGCGCGGCTTTCGTTCTACCGTGGCCATGGGTCGATCCGTCTGTGAATGCGAGAGGGGGAGGGTGGGAGAAAGGCAGAGGGGGAGATTTCACGGCAACAATCTGGTGCGCGTTCTCCCTCTCTCCCCGTCTCCCACTCTCCCCCGCTACTATTTTCGCCAGCCCAGAGGGCTGGGCTATATGGCAGCCAGCCCGGAGGGCTGGGCTATTTATTGTTCGGCGGAGACGGTGGGGACCACCCAGACCTTGAGTTCGCCTTCGACTTCGCCCGAGTAGCGGACCTTTACCGTGTAGAGGCCCAGTTCCTTAAGCGGGCCTTCGAGGCGGATCTGGTCGGCCGAGAGATGGATGTCGTTATTCTTGAGGGCGGCCACGATATCGGGTGCGCCGACGCTGCCGTAGAGATGGCCATCTTCGGTGGCGTTGGCTTCGATTGTGATGCTCTGCTTGGCAAGTTCGGCAGCCTGCTTGCGAAGTTCGGCCTGCCGGGCGAGCTCGATTTGCTGCAGCTTCGCCTTGTGCTTTTCTACCATCCGCTTGTGGTGGTCGCTGGCGAGCGTGGCGAGCCCTTGCGGCAGGAGGAAATTGTAGGCGTAGCCGGGCTTCACTTCGACGACCTGACCTTGCTTGCCGACGTGCTCGACCGAATGGATGAGCAGCAGCTCGACGCCGCCGCGCTGGCCCTTGGGCAACGGCTTAAAGGGAGTGACAGGCGTGCGGCGGATTTTGGCTTTGGATTTCATGGTTCTGGATGCTGGATACTCGATGCTGGATGTTCGATCGTAATCGCCGGAGACTTATCGAGCATCCGGCATCGAGCATCGATTGGTTTCTCTTCTAGAATGGGATGTCGTCGCTCGGCGGGGGGCCGCCGGCGGGCATGTATTGGTCGTCGTCGTAGGAGGGGGCGGAGTCGCCGCCCGTATTGCTGGCGCCGCCGCGACGAGCGCCGCCGCCACGGTTTCCGCCACCGCCGCCACCATCGCGCGAGCCGAGCATTTGCATCCGCTCGCAGGTGACACGGAGTTTGGAGTGCTTTTGGCCGTCTTTCTCCCAGCGATCGAGCTTGAGGCGGCCTTCGATCAACACGGGCGAACCTTTGCTGAGGTATTCGTTGGCGATTTCGGCCGTGCGACCCCAGAGGGTGATATCGACGAACGTGGCTTCGTCGACCCATTGGTCGCCGCGCTTAATGCGGTCGTTCACGGCGAGCGTGACATCGGAGACGGCCATGCCGCTGGGGATATAGCGTAGCTCGGGATCGCGGGTCAAATTGCCAACCAGGATGACGCGGTTGAAGCTTGCCATGGTGGTACTCTAAGTGGCGGCGAACGCGTTCCGCTCACGCGCCGAGGCTAACCGGGCGTGATTGGCAGTGCGTGGTTCGGTTGCGGTTACTGAACACTTGTTCCAGAGCTTCGAAGGTAACAAATTGGATCGGGAAACGCAATATTTCGAAGTGAATGGAAAAAATATGCAGGAATCAGCGGCAATTTGTGAGTCAATCCGTGAGTGGTGTGGATATGTTGTCGATGCGATCGAAGGGCGAGGAACCCTCACACTAGCCTCTCGTTGCCACGGCAAATCTGCGACCGGAGGGCGAATGTGAACGCTACGCCTCGTATTCGGGGACTTCGATCGCGATGTCGCGACCTTTCTCCGCCGGGGCGGCTGGCGCGGGGGCGGCGGTTGGGCCGGCTTTGGCGTGTTCGAGCACGGCTTCCACGATGTGCGGATGGATCTTCAGCACGAGGTGGCGGAGGATGCCTTCGTGGATTTCCCACTGGCGGTTCAGCGCGGTGAGCATCGAGCTCGGGCCGCGGAAGTAGAACAGCCAGTAGGCGCCTTTGCGCTGGCCGTTGATCGGGTACGCCAAGCGGCGTTCTTCCCAGAGGCGGCTCACGAGGACTTCGCCCTGCTCGGCTTGAATCATCTTTTCGACTTCGGCCGCCAGGCCGGCGCGTTCGCGGGCGTAGCGATTGGAATCGAAAATCACCATCGCTTCGTAAACGTTGGTTTGGACTGACAAGTGAGTGCTCCTTGTTATTAGCCGTCGGCTCTCGGCTCTCGGCTCTCGGCCAGAATGCCCGCTCTGGCTGAAAGCTGACAGCCGATAGCTGACAGCCCTAATTGTATTTATTCATTGCGGCCGCGGTGCCTTGCGACACCCAGTGTTCGACGGCCTCGGCGGCGCGGTCGATGGCTTCGTCGATGATCGCGCGGTCGGAAGGTCCGAACCGCCCGAGCACAAAATCAGCTGCGTCCCAGGCATCGGGCACGGGGCCAATGCCGAGTCGCAAGCGGCTGAATTCTTCCGAGCCCAGCCGCTTGATGATATCTGCCAAACCTTTTTGCCCGCCGGCGGAGCCTTGGATGCGAATCCGCAGCTTGCCGAGCGGCAGGTTAAAGTCGTCACAAACTACGAGCAGATCGGTGAGCGGCAGCTGGTAAAAGGCCATGGCTGCCTGCACGCTTTGTCCGCTCAAGTTCATTAACGTGTGCGGCCACAATAGCAAGGCACGTTCGCTGCCGATCGTGACATCCATCGTGTTGCCGTCGAACTTCTGCTTCGGTGAGCTCGCGCCATTGCGTTTGGCCACGAGGTCGAGCACATTGAAGCCGACGTTGTGCCGCGTTTGTTCGTATTTCCTCCCAATGTTTCCCAGGCCGACGATTAACTTCATAAGAGCGGGGAGCTCGGAGCGTCGAGCAAGGAGTAAGAGGCCAAACCCGCTGCTCAGAACTACTCGCTGCGAACTTATTCTTCGGCTGCTTCTTCTTCCTCGTCGGCCTTGCCCTTGCTGATGACTTCGGGTTCGGCGGCGGCGCCTTCTTCGCCGGCTTCGACTTCTTCCTCGGCCGAGGGCAGCACGCAGTGCACGACCACGGCATCCTCATCGCCGACGATCGTGGCGCCTGGCGGCAGGTCGCTGATGTCTTTGAGCGTGAGGTGGCCGTCGATGCCGAGGTTCTTGATGCTGATATGGAGCTTCTCGGGGATGACATCGAGGGCGACCTCGATTTCGACCGAGTGGATGTGTTGTTCGATGATGCCGCCTTCGCGCACGCCGGCTGCTTCGCCGCGGAGCTCGATGGGCACTTCGACGGTGACTTTTTCACCGGCGTGCACGCGGAGCAGGTCGACGTGGAGCACGGTGTGGAAGAAGGTGTCCCACTGAATGTCTTGAAGCAGGGCCTTGCCGCTGGCGGCGCCGTCGAGATCGACGACCTTTGCGCCGTGGCGGAGCGAGGCCTGCAGCTGATCGGCGGCGAGCGTGAGGCTCACGGGTTCTTCGCCGTGACCGTACAGGATGGCGGGGCAACGGCCGGAGCGGCGGAGCCGTTCGTTGTTGCGTTTACCGAAAGATTGGCGAGGTTCGACCTTCAAAACGTCGGACATGGCAGTGACAACCGAGTAAAAATCTCTCTGGCCGGCGGGGAATATCCGATGGCTGCCGGCGATTGGGAAACCACTTATTGTGGCGGGTGGCCAGCTGGCGTTCAAGGCCAAACGTTGGCATAGATTCGGCCAATCCAGCCGCGGGCGGGGGGCCCGGCCGGGTTATTCGGCAGGCCAAGTTTAAGCAGCCGACGAACCCCACCAGAAGGAATTACACGACAACGTTGTCGAGTCGCAGCGAATTTCCGTAATGAGAACGCCAGACGTCGTAATCCGCCTGATTGACATCCCCATCGTCATTGCCGTCGGCGCGAAAGTCGTTGAGCGCGGGGCGGGTATCGTAGTATCGCCACGTCGCGTAGTCGGCGGAATCCACATTCCCGGGGTTCGAATCGGGCGACGTAACGCCGTCGCCGTCATAATCGCCGAGTAAGTCGAATACCGCGTCATTCGGCGCGCCGGCCCGCCAGGCCACGGTGGTTTTTGCGATGCCGTTATTGATGCCGAGCACGATCAATGGCTGCTCGATATCCAGGTCGCCTTGTGCGACGCTCATTTCGACCTGGTTGGCCAATGCGGTGCGCTGGATCGTGAGCTTGAAGTTCCAGGCTGGCAACCAAATATCGTGCGTGTCTGCAACCGCGGTGTTGGCCGCGTACACCGCGTCGCGAAGTGACAAGACCTTGTTATCGTTTGCGCTGTTGAACGTATCTGCGATTCCCGTCACGACGTAATCAACCGAATCAGCATGATAATCGCCGATCGCCGTAAAGGCTGCGTGAAGCGTCGTGAGACGGTTGTAGCCGCCCGATTGAAAGTGATGGAAGTCGCCATCAAGAACATCTTGCCCAATATTGTGAACGTTGAGTCGCGCTCGCCACTTTGTCGAGCACGCAATGGAAATAAGGGCAATGGCAACTATATTCCTTGTGAATTAATTCGCGTCCCCTTTAATTCGCCTTCCTTTAAACGGCGTCGTCTCGTGACCAGCGTTTCTGCCCAGAGAATCACTGAGCCAACTAAGGCGAACGTCCTGGGTTCTGGCACCGAGGAGAAATCGCCTAACGTTCCCGACATTGAAGCAAAACCGGCGTTCTGGGTTCGAAATGCTAAACCAAAGGTTCTTTCGAACAAGAATGAATTCCACACTGCCGGATCATCGCTAACCTGCGCAGTGGCAAAAATCGAATTCGCGCCGATCAGGTTTAACCGTGTTTCGATGCTAAACGGAACTGCACTTGGCAGCGAAACCAGCGCAGGCGTGCATGGTTGAGGAGATGAAGCTGTCGAACAACCAATGGTCATGGTGTCAACGGGACCTTGCAATACACCATCGGTGACGATGTTCTCGTCCACCGCGCGGATACCATAGGTTGACGTTCCTACCCAGACGCCTGCAATGTCGAAAGTTAAACCTAGGGTTTGAACCGCCTCGACTGCATTGGGGGTGATTGGTGCTGAGGTAGCAGGATCAAATGTCAATGTCCCGGAGATCCGGTCGCCAACTTGGTACGCGAACGGCAAGTCAATCGAATTACGCACAAACGTTTCCGTAATCGTGGCATCAAACCGAAACGTCGCCGGCGCCGCTTCTGCAAAGCAGATAACGCCGAAAACGTCTATGGCGAGAATGATTAACAATCGCAGAGGAAGCCACCATAACGGCTGAGCAAGCCACGCAAGCGCATAAGTGCGAGCGACGCGATTCATAACTGGTCCTTCCGAGATTCGCTACAGGTGACCTGTCAGTTATTCGTTATAGGCGTTGGTGCGGCTGGTTCGTCAAGCTGAGGTATTGTCGATAGTTGTGTTCTGAGATTTTAGGCGGCGTCCTGCATAATACCGTCGATGAACGTTTTGCCTTCGATGAGATGCGCGATGTGCGTGTGTCCATTGAGTCGTCGCCATCTTTTCTGAGCAGCCTGAGCGAGCTTGAACATCATGGCCAGGCTGGCCCTCCGGCTGCCGCTGCCTTTGGTTCGGCGATGACGTAAGCGAATCGTGGCGAACGTGCTCTCGATAGGATTGGTGGTTCGTAGGTGCTTCCAGTGTTCCGCGGGGAAGTCGTAGAACGTCAGCAGCACATCGCGATCCTTCTCCAGACATTCGCAGGCCGCTGGGTACTTGGCTCGATACTTTTCCAGGAACCCATCGAAAGCCTTTACGGCGTCGGCGCGGTTCTCGGCCATCCAGATCTCGTGGATGAGAGCCTTGGCCCGCGGCTGCACGCTCTTGGGCATGTTGTTCAGCACATTCCCCGTCTTATGCAACCAGCAGCGTTGCTCCCGAGTTTCACCAAAGACCTTCCGCAGCGCGGCCCAGAAGCCCAGCGCCCCATCGCCGATGGCCAACTTGGGAGCGAGCGCAAGTCCACGGCTCTTGAGGTCCAAGAGGAGCTCGTACCAACTCTGTTCACTTTCCCGGTAGCCATCGACGACGGCAATGAGTTCCTTGAGTCCATCCGCCGTGGCGCCCATCAAAACGAGCAGACACTGCCGCTGATTGGCCTCGTTTTCCAGGCGAACGTTCACGTGAATGCCATCCGCCCAGACGTACACGTACTGTTTTTCGGAGAGGTCGCGGCGACTCCACTCGTCGTATTCCTGGCTCCACTGTCCGGAGAGTCGCACGACAACGTTCGGCGAAAGCGCCGGAGCATCTTCGCCCACGAGCGCTTGCAAGGCTTCGGCGAAGTCGCCCGTTGAGATGCCTTTCAAGTAAAGCCAAGGAATCAGCTCGTCGATCGACTTGCTGCGGCGGAGATACGGCGGAAGAACCTTGGAGGAGAATCGGACGCGGCTCTCCTTCTCTCGTGAGTTGTCTCGAACACGCGGCTGCGCGACCGCCAGCCGGCCGGCCCCGGTGAGAATCTCTCGCGCTGGCTGGTAGCCGTTGCGGACCACCAGGCGATTGCCCCGCGCATCACGCCGCTCGGCATGCACGGACAGGAACTCATCGACTTCCGCTTC
Organism: Pirellulales bacterium; assembly: GCA_046349975.1. Taxonomy (GTDB): domain Bacteria; phylum Planctomycetota; class Planctomycetia; order Pirellulales; family Lacipirellulaceae; genus JABDGM01. The sequence goes on from JAXMBH010000051.1 coordinate 20,346, forward strand.
AATGGCCGTCTGCAACATCTGTTGCGCCCCGTGCCGCACCAACTCGTCCAAGGGACTCATCTGACCGAATTGAGATCGAAACTCCAATACCTCGGCATCCACCGCCGTGGCTGGACCCGAAAGTTCCTCTGTCGTAACCTGTCGCATGGCGTATCCTCCGTTGCCCTCGTCGGGCCGCTAGTGAAATAAAAACCTAAATCACCAGCAGGATACGCCGCCTTTTTCTCAGCTCATAGAACACAACTTTCCGTCATACCTCCGTCAAGCTTGTTATTTGCCACTGCGTGGAAAGACGCGGTCAGCACCCGCGTTTGGTCGCGCACTTTGTCGCAAAACGGCCGAACATTGAGTCGCGCTCGCCACTTTGTCGAGCATGCAATGGAAATAAGGGCAATGGCAACTATATTCGTTGTGAATTAATTCGCGTCCCCTTTAATTCGTCCTCGGCCGCGTCCATCCATAGTGGTCAAAAACAGAATTGCGAAAGCATTAATTGCAACGCCAAATATTGTTGGCTCGGGCACACGTTGGAAGGAATGGATAGTGGCCTGAAGGCCGATTGCGCCGCCATTTCCATTGCGAAGACTCACGTTCAAATCCTTCCAAATGTTGAACGAATTCCACACGGAAAGATCGCTGGGTATCTGTGCCGAACCATATGTGCTCGCCGGACCAAACAGCGTGAGTCGAAATCCTGATGATTGTGAATCGATATCGATTCCTAAATCTAAAGGTGTCAACCCAGACGCTCCGAGAACCAAGGAATCAATTGTCGATATACCAGGCACGTCTTCTAACGCTGCGTTATTGACTGAAAGGATTTCAAAGCTGGAGACGGACAACGCCTTACCGCCAATCCGCAGGCGAAATAAGTGCGGCTGAGTTGAATCAAGGTTCATTCCTCCGATCCCGGGCGTGGGGTCAAAGATGAAGTCTCCGGAAACAGGCTCCCCTACGCCAAAATCGAGTCCCGAAGCAAATGGAATGCCGTTGGGAACGGTGTGGATGATTGCATCGAAATGCAACGCGACCGGAACTGCCCACACATAGGTTCCCGCGCTCCAGGAAATGCATAAGCACGAGACGACGAGTCGCATTAGACACGAGTTAAATAAAGGTGGCTGCCGATTGACACGAACGCAATGAATGCAAGCCATAGTGAGTATTCTCCATTGCTTCTAACCGTAGTTATAGCTGGCGCGGGCTCTGCTTCGTCAAGTTCGACACTCACGCCGCGTGGAAAGACGCGGGCGGCACGCGCGTTTGGTTGCGCAGTTTGTCGCATGACCCGCCGAAGGGTGAGTCGCGATGCTACGTTGTCGAGCATGCGATGGAAGCAAGAACAACGGGAACCCTATTCGCCGTGAATTAAGTTCCGTCTGCCTTCAATTCTCCCATTGCCCCACATAATCGCCAGTAATCTGTGATTTGGTTCCTGACACCTTTGATGCCACACCTTTTATGCCACTATGCGGTGTTGCAATTGCGCAATATAGCGGTCCTTCTCCACCACACGCAGTTCACGCTGACGCAGCTCATACTGCAAGCCTTCGACCTGCGCTGGCAGCATCGTATTCGCAGCCCGCAGCCAGCAAAGTTCGTCGCGATTGTCGCTCACGACGAAAAACTAACGCCCGACCGACAGGGCGCAATGGTCATTCAATCAGAAAAACAATCCGCGAGATGGTAAACAGTGACTACAATGGTTTAAGTGCCGTTCGTGACAGGCACCTTTTGTGCCCCCCTAGAGCAACCAGCGATCGGTGAATGCAGGTATAATCGTCCGGGTTACCTGGCCGGTTCAGCGAGTGAGAAGATGAAGAAGCGGACGCAGCTAGTTTGTCAGCATCTGGAGTACATTTCGCGCGAAGCGCTGGAGCGGTATCAAGACATCATTCGGCAATACATTCGTGGGAGACATGGGATTTACGCATTGTATCGAAAGGGGAAGCTGCAATATGTGGGGCTGGCGAGCAATCTGCGGGCGCGGTTGCATCGGCACTTGCGAGATCGGCACAAGGATAGTTGGGATCACTTCAGCGTGTACCTGACTATCGATAACCGCGGGATCAAGGAATTGGAAACATTGTTATTGCGGA
>JAXMBH010000052.1:0-20990 GCA_046349975.1 Pirellulales bacterium
AATCGCGGGCGTTTGTCAACGGCGTGGCCGTAGCGATCGATCCTGGTGATTCCCTTGCCGTCATCGGCTCTATTTTTAATGGTTCGTTCTTCGTTGACGGCGCGGTGAGCCTAGAAGGGAGCAACGCCCAATTAAATGGCTGGGTGTTGCTGAACGTTGGCGGCGACTTTCGGCTCGGGGGTGCCAACGCGGTAGCTAATGTGACATCGCTCTTTAACGCAGGGCTGATTCACGGTGGCGGTCGCCTGACATTGGGCAGTGGCTCGACAAGCTACAACAATGGTATCGTTCGGGCTGATGTTCCCGGGAGCACCTTATTATTGCAGACTCCTGCCAACTCGAATTTCGAGAATCGCGGACGGCTGGTGGCCAACGGTGGCGGCAAATTGCAGATCGAAACGCAGAATACAAGTTTCACCAGCTTCAGCATTCTGGGCGGACGCATCGAAGCCTACCCGGGGTCGACCGTCGTCATCGGTAGCGGAAACGCGACGACTTATGTTGAGGATTCAGTAATAGCAGCAATCGATGACGTGGACCCGCTCACTGCTGCGCCGGCATTTCAATTCAACGCTCAGCTTAAAGATGTGACTCTGGAAGGCAAATTGCCGTTCAGCGGGGCGACGTTTACGGGGTTCGTTCGCAATACCGGTGAGATGTCGCCCGGCGCCGATCGATTCGACCCAAACTGGCATAACGGCATATCCGGGGATGTGATGTTGACGGGTGGCGGGACAGTGAATCTCACGGGGTCGTCGCAGGCGTTATTCGGAGCATATCGTGGAGTCAGCGATGTGCCGACTGGGAACCGTGTCACCAATGTCGACAACATCATCCGCGGCAGCGGGGAGCTGTTAGTCTCATGGGGCGGGTTTACGAATCGCAGCGTCGTTCAGGCAGACTCCGCCTTGCCCGGCGAACTCGTGTTCTACAACGGGTTTAGCCCGGACGGGTTCATCAACACAGGAGTGATGAAGGCGATCAACGGCGGAAAGCTGCGTTTGGGCTACGCCAGCGGCACGTCGATTGGTGTCATGCAGAATTCCGAGGACGGCGTGGCGGGCGAGATCTTGGCCGGGGAGAACTCTACGGTCGCACTGGCGAACATCCGAATTGTCGGCGGCCTACTGCATCCGGCCGAAGGCGGTTCCGGCACGCAAGGCAAGTTTCAGGCTGACGGGACGGTCGTATTCGACAATCTGACGCTCAAAGGGAATATTCGCTTTCAAACCGCGGCTGCCGCGCTGTCGACGATTACATTCCAAGACAAGAACTACAACAACGGCGTGCTGACGGGCAAGTTTGCAGTTGCCACGAATGCCGAGCTGCTCGGCGGTGGTGAGCTAATTGGCGAGAGCGGCAACATAGTTACGCTGACTACCGGCGCTTCGTTTGTTAACGGAGACAATCTCATTCGCGGTTCTGGGGCTATTTCTGGCGGTTGCAGTTCTTGTAGCACGGCGACTCGGTTTACGAATCGTGGCACCGTGCGCGCGGATGGCACCATTTCTTTTGCATCGGAGCCCCAACTGGTTAACCGCGGCCGATTGGAAGCCGGACCAGGAGGGACGTTGAATCTCCCGGTATCGCTGAATGTAACGGTCGTGAACTCGGAAGACGGAGTGCCGGGAACGATTCACGCCGCGAATGGCGGCAAGGTCATGTTTACGCGGATCAATGGAGGGATTCTATCGACCGAGGGCACCGGCGTTATCCGCGCGAGTTCGAATGGTACGATCAGCGACCTACGCAACCTGGGGACAATCGAAGCCACATCGATTACTGCGCAGGGGACGATTGTAAACGACGGACTCATCAAAGGCGGTTTTCAATTCACCAGTCCTTATTTGCGGCTGGACGGCACTGGACAATGGCAAGGTTTTGGGGGAATGACCGGCGGCACGGTGATCAATGGACCGCAGCACACGCTATTGGCGAACGGAGACTTGGGAAGTAGCACGAAGGGAATATTTGTGAATGAGGGGACGATGCGTACCGGTGACGCTGCCGGGCTCACGTTCCGGCTCGTCGTGTTATCCTTTGAGAATTCAGGGCTGGTTCATGCTCCGGTCGACCGGACATTTGCCATAAACAGCTCGCAGTCGCGGGTTACTAATACCGGAACGATGCTGGTTGACGGTAACATGGACGTGACGGCGGCGGCTGGGCTATACAACGACGGTGGCGGTGTCATTGACGTACGTGGCAAGCTGGATTTGGGGACAACGCGGCTGCGTAATCGCACAGGCGGGAAGATTACCGGCAGCGGCGAACTTGCCGGCGCGATCTCCGGTGGGCCGTTGGTTTTGAACGACTCCACGATTGAGCCGGGACCGGAATTGGCAGTGCTCACAATAGGCGATGACTTTCAGCAGCTCGCGGGTGGGCAGTTGAAGATGGATGTATCGGGTGGAACGAGCCCGGCGAGCGATCTGCTGCGGGTCGCCGGTGCGGCTTCACTGGCGGGTGCGTTGAACGTGAGCCGGGTGGGCGATGCCGCGCTCAAGTCGGGCGATTCATTTACGCTCGTCGCGGCGACGGGCGGTGTTGTTGGCCAGTTTGAGCAGGTCGCGATGCCGATGCTCGACGCCAATCTGTTTTGGTACTTGCAGTATGCGACGAACGAAGTTCGCGCCTACGTGGCAGACGTCATTCCGGGAGATTTCACCAAGGACGGCAGCGTCGGCGCGGAAGACTTTGTGTGGTGGCGGCACAACGGCGGGACGCCCGAGCAGTACAGTGATTGGGCGGCGAATTTTGGGCGGGTATTCGAGGTTCCACAGACGCCCACGCCTGGCGCAGTTCCTGAGCCGGCGAGCGGATTGATCGCGGTGTTGTGGGCAGTTTTTGCCATGCGAATTTGTCAACATCGCTAGTTGTGTCTGCCGTACGTCAACCCTGCTGTTCGTTTTGTCCGGGCTTACTACGTGCTCGAGCGTGGAGTGCCACGGCGCGGTTGTATCGGCGACATCAGATCTTCCCGGTGGGCCCGCTGCGGAGCAGCAGCGGGCGCTGCTATTGATGATGCTGGGATGGTAAAGGCGCTTCGGCGTGAGTTAATCTTCGTCAGGAGGACAACCTATGTTCGCAAAGAATCTGTACGTGAGTTTGGTTTGTGCGGTTGTTGTAGTGGCGTCGATGTTTGCCGGCACGGCATGGGGTGCAACCAGTCAGTCGGCAAGTGCCGAGCCCAAGAAAAAAGCCGACATTGAGCCGGCCGAGGCGCTCGCGGAATTGCAGGCTGGTAATCAGCGGTTCATCACGTCGAGTCGCACGAAGTCGACAGATACGTCGCACGATGCCGCGCGGCGGCATGAGTTGAATCAGGGGCAGCACCCGATTGCGGCCGTATTGTGCTGCGCCGATAGTCGGGTGAGCCCGGAGTTCATCTTTGATCAGGCGCCGGGCACGTTATTTGAAATTCGTAATGCGGGCAATGTGGTGGATGACGACGTGATCGCGTCGATCGAATACGCAGTTGAACATTTGCACGTGCCGGTCGTGGTGGTGATGGGGCACTACAAATGTGGCGCCATCCAAGCGGTGCACGATGCGGATGGCAAGCCGCTGCCGGAGCACCTTGCCGCAATTCAATTGCATATGAAGGATTTGGAGGCGGAAGTGCACGAACTGCATGCTGACAATTCGCAGGTGACGTTGAATCGCATTTCGGCAGACAACGCTGTGGCGCAGACGAAGGCGCTGTTGGCCCAGTGCAAAGTGTTGCGGGAAGCCGTGGAAAAGAAGCAGGTTCGCGTCGTGACGATGGAGTACGACCTGGAGTCCGGCGAAGCGGGCGTGCTGCCTGGGGCGGTGAAGTAGGCGTCGTGAACGCGAGTTGATTGTTGCAGAAAAGAAGGCCCAGCCGAGATGGCTGGGCCTTTTTTTATTCTTTGACGCTCATCAGGAACTCGGCGTTGGTCTTCGTTTTGCGAAGGCGGGTGACGAGGAGGTCCATGGCGTCGGGGCCGTTCATTTCGTTGAGCACACGGCGGAGGAGGCAAATGCGGCGGTGCTCTTCGGGGTCCATCAGCATTTCTTCGCGGCGGGTGCCGCTGCGGCTGATGTCGATCGACGGCCAGACGCGGCGGTCGACCAGGCGACGATCGAGGATGATTTCCTGGTTGCCGGTGCCTTTGAACTCTTCGAAGATCACTTCGTCCATCTTGCTGCCGGTGTCGATGAGGGCGGTGGCCACGATGGTGAGCGAGCCGCCGTCTTCAACTTTACGGGCCGAGCCGAAGAAGCGTTTCGGCCGCTGCATGGCGTTGGCATCGATGCCGCCGGAGAGGATTTTGCCCGAGTGGGGGCACTCGGCGTTCCAGGCACGTGCCAAGCGCGTGATCGAGTCGAGGAAGATGACGACGTCTTTGCCGTACTCGACCATCCGCTTGGCCTTTTCGATGACCATTTCGCTCACTTGAACGTGGCGAGCGGAGGTTTCATCGAACGTGGAGCTGATGACCTCGCAGTGCGGGCCTTTGATTTGCCGCTCCATATCGGTCACTTCTTCCGGCCGCTCGTCGATGAGGAGCATGATGACGTAGGCTTCCGGATAGTTCGCGAGAACGGCCTTGGCCATTTTCTGGAGCAGGATCGTTTTGCCGGCGCGGGGCGGGCTCACGATGAGGCCGCGCTGGCCGAAGCCGATCGGCACGATCATGTCGACGACGCGAGTTTCGACCTGGTCGCCGACCGTTTCGAGGACGATTCGCTTGTCCGGGTGCACGGGGCGAAGGTCATCGAAGAAGATCTTCTTCGAGAGCAGGTTCGGGTCGTCGCCGTTGATGGCTTCGACGCGCAGCAGCGCGAAGTAGCGCTCGTTTTCCTTGGGCGGGCGAATCGTGCCGGCGACGGTGTTGCCATTGCGCAGGCCGAAGCGGCGGATCTGGCTGGGCGACACGTAAATGTCGTCGGGGCACGAGAGGTAATGATAATCGGGGCTGCGGAGGAAGCCGAAGCCATCAGGGAGGATTTCCAGGGTGCCCTCACCGTACATGAGGCCTTTGAGCTTCACCCGTTCTTTGAGGACGCGGAAGATGAGCTCTTGCTTCTTGAGGCCGCTGATTTCGGGGACGTTTTCAGCCTCGGCCGTTTGAATGAGCTCGGGCATGCTCATTCGCTGCAGCTCGGCGATGTGGATATTGCGATCGCGGGCATCGTCCTTAGCGATAGCGGCGCCGATGCGGCGGACACGTTCAGCGGCTTTATCTAACTCTTCAGCCAGTGACAGGGGCTCTTCGCGATCGAGTTCGGCGAGAAGTTCCTGGTCAATTTTGGCTTCGCCGTTGCCATTTGTTCCTGCTGGCCGCGCGCGGCGGTGCAATGGGCGCGGGCGATTTTGCCGCGTATCGCGGTTGATTGATTCGGACATGAATTGTGCGCTCCGTAGAAGAGAAGAGCGTGGCGCGCGGACGGCGCCGAAGGGGGGGTGGGATGAACAAACAAGCAGAACTCGGAGGGCGGGCGCGAACGGCCAGCCATGAGGTGCCTCTCTGTTGCCTATTATGTCATGCGACGCGGGGAATTGGGAAGGCGAAAGTTTGACAAAACCGGCTGGTTAAGAAGTCGTGAAGGACGTGGTGAATGCTGTCACTCACCGCAACAACGATAAGAATCGTTGTTCGTTGTTGTTGGAGATGCGCTGACCGTTCGTTCGGTTCGCGGCGAGTAGCGGAGGCGGCGCACCTAGTGGGAAATGGTGGGCGACGTATGCTGTGGCGAAACGTGTTGTTCCCAAAATCGTTGGACTTTGGTGCGGAGGTCGGCTTCGGTGCCGGTATTGGCGAGCACGACGTGTGAAGCAGATTGTTTTTGCTCGATGGGCCACTGCGACGCCTCGCGGCGGGCAAATTCGGCGGCCGTCCAACCGCGAGAAAGTGCCCGCTCTAATCGCTTTTCGCGGGGCACCTCGACGAACAGGATGACGTCGCAGAGCGGCCCCCAGCCGGCTTCAAGAAGCAGCGGGGCGTCGAGGACGACAGCGGGTTTTCCGGCGCCGGCAAATTGATTGCAAAGTTCGTTGAGACGCTGGCGGATTCGTGGGTGAAGAACGCTTTCGAGGAACTGGCGGTCGGCGGCGCCGGCGGCGGTTTGAGCGAAAACTCGCTGTGCGATGGCGGTGCGGTCGATGGCGCCGGTTGGCGTGAGGATGCTATCGCCCCAGCGGCTCTGAACAAGTTCTCGCACGTCGGAATCTTCGGCTAGGACAGAATGTCCGGCGAGGTCGGCGTCGAGGAGGCCGGCGCCGAGTTCCACTAGCATGCGGCCGACAAGCGATTTTCCACTGGCGACGCCGCCGACCAGGCCGATGGTTTTCATGTTTCACTTCTCACAGTCGGCCCAATTAACGCCGGTCTTCACGTCGACCTTTAGCGGCACGCGTAGTTGGAGGACGTTTTGCATCTCCTCACGCACGAGCTCGCCGAGGTTATCGAGTTCTTGCTCCGGTGCTTCGAAGATGAGTTCGTCGTGGATTTGGAGGAGCATGCGAGCCGACGATTTTTCTTTTTTGAGCCGGCGGTGGATGGCGAGCATCGCGAGTTTGATGAGGTCGGCGGCGGAGCCTTGGATGACGCTGTTAACGGCGGTACGTTCGGGCAGCGTGAGCGGGCGGCGACTGGGGCGGTCGGTGAGGAGCGTGAGTTGGTCGGTGGGGCGGACGCCTTGGATGGCGCGGCGACGGCCGAGAATGGTGGAGACATAGCCTTGGCGGCGGCAACCGTCGAGTGTTTGGACCATGAACTTGGCGATGCCGCGGTACTTCGCGAAGTAGCCGTCGATGAACTTGGCGGCTTCTTCTTGAGAAATACCCAGACCTTTAGCGAGACCGAAGGGGCTTTGGCCATAGATGACGCCGAAGTTCACGGCTTTCGCGCTACGTCGCATGGCGGAAGTGACTTCGGCAAACGGTACCTCGAACACTTGGCTGGCGACGAGGGTGTGGATGTCTTCGTCGCGGTCGAAGGCCTCGCACATGCTCGAATCTTGCGAGTAATGCGCGAGGATGCGGAGCTCGATTTGCGAGTAGTCGGCAGCGAGGAGTTTCCAGCTGCTTCCCTCCTGCGCGTGCCGCTCCTCGCCGACGGCAGGGGAGAGAGTCATTTGTTTCGATGAGATAAATGCGGAGCGAATTTCGCGGCCTTCATCGGTGCGGATGGGGATGTTCTGAAGGTTAGGATCGCTGGAACTGAGCCGGCCAGTAGCGGCGACGACCTGGTTGAACGAGGTGTGAACGCGGCCGGTGGCGGGGTGGATCATCGTCGGCAAGGCGTCGACGTACGTGCTTTTGAGCTTCGAGTATTGGCGGTATTCGACGATCTTCTTCGGTAGCGGGTGCGATTCGGCGAGCTGTTCGAGGACGTCGGCATCGGTGCTTGCACCGGTTTTCGTTTTCTTGACGACCGGCAGGCCGAGTTCCTGGAAGAGGACTTGGGCGAGCTGTTTCGGCGAGCCGATGTTGAGCGGGTGGCCTGCTAGTTCTTCGATTTCCTGCTCCAGAACGGCGAGCCGATCGCCGTAGCGTTTGCTGAGTTCGCCGAGGCGATTGGCATCGACGCTGATGCCGTTGAATTCGAGTTCGGCCAAGACTTCGATGAGCGGCACCTCGACGGTGTCGTTGAGCTCGTCGAGGCCGTTGTCGCGGAGATGGGCTTCGAGGATCGGGTACATGCGCAGGGGAATGTCGGCATCTTCGGCGGCGTAGACGCCGACTTGGGCGACGGGAACTTCGTCCATCCGCTTCTGGTCGCGGCCTTTGCCGATGAGTTCGTCGATTTTGATCGTGGTGTGGTTAAGGTATTTCTGGGCGAGATCGTCGAGGTTGTGGCTGCGGCCGCCGGCATCCAGCAGGTAGTTGGCGATCATCGTGTCGAAGGCGATACCGGCCAGGTGCACACCGACGTTTTTGAGCACGATCATGTCGTACTTAAGGTTCTGGCCGAGCTTGCGGATAGCTGGGTTTTCGAGGACCGGGCGGAGAGCGGCGAGCGTCGCTGTAGGATCGAGCACGCGGTCGCTGGCGGGGCCGCGGACGGGAATGTAGTACGCTTCGTTTGGTTTGAAGGCGAACGAGTAGCCGACGATTTCGGCGCAGCGTGGAGAAACGTGCGTGGTTTCGGTGTCGAAGCTAATCAGCTCTTGGTGGTTGAGTACGTCGACGAGGGTTGCGAGTGCGTCGGGCGTATCGACGACGATGTAGTTGGCGTCTGAGGCCGTCGAGGCGGGGGAAGCCGGCGCGGCTGATGTGAGTTTCGCGACGCGGTCGACGAAGGAGCGGAAGCCGAATTCGGAGCAGAGTGAAATGACGGCTTCGTGGTCGATGTCGCCCACGCGGGAGGCGTCCCAATTGGGCGTGATGGGGACCTGGGAATCGAGCCGCACGAGTTGGCGGGAAAGCATCGCTTGGTCCCGCGACTCGGCGAGTTTCTTTCCTTTTGCGCCCGGGATTTCGGGGGTGTGCTCGAACAGGTTGTCGAGCGTGCCGTAGGTGTCGAGCAGTTGTTGGGCCGTCTTGGGGCCGATGCCGCGGACGCCGGGGACGTTGTCGATTTTGTCGCCGACGAGGGCCTGGAAGTCGACGACCTGGTCGGGCGACACGCCCCAATCGTCGCGCAATGCAGCGGCGTCGAAGATCTGGTTCTTGCGAATGTTGTAGATCGCGACGCGGTCGGTGATGAGTTGTCGGCAATCTTTGTCGCCGGAGACGATGAAGCAGTTGGCGCCGCGTTCGTCGCACATGCGAGCGAGCGTGGCGATGACGTCGTCGGCTTCGAATCCTTCTTTCTCCAGGATGGGAATCGACATGGCGGCCAGGAATCGCTCGATCTTGGGAATCTGCGATTTGAGGTCGGCCGGCATCTCGCTGCGTTCAGCTTTGTAGGCCTCGTACAGCGTGTCGCGGAAGGTTGGGCCGGAAGCGTCGAAGGCGACGATCAGGGCGTTGGGTTTTTTATCTTCGAGCAGATAGAGCATGTCGCGGACGAAGCCGAAGACGGCTGCGACTTGTTCGCCGCGGGGGCTGCTCATTTCGGGGATGGCGTGGAAGACTTGGAAGATGAGCGAGTAAGCATCGACCACATAGACATTCCAGCCTTTGATGTCGACGGGTTGGGGGACATCGTCGCAGGGTTCGGAAGCGGCGCTTTCGGCCGAAGCGCTGCTGGATACGGGAGCGGCAGAGGTGGACGAAAGGGTCTCCATGCGGGGGCTGGAACGCTCTGTCGCGGTAGGCGGTTCCGGGGCATCCAAACCGGGAAGCGAGCGTTGTTGAGAGCGAGCAGGCATGGCCGGATATGAGGGTTGGAGCGGATCGCACAGCACCGAGGCGTGAAGCGCCGCGCTCGTCGAAGACAGGGGATCGTTTGCGGGGATGCAGCGGAAGGGTGCTGACGATCGGGCTGACAGGAATGTTTGCCCTGCGGGGCGTGGAATAACCCATCGTATCCGGTTCGTTGACGTGCGGTAATCCCCTAATTAAATTGGACTTAGGGCGAATTGGCTGGGACTCCTCTCGCGAAGCACGGAGCTGTTCGCAACCCCCATCGAAGCATTGGCTGCGGCGGCATCCTCGCGTACCTGGCGGCGGAAGCTTGTCGTGCCGCTTCACGTTTTTCCAATCGTTTTGATGCCGCTGTGATGCGGCGTGAATATCATTGAGAGACACCGCCGAGGTCATTACGACCTTGGACACTCCGAGAGCCGGCACTAGCCGTCGAATGTAAGGCAGCAGACGAGGTACGCAATGGCAGCGCGGCAAGATCAGACCCTGCAGATTTTTCTGATCGTGTTTATCTTTTTGTTCCTGGTGACGGCGGTGGTCGCGTATCTCGGTTGGCGGGGGTACAGCGATGCAGATCAGCGGGCGACGACCGTGCAGAATTCGCTAAATGATAAGAATACGCAGCTGAACAACAAGCAGGCCGAGATGGAGGAGCTGCTGCGGATGGCGGGGTTCGGCGCGAACGACAATGCGGCCGATGTAAAGAAGGCGGCGGAGGCCGATATGGCGAAGTTCGCCCCGGGCGTTGAGAACCCGTCGTATCGCAAAGTGTTGGAAACGATTTACGCCGAGTTGCAGCAGGGTGCGGCGCGTGAGGCGGATCTCAAAGTCAAGCAAAAACAAAATGAGCAGACTCTGATCGCGGTGCAGGCTGAGGCTCAAAAGAAAATTGATGAGTACGACGCAGCCCGGAAGAAGGCCGAGGAACGGCTGGCGGCAGAGAGTGCGAAGTTTGCTGAAGATCGCGCGGCGATGGCGAAGAACGAGGAGCAGTTGCAGAAGAGCCTGGCCGATCAACGTGCAAAGTATGAAGCCCAGGTGGCCGAGCGCGATAAATCGGTGAAGGATTTCACGGAGAAGAATCAGAAGCTCGAGCATGCCGTGGCGAATTTGATTGAAAACCGCAAGGACGAGCCGGAGAGCTTCGAGGTGGCCGATGGTCGCATTTCGTGGGTCAACCAGAACGGCACGGTGTGGATCAATTTGGGCACGTCCGACGCGCTGCGGCGGCAGGTGACGTTTAGCGTGTTCGATCAGGACCTGCACGACGCGTCGAAGAGCAAGAAAAAAGGCAGCATCGAGGTCACGCGGCTCTTGGGCGAGCACATGGCGGAGGCCCGAATCACGAAGGATGATCCGAAGAATCCGATCCTCACGGGCGACAATATCTACAGCCAGGTGTGGCATCGTGGGAAGAAGCTGCACTTTGCGCTCACGGGCATCATTGATATCGATGGCGATGGTCAAAGCGATTTGCAGCTGGCGCGCGAGTTGATCGAGCTCAACGGCGGCGTCGTGGATGCGTATCTCGACGATGAAGGAAAGATGCAGGGCAAGATCACGGCGAACACGCGGTACCTAATTTCCGGTGAAGCGCCCAATAATCCGACGAAGGTCGCGCTGCAGACCGGTACGAACGACATGTTCAAGGAAGCGCAGTCGCTCGGCGTGGAGACGATCACGCTAGTCGAGTTCTTGTCGCAGATGGGCTACAAGCCGCAGGACCGCACGGTGCACCTTGGCGCAGGCGCAAAGGCGAGCGACTTCCCGGCGCGGCCGGAGCACGACTCCGGAATGGGTCCAGCGGCGCGATTCCGCTCACGGCCAGCGGCGCCGGCCGCCACCGCGCAGTAACTCGCCTAATCGAATAGCCGATGTCGGATTTCGCGCAACTCATGCGCCGATGATTTGAGCGCTGCGGGCAATTTGGCAGCTTCGAAATGCTCGGGTTCGATGAATAGCTCGGCGGCGTTTTCAACTCCCTGGGCAGCCGCGAGTTTCTTCAGCAAGCGACGATCAGTTCTTGGAAGCCGATGCGCGCGGCAGAGTTCGCGAAACAGCTTCGACGAACTGTTCGACATGAACGTTGCCTTTTGGCGACGCGTGATCCAGTTCGAAATGAGCCAGGTCGCAACGACGAGCACGGTAGCGCCCATGATGAGAACCAGTTCCGTGCGGCCGAAACCCGCTCTCCCATGATCGAAACGGCCCCACACCCGATAGCTGCTATCGGCAAGGATTATCCATGGGTGACCTGTGACGTTGGTAAGCATCGCGGCGACGAGCATCATTTGGTTGAATCGCGGACCATGGCAGCTGGCTGTTGCCGGCGGCGAACCAGGCTTGCGCGGGCAGCTTCAGCAATTCCAGCAACTTCGTCGTGGATTGCTTGTGCGAGGACGGAATCAACTTCTGGTTGCGAGCAATGGCCGAGGGCCAAGATCGCCTCTTTCCGGACGGACATGTTCTCGTGGCGGGCCAACTCGATGAGCTGCGGCTCGACCTCTTCGGCTAGAGCCATGGCTACGGCCATTTCCAAAGCGCGCAAGCGGGTCGCCAGCGCTGGGGAGTTTAAATCGTCGGAGAGCTTTTGCGTTGCCGACTGGTCAACTTTGGCCACGATTCGACCGGTGGCTCGAGCGGCGCCTTCATCGAGCAGATCGAACATCGAGCGAAAGCGAACATAATTGAACTCGGCGAGGGCCCCGCGGGCTGCTTCGCGAACTTCGAGGGCCGGCGAGTCTAGGAATTCGACGAGGCGGTTCGCGGCATCGCGCAGATGCCGGGAGCGAAGTTGAGGGATAGCAGCAGCCTTGACGGCGGGATCGGGATCGTTGATGGCCGAGAGGATCAGACCGTTGGCTTGTTCGTCATTGAATTGACGGAGCGCTTGGCAGCTTGCGCGGCGACCTTCGGCGAGACCGTTTCGCAGCAGAAATGCCAGCAGCGCGAACAGGGCGCCGCGGTCGATGCGACTTGCCGCGGCAAGTTCGACAGCCACGGCCTGAGCGCGGCCATCGACTTCGAGCAGTAGTTCGCGATGCGACTCGAGCCAAGCCACGTGCTTCATTCGTTGCATGTTGTGCAGCACGCGCAGCGGAACGGGGTGACGGACTTCGTGCAGGAGTATGTTTACAAAGTGCTGATCGGTGCGCTGGGAAATGATTTTGAGTGCGGCATCCGGGGCATCGGTTTCGCGGAGCATATCGACCAACCGCTGCATGATGCCCGAGTCGTCGCTCTGTTTGAGGGACGCGACAAGGGGATCGTGGCATGCGTGCCGCTGGTCGCGGAGAATCTTGCCGACGGTGGGATGATTTGCTGGTGCGAACAGCATGAAGGCGTCCAAAAACTCCTTTCGCTGATGTTCATCGAAACGCGTTAGCGATTTTTCGAGAGCTGCGAGCAGTTGATGACGAACGAAGGCCGGGTCGTGGCCTTCATGGTTGTCGCCCGCAGACCAGCGGGCGACCGCTTCGAATAGCTCATCGACCAAGGCGACGAACGTGGCCAGCACGGCGGAGAGCTGGCGATGATGCCTTTTCTCGGCTGCGGTGATCAGAGTAGAAAACTGATTGAAGTCGCTGCTGCCGAGAATGATCTCCAGCGCGTTCGCGCATTGGTTCTCATCGCCTCCCAATACGGCGTTTTGCAGCGCGACTGCTGCGTTCTGCGGTATTTGACGATGGGCATCGCAAACAACTTGCTGGTCGGACGCGGTGAGCTTTCCGAAGGCGTTAATTAGCTGCAGCTTCGTGTCGTGGTCGCGGCGGTGAACGGCGGCGCGAAGAACATCGGCCCGCACTTCCGCGTTCTTGGCCCGCATGCCGGCCTGCAACAAGGGCAAAACGGCCCGGTTGCGGGTCGTCGCGAGCACTTGGCAAGTTGCCTGGAGGCCGGTCTTCACAGTTCCTCCATTGAACCGGTATCAGACGGAGCGGCGGCCAACGGCGAGCGCGCAACACGACCCGCCGTCGAAGATTCCTTCACATGCCATATCGACGACGCCAGCCGCGAGCCTGAAACGATCGCTGGGCAACGATATAAACGATTCACCCGAAAGAGTTACATGGGTAAAGCTCGATCGCAGGGCGGCGAATTTACGTGTCGTTGCAAGAATGGGTGTGGCGGACCACACTGGTAGAAGATGTTTGCGGGGCCAGGCAATATTGGGATGACAAAAATGGTCAGCGAGCGGCGAGCGGTCGAAGTGTTAGACGCGGAGTTTCTGACCATTCGGGCGAAGGTCTTGGAGGTCGCGGCGGCGCTCGACCGGTTAGATCGAGCCGCGGGCTCGGTACCGCATGAAGCTCGCCGGGCGCAATTGCAGGCGGCGATTCAGATATTGTTGCGGTCGGAAGACGACCGGGCAGAGCAGGTTCAGCTAATCTTCAGCCGGCAGTATGAAGGCGATTGGCGGAAGAAGTTTGGGGTTTAAAGGAGCGGCGCCGCAAGCGTTTTTGGCAGAGGCGGGAATATTCCGTCGTTTCTCATCCGAGTTATGGGTGCTTGAGAGCTATGTACTACATCGACCCACACATCCACATGGTGTCGCGGACGACCGACGACTACGAGACGCTCGCCAAAATGGGCTGCGTGGCGGTGAGCGAGCCGGCGTTCTGGGCCGGCTACGATCGAGGCAGCGTAGAGGGCTTTCGCGACTACTTCGAGCAACTGACCGTGTTCGAGGCGAAGCGCGCAGGCTGGTACGGAATTCAGCATTTCACCTGGCTATGTATTAATGCGAAGGAAGCGGAGAACGTTTCGCTGGCGCGCGAAGTGATCGCAATGATTCCGGAGTATCTCGATCGGCCGGGAGTGCTCGGCATCGGTGAAATCGGGCTCAATAAGAATACAAAAAACGAGGCGACGGTATTTCTGGAGCATGTCGATCTGGCAGTGCGCACGGACGAACAAATCCTCATTCATACGCCGCACTTGGAGGACAAATACCAGGGCACGCGAATGATTCTGGATATGTTGTGTGACGACGGGCGCGTGAACCGCGAGCGCGTGCTCGTGGATCATGTCGAGGAACACACGGCGCGGCTGGTGCTCGAACAAGGGTTTTGGGCCGGGATGACGCTGTACCCAGTGAGCAAGTGCACGCCGGCGCGGGCAGCGGATATTGTTGAGTTGTATGGACCAGAGCGACTGCTGGTGAATTCGGCGGGCGATTGGGGGCCATCAAAGCCGACTGCGGTGCCAGACTTCATTTTGGAAATGCGGCGGCGCGGCCATTCCGAGAGTCTTATTCGCCGAGTTGTTTACGAAAACCCCGTGACGTTCTTCAGCCAGAGCCGCGGGTTCGTGTTCAATCCGCCGGATGTGGCGGAGACTGCAGGCGTATGACGCCGGCGAGCGTCGTCGCCATCTATTAGTGATGTTGGCAGCTCACCAATTGCAGCGAATACAAGCAGATCACCGAGAAGAGCACCATCGTGATCCACAACTGCTGCTTGAATGGGTAGACCACGCCGCCGGCGAGGACCGAGGAGCCGCCGCCGATGAGGCCCTGCTGAATTCCCTGGGACCAGCCCAGGTCGTGCGGCACGAGCGGCATGCGAACCGCGATTGCGATGAGGCCGAGACCGGTGGCGACGCCCGTCAGGCAGATCAAGAGCGCTCGTAAGTCAAAACGCGGCATGTCGACCGCCCCATCACTCTTCCGCAAATTGCTTGAGGATTAACTCGGCAACCTGCGTATCGGCAAGTTGGCCGCCGAGGTAAACGCCAGGCTCCGAGGTGAGCAGCACGCCGCGCTGGCTTACTTCCTTGGCCGGCGCCCCGTGTGAGCCGCGTACGAGGTTGGCATTGAGCGGAATGGTTTTCGAACGCGCGTCGACGAAGAGCTCGACGGGGTCGTAGCCGGGCTTGCGGTGGATGTCGACCGTGCGGGCGTATTCGGGGGCTTTGGAGTCGTCGAGCCACCAGTAGTATGCCTGCCAGCTGTGCGGGTCAGAGACGAGAATGATGTCGCCGGTGCGCTCGTGGTCGAGTTTGTATTGGGCGATGCCTTCGGCAGTGATGACTTCGGCGATGCCCGGATGCTTGGCGAACAGCTTGGTGACCTTCTTGATCGTCTTCGGATCAGAGTCCTGTACGTAAATGTGCGAGAACTGGTGATCGACGAGCGCCCACGCTTTGCTGTTGAGGAAGTCGAGGTGTTCACCGTCTTCCGCTTCGATGACCTTGAGCAGGCCGGCTTCGCGAAGGAGGCGGTTCGGATAGCTCACGTCGTTGACCGCGTTGATTACGTATTCGCTGGTCGCGAGCCACAGCGGGTTTTCGCTGTAGGCCTTTTCGAAACCTGTGATGAGCTTGCCGAGCTCCGTGTCGAGGTCGACAACGGCTTGGTGGGCGGCTTTGCTATCGGGGCCGGTCTTCTGGGCGGCGTAGTCGAGGTGCGGCAGATACAGGTAGAAGAAATTCGGTTTGTACTTCTCGGCGGTCATGATGGCCGAGTCGACGATCCATTTAGTCGCCTCAATGCCAGCGAGCGGCCCCCAGAAATTGTGCAGCGGGAAGTGGCCGAACTTGGCTTTGAATTCGTCGTACAGGGCTTCCGGACGCGTGAAGCACCAGGGCGATTCGCTGCCGTCGTCGTTGTGAACCGGGGCGGGCGTGCAAATGAAATCGGCGCCGCTGCCCTTGCTGTGGAGGGCGAACCATACGGCGGAGGTGATCGCGCGATCGCGGTCGTGGAGGATGTCCCAGATCTGCGGTTTTTGAATGCAATCGTTCCAGGCGGTCCACATTTCGACGCGGCGTTGATCGCGCCAGTAGAAGCCGTTGGCGACGACACCGTGCTCGCGCGGCGCCGTGCCGGTGGTCATGTTCGCCTGCACGGGGCACGTCACCGCGGGGAAGCTGGGGACCAAGATGGCATGACCACCGCCGACGAATAGCCGCGACAAGTTCGGCATCGACGAGAGGTCACGAGCGCGCAGGCCGGGAATGGAGAGCAAAACGACAAATCTGGACATTCAATTCCCGTCAGGAAAACGCGGCGAAGGCCTCGATGCTTTCGCCAAAGCACTTGCTGGGTAATAGGTTACGTGTATTTGCTTCGAGCCGCCGAGACGAGCGGCTGGAGAAACTCATAGGCTTGCCGGGCCGCCGTGGGGCCTTCATGGCTGTGCCGGCTGAGCTCGACGCTGAGCAGACCATCATACCCAATTTCGGCGAGTGTCGCGATGACCGGGGGAAAATCAATTTCTCCATCGCCAAACATGAGGTGGTCATGGAGGCCGGCCCGCATATCTTCGATGTGCACGTTTGCGAGGCTGGGGCCAACTTCGCGGATTTTCTCAGAAATTGGCAATTCCCCCTGACAGTGGAGGTGGCCGACATCTAGGGTGAGTCGCAGGCGGGTGGTGTCGACGCCGCACGTCTCGAGTGCGGCCGTCAGTTCCTTATAAGAAGCGAGCGTGTCGACAAGCATGCCAGGCTCAGGCTCGAACGCGAGATTGACCCCCTGCCCTTCGGCATACCGTAGAACGGCGACGAGTCCTTCGAGAAGCCGATTGAGGGCGTCGGCTTTGGTCGTGCCGTCGCGGACGACGCCGGACCAGATGGAGACGCAGCCGGCATCGAGTTGGCGGGCGATATCGATCGCCCGTTGCAGGAAGTCGATTCGCTTGGCCCTGCCGGCGGAGAGTGCGGTAACGAGGGTGGGCTCGTGCTTGATGCGCGGGTCGAGCAGGAAGCGGGCGCCGGTTTCGATCACGCAGCGGAGGTTGTGTTTGGCGAGGGCGGCAGCGACTTTTTTTAGTTGCCTGGCGAGGTTGTCGTCGAATGGGTTGAGCGCGCCGTGGTCGAGCGTGATCGAGATGCCTTCGTAGCCGATGTCGGCGAGCAGCTCGATCGCATCGAGCAGATCGTGGTGGGCGAGGCCGTTGGTGTTGTAGGCGAGGGACAAAGTTGACATGGGAGGGCGGTTGGCAACGAGTCGAGTGGCGCGTTCTTCGTGTTATTTAAAATACTCCTCATCGCCGCTTAGCATTAGCCGAGCGACTTCGGCCAATATCTGTGGATCCGTCCAATCGGGGTGCTCAAGTTTCAACCTTGATGCAGCGCGGACGCGCGCTTGAGTATTCAAGTCGCTGACCAGCTGCAACCTTTCGGCGGGCGTCATGGCACGATACCTGGCGACTTCCTCGTCAGTCAAAGTTGGAATTCGTATTTCGCGCTGAGCCATCACAGACCTCCTGTAGCGTAACCTGGTGGCCTTCCCAAAGCAGTGAACTTATATTCGCCAATTCGACACCGTTTTTCCAGACGGGGCGACGCACGGTACAATGAAAAGCTCGTGGCGTCATATATGTTTTGCGGGGAAATTCCGTTTGATAACGAAATGCTCCTGCTGATCGACAATTACGACAGTTTCGTGCACAACCTTGCTCGCTATTTCGAGCGGCTGGGGCAGGAGACTCGCGTGGTGCGAAACGACTCGATCGACGTAACAGGCGTGAGGGCGCTGCGGCCGGCGGCGATTGTGCTCTCGCCGGGGCCGTGTACGCCGCACGAGGCGGGGGCGTCGCTCGATATGGTGCGCGAGCTCTACGCGGAGTTCCCGATATTGGGTGTTTGTTTGGGTCATCAAGTGATTGGCGAGGCGTTTGGAGGGCAGATTGTGCGGGCACCCGAGCCGGTGCACGGTCGCGCTTCGCAGATCGACCATGTGGGCGCTGGACTATTTACGGGCATGCCGTCGCCGCTCAGCGTGGGGCGTTATCACTCGCTCGTGATTGAACCGGGTTCGCTGCCGCGGGAGTTACGGCCGATGGCTTGGACACGCGACGGCGTGCTCATGGCGGTTGAGCACGTGCGATACCCGGTGTTTGGCTTGCAGTTTCATCCGGAGTCGATTCTGACGGAGTGCGGCTATGAAATGCTGACGAATTTTTTGAATGCCGCGCGAGTGGATGGAGAGACCATTGCTCGTTTCGACGATAAGCATGAGTTGATGGAGCTGGCGTCTCCAACGACGACGCTTCCCAATCGGCCTGTAACTTTTTGAGGCCGCTATGTCGACGGACGCGCACAACCATGGCCCGCATCTGCCCGACGGGCTGCTGCTCGAAGGCGTCGTGACGACGCTCCATGCGGATGGGTCGCCGCATGTTGCGCCGATGGGGCCGATCGTGAACAACGACTTCACGCAAATTCGGCTGAGGCCGTTTCGGTCGTCGACGACGTATCAGAATCTGGGCCGCAGCCGTCAAGGCGTGTTGCACGTGACAGACGATGTGGAACTGATTGCCCGTGCTGCTGTGGGCGAGTTGCACGAAGTTCCGCCGTGGATTGCGGCGCGAGAAGTTAACGGCGTGGTTTTGCGAGACGCATGCCGGTGGTATGAATTTCGAGTGGCCTCGATTGATGACCGAGACGACCGGACGGAGATCGTGGCGGACATTGTAGCATGCGGTCGTGGCCGGGAATTTTTCGGTTTCAATCGCGCAAAGCATGTGGTCATCGAGGCCGCGATTGTCGCTACGCGACTGCACCTGTTGGAACCGGCATTTGTTCAGCGTGAATTCGCCCGCATGGCGACGGTCGTGGAAAAGACGGGCGGCAGTGCGGAACGGCGGGCGTTTCAGTTCCTTTGCGATTACGTCGATCGACGTCGCACGCCGGAGGCGACCGAATGACGGATGCCGACGATTGTACTGTTGGTGAGCAGCCGGATCGCATGCGTATCGACCGCCAGCCGGTGCGTGTGCGGACGCCGTGCCGATTGCACTTCGGCATGTTCGGCTTCGGGCAACCAGTCGGGCCGAAGTATGGCGGTGTCGGCTTGATGATTGAGCCGACGGCCGTTGAGGCGACGATCAGCGCGGCGGATCGGTTTGTGGTGGTTGGCGATCACGCCGAGCGAGCACGGCGGGTTGCCAAAATTGTCTGCGACCGTTGGCAATTGAGAGGACTGCCGCCATGCCAGATTGAGATTGCCGCGCCACCCGATCATGTAGGCCTGGGAGTTGGAACGCAGCTCGCGTTGGCAGTGGCCGCAGGCTTGCGGCGATTCGTGAAGCTGCCGACGCAGACCGCCGCCGAACTATCGACTGCCACCGGGCGCGGCCGGCGTTCGGCCGTTGGTACGTATGGTTTTGAGCTGGGCGGACTGATCGTCGATGCAGGGAAGCTGCCCGGCGAGGCCATCGGCCGACTTGCCGAGCGAGTGGCGATGCCCGATGGCTGGCGCATCGTGTTGCTACGGCATGCCGACGCCCGGGGACTGGCAGGCGAGCGTGAGGCGGCGGCGTTCTCGCACTTGCCGGCCGTGCCGACGTCAGTGACCGAGCGGCTGTGGCGAATCACTTATGACCAAATGCTGCCAGCGGCGAAGTCAGCCGATTGTCGAGCGTTCGGCGAGGCTGTGTACGAATTCGGGCGGCTCTCCGGCAGTTGCTTCGCGGCGGCACAAGGTGGGCCGTTCGCCAGTCGGGCAATCGAGGAGCTGGTCGACGCTATTCGCGCAGCCGGTGTCGCAGGCGTTGGACAGTCGTCGTGGGGCCCAACGGTGTTCGCGGTCGTGCCGGATGATGACGAGGCGCAACGCCTGGTGCAGACGCTCCGCAAGCGGCGGGCGGTCGGTAACCTGGAAATCGCTGTTGCTCGGCCAAATAACGTGGGCGCGGTCTTCAGCGAATGATTGATCGATAGGTGGCGACAAGTCGCTCGGCAGCATCGCGGATATCGAATGCTGCTTCCGCACGGCGGCGGGCATTGTCGGACAGTCGGCGACGCAGGTCTTCGTCAGTAAGAACGCGCATTGTGGCCGCAGCTAGTGCAGCGACTTCGTCGGGCGGGATGAGGATTGCCGAGGTGCTCGCAGCGGGGAAAATCTCACGCGTGCCGCCGACGTCGGTCGCTATGATGGCAAGACCAGACGCTGCCGACTCGAGCAAAATGCGACCCAGCGGCTCTTGGCGGGCGGCGTGGACGAGGGCTGTGCACTCCGTGAGCAGCTGGGGCATGTCGTTCCGCTGCCCAAGGAAGTGAACGCGGCCGGCAAGCGGCGGCTGGGTTGCCTGGTCATGCAACAACTTCTCTAATTCGACCGATTCGGATTTGTTCGATGTGCGCTCACCTACGAACAGCCAATGGATATCGGGCAGCTGCTGGGCAACAATGGCGGCGGCTCGAATCGCCACGTCGACGCCCTTGCGAAGACCAAGCTGGCCGACGGTCGCGATGAGCCGCACGCTCAGCGGGAGACCTAATTCGGCGTGTAAGTAGCCGGATGGCGGCCGAATCCGGAAGATCGCGAGGTCGACGCCGTTGCGAAGGACGACGCACTTGGTTGCATCCAGCCCTTGAGCAATATGGAAATTACGCGTCGCGGCGGAAACGGCGACGATGCGGTCGTGTTTGTTGATGTCGTCGACCGATTGGGCGTTTAGTCGGATGATGTCGCGGAGGTGGCCAATGCTGCGGATGAGGGCACTGGCGGCGACCGGGCCGGCGATGCGCGAGGTCGACAGGCTGTTGGCGTGGATGAGTTTCGGTTGCACTCGCTCAATGATCGTGCTCAGTGCCTTGCGCAGTTCGGGCAGTGGGCGGCGCTTGCCGGTGTCATCATGCGTTTCCCAAGGGACGATCTCCACGCCGGCTTCGCCCAGCGCGATGGCGAGTTGGCCCGTGCGTGGAGCGGCGATTAATACGTCGAAGCCAGCTGCTTGGATGGCGGGCAGCGTCGAGAGCA
>JAXMBH010000053.1:0-18724 GCA_046349975.1 Pirellulales bacterium
TCGTCGGGCGGGATGAGGATTGCCGAGGTGCTCGCAACCGGGAAAATCTCACGCGTGCCGCCGACGTCGGTCGCTATTATGGCAAGACCAGACGCTGCCGACTCGAGCAAAATGCGACCCAGCGGCTCTTGACGAGCAGCGTGGACGAGGGCTGTGCACTCCGTGAGCAGCTGGGGCATGTCGTTCCGCTGCCCAAGGAAGTGAACGCGGCCGGCAAGCGGCGGCCGGGTTGCCCGGTCATGCAACAACGTCTCTAACTCGACCGATTCGGACTTGTTCGATGTGCGCTCACCTACGAACAGCCAATGGATATCGGGCAGCTGCTGGGCAACGATGGCGGCGGCTTGAATGGCCACGTCGACGCCCTTGCGAAGACCAAGCTGGCCGACGGTCGCGATGAGCCGCACGCTCAGCGGGAGACCAAATTCGGCGTGTAAGTAGCCAGATGGCGGCCGAATCCGGAAGATCGTGAGGTCGACGCCGTTGTGAAGGACGACGCACTTGGTTGCATCCAGCCCTTGAGCGATATGGAAATTACGCGTCGCGGCGGAAACGGCGACGATGCGGTCGTGTTTGTTGATGTCGTCGACCGATTGGGCGTTTAGTCGGATGATGTCGCGGAGGTGGCCAATGCTGCGGATGCGGGCACTGGCGGCGACCGGGCCGGCGATGCGCGAGGTCGACAGGCTGTTGGCGTGGATGAGTTTCGGTTGCACTCGCTCAAAGATCGTGCTCAGTGCCTTGCGCAGTTCGGGCAGTGGGCGGCGCTTGCCGATGTCATCATGCGTTTGCCAAGGGACGATCTCCACGCCGGCCTCGCCCAGCGCAATGGCGAGTTGGCCCGTGCGTGGAGCGGCGACTAATACGTCGAAGCCAGCTGCTTGGATGGCGGGCAGCGTCGAGAGCATCGAGCGCTCGCCGCCGAGTAGCGTCGGGTATTCGCAGAGAATGAGCAGCCGCGGCATCGTGAGTGTGCAGCGCGGGAGCGCTGAACACCGCCACGCCGCGGGATTCTGAGATTACGGATCAGTACTGTGCACCGAGGTGCGCACTTTGGAATGGTTCATCGCAGCGCAGTAGATTCGGCGAAGGCGCCGACGTTAAGGCGTCGAGCGCCGTGCCGAATGTGTTACTGCGAGGCTACATCAGCCCGTAGTCGGCAAGCGTTTTCTTGAGCTTCGCCATGCCAGCTTCTTCGAGCTCGGTCATGGGCAACCGCAGCTCGCCAGGATCGCGGCCGAGCATCTTCATAGCGGCTTTGATTGGAATAGGATTGGTCGCGAGGCTGAGCATGTCGCGGCAGAGTGGGAAGAGCTTGCGATGCCACTTGCGAGCTTCATTGATGTCGCCGCGGTCCATGGCGCCGGTGAGGGCGAGCATGTCCTTCGGCACAATGTTGCCGACAACGGAAATTACACCGCGACCACCGATCGACATGAGGGGCAGCGTGAGGCTGTCGTCGCCGCTGAGGACCGTGAGATTCGTGGCGGTGATCACCTGCGAGGCCTGATCTAGCGAGCCGGTGGCTTCTTTCACGAGGGCGATGTTTTCAAGCTCGGCGAGGCGAATAATCGTTTCCGGCTCGATGTTCTTCCCCGTGCGGCCGGGAATGTTGTAGATGCATTGCGGCAAGCCCGTTTGTTCGGCCAAGGCCTTGAAGTGTTCATAGAAGCCTTGCTGCGTCGGCTTGTTGTAGTACGGGGCGACTTGGAGGGCGGCGTCGGCACCAACTTTTTCAGCGAATTTGGTAAGGCGGAGCGCTTCGCGGGTGCTGTTCGAACCGGTGCCGGGCATCACCT
This sequence comes from Pirellulales bacterium, assembly GCA_046349975.1. GTDB lineage: Bacteria > Planctomycetota > Planctomycetia > Pirellulales > Lacipirellulaceae > JABDGM01. The sequence continues at coordinate 1,800 of JAXMBH010000053.1, forward strand.
TGATGCGGCCGGCGACGGTTTCGACCACGAACGCGACGACGCGGTCTTGCTCGTCGTGGCTGAGCGTCGGCGACTCGCCGGTGGTGCCGACGGGGCAGAGGCAGTTGGTGCCAGCGGCAATTTGAAATTCGATCTGAGCGCGGAAGGTGTCGTAATCGACCTCACCGCCTTTGAATGGGGTTACGAGAGCCACCGATAAACCGGCGAACGCTTCTCCTTTAGTCTTCATTAATTGGGAGCCTCCTAGCTGAGTGAGAGTACCATAACCGAACAGCGGCATGATAGGCATTGCAGCCAGTGCTGGCAATTGGCAGCGGGCTAGCAGTGGCGAAATGTTGACGCGACCGCAGTCAGAACCTTTCGCGCGGCGCGGTGTTCAATATTCCGGCTGGGCACAAGCTAGTGGACGGCCGAGGGACCGCGGATGATCGCAAAACGAAAAGAATTGGGCGCTTTTACGTTGGTAGAGCTGTTGGTGGTGATCGCCATCATTGGCATTTTGATCGCACTGCTGTTGCCGGCTGTGCAGTACGCGCGGGCAACGGCGCGCTCGACGCAGTGCAAGTCGAACTTGCGGCAGATTGGCTTGGCAATTGACCAGTTCATCGACAAGCAGGGCGTGCGTGGAAAATTTCCAGATGCGGCGCAGTTTCCGACAGTCGATCCGAAGACGCCGCCGCTGTACAAGGTGATTGGCGGACATACCGAAGACAGTCACGATTTGTTTCGATGCCCGAGCGACGTTTTGAACAACGCCCAGCCCGTGAACGGCGTGACGTATGAAACATACTTCGATCAGGAAGGGTTGAGTTACGAGTATCCGAGCTCGAAGCTGGCGAATAAGACGCGCGAGCAAGTGCGGCTAGGGCGTAGAACCACGCTCTCCGGCGACACGGTTTACAGCGGGGAAATGAGCTCAACGCGCGTGTTCATCCTGTATGACTTTGACGCGTTCCACGGGTCCGCCGGCGATGACGGCTCGAGAAACTGGCTGTATTTGGACGGACATGTCGACAATCTGCTGGTCACTGAGTGATTTACTAGGAGCGAGATCATGAATAAGCGCAAGGCCATCGCGGGTAGCTGCGTGGGCGCAGCGGCATTGGCGGCAGCGGCGTGGGTGTTTGGGTTTTTCGGCGGTACGGACCCGGCGCTAGCGAAGCTGCAGGATTTGGGCAGCCAAATGCGGGACGACAAATCTTTCCGACGCTCAGCGCGACCAGCTGCGCGATCAGTTCCGGCAGCAAATGCAGTCGCTCACGGAAGGCCAGCGGCGGGCGTTCTTCGATATGAACCGCGGTCAGTGGGAAGCGCGTTCGCAGCAGCGGATGAATGAGTTCTTCGCGATGTCGAAGACCGAGCAGCAGAAGCGGCTCGACGACATTCTCAATGACATGCAGAAACGGCAGGCCAATGGCAATCGCCAGAATGGGCAGAATGCCCGCGGCGGCAACGGCGGCAATCGGGGTTCGATGACTGAGGCCCAGCGCGAGGAAAGGTCGAAGCGGCGGATTGAGAATACGTCGCCGCAAATGCGAGCGCAATTCGCGCAATTCCGCAAGATGCTCGATCAGCGCGCCCATGAGCGGGGAATTCAAGTTGATCCGGGCCGCGGGTTCGGGCCGCCGCGCGGGGTGTAGCGAGGCGCAATTGCCGTACCGAATTACACAGTGTGCGGCGGTTTCGCAAGCACGACCTTGCGGTACAGATTGGGCGCGAAGCGGTCCAAGTACACTCCGAGGCCTTCGTAGCGGGCAACGATCACCTCACGCCGGCGGCGTTCGATGGCGACGGCGATGCGGCGCGCACATTTTGCGGGCTCCAAGCCCGTTGCGATTTCTTTATCCCATGCGTTGTGCGGCTGGCCATCGCCTTCGAGCGCGTGGAATGAGGCATTGGTGCGAATGTAGCCGGGGCAAATTAGCGTAACTGCGATTCCCTGCCCTTCGACTTCGTCGCGCAGGCAGTCGAAGAAACCATGGAGCGCGTGCTTTGATGCCGCGTAAGCACAACGGCCCGGCAAGTGCAGCTTACCCATCAGGCTGCTGATCGTGACGATGTGGCCCGACCGGCGGGCTAGCATGCCGGGCAATACTGTCTTGGTAAGTGCGACGGGGCCGAAGTAGTTGACATCCATCAGCCGGTGATCGACAGACAACTGCGTTTCGAGCGCGGTGCCGCGCTGAGCGACGCCTGCGCAGTTGACGAGGATGTCGACGCGGCCAAATTTGTCTAATACTGCTTGATGGGCCGCTGGAAACGAATCCGTCGCGAGGACATCGAGCCGCCAGGTGAGATGCCGGTCAGGATTGTCGCATCTTGCTTGGACGCTGCGGAGAACTTCCTCTCGCCGAGAGCTAAGGACAAGAGTTGCACCACGCGCCGACAGTTCATAACACAGCGCTTCGCCAATGCCGGAGGTGGCGCCGGTGATCCACACAACCTTGTCGTCAAAGAAACCCACGTTCGATTGTGACCTTAAGCCGGCGCCATTTGATCATGCATGTGAAGGACGTGCGGGCTGGCTGATGAGTCGTTTCATATCGCGGACGGCTTGTTCGAGCCCCACCATGATGGCGCGGGCGATGATCGTGTGGCCAATATTGAGTTCGTGCATGTCTTCAATGGCTGCTACCGGCTTCACATTGCGGTACGTCAGCCCATGGCCGGCGTTCAGCGTGACGCCAGCTGCGCGGATTTTCTGGCCGGCGTGTACGAGCGTGGCAAGCGTCGACTGCGTTTGATCGGCGCGGTGGTGGAGCGTTGCCTCGGCATAGGCGCCAGTGTGCAGCTCGATGGCGTCGACGCCCAACTCGGCCCCCGCATCAAGCTGCTTCGGGTCGGGATCGAGGAACAGGCTCACCACGATACCGGCATCTTGCAAACGCTTTACGGCGTCGCGGACTTTGCCTTTTGAGCCAACGATATCGAGGCCGCCTTCGGTTGTGACTTCTTCACGTCGTTCGGGCACCAGCGTGGCCTGTTGCGGTCGAGCCTCGCAAGCAATCTGCAGCACGTCTGTCGCACAAGCGAGCTCCAAGTTAAGCGGAACCGTGACCGACTCCATGAGTACCCGCAGGTCGCGCTCCTGGATGTGCCGACGGTCTTCCCGCAGGTGAATCGTGATGGCATCGGCGCCGGCTAGCTCACAGAGCGTGGCGGCCCAGATTGGATCTGGTTCATTCGTCTTACGAGCCTGCCGGACGGTGGCTACGTGGTCGATATTTACGCCGAGTATGGGCAAGGTAGTTCCTCACGAATACGAATAAAACGCCGTACGACTAACGTGCCGCGCTCTGAGCATCGAAATGCTGACTCCGCTCGAAAGCGGGAGTATTGCAGCCGGTCGGACCTTCGCAATAAGTGTATAGATTATGCCGCCTGTGTCACTTAAAGGCCAGGGAACTGGGCGCAAGCTTGATTGGTATCAAACGAAGTCTCGCGCCTTTGGCCGAAACGGTAAAGTGACGGTACGCACGCCGGATTACGCGGCAGGAATTTGGCAGCCACCTGCGATTTTCGCGATTCCAACCGGCGAGAACCACGCTGCGGAGCGTGTCGCGTGCGGTTTGCAGCGGTCGTAGCGTTTCGACGTTCGACTGGGCCCTGCCCGGCGTATATATGAGCTAAGATTCCGTAGGAAAGCACGCACGAAACGGATCACGGCCGCCACTGAGCGAGGGGCACTTTTCAACGCGTTCTAACGGCCGGCTGCAGGTGCAGTATCGACAACTGAGAGCAGTCCGCCCTCTCCAGCACACCGTTTCCCAGACTAACTACGCTGATTATATGAACTCCGTGACTCCACAAACGACCAAAGCGATGACGTGTGCCGATTTAGCGCAACAGATTGAACGCCTACAGCCAACTGCGGAAACGCAGGATGTTGCGAGGCTCTGCCTGCTGCTCACGAACTCAGTCGAAAGCATCGAGCCGCTGCGCGACTCGCATGCATTGCAGGAGGCCTGGAAGCGAACGAGCCTGAAGTTGCAGGTTGCGACCGACCAGCACGCGGCGATGACCGAAGAGCTCGAAGCCCTGGCAGCGTCCGATCCGAAATCGTTCACTCAGGATCAGATTTGGATTCTCATCCGGGCGATCAAAGTGCAGAGCCAGATTTTGCAAATGTACGTTGGACACGCATTGCTGGACGTGTAATCCGCCGCCCAGTGAGCGATGAGAGTAGCGTCGCCACCATTCATAGCAGCCAAATGTGGGCGATCGTGAAATAAATCACAATGCCAGTGACGTCGACGAATGTCGCGACGAATGGGCTGGAAGCATAGCCGGGATCGAACCCGAGCTGCCGGAAGATGAGTGGCAGCATTGAGCCGACGAGCGTGCCCCACAAGCAGATGGCGGCGACGCTCTGGGCAATTACCAGGGCCAGCTGCCAGCGAATGTTCGTGGGGAAGCGAATTTCGGTGTTCGGCGGAAAGCGGTAGATGGTCGCTTCCGGCGATTCCTGCAATCGTTCGATGTGACTGCCTCTGGGGAGCGTGACTAAGGCCGGCCGCTCAATCTTCGCTCGCGTTAGCTGAGCGCCGGCGGGCAATTCGAAGCGGTCGGCAGTTGCCGATAGTTCGACGCCCGGCGGCAGAACGACGTTCAGAGCGTCGGTGTGATATTCGGTGCTATCGAGCAGACTTTGGGGGGTCGTCAGGCCGCGTAAGAAGCCGATGCAGCCGAGAGTGAGGCCCAACACGAGGCCCATTGCCAGCTCGTGGCGAAGAACCTGCAACCACTGCCGCGGGCCGATGTGACCGAGCGCCATGGCCCGCGTAATGAGCGTGGCAGCCTGCGAGCCGGAGTTGCCCCCGGTTGAAATGCAGAGCGGTACAAACAGACTTAGGACCAGCACCGCGGCAATCGAATTTTCGAAATATGCTAGCGCGGTGAACGTGAACAATTCGGCCACGAACAAGCAAGCGAGCCACATCGAGCGCTTGCGCCAGATCGTGGTAAAGGGAACTTCAAGGTAGTTCTCGACCATCGGCTCAACGGCGGCCATGCGGAGCGCGTCTTCCGTGGCCTCTTCCCGAACAACGTCGATGACGTCGTCGTGTGTGACGATGCCGACGAGGTGCTGCTCACTATCCACCACGGGAACGGCGAGAAAGTCGTAGTCGGCCACTTTCGAGGCTACAGATTCCTGATCGTCAGTGACTTCGACCGTCACCAGGTTGCGTTCCATCAAATCGCGAATGGGCATGTTCGGCTTGCCCAAATGCGTGACCAACTGCCGGGCTGAGATCGCTCCCCGTAGATGGTTCTCTTCATCCACGATGTAAATGTAGTAGATGGTTTCGAAGTCTTCGGCGATGTGGCTCAGGTCTTCGAGCGCCTGGCGAACCGTGAGCGTTTCCGGCAGCCGAGCGACCTCGGTTGTCATTACGGCGCCGGCAGTGCCTTCCGGATACGACTGCAGCCGCTGGATATCGCGGCGTTTTTCGAGCGGCACGAGAGCGGTGACGTCGCGTGAGGTTTCCTCGTCGACGGCATTGAGCAGATCGACGCGGTCGTCGGCCGACATATCGGCGATCAGCGGCGCAACACTCTCCGGGTCGCACGTCTCGATAATTTCGATTTGTTTTTGCCGGTCGAGGTAGGCGAATATCTCGACACGGGTCGGTTGATCGGCGGCTTGCAACACGGTCCACGATTCCGTCGCCGTGAGGCCTTCCATGAACTCGGCGGTTCTCGCGGGGTGCAGCGCGGTGCAGAATTCGCGTAGTCCTTCGACGTCGCTCGATTCGAGCATTTCGCGAAGTTCAGGAAGGTAGAGCGTATTGATCATGACCCTAGGATTGCCTGACTTCTCGCTTCGCTGCGGCGAGTTATCGCGGTTGTTGCCGATCTGCCAACCTTCGTTTGTCGCCGCATAAGTAGCACATCAGTCTACCTATCCGAACGCTCGACCGGCAGTGCATGAGGGGCAAAACTTTCGGTCGTATGTGGTTGAGCCATCGCGGTTTACATTGACATGCCGCGAGGGGGAGATTAACTTGAACGGCGTCGTCTTAAGTGGGACCACATGTGCGCGTTGCGATTGCTGCGGCGCGTCATGTGGTGCGGGTCAGTAAGCTCGCCCTCTCCTGGTCGCTCGGCGATGAAGTTCGCAGTATGAACCTTTGGCTCCGGATGATTTCGAGTATTCCAGTATGAGCGACTCGTTGCCGCCGGACGCCGAATCCAACGAGGCGGGTCGTCTCGAGCGTTGCCAACAGCGGTTGGGTTACCAGTTTAAGGACATACAGCTCCTCGAAGCCGCGCTCACGCACGCCTCGGGCGCCGACCATCGGCTGTCGTCCAATGAGCGGCTCGAATTCCTGGGCGATGCGATTCTCGGGTTGGTCGTTTGCGAACAGCTGTTCAACCAGTTTCCCGATCAGCTCGAAGGCGATCTTACGAAGCTAAAGTCGATCGTAGTGAGTCGGCAGACGTGTGCGAAAATCAGCCAGGCGCTTGGGCTGCGCGAGTTTCTGGTGTTAGGCAAAGGAATGACGACCAATCCGGCGGTGCCGCCGTCGGTATTGTCGGACGTTCTCGAATCGCTGATCGCGGCCATCTATCTCGACGGCGGAATGCCGCCGGCACGTGAATTCGTGATGGCGTATTTCGGGCCGGAGATCGAATCGGCAGCGGCTGGAGATTCCGGCGGCAATTACAAATCGCTGCTCCAACAGTTTGCTCAGCGCGAACACGGCGTGACGCCAACGTACCACTTGCTGGATGAGAAGGGCCCGGATCACAGCAAGTGTTTCAAGATGTCGGCCCAAATCGGCCGCGATCGATATGCGCCGGCTTGGGGACGCAGTAAGAAGGAATCGGAACAAAGAGCCGCGCACAACGCGATCTGCGAACTTCGCGGCGATCCAGTCCCGTTCCCGAGTGAAGAATCGGGCGAGGCCCCGTCGCAATCGGAGTGCTGAAGAACTGCGCTCGGCGCTCAACTGGCTTCGTGCAGCCAATCATCGGAGATTGGATTCTCGCCGATTCGGCCCAGCTCATCTGAGCGGCGACGATGCCCGACCGCCGGCCATCCGGAAACTTCTTTCAGCTCCGGCATCGTCTCCAACAATTGCTCGACCAGCAGGCGGCTTAGCCGGCGCTCGGCTTCGCTTCGTGCTTGTCGGCGCATGGCCATTGCGGTCTTCATGATCTTCAGCAGCTGGGCGCGCATCCGCACTCGCGGAGACAGCGAGTCTGCGGGCTCTGCCAGCAACTCTTCGAGCGGCACCTCGAGCGCTTGCTGCCAGCGATACAGATCGGAGATCAACAAATCGGCGTGCTCATCTTCCTGAGCGCGCACTTCACTCACCGTCCGCCCCAGCCGTTGTGCAACGCAGCGTACCGAGAGACCCTGGCGGCGCCGGGCCGCGTGGAGCTTCTGCAGACTGCTGCGGTGTAGTCTGACACCGGATTGGGCAAATTGTTTCTCATTCGCCGGGCTCAACGGCCCGAACTGTTCCTGTCCATCCATATCGTCTCACCTAAGGCGAACGCCTGGCCGCGCGCGCCGAAGGCAGAGAAGAGTGCCCGACCTCTCCGCCGTTGTGAAGAAAGATGCCAACCATGAAGTGGCGTCTAGCCCCTGAGTTCATCGTAGGCAGGTCAATGTTGTTCGGGAATAGGTCTTGACCAAAAGCATCATTTTTCGTTCGTCAACTTGTCATTGTGGGGTGCCACATACGGTACTTCGGTTGTGACTTTGCGATCGCGATCGGGCCCCGCGTTAGGTCTGGTGCACGGCGCTCGATTGCTCGTGTTTCAATACCGGTTCCATTAGAGCCAGACGTGTGCATGCACAGTATTCGAAAACGCCTGCCACCATAGCGGATGCAGGCCATTCGCTGGTGGCAATCCAGTGCTGACATAACCATTGCGCAGTTGCATTCCACCACGGCATTGCCCCGCCTTCGCTTGGCGGACCGGCGACGTTGCCGCAGCTTGCGAGTGAACCGCCATATTCTTATTAAGCGTGCGGCCGCTGGGCCGCAATCATATGGCACGGCTAGCGGGGTTTTCCCACCCATTCCCATCCAGCCGGGCAGATACCCTACGCACTCGAAATGCCACCGGTGGCAACAACGTGAGGGGCGGTCTGGAGGAAGGAAATCGGTCGTTGCGAAGGAACGGCAGCAGCCATCTCGCGGCGCCACCGCATTGCTTCGCCTACGAGTTGCCGGTGTGTTCAAACATGAGCGCGATTCGGACGAGCTCGGGAACGCTGCGTACGTGAAGCTTCTTCATGAGGCTGCTGCGGTGCTTCTCGATCGTTTTGATGCTGAGCCCGAGCTTGCGGGCGACTACTTTATTGGCGTCACCAGCCACGACCAGCCTCATCACGTCGCATTCGCGATCGGTGAGCGCGTTTAATCTCTGAGCCGCTTCGGCACGGGCTTGGTTGTAGTCTTCGCGGCGGCGGCGCTCGGTCACATCGCAGCCGACAGATTGATATTCGATCAACTCGCCCAGCGGATTGAACAATGCCCGATGGGTCCAATGTTCCCAGGCGACACGTCCATCGGGCATGACAACTCGGTGCTCGTGCACGACGACTGGACTTGATAGCGACACCTCAGCGAGTTTTTGTTGCAATTCGTGGCGATCTTCCTCCACGATGGAAGTCATGAAGCTCGAGCCCGTCAGGTCGTCGCTCAGGGCCTGGTAGTGCTTGCAATATGAATCGTTGACGAACGTTCGCGTGCCGTCGCCGCGCCAACGAACGATAAACTCCAAATGGTCTTGGATAACTGAGAAGTATCGCTCCTGACTTTGCCGCAGTTGTTCATTCTTGGTCAGTAGCTCAGCGGTGCGTTCCTGCACGCGCTGTTCGAGCTGTTCGTGCGCTTTGCGCAGCGCCTCTTCGGCGCGGTGTCGCAGCGTGACGTCTTTGCAGATGCCTTCGATCGAGACGATGCGGCCGTCGGCGTCATGCACCGTCATATCGCGGAACTCCAGCACGAGCTCATCGCCGTTGGCATGGCGAACGCGCGTGCTGTACAGCGGGGTTGGCACGCCGGACCGCCGGAGTTGATCGAGTTCTTCGAGGTATCGGTAGGCGGGATCGCCGGGGTCGACAAACTCGCGCCAGTTGTGGCCGACGACTTCCTCCGGCGTGCGCCCCGTAATGGTGTGGAGCGCCGGGCTCATGTATGTGATCACGCCGTTCACGTCGGTCGCGTAGAAGAAGTACTCATCGCGCAGTCCTTCGACAAGGCGTCGATAGCGCTCGCGGCTCTCCCGCAGCTCACGAGTCTGTTCTTCCACGCGGCGTTCCAGCGACAACGACAACAAGTCATGATCGAGCTCGATCTTGATTCGCTCGGTCACATCGCGGCACACGTACATGACGCGTCCTTTATTGTGCTCGACCTTTCGCACCGTGACCAACAGATTGCGGGCTCGGCCCACAGAATCGCGAATCAAACAGGAAATGTTCGCAATTTCGCCGCGCTGGTCGAGGAGATCCGGGTCAAACAAATCATGCGGCAAGACGAAGTTGATGCGGCCTTGCTTCTGGATGTCTGCAGCGGAATGGCCAAAGATCAAATGCGCGTTGGGTGATACGTATGTGAGCTTGCCGGCTTCGTCGGTAATCAAAACCGAATCGGCGACGACCGCCATCACTTCGCGATGGAGCAAGTCGGCCGCCTGTTGCGCTTTCGCCAGGGCGCCGTGCTCCATGAGATGATCGAGCCGATCCTGAAACTGTGCGATTTGGGCGCGCAAGAGTTGGTTCTCTTCCAGCAATTCCAGGTTTGTCTTGCCGCTTTCTGCCATAACGCAACCGCAAGTAAAGGGATGAGATCTCGCTCTGATTTAGTATACAAGACTTGCCCTGTGCGCCAGCCACGGCATGATAACTCGAAAAAAATTTGGAACACAGCACGTCCCGTCGTGGCACGTTAGCGGTGGCACGAGAGTCATGGGACAGCACCCATTGTGCCATTATTGGCACGTGATGGCGCGCCTCGCCATTTACGAATTCACCGTGTCGGCGGCTGATTTCAGGGCCGCGGCGACCAGCGGGTCGTCGGAGAGCGTTGGAAATGGCCGCGGATCTGGCGGATGCAGCGTTTCTGGCTGGAGCGCCAATTGCCACCAACCCACATTAAGCCAAGTTCCGTCTTTGTGCCCTACCGCTGGGAACAGCCCCACTTGTTTAAATCCCAGGCTTTCGTGGAGCCCAACGCTCGCCGGGTTCGGCACAGTGATTCCGGCGACCGCGCGAAATAAACCCTGCGTCTGAAGGATCGAAAACAAGGCGGTGTACATCGCCCGGCCCAGGCCGCGTCGCTGCGAATCCAGCGCTACATATACCGCCGCTTCAGCCGTCCAGCGGTAAGCCGCTCGTTCTCGAAAGCGACTGGCGTATACATAGCCCGCCACGCGGCCGTCGATTTCACCAATCAGCCAGGGATATTCGGTCGTGATCCGCTCGATTCGCTCCTCCATTGTCGCGAGCGACGGCGGCACGACTTCGAAGGTAACGGTTGTCGATTCGCAATACGGGGCGTAAATGGCAAGAATGTCGGCCGCATCGCGGACTTGTGCCAATCGAATGTTAATCGTCATGGGCCGACCTTAGCTCGTATCGTACGCTAAACACCTATTATGTACGAAAATCGGCGGCTGACGAGTGGCTCGGAAGCGTTATCGCGTGTGGAAACTCACGGCGTTGAGCTCACCATGTAGCGAAATGCAAGGAACTGGGCAAACCACAGAGCGCGGAGACTAAGCAGACTTCGCCGACACGGCGTGCAACTGCTCAAGTTCCTCCGCAATTCCGCGCAGCCCTTCGACGACGACTTGTTCCGATTGTGAGAAGGTCACGCGAATGCACTGACGCTGATGCGGCCAATCGATGTTTGCCGGCAGGCCATAAAAGAAATAGTCCCCCGGCACGACCAGCACATTCCGCTTCTTGAGGCGCTGGTACAATTCCCGCGTCGAAATCGGCAGCTCGGGGAACCACAGCCACAAAAAAAACGCGCCTTCACTCACGTGGACACGGTAAGGGAACCGATTCCCGAATTCGTGTTGAATGGCGTCGCGGGCAAACTGGGAACGAGCGGCATAAAAGGGCTGAATCACTTCGCGGCTGAGGCGAAGCAGTTCGCCATTTGCGAGCATCGGCCCAGCAATCGCCTGGCCTATGTTGTTGTTTGCCAAACCGATGACCGCCGTCATCGCCGAAACGCGGCGCACAATCTCCTCATGGGCAATAACGATTGCTGTGCGAGCCCCCGGCAGCCCCACCTTCGACAAGCTGAACACGAGGATTAGATCGTCGCGCCAGGCCGGCAATTTCGACGGCGTGTACATCGCATTCGGAAACGGTAGGCCGTAGGCATTGTCGAGGATCAGCGGCAGGCCGCGCTCGCCCGCGAACTTTCTCAACTGTTCAAGCTCGCTATCCGATAGAACGTTGCCGCTCGGGTTTGTCGGTCGGCTGATGGCGATAGCGCCGAGCGATTCGTGCATGTCGAGCTTGCCGGAGTCGACGTGGTATTTAAACTCGTGCTCGCCGCGCAATTCGATCCGCGGCAGGTGCGCGGCGAACATTTCCGGCGCGGTGCCCTGATCTGCGTAGCCGATGTACTCGGGGACGATTGGCAAGAGAATTCTGCGGAGCCCCGCCGGCGAATGGCCGCCAAAGAGCGCGAATAGCTGGAAGAAGGCACTTTGGCTGCCGGAAGTGATCGCCACGTTTTCGGGTGAAATGTTCCAGTCGAAACGCGTGCGGAACATCTCGGCGACGATCTCGCGAAAAGCCGGGCTGCCGGCCGGCCCATCGTAATTCACGAGCATGCGGTCGCACTCGTCGCGATTAGCGACGATTTCAGCGAGCCGCTCGCGAAAGGCCTGCTGCACTTCGAAGATAGCGGCCGGGTTGCCGCCGCCGAGCATGCGCATCGTGCCACGATCGGCGCCGCTCATGGCGTTGCCCAAGTCTTCCATGAGCTCCACGATGCCGCCAACTGCCGACAACCGTGAACCAACTTCAGAATGGGCAAATTTATAGGGTGTCATGGCAGCGTGTCGGGGATATTTCTTTTATATCCCACGCACTTGCCGTTGTCAGCCGAATACGGCGGCGCGGCTGCGGAACTCGCACAAACGGCCGCTACAGTGACCGGGGGCCTGGAATGATCTTCTCAAATTGCTCAAATGCGCCGGGCCGTCAAGAACCATGACTTGGGACCGCCCTCGCTGAAGGAAATACCAGGCAAATCGGTCCGCGTTTCGAAGCGTGTGGCTTTGATCGATTCGATAATCCACCCGTCGTTGAAAGCGTTCCTCAGCTCCGACTCCGATACCCGCCGCGGGCCGTCTGGCCCTGGTTCGTCGATACTGAAGCATTGCAGAAAGAGTCGCCCGCCGGGGGTCACAACGGTTGTCAGGCCATGGACATATTGGGCCCGGGCATCGTCGGAGAATACGTGAAATAGTCCGCTATCGACGGCGTTATCGAAGCGGCGATCCCACTGGCTCAGCGTGAGCGCATCCTTTACTAGAAATGTAATCGCGAGACCGCGTTCAATCGCCTGTTGCTGGGCACGCTCGATCGGCCCAGCCAGGAAATCGATGCCGGTCACTTCGTTGCCGCGGCTCGCGAGAAAGAGCGACAGAGCGCCAGTGCCGCAGCCGGCGTCGAGCACATGGCCAGTGATTTCGCCAGCCACTTCGACAAAGGGTTGCTGCGGTCGTCCGATATCCCAGGGTGCACCGGTTTCATACATCGATTCAAATCGCGATTGATCGGGAATGTTCGTCATGATGCGCACCTGGTGATTAAAAGGGTGCTCCGCCGCGAATTCTCGAAGCGTAGCGACGATTGCGGAAAATTATCCGCCGCCGAAGGCCTACGGCTTGTCCGGCTTCTTTGGCCAGCCCAGCTGAGCCTGCAAAAACTTAAAAGAGCCGACTCCGTGAATCATGTGCGGCCCGTTAAAAAACTCAATCTCGGCGCGATCGCTGATTCCCAGCCTGTCGTACAGCCGCCGCACTCTTGCAAACTCGCCGCCAACCCATTCGTCCGGCGCGACACCATCGTCGTGTCCGCGTTCCACCATGAACGGCCGCGGGGCCATCAGGCCTGCCAGCTCGGCGTAAGATGCCACGTTGCCAAGATTCCACTCCGGCATTTCGTACTCGCCCGTGTAAATGTAGCCGAAGCTTTCATCGACCGTGGCCACCTTGCGAATCCAATCGTTGAAGTCGCCCGAGCAAATCGCCAGCGCATATCGGTTGTTCAATAGCGTCGGTACGCGCATCGCCGTCTTGCCGCCATACGATAGTCCATATAAGGCGATGCGGTTCGAATCGACGTACGGCAGCGTGCTGAGCCATTCGACCGTGCGATCGTGCTGGGCGATGATGTAGCTGAACAGCGAGCGTTTCAATGGATTGGATTGCCGCTGGATAACGCGGAATTGATCGCCGCCGCGATAGGGGTTCTGGGGCGCGTAAACGATGAAGCCTTTTTGCACCAGCTGTTCGGCGAAGGCTTGATAGTACTTGAAGCCATCACCCGTCTTTGCAATGGTGTCGCGGGGCACGCCTTCGAGCCCGTGCTGGCAGACGATAACAGGCCGCTTCTCGCCTTCTTTCATTTTCTTCGGTAGCAGCATAATGCCGGCCGCAATGACGTCGGGGTAGAGATCGATTGCCACTTCGTAGCCGGTGTAGTCAGGCTCGTCGAATACCTGTCGCGTGCGCACATTGGGCGGAACAGTCGACGGCGCGAGCTTGCCGATCATTTCCTCCCACACATAGTCGCGATAGAACTCGGTCGTGTGTTTCCACGCGTCGATCGAAGAACTATCTGCCTTGGCCCAAAATTCTTCGCGCGTGGCGGGGCTGAGCCGCATCAAACGCTGACTGTATTCGGTGAGTTCGCGCATTTGCCGTTGTTGGCGCGCTACAGGATCAACGACATCTTGGGTGGCACGCCAGCGGGGTTCGAGCGTGGATGTGTCAATGTTAACCTTCAATGCCGACAAAAAGCCTTTGAGCGCTCGCACGGTGCCGCTTGGCCCGATGCCCTGATCGCTGACCACGAGCTTGAGCTGATCGGGGACGCCCAGCAGAGCATACGTCGATTTTGCCCGGCCGAGTTCGCTCTCCACGTCGTTCAAAGCGCATGGTTTGATAATGCCGGGGGCGGCGGTATTCCGTTGACCCTCGCGGGGGGCTGGCGGTCCGGTTACTTCTGGAACCGCGCTGGCTTCGACGACGAGTGTTCGCGGGGCAATCAGGCCGGCGATTTCCGCATCGCCAAATTCGGTCAGTTGCGCCCACACATTGCGGTAAATTGGCTCACGCCACACGGCTGAACGCTTCTGAAAGTAACCGGATACGAGTGCAGCATTGATGCGGAGGTCGATGGCAGCGGCGTCGAGCGCGAGCAAACCGCCCTCCCCTACTCCCATGACACCGATCGGTACGTCGCGTCGCTCGCGTTCGTTTCTCCGCTCGAACTCGTCAACCGCAGCGAGAATCTTTTCAACTTCGTAACCAATGATGTGCCGACCAACCGGGAACGCCTGCCGATAGACGAATTCCCGATGCGGCTCGTTCGTAAACGCAACCAGGGGATTGCCAGAGAAGCTGCTTTCGCGACTGATCAACGTCGGGATCAACACTTCGACGCCGGCGAAAGCCAACTGCGACGGCGCTGGTTCGTGGCGCCCCAAGCCTGGCCTGAGATCGGCGTACATCTCCGGTGTCCAGTCGGCATCGGGAACGGCGACGACTCTGGCGACGGGTGGTCGGTCGGGTTTGAGCAACAGACCTTCGCCCGTAATTCCTGTCATTACCCGCCAGCGAACGGCATAAGCAGTGGCGCTGCCGCTGCGACCCACTGCGCCATCGTCGCCGACTTCGGCGAACAACTGAAATCCGCTGGCAGCTTCCCGCGGGTCGACGGCGCCAAGGAGGGTGCGAAACCGCTCGCGCCGCAATTCAACTTCTTTGACAAACGCGACCTTGCTCTTTTTCGCTGCGGCCCAGGATTTATCGCGCAAATCTTGCGAGCCTTCGAGTTCGCGAATGGCGAACTGACTGATGCCGTCGACCATTAGTTCATCGAGCGGGTCATCGACATGGAGCGGCTGCGTGCCAGCCAAAGGCGACGCAGTACTTTCCTCAGCAGCGCAGGGCGCTGCGACCGCCAGCGAGATAGCGGCCAATCCGGCGCATACGATGTTCGCACGCATCCTGCTATACCTGTTCCGGGACAATCCAAGGCGCCCGATAGTCGCGCTTCAGCATTCGGTTCGCTTCGGCATCGCCGACGAGCGTTTCCGTCTTCGCATCCACTATGAGCTTTCGGCCGCCGAGGCGATAGCTCACATTCGCGAGCTGGCACATCAACGTGCTGCGGTGTCCTTCCTCGATATCGGCGTTCGGCCGTTGGCGGTTTTTAACCGACGCGACGAAATTATCAAAGTGCGAGTCATCGGGAAATGGGCCGTTCGCCGACGCGGTGATCACCGGCTGGCGGTCCTTCGGCCGGTCGAATACTTGCCACCCGCAGCCGTGACGGCCGAGAATCATAAGACCATGACTGCCATAAATCTCAATCCGCTCAGCATTCTGTGGCCAATACGGAAACATGTCGCTGTCGCGCAGAGCCTGATCGCTCTTAATCATGTAGGGGGTGTAGAGCGTGAGTTCGAACGTAAGCACTAAATTGTCGAACTGGAAAACAGCGACCTGCGTATCGGGTGATTCGAACACCCCTTGGTCGGCGAATCGGCCGCCGGTCGAATACACCGATTGCGGATAGTCCTTGCCGACCACCCAACGTGCGAGGTCCAGTTGGTGGATTCCGTCGTTGATGATATCCCCGCCGGAAAAACGCCAAAAGTGATTCCAGGCGCGATGGAAGTTTTCGTTGTATTTGCACGCGGGTGCGGGGCCGGTCCACATATCCCAATTGAGCCCTGCCGGTGGATCGTGGTCGGGCGTCGGCGCGAGATTTGGCCATTCTTTCTGGTTAATCACGCGCACCATGTGAACTGTTCCCAGCTTCCCGCTAGCGACGTAGTCCTTTGCCGCGATTGCGTACGGGGCGCTGCGGTTCTGTGTACCGACTTGTACGATCCGTTCGTGCCTGCGCGTTGCCTCAACCATCTTTCGTCCTTCCCACGGAGAATGGCTGACGGGTTTTTCAACATATACATCTTTGCCGGCCTGGCAGCCCCAAATCGTGGCCAGCGCGTGCCAGTGGTCGGGCGTGGCGACAATGATCGCATCGACCGACTTGTCGTCAAGCGCGTGACGAAAGTCGCCGATCGTCTTTGGCGCATAATGCTGAGCGGCTTCCACATCGCGGACATGCTGCGGAAACAACGATTCGTCGACGTCGCACAGATAGGCAATCTCGCAGTCGGGGCGAGCTGCGAACTTCTGCGCGTGATAGCCACCGCGGCCGTGAATACCGACGACCGCGAGCCGCAACCGTTCGCTCGGCGGCGAAGCAGGGGCATGCCTGCCGATTGCCGACGCTTCTAATGCAGCGGCGATTCCCGTGATTGCCGTAGACTCAAGAAATCTCCGACGCGATACAGGGCTCATCGCGGCGCCTCCATTTTTGGGGTCCGAATGTTCTAACTCTCGCGGACTTCGGCAGCCTGCGACCGGCAACATCTTTAGCAACCAAGCCCGATCGTTCGGCAGCACGAGGCGTTCGAATTGGCGTCGTTAAGCCGTGGACGCTCGGACGACGAGTTCGCAGCTCAGCAGGATATCTCGGCCGGGCGCGGTGGGGTTTTCCACGCGATCGAGCATGGCGTGCAGTGCGGCATCGCCGATCGCATCGCAGGGTTGGCGAATCGTCGTTAATGGCACGCGCAGGAGTTCGGCGTAACGCACATCGTCGATACCAGCGACGCGAATGACGTTTGGTATTT
>JAXMBH010000054.1:0-18655 GCA_046349975.1 Pirellulales bacterium
GATTACGCAGACGGAACCATTCGCCCTGCAGCCGGGTAAGACGATCGAACTCACGCTCCGCGGACAGAATCTCAAAGACGCTGGACAACTTTGGACCACGTTCGCGTCACGCGCCGAGTTCGTGCCACCCAGCGATGAAACCAGCAACAAGGGCGAGGTGGTACGCTGCCGAGTGACCGTGCCGCGCGACGAGCAAGTGGGTATTGGTGCATTGCGAGTGGTTACGAACGACGGTCCTTCGAGCCCGGTGCTGCTGATGGTGGATGACTTGCGCTCAGCGCCCGAAGCTGCAGAAAACCACACACTGGCCGAAGCTCAAATGATCCAGCCGCCGATCGCGATCGACGGCCAATGCGACGCCATTCAGGAAGATTTTTACCGCTTCCGCGCCGAGGCCGGGCAAGCAATCTCGGTCGAAGTCGTGGCCCAACGGCTCGGGTCGCAATTGGACCCGGTCATTCGGCTGCTCACGGCCGATGGCAATCCGATCGATCGGATTGACGATGCGGAAGGCGCCGGCGGCGATACGCGATTCGTGCACCAATTCACATCCGCCGGAGACTTCATCCTGGCGGTGAGCGACGTGCGGCATCTCGGCGGGCCCGGCTATCGCTACCGACTTCGCGTGGGTGCGTTCCCATTGGTCACCACCGTGTACCCGCTCGGCGGACGCCGTGGGTCGGTCATGTCATTCGACCTCACCGGATATGCGATCGATCCGCAAACGAAACTGAACTTGGCCACGCCTGCTGAGCCTGCCCACCGCGCTCTGGCAGCGTTCGGCATACCGGGCGGCAACGGCGCCGGCTCTGGCTGGTTCTCGGTCGAAACGAGTAATGCCCAAGAAACGCTCGAAGCCGAACCGAATGACACGCCCAGTGCGGCAACTGCCGGCAAGTTTCCGGGGGTGATCAATGGCCGGATCGACCGAGCCGGCGACCGTGACCATTTCAAATTTGCGGCCCACAAGGGCCAGCACCTCCACTGTGTGGCCAAAACGCGCGAGCTGGGCTCGACATGCGACATCGACTTCAGCCTGCACCAAGGCGACGGCACGAAGCTCGCCGCGGCCAATCAAGGTCGCCAGACCGTACTGGATGCCGATATCGGCGAAGACGGCGACTATATCCTGCAGGTGACGAATCTATACGCCGGCGAGGCGGTCAACACGCGGCACGCATATCGCATCGACCTCAGCGAAACCTATCCAGGCTTCGAGCTGCGCACACCCGAGCTGCAATACGCAGTGCCCCTGGGCGGCACCGTAGCGGTGAAGGTCATTGCTGATCGCCACGGCTACGGCGGCCCGATCGAACTTGCGGTGGAAGGCTGGGGGGACGGCATCACGCTGGCCGGCAACACGTTCGATGGCCCCGAGACGCTTTTGAAGATCACGGTGCCGCCAACGATCGCTACCGGTGAGTTTCGCTTGGTGCGGATCCTCGGCAAAGCTAAAGTGGGCGATCGAACCGTGACAGTCGCGGCCAACGAGCGCGAGGTCCTGCGGGCCCAGTTCCCGAACACGCCCTCCTTGCCAGCCGAATTGGAAGACACGATCGCCTTCGGCGTGGGCCCGCCTTTCCCGCCGTTCTATGGCCTGACGGCCGCGCCGGAAGTGTACTTTCCGCAAATCGTCGGTGCGGCGAGTTTCGAGGTGAACATCGCCCGCATGAACGCGGCCTTCAAGGATGCCGTCGCGCTCTCCGTGGAAGGGCTGCCCAAAGAAATCACAGCGAAGATCGAACCGGTTGGCGACGGCTGCGGCCGTCCGCGTTGCGCTCACTGGTCCCGCCGACTGTGCCGAAGGCGAGCACGCATTGCGAGTCATCGGCATGGCAACTTTCCAGGACCAAACCCGGCGAGTCGTGCTCGACAACATCAAGCTTGCCGTGACAAAGCCGCTGGTCGTTTCGGCATCGCTCGAGGGCCCAGTGCCCGTGGGCGGCGAGCAGCAGGCGATTGTGAAGCTGCAGCGATTCGGCAACAATCCACAGCCAATTCGCCTGCAAGTGAGTGACGGACCGCCAGGAATCGTGGCTCCCGTTTTTGTCACCGTGCCAGCGGAATCCGGCGCAGCCAAAGTACCCATCTCAACATTACGCGACGCCGCCCCTGGCAAGTTCGAGAACTTCGTGCTGGTTGCCACCACGCAAGTGAACGGGCAAAATGTCTCGGTGCGCAGCAAACCTGCGGCAATCGAAATTCAGCCGCCGCCCGCCAAGTGAGTAAGCGTTTGGAGACCGACGATGCATGGCCTGGCTCCTAATCGCCGAACTGTTTTTCGCTTTCTTAACGCCACGCTTTGCATAGCCTGCTTATCAATTGTCGGCCCGCCCTTGGCTGCCGCAGCTGACAACCAGGAATCCCAGCAAACCGCACCACTCGATTGGGGCGCGGTCGAGCGAATCGAAATCCAGCCAGCGCGGATTGACCTTCATCGTTCGCGCGACCGGGCGATGGTTTTGGTCACCGGCTACTTCCCAGGCGGTGTGGTAGTCGATGTTACGCACGACACGGCCATCACCACATCGAACCCGAACGTTGCCGCTTATAAGAATGGCGCAATTATCCCCGCGGGCAGCGGCCAATGCGAACTGCAGGTTGCGCTCGGCCCGCACAAAGCGACCATTCCTATCACGGTCGACGCCTTCGACCAACCGGCCCCGGTCTCCTTCCGCACCGAAACGGTCGCCGCCCTCACGCGGCAAGCGTGCAACTCCGGCGCATGCCACGGCTCGCCCAGCGGCAAAGGCGGCTTCCAACTCTCGCTGCAGGCGTACGACCATGCGATGGACGAAGCCACCCTCACGCGGGCCGAAAAGGGCCGGCGGCTTAACCCGATCGATCCGGATCGCAGTCTGTTACTTCTCAAGCCCACGATGGCCGTCCCGCATCGCGGCGGCCTGCAACTTCGCACCACCGACTACGCCTACGAAGTGTTGCGGCAATGGATCGCCGAAGGCGGAACAGTCGACGCTGCCGCCGGCACGCGCTGCGTGAGCCTGGAACTGTTGCCCGCCTCTGGCCGCGTGCTGACCGAACCGCATTTGCACCAGCAAATCGTGGCGCTCGCTCACTTCGACAATGGCGTCGTCCGCGACGTGACCCGCCTCACGAAGTTCACGTCGTCCGACGAAGCGATCGCTTCTGTTTCGGCCGGCGGACTACTCACTGGCCATCGCCGGGGCCAGGTTGCCGTCATGGCCCGCTATCTCGACCAGCTCGTGTCCTGCCAGTTCACACTCACGAAAAAGGTGGCTGGCTTCCAATGGCCGAATCCGCCCGCCGCCAACTATGTAGACGATCTGGTCTACGAAAAGCTGCAGCAACTCGAGTACGAACCCTCGGCGCTGTGCTCCGACACCGAATTCCTCCGCCGCGTGTACCTCGATGTCATCGGCATGCTGCCAACGATCGCCGAGCAGAACGAATTCCTGGCCGACACGAGCCCCGACCGCCGCGACAAACTGATCGACAAACTCCTCGATCGCCCCGAGCACGCGCAGTTCTGGGCACTCAAGTGGGGCGACCTCCTCAGGCTACAAAAGAGCCGCGTCCGCGAGACCGGTGTGTATAAGTTCTATCAATGGCTCGTCGATGTCTTCCAAACGAACCAGCCGTTCAATGAGTTCGCGACCGAGTTGCTCACCGCTCAAGGCAGCACTTATGAGCATCCGGCGGCCAATTACTATCGCACGTGTGCCGACCCGATCGAAGCGGCCGAAACGACCGCCCAGATATTTCTCGGTTCACGAATTCAGTGTGCGAAGTGCCACAACCACCCGTTCGAAAACTGGACGCAAGACAACTTCTACGGCCTCACCGCGTTCTTCCAACGAGTGAACCGAAAACCCGGCTTACGGCTCGATGAGGAGATCGTCTTCGTCGGCCACGAGGGCGAAGTCCGCCAGCCGCGCACTGGCCAATTGATGCAACCTTGGTTGCCCGGCCAAGGTTCGCTCGATGCCGCGGCGATTGAAGACCGTCGCCGCGCTTTTGCGGTATGGCTCACGTCGCCGACCAACCCTTACTTCGCTCGTGTGGCCGTTAATCGGTTCTGGAACGACGTCATGGGGCAAGGCATCGTCGACCCGGTCGATGACTTCCGCCAATCGAACCCGCCTGCAAACCCTGCTCTGCTCGATCGCCTGGCAGCCGATTTCGTCCAGCACGGCTTCGACCAGCGTTACCTGTTGAAAACGATTCTGCAAAGCCGCACCTACCAACTCAGCAGCGAAGCCACCACGCTCAACGAGGACGATTCTCGCCATTTCTCACACGCGAAAGTGCGCTCGCTCACCGCCGAGCAATTGCTCGACGCCGTCTGCCACGTGACGCTCGTTCCCGAAACATTCGCTGGTCTGCCCCTGGGCACGCACGCCACCGAGATGCCGAGCCCCGACGTAAAGCTCAGCTTCCTCGACACGTTTGGCCGCCCGGCTCGCAACACGGCCTGTGAATGCGAACGCGGCACTGCTTCCACCCTGGCCCAGGCGATCGAACTTTTCAACGGCCAACTCGTTCAGCGAAAGCTCGCCGATAAGAAAAATCGATTCTACCTGGAACTCGCCGCTGGCAAGTCGCATGCGGAGATCGTCGAGCAGCTTTATCGCTCCGCACTCTGCCGAGAACCGACAGCAGCGGAAACTCAAACGGCGCTCGACCACATTGCCAGCAAAGAGAAACCGGGCGACGGCTTCGAAGACGTCTGCTGGGCGCTGCTCAATACACAAGAGTTCTTATCGCAGCATTAGTGAGCGCTCGTCGCCCTATCGATGTGTTTGTGCAGGCGTGGACTCGACGAACGATCGGCGGATTAGCGACGGCCGCACTACGCCGAAGGCGTTACACTCCATAGCCCAGCGTCGCTCGGCTCGGCGAGCACGCTGGGTATCACCGCGCCCAGAGCCCGCTTACGCTGAAAGCGTTAAACGGAATCGGCATTGAAAGGTGCGACGACCGGCCCAAATTTGCGGCCTGCCCATCGCCCAACTATACTCCTCACCGGCAGCGCTGCGGTTGGTGCCTGCACTTCTCTGGCTACTTCTCCAAGAATTCGATGGCCCGAATTACTTTGCATATTCGCGTTCCCCTTGCGACGTTGCTCATCGCCCTGAACTCGGCTTTCGGCCCTAGCGCCCAGGCCGATTCGACGGCGATCGACCTCCGGCCGGCGCACATCGTCGCGCCGGCCGATCTGAGTCGCCCCGAGCAAAAGGCAGTGGGCATGATCGTCGACGAAGTAGCAGCCCGCACACGGCTTCGACTGCCCGTCGTGCACGACCTTCCGCAAGATCGCAGCACACCCGTAATCGTAATCGGTCCACGAGCAAGACTCGGCGAGTTCGCCAAACGAGCGGGCGTTGCTCTTGAAAGCAACGCCACAACGTTGCCGGCAGAAGGTTTTGAAATCGTCACCAATGCGGGTGGCCCGAATTCAAGTCCGCCCCCAGCGATCGTCGTTGCCGGAAATGACGCTCGCGGTGTTCTCTTCGGCGTTGGCAAGCTCCTGCGCACCCTTTCCATGTCGCGGGATCGGCTATCGCTACAAACGCCGCTCAATGTGAAAACTGCGCCTGCCATGCCGATCCGCGGTCATCAACTGGGCTACCGCCCGAAGACCAATTCGTACGATGCGTGGGACCTGGCGCAATGGGAACAATATTACCGCGACCTCGCCATCTTCGGCTGCAACAGCGTGGAGCTGATTCCGCCGCGCACCGACGACGATGCCGATAGCCCGCACTTCCCGCGACCGCCGCTAGAAATGATGATTGGCATGTCGCAACTCGCCGCCGATTACGGCCTCGACGTGTGGGTCTGGTTCCCGGCAATGGAGCTCAAATACGACACGCCGAAATCGATCGAAGCCTCCGTAGAAGAATGGGGCGACGTCCTTTCCAAACTGCCGCGTGTCGATGCCCTGTTTGTGCCGACCGGTGACCCCGGCGATGCTTCCCCAAGCGAGTACAGCGCGCTGCTCAACGCCCAATGGCCACAGCTCCAGCGTCTGCATCCTAACGCCAAAATCTGGCTTTCCATGCAGAGCTTCACGCAGCCGCAGTTCGAAGAGATGTTAAAGGTCGTGAAGAATGAGCCGCCGTGGCTCGGTGGCATCGTGTTCGGTCCGCAGAATCGCGTCAGCATCGCCAGGCTGCGAGAACTGCTGCCCGCGCGGTATCCGATCCGCGGGTATCCCGACATCACGCACAGCATGCGGTGCCAGTACCCCGTGCCCGACTGGGACCTGGCCTTCCCCCTCACCGAAGGCCGCGAGGTAATCAATCCGCGGCCGATCGATGAAACGGCGATCTTCGCCCACCTCAAAGATCACATCACCGGTGTCATCTCGTACTCCGAGGGCTGCAATGATGACGTCAATAAGGCGATTTGGTCCGCCAGCTTTGTTGGGATCCCAGAGCCCGGCCAATCGACACCCTGCGCGATTACAGCCGCTACTTCATCGGCGACGAATATGCCGATGATTTCGCCCAGGGCCTGATGGCGCTCGAGCGAAATTGGCGCGGGCCGCTGCTCGCGAACCGTGGTGTGGATGACACGCTCCATCAGTTCCAGGAAATGGAGAAGAAGGCCGCCCCGAAAACTCTTCGCAACTGGCGGTTCCAACAAGCGCTCTATCGGGCGAACTACGATGCGTACATCCGTAGCCGCTTGATCGATGAAACCGCCGAAGAGCAAGAAGCTCTTGGTGTTCTATCGCAGGCCGATTCGATGAGCATCGACAAAGCGATGGCCCACGCCACCAAAATTCTTGATCGTGCCGATGCACCAAAACCTTCCGAGGCGCTGCGCCGCCGAGCGGAAGAACTGGCCGAAGCGTTGTTCCAAAGCATCGGCATGCAGCTTTCTGTTGACAGATATCAGGCCATCGAAGTCGGCCGCGGCGCCAATCTCGACGAGATCGATGTGCCACTCAACAACCGAATCTGGCTCAAGCAGCGTTTCGCCGAACTCGAAAAACTCCCGGATACCAAAGCGAAACTGCACGCCATCGACGAGATCATCCATTGGACCGACGCCGGGCCGGGCGGATTCTACGATGACCTCGGCGATCCAGCTCGCCAGCCGCACTTGGTCGCCAACGGGCTGTACGCTAGCGACCCTGGCTACCTTGCGACACCAACGATCGGCTTTGTCTCGAAGCCGGCGTGGCGGCGCTCCTGGTGCAACCATGTTGACGGCCTCTACGCGACGCCCGTGCGAATGCACTACGATGGTCTCGACATAGACGCCGCGTATAAAGTGCGCGTCGTGTACGCGGGCGACAACGTGGAAGCCAAAGTCCGCCTCAGGGCTTTTGGCAAAGGGGAAACCCCCGATACCGCCGCAGAAATCCATCCCTTCCAACCGAAGCCGCAGCCGGTTCGCCCCGTCGAATTCGAGATTCCTGCTACGATAACGGCCTCCGGCGAACTGACGCTCGAATGGAGCGCCAACCCGGAACGCGGCGGCGCTGGCCGCGGCTGCCAAATCGCGGAAGTCTGGCTGATCAAACAGCGATGATCGCTCTGCGGTCTGTCGATGAACAGTCCGCCGATGACGCAGATATTCGCGGATAAGATCGTCGAACCGCAAGTAAGCGAATGCCGTTAGACGCATTCAATCGTCACATCCAACGTCTGCGTTCATCTGCGACATCTGCGGACTACATCCAAGAACGACCGCGTATCAAAGCTTATCACCTTTCAACTCGATCACTCGCGATATCCGTCTCTTCTAACACGAAGTGATTAATTACCGTCCGCTCCTCGGATGTGTAAACTCCGTGAATCCGGCCGTCGCTCGTTTGAATCATGTACGGATAGGCCGCCGAGTCGCCCGGCTTGTTCACGATATTTCGTGGAGCCGACCAGTTCTTCCCGCAGTCGGTCGAAACACGCAGCGTGAGCGGCATTCGGTCGCCGTCGAAGTTGTCATTGTACACGAGCACGAGGTGCCCGTTCTTGAGCTTGATCAAATCGATCGCTGCATTCGGATTAGCAAATGGTGTATCGATTCCGGGCGACCAGGTTCGGCCGCCATCGTGCGATTCGGTGCGCACGATGAAGCCATCGGGCACCCGATCGTAGCCGCCGCCCCGCCGGCAGAATGCCAATAGGTTTTGCGCGTCGCACGCGACGACCGACGGCTGGATATTGCCGAGCCGCGAATGCACTTCTTTCGTGAACGTCCATTCCTTGGTCGCCTTGCTCCGCCGCGCAAAGAGCGAGGCGCTATCGGCGCCGACCAATTCCTGGTCGTGCCCACGCTCGTGATAAATCGGCAACAGCAGATCCCCATTTTCGAGCGGGATTGGTTGCGACCGAACCATGAGCCCCTTTTCGAACGAGAGAAGCTCCGAGTCGCTCCACGTTTGCCCATTATCCGTCGAGACTTTGTACTTGATGACCGACTCCGACCAGGTCTCGCCATAACGTACGACGTAAAACAGCCATAGCGGTCCATCATGCTCCTGCCACACGACCGGGTTGCCGTCGGAGCGGTCCGGGGTATCGGCGATCTTTGCCGGCGTCGACCATGTTTTGCCGCCTCGAGCCAGCCGCGAGCCATAATCAGCCGTGTTGGCCGCGTACTCCCCATCGCCGCCGTAGAAGGCGAGGTACAGGTCGCCGTTGGGCAACTCGGCGATCGAGGCCGGATGCTTGTACCGCCCGCCCGGAGTTTCAGGGCCGAAGACCCGCTCGATCGTCAGTTCCGCACGGGCGCCGGATGCGAACCACCAGACTGCGACCGCGATGAACCAGCCACGATGACAATCCTGCCGCCACATGTTTGCACGTCTCGAAAAAGATTAAGGGAAGTGTTTGCCAAGCGGATTGTAGTTGGGCGAATGCCGCATCGCGACCGTACCGCGGCCATGAGCCTGCTTTTCACGTTCGAGCTGGACGGGAAAATTGAAGAAAGCCGCAGGCAGCGCCAGGCGATGCGTTCGCCGGAGAGGAGCGGCTGGGCGACGCCCCGCCTGGGAGTCGTCTTCAGAAACCTGGGAAATTGGGAACTTTGAGACTGAAGATTTCGTCATACGCTGGCGAATATAATCGACAGTGTCGTGCGAACCAGGATGTGGGCTGGGCAGTTGCCCTACGACGCGATTGCGGGTTTGCACGGCTAAAAACCACTGGCAAAAGTGTTTCCCGACGTGTGGAATTTGTTGCAATTCTGTCGCCGACTCGCTATGTATATACTGTGTATCCCGCGGTAAATTACTCATCAGTTTCTCTTTTTTAGCTTATCTTCCGCCGATTTTTCCGGGGCACGGCGGTTTCGTTCGAGGAGCAAGAGTCATGGGTCAGGCCAGTGGACTTCGTTCGCGCCGCGCCTTCACGCTGGTCGAACTGCTTGTCGTCATTGCGATCATCGGAATTCTGGTGGCTCTACTGCTGCCGGCAATTCAGGCGGCCCGGGAAGCTGCCCGCCGCTCACAATGCATTAACAACCTCAAGCAGTACGGCATCGGGCTGCACAATTACCACGACACCAATAAGTCGTTCCCAAAAGGCTGGCTGGCTAAAGGCGCTCCCGACGGCTTTTACGCCAATGCGAATACAAAGCTTCTTCCGTATTTGGAAGAGAGTTCGCTCAATGGCATCTACAACCAAAACGAAGCCTGGTACGACCAAATTCCGGCGGTCGGCTCCAAGGTCATCCCGATGTTCATTTGCCCCTCGAGCGGGGAACCGAATCCTTATCAGCACTCGGTCCTGCAAGGCATCCTGGGAAGCCGCAATTCGCTGTTTGGCATGACCGACTACGCCTACTGCAAAGGCCGAACGGATAGCTACTGTGTGGACCTGTCGAACATCGTCCTCGGCTCGAATTCCGAGATGCGGAGCGGTCAATTGCCGCGTGAACATCAAGGGATTTTTAACATCGCGTGGGGCGCTTCGATGAAGCAGATCACCGATGGCACCAGCAAGACGATCATGATGGGCGACGCCAGCGGCGATCCTCGCTGGAAAGTGTGCCACGGTCGCGGGTGCACCGCCGCGGATCTGACTGCCGACGGCACGAACGAAATCCCCTACGCGTGGTTCCCCTGGATTGCCGGCCAGCCAAATAGCACGCAGTATTATGGCGGCGGCAAATTCGTCGTTACGTGCCTGTTCGCAGCGACCGTTGAGCCAATGAATAAGTATCCGGTGACCGATTCGTACATCGAGTCCGCCGCTTACAACAGCAAAAACCCAAAGGTTTCCTGTGCCGCGACCGATCAAACGGTCACGGGCACCAAAGGCAGCAACTCGGCGAGCAATTTCCGCAGCAACCATTCTGGCGGCTGCAACTTCCTGATGGCCGACGCCTCGGTCACGTTCCTGCCCGAGAGCATCGACATAATCGTTTACCAGGCCAAATCGACGATTGCCGGCGGGGAAGTGGTCAACGACGAGTAATCGCGTGCGAGCTGTTATAGAGCGGCTCAGGCGGCTTGGAGCCGTTTCTGACTGAAGGCGAATGGCGCTGTGTTGCAATTAATTATCTAGCGATAAGCCCATCGCTGGGGCTCTAACCGCGTAGCCCGCAGTTGCTTGACCGGGGCGACGCTGCAATTCGTCGGTTCGCTACTGAGAGAGCGGGAAGAAGCCACGCTGCTCGCCTGCTACGGCGCTTGAAAAACCCACCTGCACGAGCGACCGCCCAACAAAAAGCCGCTGCCTCGCCAGAAAGCGAGGCAGCGGCTCAAAACTCTCTCCGCATTTAAAGTATTGCCACGAGGCTGGTCGCGTCGTAATGCTTACCGGCGACGGCAGAACCCAGCGAACGCGGCGACCAAGGCCACGATCGATAGGCTCCCCGGCTCGGGCACCACGGTCGTTGCCACGAAGGTGCCGTCGTAGAAGCCGTGCAAGTCGCTCCCGTTGTCATCCACGTGAATCGGCAGCGTCAGCGTGATTTGGGACATCCCGCCGCCAAGCGGCGTGACGACGTAGCTCGACAGCGCGGCCGAAGTATTGTTGTCATCGCCGCCGGTCAGTTCAGCACGGCCACGCAGGCCGCCGGCGCCTGGTGCGATCCAGTAATCCAGCCAGCCATTCGAGAATTCGAAGTTCTCAGTAAGTGAGCTGAATTGTCCCAGACCAGTTGACCGACTCTGTGCCGCTCGTGACGTTGTACGCGATATCGCGATAGCCGCCATAGGCGATGTCGACGCCGAACGCTGGGTGAACAACCTTGATCGCCCAATCGGCATCGATCGGCGTTCCCCAGTTGTTGTTGGTCGTGGATTCGCTGTCATCACCGAATTCGCCGAATCGACCATCGTTGTCCTTATCTTGGAATGGCTCGATTTCGGGCCGCCACTTGCCACTTAGCGCCGCGTCAGCCGCCGAATTGAGAATCTTGATGCTGGTCGGCGCGAGGAGGTTGTCGACGTCGACCGTAATGGTGCCGGAGAAGGTCGTGCGATTGGAGGGTGAACCGGCGACCAAGTCGGTCGTGCCGCCCACGCCTTCTTGCGGAGCGATTGGAATACCACCGAAGGTTCCCGTGACGGTCAGAGCACTCTGAGCGGGAACAAGATTCAGGGTGATCGGCACCGCTGTGGCCTGCCGAGCGCCGAGGACCGCCAGCGACAAAGCCGCCGTGCGGCATAATGCCGAACTCATGAAGCACTTCATTAGCAAAACCTCCCGAGGTGGGTACTTTCGGCAGCCTGGTCACACCGATGTCGAACAAGTGACTTACAAAGAACCGCCGCAATAGAAAAGCAACAAACAACACGCTGATAGCGCAATTCCGCTGGGCTCTGTGTGAGAGCTAACGATTATGCTACCTGCCATCGAACTAGTGTCAAGCAAAAGCCTGTATATTTGGAAAATCTGAGTAGCGCTCAATTCGAGCGGCCACGCCGCGACCACCAGCCGGCCACGCCGAGCAGCAGCAATACGGCACTGCTGGCTTCCGGGACGGCCCCTGTGCTCAACCCGGCGCCGCTGCCAGCGGAGTTACCAAAGCGGGCGCGCCAAGCCGTGTAGTCGGCGGCATTCACGGTGCCGGGAGCATCGACTTCGTTCTGCAGCGGGCCGCCATTGCGCCAGAGCACATAGTCGGCCGCGTCGACCTTGCCGTCGTTGTTATAGTCCGCCGGCAAGCCCGGCGCGGCCAGCAGCGAGGTCAGAGTGTAGTTCTCATGGAACTTATCACCCGTGGTGGTAAAGTAGGTGCCGAAAGTAGCGCCCGTGAGACCGCTTTGACCATTGGCCTGCAGGATGCCCAGATTCCATAGATCTTCGTAGCCAATGGGCGTGAAGAAGTCGGGGCCGCCGCCGAGCGGGTTCCAGGTGCCAGTGCTGTCCTGCTTGGCGACGTAGATGCCGCCTAAGTACTGGAACAGGGTAGCGTCGAAATGCGGATCGACCGTGATCGAACCGGGACCGGTGAAGTTGATCGAGTATTTTTCATTGCGCGGGCCAACGTTTTCGTGGTATTCGTAGGCGAAAACCAATTCGCCCGAGATCAAGCCGAACGGATAATCGGGGTAGCCACCGCCCGTAAGGTCGAGCGAGCCATTGTTAATGTTCATGGCGACTTCAATGCCGTCTTGGTGACCGTTATTACTGCCGCCTTGCGAAGTAAAGTAATCCAGATCGCCAAAAATTATTTTGCCGTCGTTTTCGATTCGACCGCCATTAAGCAGGTTAATATTGATCTTCTGATTGGCTTTCAATTCATTGCCATAGCCAAAGATGATCTTTCCGCCGGCCTCCGAAGGGGCCGAATGCGTGCGACGCCACAGGCCATTATCCAGCGTTACATCGATGCTGACACGGCTCCAGCGGCCGTCGGTGTCGGTGTGAGAATCCATGGAAAGAGATGCGCCTTCTTTGATCGTCAGGCTGCCGCCGGCCACCAGGTCCATCCGCGGTTTGAAATCACCCTGACCGAGTGGATCACAGGCGCCGGAACTTGGGCAACCGCGGTTGTGATTGTGGATCACCTGCGCGCCGCCGCCGATGATCATGTTCACGCCGCCGCGGCCGCCGGTGTTGCCATCTTGGCCGATGGCGGCGTTCGCCGTGAGACCAGGAACGCCGTTTTTGGTCCAGTTTGCTTCGTGCCACTGGTTACTAGTGGTGCCGTCCCACACGACCGTATCGAGTGCCAAAACGCGGGTGCCGATCAGTCCCATGACCGTGCCCGCAGCCAACACGATTGCGAAGTAATCGCGCCGCATAGTGCAACCTTCCATTTGTGATGTGAGCGAGAAATGCCTCTGGGATGGACCCGACTCGAGCGAGAGGCCGCATCCAGTGTTCAGACTTAAAATGTCGAGATTAACGGGCAGTCCCTAGCCGCTGGACCAGGGGGAAATGCCTCAACATTGGCGATTGAACGCACAGGCGATTTAGAGCCCCAGCCTGCCGCAAAGGGCTAAATTGCTGGCTTTTTTCGCCGCGAATCAATCGGCCGCGAAACCAAAAATTGATGAGTGAACGAAGAATCTCCGTTCCGACACGCTCTGCCCCACGAGTTGACAGTAGCGAAACGTACTTCGTTAGTCAAGAAAATCTTGGGAAAAAGTGAGCCGGGCCAAGCCGAGCGCGGAACTCGCCGCTCGCGTCGTCGCTGCCGTTGACAGAAATGGCCGCGAGGTGTGCTTGAGTTTGCGCGCAGCCCGGGGTGTCGGACGCAAAAAACGCGCGGCGCTCGGCGTTGAGGGCGTTTTGAGAATCGACCGGTGCGCGGTGGCATCGTGGTAAGTTGTTAGCCGCAAAGTAGCTGGCTGGTCTTGCCGGCGATTTGCATTGGCGGGCAACCGCGACTTCTCGCTGCCAAATGTGTAATTCCTTCGGATCGGCGTGTATTTTTGCGGCGAACCTCGTAGTTGCTGGTGTACCGACGTGTTGAATTGCCACAGAGCAGTCGAAGCAGTTCAGGGGCGAGAGAAGCCCTGATCCAACGCCGACTTTCGGAGACCGTTTGTGAACATAAGATCACTATAGCAGGTTCCGCGCTGGAGGCAGGGGAAATTACGAGCCAGCGCTGGCGAGTGCTCGGCGGGGCGGAGGCGAGCCGGCAGTAAGGGCTGGGGTACCATGGCCGGAGGCCTCGGTATGTGCGTTATTCGTGGGCGGTGCCGGCGGCTTCGGCGGCAAGCCGCCCGCGTTCCGCGATTTTGGCGAAAGGGTAGTAAACGGTCATTGCGATAACGATCGACACGGCGCCCCAGACAGCGGCTCGCCAGTCGCCGCCAGTGACGAGGTAGTGGCCGATGATCGGCGGTGTCGTCCACGGCACGTTCACGAATGGCCGCTGAATGATGTTCCAATCCATGAGCAAGTAGCTGCAAGTGGTGAGCAACAGGGCGTTGAGCACGTACGGCACCATGAAGATCGGGTTGAGCACGATCGGCATGCCGAAAAAGATGGGCTCGTTGATCTGGAAAATCTGAGTGGGCAGCGAGAGCCGGGCTACTTTGCGAAAGCCGGGCTCGCGGGAATTGATCAGCGTCAGGGCGAGGCCGAGGGTTGCGCCGGTGCCGCCAACGTTGACGAATGCCGTGAAGAAGCCGTAGGCCGTGACATACGGCAGGGGATCGCCGTGGTTGAGGGCGTCGACATTCGCGCCCAGGTATTGCAGAAAGATCGGGGCCACGATCGCGTCCATGGCGTTGTCGCCGTTGATGCCGACTGACCAGAGCATGGTGACCATGAACGCGTAAACCAGGATGCCGGGCAGCGTGTTGAGGGCGAACACGAGCGGCGAAGATGGTTTGGACGCCGTTGTTGATATCGAGCCCCAGCACGAAGCGGATCAGCCAAAAGACCACGATCAGGAAGGCGAGCGGGCAAAGCGAGAGGAACGACTCGTAGACCATCGACGGTACGCTTTCGGGCAGTCGGATCACGAGATTGGCGTCGGTAAAGAACTTCTGCACGCGAACGGCGATGATGGCAATGACGATGGCGGTGAACAGGCCGGCCGTGCCGAGGCCTTTCAGGTTGAGCGTGAAATCGGTCCGCGTGAGCGACAGTGTTGCGGCGGAGGCTGCCGCGCCGCCGGGTCGAGCGGGGTCCTGGGCCGCAAGTTGAGCGAACTTGGCGCTGTCGACGGCGATTTCGCCCTCTTCTCTGAGCGCAGCTGGTCATCGGCCGAAAGCTTCTGGATTTGGTCCGCTGAGAATTCGATTGAGTGGGCCGGCTGGATGTTGATTTGGACCATCAGGAAGATGATGGTCGCCATCGCGGCGCTCACGATCGCTTCCTGCTTGAGCAGTTTGCCGAGCTCGTAGCCGAGAGCGAAACAAACGAAGACCGAGAGGAGGTCGAACGTGGCGTGGACGGGGATTCGCAATAACTGCGAATAGGGTGCGATGACGGTTTTCCACCATGCGGAAGGAAACTCGGCAATGATGAGAAACAGGCCGCCGATGATCGTCATCGGGACGACGGCGACCATGCCGGCGCGGATCGCGGACATGTAGGTGTTTTCGCTCAGCGCCGTGAGCGGCGGCACCACGTATTTGTTCAAGAAGCTGTCGGATTGTTCCACAAGAGCGTCCTTTCCGAAATTGCCGGCAGTTATCATAATTTGCACACTCGTGGAATGCACGGCGAGTTTTGCGGGGGATGGCGGTTGAGGGCGGACGATTGTGGCAAGCTAATGCGCACGCGATAGGCGGCGTGCCTGGGCGGTGTATCGAATAGAGGTTGTTATGGGGACGGGAGGTGTGGAGTCGAGTAAGCTCGCGCTCTTGGGCGGAGAACGGGCGTGCGACTTTGGTTGGCCGAAGTGGCCGATTCATGACGGGGCCGAGGAATCCCAGCTGCTCGAAGTGCTGCGCTCGGGCCAATGGTGGTATGGCGAAAAGGTTCGGCAATTCGAGCGGGAATTTACCGCCTTCCAAGGCGCCGCTTACGGTGTGAGCTGCACGAACGGCACCACGGCCATTGAAATGGCGCTACGGGCGCTCGGCGTCGTGGCGGGCGATGAAGTGATCGTGCCGCCGTACACGTTCATTGCGACGGCTAGCGCCGTGGTGACGATCGGCGCGGTGCCCGTGTTTGCCGATATCGAGCCGGAAACGCTGTGCCTCGATCCGGCGGATGTCGCCCGCAGATGACGCCACGCACGCGGGCTGTGATTCCGGTGCATGTGAGCGGGCGGTTTGCGGATATGCGGCGGATTAATGAACTGGCCGCGGCGCACGGGCTCGCTGTGCTCGAGGATGCGGCGCACGCGTGGGGCAGTCGCGCGGCGGCCGGCGGGGCGGGCACGCTCGGCCAATGCGGGACGTTCAGCTTTCAAGTTTCGAAGAATATCACGGCCGGCGAAGGCGGCATCCTGGTCACGAACGACAAGGAGATTGCCGACCTGTGCCGCAGCTTCTCGCACTGCGGGCGGACGGAGGGCGCGGCTTGGTACGACCACAATAACCTGGGCAGCAACTTGCGGCTGACCGAGTTTCAAGCGGCCGTGCTGCTCGCCCAGCTTAGCAGGCTAGAGAATCACGTGGGACGTCGGCAGCGCAGCGCCGCGATCCTCGATGCGGGTCTGGCCGATTTGCCGGCGATTCAACGACTCGCGCCCGCACCAGAGATGACGCGGCGGAGTTATCACATGTATATCTTCCGCGTGCGCGAAGCGGAGTTGGGCATTTCGCGGGCGCGGTTCATCGGGGCGCTGCAGGCCGAGGGCGTGCCGGCCTCGGAAGGTTGGTATCGGCCGTTGTATCGCAATGGCGTGTTTGCCAATGCGCAGGTGGGGCCGCCGCACGGCATTCGCGCGCCGCTGGCGGCGTTGGGCGTCGATTACCGCGATGTCTCGTGCCCGGTGTGCGAGCAAGTTTGCCGCGATGCGGTGTGGATTCCGCAGAATGTGCTCTTAGGCGATGAGTCGCAAGTCGAGCGATTGGCGGCGGCGATTCGGAAAGTGGTGACACAGGCAGCGGCGCTCGCATAATGACCGGCATGCGGGCTACACCGAAGGTGTCGAACTCCAAAGCCCAGGGTTCGATCGCGCGTGCGATCGAACCCTGGGTAGCGACACAGATCTAGTAGGTTACGCTGAAAGCGTTATACATTGGTGCCGTTGAGGGTGTAACGCTTTCAGCGTAACCAGATCAACATTTACCCAGCGTGCGCTCGCAGAGCCGAGTGACGCTGGGCTTTGGAGTTTAACGCCTTCGGCGTAACGAACTGTATTCACTGCGGAATGGCGCATGGCAAATCTGCCTGTGGGCAGAATCAAACACGAGATGTCGCAACAAAGTTTTCTTGCCGGTGTTGTCGAGGGCTTCTACGGCCAGTCGTGGACGCACGGCGAGCGGCTACGGCTGTTCGAACAAATGTCGGCACTCGGGCTGAATACTTATTTCTATGCACCGAAGAACGATCTCAAGCACCGGGCCATCTGGCGGCAAGAATATTCGGCTGCGGAACTCGCGCCCCTGGCTGAGTTAGTCACTGCATGCAACGAGCGTGGCCTCAACTTTATTTACGGGTTGAGCCCGGGCCTCGATATTCATTTTTCCGAATCGGCGGAACGCGAGCGGATCAAATCGAGGCTTGCGCAGATGCAATCGGTCGGCGTGCAGCACTTCGCGCTACTGTTCGATGACTTGCCTGGCAAGATGAGCGATGAGGATCGGGCGCGGTATCGATCGGTGGCGGCAGCTCAGTGCGATGTGACGAACGAGATCTATGAATGGGCGCGGCGGAATTCGAATGGCGGCGGGCGGTTTTTGTTTTGTCCGACGCCGTATTGCGATCGGATGGACGCGGCGCAACTCGGCGGCGCTGGCTACCTGGATGAGGTGGGCGAGCTGCTCGCGCCGGGCATCGATGTGCTGTGGACCGGTCCGGAGATCGTTTCGCTGGAGATTTCGGTCGACTCGATTGAGCGTTTGTCGCGGCGGCTGCGTCGCCGGCCGGTGATTTGGGACAATCTGTTTGCGAATGATTACGATTTCAGCCGGGCGTATTGTGGGCCCTACGCGGGGCGGTCGCGCGAGCTGCGGCCGGCGGTGGGCGGCATCCTGCTGAACCCCAACAATGAATTTCCGCTCAATTTCGTTCCGCTGCGGACGTTTGCCGAGTACCTGAGCGGCGAGGGGGCGTGGGAGCCGGGGGAAGCGTATGTGAATGGGTTGCGGGAATGGCTGCCGGCGTACGCGACCGCGAACCAGCCGATTGCGATCGATGATTTGACACTGCTGGCGGATTGCTTTTATCTTCCGGACCGTGAAGGTGCGGAAGGGGAGCGCATCGTGCGGCTTGCTGAGCATCTCTTTATGACGCCCGCAGCTGACTGGGGCAACGCGTTCGCCGAATTCGAAGCCATCAACGCCCGGGTGCAATCGATGTTCGACCGGCTTACGGAGCTGGTCGATCGCGAGTTGTTCAATGCCTGGAGCCGGCGGGCTTGGGAATTCAAGGAGGAAATGCAGGTGCTCGCAATGGTGTTCGCCAGCAAAAAAGCTGGTTACGATATGGAGCAGTCGGGAGCGTTAGATCGACATCTGCCGGGTGTGTTTCGACGCGGGTTCCTCACGCGGTTGAAGCGGTATGTTTCGATCGATGCAACCGGAACGTTGCGGTTTCCGGTGAAATAACTGAGGACGCCCGGAGGCGTACAGCTTGTAGCCCCCGGCTCTGCCGGGGGTTTGCGAAGATGTTGCACACTCGGGAGTTTGTCG
>JAXMBH010000055.1:0-16093 GCA_046349975.1 Pirellulales bacterium
AATGCGCCCAAGTCGATGTCGTTTACTGCATCGGCGGTCGAGCCCGATTGGTTGCTTTTCGTGGTCGACGTAGCAGCTGCATAGATTCCGGCCATGATTATCCTCGACGCTCAGTTGGAAGCGTTTGCCGGCGGCGTGGCCGCCCCGCATTGTGGAACTAATGGCAGACTTGTCTGCCGGATGTCACACCACCAGATTGATTTCGGTTGTAGTTATCCTGGATGCCGTCATCGGCACGGCTGCAGTCGTTGCCTCGGTTGAAATTGATGCGCCGCGAGTGACGCGCCGCACTCCTGTTTGCTCAGCCTGTTGCTGGTACGGATTCTGATTCGAGCCTTGCGGATTTGCCTGGCCACCGCTGTTGCTTTCCTGTCGCACGTCGACATCGAACTTTTCTATGCGGATATTCTGTTCGGCTAATCGATCGCGCAGCGCCGGCAAATGGTCCAGCAACAGCCGGCGTGCCGTCGCGTTATCGGCTTCGACGGTCGCCGACATCACACCGTCTGTCACGCGCATCTGAATTTTGAGAGAGCCGAGCTCCGGCGGTGCGAGTCGCAGTTGCACAGTGCCGCCTCGCTCGTTCGCCGCTTGGAACGCTTTCGCCACGCGGCCGACGAACCGCGAGGGATCAACTTGCGGCCCTTCTTGTGTTTTCGACGTGCTGCCATTGCGGGTGACATCGGTGGCTGTTCGCAAAGCGCGGCCCAGCGGGCCAACCGCCGATTCCGATTTGGTGCTTACCGGTTTCGTGGTGTTTTCGCCATCACCTTTCGGTTTGTTGCTATCGGTCAGCGTTGCGGAGGCGGCAATATTATTCGCAATGGCGCTTGTCGGTGAAGTGTTCACCGGCTTGGCATCGATCGGCGCATTCTCGCCGGCAGGATTGGCCGCATTGGCAGCCGAGGCGTCGTCCCCTCGTTTTTCGCTGTCGTCGGCTAGCTTCGACTTGGCGACTTTTGAATTGGCTTCGCCGTCTGGTGCTGTTTCCGTGCTCGCGGCGGCCACTTCTGGCCGCACTTGAGCCGACTTCGTGGCGTTCGATTCGTCGGTCGTCGCGGCTTCTGCGAGTTTTTGGGCCTGCTCAGGGTGGGCACTGTCTGGACGCGAGGCTGCTTTCGTTGGCTTCTTTGTGTCAGCAGTGGATTTTTCCGTGTCAGCCTTCGACGCCGCTTCGTTTTTTGTTTCGTCGTTAACTTTGTCGGTAGCAGCTCGATTGTGGCGGTGCGTTGTGGCTACGCCGTCGGTGCCTTCTTCGGCCTTTCCTTTGCCAGAGTTATCGCTGTCCGTCGCTTGAGCTGTTGCGGCGGCTGCTATTTCAGCCTTGGTCTTTTGAACGTTTTCTCCTTCTGCCTGATGCGCCGACTGTTCGGGCTTCGCATTGTGGGCTGGCTGTGAGGCCGCCGCGGCGAGCGACGCAGCTTCGGACTCGGTTTGATTGTCGTCCGAGTCGTCGTCGGTACGATTCTCCTCGGGTTCTTGCTTGGCCTCCGCCACCTGGCTCGATGCCGCCTCTTCGCTCGCGGAGCTGCTCGCGGCGTCGTTGGTTTTCTCTCTTTGCGGCGGCGTTTCGACCGGGCGTGTTGTCGCCGTCTCCGGCTGAGAGGACGAATCATCGCGCTCGCGCGTCGTCGACTCGCCGGGCCGCGAGGGTTCACGCTTCGCTGGCGGCGGCACCTCGAACACGCTTGCGGAGGCCTGGCTCAAATGCTCGCCGAAGCCAAACCCGCCATGATCACTGCGTGTCGGTTGAGTAGGACGCTCTCCGCCAGGTGGAAGGATCTGGTACAGGTAGTCGATATTGGATTGATTCATCGCTCCCTCGCTTGCTTGACGCCGCGGTTATTTTCCGCCGTTCAACGCGTCGAGCTCACCGAGTGCTTTCTCCAGCTTGGAATTATCCGACCCGGTACTGATGATCCGTTCGTGAATCTCATGGAGCTTCTTCAGGTCGTCAGGCGTTTCGAAGGTCTTGAGAATCTTCGCGAGCTTCGTATCGCTCATCTTGCTCATCAGTAGGATGGCATCGTCCATCTTGTTGTCGGTTATCCACCTCATCAGTTGATCTTTTCCCACCTCGGGCGCCACCTGTTCGAGCTGGCTCACGACCTTTACCACGTTCTGTTGCGTCGTCTGTTCCTGATCTTGCTTGAGCTTGTTGTGCCACTCCTGTGCAATGCGGTCGTAACGGTCAATCTGTTCGACAATCCCTTGCAGCGACGCATCGTATTCCTGTTTGCCGCGCTCCAGGGCCAGCTTCTTCATCTCGTAGTTGCGGTCGAGCAGCTGCTGATGGCTCATAACTTCAGTGAGCGAGGGCTCGGCCGGGGGCACGTCTTTTTTCTTTTTCTCTTCTGCCGAGGCGATTTTTTGCAGGTCTACGTCCTGCATCACGGCCACCAGCTTAAACATCTTGTCGTTCGAGAGCCGATCGCTGAAGCGCAAGTAGCCCACCATCAGCGACAGCGTGATCACCGTCGCGACGCAGAAGTAGACGACAATTGCAGCCAGTAGGTTGAAGATCTTTCCCATCACTCAGCCACCCGGTTGCCAAACCACCGATTCGTGGCAACCTCATCCAACAGCTTGGTTTCCTTCCTCTGCCGTTCGAGGTTGTATTCCTGCCGTTGCCGGTCATCGAGCAGCTCGAGTGCGCGTACCTCACGGTCCGACTCGACAAGGATTTGGCGTCGTCGCTCGGTTTCGGCCGCCAGCAGGATCGCCTGTTTTGCAAGTTCCTGGCTCCGCGCCTTGAGCAATAACTCGTATCGCTGCGCCTCGATGACGCGAGACACGTCCAAATAGGGCTCCAACGCCGCGGCGCGACGCAGTTCGCGAATTGCCTCTGTCTCTGCGAGCACCTCGACCTGCGTTTCTGCCAGCACTTGTTCAGCCCGGAACGCTTCGGCCAGCGCGGCGCGATGTTCATCGCGGCGCGATTCCCGCAGCCGCTGCAGCGTTGCCAGCCGGAACTTGTACTTGGCCACGTGGGTGTCCTACTCTGCGGAGGCAGTTGAGTGTTGTTGGAACATTTCGCTACCCAATTCGTACACCTGCTGGCGCCGCATTCGCATTCGGATTCATCGGCGCCAACGTTGGTGGGGCTGGCGCCGCCAATTTTGCCTGGCACTGCCCCGCCACCGCCACGAGCTGCTCGACGACTTTGTCGTACGGCAGTGCGCTATCGAGCGACTGTCGTAACAGGGCATCGATCGCCTCGCGCATTTCAATCGCCACGTCGAGCAGGCGATTGGCGCCGCGGCGATAGGCGCCGATCGACAGCAGATCCTCATGCTCGGCGTGCGTAGCGATGAGCTGCCGCACCACCTGCGCGGCTGCACGATGTTGCGACGACGTGATGTCCTTCATTACGCGGCTGATGCTCTTGAGCACATCGATCGCAGGGTAGTGGCCGCGGCCGGCGAGCTTGCGCGACAACCACACATGGCCGTCGAGCAACCCGCGCATCGTGTCAGCCACAGGTTCGTTTTCGTCGTCGCCTTCGACTAGCACGGTGTAGAACGCGGTGATGCTGCCGCGCTTACTTTGGCCCGCGCGTTCGACCAGGCGGGGCAGCAGAGCGAACATGGAAGGCGGATACCCGCGCGTCGCTGGGGGCTCGCCTGCCGCCAGGCCGATCTCGCGCTGCGCCATTGCGAACCGCGTTACCGAGTCCATCAGCAGCAGTACTTGTTTGCCTTGGTCGCGAAAATATTCGGCTACCGCCGTCGCCGTCGAGGCGGCTTGCACACGAGTGAGCGCCGATTCGTTGCTAGTCGCAACGACAACCACGCTCCGCGCCATGCCCTCAGGGCCCAGATCGCGCTCGAGAAATTCATTCACCTCTCGGCCGCGCTCGCCCACGAGGCCAGTGACGATCACATCGGCGTTCGTGTACCGGCACATCATGCCGAGCAGGACGCTCTTACCGACGCCGGAGCCCGCGAAAATTCCCAGCCGCTGACCGCGCCCGCTCGTGAGCAGCGAGTCGATTGCGTGTACGCCAGTCGCAAGTGGCTCACGAATTCGCGGCCTCTCGGTTGCGGCGGGCGGCAGGCGATCGATCCGCGCTCGAGCGGTGAGCATGGGCTGCGGTCGGCCATCGATACAGCGCCCGTGGGCGTCAATCACTCGGCCCAACAGCGAATTGCCAACCTTAAGTGTGCGGCAGGTTCGCACCAAGCGAACACGGTGTCCGCGGCGCACGCCGGTCGTTGCGGTTTGGAGATACACGAGTGTGCGGCCATCGCGAAACCCTACGACCTCGCCTTCGCAGGTGTCGTCGCCATCGCGAATAATGTGCACGACGGCTCCGACCGGCGCAGGAAAATCAGCCACGGCCACGGTGAGTCCGACCGTCTCGGCCACGGTGCCGGTGAGCGATGCGGTCATCGTCGCGTTCAAGTTGTCGAGCAAACTGGCGTCCATGCCAACTTTCGACTGTGGGACGGACAATTCCGTCCGTCCCAGATTCTGTAATACTGTTGCTACGTTAGTTCTACTTCAATTCGCTGCAGCTGCGACTCGATACGATTGTCAATTTCCCCAAACCGCGTCGCGACGCGGCATCCGCCGGGTGCGACATCAGGATCCGCGATGATCGCCGTCGGCGCGAGTTGGCTCACCGTGGCCGCCACGCGTTCGACCTGTTCGCGCAAGTTTTGGTAATCCGTCGGGTTCATATGCAGCGTGATTTCCGCCGTTCCCGCTGCCAGGCGAAGTGTTTCTGCGACGAGGTCGAGCGCGATCTGCGGCTCATGCGCCACTTCCCGTCGAATGACGCGCTGGGCAATTGCTGTTGCGACATGCACGGCCGAGCGTTCCCACTCGGCAAGCAACGCGCCCTTGAGGTCGTTCACTTCGTGCATGAGTTGCTCGAGCGCCGGCAACAACGTTTGCATCTGCTTGGCGACCTTCTCATCGAGAATTCGCTCCACCGCCGCTTCGGCCGCTTTGCGACCGGCGGCTTCTGCTTGACGACGAATCTGCTCGGCCTGCTGATGAGCCTGCTGCACGATTTTCGCGGCTTCGGCGCGTACGGAGCCGAGATAATCATCCGCCTGGCCGCGCATGTCGGCGAAGCTGAATGCCACCGTTTGCTTCGCCTGCCCGGTCGGTGCTTCCTGCGAACTGTCTCTACGAATGATCGTGGCCATGGAAGTTCAATCGTGTTGGAAATCGCTTGCCGCGTTAAGCTGCCGCAACCTGAATATGCCGTCGCTTTACCATTTGTCGGACGGCTGTTTCCGCTACCGCCCGCTGTGCCATCTCCACATCGCTCAGGCGCATCGGCCCAAGCTTTCGTAGCTCGCGGCGGAAGGCGCGGGCAACGCGTTTCGGCATCAGGCCGCAAATTCGCTCGACGAACTCCTCATGCGAGCCGACCAGTGCGATTGCCAACACATTGGGGTCTGTTTCGCGCAGCAGAGCATTGAGCGCCGGCGTATCAAGATGAATTAAGTGGTCAAACTCGACCCGCGGCAGAGCAGGCTGCTGAGCTGGGGGGGCAACGGGCGGAGTTTCTGTGGTCTGTGCGGCAGCGCCCCGCGGTTTCGATTCTGGCCGCGGCCGATTCATCGTCGCGGAAGGGATGGCCAACTGCCGGCGAATCCGGGCGGTCACATCGGCCGCTTGTGTCGCATCGAAATCGGTCAGGGAATCGAGCCGTTCGCGCCGCCGCTCATGTCGTGACGGCAGCTCGACGCCGCCGGCATCGAGCGTACTTGATGCCGGTTCAATCTGTTCTGCTAGCGCGCTGTTGTGCATCCGCAGCTTGCTGAGAATGCCACGGCGTGTTTTGGCATCCGCCGCTGCGAGAATGTTCGTCACGGTTTCGCGACGCCGTGCCAGTGCTCCGCGGTCTTCGCCCCGCGTCGCCAGCCACGCCGCGAGTTCGCGTTCCAGCACCATGACGCTCTCAGGATCGGCGTCGCCCAGTGCCGACAGCCGTTCGATTGTTTCCGCCTGCAGCTTCTCCGGAAGTGCCGCGAGAACGGCCGCAGCCCTTTCCGCGGCTAAATGTGCGAGCACAACGGCAATGGTCTGGGCGTGCTCTCGCGACAAGAAGGCGACGAGCGCGCTGGTCGAAGCCTGCGCGAGAAATTCGAATCGACCATGAGCGGGCGGCCTGCTTGCAGTAGCTGAGGAATTCGGTTGCAATGCAGAGAAGGTTGGCCCTGCCGTTTGTGCGGCTTCGCCGGCGGACGACAACGACAACTCCACGCCGCCTTTCTTTTCCGCCGCGGTGGGGCGACTGCGGCGAAATTCGGCGGCGATGTCTGCCTGCTCCTCGGGGTCGATGGCTCCCAGCTCGCGAATTGCCGCCCGCAATGACGAGGCTTCGTCGAGCGAGAGTTGCGCGAGCATCACCGCCGCCGTCTCGCTGTCGAGGCTGCGAAACAGGACTGCCGCTTTTCGTAAATCTGGATGAATATTTGCCACGCTAATCGATCTCGTTTCTCGTCTGTGCTGATGCCACCTGTTTTGATCGTCCCGCTACAAGTAAACGCGTCGTGGTAACGCCTCCGCACTTGCCCGCATTAACCCGCTTTGCTGATCCACGATCGCAGAATATCTGCCGCTGCCTCGGGGTCTTCTTTGACGATTTCGACGAGGTCGTCCTTAAGCGAGGACCCCGACTTCTTCAGTTTCAGTTTCGGTCGCGGCTCAGCGGATTCTGGCGCCGACGACTCGGCGGGAACGGCGGCGTTCCCAGCCGCGGCTGCGCCACCTCCCGCGGCCTTACCCGGGCCACGATTCTCGTCGCCGTACAACGTAAGCGCGGTAAGCGGCGTTGACACCGCACCAGCGGCCGGTTTGTCATTTACCACCGACCGCAAAACGAGCAGGCTAAACATCGCGACGCCCAGCATCGCAAGCGTGCTCCAATACTGACCGAACCACGACGTGGCTGTACTCGCCATCGATGGCCCAACGATCGGCGCCGCCGGCAGCGTATCGACGAACACTACCTTCACATGCTTGTACGTGTTCTCGAGCTTATTTGCCTGCAACAAGAGCAGCGGTTCGACAATGTTCTCGACCTTGGGCTGCACATCGTTCTGCACCACCCGCAAGTCGTCTGGCTTCGGCGGCGCGGTGGCCTGGGGATTGCGCGCCTTCCACAAGTTTTCGACATACGCGGTCGGCACCGCGACCGTCGCCCATACTTCCTTGGGCGTATAGCCCTTTCGCAGCGTGCTCTCTTCCGAAATGGAAACGACGTTGTCGGTCTCTTCGACCGAGCTCTTTGTCTCGTCTGAGTTTTGCTGCGCGGGCTCCGCAGCCGGGCGGCGGTTCGGGCCTTGGGCCTCCAAACCTGGTGGCCCGCCTGAGCGCGTGGTCTGTTGCTTCGACGATTGTGTCGAGGTGCTCGTGTGGCTGGGGGTGGTGGCGTTCTTATCCGGCTTGACTGACCGTGTCTTCTGCTCGACGGTGTCGTTGAAATCGGCGTTCACTTGCACGCGCACGCCGGGGATGTCGCCGAGGGCCTTCATGATGCTGTCGCGCTTCTGCTGTTCAAACGCGACTTTGGTTTGCATTAGGGACCCATCCTCAAAGATGTCCGCCGTGACATCGCCATCGGACCCGAAAGCGCCGCCTTCACCCAAGTTGGTGATCGCGACGTCGCTGGCCTGCATAGTCACCGCGTGAGCGACGAGCTTTTGAATGTTCTTGGCTCGTGCCGGCGTAAGCGTTTCGCCCGAAATCGGCTTCACGCTGACCGACGCCGTGGCTTGCTTTTGCGTGCCAATTTCGCGCAGGCCGCGTGTTTCGTGTTCGTCGTACAGGACGACCGCACTCTCGACCCAGTACATCGAGCGCACGATTTCGGAGAGGGTTTGCTCCTTCGCGATCTTGATGCGCGCTTTGGCCTGGACCGTCGTCTCCCAGGGTCCGGTCTTGCCGACCGCATCTTCGAGAATCGTGTTGTAGTTGGGCGGGAGGGCGTCGCCGTCGGCCACCGCGGCGACATACTTTGATTGCTGGCCCGACGGCACGCGAATTCGATTACCTTCCCGCACGGCGCCCGAGAGCCCGGCCTTGGCAATGGCTGCTTCGATCCGAGTCAGCTGGCCATCGGACAGCGGTGTGCCGCCAAACAGGTAAGCGTCCGGCCCCGTAGTGCCTTCGCGAAATAAATAGCCCACGCTCACCACGACGACGGCTAGGAGCAACCCTGCGGTCAGCCGCGCGCCTGGCGTCATCGAGCGAAACAGTTCGCTCAGCTGAGCGATTGACTTATTCAAAAAATCCATCCGTGGAACCCTAAAAGGAACGAGCCGCGAGGATCGAGGAGCGAGTCCATCTCGTCCGGCTCGCTCCTCGTTCCTCGCTCCTCACCGCTCAAATGCGTATGTCCTTAATCTCTTGGTATACTTCCATCAGCTTGTTGCGCATCTGCATGGTGAGCCGAAACGCCAAGTCGGCCTTTTGCACTGCCGTGAGCACTTCGGCCGGGTTTACATCGCCGCCGGTGAACATTGATTCCACGGCCTGGTCGGCCTGCAATTGCATCGTATTCACCTGTTGCACGGAATCGACCAGCACATCCTTAAACGACGGCCCGTTCGACGCCCCTTCCATCGTCGACGGAGTGGGCATCGTAAACTGCTGCTGTCCGATCGAAATGTTGTTGACTGCGCTCATCGTGTTGCACGCGGGTGAGAAGATGAGGAAATGAGGAGGTGCAACTCGTGCGCTTACCCACCTACTCACCTATTCATATCCTTACGCAATAATCCTCAGCGCCTGGTCGGCCAGGCTCTTGGTGACCTCGATCACGCCGATGTTGGCCTCATATGCGCGCGTGGCTTCGAGGGCGTCGACAAACTCGGTCGTCATGTTAACGGCTGGGTATTTTACGAACCCGCGGGAGTCGGCGTCCGGATGGCCCGGCTCGTATTTCAAATTGGGTGGTGCATTCGACTCGTCGACGCGGCTGACCTTCACGCCCGCGCCGCCGCCCGGGGTCGCGATTTTCTCGTCTGTCTGAAACGTCACGAACCGCGGTTTGTACGGGTCCGGTTCGCCATATTCATTGCGCGTCGTCGACATGTTCGCAATGTTGGACGAAATCGCATTGAGCCGCGTCCGCTGCGCCACCAGCCCACTCGTGCTGACGTCTAAACTTGAAAACATGCTTGTGATCCCTGTTTGTGTTCTTGCGGAGTTTCTGCCAGCCACAACTGTCAACGTTTACCACTCAAACACCTCACGCCACGCGCTCCGTAATCGCCGCTCTCAACAAGCGAAACTGGGCCGTCATAATGCTGATGGCAAGGTTATG
Source organism: Pirellulales bacterium (assembly GCA_046349975.1). GTDB lineage: Bacteria > Planctomycetota > Planctomycetia > Pirellulales > Lacipirellulaceae > JABDGM01. Next base: position 9,290 of record JAXMBH010000055.1, read on the forward strand.
TGCCTGTTGGTTTTTCGAGATTTCGTTGATTTGCTGTTCCATGCTCACGTCGTCGCCGTCGTGCCGCAAAATGCTGCGTGTTGTCTCTGCCACTTTGTGGAACGCGGCCAGTTGTTTCGACTCACGTCGCTCGGCATTGGTTGCCGATGATAGGCCCATCGAATTCGAATCGTACGTGGGCGACAACGGCTGGTGACGTGTTTCGATGGCCTCCTTCAGCTTCTTTTCAAACAATTGCGGCGAGAGATCGCGAGTCTTGTACCCGGGAGTGTCCAAATTGGCAACATTGCCAGCAAGAACACCATGCCGTGCTTCAGTGAAGTTGACGACCTGCTCGAGCACCGGGATCGTCGACGACTCGAACATGGATGAAAGCATTGCAACCTCCGTGCCGTCGGCGCGAAGCTAAGCTGTTTGAGCAGTAGCGTTGAAACAGGTTAATCACGAAGGACACAAGGAACACGAAGAAAGCAGCCTAGCTGCGCCTGTTGTTCGTATTCACTTGGTACTTTCGAGTGCTGGGTGTTCTTGGTAGTCAGTGAAAAGTGCGTGCCTCAACGGCAGAATCTGCCGCTAGCAACGGGCAACTTTTGCCGCCTCATTCGACGTTAGCAAAGTCTTTTTCTCGCGGCGCATAACCATACTCCCGCAACTTTCCGCTGAGTGTTCGCAGTCCGATTCCGAGTTTCTCCGCCGCTTTGGCGCGATGGCCGTCGCACCGTTTGAGCGTCGCGACTATGAGCCGCCGCTCCATTTCGTCGAGCGTGAGGTCATCAATTGCGAAGTCTTCGCATTCGGTCGCGATGGATTGGAGCGCGCCGCTGCCATTGCGAAGCCAGGGCCTCAATTCCGCCGCGGTGATCGGCAATCCTTGGTTCAGCACGCACGCCCGCGTAATGATGTTCTGCAATTCCCGCACATTCCCGGGCCAGCGGTAGCTGTTCAATAAGTCTCGCGCTGCCGGCTCCAATTCCACTCGTTTGCGGCTCAGCTTCTCCGCCGCATGCGTCAAGAAGTAATCTGCAAGCTCCAGCACGTCGCCTTTTCGTTCTCGTAGCGGCGGCAGCATGATGGGCACGACCGCCAGCCGGAAATACAAGTCTTCGCGAAACCGCCCCGCTGAAACTTCTTCGAGCAAATCGCGGTTCGTCGTCGCGATCACGCGCACGTCGACCGACACCGTTTCACTGGCGCCGACGCGCTCGAACGACCGCTCCTGCAACACGCGCAAGAGCTTCGCCTGCAGGTTGAGATCAATTTCCGTGACTTCATCGAGCAGAATCGAACCACCGTTGGCAGCTTCGAATCGGCCGGTGCGATCGGCTTCGGCGCCCGTGAAGGCGCCGCGTTTGTGGCCGAACAATTCGCTCTCTGTGAGTTGTGCCGAGAGAGCAGGGCAGTTGAGGCTGATCATTGGCCCTGTCGCTCGCTGGCTCAGCGCATGAATGGCCCGGGCGACGAGCTCCTTGCCGGTGCCGCTTTCGCCGCAAATCAGCACGGTTTCATCGGTCGCGGCGACCTGCGCAATGCGCTCCCGCAGCCGGCGCATCGGTTCGCTGCCGCCGACCATGTCGAATCCGTAGGACGGACAGTTCTGTCTGTCCACCCCTGCGCTCGGACGGCCAGATATGCCGGTCGCACCAGGATTGGCGGTCGCTACGCGGCGATCACACGCTTGCGCCACCGACCGCTCCAGCGCCACCGCATCGAATGGCTTTTCGATGTAATCGAACGCTCCGTGCCGCATCGCTTCCACGGCCGTTGCGACGGAGCCGTGGGCGGTGATCATCAGCACTTGCACCTCGAGCCGCCGCCGTTCGATCTCGCAGATGAATTCGAGCCCGCTCATGCCGGGCATTTGCAGGTCGGTCACGACGACATCCACCCGCTCGCTGCCGAGCTTTACGAGCGCCTCACTCGCGCTGGCGCAGGCAGTCACCTGGTACTGCGCCTGGCGCAGCACGTCGGCCACCGCCTCGCGTGCCGAAGCATGATCGTCTACGACGAGCACGCGGAACCGCTCCTCAGTCTTGATCTTGCGAGCCATACTTCAACGTTCCAAAGATGAGTAGCCGGAGCGCCGTGCGGTCCGAAGTCGGCGAGCGTGGCTCACCGGCTAGTTTGTTTTCGATGTGTCAAACGTGACAGTAGTCTGTTGCTGCAGATCACGCTGCCGCTCGCATCGACCGGCGTGGGATTTTAATCGTGAACGCCGCGCCGCCCTCTGGGCAGTTCGCCGCCGTCACGGTGCCGCCGTGCGCCTCGGCCACGTGGTACACGATCGCGAGCCCCAGGCCCGTGCCGTTCTGCTTCGTGCTGTAGAACGGCTCGAATGCCCGCCGCTTCGCTTCGTCGTTCAGTCCCGGGCCGCTGTCGGCAACTTCCAGCTCGAAGCCGCGGGCGCCTTCGTAGGATGTGATGACCAAGTTGCCGCCGTCGCGCATGGCGTCGATGGCGTTGAGCACGAGGTTCAGCACCGCCCGCCGAAACATCTCGCGGTCGGCAGATAGCAGGGTATTCGGCGGCACGTCGATATCGACATCGATCATTTGCGCGTCGAGCTGCGGCTCGAGCGATTCGATGACCTCGCTCACGAGGTCGCCTACCAGAAACGTTTGCCATTGCGGCTGACGATGGGCGGTGAAACTTAAGAGATCGCTCACGGTCGCTTCCAGGGCGGTAAACCCTGCCTCGATCTTGGCTAAAATGTTGAGGCTGCCCGAATCGTCGGAGAGCCTCCGTCGCAACAAAGTCATGTACAGCGAAACGGGCACCAGGTTGTTGCGCACCTCGTGAGCAACGTGCGAAGCCATTTGGCCGAGGTCGGCCAGCCGGTTCTTGCGTGCCAGTTCGCGGTTCTTGATTTCCAATTCCTTCGTGAGGCGAGCCACCTCGCCGCACAGTGTTTCGTGCGTGCGCTCCAGCCGGATCGTGGCCGTGTGCCACGCGGCGAGCACCGTTTCCAAATCGACATCGCCCGAGAGCGCAAGCAGCGGGTCGGTAATGACCGTCGGCTCGGGAGATTCGACCGGCGTTGCGTCGGCCGTCATCGAGTTGTCTGGATCGATTTGCATAGGTCGCGTTGTCAACCGGCTGTTTAAGCAATACTCCGACGTTGTGCCTGGTAGGCGTTCCGCACATGTGCGGCGGCGTGGGCTTGCTGCAGTTGCTGGGCGACCTCATTCCTGCGTGCATCCATCTGCTCGGCCCCCTGCTTTTCGAGCACGACAATCTGCTCCAAGATCGCGTTGCATTCGCTCGCCTGCTGAGCGCACTCGGCCCGGTCGGCCGGCGAACGCCACACGCGGGCGTCGGCATTCTGGGCGTAAAACGGCTTTAGCGCGCCCTCGAGCGTTTGCAGGGCCACGATCAAGTGCTGTTTGCTGGCCAGCAGCTTCAGGAGCGACGCAATCTCGCCGCCCTTTACCAGGTCGGCTTGGCGCAGCCCGATCTCGCGCAGCTGCACCAGCACCTGGTGCTTCTTGCGAATCAAGTCGGCAAGTTGTTCTGTTTCCAGCATTGCGACACTTAACAAAGTCTCGGCCTAACGAATCCTTTACCCCCGGAACTCTGTCCTCCGTCCCCTGTTCCCTCGTCTCACCACTTGCTCATACTGGCCAGCATCAATCGCCACTCTTCGCGGTTCAGCACGGTGGTGCTCGCGAAATCGGAATTCGCCGGCAGCCGGTCGAGCACGATTTGCGCTTGGTGCACGGCTCCGCGGGCGTTGTCGCGGCGATTAAGCCGGCGCCAGCAGTTGGCAATTTGCACGAACGTTTCCAGGACAAACGGTTCGTCGGGATACAGCGACGACACGTTGGAATAGGCTTCGATCGCTTCTTTGTAGCGTCCCAGGTCGAACAGCACCGCGCCTTCGAGCATGTAGCAATTGCGGAGCATTGCGCCGACGAGCGGATCGCTGTGGATGTCGTGAGACTTGAGCGTGATTGTCCGCTGCACGTCTTCGAATTGCTTGAGCGCGGCAGTCAGCCGGTTGTTGACGACTTGCAGCGCCTTGTCGTGTTCGTTGCCATTGCGCGTCTGTTGCGCCTCGGCGAACAGCTGTTTGGCCCATTGCCGATAGGATTCGCCGATCTCGTACTTGGCCATCAGCTTGCGTGGATCATCGGGGTAGCGTTCGATGGCCTCTTCCAGCGTGCCGATGGCCTCTTCGTGCTTTTCGCGCTCGTGCAGCAAATTGCCCAGGTCGAAGAGCGAGTCCTTCCATTCAGGGCTCGCCGGCTTCAGCGTGCTGCCGGCAATGTTTTCGCGGAGCAACTGTTCCGCACGGTCGCTGTTGCCTTGGCAATGATAGGCCTTCGAGCAATCGAGGCGGGCTTGGAACGTGGCCGTATCGAGCGGATGAAACTCGATGCACTCCTCAAAGGCCGCGATGCTCTCGGGAATCTTGCCGAGCGCTAGCTGCGATTGTCCTGAGCGGAGCAGTGCCTGAGCGTTGCGCAGCTCGGGCTCATACTGCAGGAACTTTTGAAACGATTTGACGGCTCGGGAGTAACAGTGGCCCTGAAAATAGTCTTCTGCCGAACGCCACAGGTCGTTGGTGTAGAACTTCGTGGCGAATCGTTCCTCGGCGAGGCTTTCGAATGCCAGGCCCGCCAGGCGATAGCGTTCGAGCCCGGCTTTATGATTTGCCGCGGCCGAGGGCGCTTCTTCATTCGCTTGCGCCAGGAGCGAGCTGGCCCAGTGTTCTAGCGCGTCGCCACGCAGTTCGAGCTGTTCTGCGCGCGTGAAGAGCGGCTGGAAGTATTCGATGAGCGTGAGCGCTTCTTCATAGCGGCCGTGCTGCACGTAATCGGCCTGGGCATCGATCAGCTGGTTGCGAATGCGCTCCGCCGACAGGGTGTGGCTGCGATACACGGGGATATCGGCGTAGGTTTCCAAGACCCGCCGATAGGCAATCAAGGCCGCGTCGAAATCCTCTTTCGCTCGCAGCAGGTTTGCTTCGCCGAGCGAAGCGGCGAGACCTTCGTACGTATCGGGGTACAGCTGCCGCGCACGCTGGAATTGCTTGAAGGCTTCGTCGAGGTCGCCGCGCAGCATGAGGCCGCGGCCGAGCTGGTAGAGCGACTGCGACGCCATGCGGTCTTTCCGCTCGTTCGCGGGCATTGCCCGCATGAGGTCATTGAATGCTGAACTAATTTCATCGGCCTGAGCGGCTGCGGCCTGCGGCCGATCGGCAGGCGTGAGCTTATCGAGGTTCGCCTCGACTTCGTCGAGCAGAATCCGGCCTTTCATGAGCGCTGCCGCTGGATTCTTCTCGGCTTCGGGCGGCAGAGACGCGAGGGCCTGCTTCGCTTCGTCAAATCGCTCCAGGTCAGAGAGGCATTCAGCACGCTGGACCAGCGCCAGCGTGCGATATTCGTCCGGCAAGCTGTTCATCGCCAGCAACTGGTCGCTGTAGCCGAGCGCCTCTGGCGTGCGGGGGCGAGGCATCAGCAAGCAGGTGTCGGCCGCGAGGTACAGCGCTTCTTGCTTCCACTCTGGGTGCGTGTCGTGTGGGGCGGCAATTACGTCGTGGAGTGCGAGGATGCCTTCGTCGAACTGGCCACTTTCGATCAGGCTCTTGCCGAGCATGAGGTTGCCTTCTTGCTCGCGCTCGGGCGGAAAGCCGTACGAACGCGCCTCGGTGAGATAACGCGAGGCGATGGAGTATTCGATGCGGCGGCGCTCGGGAGCTGGCGTATGTTCGGCATCGCGCATCTTCAAGGAGCCCAGCACGAAGAGCGGGCCGCCGAACTCGTTGTGTGGAAACCTCCCGCTCGTGAGCAGGTGGCTGACCATGGTGCGGGCGGATTCGTAATCGCCTTTGTCGTAAGCTTCCATGGCCGCGGGCAAGTTCGGCTCGCCCGCGCGCAGGGCGGCGCCAGCGAGGTACGCCCAGCCGCCAATCGTGACGCCCACGAGCGTGAGAGTCACCACGGCGATGATCGCCGTCCGCAGCCAATGCCCGGTGGCCCAAGCATGTAAGCGGCTCAGTACGCCGACCATTCGCGCGACGGGAGACGAACCGCTGGCGGCTTCGGCTTCGGCCGGCTCTCTGGCATCGGGTGTGGCAGCTTTTTCGGACAAGGTCTGCGGTGCGCAGGAGTTGGTGCCGCGCAACGTCGAACACTGGGCGGAGGCCGCGGCCTACGCCGGTAATTGGTAGAAAAGAGCGGCGTGCTTTTAGTGCATGCCGAGGGAAAGTGTCAATGGAGAAGGACACAGAAGGCCCAACGCGGGGAAGTGGGCAGGAGAGACAGTTCGGTCCGTCCTGGCAAAATAGCGCTCACCTGGGGTAGCTGGGGCAGAGGCTTTGCGATGCCCCAGAGCAAGAGTCTGGGGCGTCGAAGACTCCGCCCTGGGAACTCAGCGGACGGACAGAATTGTCCGTCCTACCTTTAACACAGGGTGGCTGGGGCAGAGGCTTTGCGATGCCCCAGAGCAGAGAGTCTGGGGCGTCGAAGACTCCGCCCCAGGCACGTCCCGAGCGGTGCGTTATCGCGATTCTCCAACGAATCGTGGGTACTCAATCGGCTCAGCAGTCGGGCCCGCCGTGCGGTCCGGAGTCCGGAGGGCATGGCCCTCCGGCTACTGTCCAATTGCCGCGTGCCTTACGATCGAAGCGGCTGTTCCAAAGTCCGGGGGCTGGGTTTGGAGCAGCCCGGCAGTGTGCATCGCGATATTTTCAGCTGTGGCTGCCGCAAACGCGGTCCATGAGCCAGCGATCGAGGTCGGAGAGCATGTTGCTGGTGAGTTCATCGCCGGCCGGGTATTGGCGCAAGGCGACAGTGCAACCAGCGA
>JAXMBH010000056.1:0-15901 GCA_046349975.1 Pirellulales bacterium
AGCCTGCGACCGGCAACATCTTTAGCAACCAAGCCCGATCGTTCGGCAGCACGAGGCGTTCGTTTTGGCGTCGTTACGCCGTGGACGCTCGGACGACGAGTTCGCAGCTCAGCAGGATATCTCGGCCGGCCGCGGTGGGGTTTTCCACGCGATCGAGCATGGCGTGCAATGCGGCATCGCCGATCGCATCGCAGGGTTGGCGAATCGTCGTTAATGGCACGCGCAGGAGTTCGGCGTAACGCACATCGTCGATACCAGCGACGCGAATGACGTTTGGTATTTGCACTTCCAGCTGCTCGAGGCTTTGCATTAAATGCGCCGCCGTAACATCGTTACCGCAAACAATGCCGTCTGGCTCCAACTGGTCCAGCGCCTTTTTTACGCAATCGATATCCCGTGGGTCGCAGTAGTGAACCAGCTTCGAATCAAAGCTGCCCGAATCTCTCACGACCGCCTCCATGAAGCCGGCGATTCGCGCGTCAATCGTGGCGGCCGAGCGTCGGCGGGCCACAAAGACCACGCGCTTGCTGCCCTGTTGAAATAGGTGGTGAGTGATGGTGTATCCGACGCGGCGATTGTCGATTCCAATGAGATCGAATCGGCTCCGCTCGGGGTACGCGACGTAATCTCGATCGAGCAAGACAATCGGGATATTTGCCTGACTCAGTGATTCGACGATCGTTCGATTGATTTCCTCCTGTCCATGCACAAACTCGATCGGAGCGAAGAACACACCCGAAACCCGGCTTTGGACGAAGTGTTGGCACAGCTCCAAAGCGCGTTCCGCTTCACCGTTGGAGTCGCTGCGCCGCGAACTGGCGCCCCAGAGAAGAGAATGACCATAGTCGTGAGCGGCGGCCGCCATGCGTGCGCAAATCGGTTCGAAGATCTCGGTTGTGCCGAGGCCGGGAATCAGCAGGCCGAAATGACGCGAGGTCAGATTCTCGCTCCTCAGCACGAACGTGCCGGCGCCAACACGCCGCTGCACCAAGCCGCACGACTGCAATTCTCGCAGTGCCTTGGCGACGGTCGGGCGTGAGACGCCGAATTCGCGAACGAGCTCGGAATCGGAGGGAATGCGGTCACCGGGTCGCAGTGCGCCGCTGCGAATCCGGTTGCGCACAGCATCGAGAATTTGTTGACGCTTATTAGCTGTTGTACGCATGAAGTGATCCCTGGCGACTGGTCGAGGTCGCAGGCCGTGTCCGGCGAGAGCACCGGAGCGTTTGTTCGAATGCGGGACGAGCGAAAAGTTTGCATCTGACAAGGGAAAAGTGAAGATGATTGTAAAGTCGCGTTTGTATTATGTCTAATCGGGGGGCGTTAAAACCGCGGCAATTTTAGGGCGAAGGGCGTTTTAGTCGCGCCAGGCGGACTTTAGTCGCCTGACTTCTAACCTGCTAATCTCGGCGTTCCCGCCGGCCGCGCGGATGAATTGGTCAATCTTGCCCTGTTGCGGCGAGCGGTACGCGGCAAAGAAACGTTCGCCACCGAAAGCGAACGATTCGACGGAGAGACGGTCGATCAGAAAGCGGAGCTTGACCGTACCGTCGCGCGGCGGCAGATCCTCAAACACGGTGGTGTCCACTCGTTGCCCTTGGTCATTGACCGCCTGCTGGACGAGGCGGTGCGATTGTGTGTCGTAGGCGATTGCAGCGCCCGCGACGTTAAATTCGATTTCTTTTGCCGTGCCGGGCTCGAAATCGATCTCGAGATCGGCCAAGTCGAAGGGCGGCTGGCCAGCGAGGATATTTTCGCCGTCGTGGAGCGCGAAATCACGGCGAACGAACGAGTCCGCGACTAATGTTTCGATTTCCTTGATCGGCCAGGCACGAAGTTTCAGGTCCTTGCCGGCCGTGTGCAGGGACAGCTCGTACGGGAAGCCCATTTGTTGATTGAAAGGGACGCCGTACACGGTGGCGGCGTTGGGCCCGCCGCGCATCCAGCCAATTTGCACAACCCGGCCATGCGGTGCGTTATTGAACGTTTGAGCGGCGTAGTAATTCCCACCGCCGGCCCGATATGGGCCATGCTCGGCGTGGAATTCACGGCCGTCGAATGTGCCAACCTCGTAATCGAAGCTCGCATCGTAAATGACTGCCTTGGTCTTTTGCCGGTCGCCGTCAACGGGTACGAAGAATAAGTCCATGCATTCGAATGCCCAGTCGCGAAGCAAGTCGGATGCGTGTTGCCAGTGCACAAGGTCGTTGGAAGTGAAGAACCTCACGCGGCCAGGGTTCTGATGGATCCACAAGACCATGACCCAATGCTGGCTGGGTTCGTGCCAGAACACTTTCGGGTCGCGTTCGCCGGGATCGAAGCCTTGGTTCTCGACGACGGGACGGCCGTCGTTCCAATATTTCCAGGTCGCACCGCCGTCGGTGCTGTAGGCCATCGCTTGGCCAAACTTGGGCTCGGTGGCGAACGTGAAGAACGCGCAGAGCGTTTTTTGATTGCCGACTTGAACGCCCAGGCTGTTGTTGTGGTCGACGATGGCAGTTCCCGAGAAGATGGTGCCCGCACGGCGGTCGACTTGGTACGGCCGAAGTGCGTGGTCCTGTTGCTTCCAGTGGATCAGGTCGAGACTGGTCGCATGCCCCCAAGTCATGTTGCCCCAGACAGCCGCGAGCGGGTTGTGTTGAAAGAACAAATGGTACTTCGTACCGTCGTAGACCAAGCCATTGGGATCATTGAGCCAGCCCTGGCGGGCAGTGAAATGAAATTGGGGGCGTTGCGGCTCGTTGTACCAGCCGCTAGCCCCCGGCGTAGTTGGGATGCCTTCCAGATACGCGAACTCGCCCATTGAGTTCGGCAGAGGCTTGTCGGCCGCGCTGAAGGAATCGACATTGATATGGCCCCAGGTGCCGCGGGCATGGTCGTAAATGATCAATCGTGCGCGTTTGCCCATGAGTTCTGAGACGTCGAAACTGCAAGGTGACAAGGTCTCGGAGTTGGCGCCGGTGACGACGTCGATTTCGTGGCCGTCGCAAAGTAGTTTGACGCCGGTTTTGCCGGGGTGGTTTCCGCCGCCGATCAGGAACGTGATGTAGCGCTTTTCGATTGTGAATTCGGGCGACGTCAATTCGCCAGTGGCGTCGTCGCCAAAGGTGTCGCCGGCGCGGCCGGAGCGGCCGTCGTACTTCTCGAACCCGCCAATCCAATATTGGCCTTCATGCTTGCTCGCTTCACGTCCGCGGGCCTTCGAGTTGTCGCCCCTGGTTGGTTGAAAGCGGAAGGCGTCGCCGGATTGCGACCAACCGTTGAGATTGCCCGTTTCGAAGTCGGCGTTCGGAAACAGCGGTTCTGCGCTGGGCACAGCGGCACACTGCAGGGCCAATGCTGAGAGTAGCGAGAAGAGGGTATGTTTGACCATTGTTCGACGGGTGATGATTTTCGGAGTAACTGTGCAACTTAGTGGGCACAACCGTCAAGCGTATCAGGATTGTTGCGATCTACAACTTGTACGGCGGTATTGGCAGCTCAATATGGTGAGAATTGTGGGGGCGTTCGATCGGCACAATGTCTGTAGCAGTCGACGCGACTGGGATACACTTGCTCCTAAATTCTGTGTGACTGATTGCTGGTGAACACATGACGACAATAGCAAAGTCAACCAGCATGGCAAGCAAGAATCGTGGCCGCCTCCGTAGTAGTGCTTCCATTCACCTGGCATCACCGGCGGGCAGTATAAATACTGGCTGCGCATGCTGATTCCCGCACCGCATTCTTGGTATAAAGTTGGGGAGACCGCGGCTTGATTCTTCCAATCTACTGGAGGCTGAGATCGATGTCTGGATTTCCGTGGCGACTTGCGTCTGGTTCAGCTTATCTGGCAGGGGTGTTCGTCTTTCTGGCGTGTGTAACGCCGATGCGTGCTGCCCTCGCTGAGGACGCGGCGGATCCGCGAGAGGGCATACTCAACGGCGCGCCGGATCCGACAGGGGTTGCTGTTACTGATGCGGCGGGCAAGACAGTGTATTACGTCGCGGCGACTGGCCGAGGAGTCAAGCTGTTACGCAGCACCGATCTCATGCACTGGCAGCCGGCCGGGCGTGTGTTTGAAGAAGCGGTGCCAGACTGGGCACGCAAAGCTGTGCCCGGTACGAGCGGCATTTGGGCGCCGGACCTTAGTTATCACAATGGTCTGTATTATTTGTATTACGCGGCGTCAACATTTGGCAGCCAACATTCGGTCATCGGTTTGGCAGTCAACAAATCATTGGACCCGTCGGCTAAAGACTACAAGTGGCAAGACCGGGGAAAGGTGATTGAATCCGACGCCGCCACGACTGATTTCAATGCCATCGATCCCGCACTATTGGTCGATGAAGACGGGAAGTGGCTACTGTTCTGGGGCTCGTATTGGACGGGGCTTAAAGTGGTGGAACTCGATCCAGCGACCGGTAAGCCGAAGGCGGGCGCGAAGATTCAAGCGGTGGCAGCTCGGCCGGATACCGATTCTCATGCCATCGAAGCGCCGTTCGTGATCTTTCACAAGGGTTACTACTATTTGTTTGCGTCGTGGGACGCGTGTTGCGATGGCGCCGACAGTACCTACAACGTGGTCGTCGGGCGCAGTCGCAAGTCGACCGGGCCGTTTATCGATGCCAAGGGGCGGCCGATGCTGGAAGGCGGCGGCACCGTGGTGCTCAAGAGTAGCGAGCGATGGCGCGGACCGGGCCACAACGGCGTGATTACCACGAAGGCCGGCCAGTGGATGGTCCACCATACCTACGATATGCAGAACCTCGCGGCGCAGCGGATTCTGCAGGTGCGCCCGATGTCATGGACGAAGGCTGGCTGGCCGAAAGTCGGCGAGCCGCTGGAAACGCGCTGATCGCCAGGGGCGTGTTTTATGAATTCGAGGTGCTGGCGTGCCTGGAGGGTCGATGAGTCGCAGCGCTAGGCTGCAATCGCGCGTTCGCGATGCAGTGTCATTGATTTTGCTTGGTTCGTTGGTACTGAGCGCCTTGATCTCGCGCGGCCGTGCGCAGATGCCGGATCCGCCGGGACAAGTGGCTTCCGGCGTCGCACCTCGCCATGCCGCCTACTTGTTTGCCCACATGACGCATAGCGATTACGGTCACTTGTATTACAGCGTGAGCCTGGATGGTCTTCACTGGCAGCAGCTAAATGGTGGCCGACGGGTTTTTGAAGATTACCTGGGCCATCCGGATATCTGTCGCGGTCACGATGGGCGATATTACCTCGTAGGCAATCGACGGGACGAGTCACCGGACATCAATTTCTGGGTGTCGACCGACCTCATTTCGTGGAGGCCCTACAGCAGCTTTCAGCCAGACTTGAAGCACGTCCCCGATTACTCGACCGCGTTGCCGGCGATTGGAGCGCCGAAACTGTTCTTCGATGAACCCAGCCAGCAGTATATTGTCACCTGGCACACACCGCATCAAATGCAGCGTAATGACTTACCCGAACCCTATTGGGCAAGTCAGCGAACGCTGTACGTCACTTCCACCGACTTGAAGACGTTCTCGAGTCCGCCGCGGCGGTTATTCCCTTGGGACATGGCCACGATCGATGTGAGCCTGCGTCATGTCGGCAATCGTTATTACGCAATCCTGAAAGACGAGCGTTATCCAACATTGAAGTGGCCAACCGGAAAGACGATTCGGATCGCAACTTCCGACAACCTCTTGGGGCCATACTCAGAGCCTGGGCCGCCGCTCAGTCCCAATTTTCGCGAAGCGCCGATGCTGATCCCGTCGCCGAATGGGCAGGTTTGGTACCTGTACTACGAGCAGTATCCGGGCGTGTCTTACGGCTTATCGGTGACCGATTCGCTTGATGGGCGGTGGTATCAAGTCTCCGGCAATACGAACTATGCAGATTGGGACAAGTATAAATTGGCGGAGCAAGTTCGCCATGGTTGCATGATCGCGATATCTCGCGCTGAGTACGACGCGCTCGTCGATCAATTCGGCAATGGCAACGCATCGAACTAGCTGAGCATGATTGTTGCGCGAGCTTGAGGACGGCGCAAGCGATGTTTCACGATGCGCGGCGTGCGCTCTCATTTCGAAACACACCGGAGTGGCGAGAAGGCAAGTAAGGCTAACGCCCTGGTTCGGCGACCGCGCAGCGATGAAGCGTTCATTAATTCTCGAGATAGCGCCAATTCTTGATGAACGAGATTAAGTCGGCCATATCTTGCGGCGGAATGTCTTTTTCAAGGCCTTCGGGCATATAGGAGACGCCGTCGGAGTGCAGGTCTTCGATCTCATCGCGGAGGATCGTTTCGGATTTGCCCTCTTGTTGTTTGATTGTCACGGAGGTCGCGGTTTCGGCGCCGAGAACACCGCGGTGCGCGCGACCATCGTTCGTGACGACCGTGTAGCTGAAGTAATTCGAATCGACCGCGCGGTTTGGCTGCAGCACATCGGTCAGGAGTTGCAGCGGCGTACGCTCACGTGAATCGGAAATATCTGGCGCGAATTGAACGCCGACGCCGCCGATTCGATGACAGATGGAACAATTCTTCTCGAACACCTGCCGGCCGTGGTGTGCGTCGGCCTTCAGGTCAAGGACGGGGCGATACTTGGCCAGCGCTTCCTCGCGGTCAGGATTCACAACCGCGGCCAGTAACTTCTCGGCGCGACGCTTGATGGCCGGATCTTGGTTACTGAGTAACTGTTTGGCGTGGACCGGGTCAATCACTGTCGGCTTCACTTCTCCGGCTGCGACACTATCGAGCAAGAGCGTTACGCGCGACAAATCGGTCAACATTCCGTCGAGAATTGCGCGCTGGATGGCGGGAGTTTGAATTGACAAACTGGCGAGAATCTCGCGCCAGGTTGCGACTTCGCCAGTATTGCCTAAAGCTTCAATAGCGCGGAGGCGGATCGCTTGATTCGGATCGCCGGTTGCCAATGTCAACAAAGTGTGGTCACTATTCGCGGCGAACGCCAACAGGTCGATCATCTGGCAGCGTCGCGTTGCGCCGAGTTTTGTATCGACGGCGTCGGCAGCCGCTGCTTGGAGGGCCTCGTCGAGTTTTGTGGCAGCGGCGTGGTCGACGCGAGCTTGAAAGGCCGCGAGCGAATCGCCGCCACGCACTAGTTCCGCGATAAACGCGGCCAGTCCGACCCATTTGAAGTCGGGGCTCGAAAAGATAGCGTCCAGTGCGCGTGATTGCTGTTCGCCGTTCTTCGTAGCCGCGGCGAGTTTTGCCAGTTGGCGAACGAATGGTTCTGGTTCCGCGATGTACGTTCTCAGCGTGTCTGGTTTGCGGAGCATTGCCGTTAGCACGTCGCCACCCCGCTCACCAGTGGCGATCAACGTCGCATCGATTTCCCACTGATCAGCCGGATGCTCGGGCGGGAGAGGCAACGGCGCCGCGGTCAATAGCGCGCGAAAACGCACCCTCGCGTCGGTGTGCCTGGCGAGCGTGCCGATCTTGTGCTGGAGTGGATCGGAAAGGTGCCCGAAATTTGAGGCGACGATGATGGCCTGTTCGACGATCTTCGGGTCGCTGTCGCTGATCAGCTCGTCGAGAATCGCTTCGTCGACAGAATGCAGGCCCGCCAGCAGATGCAATGCTTGGATGCGGCCGACTTGCGAAGCGTTCTTCAGTGCCATGTTCTGCAATAGTGGCACTACCGACGTATCCTGTCTTTCGACGAGCACGCGCGCTGCACTTTCGCGCCACCATGCATTGGGTTTCGCCAGCAGGTCGACCAGCTCACTGCTCTTTAATTTCGATAGACTCGGCGCGGGCGGGCGCTGGAAACCGGCGGGTACGATGCGGAAGATTCGACCGCGATCGTTGCCCGCCCGCATGTTCGGTCGATGCCGCAGCTCTTCGGGCATCCACTCCGGATGTTCAATGATGGCTCGATACATATCGACCACGTACAAAGCTCCATCGGGACCCGTTTCGAGATTGACTGGACAGCACCATTCATCGCGGGATGCAAAGAACTCCGCCTTATCGCTCGCCGGCGTCGATTCAAAGCTGACGCCGCTGGGCTGCATGATCTCGCGGTGAACGATGTGAGCTGTGGGGTCGCAAGTGAAGATGTTTCCGTAATAGCCACTCGCTAGCGCGTCGCCGCGGTATACGTGAACGCCGCAGGCCGCGGTGAACTGGCCGGCGTGCAGATTCGACGTCGTCCAGGAGCGGCCGATAGGGTACAGATGGGAGTCGGGCCCCGCCTTGGCCACATCGTGCGAGGGTGTTGCCACAGCCGCGAGCGGATTCTTTTTGAGCAAGCGATCTTCTAGGACGACGTGAATTGCAGGATTGCGGTTCGTGCAAACGAAGCGATCGCCAAAGTCGTTAAACGTGAGTCCAAACTGCCCCACGCCCGCGACGGCTTCATATTTTCGCGTGCCCGGGTCGAAACGGAAGTCGCGACCGCTGATGGAAACTGGTGGCCGCTCTGGATGCTGCGCATCGACGATCGTCCCGCCCCGCAGACCGTTGGCGACATAGATGTGATTGTCGAGGGCGAACTGCGGATGATTGGCTCGGAGCTGGGTGTTCATTTCGGCGAAGCCGGTGAACCAAGGTTCGAACACGTCGGCCTTGCCGTCGCCATCGGTGTCTTTTAAATACGCCACCTTGCCGGCCATGGTGACAAATGCTCCGCCCTTCCATGGTTGTACGCCCGTGGCGAATGAAAGGTCATCGGCGAACACGTGTGCGTATTCAAAGAAGCCGTCGCCATCGACATCCTGTAGAACCGAAACGCGCGAGAGCGCCGGATTTTCTTCGGTCGGACCGGTTGGGTAATCGCGCATTTCGACGACCCACAATCGGCCCTCTTCGTCGAACCGGATCGCCACGGGGTCGACGATGTTGGGCTCGCTAGCGACGAGTTCAGCTTTTAGCCCGGCATCCACCACGATTTGGCCGAGTGACGCCTGCGGAGTTAACGGGCGGCTGCTGCTTTGCCGCTCCACGCCGGAGGCAATCGCTGGTAGCGAACAGACTAAGGCGAAGAGATAGGCAGCGCGCCGTGCCGTGTTCCGCGGCCCCCGGCGGTGATGGCTCTTGCTCGTCGCTTTGCCGAGCAACCAGCCCGGGACGCGCGCAACCGGCCACGCCCCAAAACCACGCGCAAAGCGAGAATCGAAGTGCGAGGGCATCGTCATGAATCGACCAATCGTATGCTTCAGGAATGCGTGGCTTCGAGCAATGTGACCCACTGCGCCAGGTCAGGAACCAATTATACTTGAGTAGTTTCTTGCCAAATCCTAGGCCTCCGAGTGGCGACGGGAAGCCAGGCTTGAAGTGCTTGGCCGAGAAAATCGCCTCAGCGCTATCCCAGAGCCGCGCGAGACTCAGAAACAACCGAGGCTTTATCCCGAAACGGTTAATTATCGCTCTTGATCAGCGGCGGCTTCCACGAGCCGTCGAGAATTGGCTTCTTGCCCCAGTAGGCCCGAATGTAGAGCGAAAATGCACCCTCGGGAGCGGGTAGCCAGTTGCTTTCTTTGTCGGCGCCAGGCGACTTCGCGCCCGCGTAGAGCGTGAGCGAGCCGTCGGCGTTGTATTTCAGCGTTTTATTCTTTGTGCCGAGTGAGTAGCGTTTGAGGTCGTTTGCATGGAACAGGTGCTTGTCGTTATACAGCGTGAGAGACCAGAAGCCGTTGACCGGCGGCGTTTGGCCTGCCGGAAACGTAACAGAGCAACTATTCGTGCCAATAAGCGGATCGCCGTTTGAAGCGAGATCGGTGTAGAAGTACTGCGTCTCAGTCGGTTTGTTGTCGAACATATTCGACTTGGACGTGCCCGTGCGATTGAAATAGTCGACACCCCATTGAGCATTGTTGGTGGAACGGTTCCACCCGTTGCCGGCGGGTATGCCGTTATGTTTCCATTCGTGGAATTTCGCGATGACATCTTTCTCAGTCTCGATAGCGGTTTCGACGAGCAGTTTCTTGATCTCCGGGTCTGCTTGGGCGGCGTTCATGAGCTGCCGGAATTGTGCATACATCGCCTCTTCGCCGGGTAACGGTGAGACCGAAGCGACTATTTCGGGGAATTGGTCAAAGAACGTCTCCGGAATGACCCACTTTGTCTCGCCGGCGCTGGCGTCGGATTTCGGGCCTTCAAAGTTCGGTGTGTTCTTCCAGTCGATTGTCTTCATCTTTCCGTCAAATTTGCTTAGCGGATAGAACACAACCTGGTTGATGACTCTCTGGATTGCGGCTCGATCTTCCGGCGTGTCGTCCATGAATATCCGCGGGATACCGTTCGCCAGCGCCGTGCGAGCTCGGATCACTGCTTCGACGCCGGCAGGTTTTTCGCCGTTCCAGTTCGGGCCGACGAGGAGATAGAAACCAGGCTTTGTTTGGTAGGCTTTTCCCAGTTCGGCAAATTGATCGGTGCGGGCGTCGTAGAGCGCATACACCCAGAAACGATCGCCGAAGTCGGGGACCTGTGCGATGACTGGTTCCTCATCCAGCGAGAAGAAGCCAAGTCCATAAACGACATCCTGGTTCGGACAGGTGACGAAAGTTTCGGACGGCTCGATGTAGTCGTGCAGCATTCCCACCTGCCCGCGCGGTGCAGCCGGAAGGATGCCGTTCATCAAACCCGGATGCGGGGCCTGCGTGATCCTGGCGTTGCGGTTGAGCATGTTGACCATCGGCCAGCCCCACACATACGCCTGCCGGGCAACCGTTTTGGCGTAAGCGGCCGACATCGTGATGCCGTTCGCTGGCTGAACGACCTCGGCCGGTTTCGTGGGCGCTGGCACCTGCTGAGCCATCATTGGAACACAAGACGCTACGACGAGAATAAGCGTGAGGAGCAATTTAGTGGATTTCATATTAGCGCTCTGCAATGATTTCGCGACTGTACTATTTCACCTTAACGACATCATCCGGTTTCCATGTCTGGTCGTAAAACTCAGTGCCCGTGCCGTACAGGCGGATCGTCACCAGGAACGCACGGTTCAGCACGGTTTGAATCCAGTTGGCAGCGGGCGCAGACGCTGGTTTGCTGGGAGCGAAATAGATGTCCACCGTGCCGTCGCCAATGACTTTCACCGGATTCATGCCGTTGATCGACGGCATCAATTGCGGTGCCGCCACCATCGTGCCATCCGTGATGTTGTACGCCGTCACCGCCCAGAACAGCGCCGCCGGCGGGTCTTTGGGAATGTGCAGCTTGTACGTGTTCGAGCCGTTCAACAGTTCGCCGTCGGCGTCGCGCAGCGCGACCGGGTACTTCGAGCCGGCGTCGATCGACCGCATCGTCATCGCCGGGGCCGACGAATAAGCGACTTGGAAGTATCCCGCTCGCTGGTTCACATCGAGATACGTATCTTGCATCCAGTCGGCGGTCGCACCGGCCCAGACGTTGATCCACTGGCGATCCTTGTAATACTTTTCGCGCCCGTCGGATCGGCCCAGCTGTCGCGTGGCCAGGATCATCTTCGGCGCGGTCTCGACCGCTTTCTTCAGCAGTTCCTTCTGCTTCGCCGTTGGCTCGAAGGGTTTGCCTTTTTCGATGCCGATGGATTGCAGCACGCCGCGCAACTCAGGGTCGATCGCAGCGATCGGCTCGTAGTCAACAAACTCCTTCAGCTTCGTAAAGAACGTGACGTCCGTCGAGTACATCATGTTGACGTTCTTCCCGCTGCCGTCGGGAAACTCCATCGGCTTCACGTCTTTCTCGGTAGTGAACAAGGGATAGACGCGAGTCTTCATCGCCTGCGCGACGGCCGGCGCGGGATTCGGGCCGTTATCGCCTTTAGGCATCACCGTGCGAAAGAACAGGAAGACATTGTATGTCGGCGATTTGAACGCGAAGTAGCTCTTCGGAATTCCCCCGTCATAATCGGGCGGCAACAGCAGATACAGCCCGCCGCGAGCACGATCTGGGCCGATCGCACCCACGTCCGTTATCGTCCGCTGGAAGAAGTCGGTGAACATGCCAATCACATTCGCCGGGGCAGCCACCACCAGCGGGCCGGTCTTTTTCAAATCGAGATAGCTCATCGAGTAAATGACGTCCGCATTGGGCGTCGGCACCCAGCAGCGGCTGTCCATTCGCTCCTTCCAAATCGGCAGCACATTGTAGCCAGCACCGAATTCCTTTTCCGAGCCATCGCGCATTCCGATCACGTTTAGCGCCGGCAACATCGTCATATAGGCATGGATGGCCCGCTGATAGTAAAGCTCATCGACGAGCGACTTAGCTTCGCTTTCGCCAAGCCAATTGCCGTTGTTAATCTGCTTAACAAGCGGCGGCGCATCTTGACTAAGGGTAGGTTTCGCGAGAATCGCCGATAGCATTAACGCACGGAATAGTCTTTCACCATGTCATTGATTCCTCAGTTGCCACAATCAAAGTCGCCAGCGATAGCAGCAAGACGATTGACTTTCCACGGCTATTCTGCCCGGGCTTTCAATATCGCCTGTCGGTAGTTGCGAGGCAAATTACGCCACTTTTCCCGCTGTGGAAACGGACGCTTCCGATGACGCTCTGCATAGAGAGGGCGTGACATTTCCTCGTTCGTTCTGATCAGGCCGCGTGAGGCGGGCCTTCGGTTTGAACTGAAATTGCCGCATCGTAAGTCGCCACCGCACCGTCGATCTAGCGGAAACCTCTGTCGCGGATCTGAAAGGTCTAGCGCATGAGCTACTCGTTGGCAATGAACAGGCGCGAGCACCAGTCGTTCACCCGGAACCGCGGGAGACTCAGAGACAACCGAGAATTCGTCGCGAGAATGTGCCCCAAGGGCGATGAGCGTTGGGAGGCGACTCGCGCGCGATGCCAATTGGGAGAGACCAAACAGCCGTCGCCCGCGTCGCAACCCGTTGCGGCCCTTGGCCTAGAAACGAAAAAAGCCACCGCCCGAAGGCGATGGCTTTTCGTATAACCCACTGGTAGCCAGTTTCGCTACCAGAAAACCAAGTGGCGGGCTCGAACTCCTTTCGAGCGCCAGGTTATGAGTCTCGGGTTTGGGAAATCGACGGCGCTTCATAACCCAGAACTTTTATCGCTTTTTTTGCGAAACAAACGCGGCCTCACGCCTGGCACCAACCGGCGGCTTAGCGCTCTAGTCTTGTTGCAAATGCTTACGGGGCACTTCCGACTTACCCTTCAGGCGCACTTGCTCCTCGTGTACCAGGTTCGAAGCCCTCAAACCTTCGTCCGCAACGAATGGCAACCACATGCGTGTGCGTTCCCGTCCCATCCGCCCAAATAGATGCGTGGCCAAGTATTGCTCTAGGCTTCGGTGACGTGAATCCAGTCCCCAAGTTCGACTGTATCGGCGCGTCTTGTAGCCCACGATTTCCTCCAACAAACGCCGCTGGCAAACGATTCGATGCCAAAGTGACTTGACGGTTTTCCGCAACACGCCGACGGGCATGTCGACATCGGTAGCATTGTCTTCGTCACTGTTTAGCATGTTCATTGCCTGTTCAGCCAGCTCCTCGATTTGCGTCGGCCATTTCCTCGCGTCCGAATTCTCAAGGTTGATGGCCAACTGAATGGCGCGGTGATAGTACTCCGAGGCAGACTTCGCTCGATGATAATCCTTGCTAAGGCTAACCGAGTCCTCGCTCGCGCGCTTTCCGGCGGAGCTGGCAATGGCTACCGGGTTGAAGTGTGTCCCCGGAGTCCAAATCGTCGTCAGGTTCATTTTCATCGCTGAGCGCGCGTCGCGAGTCAACTCGGCAAGTTGCAGGCGAGGATACCGGGCGCGAATCATGCTTTTCACCATGATGTCGCAAAATATGACGCCGATTGGCTTGCCCGACATTTGATGCGTATAAACGTTGAACGCAATCATCTGGAATGGCTTGTAGATCGAAGCCCACGATGCGTCGCCGAGCCAACGACGATATGTTTCGTAAAATCGTGTCGCCTCCTTGTTCTTCGTCTCATCCACAAACCGTTGCAGGTCATCTTGGGGAGTTGTCCTACGCTCATAGTCACGCCCGAATTTGAAGAACTCGGCGAAGAAGCAATTGAACGATAATGCGGCGGCTGTTTGCAGGTCGGAATAGACGATTGATAAGTCCGCATCCTTAGGGTTCGGCTCTAATCTGAAGAGACTTCCCCCTCCGCGAATAGCGGTAATGTTGACCGGGAAGAATTCTGCCACGGAAGCATCACAGCACAGTTGTTCAATGCGACCGAACAAAGTTGCTTGTCGCGGTGTGAATTGCGGCTTTCCGTGCTTGCCAACAAATTTTTTCAACATTTTTGGTTTCACCGGAGGAGGTCGCTCAGGCTGAAAAGCGAAGATGATCGGCCAGCACCTTTTAGCGTAGACGGAGAAGCTCATGCTTTCCAGTTTCTAGTTCCCTGAAACCGTGTGAGCGCAGCGGCCATCTCTAACGGCATACATAACCCAGGGGTAGACGCATCGGGTGTCTGCGCGTTTGGTCCCTCCTGGAACTTTGCCGACGATGGCCACTTGCGTCGATATTCCCATCGGTGATCTGACGCCGGACCAGCGTCGTCGCCAAATTGCCGTGATCCTCGCGGAAGGTGTAATTCGTTGTCATCACGCCACCCAGCTGGCCGAAAACGGCGAATTATCTCCCCCTCGCAACGCAGGCCTTGAGGTTGTCTCGGAAATGAGGCTCTCTGTGTCTCGGGGATCGCCTGAGCCCGAATGTGAGGTGAACGATGGGCGACCCGCGTGAGCGCCGACTCGCGGTAATACTTGCCCGCGGGCTGTTGCGTGTTCAGCAACGAGACGAACGCCTCGGTGTTCGGATGAATTCGTGCGACACGCTGAGGACCGTTGCGGAGGCGACGACCGACGCGCAGCCCCCGACGCACAATCCGGTCAATGAAACGCGAGCTCATCTGGGCCCGGCCGACCCAGCCAGGATAGCGGAGTCTTCCGCAACTTCGCGGCTATAGCTCTTCGCCTAGCTTCGGACTCAGATGGCGAAAAGCAAAATGCCTCGGCGTCTCGGTTATTCAGGTACTTTTTCAGGATTTGCTGCGCACGCGGTCCAATCGCAATAAACCTGTCCTTTTCAAAGTGCTCAGTTTTAAATTCTACCGGACGGTAGATCCAAACATCGCTCGTGCAATCGATATCGGCCGGTGCCATGCTACAGATTTCACCTGGCCTAGCACTCGTCAGTCGCTGAATCCGGACCATGTCGGCGACTGTTTCCGGAAGTTTTGGGAGCGTCATTTCGACAATCGAGTCATCGACGACGCGAATACGTCTTGTCTCGCGGGCCTTCGTGCGTCCCCGCTTCAGCCCGGCCAATTCTCGTAGCGCCGCCGGAATGGCGGCATCGACAATTTCTTTTGCCGATGCCCACTTAAACATCGAGCGAATCCGGCTGACCTGCTTATTGAGATACTTTCGCGACCAATCGAGTTCCTCGATCATTCGCTCCCGAAGTTCATCGAGTGCTACGGGGCAAAACTCGGACGCCTGTGCGTCGCCGAAGTGTTTACGGAGAATTCGCAGCGCGTCATCGATAACGCCTGCCTCGCGGGTCACTTCGCCATGCTTTTGATAGTACGAGAACGTGTGCAGCCGATAAACGTAAATCACTTCATTAACGGTAATCGGCTGACCGAGAAGTCGCTTGGTCCTCAGCTTCGCAGCCGTGATAACGGGCTTGGCGCTCGAAGCAGAAGACACCGGAAGCAGCTCTTCACCGGCGTCGGCTTTTGCCTCTTCGTGTCGATGCTTCTTCCATTTGCCGAGAGTCTCTTGATAGCGCTCGTGACTACGAGGGGACCCGTACGGGCCTAAGTAGATTCGAGAGAGAGACAACCGCTTGATTGGTTGACTTGTGACGCCGATAAGCGGGCGGCCGGTGTACCAGACGTGGCATGATAGCTCTTTGCAGGCTGCGGAGTTTGCAAAGGGGGAAGTCTTTGGGACTTCCTCCTTTGCATTCCTCCTTTGCATTCCTCCTTTGCATTCCTCCTTTG
>JAXMBH010000057.1:0-14776 GCA_046349975.1 Pirellulales bacterium
ATGATATAGCCAGACTTATCCACTATGACGCCAGACCCTTGGCCATCCAGGTTCTTGCCGCTCGGCCGCGTGATGCTCACGACGCTCGGCTCGACACGCTTCGCCACCAGCCGCGACGCCATCTCCAAGTCATTGAGCCGCGGCTTGAGTTGGTCGAGCGTGCCCGACGCAACGTCGTAGCCGGCCTTCAATTCGTTATACGTCTTCTCGTAAACGAACCGCCCCACCAGGAACGGGCCGACCAGCAATATCACGAATGCCAACAGCAAGATCCACAGCGCGCCCGTTTGGCGCGGTGCCGCACGGCGGCGTTCCGACGTAGGCAGCGTCGCCACGGCCGCGGGCGCCGCTTCGCGCGGCGGCAACACCACCACCGGCGTGACTTCCGGCTGCACCGACTGAGTGGCGTACAGGGCGTCGTCCATGGGCGGCGAAATGTGGGCGGTGAAGACTGGCAAGCGGCCGTGCCGCCTACCATTCCCGATTATAAAGGCCTCGTGCAGAAAAGGCGATTGTCGCGCTCGATTGACAACGTTTTCCTGGCTCGCTCATCGCATGCTGCGCATCCGATATAACCGGACTCGGCGGGGAAACTGCGGCCAATTCGCCGGCAATCAGGTCCGCGAAGTGCGACGTACTCTTGCATACCCAGGGTCAGGCCAGCATGTATTCGTGCGCTCTCGTACGGGACAAACCCATGTCCAAGACAACGCTCAAAATAGTTCGCAATTACGATGACGACTGCGCCGGCGATGGCAGCAGTACCCCTACGGCCACGCTCGACCTCGATGCCGACGTCGTCCTGACGCCGGTTAGAACGTACACCGGTCCCGCGTGCGAGAAGTGCCAAACACCGCTCAAGTCCGATGTGGTCGCCATCTGCCAGCGGTGCGGCTGGTATCCGAGCCTCGGCATTTACATGGAAGTCGACCCCGACTGGGAGTCTGACGTCGAAGACGAACAAGCTCAAGAGCCGGTGCCGCAGCCCAATCATCTGCAGGTCTGGATTAATCTCATCCCACGCTGGGGTTGGGTGATCATCGCCAGCGTGCTTGCTGTTGTCATCGAGAGTATCCTGGCCCGGCTCGTCACGCCAAGCGGCAGCTCGCTGCGGATGTACTGGTCGCTCATTCAATTGGCCCTCGGCCTGAGCGTGGCCCTGAACTGCCACGTGCTCAACTTTCTCTCGCAGGCGGCCGACGACTCAGAAATCGGGCTGCTGGATTTGTTCCTGAAGCCGATCCGGCTATGGCTGAAGACTTGCCACTGGCTGCCGCGGCGATTGGTGCTTGTCGACGGCCTGGCCTGCGGCGCGGTTGCCGTGCTGATGTCCCTCATCGTCATCGGCAGCCTGCCGTACGAACGGCTGTGGGATTGGGGCTTCAAAGCGCCGCCGAAGCAGAATCTCATGGGTGCCGTCATGGACCGCGTTAAAGAACTCGACAGCCAGAACGACAACGGCAATCTCGAAGACTCGGTCAAAGACTTCGCCGGCAACCAAGACCCGACCGGCGACGAATCGAAATCCCCTCCGCTCAAGCCGCGGCAGAGCGCCGATTGCGTAATCTTGGGCTACCAACTCAGCAGCGATGGCGTGCTGTCAACCCTCGTGCTCGGCACGGCCTACCGCGATCGCCTGGTGTTTGCCGGCAACGTTTCGGCAAAGCTATCGGAGGACGAGGCGAAGGAACTGTTGGCATCGCTGCAGCAAATCAAGACGGACCGGCCACTCGTAAAGATCAGCACCGTGAGTGCCTACTGGGTGCAACCGAGGTTCACGTGCCGCGTGACGAGCACCGAGCAAACCAAAGACGGTCGGCTCAAGGACATTGAGTGGGACCAACTCCTCGGCGCGATGACCGCGACGAAGTAACAGCGCGTCGGATAGTCCGCTACCATAATTTGAACGGCCTGCCGGCCCCCGCCGGAGGTTTTGCGTTCCACCTCCTTCCCACGCGCCCTGCTGTTCGCAGGTCTCGCTTGCACGTTGAGCACGGGAAGCTCGCCGCCTCACTCGCCTTACCCACTCACCTACTCACCTCCCTTCCCCAACGCTATCCTGAACCGCATGGAGCGCGAAGCGAACGAATTCGACGAACTCTTCGTGCCGTTCGATATCCGCCCGCGACCGCTGCCGCCGGGCGTGAAGCTCGGGCTCTCCCGCTTCCCGCCGCCTACCGCCACGACGACCGAAGGCTTGCTATGCGTCGGCGGCCGCTTGACGCCCGAATACCTGCTCGACGCCTATCGCCACGCCATCTTCCCCTGGCCGATGTGGGCGAACGACCCCATTGCCTGGTGGTCGCCCGATCCGCGAGCCATCTTCGAACTCGACGGCTTGCACGTTTCCAGGCGACTCCAGCGCACCGTTCGCAGCGGCAAGTTCCGCGTCACGTTCGATCAAGATTTCGCTGGCGTGATCCAAGCCTGCGCCACGGTCGACGACCGCACCGACAGCACTTGGCTCACGCCCAGCATGATTCAAGCCTACTGCCGGCTGCATGAGCTCGGCCACGCGCATAGTGTGGAAGTGCACTTCAACGGCGCGCTCGTCGGCGGCACGTATGGCGTATCGGCCGGCGGCCTGTTCGCTGCGGAGAGCATGTTCCACCACGAACGCGACGCATCCAAAGTCGCGCTCGTCCATCTGGTCGAGCACTTGAACGAGCGCGGCTATAGGCTGCTCGACATCCAGCAATGGACGCCCCACACTGGCAGCATGGGCGCCATCAACATCTCTCGCGATGAATACCTGCGACGACTATCGGCCGCCATCGACCAGCCGGTCACATTTCTGTGACGCCCTTCGGAAAGCGGCGGGCGGGCGCCGCCCACCAAGAACTACCATAGGCCGTGACCCACCATCGGCAATATCCGACCCTACGGCTTGAGCAACGCATCAACTTCCGTTTGCCGCTCGGCCGTCCACCACTGCCAAAAATCACGAATCGCGTTGGCTAGCCCGCGAGCTTCGGCGTCGGCCAGCTCGGCCAGCTTCTCGCGCATCGCCAAATTGCGCGACTGTATTTGCCAGGCGCCGCAGCGCTCGATCGCCGCCACGTGATCCTGGACCTTGCCAAGCCGCTCTTGCAGCTCTTCGATGAGCGGATACAGCTGCCCGCGCAGCTCCGCTTGCCGCGAACCGAACGCCGGCGCCACAAGCTCGATGGCATACCGTAGTGCTTTCGCGCCAATCCGAAACTGGTGCAAAGCAGGGGGAGCCGCCGATTCACGCGGCCTGGACGCGTTGAACTCGTCGATGACCTGGCGGAATCGCTGCCCAGCCCATTCTCCGAATTCCGGAACTAGCGACGTGCCGGCCGCGTCGCTCTCATCTTCTTTTACCGCCACATTCTTCATCAGCTTCGATAGCTTGCGGATGAATCGATCGTCTTCCCGCGCCTGATGGGCGACTTCCAGAATCGCCGGCTGCACCGCCTCGCGGTCGTGGGCAATAAGCTCCACAATCGGCGCGACAGGCTCGCCGTAGTCGCGGGCCAGCCGCTCGGCAAGTACATCCAAATCGCGCGCATCACCCGCCGCGCGGCGTATCGACCGCAAACGCCGCTTCATCCACCTAGCCGGCCGCGGTTGCAAGCAGTCGCGATAGAGTTTCAGCGCCGCCGTCGCGCGGCGCGTCGCCACCCGCAGCCGATGCACGTGCTCAATGTCGTGCGACGCCAGATGCGCCGCCATCGGCAGCAATTGCACAACCGAGACGAGTCGCGGCTCCAGCGACCGACGCGCAGCCGCCTCCACCGTGGAATCAGGCGCCAACCCATCAATCCATTTCGAACTCGCCGGCATCAGCTATCTGCCCTTGTTTGGCGTGCCTGGGGTCGAGCCCCCAGTTCCCGTGGGGTGCCCGGGGGCGAGCCGCAGGCGACCCCCCAATGCCTTACATCAACTGTTGCATTAACTGCGTGGGTGGCTGGGGTCGAGCCGTAGGCGAGCCCCCAGTGCCTTACATCAACCGCTGCATCACTCACGCCGGCTGCCTGGAATCGAGCCCGGCCCCAGTGCGGTACGTCAACCGTTGCGGTAACTCACGCGTGGGGTGCCGGGGGTCGAGCCGTAGGCGAGCTCCCAGTGTGCTGCGTCAGGCGCTGCACTGCTCACGCACAGCCGCCGCGTCACGGCGAGGTTTCAAAACTACTCGCCCGCAACCACCCCATTATGCTCTAAGCAATGAGCGGCTGCAGCACCTGCCGGCTGATCCGCAGCGAGCGTTTACGATCGTTGAGCGAATGCTCGAACGCCTCGTCTTCCACTTCCACGCAAACCGAGCCGTTAAAACCGGCGTCCGTGAGGGCCCCGATCCACTTGCCCCACGGCACATCACCCAAACCGGGGATCTTCGCCGTGCTCCGCAGCATGGGGGGTTCGAGCGCGCCGATGTCATCGAGCTCGTGCCGATTCACGCGCATGTCTTTGGCATGTGCGTGAAAGATGCGCGAGCCGAATTCGCGAATCGGCGCGACGGGATCCATCAGCTGCATCACGAGATGCGACGGATCGATGTTGAGCCCAAAGCTCGCCGACGGAATCGTCTCGAACATCCGCCGCCAAATCGCCGGCGTGCGCGCGAGGTTCACGCCGAACGGCCACGTGTACGGCATCAACATCGGGCAATTCTCAATGCCCACCTTGATGCCGTGATCCTCCGCGAAGCGAATGATGTCCGGCCACACTTCCGTGAACTGTTGAAAATTCTCTTCCAGTGGCTTATAGCGATTCGCACCGATAAACCCATTCGCGTTCTTGAGCCCCAACGTTTGTGCCGCAGCGATCACTTTGCGGAAGTGATTGCGAGCCACCTCGGCCTCGTTGGCATCATCCGACAGCGCGTTCGCGTAGTAACCCAGCGCCGAAATCTGCACACCGTGCTTGTCGCACAGGGCCCGAATGTCATCCGCCCGGGTCTGCGTAAAGTCGCTCACATCGATATGACACACACCACCATACGGCCGATCAACCTTCGCGCTCGGCCAGCACATCACCTCGACACACCGATATCCTTCGCTCGCCGCGAACGCAAAGACTTCCTCGAGCGGCAGATCGCCAAACAGAGCGCTAACGAAACCGAGTTGCATGACAACTATCGAGCAAAATGAATGTGGTGGTGGACCAAAACCGACACTGTTTTTCTTCCTACGCCGCAGGCGACGGCTCGGACGACGTAGACCCGGACGAGCTGGCCCCCATTTCGCAGGCGAGCTCATTCGACTTATCGCTGCGATTTGCTTGCTTCACCAGCCGGCTGCCCAGTTCTTTCTGGCGTAATCGGATGTCAGCGAAAAACGCCGCAATGTCGAAATTGTGCTCCGCCGCCAGCTGTTCGCGAATCCGATGCACTTCGGCGACAATCGGGTCTTCCCACATGCTGCTATGCTCCCATAAGTTCTTCGGGCGTACAAATGATAGGCATCCGATATCCCAACTGCTGACACACCATTGCCATTTTCCGCCCAATCTGCGCATTCGCCAAGTGCTTACAATTCCATGTCAACAGGTAGTCGAGGGCATGGACTGCCGAAATTGCTACATGCGCCGCGTCCGGAAATGCGTGCGGCGGAAGGACGCCAGAAACCATGATGCTCCGAGTTAGCGATTCAGCTTCTGCCGACACCTCCAATATGAGTAGTCCACTGATGATTGCGAGCCGCTTGTGTACTTCCGCCTCATTGCCGCGAGAGGATTCATCAATAACCGTTTGCGAGACAACGCATCTGAAGGCCGCGCGCCGGTGGTCCCACCAGTCTTGCGTGATGCGCTGATGCGCGGCAACCAGCAGATCACGACTGGGTCGTGCTACGAGATAGCTGATGAACGTTGTTTCGAGGTAGACTGATTCCATATCCGTAACGACGGAGTGACAAGGCCGTCGGTGCCATCATAATTCACTCGGTGTCCGGGGTCCCCGATAATAATAACCGCTGAGAATCGTGCGACCTTCGAAATCAATCGGCGATACTTCTGTTTCGTGCGGAGAAAACTCCAATGCGAATTTGGCAAAGTCTCCGGCGTGGAAGTCGCCATAGTTTCCATCTTGGATAATCCAGGCACTGACACCTACGAAGTACATCTGCTTGGCCCCCGAATTCCGATGGCGCCGTTGATATCCCGCATCAGCAAAGTCTCTCCGACAACGGAGACTACCAGCCTGAGACGCCACAAGCCTGCTGCGCCCGCTTGAGCACTTCCGCCGCCTTCTTCCGCGCCTTCGCCGCCCCGTCGCCCAGAACCTCGCGTACGCGTTCCGGCTTTGCCGCCAACTCCGCCCGCCGTGCCCGCGGTTCGGCCCAGAACTTTTCGGCCGCATCGGCAAGCGCTTTCTTGATTTCGCCATAGCCAAATCCGCCGCGGCGATATAGCGCGGCCATCGCTTCGCGGTCCGCTTCTGGCGCGACCAGCGAAAACAAGTCGTACAGCACGTCGCCCGCCGGCTCTTTGGCCTCGTCCATCGGCCGCGAGTCGGTCACGATCCGCATGATCTGCTTCCGCTGCACCTTCGGATCCTCGAACACGGCCAGCGTGTTGTTGTAGCTCTTCGACATCTTCTCGCCGTCGATGCCCGGCACGCGGGCTGATTGCTCCAGCACGTACGCCTTCGGCATTACGAACGTTTCGCCGAACTCGTGATTGAAGCTCCCGGCCAAGTCGCGGCACACTTCAATGTGCTGCACCTGGTCGGCGCCGACCGGCACCGTGTCGCTGTCGTACGCCAGAATATCGGCCGCCTGCAACACGGGGTACGTGAACAACCCGGCGTCTGCCGACAGACCCTTCGCAATCTTGTCCTTATACGCAACACAGCGTTCAAGCAAACCCATCGGCGTGCCTGTGAGCAGCAGCCAGCACAACTGGCTGACCTCCGGTACATCGGATTGCACGAACAGCGCGACTTTGTTCGGGTCGAGGCCGAGCGCCAAGAGGTCGAGCGCAATATCGAACGTGTACTGCCGCAGCTTGGCGCCATCACGAACTTGATTCAGCGCATGCAAATTCGCAACGAAATAAAACGCCTGCTCATTATCCTGCAGCGCGATGTACTGCCGAATCGCGCCAAAGTAATTGCCCCAATGGATGGAGCCCGTGGGTTGAATGCCGCTGAGGACTTTCATATTTCGGATTGCGGATTTCGGATTGCGGATTAATCGCGGCCCTCAATCCGCAATCCGCAATCCGAAATCCGCAATAAAAGGTTATGAGGTTCGCAGTGTATTCAAAGTGCCAACAACCTCTGAAATTCGAGCAACGCCCGCCGCAGCAGCCGCCCCCGGCAATGCGTCCAGCACTTCCATAGACGCCTTTGGATTGTAGAAGTTCACCGTGCCGAGTTGAACCGCCGAGGCACCCGCCACGAGGAATTCCATCACATCGTCGATCGTGGCAATGCCGCCGATGCCGATCAAGGGCGTTTTCACGGCCTGGGCAACCTGGTACACGGCCCGCAGAGCAATCGGCTTGATCGCCGGCCCGCTGAGGCCGCCCATGACGTTGCCGAGCAGTGGGCGGCGGCGGCGCCAGTCGATCGCCATGCCGAGGCATGTGTTGATGAGCGAAATCGCGTCCGCGCCGCCAGCTTCTGCGCCTTTCGCAATCGCCGCGACGCTCGTAACATTCGGCGTCAATTTGGCAACGATCGGTAGCGAAGTCGCCGCCCGGCAACCCGCCACGACCCGCTCGCACGACCCCGCGTCGGTGCCAAAATCGACGCCGCCGGAAACGTTCGGGCATGAGATATTAAGCTCAATCGCTGCGACGCCAATGCCGTCGAGTCGCGCCGCCATCCGCACGAATTCGTCATGCGTCCGTCCCGCGATGCTCACGATAATCGGCGCGCCCAGCGACGACAGGTACGGCATGTGGTGCGCGACAAACGCCTCGATGCCATCGTTATCCAGCCCGATCGAATTGAGCATCCCGGCGGCCGTTTCGATCGTCCGCCACGGCGCATTGCCCGTACGTGGCTCCTGCGTAATCGTCTTCGGCACGATTCCGCCAAGCCGGCCGAGTTCGACCAGCCCCGCCATCTCGCGGGCATAACCAAACGTGCCCGAAGCAACCAGAATCGGATTCGGCAGCCGCAACCGGCCGAGTTGCACGGAAAGATCGATTTCGACTTCAGGCTGCGGCATTACAAATTTGGAGAGATGTTCTAGAAAAACTCGACGTAGGCAAATTCTCGGCATGCTCCCGACAGTACGCAATCCCCCGGAAATACTCGCAGCAGCCGCTCTGACCTAGCTTGAAAACGCTAAACTGCAAAACGAAAACCGCCAAGAACGCCAGGCTCCATTGCGAAATGCGCAGCGGCGCATCCGCAATGCTCTTGGCATCCTTGGCGGTTCGGCGACCCGTTAGGCCGATGGACTAAATGATGCCGCCGTGCGTGCGGAGCGGCGTCAGGTGGCTCGGCTGATCAAGGAACCAGATGCGTTCCCATTCATCCAGGAACGAACGCAAGTCCTCGGACGTGAAGATTAACTCTTGCGCACGGCGGGCCGGATCGGCCGAATACATCGGAATGAGGCAGCCCGTACCGGTCGCCAGCCAAGCAGCGGCTACGAACGCCATTAGTACCTTACGCATTCGAACTACTCCTCCCTGAGCAGCCATCTCACATCCCCGGCGGCAAACTTCTCAGCACACGCATGCGCGCGGCAGTATCTGCTGAAGCTTTGGCCGGGGACGGATCCCTCAGTTAAATCGGCGCGTGCGCCAACCTCAATGGTTCCCAATGTCATCGTCTCGAAGCGGCGAGCCACTTGGCTCGCGCCATCGGGCGATTTTCTGTGCCATGCCGGAGGCATGACCTCAACGATAAGTCGTGCGCTGGTGCGCGTCGCAGCGGTTGGATCAGCGGGATTGGCTGCGAAAGTGAAAAGTGTGCGGATAAGCGGGCGAACGGTAGCGAGTTCGGCGAACTGCGCCGAGGTCAGTTTTTCGCGGTGGTGTTGTCAAGGCAGACTTGCCGTCGCAGTCAGTGGGTGGACCGGTCGATACGATTGCCAGCGAGGTACTAAGTAGTTTCCTGGGAAGGAGTTTCGCCGTTCGAGGAGCTATCGGAGTCGGTTTCGGCTGAGCCATTCGGATAGATATACCCGGCCTGCTCGGCCGCTCGTCGCTCCATTTCGCGAACTCGCTCCTCCATCTCTTTACCGGGCTTGAACGTGACCACGAACTTCTCTGGCACAAACACTTTATCGCCAGTGCGAGGGTTGCGAGCCTTGCGGGCGGCCCGGCGTTTTACCTCGAAAACGCCGAAGTTCCGCAGCTCGATGCGGTGATCCTCGACCAGCGTCTCGACGATGGCATCGAACGTCTTTTGGACGATCTCCTTCGTCTTCAGTTGTGTCAGACCAATCTCCTCGGAGATGGTTTTGACGATCTCTTTCTTGGTCACGTTTGAGATCCCCTCTGAGAGGCGGCCACTGGGGAAGAAATGCCACGGAAAAGTGGCGGTTCTCATGTCCCAAGTGTAATTGTGCCAAGCACTAGTGTCAACATGAGCGGTTCTGCCAGCAGCCGTTTGGGGCGGCCATGGCGGCGGTTCGCACAGCTGACTTGGGAAAGTCGGAAGCGCTGTTAAATCCTGATTGTCAAAGAACTTAGCGGCTGGAAGGCGGCATTGGGCCATCGTCGGCGAGGTCGCAGACAACGCTAAGGCCTTCCATTGCAAGGACTTAGAGCAACCGCTGCGATTCGGCCGCGATAGCTCCATTGCCTCGCGGATTACATCGACGGCCCAGGCTGCAAACTTAAACAAACCGTCAAAGTTTAACATCACGGTCATATTGCCGAGCCGTCTCGGCTGGGTGGCGCGTGTAGTGCGGTGGTCTTGGGTTTCTCCCATTGTGGGGCTATTGAGGTAATAAAAATAAACACGTCGAGCCGGAACGGCTCGGCTATATACGGATCTGCGTTCTTTGGGCTTCGATTTCTCCGAGTTGATACAGTTTGCCTTTGCCGCTGCCGGGGCAGGCCTCACAAGTGGCGGCCCAGGCCTCGGGTGACTTCACGCAGGAGTCCCAAAACGGCCAGGTGCGGCATTGGCGCGGCCGGGCGTTGTAGACCGTGCACTTCCGCGTTCGCGGATCGAGGAACACGCAGTCGTAGCTATCATCGTCCTCGTTCAAACTCTTGCGAACGCCGATCTCGCGAACGTAGCGATCTTCGAACTCGGCGACATCGAGTTTGACTTCCTTGGCCAGCGCGGCGATTTCTTCTTTATTCACCCAAACGAACCCCGGAGCGCCGGTGCAGCAGTCGCCGCAACCGGTGCACTTGAACCGCAGGCCGTCCTTGTACCAGGGCTCGGTCATGGTCGGGCAAACTCCATTCATTCAAGATTTGAACCACGAAGACTCGAAGGACACGAAGCAGAAATTTTTGCTGTTACCTCACCATGCGTTTGATGCCTTGTTTCATTAGCGTGGTGTTGAAATTGAGAATAAAACCAACATGCAAATTGGTCAGCTTTAGATACGTCAGAAGCTGTGCTTCGTGAATGGGAATTATTGCATCGACGGCTTTGACTTCGATGATAACGCTCTCACCTGCGACAATGTCGATACGATAGCCTGTCTCGACGTAAACGTCCTCATATCGCACAGGCATAGTGACTTGGCGCCGAACTGAAATGCCACGTTTTGACAACTCATAACAAAGGCATGCTTCGTAAACTGATTCAAGAAGCCCCGGTCCAAGAGCACGATGCACCTTGATTGCCGAATCAACGATAGCCGCCGCAACAGCTTCGGCATCGGCAGCAGCCGCATTGCAATCTTGAATCATCACCTTCGTGTCCTGCGTGTCTTGGTGGTTCAAATAGCTATTTGATTGCCACGGCGGCGATTTCTTGGAGGGCGGTTGCGACTTTTTGGATGTCTTCGCGTGTTGTGAAGTAGCCGGGGCTGAAGCGGAGGGTGCCGCCGCGGGCGGTGGTGCCGAGGGATTCGTGCATTCGCGGGGCACATTGCAGGCCGGCGCGGCATTGAATTCGGTGCGACGCATCGAGCATGGCTGCGAGCTCCTGCGGTTCGTAGCCGTCGACCGTGATGCTGATGACGCTGGTGCGGTTGGCCGTCGACTGCGGACCGTGGATTGTCACGCCGTCGATTTCGCGAAGCGATTCGAGGAGGTGCTTCGTGAGCATCGCGTGATGAGCGTGCACAGCTTCGATTGTTTCGTCTCTCAAGAACGTTGTTGACGCCGCGAGGCCGGCGAGCCCCGAGAGATTGTGATTTCCCGGTTCATACTTGTCGGGCAGAAAATCGGGCTGGTGGTCTGCTTCGCTTTGCGTGCCGGTACCGCCGCAACGCAGCGGCACGACTTCGCGTTCGACGCCCGGGCGAATGTAGAGCACGCCAGTGCCCTGTGGGCCAAGTAAGCCCTTGTGGCCGGGCGCCGCCAGTAGATCGGCATCGATTGCTTGCACATTGAGCGGCACGTGGCCGAGCGATTGGGCGGCATCGACGAGGTAAAACGCGTCGGTTTCCCGCACAAGCCGCCCGATTTCGCTCACGCGCTGCACGGCGCCGGTGACATTGGACGCATGATTCACCGCCACGAGCCGCGTATCGGGCCGAATCGCGGCCCGCACGTCAGCGGGGGAAACGAAGCCTTGGCCGTCGCACGGTACGTACGTGACTTCGACGCCGGCGGCTTCGCGCAGTGCGGAAAGCGGCCGCAAGACGGAATTGTGGTCGCAGACCGTCGTGACGACATGATCGCCCGGCCGGACGATACCGCGGATCGCGATATTAAGCGCATCGGTGCCGTTGAATCCGAAGACGATGTTCAGGGGATCGGCCGCACCGACGATTTCGGCCACGCCGCGGCGGGCCCGCTCGATAATGCGATTCGACTCGAGCGCCTCGCGATACCCGCTGCGGCCGTTCGGTCCGCCAAGTTCCCGTAAATAGTGATCGACCGCGTCGTACACGCATTCGGGCTTGGGCCAGGTGGTGGCGGCGTTGTCGAGGTAGATTCGGCTGTTTTGTGACATAAGGCCTGTATTATACGAGAGTTGGGGCGGGAGAAGAACGGCTGGGAGGTGATAGTGGATAGTGGATAGTGGATAGTGGATAGTGGATAGTGGATAGTTGGGTGTGCGATGCTCGATGCTCGATGCTCGATGCTCGATGCTCGATGCTCGATGCTCGATGCTCGATGCTCGATGCTCGATGCTCGATGCTGGATGCTGGATGCTGGATGCTGGATGCTGGATGCTGGATGCCGTGGCGCCGGATTCTTGCGAAGCTGGCTCAGTCAATGTTGGGTGGCGACTTGTTGTCAGGGGAGTTGGGGGCGACGGGTGTTGGACTGGGTGATGAACGCATAAAGGGCCTGGCAAGTTCTTCGAGGAGAGCATCCGTAGATGTCCAAAACTCCTCCTCGGGGTTTTGGCCATCTACGCCAGGGAGCTTCCATTTCCATTGGCCAAACGGGAAAGGCCCCCGACGAACGGCTTCGCCATTGAGCTCGTGGAATGCCCGACGCAATGTTCGGCCAGCGATGCCAAAGACGTCGGCCTCCACTTTGAGTTCGGACGCTGCGCGTGGACCTTGGGAGAGGCGGTCGCGCAGCCATTCGATGGCACGGCGGCGTTCGTCGTCAGGGCGTCCGTTGGCCCGCGCGAAGGCGAGATCGATGGAATGGGTGACTGGTTCTGGGGACCAGTGGATGGTCGGGGCCCGCAGATCTGCGCTGGTTTCGATGGTGAAGGCGAGGCCGCCAATGTGGGGAGCGAGGTTGTTCTTAACGGGCAGCAAGAGTCGTTTGTTTTCGACGTCAGAATCTTTGCTGATCGCCCAGGTGGCCCGGGAGGCGGCGACGAATGCCAGGCTGCCCATGGTGCGGTAGATGGCGGCGCCCTCCTGCTTGCGGAGGTGACTAACGATGACGACGGCCACGTTGTATTCGCGGGCCACCGCGGTGAGAGCGAGCAGGAGAGACTGGACGTCGGAGTTGGATTGTTCGTTGGTGCCGCCCAGGCAGGCGCTGATCGGATCGATGACGATAAGCCGACAATCGGGCAGGGCATCCAGCAAGTTGCGGAGCCGGGCGAGATCGCGATTCAAGGCGAAGGCGCGGGGGACGTCTTGCGGCTTGTCGCCGGGGACCGTGGCGATACCGAGGATGCGGTCGCAGTCGGCGCCGAGCGCTTCGAGGCGCGGGCGGACGGTGTCGGCGAAGTTGTCTTCGGCGGTGAGGAGAAGCACAGAAGAGGGGGAGACGGGGAGAGGGGGAGATGGGGAGACATTGGAGTGCGGACTTTGGTTTGCGGATTGTGGATTAGGTGTTGCGTGGGTGGGCATGGTTGCGAGCACGTTCTGATGCATTGGTTCTCCCACTCTCCCCACCTCCCCCTCTCCCACTCTTGGTTCGTCGATACCGTCTACTGCGACGGCGGTCCGCGGCGCTGAATCGGGCCAGGGAGTGCCGCGGGAGACGCGGGCGGCGATATCGAGGGTGAGCAGGCTTTTGCCGACGCCGGGGTCGCTGACGAGGAGCGTGACGCGGCCGAGAGGAATGCGGCCGGGCCAGGGCCAGTGGATGTTCTCGGGGGCGACTTGCGAGAAGGGCACGGCGCCGGCGATGCGGGCGGCGCGGGCGAGACGCTGGGCGGGTGTGCCGAAGGGGGGCGGTGGAGCTGGATTATTAGTGTTCATGCGTACACAGTAGCAAATCGCATTGGAAATGCAAACGCGAAAAAGAGCCACCCCGAGTATTGTTGGGTGCGTGGCGAGGAGCTCGCTGCAGTTGGTGAATGGCGCGATGAGACTGGCTATTTCGGAAGATTCACCACGGAGGCACAGAGGGTGCGGAGAAGGCGCGGTTTAACCACGAAGGCACGAAGGGCACGAAGAAAGAACAGGTCTATTGGGGTTGGGGTGAATCGGTGGCCGGGGATGCGTCCTGGGCTGTTGGAGCGAATCTTTTCGGGGCGCGGCGTGTTCGCGATTTGCCGGGAGTCCTTCTTCGCGATTGGCGGTCGAGATTTTATGATGGAGCGACGGGCAATTGAGTTCTGGTTAGGGCCACATTGTCAGGCGTCGAGCCTTCCTTTATTTCACACAAAAACAATGATTATTCACAGTGTGTATTTTTGGCTGCGGAAGGACCTCACTGCGGCGGAGCGGGCGTTGTTTGATGGGGAGCTGCGGCGACTCGCGAAGATTTCTTACTTGGAGCGCGGGTATGTGGGGACGCCGGCGGCGACCGAGACGCGGGCGGTGACGGATCACTCGTTTGATTATTCAGTGCTGCTGCATTTCAAGTCGTTGGAAGATCACAACTTTTACCAAGCGCAGTGTGAGGAGCACGCGCGGTTTGTGAACACCTGCAAGCCGTTGTGGGAGCGGGTGGTGATTTATGACACGGCGCCGGTGGGGTGAGCTCAGTGGCCGTAGGTGCTTATGGAGAATGTGGGCAGCTTGCGTGTTTCGGAATCACCCCTCCCTAACCCTCCCCGTCGAAGGGGAGGGAACCGGACGAGATGGAGAAGGCGAAGGAACCGGACGAGATGGAGTGCGGCTTTGGTTTACTTCGTCGATTCGCTCGACTGCCGTTCTTAATTTTGCAAACTCCTCGTCTGAAACATCGAAGACGATCTCAATTTCCTCAGATAGCTGCAACTGTTGGGCAAGCGCTGGTGAAAACCGAAGCGCAATCCTTTTGCGTTCTAAGTAGATAACGTGTGGCGGTCCGTTTCCCGAACGAATCGGCATTTCTCGGGAACAATGACCAAAGCCATCCGCGTTCAAGT
>JAXMBH010000058.1:0-13072 GCA_046349975.1 Pirellulales bacterium
CAGATGCCTATCCAGTACACACCCTCCCGCGACCTCGTCGAAGTCGCGTTGCGCTTAGCAATTGAAACCAAGCAGACTGTAAATGACGCTTTATATCTGGCGCTAGCGATTCAAGCCGATTCCGTGCTCCTCACCACAGATGAGCGTCTTGCCAACTCTCTAGCCTCGATACCCTACGCGGCGCGTGTTCAGCCGATTCCGTAGATGCATTGTCTTCCCAAATAAAACGGACACGACGTCAGTTAGAAATCCGCTAACCATCCGTCGTGTCCGTTGTGTCGTCGTGGTCAAATTGAATCGACCAATCACAGCGTATCCAGCAGGATTTTCTCTTCCTTCGCCGCTTCGCGCAGCTTCGACAAGGCGCGGGCTTCGATCTGCCGAATGCGTTCCTTCGTCACGCCGAGCGACGCGCCGACCTCTTTCAAGGTTTGCGGCTCGTTCGAGTGATCGAGACCGAACCGGCCAATGATGATCTTCTGCTCACGTTCGTCGAGCCGGCGGAGGATCCGTTCGATCTGCGCCTCGCGCTGATGCTGCGCGCCTTCCTCGACCAGCGGGTTGCCGCGGTGCTCTTGCGTTGCCGCGAACAACTCGTCTTGGCTCGTGCGGAACCGGTCGCGATGCTTGAACTCGCCCGGAATGGTCCGTGCGAAGTTCTTCATGATCGCCCAGCTCGCATAGGTGCTGAACTTATTGCCGCGGGCAAAGTCGAACTTCTCGATCGCCCGAAGGAGCGACATATTCCCATCGCTCACCAGCTCAAAGAAGTTTTGATCCGGTGTCACGTGCCGCTTGGCGATCGACACGACGAGGCGCAAATTGGCCCGCGCGATTTCGTTCTTCGTCGCCACGGCTTGCTGCGAGAGCGACTCGATCTCGTCCATCAAGCTCGCCTTCGGTTGAGCCGGATCGAGCTCACGACGCAGCTTGTCGGCCTTGTACTTCAGGAAGTTGTACTTGCGGAACAAGTGGGCTTCCTGCTCGCGGGTGAGCAGCGGCATCTCATACAGGCTCGCCAGGTACGGCGGCAACCCCGACGGACGACGCGCCTTCTTCGTTGGCGAATCGCTCTCCGGCATCGGACCGAGGCAGGCCTTCTCGGCGCCCTTGCGGGCGAACCGCGGATTGTTGATGTAATCCAGCGGCAGCTCCATGATTCGCTGTGCCCGCACTTCGTTGATCACACGATAGATCGTCGTCTTCGTGCGCCCGAACTGCTTCATCAGCTTGTCGACAGAAGCACCCCTCTTAAAACCCTGGTAAATGCGGGTCTTTTGGGCCTCCGTCAACGGACCATTGAGATCCGGGAAGATTGCCAATTCCGGGTGCTGCTTGTCGAACTGCCGGATCGTCGAGCGGATTGTCTCCACGCTGCGACCCGACCGCTTCGCCAAGCGGCGCGATATTTCCGACTGACCGCCGCCGGCGCTCGCCAACCGGCGGGCGCGGTCAATGATCTCTTGCCGTTGTTCCTCGGTGAGTTGGCTGAACCGCGCGCCGCGGGCCACGCGTTCCTGATTCGTCTTGACGAATCGGTCAACGCTACTGCGCAGGAAGCCAACTCGTTTGCGGCCATCGAACACCAGCCGGCGGCTTACAAGCCCGAGCTCGCGCCACCGCGAAATGGTCTTCGTCGACACGTTGAACTGCTTGGCCAACTCTTCAACGGTGAGCACTTGCTCACCGATATTGTCGGCCGCCATGTCGGCAGAGTCAGACAGGTCTTCCACCAACAGCCGCAGGTCGTGGCGCAGATCGTCGCCGATGATCTTGGCCGGCACCGGCTCCGCCGGCCGGAAACCGGTCACGCGGAAGCAGACATAATCATATGGATACGTCTTGTCGGGATCGACTTCCGCGATGAGACGTTCGGCAGCCTCCACTTGCTGCAACTTCTTGGGTCGGGGCGCGAAGCGGATCTGCTGATCTCGCAATTCACGCAATTCAGGGCTTTGATATTCGCGTTGCATGGTCCACCTCTGTCTCTGCTACGGTCGCCTCCTACATGGTTGTGGTGTTCCCTGCGAATCCATCGCCCACAGCCTTGTCCTTCCATTACGCAGCGCGGTTCACCGCGGTACGCCCCAAAGGACTCGGCAAACTCTGCCCACTGTAGCAATTGTTCTTCTGAGAGCTTCTACCTCTTGGTTTCGGGTTCGTGATGCTTGATTGATTGATGCCGGCTTGGCAGCGTTCGGGGGTCTCCAGGAACGGAGCAATTCCAGTGCCGCGGCGGTCAAGTGTCCAGTTTGTCGCCGGCGGCACATTGGCAACTATGGCCACGCTCCAAACAAGTCAAGCCGGGACAAGCCAAATTCATGCTGTTTAGTAGTACGTAAGTAAGTCGAGAAAGATCGTGCGAAAGTTCGCGCTTTTCGGGCATCTCACAGAATTTGGCAGCTGTGGCGCGGGTCAATGTATCAGATTCATCCATTGGCTGTGTATTGGTTTGCGTCAAATTGCGAGCAGCGGCGGCAAGTGCTAGCACACTGGCGCCGGATAGATAGACGCCAGAATCCAAATCCTGCGCATCTTAACATTTGGATTTCTTGGTCATCGGGCCGCCATTTTCGGATGGACAGCCGACCGTTTCTTGGACGATCTAGCCGAAATCGGATCAGTGCCTAATTGGCAGGCAGTTGTCCTCTAAAGCGGTAGCAAATATGTCATTCCTCCCGAAGTTCGTCGTGTCCGTCGCAATCGTGACGATCGCAGCTCCACTCCTGGCGGCCGAGCGACTCGACCTGTCGCCCCATTACAGGTCGAATTCGGCGGTGCATGTCACGATTGATCTCGATGCTGGCGGCCACAACCTGGTTCGCAATCAAACAGACACTAAACCTGAGGAAGGTAAAGACCCAGCCACCGCAAACGACACGCAGAAACTGCCCAGCAGCGTTTCCGCCAAGCTCTCTTACGATGAGGTTCGCCTCGGCGACGCCGCGAACGCCGAAGAGGGCACCGCGCTCGCGGTGCGATACTATGACAACGCCGAAGCCGTCATCAAAGTCGACAACGCCGGCCGCACGCCCAAACTGGCAGATGAGCACCGCATCATCGTACTGGAGCAAGCCGACCCGCGGCCCCTACTCTTCTGCCCCGGGGCGCCGCTCGAGCGCGAACAGCTCGATTTGATCGATGTGGTCGGCGATTCGTTCAGCGCCGATCGCCTGCTGCCCGACCATGCCGTAGCCGAAGGCGATACTTGGAAAAACGATACCAAGGCAATGGCCCCGCTGCTGACGCTCGATTCCGTCGCCGTGTGCGAGGTCGAAAGCGTGCTCGACAGCTCGAACGACAACTTCGCCAAAATTCGGCTTGCTGGCACGGTGCATGGCACGGCCGACGGCGCCGCGGTTGAGGAAGAAGTGCGTGGCGTTTACCTGTTCGA
This sequence comes from Pirellulales bacterium, assembly GCA_046349975.1. Lineage (GTDB taxonomy): Bacteria > Planctomycetota > Planctomycetia > Pirellulales > Lacipirellulaceae > JABDGM01. The sequence goes on from JAXMBH010000058.1 coordinate 3,395, forward strand.
CCGCAAGCAACATCGTGTTACGCGGCTGAATTTGGCTGTGAAGGAAAAGCGCTCGATCGGCGGTGCGACCCCGGGTCTCGACGCGGTAGCCAAGGTGCAAATCGTCATCGCTCCCATCGAGAAGTCGTCGCACCTCGACCCAGCCACGATCGAACAGGCCACCCGCCAAACGAGGCAGCCGGAAGGCGATCTGTCATTCGAAGCACCGACCATGGGCTTCCGCCTGAAACATGATCGGCAATGGTACGTCACGTCGGAAGCCCGCCAATCGGTCACGTTGCGGCGAGTGGATAACGGCGACCTGGCCGCCCAGTGTACGGTCACGCAGCTGCCGCCAAAATCCGAAGGTCGACAGACGACGCTCGAACAGTTCCAGGACGACATCAAATACGCCCTTGGCCAGAACTTTGGCGAGTTCGTTTCCAACAAACAATGGCAAAACGCGGCTGGCCTCTATTGCTACGAAGTCGTCGTCCGCGGATTCACCGAGGAACTGCCGGTCGAATGGCATTATTTCCTGGCCTCGCCCACCAGCGGCAACCGCCTGGCCATTTCCGTGACGATCGAAAAGGCGATGGTTGACCGCGTTGGGGCGGCCGACCGCGAGTTGGTCGAGTCGCTGCAACTGTTCCCAGTAATGCCGGCCGCCAAAACGGCCGCCCAACCCACGGGTGAAGCCGTTCGCTAACTGCCCGCCACGGGGTGGCTGGGGTCGAGCCGAAGGCGAGCCCCCAGAGCGCCGGCGTTAACGCAAGCGCGCCTGGGGGCTCGCTGCGCTCGACCCCAGCCACCCCACGTAGTGACAGCGAAGCGGTTTGTGGCGTGCGTCCCCGCTGACCGACCTACCCACGATTGGCTACAATTAGCCAAATGGAGGGCGATAACGCTGCCGCCATTCAATTTTCTTCTGCGTTTGCGACAGGTGCACGGCGATGCAAATTCGAGCGGAAAACGACCCACGCTATTGGCGCAAATTCGTCATCATGGGCATCTGCGCACTGGGATTCTCGGCATGGTGTCTGAAAGATGGCCTGATTACGTGGCCACAACGTCGCGAAACGGGATTCGCCGAGTTCAAAATTGATTACCAAAAGTACTTCACCGAGGCCCAGAAGTCGCTCAGCCTGACAGAGTTCGAAGCTCAAGACGACAACGAGTTACTCGACCAATGGAACCACTACTCGCATGACCGCGACATCCCGAGCTGGCAGGGTGAGTGGATGCAATATTTCATGGCCGCTGTAGCTGCCGTGGTAGGCGCCCTGATGGCCACGAGTTCTTGGCGCGCTCGCGGCCGGTGGATCGCTCTCGACGACGAAGGGATCAAGTCGAGCTGGGGCAGCAGCTTTCGCTTCGAAGAGGTCGAGTCGATCGACAAGCGCAAGTGGCGGAGCAAGGGACTGGCTCGTGTAACGTACGTCGCGAACAATCGCCGCAGCAAGTTCGTGATCGACGACTACAAGTTCGACCGCTACGCCACTGACGGCATTCTCTACGAGCTCGAGCAGCGCATCGACCCAGGCCGCATTCTGAATGGGGCACCGGAGCCGGAGCCGCAGGGGCCGTGCGGGAAGCCATCGCCAGCGGCGGCCGCCGTGCTGACATGGTCGCGGCAGCGACCACGTAACCTTGTCGCCCAATGGATCTGCCGGGGCGGCGTAGCGACGTCGCAGATTGCCCTGTCGATCGCATTCGCACGCGCGTCGCCGGTGGCCTATCTCCTAGCGTCGCTAGCAAAGGAGTCTCTCATATCTGGTGACTAAACTTCGCTGGCATCCGCCCGCGTATTTAGGTAGAGTCCGCGCCCGCGTCGCCGATACAGACAAAGGAGCGTTTTGCGCTGATTCGGCGCGAAGCCTCGCACCTTAATCGCGCGCTTTCAACGGGAAAGAGAGCTGCCATGCGCTGCACGATGATCCGACAACACGGTTTTTGGAGCGTTACGACCGCCACCCTGCTCACCTGCGGAGCCTTGCTGAACGCGACTCCATGCGAGCGCAGTACGTCTATCAGCCGGCGCCCGATTACTATCACAACGACACGGCCTCGGGCACGATTGTCGGCGGCGCGCTAGGCGCAGTCACGGGCGCCATCATTGGCGGCAAGAAGCACGGCGGTCAGGACGCGGCTCATTGGCGCCGGCGTCGGGCGCGGTAACAGGCAACCTGCTGGGCCGCTCGAAGGATGCTCAAGATGACCGCCGCGCCGCAGCCGGCCAGGCGGCCGTCAACCAAATGAATCAGCAAGCCGCGGCCCAGGCAGTCACGAATTACGACTTGCTCTCGATGTCGCGGGCCGGCATCAGCGACGATGTGATCATCAGCACCATGCAATCGCGCGGGGCCCGCGTCGACTTGAGCCCCCAATCGCTCATCGCGCTCAAACAACAAGGCGTCAGTGATCGGGTCGTGGTGGCCGCCCAGCAAATGGGCGCGGCGCCAGCCTACTACGCCCCGCCGGGACCGACGGTCATTTCCGAAGTCCCGCCCCCGCCGCCGACCGTAATCGTCGCGCCGGCCTATCGCCCGTATTACGGCTACTACTACGGGCCCCACTGGCATCCGCACCCGTACTGCGGACCGCGGACGTACGTGCGGGTCGGGTTCTAACAGCGAGAGCGTGGGCACAACTGCCAGCCCCGTATCGACATTGTCTACACGACGTTGTATACTGAATGTGTAGACATTACGGTATTGAGGTGGAGTGGCGTGGCAACTGATTCCCAACCGTCGACAACGCGCAGCACGACGGTCAATCTCCGCTTGCAAGCAGCAACTCGCGATTTGATTGACCAAGCCGCGGCCGCTGAGGGCAAAACGCGAACCGATTTCATGGTTCAAGCCGCCCGGCGCGAAGCTGAAGCAGTGCTGCTTGATCGATGTTTTTTCGTATTGGGAAGGAAGGACTTTGCCGCATTTTCAGCGGCCCTTGATCGACCACCCTCCGACAATCCCGCCTTAAGACGTCTTCTTAGCACGAGCCCCCCGTGGGATTGAATTGCGGTGGCCCGTAGTAAAAGGACGTCCGCCGCAGCCCTGCAGCCGCCGGAGCCAATTACAGCCCGGCACGAACTGCAGGCGTTCGACTGCGGCGACAGCTCACTCAACGAGTGGTTGCGACGCCGGGCGATTCGAAATGAAGCATCCAACGCATCGCGCACGTACGTTGTTTGCCGGTCGAGCGAACCACGCGTTATCGCATTTTATTCATTGGCCGCCGGCGCAATCGCTCATGCAACCTCGCCCGGTCATGTTCGCCGAAACATGCCGGATCCAATTCCTGTGTTGGTAATCGGCCGGCTCGCCGTTGATGCATCCTGCCAAGGTCAAGGAATCGGTCACGCGTTACTACGCGATGCCATTATCCGAACTCTTCAGGCAGCAGACATCGCCGGGATCCGCGCTATACTCGTCCATGCGATCTCAGCCGCTGCGAAGAGCTTCTATTTGCAGTGCGGCTTCCGCGCTTCGCCAATTGATGAAATGACACTTATGCTCACGTTGTCCGAGGCGAAGCAGTTGCTCAGACGTAAATAATTCGGCTCCATAAACGGCGCGGTGGCTGGGGTCGAGCGGAGCGAGTCCACAGTGCGCCGCCGTTAACTGCAGCGCACTGGGGGCTCGCCTTCGGCTCGACCCCAGCCACCCCTTGATACACTTTGGGGTCGCGCTACACACTCTCGGCCATCATCGGCTCGATGCTCTCGGCCTTGGCGATCACCACGATGCCGCCGGGCGACACTGTGAAGCCGCGGGCTTCGTCCTCTTCCGGGTCGAAGCCGATGCGGATGTTTTCGGGGATCGACACGCCTTTGTCGATGATGGCCCGGCGGATCTTCGCGCCGCGGCCGATGTTCACCCGAGAGAACAGGATCGATTCCTCGACATCCGCATAGCTGTTGATGCGCGTTTGCGGCCCCACTATTGTCTTCGACACACGGCCACCCGAAATGATTGCCCCGGCGCAAACAATGCTGTCGTGGGCTTCGCCACAGCGTTCGTTGGAGTTGAACACGAACTTCGACGGCGGCAGATTCGGCTGATACGTGCGCACCGGCCAGTGGTCGTCATACAAATTCAGCTGCGGCTCGACTTCGGTGAGTTCGATATTCGACTGGTAATAGCTGTCGATCGTCCCGACGTCGCGCCAGTAGGCGTCGCGTTTGCGGTTCTCATCGAGAAACGGAAAGGCCTGCACCCGGCAATTTCGGATCATCGACGGGATAATGTTCCAACCGAAGTCATGGGCGCTATCCGGCAGCGTAGCGTCTTTGCACAGCTCATCGAATAGGTAATGGGCGCTGAACACGTAAATGCCCATCGACGCCAAGCAATATTCCGGATTGCCAGGGATGGTTTTCGGCTGGGCCGGCTTCTCTTCAAAACCGACGACGCGGTTGTTTTGATCAACCTGCATAATGCCGAACTGGCCGGCCGCCTCGACGGCCTTCACGCGCAGTGCGGCAATCGTCGCATCGGCGTGCGTTTCCTGGTGGTACGCGATCAGCTTGCTGTAATCCATCTTGTAGATATGATCGCCAGCGAGAATCACGACATACTGCGGCCGCTCTTTTTCGAGGGTGTAGATGTTCTGGTACACGGCGTCGGCCGTGCCCTGGTACCACTGCTCGTCGATCCGCTGCTGCGGCGGCACGACATCGATGAACTCGCCCAGCTCGCGGCAGAGGTAATTCCGCCAACCGAGCGTGATGTGACGATCAAGGCTCATCGCCTTGTATTGCGTGAGCACAAGAATGCGGCGCAGGCCGCTGTTGAGGCAATTCGAGAGCGTGAAATCGACGATGCGATAAATGCCGCCGAACGGTACCGCCGGCTTGGCCCTGTCGCGTGTGAGCGGCCCCAATCGTGAGCCCTTCCCGCCGGCCAAAACCACGGCCAAAACGTCCTTCATCGTGCCCGATCCTCCGTGGTTGCCGAATCTGCGGTGATTGGTCTGTTGATCGACTCGCCTGTCGCCAGAATATAACTGGCTGCGACATTTATTCTACTGATCGAGCTTGCGCAGCCAAGTGGAACTGCTTCCTCAATGGTGCGAAGAATTATCCGTTAGCGCTTAGTGCAAATCGTACAGTCTCAAGTAATTCTCTAGCATCCACTCTACATTAAACTGCTGAGCAGCTTGTTCACGGGCTGCCGTGGAAAGCCGCAGCGCCAACTCTTTGTCGGCGAAGATGCGATCGGTCTGGCGAGCACGGGCCGCGCGCCCGGCTCGCGAGCCTAGCGGAATGAGGTAGCCGGTTTGGCCGTCGATGACGAGCTCGCGATTCGCCGGCGTATCGCTGGCCACGACCGGTACGCCCGCGGCCATCGCTTCGAGTATCGCCGCGGAGCGGGCTTCGTTCTCGCTGCCGTTCCAGAGCACGTCGAGATGCGGCATAATCCGCCACACGTCGTCGCCGGCGCCGAGGAACCGAATGTGATCGAGATCACTCGCCAGTCGAGCATATTCCTCGAGCTGAGCGCGGAGTGGGCCATCGCCGATAATGAGCACGCGCAAGTTGTCGTGAAGCACGCGCAGCAAATCGGCGGCCCAAATGAGATCCTTCACACGCTTGCTGGGCACCAGCCGGCCGATCACGCCAATGAGCTTGGCATCCGCCGGCAGTTCAAGCTTCGCAAGAAGTAACTCCCGCGATACATCACTCGTCTGCGGCCGCTCGACGCCGCCGGGGACGATCGTGAGCTTGAGGCCCGGTTTGGAGCGCTCGACATACCACGCGCGCACCGCCTCGCTATCCGTTACCCAATATGCGGCCCGCGGCAGGAAACGCCGCTCGACAAGGCGATCCCAGGCTGGCCGCCAGCGGTCGATTCGATACGTGCCGGCAATGAACGGCCGCCCGGCCGCGCAGGGACCAAACATGCCGGCCACCGTGTTCCAAGTATGTACGACATCCGGCTTTAGCCTTCGCACATGCCGCACGAGGCGCCAATCGGCAAGCGGATCCACAGCGCAGCGGCGCGGCACGATCGTCGTCTCCACCCCGGCCGACATGAACTCGACTAGTCGTGGCGCGTGTTGGCCGAGCGCACACACGTGCACATCGATCCCGCGCCTGGCGAGCCCTTTCGCCAACACTAAGAGTTGCGATGCCGCGCCGTGATAGTCGAGCGAATCAATGATGTGCAATACATGTGGCATTCAAACAACGCTGCCGACTCAGATGCAACTTCAATTCATAGAACAACCAGCGAGCCCCCCACTCACTGCGCCGCCAAGTCCTCGGGCTCCAGCGCCGCGACGTACGGCAAATTACGAAATTTGTCCTCGTAATCGAGCCCGTAACCCACGACGAACTCATCCGGAATTTCGAACATGACGATATCCGGCTGAATCGGCACTTCCGACCGGCCGCTCTTTCGCATCAGCACGGCCGAACGCAGCGACTTGGGTTCGTACTGCAAAATCTGCGCGATCACTTCCACGAGCGTGTGACCCGTGTCGAAAATGTCGTCGATCACGAGCACATCGCGCCCCTTGAGCTTCGGCAGCAGCGCCGTGTTGAATTCCGACGTGTCAGCTGGATTATCCGGCGTGCGATATCGGTTCGCTTGGATGAGCGCGACACGCAGCGGCATATCGAGCTGCCGAATCAGATCGGCGAGCAGCACCAGGCTGCCCGTAAGGATCGCCACGATCGTGAGCGGCCGGCCGCCGTAGTACTCGCGCAGCTGCTCGGCCAACTGCCGAACGCCGTCGCGAATCTGATTGGACGATAGAAGTTGCTTCACGCGTTCGCCTATCGATCTGTTCACGCCGCGGCAGGCGGACGCGCCTGCCGGTTTTGTCTTCTGGCTGATATCGCAAGAATCCGGCCTTACGATATCAAGGGGTGGCTGGGGTCGAGCGCAGCGAGCCCCCAGTGAACTGCCGGTTGACGCAGCGCACTGGGGGCTCGCCTGCGGCTCGACCCCAGGCGCCCCTTGGGATGGATTCTGGTGAACCCGGCTACTGAATTTGTGCCAATTCAGCTACCGCCCTGCGAAGGCGGCATTCTACGCGAGCAGCCCCGCCTCCACTAGACGCGACACTGCCGCGCCGCCAGCATGGACCTATGAGCACCGCCACTGGAACCTGGAGCCAGATCGAACTCGCCGGCCACAAATGCCGGCTGTACGAGCCCCCCGCCCCGAGGCCACACAACGACACCATCATCTATTTGCATTGCAGCGAAGCGGCGTCGCTCCGCGGCTATCCGGCGTTTGTCGACCAATTCGACCGGCACGGCCTGCACATCATTGAGCCCGTGACGGGGCTCAGCTGGTGGACCAATCGCATCTGGCCGGAGTTCGACACCCAGATTTCCGCGGAGGCGTATGTGCTGCAACATGTCGTGCCGTTTGTGGCCGAGCGGTGGCATGTTCGGCCGCCGCAGCTTGCGCTGTTGGGAATCAGCATGGGCGGCCAAGGTGCGCTGCGGATGGCGTACAAGTATCCGAACGTTTTTCCGACCGTCGCGGCCATCGCCCCGGCAATCGATTTTCAGAAACGGATCGACGAGGGGATCGACCCCGGTCTCGAGTTCATGTACGGCGATTCGGAAACCGCGCGGCAAGACTCGGCGCTGTTGCACATCCATCCGCTCAACTGGCCGCGGAACCAGTTCTTCTGCTGCGACCCGACCGACGTGCGCTGGCACGATTCGTGCGATCGGCTGCGGATGAAGCTGTGGTCGCTCGGCGTTCCGTTCGAGTGCGATCTGGAAACCGAAGCCGGCGGACATAGTTTCGCCTACGCGAGTCATATGGCGGAACGCGCCGTCGGATTCATCGCCCAGCGGCTCGACCAGGAACGCCGACGTATATAGCCGATCCCTGTGGAATCGACGAGCAATGTGAAGTTCGATTGGGGTGGCTGGGGTCGAGCCGCAGGCGAGCCCCCAGTGCGCTATGTCACCTGGCGCATCACTGGGGCGTCGCCTTCGGCTCCTCCGGAGCCACCCAATGATTCTGTAGCAGGCACACTCCGTGTGGCGTAACGGCACTTACGGAAAACAACGCGCCCCTCGACTGCGGCGACGGCATGCGGAGCGTGCCTGCTACAATGTGGGACGGCTCGGCTATTTGGTGGGTGGTGTGGGCCGGCGGGCATTTTGGATATCGTTCGGCGTGATTTCGAAGTACTGGATGCCGTCGACTTGGATGTCGCCCGTGGAACGCACGTAGCGAATCTTGCGGGCCTCGGTCGGCGGCACGTCGACACCCGCCGCGTTCCGCCGCCACAACTTCGCCGGCGTCCGGCCGTCGCCCTCGAGGATGAACGTTTCCTTGAGGTGGTCGTAGCTGGCCTGATTCGCTTGCACACTGAACTCACCCTGCTTCGGTACCTGGCCGGTGATGCGCACATCGCCGGTGGCGAGCATTTGGATCGGCCCAGCCGGCCGCTGGCCACCGCTTTGCGCCGCCACCGCGCGGGCGGCGACCGGATCTTCGTTGAGCCGCAATTGATCGCAGTTCATCGTGATCGCATCCGGCGGCAGCGTTTCCGGCCGCAACGGGTCGAGCTCCTGTTCCCACGTGTCGACCGGGCCGTAGACCGTGCGCACCCGTTCTTGGAAAGTCAGCTCGCGGGTGTACATATTGCCCGAGAGCCCGTTGTGGAAGTCGACTCGCAAGAAGTAGAGCTTGCTGCCGGCCGCATTGGCAGGCAGCGGCGTCGCCGGCGTTGTGCCTGGCGGTGCGTCGAGGGCCGTCATCGTCGCGCCGAAGCGTGTCGAGCGAATGATGCCGGAGCCATAGCCCATGATCTGGCCGGTTTGCTGATTGATTGTGAGGCGATCGAGATCTTCCATTTGCGAATGCGACGTGACGCCTTGCTCGTCGCGGGTAATGTTCTCAAGCTTCACGCCGCCGCGGCATTCGATCTCGTTGAGGGTCATGCTCGCCTGCTCAATGTGCTGCCCAAACTGCACCGGGGCGGAGAGCTTGGCGAGCAGCTCTTCGCAATGCAGCTTGCTCTCCATACCGACCACGAGCACATCGCGCTGGAAGTGAATCGTTTGGCCGTCGAACTTGAGACCGCCCTGCCAGGTGAGCTCCATCGGCACGGGCACGGCGTTCGGGTTGGCGGTTGTGTTCGGACCTAATGGGTTGCCGGCCATGCCGCCGGTCACGAGCATCGTCGCCTTGCCAGGGCCGTCGCTCCACATGCGGTTCGTGCCGCCGTCGAATTCAATGGTGTCGACGAGCATCGTCATGCCACGGCCCGCGACCTGGGCGAGTGCGGAGCCGGGCGCCTGGCCGGGCGCGACCCCGTGCAACGTCACGTGCGGCGCGTTCGTATCCAAGTGATCGATCTGCAATTGGCCGCCGCGAACTTCCAGCGGCTGCTGGCTCGTTGCCACGAGCGGTACTTCGCGGAGCAGCACGTGGCCATCGCAGGCGAGCGATGTCGGCGCCGCCTTTTGACCCGTAATCGAAACATCCAGCTGCAACTGATCGGCGTCGATGTAATATCGCTGCTGCGGCGGCGCGGCAGGCGCTGCGTTCGGCGCGGTGGGGTTCCCGTCGGCTGCGTTGGGCGCTCCTGGAGCAGCGTTCTTGTTACCGGTCGCGCCGGTGGCGGCCTGCGCTTCGACCGGCTTGAGCTTGAAGCTGGCCGAGAGCGACTGCACATGGCCAGTGAAGGCTGGCGAGGCAATTTCGACATGGCCAGTGG
>JAXMBH010000059.1:0-12905 GCA_046349975.1 Pirellulales bacterium
GTGTCGAACCACGGCCTGGTCTTGTCGTACACGTTTGGCGTGAGCGGCCAGTGCGGGTTCTTTTCATCTCGCAATTCCCAGTAGCGAGCGATCTTCCATTCGCGATCGATCACCTGATCGAGATAGCGCGTATTGGCGTATTCTTTAACGAGCGCGTCGTACGAATCGCGGGCCTTGATGTAGCGGTCATCGAAGAAGTAACTCTCGGCGACCATAAACATGGCGTCTTGCTCGATCGCCGAATGCGGGCCGCGCGAGACAGCAGTCTCAAACTTCTCGGCCGCTTCCGAATACTTCTTCTCGCGGAACAATTCGTAGCCATCGGCGTAACACTTGCGGGCGAACTGCTCATTCGGACCGAGGCCGACGGCGGCCTTCATTTTGTCGTATTGAACGTGTGGATCGAGGCCGGGAATCAGGCCTTCCTGTTCAGTTTCCTTACCGGCCTCCACGACGCTTTCGGGAGCGATCGGCGCCGTGATCGGCCGGCCATTGCCGTCGAAGTAGCCCTCTTCGCCCTCGACCTTGTAACCCTTGCCGGGATCGAACACGGCCTCGCTCTTGTGCTTCTTCCACCACTGAGCTGTGCCGGGGCCTGCGTTGGCGGCCGGCTTGCTCCACGGCCACTGGGCGCGAACGGGCGCCGGCGACGACGCAACGAGTGCGACAACGAACAGCAGCACACCGAGAAGGCGGGCCGTTCGAGCGCGAGTTGAGCCGAAATGCAGCGGCGTGGATCGTGTGGCCATCGAGAAAAGTCCGAGCGCTAAGCGGGAACATCCGGACGACGAGGGCCGGACAATACGCGGGATGCTGGCGCACGGTCAAGAGCAACGGTGGAGTCTTGGGGTTCGCCACAGCGTAGCGACGTTTGCGTTGCGGGCGGTGCTGGCACAAACAAATGGCGAATCACTCGTCGCGGAGCTATGGATGCAGAGTATCACGCGCGGTCCAAGTGTTTGTCGTTGTGTGGGCTTGCCTTGCCGAGCAGCTAGCGGTCGCCAAGAATTCCTTGTGGTTCAGAAATTGACAGTGCGGCGAATCTGGACGATTGGTCACTCGACTCGGTCGATCGACGATTTTGTCGATATCTTGCACCAGCATAAAATCGAGGTGCTGGCCGATGTGCGCCAGTTTCCGGGCTCCCGGCGTTTTCCGCACTTCAACAAGCCGGAATTGAATAAGGCGCTGGCTGACGAGAGAGTTCGCTACGAGCACTTCGTCGATTTGGGCGGCCGGCGTGCCGCGAAGCCCGATTCACACAATCTGGCTTGGCGGAACGAATCATTTCGCGGCTACGCCGACTACATGGAGACACCGCCGTTTGGGGCTGCGATTCAACGGCTCGTAGAGCTTACGAGCACCGGCCGCACCGCGATCATGTGCTCCGAGGCGGTCTGGTGGCGCTGCCACCGGTCGCTCATTGCAGACTTTCTCAAAGTGGACGGCTGGCAGGTGCTGCACATCATGGACGCGGCGAAGACGCAAGAGCACCCGTACACCTCGGCCGCTGCGATCGTGGATGGCAAGCTCAGTTACCGGGGCATCATCGATGCTTAACCCAATGGCCGCGTTTCGCACAGCAATTTCGACTGTCGCAACAACAGTGCACTCGTAACGGTTACCACGACACCGCCAGCGATCCAACCAGCGAAGTGATAAGAGTTCGGTGCTTGAAGGAGGGCCAGCGTTTCGTCGCATCGGCTCGCGTCCTTAAGCTGTTCTGGAGTGAGCACAACATCCAACAGGACGTATGGCAGAACTGGAACGACGAAAACGCCCCAGAAGATCATCGCGATTCCAAGCGATAGCTGCGCGTAGAGTAACCAGCGCATAGCGGAACTTTCGTTAAACCGAGCACGCTGCACCGCTCACACCGCTTCGAGCAGTTCGTTGTGAATGCGTTCGAGGCGCACGCGGTTGACGCGGCGGCGGGTGGCTTCGAGCACGGTAATGCGGATCGCGTTTTGCCAGGTGATCGATTCGCCCACAGCCGGCACGCGGCCGAATTCGGCGAACACAAAACCGCCGATCGTGTCGAAATCCTCGTTCTCCGGCAGTTCGAAACCCATTACTTCATTGATCTCATCGACATGAGCGCGGCCCACCGCCACGCAAACATCATCGTCGATTTTGCGGATTTCCTCTTCGGATTTCTGATCGTATTCGTCGTCGATCTCGCCGACAATTTCTTCGAGCACGTCTTCGATCGTCACGAGGCCGGAAACGCCTCCGAATTCGTCGAGGACCACTGCGATATGCGTGCGGCTCTTCTGAAAGAAGTTGAGGAGATCGTCGACTGGTTTCGTTTCCGGCACAAACAGGGGTTTGCGCAACAGTTCGGCGAGCGGGCGGCGCGGTTGATCGGCTGGTTTGGCGAGCTCAGGCAGCAAGTCTTTGCTGTACAGGATGCCGACGATTTCATCGCGCGAGCTGCCATAGACCGGAATCCGCGTGTGCCCCCAGTCGATCACGTTTTCGATGATTTCATCCCACGCTGTATCGGCCTGGATCATGTCGATCTCAGTCCGCGGCGTCATGACGTGCGAAACATTGGCGTCGCCCAGTTCGATGACCCCCTCGATCATTTCGCGAGCCTCTTCTTCGAGCAGGCCTTCGCGATGGCCTTCGCTGACGATCGTGCGAATCTCCTCTTCAAACGATTCCTCTTCGTCGGCGACGGTCGGACGACCGGCCAGATGACGCAGCGAGCGGTCGACGATTCCTGCGGCCCACACGAGCGGTTTGGCCAATCGGCCGACGACGCACCAAAGCGGCCAGCTCCAATACAGGAAGCGAGCCGACTCGATGCGGGACATCGACCACGGCAGCCAGATCGTCATGATCGCGGTGAGTTGACCGAGTACGATCGCGATGATCCCAAACGAGGCCCAGGGCTGCAATTCAACCGTGGCAAGGGAGTTCCAAGCCCAGACGGTGCCCGCGCACACTGACAGGGCGACGAGCATCATGGCGAACATTTCGGTGCCGAGAGCGACGCCATCGTGGTCGCGGAGGATTTCCGAAAACCGTTCCGGATGCTGCCGCGATTGGCAAATTTCTTCGAGTTCGTGTCGCGAGAACGAATGCAGTGAGCGCGCAGCGACGGCTGTGGCGCAGGAGATGACGAGCCCGATGATCGCCAGCCACAAGAAGGGGTCGGACATTACGCGGACTTCGCTCCGTCAGAAGAGGTGCCGGCATCCAGCTCGTTAACATCCTCGCCGCCGCAACAACCGGGGCGGAAGGTGGAATCCCAACCGAATTGGCTCAGGAATTGCGCTTCGGCGAGCCGCATTTGGTGAGCGTCTGCGGGGGTCTTATCTCGGAAACCGACAAGGTGGAGTACGCCGTGAATAACATACAGCAATTGTTCGGCGGCGGGCGTGCAGCCGATTTCGGCAGCCGATGCGGCGGCCGTATCGGCGCTGATGATCACTTCGCCTTCCAGATGGCTGCCGTCATCCTGAAGGGCGAAGCTGAGGACGTCGGTCGGCCAGTCGTGATTGAGAAACTGACGATTCAGCTCGTGGATGGTGGGGTCGTCGACGATCGCGAGGCTGATCATCGCGGAGTTGAAGTCGGATTCCTGCAGCACGGCCCGGGCTGCGGCCACGAGTTGCTGCTCGTCGATTGCATGCGCCGACTGGCCGTTCGAGATCAAGATCTCGAATGGGTCCTGGCAGGGCACGTCGATAGGGAGATCTTCCAACATGGGGGGGCGGGGGTGCGTAAGGGAGCCGGTGAGTAGCTGAAACGCTTGCGGTATCAGCACTAACTCACTAGCTCACCGACGTTCACGCGGTTTCTTGATCGGGGTATTTAACGCGTCCGTGGTAGACGGCGGTGAGGGATTTTACAAGGCTATCGCCGACGCGGCGGACTTCTTCGAGTGTCAGGCCGCACTCGTCAAACTGGCCGTCGAGCAGGCGTTTGCGGGTAATGTCGTCGACAAGGCTTTCGATGCGGGAAGGGGTGGGCTCAACCAGTACTCGGCTCGCGCTTTCCACGGCGTCGGCCATCATGAGGATGCCGGCTTCCTTGGTTTGCGGTTTGGGGCCGGGATAGCGGAACGAGCTTTCATCGACCTCGCTGGCGTTCGGATCAGTCTTCTTACTTTCGCTGGCCTGCCGATAGAAGTACTCGACCAGCGTCGTGCCGTGATGTTGCTGAATGAAGTCGATGATTGGTTCCGGGATCTTCGCCTGTCGTGCGAGGTCGGCCCCGTCTTTGACGTGGGCAATGATCACGAGCGTGCTCATGGCGGGAACGAGCGAACGGTGGCGATTATCGCCCTGCCCTTGGTTTTCGGCGAAGTAGCCGGGTTTGAGCATCTTGCCGATGTCGTGGAAGTACGCGCCAACCCGCACGAGCAAACCGCGGGCGCCAATCGATTCGGCGGCGGCTTCGGCAAGAGAGGCGACGGTAATCGAGTGGTTGTACGTGCCGGGAGCGCGGCGGATGAGTTCCTGCAGGAGCGGGTGAGCCGGGTCGCCAAGCTCGATGAGACTCAGATCGGTTTGGACGTTGAAGATTCGTTCAATGATGGGCAGCAGGCACGTCATCAGCGAGCCGGCGATCACGGACCACAGCACGAGGAAGCTCGAGGTCTTGAGCGTGAGCATGATCGGCTGGCCTTCGATCGTGCCGACGCCGATCATCGTGAGGGCGGCGACGCCGGCGGCGATGAAGCCGACCCACAGCAGCTTGCTGCGGCTGCGAACACGGCCGAGTAGCAGGATTGCTCCAGAGGTGGCGCCGAGCAACACGACGGCATCAGGAAGGCCGCGGCCCAAGGCCACAACGCTAATGAGCGTGACGGCCGCCGAGAGCAGCAAGGCGAAATCTTGTTCGTAGGCGATGGCAACGGTCATGCCGAAGAGCATCAGCGGCACGGCTTCGGCCCGCCAATCGTTGCTGGTGAAAATAATCAGCGTCACTGTGACGACTACGAGGCTCAGCAGCGTAGCGAGGCGGCTGAGGTCGTCGATGATGTTAGGATTGCGATGATAAATGTAGAAGCCGCACAGGACGAACATCGCCATATACATGCCGAGGATGGCGAGCGAGCGGGAAAGTTTGTCGCTCACGGTTCGCTTGGCTAGTTCGGTTTGATGTTCGAGCTTGAGTTTCTCGAGTGCCGCGTCGTCGATGGGAACCGGAGCGCCTTTCTCGTCGTGCGCGCGTGCCAACACGGCGCCGGCGGGGATTACTTCCATGTGAGGCTTCACCAGAGCGGCCTGCTCTTTTTGTTCCTTTCGCGTCGCGTCGATGTTGAGCTTCAGCGAAGTGGCAGCTGGCAGGTCGTTCTTCAGGCGCGCAAAAACGCGATCGGCAACATCCGGCGACGGCATCTTCATCGCGAGCGTCTTTTGCAGCTGCGACGCTACGTTTTCGAAGAGAACCTCACTGACTTGAACGGTGCGTGGAAATTTCGCGTCGGTGCCCACGGGATGGACCGAGATTTTCTGTTCGTTGGCGTCGTGTTCCGGTGGAAGCTTTTCGATGAGGCCTTTGTCCATGATGGGGGCAAAGGTCTCGTTGAGTGCGGTTTTGAATTTTTCCAGCACGCCGTCGGCAGCGAGCACATCGTGGAACTTCTGGAATTGCTGCTCGCGCTCTTGGGGTGTGGGTTCCGGCGTACCGGCGGCGAGCGGCAGGCGGAAAGTGTCCCAAAGCTTGTCGGCGTCGGCGAGCGACTTCGCGGCGACGATTTCGGTGACGTCGTTCTCAAGCTTGGCACGAACCTGGTCGAGTTGCGACGGATCGTGGTCGTACGTCGCGACGGCGAGTTTGCGGGCATCGTCGCGATCTTTTTCCGTTGCGGCAGGATCTTCACGAGAGAACTCAGTGCGGGCGACGATGTCGCGTTGCGGCACTTCGCCCCACCGGTAGGGCATGGGTGGGGTCCAGCCGCCCGTGATGGCCCAGAGCAGCAGGGCCGTAATCGAGCACATGGCAAGACGCACAAGCACGTGGCCGCGGCGGAGGTGGCCCCACAGATGCCCCAGCACGCCGGGCGGCAACTCAACCGAGGCGACGCGATCAATGCGCCGCTTCTTTTTGCTACCAGTGCTCATGGCGATGGCGAAAGCGTAGAGCTTGGAGCACAGAGCGGGGAGCCGGAGTATCATCCCTCCAAGATCCCTGCTACACACTCCCCGCGAGATTTAGCGCTTCTTCTTTTGCTCCTCCTCGTAGGCGCGGACGATTTCCTGGACCAGCCGGTGGCGGACGATGTCTTCGCGCGAGAGTGTGACGCTGGCGAAGCCATCGATATTCTTGAGACGGCCGAGGGCGTCGATCAGGCCGCTCTTGGTGTGCGGGGGCAGGTCGACTTGCGACGTGTCGCCGGAGACGACAACTTTCGAGCCCAGACCCATGCGCGTGAGAAACATCTTCATCTGCGGCACGGTCGTGTTTTGGGCCTCATCCATAATGATGAAGGCGTTGTTGAGCGTGCGGCCACGCATGTAGGCGAGCGGGACGACTTCGATGATGTCGTCGGCCATGTAGCGTTTGACTTGCTCGTAGTCCATCATTTCACGAAGGGCATCGAGCAGCGGCCGCAAGTATGGGTTGATCTTGGCCGCCATGTCGCCGGGGAGAAAGCCAAGGCTTTCGCCGGCTTCGACCGCGGGGCGCACAAGCACGATTTTGCCGATTTGCTTCTGCTTGAGCGATTCGACGGCGGTGGCCACGGCAAGGTACGTTTTGCCGGTGCCGGCGGGACCGTTACAGAACACGAGGTCGTGGGTGCGAATGGCCTCGACATACTCGGCCTGGCCGGGAGTGCGGGGACGGATGACTTTGCCGGCCTGGCGAACGTCGACCGGGAGGGCAGCCGTTTTGCCGTTCGCGGCGTTGCCAGTCACTTGTTGAATGATGTGCGAAACCTGATCGGAAGAGACCTGGCCTTCGCGGGCCGCCGAGTTCTTAATCTTCTCGATAATCTCGGTGGCCTGGAGGACAGCCTGCTCCTCGCCGCTGACGTGGATCTTGCCATCGCGGGTCGAGATTTTGGCCGGCACCGAATCGCGAATTCGTCGCAGATGTTGGTCACTTGCGCCGAGGAGCGTGACCAACTCGTCGGCACTGCCGACCGGAATTGTCGCTTCGATCATTAAAGAGCTGCGGCGGCGAGGGGCCGGCACCGTGTTTGGGAGCTGGCAGCCGCGCGATAGTCCCCAGGTTTTTCCTATGAGTTAACTAACAACTATACCCAATGGCGAGAATTCCGCACTAGCAACGCCCGAAGTCGTGCCGCAACTCTATGAGGGGCAAGCGATTGGGGCGCGAAGTCCAATTATACGGGATCGTCCGGCGGCGGCTAGTTGAACCTCGGCCGGGCGGAGTTGGACGTTGTACCCCGTATTTTAGCGCTAAAACTCAAGTGCCTGGGGATGGTAGCGACCAGGACTTGGCGGCTTCTCAAGGCGTTACGAATCCGGTCGCCCAGCAGAGGTAGGCAATGGGGGCAGCACCGAGGAGCGAGTCGAGCAGGTCAAGGACGCCGCCGAAGCCGGGCATCCAGTTGCTGGAGTCTTTGACGCCGGCATCGCGTTTGAGCATCGATTCGGCCAGGTCGCCGATGATGCCGGAGACGGCGAGGGCTATTGCGTAAAGCGTGATGTGAAGGGCCCGCGGGAAATCGCTGAAGAAAGCGGAGTGGGCTGTCGCGGTGGTCAGGATTTTGTTGGCTGCCCAACCGAAGACGATCCAGGCGGCGAAGATTGCGAACAGGACGCCGCCGAGCGCGCCTTCCCACGTTTTGCCGGGGCTCACGAGCGGTGAGAGTTTGTGGCGTCCGACGAGGCGGCCGACGGTGTACTGACCGATGTCGCTCATCTTCACGATGGCGATGAGCGAAATCAGGGCGAGCATTCCGGTGCGGCCGTCGGTGCCAAAACGGCCGCCGCTGAGTCCGCGCAGTTGGGCAATGAAGCCGAGGCAGCCGCCGAGGTAGAGGATTGTGAAAGCTTCGAGGGCGAGATTGATCGTCGTGGGCCGCTGGCCGTCGTAGCTGCGAATCTCACCGGCGAACGCCAGGACCAGGCCGAGCGCAAGACCGATCGCGAGCCAGCCTGCCCAACCAGGCACCGCGGTTGCACATGCCGCCGGGCAAGCGACTTGGATGCCGGATAGAAGGATCGCCAGCAATACACCGGCATAAAGAACCCACGGCAGCGGCGTGCGGCCTCCTTTATGGAACATCGCCAAAAGTTCGCTGACCCCGACCAGGCCCAGGACGAGCGCGAGTGGCAGGAGGATCGCGCCAGGCCGTGTTACTGTGCAGTCAAGCCAGCAGAGTGCGACTAATGCCGCGACGAATAAAGTACCAAGAAGCAGTCGGTGGCGAAGCATGCGACGTGTTATACCGCGATCATCACCGGCACGCGACCACCATTCCGACTGGGAAGACCGAGTGCTTTGCGAACCCGCTGTTCTACAAGTGTAGAGCTACACCAGCGGCTTCACGGGGTACTTGTGCATGAGGTTGAGCACGTCGTCAATTTGTTCAGGCTTGTGGAAGCCGATCGTCATGGCGTCGAGCAGGCCTGATTCTTGAGCGTACTTCATGCACGCATCGCGTTGGTCGGCGAGCCGGCCTTCGCCGAAGATCTTCATGCCGATGATGGCCTTGCCGTTTTGGCGGGCGGTGCGGAGGACGGCTTCGACCTCTTCGCGTGAGCCATCCATCATCACTTCCTTGCCGCCTTTCATGTTGATGCGAGCGAGGATGACGTCGACCCACGGTGAAGATGCGGCGGCCTGCATGGCTTTGAAATCGTGGCAGGAACAGCCGACGGCGCGGATGCGGCCCTTTGCTTTCTCGTCGTTGAGAACTTCCATATAAGGCTGCATCTGGTCTTCCCACTTTTCTTTCATCAGGCAGTGCAGCAGCACGATGTCGAGATAATCGGTCGACAGTTCGTGGCGGAAGCGTTCGAGGGCCGTGCGGGCCATCTGCCGGCGTTCGGGCAAGCCGGTTTGATCTTCCGGTCCGTCGTAGCGCCACCACAATTTGGTAAGTATCGCGAGCTTGCCGCGATCCATGCTCTTGAGGGCTTCGCGGAAGTACACATGCGTGCCGTAGAGGTCTGCAAGATCAAAGAAGCGCAGACCGCGGTCGTACGCGTGATGCATGAGGTCGATGAGCTTGGCGAAGCCCAGGCGAGTTTGGTCCGACTGGCGGTTGCCACCATGGACGCCAGTGCCCTGGCCGAGGCGTGACATTTCGATGCCGGTTTTGCCGAGCTTGATGATGGGCGGCGCCGGCGGGCGATCGGAGGCAGCGGGTGCAGCAGGGCCTTGCTGCTCATCGGCCATTGCCACGGTTCGCAACGTCCCCGTAGCGCCCAGCGCGGCGGCTCCGGCGGTGGTCCCTAAGAATCTGCGGCGGTTAATTTCGCTCATGATAGATCCCTCGCATAGGCGGGCGACGAGTCGGCAACAACGGGGCTGCGGTTTAGCTTACTCGTTCCAGGAAGTTATTTCAGCCTATTCCCACGAATAAATGAGTGACATTTCGACTTGAGCAGGAGTGGCGAAGGCCTTTATATTAACGGGTCTACCAGCAGCGACCGCATATTGGCAGGGAGAATTGGCATGACGATCGACAAGAGTTTACGAGTGAAGCGCGGGGCGACCCGCAACCGCAGCGTTTTGACGCGTGTCGAGCGGCTTGCCCGGCTGGCGGAAGTAGATCGGTGGAAAGAGGGTGATTCGCCGCTCGGATTGCCGAAGACCCGTGTCCGCAAGCTGACGATGAAGAAGAAGAAAAAGAAGAAGGAAGAAGAAGGTGCGGAAGGCGCGGCGGGCGCAGCTGCTCCGGCCGCTGCCAAGGCGCCTGCTGCTAAGGGTGGGGCGAAGAAGTAGTCTCCACCGAGTCGGCTTGCTATCGACGCAGCCCCATTCTGTGCGCCTGGCTCGCGGTGGTCTACCAGCGGCCTGCTATTTTGAACTTTGCATTTGCTGGTCGGCTGGATCATCCAGGAATGGGTCGAAATCACTTTCCTGAATGTTCAGCAGCGGCTGCTTAGCTGCGGGTACAGGTTCAGCTATTGGCTGTGGCTTAGCAATCAAGCTTCGCTCGGCGGTTGGTTGCTGGTCGGTCCTCTGGGGCAGGGCGGGAGTTGCTACAGCCGGTTTGGCGACCGCAACTGTGCTTGCTGATTTCGGCATCGAGGATTGTGCAGGGGCCGGCGTCGCAACTGGGGCGTGGTTCATGGACAGTGGCTCGCGCTCGGTAACCACGGCAAAGTTCGGTGCGGCGGGCAATGGTTCGTGCGAGCCCGGCATGGAGGAGCGAATCGCTGCGCGGAGCCATGCTTCAAGTTTCTCTTTATTAGCGTCTGTCGCGGGCGCTGCTCGCCACGCGGCTATGACGACCTTCAATTGTTCGAGTCGAGCTTGAGCCTCGGCTGGGTGCAAGCGGTAGGCCAGGTCAAATTGCGCCCGAACTTCGTGCTCGAGCGTTGGTTTGCGGTCGGCCCCGGGGTCCGATGCCGCGAAAGTAGCCGTCGCAAGTGAGATACCTCCGACGATTGCCAAACAAAAAGCTGCACGTTGCCAATTTAATCGCGTCAAGAACATCTGCTCATCTCCTGCGCATCGCCACCGCAGCCACGGAAGCCTTGGCGAATAGCTCCTGCAATTCTACCTTGATACCGGGCGCAGTGGAGATCCTCGGACTATTTCCATCGCGCTGCCGGGCGACCACCCCGGCATTCGGGTGGTACATCTCTCATGTTTGCCGGTAATGCTGTTTGTATTGGCAGAGTTCACGCGTTCGTGGAGCTATGTTGCCCTCGCCATTTGAAATTGAATCGCATGAGTTCTTCATGCGGCAGGCGTTGCGCGAGGCGGAGGCGGCCGGACGTGAGGATGAGGTGCCGATCGGGGCGGTCGTCGTGCAAGAAACGAACGACGGCGAGCGGCGCGTCGTTGGCTTAGCGCACAATCAGCGCGAGCAGTTGCGCGACCCGACCGCACATGCTGAGATGCTGGCGATTACGCAGGCCGCCCAGGCGCTGGACAACTGGCGGCTGGAGAACTGCACGCTGTACGTCACACTCGAACCGTGCCCGATGTGTGCCGGAGCAATAGTGCTCGCGCGAATTCCGCGTGTTGTGTTTGGCGCGACAGATCCGAAGGCTGGGGCGGTCACGACGCTGTACCGATTGCTTGAGGACGCGCGGTTGAATCATCGAGCGGAGGTGCTCGGCGGGGTTCTGGGCGAAGAGTGTGGCCGAGTGCTTTCGCAGTTCTTTGCGAATAAACGGCGGCAGAAGAGTTGACCGCGTGTAAAGCGTGATCGACGCTCGATCGTCAAACGAGAAAAGCCGGACCGCCACGCGGTCCGGCGCCGGAGGGCATGGTGCTCCGGCTACTGGTCCAGCGCTCGCGTTTTGAACGCGCGATTGTTTCGTCTGCCATCATTCGTCAACGAGAAGTACTTTTTGACGACGCCCCATTGCTGTCGGTTGAGGGCGACGTGAGCGCGTTGACGATTTGGTCCCAGGGCAACGATGCAAAGAAGCTTTGGCCTTTGGCGGTGATGTTCGTTGACGAATCCACCGCGGCCGTAGATTTCGTTTTCAATGCCGCTTTCGATGGCATTACCGGAGTTGCGGCGGCCGCTTTGGTGGCGACGCCTGCAAGAGCATCGGTCACCGGCACAACTACACGGAAGCCCGTAGACTCTTCGCCGTTGGCGTCGCCGCGGGCCCGCCAGGTGACGCGGACATCGTTGATGTTCGCCGTGGCGAGGCTGCACCCACGGAGGACGAAGCCGGTGCGCTGTTCGCTATCCTGGCACCACTCGGCGACGTTACCGATCGCGTGCATGAGGCCGAGTGGACTCGCGCCAGCAGCCAGTTCTTCAACCGGCACCGGACCGCCTTCGCCGCGTTCGAGGTGCTCACCGTTGAAGATGCGACAGCGGTCGCGGCCGGGTTGGGCATCGCCCCAGGGCAGCGGGAACCCCTTGTCATCGGTTCCGCGGACCGCACATTCCCATTCGATTTCCGTTGGCAGTTGCGCGCCGATCCAGGAACAGAACGATTGGGCCTCGTCGACTGAGACGTTCGCGACCGGCAGATGATTCTTGAGCGGATCGACCTTCATCGGCTTGGCCCACTTTTGCGATGCCGCTTGCCAGCGTTTACCGGCTTTACTTTCGCCAGCCGTTTCGAAAAACTTCTGATACTGCGCGTTGGTCGTTTCGTGAATAGCAATGTAATACGGCTGCTCGATACGGACCGAGCGTTGCGCAAGTTCGCTGCGACGACGCGTATCTTCGGGCACGCCGAATTTGTACGTGCCCGGCTTCACAAGTACGAGTTCCAGCGGTTCAGAATCGCCAAAGCGGGCGGCGAGCACGCGAGTTGGCAGCTGAACTTCGGGATCGACAGGTGCGCCCGGTTTAGCGATCAGCGAATCGGGCAATCGCGGCTTTTCGCGCTCGAGCTCGATAACGACTTGGTTGTTGAGCTTCTTAAGCTCTTCCCCAGAGATGGTGCGCGAGACGGCGACGTATTTGTCGAGCGTGGCTTCGACCTTCAGCGGTTTGCCTTCCTCTAGCTTTTGCGTGTAGGTGCCGTTTGTGAGCTTTTGGTTCTGGCCATCGACCTTCAAGACAGCCGCGGCCGGGGTGACTTGAACCGTGACGTCGACGAATTTCTTCTCCGGCGTAAGCTCAACCGTGAACTTGTTGCTCGTCGGAGTGATGTCGAACTCGCGGGTAAGCGCTTCGAAGCCGGGCTTCTTGAACGTGAAGGCCCGCTTGCCGGGCGGAAATTCGTACTTGTGCTCAGCGTTGGCGGCAATGGGTGCAGCACCGCTGAGTATTTGGACATCTTTCGCATCGGGCTTCATGTCGAATTCGATGCCGACCAGGGTTG
>JAXMBH010000060.1:0-12889 GCA_046349975.1 Pirellulales bacterium
TGACTTTCGACTCCTGCTGCGGCAGCACGATGTTGGCCAGTTGTTGGTACAAGGCCACGCGCCTGGCAGAGTGGTCACGTGCCGCTGCGGCCAGCCGGCGGAAACGCTCGGCACTGAGCCGCTCGACCATGCGAAAGCGAGTTTCGTTGCGCATGTATTCGGCCACCGACGCCTTCCGTTCTTTCTATTTTCAGACGAAGATCAGCAACTCTTAAAGCCAGGTTGGAAAGATTGGCTGGCGCTTCCTGCCGATGATTTTTCCGGCCACGATGACAATGCTTTTCTATTGCAAGCCTGGGCCGCGGCCCACCAGCACGATGCGCAGGTGAAGCGCGAGATCGCCATGACGCAACTCAAGCTTCAAGCCGTTCAAGCGGGGCTCACGTCGCTTTGGGAAGTGACGCTTCATCCGCCGGCCGGCCATTGGGGTCGATCGCAATGGGTTGTCGTGCCGGGGCGCGATAGCCGGCAAGCAACGGAAAACGCGATTCGGCAGTTCCCGGGTTATCTTGCCGGCCCGGTTCGTCGCGTCACGGGTGGTTAGAAACGCAACAGCAGGCTAAGAGCGGTTTCATTGTCTATAGCGGAACTCGCAAGAGTGCGGACTCGGCCGAATTCTTACGAATCCAGCTACGACCAGCCGGTATTGGAACCGCTATTAGCAGGCTTGGGCCAAACCAGAGGAGGAATCGATGGCAGCGAGTCCGCAGGAGGGGCCTGGATCGGGATCGCAGTATATTTCCACCGGTCACCTGCCGCCGGCCGATTCGATCACCACGCTGGTAGCTGAGGCACACCAGCGATTCAATGCGAATACTGAAGGAACGAACTCGCAGGTGTATCCTGCGCTGGCCCGTGTGCCGAGCGATTTGTTCGGCGTCTGCGTCGTCGACACCAGCGGCAACGTGTACGCGGCCGGCGATTCGGACTATGACTTCACGATTATGAGCGTCTCGAAGCCGTTCGTTTTCGCCTTGATCTGTGAAGTTTTGGGCCCGCAGGCGATGCGCGAAAAAATCGGCGTCAACGCGACCGGCCGTGCCTTCAACTCGCTAGCCGCAATCGAGAGTGGTGACGGTGGCCGGACGAATCCGATGGTCAATTCCGGCGCGATCGCCACGACCAGCCTGGCGCCCGGAGCGACGCACGAAGCTAAATGGAAGTTTATCCACGATGGCCTCTCTCGTTTCGCCGGTCGAACTCTGTCGATCAACGAAGAAGTGCACGCGTCAGCCTCTGAAACGAATTTCCGCAATCAGGCGATTGCCCGGCTGCTGCAAAACTTTCAGCGGATCTACATGGATCCGGCTGAAGCAACTGACTTGTACACGAAACAGTGTTCGTTAAACGTATCGGCTAGGGACTTGGCAGTGATGGGTGCAACTCTGGCCGATGGCGGCGTGAATCCGCTCACCAAACAACGAGTGATTGACGCGGAGGTTTGCCATTATGCGCTCGCGGTCATGGCGACCGCCGGACTGTACGAGACATCGGGTGACTGGTTATATGAAATCGGCATGCCTGGCAAAAGCGGCATCGGCGGGGGGATCGTGGCCGTCTCTCCCGGCAAGGGCGGGCTAGGGACGTTTGCTCCGCCGCTCGACAATGCTGGAAATAGCGTCAAGGGGCAACTGGTCGCCAAGTTCTTATCGCGTTGGTTGGGTATGGATTTGTTCGTTTCAAAGCCCGACATGTAGTTCGCGCGGCACGTAGGTCATCAATGAGCACCAAAGTTAAATAACTAACCGCACGATATTTCAGAGATGCGCCTCTCGAATACGCGAGATGTACTCGACGTTGCGATACATATGGTGCCCATGCGGAGTAATGGCTGTATGCTCACCAAGCACAGGATATGCGATTCGCCACCCCCCAATTGCCACTCCGCATTCTACGCCGCAGCGACACATTACGCCGTCGCTGGCGCGGTAACGCGGTCATTGACTACGCAATTAACACCGGGTAGCCGACTTTATTGGTCACCACGACGTAAGGCAGCAAATAGCCCATAGCCCACGGGTTCGTTCCCCGCGAGGGCACCGCGGGTCTCTCGTCCGTCGATCGTACCAAGTTCCGAAGGCTCAACTAACATTTGCGTTTCGCGGCCGCTCGCTGAAAAAGAGCTATCATCGGAAGTTGACGCGGCGGCAAAAAGTGCTGGGTTGTAGTTGCATGTGGCGGAGAAGGCGCTAGATTCCTATCTGCTCGCCGTGGTCTTCTCGCCTCAGTAGATCATTCACCATCACTCACTGCTTTAACCCCCGTGTCTCCATGCAAAACTTCACGATCGCCCTCCTGCTGGTCTTGGCATGTGCAGCTCCTTCGGCCCACGCGGAGGTCGCTTACTCGAATCCCCTGGATGTGAAATTTGGCGATCCGTATGTCCTGAAAGCCTCAAACGGAAGGTACTACTTATACGGCACGGGCGGTGTGGAGGACGGCTTCCGAGCCTGCTCCTCTGTGGACCTCGTGCACTGGAAGGAAGAAGGCCGCATTTACCGGGGCAATACCAAGGATTCCTGGGCGACCAATTCCTTCTGGGCCCCGGAGGTCTACGAGATCAAGGGGAAGTTCTACATGTTTTACAGCGCCCAGTGGCGCGAGAATCCCAACAAAGAAGCGGAGAACTTCCGCATCGGCGTGGCCGTGTCGCAGTCGCCCACCGGGCCATTCAAGGAAATGCATGACGGGCCGATCTTTGACCCTGGTTATCCCATCATCGACGCCAACGTGTATTTCGCCGAAGACGGACGGACCTACCTCTACTACTCCCGCTGTTGCTACAAGCACCCTGTGGACAGCGAAATTGCCGACTGGGCGCGTGACAAGGGACTCTTTCGTGAAATCGAGGAGAGTTGGATTTACGGCGTCGAATTGAAGCCCGATTTCAACGGCATCGTCGGCGAGCCGGTGCTCCTTCTCCAACCACCGCCGACCAGAGACGACCAGCAAGCCGAATGGGAAAGCCGCTCCGTTACCTCCGGCGAAGTCAACCGCCGCTGGACTGAGGGCTCCTGCCTCTTCAAGAGTGGCGACACCTATTACATGATGTATTCGGCCAATTTCTTCGGCGGCAAGCACTACGCCGTCGGGTACGCGACCTCCCGGAATCCGCTCGGACCCTTCAAGAAATCCGAGCACAATCCAGTGCTGGAAAGGAACGATGACAAGGGCGGCAAGGTCACTGGCACCGGGCATAACAGCATTACCTGGTCTCGGGATGGCAACCAGATGTACTGCGTCTACCATGGTCGGACTGAGTCGACCGGCGATCAACGTGTCGTCTTCATCGACCCCATGGAAATCAAAGGGGGCCAACTCATCGTGCACGGCCCGACCACCTCGGAGCAAGTGATAAAGTAGCCATAGCGGACGCATAGCGTTGGGCCAGGTTGTGGTACGCTGCCCGGCCCGATCGCGACGTCATTGCCGGCGGCGCGCGAAGACCTTCCAAGCGATGTTGTAAGGATCGGGGATAACCATGGTCGAGTACATCCGACTGGCGATTGCGATAGCCGCTATGGTATGTGGACGTGCGGCTGCCTCAGCTCAACCGAATACAGCGCCAACAAAAGTGGCGATTACGCCTGAGCAGGTACTCTCAATCAACGGGACGAAGGTCTTTCCGATTGGTTTCACGATGCCACCGCCGCCCGATGGCACGACTCCAAGCGGCAAACCGGCACTGGCAGAACTCCGCTCCGCTGGCGGGCTCTTCATCCGCACTGGACCCATGTGGGAGGCGGAAGGCGGACGCAAGGATCACGCTTGGAATTCGGAGTGGGCCGATCGCGAAAAGGCGTACATGACGGCCGCCGCGAAGGTAGGAATGTACTGCGTGCCGTGGCTGAAGGAACTCTCCGAAGTCGATGCACAGCATCCGGAGCGAGAGGATCAGCTGCGGCAGGTCGTGCGGTCGTTCAAGAACGATCCTGCGCTGCTCGCGTGGAAAGGAGCAGATGAGCCGCAATGGGGAAACCGCCCTGTGCCATCTCTCGCGAGGGCGCAGGAGATCATCCATGAGGAGGATCCCGATCATCCGGTCTGGATCGTGCAAGCGCCACGTGGAACTGTGGCGGAACTAAAACCGTATAACGCTACGTACGATATTGGCGGCGTGGATGTTTACCCAGTTAGCTATCCGCCTGGAGTCCATTTAGCGGCAAGCGATACGAACCGCGACATTTCCGTTATCGGCGACTACACCCGCAAGATGCTCCGTGTGGCGGAGGACCGCAAGCCAATTTGGTTGACACTGCAAATCGCTTTTAGTGGAACCTCGGGCCGGACGCATCCGCAGCGGTTTCCCACGTTCCCGCAACAGCGATTCATGACGTATCAGGCGATCATCAACGGGGCCCGCGGTTTGGTTTACTTTGGCGGAGGCTTGCGGAGCACGTTGCCCGAGCACGATCTGCCCTACGGCTGGAACTGGACGTATTGGGAACGGGTGCTGCGGCCGGTCATCGAAGAAGTTGGCAATAAAGGTCCGCTGGCTGATGCGCTGTGTGCAGGCAATTCAGGTTTGTCGGTGCAGGCGCAGGGCAGCCAGATCGAGTTTTGTGTACGCGAAGTCGGTCGCGATGTATTTCTATTGGCATGTTGCCGCGATCCGCAGAAGACAGCCGAAGTGCAATTCAGCGGCCTGCCCAACGACGTGGACGCCGGGGAGGTGTTATTTGAATCGCCGCGAACAGTGAGCGCGAAGCACGGTGCGTTCACCGACTGGTTCGCACCGTACGACGTGCACGTTTACAGGTTCGTGCGACGTTGACCTCGCGATTTTGCCAAGCACCTCGCGGCATTTGCTCCTCACCTTCGCGCAGGCAAATCTTGCGGGCTCTGCCTTTTTTGCAGACCGTAGCATTCTGACCGCGCCAGCGTAACCTGACGCGCATCGGAGGGGAACTGCGGAGCGTGTTTCCATCTCAACCTGGCCGCTTGCGCGAGCGAACGAGTACCGGTAGGCACAGGCACACTGCGATCGGCAGGATGGCTGGCTCAGGCACCGAGTACAGGGCATTGAACGCGGCGACGCCATTTGCGGCAATGAAGTCGCTCTTGAAGATGCGGAAGTCGTCCAAATCGTTGTCGCCGTCCCGATCGAGGTCGCCGTGCAAGAATTGTTGAGCGGGCGAAAAGCCTCGCAAGTCGGTGAATGCATTCGCGACGAAGGTTGCCCAATCTGCAACTGTGATTGCTCCATCCATATTCAGATCGCTCGTCTTGCCAATTTCGTGAAGCGAATCGACGGCGATCAGGCGGACATCGTCAAAAAACGTCTCATAGCCGGGTGAACTCAAGCGAATCTCGAGAGGGCGACCGATAAGCGGGCTTCCGGCCGTAACCTGGTACACCTTGCTGGCATCGGTCCAATGTCCTTCAACGGGATTCGAAAGCCCGATCGTGAGTGGCTGGAGCTCATTGCCATCGACGTACAAATCGATGTCATAGTCGGGCAGATCGCGTTGGACGCGATGGCCGACGCCGACTTCCAGCACATAGTACGTATTGGCGCGGACGGTCTCGGTGAGCACTTGCCCGACCTGGAGATCGACGGCAAACATCGCCTGCGTGCCATCCGGCAGCGGCTCGGTGAAGTGCCAGGTATTCGGCACGATGGTGCCGCCGACCCAATTGCCCGCTTCGTGGCGTATGTTCCAGCTTTGGAATTGTCGGTAGGCAATCGAGTCGGGTTCGTTTGGCAAATCATCGGCCTCGAAGCTGGGATTCTTGACTTGCACGAGCCGACTATCGGTCGAACGCAATACGGTGTCTTGCAGCCGATAGTGCTTGTAGAGCGCGATTTCATCGGCCTTATAAGGCGTGCCGTCGCGGCGGTATAAGTCGTGGAACCACAGCGGCGGCTCGGTGGTTTGCGTTTGCGGCGGCGACCCCCAAGGCCAGTGGGTTTGCTGATCGCCGTTCACGAGTCCCCAGTTGTAGGAAGCGACTCCCAATTCTTGGAGATCCGGAAGGACATCGGGAATCGTGCTGCCGAAGGTTCGCGCCATCCATTCGGTGAGAATCACTGGCCGTCCGGTACGGAGCATTTGCTTGACGCCGTCTGTCACTCCGGGAGGCCCGCTGTAGTTGTGGTAGGAGATCACATCCGACTCGCCGATTGCGACGCCGTCGAGGCCGCCGCCCCAGGCATCGAATGAGATCGGTTGGATGGGATTCATTTCTCGCGCCCAGGTCGCGGTGGCTTGGACCAACGAGGCAGCGCCGCCACCCCCCGGTTCGTTGTAGCCGTTCCACATCAGCACGCGATTGTCATTTGCGTACGTACCGATGATATCTTGGATGTATTGTTTGGCGCCGGCGCCCGGCATCGAGCTGGTGCGCGGCAATGCCCAGTTACTGGGGTTGTTGCGCACGGCGGCGCCGCCGGTGCCGGTCCACTGCGAATTGTGCATTCCAGGGACAGGATCCGCCTGGCGTCCCAAGTAGGGCTCACGAAACTGCACGTTGGGATTGGTCGTGAAGTTCACATCGTCCCAGAAGATCAGCGTGGGTCGAATGCCGCGAGCGGCTGATTCGTTAATGAACTGACCGAGTCGCGACATGAAGCCGTCGCGATCAGCCTTCCAAACTTCGTAGCTCAACGTGACGCGCAGCGTGTTGAAGCCGGTGTCGCGGGCCTTATCGAGCTCGTTCTTGATCGTGTTAATGTTAAACGTGTTCGCGCCGGGTATTGTGGGGTCCGCCTGCCACATTTCGGTCGGCGTCACGGCGTAGGTCATCACGTAGTTGGCGCCAAACATGCGCGGTTGGTCGTAATACCACGATTTGGCTTCGGACTCGGTCCAGCGCTCGCGTGCTCGCGAGTCAGCGGCGAGAAACACGCTGGCATTAGAAATTACCATCGCGAGGATGGCGGCTCGCGGCAACCATGTGCCTTGGAAATTCGACAGGAGATCGGCGTGCTTCTCGTGCCCCGCCTGTGCCCCACCCTGGTGATAAGACTTATCCAACCGAATTCCTCCTTAGAGCCCTGAGCGATGGTTGGCCAGCGGGTGGCAACTCTGAACTCCGTCGTTCACAGAGACTTGCAGCCCCAAAATATGTGGCGGTTTGGTTAAGGGACGCCAATTACCACCTACAGCGTAATGCCAAGCGGGTTGCCCAAGTAACGATGAAACCGTCCAGCACCGTAACAAACACGTTCCCGGCCTTGGACTTACACCGTTATAGGCTTAGGAGCGGCCCTCCCGAGAGTGGGCCAGAAAAATCAAAGAAAAACGGCTTGAGGGCGTTACTTTTCGGCCAAAACGGGAATTAGAGTCTGGAATTTGGGGCAGCAGGTGGACGGTTAGAATCAGGCGGCGGTTCCCTTTTCGGTGCTCGCCCCTTTGCCTCGTGGCACCGATTAGGAGTCATGAGTGCGGGGCTGCGTGGATTTTCCCAGCCAGCCTGACTCAAATCTTTCCAGAACGAGAATTGCTTGTTGCATGGGCGGCTGAGCACGCGAATAGCGTCTTCGATTGCTGTTGAGAAGCCGTGAACAAGTGACTTGGCCGAAGTGGGATTGTTCATCCGCGGGGGTTGTCCCGCGATTTCGCCCGTTCCAGTCATCGGCTTGTCGGCATTAAGGGATTTGTCCTTGTCTAACTTGAAGTGACCAGATCGGATGCGCCGGGCAGTTAACTGAGCAACATTCTTTAGTTCTTTCAACCGGAGGTGCTCGTGATGTGTACAAAGCGTTGGACAACGGCCGCGACGTTGGTCGCATCGATCTGCGTGGCAGTTGTTCTGTGCGTCAACCTTTCAGCACATGCTGCAACGGTTGCATATTGGAATTTTGAAGGCGGTACGGCCGGCTCCCCCGTGCCGCACTCGACGGCTCCTGGAGTCTACGAAGCTGCGATTATGGACCAATCTGGCAACGGCAATCATTTGAGCGCGTGGACGGAAGCGAGCTACGCAGGTTTTGCCTATCGCAGCGATGTGCCGTACGCCGTCGTTCCACAGACCGGGGCGGCCAATTTCTTGAGCATAAAGAACACGGGCGACGTGCCGGGCTTATTTACCAATGCAGCGATCAGCATGCCCGCGGGTACGGCGCTCGACACTTGGATGCCAACGGCATTCACGATTGAAGCGAGTTGGAAGCCGGAGGCGGGTGGCTATCGTACGCTGCTGGGCCGCGACGGGCGGAACGTGGCGACGATTAACGGCGACCTAGCGGCGCTGTACCTGCAAGCGCAACCAGATAACAGCATGGCCATCAAATATGCCGATGCTGCCGGCGTGTGGCACGAAGCGATTTCGGCGCCCGGTTTGATTCAAGGGTTTAACTTTGGCAACGATCCCGATGGCCTGAACGGACATTGGTACAAGATTGCGGCGGTGAGCGATGGCGCGACACTTAAGCTCTATGTCGACAACGCCCTGGTGGCGTCGTCGGCAATCGTAAGCACTGATCCGCGCATCGCGATCGGCACCACGAATGGTGGTGACTGGCACGCCGGCGGCTGGTCGGTCGGTCGCGGCCTCTACGGCGGCGGACACACCGATCGTGGTTACGGCTTCATCGACGACGTGCGGATCTCCGATGTTGCGCTGGCTCCCAGCCAGTTGTTGGCGGTTCCGGAACCCGCGAGCATTGTCCTGTCGATGCTTGTTGGTTACGGCGCTGCGATTTACCGCCGAAGGCAGGTGTAGGCGTAACACCAGCGACTGACGGCTGTCGTTTTCAAGCAATAAAGTGATCAACTCAGCAAGCCGGCTTCTGGGGCAGGGAGCCGGTCTTGCTGGGCTTAAGGAAGCGAATGACCGACATAGTGAGTGCAACTTTGACGGGGATCGATCAGCGTCCGCGTTTTGCCGTGTTGCGGCATTCACGCCATGACGCGGTGGCTGACGTTGTGTTATTCAGCGCATTTGAAATTGTTGCTGGGAAGCGCGGACTGGATTGGTGAACATAACTTGCAGCGAACTCAGCGAACGGGTGGCACGCAGGTTAACGGTTGCCGCCCCAACAAATAACCGAAGTAACTTACCACTTGAGCGGCCACGACGGCCATTTTCCAACGGGGAACAAGTCGCTATGAAGAGCAAACTGTTTTGGACCGTAGCACTGGTCACTTGGATTACATCTTCGACGTCTTTGGCAGTTCCGGTCGCCTACTGGAGGTTTGAAAACGGAACAGCGGGTGCGAATGTCCCGCACGGCGGAGCGGCAGGCGTGTACGAGCCCTCGGTGCCAGACGTTTCCGGCAACGGCAATCATTTGAGCACTTGGACGGAAGGCGTCTTTGCCGGCTATGCATATCGCAGCGACGTTCCGTATACCACCGTGCCATTGAACGGCGTCGCGAACACGCTGAGCGTGAAGAATACCGGCGATGTTCCCGCCATGTTCACCGATTCGTCAATCAGCGTGCCCACGGGTATAGCACTAGACACGTGGATGCCAACGACATTCACGATCGAAGCTAGCTGGAAGCCCGAAAATGGCGGCTACCGCACGTTGGTTGGCCGCGATGGCCGGAATGTGACGACGCTTAATGCTGACCTGGCCAACCTTTATCTGCAGGCGCAACCCGACAACAGCATGGCGATCAAGTTCGCCGACGCAGCTGGCAATTGGCACGAAGCAATCTCGGCGCCGGGTTTGATTCAAGGTTTTAACTTCAACGGCGACCCGGATGGCCTAACCGGCCATTGGTATAACATCGCAGCCACCAGCGATGGTTCGACACTGAAGCTCTATGTGAACAACGCCCTGGTCGCTTCTTCGGCCATCACTACCACGGATGCCCGTCTTGCGATTGGTACGACCAGCGGCGGCGACTGGCATGCCGGCGGCTGGTCGGTTGGCCGCGGCCTCTACGGTGGCGGACACACCGATCGTGGCTACGGTTACATCGACGAAGTGCGGATCTCCGACACCGCGCTCGCCCCGACGCAGTTCTTGGTGCCAACTGCTCTGGGAATTGAAGTCAACACGATCACGGGCGAAATCAAGCTGAAGAATACCACCAGCAATGCCGTAACCGTGGACTACTATCGAATCGGCAGTGCTGCGGCGGCAGTTAACACGGGTACTTGGAATAGCCTGGATCAGCAGAACTACGATGCGATCGATGGATCGGATGCCGGTGCTGTGGCTGGCGATTCGGCCGGTGAAGGCTGGGATAAGGCCGGCGGTTCCAACGCCAATCAACTCATTGAGCTGTTTCTCGGCACCGCCGGTTCAAGCCTTGCAGCGGGCGAAACGCTGAGCTTGGGCAATGCGTTCAATACATCAATCTTCGGCAGCGGCGTGATGGGCGATCTCACGTTTGAGTACGAATACAACCGCGGCCCTCGAATCACGGCGCCGGTCACTTATGTCGGTGGCAGCACGTTGGTTGGCGACTACAACAATAACGGCACGGTGGACGCTGCCGACTATGTTGTCTGGCGCAAGACAAACATCAACGGTGCATTAGGTTACACGAACTGGCGGTCCCACTTCGGTCAAACGGCTGGCAGCGGCGCTCTCTCGGGCGCTGCGATCCCCGAGCCCGGTTGCTGCTTGTTGGCGGCAATGGCTCTAATCAGTGGGGGCCTGCTCGCCCAGCGAAAAGCGCTGCGTTAATTTGCCGACGCAATCCACTGCACCAGCAATTCTTACCACGGCGGTCGGAGTTAGCTCCGCCCGCCGTTTTTGGTTCGATGCCTGGAACGTGACGCGAGCCAGCGCGGAACAATGCCGCTGCGTTCCCAGGCAAGTTGGTCGGCATCTGGCATGACGATTGCGGTGAATCGTCGCTGCACGGAGGTTTGACTCGCAGCAAGCCCTTCCAGGGGCGTTTTAACATCGCCGACCATTATGAAGCTCTTCCACCATTGGTTTACAGTGTTCGCTAAATGGACAGCCTGGCTAAGCGGGCAACCATTGGCGTTCATTCTTGCCTCGTTACTGATTGTGATATGGGCGGTGACTGGGCCGCTTTTCGGGTTCAGTGACACTTGGCAACTGGTGATCAACACTGGCACCACGATCGTCACCTTTTTGATGGTCTTCCTGATTCAGAATACGCAAAATCGAGACACCGGTGCGATTCAAACGAAGTTGGACGAATTGATTCGCGCCCTGGAGGGGGCACACAACGCGCTGCTCGATCTGGAAGAGCTTGACGAGGGAGAAATTGAGCATATCCGCCGCGACTATCGCAACCTGGCTGCCAAAGCACGCGAGGCGATCACGAAAGGCCAAAAGGATACGAGTTGCGATGAGGTGGACGATTGCGACGACGAGAACAAAGACGATGCGGCGGAAGGTCCGACTAGCGCGCAGCGAGTTTCTGCTAACAACCGTCGGCGCAAAGCGAAGCCAGCGTCCTTGCGACGCAAGCGCATGTCGCAGTGACTTATCGTCGAAGGGTCACATAACGCTACGTGGCAATCTCCGGCGGTCCGGCAAGCAGCTTTACGGCTTGTTCGATGAGCGCGGCAATTGCATCAAGGCGGCCGGCGGCAAGCAGGTCGCGCGGCGCTAACCAGGAACCGCCGCAGGCAATTACGTTCTTCAGCCGCAGGTAGTTTAGCAGTAGTTCTGGCGTAATGCCTCCGGTTGGAAGAAACCGAGCTTCCGGATAGGGCCCGGCGAACGCTTTCAAGGCGGCAACTCCCCCCATGGTTTCAGCCGGAAAGAACTTCAAGGCGGCGGCCCCCAGCGACAATGCTTGCTCGATTTCACTCGGCGTGGCAACGCCAGGAACGATCGGCACGCCGCGCATCACAACGTGCTCGACGACATCGGGATTCGTGCCAGGCGACACAAGAAACTGTGCACCGGCATCGATCGCCCGGTCGGCCTGTTGCGTCGTGAGGATCGTGCCAGCGCCCACAAGCAGGTCGCCGCGTTTTGCCAAGACTTGAATCGACCTCTCGGCTGCGTGCGTTCGAAAGGTGATTTCAGCTACAGGCAAACCGCTGGCGACGAGCGTGTCACCGAACCCGGCAGCGTGATCGGCATGGTCCATTACCACCATCGGAATGAGCCGCAGGCGAGCCAGCGTATCGATGACTTTGCTCATTAGGTTGCTCCAGTGAATTCTAGAGGCGTCGCAGTGTGAGGCCACCGTCGATATTGAGCACGTTGCCGGTGGCGTAGGTGAGTTCGCCGCGGGCGAGCATCGCGACGGCGCGGCCGACATCGGCCGGCTCGCCCCAGCGGTTTTCCACCGTGAGCCCGTTGGCAATTAGCCGATCGTACTTCTCAGCCACTGCCGCGCTCATATCTGTGTGAATGATCCCCGGCCGCACTTCATACACCGCGATGCCGAACTCGGCGAGTCGATGCGCCCACAGCTGCGTGGCCATGCTGATGCCCGCTTTGCTAATACAGTAGTCGCCGCGGTTGATCGATGCTTCGGTCGCACTCACGGATGAGATGTTGACGATGACGCCGGCAAACGCGGCATCGGCCCGCCGCTGTTCGACCATCCACTTCGCTACCAATTGGGTGAGAAAATAGGGCCCTTTGAGATTGATGCCGAGTACGCGCTCGAAACTTTCTTCCGTGGCATCGAGAATATCTGCTCGAACACTCGGCGCGACGCCGGCGTTGTTTACGAGCACGTCAAGTCGGCCAAATGTGTCGCGAACGCGTTTGACGATTGACTGCCGATCGGCGGAAACTGAGACATCTCCTGGAACGTATTGGACCATAGCGCCGCGTGTTCGCAATCGTTCGAGTGCGTTGACCGCTTGGGATTCGTCGCGCACTCCGTTAATCGCGAGATCGAAGCCGCTGTCGGCGAGCGCCTCGGCGATTCCCAGCCCAATGCCGCGGCTGCCGCCGGTGACAAGAGCAACGCGTTTCGATGTTTTCGCCATGAAGGTTAATGAGGCTCTGCTGAATGCCGGCGATTCAACTACCTCGTGTTTACTG
>JAXMBH010000061.1:0-5622 GCA_046349975.1 Pirellulales bacterium
GGCAAAATCGAAATTCACTTCGCTCGCCATTTCGTGGGGAACTAGCGATGATACCGCTCAGTGCAAAACACTGTCAACGGCACCAAATTGATTACGCGGGAAATTTTTCAGCGTGCGTGGGCCGATTGCATCAATCACGCGGCCCGCGGAGTTTTCACTAACTTTGCAGCGGTTTACAAATCGCAAGCACATTCAAGACGCCAACCACGGATAACACGGATTTCACCGATGAGTATTGAACGCGAATTCGAATCCGTGTCATCCATGTCATCCCTGGTCAAATAAAGCGACTAAACAAGTGGGTGGCGAAGGTCGAGCATAGCGAGCCCCCAGAGCCCTGCGATTATCGCTTCCATTCCTGCTAAATCCTAATTTGCTAATGCCGCTGCTAAAAATTCTTCAGCCCCTATTGACCTCGCCGATCTAGTGTATTACTATACCAATACACATGGTCGAGACACCCATCATCTTCGAGATTAACCCCACTTCCGGCGTACCGATTTACCGGCAAATCGTCGATCAGGTCCACGCCCTGCTGGCAGGCGGCCACCTGAAAGAGGGGGCGCTGCTGCCGAGTGTCCGGCAGGTCGCCCAATCCGCCGCGGTTAACCCGATGACCGTCAGCAAGGCCTACTCCCGCCTCGAAGCCGAAGGCGTCGTCCGCCGAGCCCGCGGCCTGGGCATGGAAGTGCTTGCACCCAGCCAGAACGGTTCCCTCGAAGACCGCAAGGAGCAATTCCGCATCACCGTCGAACCTGCCCTGCACCGCGCCCGCCAACTCGGCCTCGATTCCGACCATATCCGCGAAGTCATTTCGTCCCTCTTGCAGGACTCCCAACCATGAACCAACCCGTCATCCGCGCCGCGGCGTTGCGTAAAGACTTTGGCAACAAAGAAGTGCTGCGCAGCATCGATCTCGCCGTCGAGCCGGGCACGGTGCTCGGCCTCCTCGGCGCCAACGGCAGCGGCAAAACCACGCTCATCAAATGCGCCCTCGGCCTGCTCCGCCCCACTTCGGGCAACGTCACCATCTTCGGTGAAGACGCCTGGAATCTTTCCGCAGGCACCAAGGCCCGCCTTGGCTACGTGCCGCAAGAAGTCACCAGCTACCCGTGGATGCGCGTCCGTCAGGTCATCGCCTACACCGCCGCATTCTATCCGCGCTGGGACCACGCGTTCGTGAGCACGCTCTGCGAACGCTGGCACGTGCCGCTCGAAGATCGCATCGGCGCGCTCTCCACCGGCCAACTCCAAACTGTCGGCATCGTCCTGGCCCTCGGTCATCGCCCGGAGCTGCTCGTCCTCGACGAACCGGTCGCCAGTCTCGATCCCTCGGCCCGCCGCCAGTTCCTCCGTACACTCCTCGAGCTACTCGAAGACCATCATCAAACCATTCTCTTCAGTACACACATCACCAGCGACCTGGAGCGCGTGGCTCAACGCGTCGCGATCCTTGGTGACGGCAAGATCCGCTTCCATGGCGAGCTGGACGAACTCAAAGACCGCGTAAAGCGACTTCGCATCAGCGCTCGCCATGATTTGCCTTCCAGCTTCGCCGTCCCCGGCGCGCTCCGCTGTGAAGTCGCCGGCAGCCACGCCACGGTGAGCGTCGCCGATTTCGACGAACGCCTCGTCGCCGAGATGCGCGAAACCTGGGACGCCGACATCGCCGTCAACGATCTTAACCTCGAAGAAATCTTTGTGGAGATGCACGATGGCGCTACCGTTTAACTTTGCCAGTGCAACTGACTCGCCGCGCTCCGCCGACGCCTGGGCCGGTCCCATCACCGCCGCCATTGTCATGTGCGGCGTGGTTACGGTGTCGTGTTTAGCGGGCGTATTTTGGCTTGCCGATCGCTCGGCGCAAACTCCAATCGTCATTTGGGTGCCGGCCGCATCCGTCGCCAGTCATACCACCGCATCCGTGCCGCCCACGACTGTTGTCGCGGACCATAAGTAAGGCTTTCCCATGCTCCTCCAAATCCGCCACGTCCTCGCAACTTATATCGGCCATCGCATCGCCATGGCGGCGATCCTGCTCACCGTTGCGTTCATCATCGCACCGAACTTGGTGGCCACTACGCTAGGTAGCCGCGATCCAAATCGCAATGCGCAAACCATCACGATGGTTCTCGGCATGCCGCTGTTTTTTGTAATACCGTTCTTCGTCGGCCACGTGCAAACGCAGTTCGCCCACCCACGCGTACGCCTCATCCCCCGCTTCCTGCCGGCCCATTTGCTCACCACCGCCGGCATTCTGCTCACGCTCACCATTCTGTTTCCTTCAATTATTGCCATCTGCTCAGGGTTTTCGCCGGTGGGTTTGATCGCCCTGGCTTTGGCCATCGCTGCGACCGCCATCTGGGGCATCCATTTCCGCAGCGGAATTTGGATGCTGATTTCAATCGCCACGTTCTACAGCCTGCTCACGGAGTTGGGCACGCATTGGTGGCTCATTGATGCCGCTCAACACTTGTTCGTCCATGTTGTCGTCATCCTCGCCTGTGTCGGGATTGTTGCCGCCTGGCTCCACCGACTCAGCAACTTGCGCGAAGAAATGAGTGACTACCAACGCACGATGCAGTGGCATCCGCCTCGCCGCACCGGCGGAGAAGTCTCTGAACAACGCCGCCTGATCGCACAACAAGTGCAAGGCAACAAATTCGCCGCCTGGCTCAGCGACTTTTGGCTGTCCGGCATCGGTTCCTATCACGGTAATCAAGTCCGCGGCATCGTGCGGTTGTTGAGGTTTGGCTTCGGCGTCCAGCCGATTGAAGTCACCGCCCTGTTCATGGCCGGCATGTTTCTCGCAATCTCTGTGTTTATGGCCAATCTCAGCTACTTGCGCGAGGCCGGCACCGGCTCGCTGTGGTTCTTGCTCCAGATGGCTTTAATCATGCCGGGCGTCTGGGCCGGTCAAACGCTTGCCGCCCGCTTGCTCCGCATGCCCGAGGAACTGTTGCGCCCCTTTGGCCGACGACAATACTTCGATTGTCTCCTGATCGCGTCCGCCTGGAACTGCGCGGTTGGCTGGCTGATTCTAAATGCCGCCGTGGTGGTCGCGATCCTGTGCATCTTTGGCGGCGAAGTGTCCCCCAGCCAGATCGCCGTATACCTGCTGCTTGCCATCTCGATTGCTGTCGCGACCTTTGGCGCGGGTGTGCGCGCGGCAATTTGGAAATCCTTGGCTGCCCGGCTCGCCGCGCTCCTTGATAGCATGTTCGTGTTCATCGTACCGATGGCCGTTTGGTGGTCGGGGCGCGACCGCTTAGGCGATGCGCCATTTATCGCGGCAGGTTTCGTGTTCATCGGCATCGGCGCCGCCCTCATCGCCTCCGCCCGCCGGGCGTGGGTAAATATCGAGTTTGCGTAGCGCCATAGTACGATATTGTTCCCCATTTAGCCCTCGGTCAGTGACCGGGGGCGACCGGGGGCTAAATATTCCGCTGCGACGTAGGCTATGATGAACGCATGAACTACCTCCGCGTCCATCAACAGCTCGTCTCGAACCCGATCGCCGATATCCGCGCCGCCGTTCGGGCCCAGCTTGATAGCCTCAACCTCAAAGTGCCGCAGGGAGACGTCGGCATCACCGCCGGCAGTCGCGGCATCGCCAACATCGCCGCGATCACCCGGGCCGCCGGCGATTGGCTCCGCGATCACGGCGCCCGACCGTTCCTCTTCCCCGCCATGGGTTCGCACAACGGTGGCACCGCCGAGGGTCAGCGCAAAATGATCGAGTCGCTCGGCCTCACGGAAGAAGCCATGAACATGCCGATCCGCGCCTCGATGGACGTAGTGAAGATTGGTTCAGCTTCTCCCCCTCTCCCCTTGGGAGAGGGCCGAGGTGAGGGCGAATCACCAAGAGCTCCTCACTCTGCCTTCTCCCAAAAAAAGGAAGTTCAATTTAGCGACGTCTGGATGGACCGCCACGCTCACGAAGCCGCCGCCGTCCTCGTGCTCAACCGGGTGAAGCTCCATACTTGCTTCGCCGGCCCTGTGCAAAGTGGCCTCACGAAAATGATGGTCGTCGGCATGGGCAAAACGCCCTCCGCCACCACGTTCCACTCCGCCCCCACCGAGCAAATGAAGGCGATGCTCCTCGAGATGGGCCAGGTCGTGCTCGACTCCGGCAAAATCCTCGCCGGCCTTGCCATCCTTGAGGACGGTTTCGACCAAACCGCCGAACTTCACGCCGTTCGTCCGGAAGACATCCTCCGCCGCGAGCCCGAGCTGCTCGAACGACACCGCCACTACTTCCCGCGCCTACCGCTCGACCACATCCGCGTGCTCATCGTCGACACGATCGGTAAAACCTACAGCGGCACCGGCATGGACACCAACGTCATTGGCTATCGCGGCGTCCGCGACGGCGAAGATCTGACGAAGCCCGAGATCCACATCATCGCCGCCCTCGCGCTCGCCGAGGCCTCGCAAGGCAACGCGATCGGCGTCGGCCTCGCCGACTTCATCACCCGCCGCCTCCGCGACGCCATCGATGAACAGAAGACGATGCTCAACACGTTCACCACCGGCCACATGGGCCGCGCGAAAATCCCACCCACACTCCGCGATGATGAAGAGCTCTTCGAAAAACTCGCCTGGCGCTATGGCACCGAGGGCTGGCTCATCATCCCCAACACCCTCCACCTCGACACACTCTACGCCAGCGAAGACCTTCGGGATGAACTCGCCGCCAACCCCATCTGCACGATCGACCCCGAGCCAGTCGAACTAACCTTCCAAAACGGCCGCCACCAACTTAAGTTCAGCTGAAGAATCGAACGCACCACGGATCGAAGCACACAGCGCAAATAAGTGCGCGCTCGGAACAAGGAGTGTCAGGGTGCCACTGGCTCCGCCAGTGTGAATATCGCCCGAAGGCTTGCTTATAGCATAAACAGAGTCGCAACAACGCCACCCACTTCGGCACAACGGTATCAGCAATGCCCACCATCCACCGCCGCAACTTCCTTTCCTCCCTCGCCACGCTCGCCGGCACCGGCCTCCTACACAACAGCACAGCCACGTTCGCGGCAGCACCAGTACCCTCCGACCCCACTTTGAAAATGAAGTTCGGCCTCGTCACCTACATGTGGGGCGCCGATTGGGACCTCCCCACGCTGCTCGCCAACTGCGAAAAAGCCGGCGCGTTCGGCGTCGAGCTGCGCACCGAGCACGCCCACAAGGTCGAACCCGATATCTCGGCCGACCGGCGCCGCGAAGTCAAACAACGCTTCGCCGACAGCCCCGTGAAGTGCGTTGGCATGGGATGCAACCAAGCCTTCCACTACCCCGACCAGGCCGAGCTGCGCAAGAGTATCGAACGGGCGAAAGGCTTTATCAAGCTCAGCCACGATATCGGCGCGAGCGGCGCGAAAGTGAAGCCGAACGACTTGCCCAAAGGCGTGCCGCAAGAAAAAACGATCGAGCAGATCGGCAAATCACTCAATGAGCTCGGCGCCTACGCGGCCGACCTTGGGCAGCAGGTGCGCCTCGAAGTCCACGGCGGGTGCGCACCGCTGCCGATCATCGCCGCCATCATGCAAGTGGCCAACCACCCCAGCGTGGCCGTGTGCTGGAACGGCAACGATCAAGACCTGCAGGGCGACGGCCTCGAAC
>JAXMBH010000062.1:0-4424 GCA_046349975.1 Pirellulales bacterium
TGCGCTTCGACCGGTTTGAGCTTGAAGCTGGCCGAAAGCGACTGCACATGGCCAGTGAAGGCTGGCGAGGCAATTTCGACATGGCCAGTGGCGAGCATGCGATCGGGCGCGAGGCGAAGCTGATTCTCCGTCGCGCCGCCGTTGCCGCGGACCGCGAAGCCCTCTTTGCCCTGCCCTTCGAGCTCGCGCAGGTACATGCGAATTTGATCGGCCGTGAGCGAGCCCGTTTCGGCGAAGGCGACCTTCGGCCGTCCTTCCAGGGCAAGGACCGGCTGGCCTTTGTCGCGGCCTAATTGCACCGAAGTTTGCCAAGCGGCCTGCAGCACCTCCTGAGGTTTTGTGGCATCGACCACGTAGTGCAACGTGCCAGGACCTGACGCGCGGAAGCGGCCGATTTGGGTACCTTCGTCTTTCGCCGGGTGCTGGTAGTCGATGATCGGCGCCTTGAGCACGTTCGTGCCGTACATCAGAAAGGCATCGCTGCCGCCGCTGATTCGCACGCGCTGGTCACGCAGCGCGATTTGAATGCGCTCGCCACGGGCCTGGGCATTGCGTGACGGCGATGTCAGCACCACGGGGTGACCTTCGGCCACAATCGCCACCGCCTCCAAATTGCCGAGGTCATGCTGTTGCCGCTTGCTGGGATCGACCGCCACAGGCGCCGCAACCCCAGCCGGCGGTTCCTTGGGTGCGAAGTGGATGTCGAGCCGCGAGCACATCAGTTGATCGCTCGGGCCGTTCAGGTTGATCTGGCGGAGTTCGACATCGTGATCCAAGCTCGCGACGTAGCGGACGAAATCGAACGTGAATGGACCGGTGCACGATACGTCGACCGGCGTCTTGGGTTTGGCTGCGGCGATCGGCTCGGGGGCTTTGTTCGCGTCGGTCACTTGTACGGTCGGTGTTGAGGAGGCCGGCTCGCCATCTTTCCCGTGCTTATCCTGCGCGGTCTTCGGACCATCCTTCTTGCCGCCCGGCAGCAGGCCGCCGACTTCCATCTGCACGCGCATCCGCACGTCGCGGCGAATTTCGAGCGTGTCGATGCCGGCGATCTTGAGTCCCGGGTCGCCGGGCTTCAGATGCTCGTCGGCCAGAAAGCGAATTTCGAGCTCGTTGCCGCCGCCGACATTCTCGCCCATCCGGAACCGTACCGGCGCCGACGTGTACATGAGCTTGGTGTTCATCTGGAGATCGGCCGTTTCGATGAGCAGATCATCATTCGGAGTCGGGTCCTTCATATCGCTACGAATGCGAATCGGACCCGGAAAATCGCCGCGAATGATCTGGCCGATCTTGCCGACCTCGGGTCGAAACTCGTTGAACTCCAAGTGAGCACCCTGCGGCGCTTCGAGGATGATCGCATCGGGCGGCGGCGTAATGCCCTCGCGCGGCGGCGTCGGGAACATCAGGAAGGCGATCCGTTCAATGTCGACGAACGTAGTGGGCGAACCATCCGCATTCTGCCCGCTGCCGGGGCGACGCTTGAACTCGTCGAACACGAGCAGCGCTCGCTCGTCGGAGTTGCCGATTACCTTGGGCGGTTGAGTTTGCGACCAGTGGTCGGCGGGGAAGTAAGCGCGAAGCAGACGTTGATACTTGGTGACCGTCGGTATCAGATCAGCCTGCGACGGCGTGGTTCCGCGAGCCCGCAGCTTCAGCGGCGGCTCCATGAGCGGCACCGCCAACGTAACGTACGTCGCGTAGGCTGCGATGAGCACACCCAAAACGGTCGCGCTACGTACGATTCGTCGAACCATTAGTCACAGCAAAAAAAGTCGAAACCCTATAGGTTCGGCGGCAACGCCGAATTTACTGCCACAACCTCAGTGCTCATCACCGCTGGAGCCCGATTCGACCAAAGTAATAGACCTGATTGTCACTGTCCGCTGCCAAACAGATTGAAGTCACTGGTTCTCCATTCGGATGATACATCGCTCGCGTGCGCGGCCAAATGACGTCATCGAGCCAGGAAGGACCATCTCCCGAAAACTGAAGGCGTTTCACGTGCGACGATGCCGTGAAGTCGAATTTGTGTGCTGGCGGAAGCCGATCGTCCGACTCCTCAACGCCTGGCGCTGCCCACGCGCGCTCGACAACTTCGACCGCTGCTGCCTCAGAATCGTCGCTCGCCCGCATGGCTTCGAGTTTGGGCATGTCCAATTCATACGCAACATCAGCGGCGAGTGCTCGGGAGGCGACGAACGCTGCGGCCAGAATTGTTGGGACGAGGATGGTTTTCATAGGGCCTCGCGGTAAGCAGTGCAGATTGGGGGAGATAATCGGCGGGTAGTGGCGGCGGATATGGCGTGGCGCGGACGCTAAGGGGCGATGGAGGTAAATAGTGCTATCACGCGGCGCCGCGGTAGCGGGTGAGGACTTCGTTCCAGCGGCCGGTGTTTTTGAGGATGACTTCGATGACTTCGCGGACGGCGCCGTGGCCGCCAGGAACGCTGGTGACGTACTTCGCTGCGCGGCGCAAGTCTTCCACGCCATCGGCCACGGCGACGCCGAAGCCGACGGCGCGAATTGTTTTGAGGTCGAGCAGGTCGTCGCCAATGTAGGCAACCTGATCGCGCGTGAAACCGAGTTCGGCGGTGAGTTCATCGATCGCGGGCAGCTTGTCGTCGACGCCCAGCCGCACGATATCGAGCCACAGGTCGGCCGCCCGGCGGCGAATCGCCTCAAGCTTGCGGCCCGTGACGATGCCGAACCGCTTGCCGGCCTCACGCCACAGCCGCACGCCCATGCCGTCGCGAATGTGAAACTTCACGAGCTGCTGGCCGTCGTCGT
The DNA here is from genome assembly GCA_046349975.1 of Pirellulales bacterium. Taxonomy (GTDB): domain Bacteria; phylum Planctomycetota; class Planctomycetia; order Pirellulales; family Lacipirellulaceae; genus JABDGM01. The sequence goes on from JAXMBH010000062.1 coordinate 2,791, forward strand.
GGATGTAGATGCCGCCGTCGGTCATCACGCCATCGACGTCGCTGAGGATGAGTTCGATCTTGGAACAGGTTTCGGCGAGGGTCATGTCTCACGCAAAGAAGGAGGAAAACAAACCACGAAGGCACGAAGGACACGAAGAAAGGCTAGATAAAATACATTCACTTAACATGAATGGCCTCGTTTGCTTCGTGATCTTTGTGCCTTCGTGATAAATAAATTCGCGCCTTAGCGCCTGTGCGTGAGATAGTTGCTCACGCGACCTTTTTTGCTGGCGTGGGTTTCACGTTCGCCGCTTCGGTTTCGGCTTCTTGCTTGAGGCCGAGCACGTCGGTCACGTCGACGAGGCCGACCGGTTTGCCTTTTTTGTCGACCACGGGCAGCTCGCTGAATTTGCGCTGCGCGAGCAGCTCTACCGCATCGCCGACGCGGGTGCCGCTCGGCACGGTTGTGGGCTGCGGCATCATCACGGTGCACATGGGCCGATCGAGTGCCGATTCATCGCGCTTCTCGAACAGCCGGGCGAGGTCGCTATCGGTGAACAGGCCGGTGAGGCGGCCGTGCTTATCGGTGAGCATGATCGCCCCGCTGCGGCGGCCGGGCTTCGTGCATTTCACAATGACTTCTCGCACGGAAAGCGCGTCCTGTGCCACGCGGCAGTCACTGAGCGGCCGCATGATGTCGTCGACTTTGCCGAGCTTGCGGCCAAGGGCGCCGCCGGGGTGGAACCGGGCGAAGTCATCGGCCTGGAAGTTGCGCATCTTGCTAAGCACGAGGGCGAGCGCGTCGCCGACGGCCAGCATGGCCGTGGTGCTGGTGCTGGGCGCGAGGCCGAGCGAGCACACTTCTTCGAGCTCGCCGAGTTCGATCACCACGCTTGCGGCACGACCCACGCTGCTCGTGCGGGCCGAGGTGATCGCCACCAGCGGCACGCCGAACTCGCGGAGCGAAGGCAGGAGCTGCGTGACCTCGGCCGTTTCGCCGCTCTGCGTGAGCATGACGACGACATCCGCATGATGCACGCTACCCAAGTCGCCGTGAAACGCTTCGGCCGGGTGGAGAAAGTGCGCGGGGGTGCCGGTGGACGAGAGCGTGGCGGCGATTTTCTGGCCGATCAGGCCGGCTTTGCCCATGCCGGTGATGATCGCGCTGCCCTTGCAGTTGTAGAGCAGGCGAATGGCCTCGCAGAACGAAGAGTTTAGCCGATACGACACTTTCCACACGCCGGCCGCCTCGCGGCGGACGATTTCGCGTGCGGCCCGCAGTTGTTCTTCGGCCGTGAGTCGGGGGGTGGTTTTCTTCGGCGCAGCCGTGCGCCGCTTGGGAGCTTCCTTGCTCATCAATCGAGTCTTCCTTCGAGTGCGGGTTCAAGCCTGGTGGTCAATCGCGCGGTCGCCAAACTTGCGAGACGGCAACGGCGCGCCCCCAACTGTGAGCCAGCCATTTGGCGTGGCGAGAACTGGTCGAGGGCCGCGGATTCTAGCGGTTCCGGGCGCGGGGGACAACGCGGTTCGGGGGCGAAGCATGAGATTGCTAGCTGTGGTTCAAAACCGCGGGCTAGCGCCCGGCGGCTAATTGATCAGCCGCCACGCGCTAGCGTCCGGTTTTTGCTGCCCTGGCTCGCCGCGTTTTCGGTG
>JAXMBH010000063.1:0-3347 GCA_046349975.1 Pirellulales bacterium
GTACCCTCGGGAAGCTCTGCTTGGTAGCGGTCAATTAGCTGCTCTAGCGTGAGCCGTTCTCGCCGCTCTTTTTCCCCGCTTCTTTTGCCGTCAGAGAGAATGAATGTTGCCGGATCAACGTCTGGTGGTAGTTCTAAGCGGCCACGCTCGATAAGCCGGATTGTATCGTCAATGCGACCACGGAGAGCCTCTGCCTCGCGGCGATCGGCGGTTTTTAGCGAACGCTTAAACTGCTGTCCGTCGAAACGAAAGCCGACTCGGAAGTTGCCAGATGCTTCGTCGAAATTGAGCCAAGCCACGTCTTAAGATCTCCTTCGCATTGCCGATGTGGAATGCTAGGAGAATCAAAATCGAGAGGCTATGAAGATGAACTCCGGTCAGAATCCGGCTGCTTCAGAATTGCTTCAGATTTCAAAATTGAAATGCAAAAAGGACTCAGAGCAAAATTGCTCCAAGTCCTTTGCATTGCTTAAGTACCGGAGAGAGGACTTGAACCTCCACGCCCTTGCGGGCACTGGATTTTGAGTCCAGCGCGTCTGCCAATTCCGCCACTCCGGCGCTCTCTACTAGGTTAGTCGGTTCGGCGGCTAGCGCGAAGGGGCAGGGCAGCCGTATCGCCACATGGAACTTGCCGACGATACGCCTGCGGCCGCATAGAATCGGCCGTGGCAAGCGGGTATAACAGTGTGCAATTCGGAGTGGCGGGAGTTGACAGCACTTTAGGAGTGGGACGCATGGCTTTGCAGTTGAAACCGGCGGAGAAGTGTGAATTCGATTTGGTATCGTTAGGCGAGTGCATGATCCGGTTATCGCCGCCGGCCCACGGGCGGATCGAGTTCGCCCCAGCGCTTGAGGTTTGGGTTGGTGGCGGCGAGTACAACGTGGCTTACGCGCTCGCACGGCTGGGTCTGCGGACTGGCTGGATTGGCGGCCTCAACACCTCGCCCATGGGCCGCGTCATAGCCAACCATGCCCGTGCCGTTGGCTTAAACATCTCGCATGCCGTCACCCGCAAGTATGATGGCGTCGGCAAGATCGACCGCATTGGCCTCAACTTCACCGAAGTTGGCCACTCGAAGCGCGGTTCGGCGACGCTCTACGACCGCGGGCATTCGGCGACCGCCGGCATGAAGCCGGGCGATGTCAATTGGAAGAAGCTGTTCAACGAGCAAGGGGTCCGTTGGCTGCACACGGGCGGGATCTTCGCGGCGTTGTCGGAAAGCACGCGGCAACTGGTGGCCGAAGCGGTGAAAGCGGCCCATGAAAGCGGTACGATCGTGAGCTACGATCTCAACTTCCGTTCGAAGCTGTGGTCGAGCGATGAAGCGATCAAGACCACCAAGCCGCTCGTGCCGTATATCGACTGCCTCATCGGCAACGAGGAAGATTTTCAAAAGGTGCTCGGTTACGAAGTCGAAGGTGTCGACGTAGAGAAGGGCAAGCTCGATACATCTGCCTTCAAAGCGATGGTCAATCGTGTGGTCAAGGACTATCCGAATATCAAGGTGGTCGGCACAACACTGCGGGGCGTGAAGACAGCCCTGATCAACGATTGGTCGGCCATCATGTGGCATGAAGGTACGTTCTACGATGGTCCATCGTACCCCGATTTGGAAATCGAAGATCGCGTCGGCGGCGGGGACGGATTTGCCTCGGGATTCACCTACGGCTTCCTGACTGGGCAGGCGCCGCAGCAGTGCGTCAATCTCGGTGTCGCCCACGGCGCGATGCTCATGAGCACCCGCGGCGACACCAGCCAAATTACGCTTGATGAGCTACTGCACACGGCCGGTGGCGGTTCGGCGCGTATCAAGCGGTAACTCGGCCGCGAAGTGGAAGGTCGACAACGGCTTCGATGATTCATCTCGACAAAAAACTCGCGCCGTCGGATTTGCTGCCCAAACTCGCGCGTTTTTGGAGCCGCTCGGCCGAGTGTATCGAGGCCGTCGAACGTAGTTGCCCGCCCGGCACGGCGTCGCCGGTCTTTACGGTTGCGGGTCGTTACACAAGCAAAGGCTGGACCGAGTGGACGCAGGGATTTCAATACGGTTCTGCGCTGCTGCAGTTTGATGCGACAGGCGACGAGCGATTTCTGGAATTGGGGCGCAGCCGAATTGTGGCGCAGATGGCGCCGCATTTGACGCACGTCGGTGTGCACGACCACGGCTTCAATAATGTAAGCACCTATGGCAACCTGTGGCGGCTGATGAACGAAGGCCGCATACCGGAGGACATGTGGCAACGGCGATATTATGAGCTAGCGCTTAAAATTAGTGGAGCTGTGCAGGCCGCTCGCTGGGAGTTAGCGCCAAACGGCAGCGGATACATCTATTCGTTCAACGGGCCACACTCGCTCTTTGTTGACACGATGCGTTCGCTGCGAGCGCTTGCGCTGGCGCATCAGCTTGGCCACACGCTCATGGGAGAGCAAGATAGCCAGATTAGCCTGCTGCATCGCTTGCTTGATCATGCAACGAACACAGCCAACTTTAACATTTGGTATGGCGATGATCGCGACGCGTACGATGTGCGTGGGCGTACGGCTCACGAGAGCATATTCAACGCCGTAAATGGCCGATATCGTTGTCCCTCGTCGCAACAAGGTTATTCGCCGTTCAGCACCTGGACCCGCGGCTTGGCCTGGGCAATGCTCGGGTTCGCCGAACAGCTCGAATGGTTGGCGACACTCAGCGACGAGCACTTTGAGCGGTATAGCGCGCGGGACGGCGTGGAAACTTTGTTTCGGCAAGCGGCCCGGGCGACTTGCGACTTTTATATAAATGAAACACCCAGCTGCGGCATTGCCTATTGGGATACCGGAGCGCCGGGCCTGGGCAAACTGGGCGATTACCTTAACCGCCCCGCCGACCCGTTTAATGATTTCGAACCCGTCGACAGTTCGGCCGCGGCAATTGCGGCCCAAGGATTGATGCGTCTGGGCAAGTATCTGATCGACAACCGGGGCGACCTCGAAGGCGGCAGCAGATATGTCGAAGCGGGCCTCGCCGTAGCTCGCACGTTGTTCGCCGAGCCATACCTTTCAAGCGACTCCGCTCACGAAGGTTTGATTTTGCACTCGGTGTACCATCGGCCGAACGGCTGGGACTTCGTGCCGCCCGGCCGCAAAGTGCCCTGCGGCGAAGCTTGCATGTGGGGCGACTATCACGCCCGAGAACTTGCTTTGTATATCCAACGGATTGCCAATAATGAGCCGTACTATACTTTCTTCGGACCAGCAAACACGAGGTAGTTGAATCGCCGGCATTCAGCAGAGCCTCATTAACCTTCATGGCGAAAACATCGAAACGCGTTGCTCTTGTCACCGGCGGCAGCCGCGGCATTGGACT
>JAXMBH010000064.1:0-2353 GCA_046349975.1 Pirellulales bacterium
GCCACCGCGCAGGACCATTGAACAGACGGCCGCCTGGTTCGAGATTCCTGCCGAAACTCTCCAAGGTCTGATCGACGGTTTAGTGAGAATCGATGTCCCGCTGGCCATTCAACTTGAACCTGACCTGCCTTGGGAATTTCGAACGCTTTATTCCTGGGAAATGGCTCGGGGTTGAACGGCGAGTTGCGACGGATGTTGCTGCTTGAATTCAGTGGGGGTCAAGTAGTTCAGGCTTTGGTGTGGGCGCACGGCGTTGTAATGCCGCCGCCACGCTTCGATGATGACGCTCGCTTCGCGGCGGCTACGGAACCACTCGAGACTCAGACACTCGTCGCGGAACTTGCCGTTGAACGATTCGTTGGTGCCGTTCTGCCACGGCTTGCCGGGGTCGATGACCGCGGTGTCGATGCGATTGGCGCTCAGCCACTGCAAGATGGCGTGGCTGACGAACTCGGGCCCACTGTCCGAGCGCAGGTACGCCGGTGCGCCGTGGACGCTCATCAAGCGGCTCAGCACTTCGATCACGCGACTGGAGCGAATGCTGCCGGCCACGTCGATGGCCAGACATTCGTGGGTGAACTCGTCGACCACCGTCAGGCATTTGATCTGCTGCCCGTTGGCGCAGGCGTCGAAGACAAAGTCGTAAGCCCAGACATGGTTGGCGGCGCGCGGCGGCAACGGCCTGGGCCGGGCGGTGGCCAGGCGACGCCGCGGCCGACGCCGGGGCAGCTGCAGCCCGGCTTTACGCCACAGCCGTTCGGCCCGTGCGGGGCTCATGGCCAAGCCCTCCCGGCGCAGGAAGATCCGAATGCGGCGATAGCCATAGCGTGGGTACTGCGATGAGAGCCGCTTCATGGCCGCCATCACGGGGGCGTCCTTCGCCGGCTGCCGCAGCTCGTAGGACAAGGTCGAGCGGGCCATGCCGATCAGCCCGCAGGCCCGTCGCTTCGGGATGCCTCGCCCGCAGGCGTAGGCACACTGTTCGCGACGCCCCTGCGGGCTCACCATTTTTTTCGATTGATCTCCTTCATGACCTCGATCTCGAGGTCACGCTCGGCCAGCAACTTCTTGAGCTTGGCGTTCTCGGTCGACAGCGCCTTGAGCCGCTTCACGTCGGACGGTTCAAGCTGACCGAAGTGCTTGCGCCAGGTGTAGATCGTCTGCTCGCTGACCTTGCTCTTCTTGGCGGCCTCGGCGACCGAGGTTCGGTCCGCCTCGCGCAGAATGGCGACCATCTGCTCGTCGGTGAATCGGCTCTTCCTCATCGGCTCTTCCTTTGCGTCGGAGAGCCATCTTTCCAGAAATCAACCGTTCGAAAAAGTCGGGCAGGTCACCGCGAGCCTTTCTGGACATACCGGACAGGCTCTTGCACGTGCGGGCCAGTGAGGTCGTAGCCATGACCGTCCGAGATCCAGTGCGGCGCCGCCAGCGACACCTCGATCGCCAAGGCCGGCTCGTCGGCGAGGTAGTCTCGCGCAGCGCGCGTACCTGAACTCCATTCCCCCGGTAGAGGGCCGGTTTGCTATGCAAAGACGAAATGGCGATGGGAGTGTCCGCAGACGTGATCGCCCCAGAGGGCCCTAAGATCCGGCACATGCCAACCCCATCGCCTCGGTCGCGAGCGGCCCGAGAGCGGGCGGCCAATCGCTGGTACGTGTACCTGATTCTGTGCCGCAGCGGCTCGATCTACACCGGGATCGCGATTGACGTTGCGGCACGGTACGCGCAGCACTTGGCCGGCACAGGGGCTCGCTACACGCGCGCAAATCCCCCGCGTCGGCTTCTCACCAAATTCGCCTGCCCGAATCAGTCGGTGGCAGCGCGACTGGAGGCGGCGATAAAGAGACTGCCTGCTGCGGAGAAACGAAAGCTGGTCGGGAAGACCGGCGCTGTGGCGCGAAGACTCTTGCTCGATTGAGCAGCAATTTTTCGGTGCTGTGCGCCCGGCGATGCCGCGGGGCCGACAGAGGCTCCAATTTTGGTAGAGTGCGGGCGGCCGCACTCACTTAGGACGGACATGCCGAACATCGGAAGCGTACTCAAGGAAGAAATCATCAGGCTTTCCCGCAAGGAGAGTCGAAGCCAGATCGAGCCGACGAAGAAGGCGGCCATTCGGCAACGCCGCGAAGTTGCGGAATTGAAGCGGCAGGTCGCACAACTGGAGTTGGAGTTGACCCGCTTTCGTGGACACATCATCCTTTGGCCGCAAGGAGTCCACGATGCCGAAAACACGTCCCCCGTATTCCCCTGAATTCCGCCAGCAGATGGTCGAACTGGTGCGCGCCGGGCGCAACCCGGCGGAGCTGTCCCGCGAGTTCCCGTGCTCGGCGCAGACGATCCGCAATTGGGTCGG